>JAKPHF010000015.1 GCA_029550525.1 Planctomycetota bacterium
CCCGGCCTGACCGCGTTCTGCCGGCTGGTGGCCGAGGATCTGGCCAGGAAGTCGAAGGACTTCAAGTTCCAGCGCAAGCTCATGGATGGCGGAACATGCGAGTCCACCGTCTACTACGCGGAGGGCTACGACGCCACGGGGTTATGCGTGGCTCTGGGCAACTACCACAACATGGACACGCAGCGCAAGCGAATCGCGGCGGAGTCCATCCACCTCGACGACTACCGCGGCCTGGTCCGTTGGTTCATCGCGCTGGCCACCACGCGGCGGCCCTACGACGCGTCGCGGGGCGTGTTGGAGGCGATGATCGCCCGGCTCGAGCGCGTCCAGGCCCCGCAGTTGCGCCGGACGGTCGAGCGAGTGCGGGAGCGCAAGCCGCAGCGGCGGGCGACAGGGTGAGCAGACCGCGCTCGTCTGGTTTTCCAGAGAGAAGCCGTATTCCGTTATACTCATTCGCATGCGTATGAGAACGAAACGCACGAGCATCGCAAGACCGTGTGTCGGATCGGGCATGTTGATGGCGGCGGTTCTGCTGGCGGGGATGGCGGTTCCTCCGGCGGCCGCCGAAGGTGAGCTCACTGCGGCGCAGCGGGCCCGTCGCACGCCGGTGGTCGATGTGTTCGAGCGGACCAAAGACGCTGTCGTGAACATCGCGGCCACGCAGGTGGTGGAGCGGACCGTCCGCTTCAGTCCCTTCGACGAGTTGTTCGACCCGCGGCTGTTCGGCGACCGCAAACAGCGTTACGAGCAGACCAGCCTGGGCAGCGGCGCGGTCATCCATCCCGACGGCTACGTCATCACCAACGCTCACGTGGTGGCCCGGGCCGCCAAACTCAAGGTGGTCTTCGCCAACAAGACCGAGCACGAGGCCGAGGCGGTCGCGGTGGACGAGCAGCACGACCTGGCGGTGCTCAAGCTGAAGGACAAGGGCCCGTTCCCCGCGATCACGCTGGGCCGCAGCCACGATTTGATGATCGGCGAAACGGTGATCGCCATCGGCAATCCGCTGGGCTACGAGCACACGGTGACCACCGGCATCATCAGCGCGACCAATCGCGAACTGGCCGTCTCGCCGGACGTGACGTACCGGGATCTCATCCAGACCGATACCAGCATCAACCGAGGCAACTCGGGCGGGCCGTTGTTGAACATCCTCGGCGAAGTCATCGGGCTGAACACGGCCATTCGCAGCGACGCCCAGAACATCGGTTTTGCCATTCCCGTGGACACCGTGCGCAAGCTGCTGCCCGAGATGCTGTCGGTGGAGCAGCGGCGGCGCATCCAGATCGGCCTGCGGCTGGGATGGCGCGACCGGGTCTACGTGGTCGAGGCCTTCGGGCCGGCCGAACGGGCGGGTGTGGAAGTGGGCGACGAAGTGCTGCGCGTGGACGGTCAGCCCATCCGGCAGGATCTGGACTATTACGTGTACGTGCTGAACATCGACGGCCGCAAGCCGCTGACGCTCGAGCTCAAACGCGGGAACAAGCGGTTTACCGCCTCGATTCAGCCCCGGGCGATTCCCGTACCGGACGGCGCCGAGCTGATGCGAAAGAAGTTCGGTCTGATGGTCCAGCCGCTCACCGCCGCTCAGGCCCAAAAGTTGGATTTGCCGGGCGGCCTGCTGATTACCGACGTCGAACCGGGCAGCCCTGCGGATCAGGCCGGCTTCCGCGAGAACCTCATCATCGTGGGCATCGGTCGATATTTCCCGAGCGACATGGAAGAGCTGGGCTTGCTCCTCGAGCGCGTCCGCCGCGGCGAGAAGGTTCGCTTCCGCGTGTACCGGGTGCAGCGGCACTACATTCAAGTGCTCGAAGGCGAGTTGGCATCGCGGTGACGAGGGGCAAGGACGACACGGCGACGCGGTGACGCGGCGACGCGTCAAGGAGGAGGGTTGACCGTTGAAGATTGTCATCGCGCCGGACAAGTTCAAGGAGGCGCTGTCGGCGCGGGAGGTGGCGCGGGCAATCGAACGCGGCATCCGCCGCGTGCTGCCCGATGCGCAAGTGGATCTGGTGCCCATGGCCGACGGCGGCGACGGCACGGTCGATGCGCTGCTCAGTGCGACCGGCGGTTCGCCGCGGCAAACCCGCGTGAGCGATCCGCTCGGCCGGCCGGTGGAAGCGGCGTGGGGCGTGCTGGGCGATGGCCGGACAGCGGTCATCGAGATGGCGGCCGCGTCCGGGCTGGCGTTGGTCCCGGTCGATCGCCGTGATCCCACGCGAACGACAACATACGGCACGGGTGAACTGATCCGGGCAGCGTTGGACGCCGGCGTCTCGCGCATCCTCATCGGCATCGGCGGCAGCGCGACGACGGACGGCGGCACGGGAGCCGCGCAGGCGTTGGGCGTGACGTTCCTGCGTGCGGACGGCCGGCGGTTTGACCGGCCGCTGACCGGCGGCGATCTGCTGGACATTTCGCGCATTGTCGTGGACGGTCGCGACGCACGTCTGGCCAAGACCGCGATCGAAGTGGCATGCGACGTGGACAACCCGCTGCTCGGCTCGCGCGGGGCGGCGGCGGTCTACGGCCCACAAAAGGGGGCCACGCCTGAGCAGGTCGAGCTCCTGGATCGCGGGCTGGCCCACTTGGCTGAGCTCATCGAACGTGATCTGGGTAAGGATGTCCGTGAGTTTCCCGGCGCCGGGGCTGCGGGTGGGCTTGGTGCCGGATTAGTGGCATTCTGCGGCGCGCGATTGCGACCCGGCATCGACATCGTCATGGATGCGACCCGGCTGCACGAGCGCATCCGTGGGGCGGATCTGATCATCACCGGCGAGGGCCGACTCGATGGCCAATCCATGATGGGCAAGGTTATTGCGGGCGTGGGCCGGGCCGGACAGGCGGTCGGCGTGCCGGTGGTGGCGCTGGTCGGGAGCGTCGGGGAAGGGGCCGAGGACGCACTGAAGATCCTTCGGAGTTACCAGTGCATCACACCGGCGGGCACACCGCTGGCCGAGGCCCTGGCCCGCACGGCGGAGAACCTCGAGCGCATGGCCGCTGAGGTGGTTGTGTAATTGCTATCAGCTGCCAGCTATCAGCCAGCGCCATAATTATGGCTCACTGCTCACACCTCATAGCTCATAGTTCATGAGTCACGGACCATGCCGTCGTCAGTTTCGTCGCGGGTCATGGTCCGCAGGCGGGCGAACATGTCGATCATGTCGCGAATGCCGCCGACGGCGAACCACACGAGGATGATCGAGCCCATGATCATGGCCAGCCAGACCAGGTAGTACCAGAAGGCAGCCCAACCTTGCGCGGTTGTTCCCCACGTCTTGTGCCAGACCAGACCGATGACGAAGATCACGCCGCACATGACCATCCATAGCATGGAGGCGAGGTAGATCAGCTTGTCGAACCGTGTGTACTCGGGCCCGACCCGCAGCAGACTCAGGCCGGTCTTGGGCATTTCGATGGCTTCACCATCCTGGGCATACTGGCCGCGGTGCAGCAGCCGGTCGAAGTCGAAGGGCCGATGCGGTTGTACGCGCGAGAAGACGATATACCCCGCGATGGCCAGCAACGAGCAGATGAACATCATGTCCTGGCCGGTGATGTTGGCCTGCGTCCAGAGCATGGCCTGCCCGAGCCAACCATGTCCCATCTCGATCACCTTCTGGGCGTTGAACTCGAGCAGGAACAGCCCGATCAGTGAAGCAATCGCTCCGATGAGCATGGCCGCCCAGGCCGCCAGCGTCGTGCCTCGCTTCCAGTAGAGCCCGCCGATGATCACCGCGCCGGCTCCGCCCAGGTAGATGCCGCCGGTGATGCGGAAGAACATGAGGATATACTGGCTCTGCTCGTACTTGAGGCTGAACAGATAGATGAAGACAGCCACGGCGAGAATCGATAGCCGGAGCAGCAGGAGGTGGGTCTTCGGCGTGAATGGCCGGCCGCGCAGGGGCATGACCACGTCCTGGATGAAAATGCTGCCCCATGAGTGCAGATAGGAGTTGTGATTGCTGATGAAGGCGGCGAGCATCATGGCTCCGAGTCCCCCCATGAGACCCGCGGGCAAGAGGCGGCTCAGGGCGAGCGGAACGCTCATCTGGGAACGAATCTTTTCGTTTTCGATGGCGTCCAAAGCGTCGCGAGCGTTGGCCGCTGATGGAAACAGCTCCGGATGCATGAGGAAGGCGATCGCGCAGATGGCCACGATGGGAATGAGCAGCTCCTGGGCGAAATAACGCCACGTGCCGAGCACCTTGGCCATTCTCTGCTCGTGCGGGCTCTTGGCCGAAGCATTGAAGCCCTGTGTGCCCTGCCAGGCCATCCAGTTGTAGAACCAGGCAAAGTACAGGATGAGGAAGTACCGCGTGTTGAAGCCGGTGGCCTTTTCCATGTCGAACGGATTCAGGAGCGATTCACCGGGCGGCGCGGTCATCAACGCGCTGGTTACGTTGTGCCATTCAACCTTGCTCAGCAAAAGGCCGACGGTGATGACCAGGATGGCCAGCGTGACCAGACCCTGGAGGAAATCGGTGAGAATGATGGCGATCTGGCCGCCGGTGAACGTGAAAAACAGACAAAGCAACAGCAGGCCGCCCATGAGCGTGGCGTACGTGCTCCACTCGACGCCGGCAAATTCGAAGTGTGAAGGCAAACCGCAGAAGTAGATGAAGAACCGCGTGCCGACCGCGGGGAAGATGCCGAAGTTAATCACGCCGCAGAGAAACGCTACGAATCCGGCGAAGATGCGGAAGTTTCGGCTGTAGCGCATCTCGAAGAATTGGGCGAGCGTCAGGGCCCGGGTCTGGCGGAAGCGATAGGCGACCCAGCCGGTCAAGGCGATGATGAAGAGGATGGGCCAGTTGGGCAGGTTCCACCAGACTGCGGTGAACCCGCGCTGGGCGTACATTTCCCAGAAGGCCACCAGCGTGATGGCCCCGAGGCCGGCCGCACCCTCGGACACGCAGATCAGGTATCGGCCCGCGCAGCGGCCCGCGGCGAGGAAATCCGCGACGCTCTTCATGTGATGACGGCTGCCTAACGTGATGGCGATCAGAAGGGCGAGCAGGCTGCCGATGATGACCCAGTCCACTAACTGCAGATTCATGAGCGTCTTACTCCGCGGGTGAGTCGCACGTGGCGAGCACTTCTTGCTGCGAATCTCGGGCTGTCCGCACGCTCGACCGTCCGGATCGCGGGCCGGCGACAGGGGTGGGTGACCCGCCCGAAGCGTCCTTGGCTTGACAGGACGCGTCAGTGCCCTAACATTCGGTCAGTAATGACCTACCCGTTATTCGGCGGCCGTCGCCGGACGGCAAACTTGTTGACATATTTTCGAGATTCTGTAAACTGGCGGGTGGCAACTTAGCATGGGATGGGCGACGATGTCAACGATCGCAGCGAAGGACGAAGCGTTTCGCGAGAGCGGCACGTCTCAGCGGGATCAGGCCTATTATCGGCTTCGACGGCTGCTGATTCTCCAGCAAACACCCGAAGGTAAGCGGCTGCGCGAAGCGGAGTGGGCCGAGAAGCTCGGCGTGAACCGCACCGCCTTGCGCGAGGCGTTCGCCCGGCTCGAGGCCGAGGGGCTCATCGAGAAGGGGCCGATCACCGGCTACTTCGTTCCCGAACTGACCCATGCCGAGATTCTCGAGATCTGCGAAGTTCGCGTGCTGCTCGAAGGCGGGGCGATCGAGCGCATCTGCCGGCTCGGACTGAATACGCCTCGTGTTCTCAAGCCGTTGCGGCAGGCCTGCGACCAGTTGGAGCGGTTGCTGGAAGAAGCCTACTACCTGGGCGTCGCCGAAGCCGATCGACGTTATCACGAAGCCCTGATCCAGGCGGCGGGCAACAAGCGGTTGTCGATGCTCTACGAGCGGGCTCCGCTGCCCATCATCCCGCCCAATATCGTCAGCGGCGCGGAGTGGAATGCGACGGTGCGCCGCACGCTCGAAGAGCATCGCGGCATTCTCGACGCGCTGCTGGCCGGGGATAAGAATACCGCCCTGGAAACGCTGCGTACCCACCTGTCGGAGCGATCTTTGATTCCGCTGTGCGCCGTGTGATCTGAGCGCTCGTCCGCGTCGATCCGCGACGGATGCAGTACGAGCTTCGCGTCCTGCTACAGGCCGCCGCTTGACCTGAGTTCCTGTGGTGCGCGCGTTTTTGCGGTGCACGTTTTCAGCCTGCTCGCGCAGGCGGATGCCTGCACCACAACACCATCGACTGTATGCTTAACACGTATCGGGCGCATGCCGGGCTCCGGAGCCCGTTGCCTGGCGAGTGATCGACCTGCATCATTGGGAGGAGGCGCACCCTGTCACCGCACCGATTGTATTCCATCCTGGGTATTGTGTTGATCGCCGTTCTGTCTTGCCCGCCTGCTTGCCTCGCACAGGTTGCGGGTGCCTCGCAGCCGGAGGCGCCGTCTGTCGTCGGCACGGGCCAGTCTGCGCGTCACTTCCTGACCAGCTTGGACTGGACGGTCATCCTGCTCTACGCGATAGGCATGCTGGCCATCGGTCTGTATTACCATCTGCGGATGAAGGACGCCGAGGATTACCTGCTGGGCGGTCGCAACATGCCGTCTCGCTCGGTCGGCCTCTCGTTGTTCGCGACGCTGTTCAGCACCATCACATACCTGGCCTTGCCCGGTGAGATCATCGACAAGGGCCCGGTGATTCTGTGGTCCATGGTGTCCATCCCCATCGCCTACGTGGTGGTCGGCTACCTCCTCATTCCGAAGTTCATGCAACTGCGCGTGACCAGTGCGTACGAGATTCTCGAGTCTCGGCTCGGCCTGAGCGTGCGGCTCATGGGCTCGACCATCTTCCTGGTCACCCGCATGCTGTGGATGGCCCTGATCATCGAGATCACGGCGGAGAAGATCATCGTGGCCATGCTGGAGCTCGATTCCTCCTGGACGCCCTGGGTGGCGGCGGGGATCGGCGTGATCACGGTGATCTACACCTCCATGGGCGGTTTACGGGCAGTGGTGCTGACCGACGTGATTCAGACGTTCATCCTGTTCGCCGGAGCGCTGCTGGCGATCATCCTGGTGACCGTGCACATGGGCGGCGTGGGCGAGTGGTGGCCTCGGCAGTGGTCGCCGAATTGGGACTCCCAGCCGTTCTTCAGTCTGGATCCCAAGCAGCGCGTGACCGTCGTCGGCTCCATCGTGTACATGACCGTCTGGTGGATCGCCACCGCCGGCTCCGATCAGATGGCCATCCAGCGTTATCTCGCCACGCGTGACGTGAAGACCGCCCGGCGCGTGTTTCTCATCACCGGCGTCTCCAACATTTGCGTCACGTTCCTGCTGGCGGCGCTGGGCTTCGCGCTGCTCGGCTTCTTCACACGCAACCCGCAATACCTGGCCGCGGGCATGGATCTAAACACGCAGAAAACGGCGGACATCGTATTCCCGTACTTCATTATCCGGTTCATCCCGCCGGGCATCACCGGGTTGGTGTTGGCCGGCCTGCTGGCCGCCGCCATGTCGAGCCTGTCCTCGGGCGTGAACTCGTCGTGCTCGGTGATCGCCTCAGACTTCGTGAACCGATTCCGTTCGCAGCCGCCGGCGCCCGGCAGCCGCCAGGAGATGCGCGAGACACGGCTGGTGTCGTGGATCACGGGCGGCGTGGCGGTTCTGCTGAGCATGCTCATCGGCTTTATCACGCAAGGCCAGAACATCATGGAGCAGACCGTCCGCACCAACCACGTCTTCGTGGGACCGTTGTTCTGCCTGTTCTTCATGGCGTTGTTCGTGCGATACGCCACGCCCATCGGCACGGCGGTCGGCGCCATCGCCGGGTGTGTCGTGGGCGCATTGTTGGCGTTCAGCACCGCCATCTTCGGTACGCAGGCCATCAGCTTTCAGTGGATCAGCGTGGTGACGGTGGTGGTGAATCTGGCCATCGCCATACCGTTGAGCTACGTCACCTATCGCGGCGGCAGGTCGAATCTCGCCGACGAGCAGATGTGAGCGGACTGGTGGGTAGGGAGCTTGCCATGCGAAGGATCGTATTGGCCGTGCTGGGCGGATGGGTCCTCCTGGGACAAATGCCCGGTGCGCTCGCCGCAGGCTCGAACGCCGACGAGCGCCCGAACTTCCTGTTCATCCTCGCCGATGATCTGGGCAAAGAATGGCTCAGTTGCTATGGCAGTGAGACCCACCGGACGCCGAATATCGATCGGCTGGCTGAGTCAGGTGTGCGGTTCGAGAACGTCTGGGCCACGCCGCTGTGCACACCCACGCGACATGAGCTGCTCACCGGGCGATACCCGTTCCGCACGGGTTGGACGGTCCACAATGACGTGCCGCGCTGGGGCGAGCCGTGCTTCCACTGGGATCGCGAGTATTGCCTCGTGCGGAGCCTGCGTGAAGCGGGGTACGCAACGGCGATCTCCGGCAAGTGGCAGATCAACGACTTGCGGACGCATCCGGATGCCCTGGCTCGGCACGGCTTCGACGAACACTGTGTCTGGCCGGGGTTCGAAACCGGCAATCCGCCGGCGGCCGAGCGGTACTTCAACCCGTTCCTGCAAATCAACGGCAAGCGACAAACGCAGGAGGGCAAGTTCGGCCCCGACCTGCTGTGCGATTTCACCATTGAATTCATGAAGCGGCACAAGGATCGGCCCTTCTTCGCCTACCATGCAATGGTGCTCCCGCACCCGCCCATGACGCGGACGCCGGCCAATCGCGACACGACAGCGACCGGCGTGGCTCTGTATCCGGGTATGGTCGATTACGTGGACGGCATTGTCGGGCGGCTCGTCTCGGCGGTGAAGGAGCTGGGGATCGAGCGAAGGACGGTGGTGGTCTTCGCCGCCGACAATGGATCGCCGGGGCTGCGGGCGCGCATGCGCGGGCTCGATGTGGTCGGCGGCAAGACGCAACTGACCGAACCCGGGATTTGCGTTCCGTTCATGGTGTGCTGGCCTGGCCAATTTCCTGCGGGTGTGGTTAGTCACGAGTTGGTCGATTTCACCGATGTCCTGCCGACGATCCTCGACCTGGCGGGTATCAAGCCGCCGGCGGGCGTGACGCTCGACGGCCGGTCGTTCGCCTCCGCGCTGCGGCGTGACGCGACGGCCGGTGGCACGCGCGAGTGGATCTTCTCGCAGCTCGGCGAGAATCGCGTGATCCGCGATAAGCGGTACAAGCTTTGGTCCGACGGGCGTTTTTTCGATCTCCAGGCCGATCCACTCGAGCGGCAGGATCTGTCCGGCAGCGAGTTGCCCGCGCACCAGGCCGCCCGCGAAAAGCTGCAACGCGTGCTCGACTCTCTTCCCGCCGACCAGACGCTGCCTTTCGTGAACCGCCCGAAGGGCCAGTGAATCGCCGCCGTTTCCGCTTTAGGGGGGCGGACACCTTGCCCGCCTTGATCGCGCTTGGCGTACCGGCGATGGCTTTGTGGGGCAGGCATCCTGCCTGCGCGCGTGCACGCTGGAAGCATGCACCACAAGAACGCGTGCGTCACCAAAACCGATTACCAGTACACTTCCGGGCCTTCCTGAAACCTGCGAGGGGGCGAGACGTCCGCCCCCCAAAGCCTGCAGCTTCTCCAGATATAGCTTCTGTGCGATTCGCGGCTATGATTCCTACCTTGGGCGGGATCACTCTCCGGAGGTAATTTGAATGTCACAGGAAAACGTGCTCATCACTGGTGCCTCGTCGGGCATCGGACTCGAATTGGCGAAATTGTTTGCCGCGGATGGGGATCGTCTGATCCTGGTCGCCCGTCGCGCGGACAAGCTGGAAGCGCTCGCGGACGAGCTGCGACGTAATTACGGCACGCAGGTGCAGGTCATCGTCGCCGATCTCCGTCGCCCCGAAGCGCCGCAGGAAATTTTCGACGTGGTGCAGTCGGGCGGCCAGCCGGTGGACGTGCTGGTCAATAACGCAGGGTTCGGTGCCCGTGGTCGATTCGTCGAACTGGATCCCCAACGCCAGGCGGACATGATCCAAGTCAACGTGACGGCTCCGACGCGGCTGGCTCGCTTGTTCTTGCCCGGGATGCTCCAGCGTAATCGAGGCGGCATTCTGAACGTGGCGTCGACGGCGGCGTTCCAGCCCGGCCCGTACATGAGTGTCTATTATGCGACCAAGGCGTACATCCTGTCGTTCAGCGAGGCTCTGGCCGAGGAAGTCCGCCGCACCAATGTACGCATTTCGTGCTTGGCTCCGGGGCCCACGATCACCGAGTTCGGCGACGTCGCAGATATGAGCGCGACCAAGGCATTTCGGCATTGGGTGATGGAGGCCGAACCCGTGGCCCGGGCCGGCTATAACGCATTTCGGCGAGGCAAGGCACTGGTGGTGCCGGGCAAGCTCAACCGGGTGGGTACGCTGGCCGTGCGGTTCATGCCACTCTCGCTCGCACGCAAAGTGACGGCATGGATTCAGCAGACGTGAAAAAGCTGTTGGCTATAAGCCTGTAAGCTGTAAGCCAGAAGCTGTCAGCTATCAGCTGCCAGCTGTGATGGGCAGGGGCGGGAACACGCGGAAGCGCTCGTAGGTTTGCCGGACGAGGTCGGCCATCATGTCGATGAACAACGGATCGTCGCCTGCGGTCTCGGCTCGCACCATGGGCAGCCCGATCTCGCGGCAGAGCCGGGCGGCCTGCGTATCCAGATCGAACAGCACCTCGATGTGGTCGCAAACGAAACCGATAGGCACGACCACCGCCGCGGGCAGGCCCTTGTCGTGTTCAGTTCGCAGATAATCGCAGATGTCGGGTTCGAGCCACGGGTCGGTGGGCAGGCCGCTGCGACTCTGATACACGAGCGTCCAGTCGGTTCGGCCCAGCTGCTCGGCGACGAGCCGGGCCGACGTGGTGAGCTGTTCGACGTATCGGCATTTGTCGGCCAACGACCGCGGCAGACTGTGGCCGGTGAACACGAGGCGGGCTGCCGGCCGCAGCGCCGGGTCAAGCCGATCGATCGCGCCCGAGACATGCCGAGCGATGGTCTCAATGAACAAGGGATGGTCGTACCAGCTGTCCACATAGGTGACGCTTACGTCGGCCAGACCTCGGGCCAGGAGCTCGCGTCGGGCGTCGCGAACGTTTTCCTTGTATTGCTGGCAGCTCGAATAGGAATGGTGGGCGGCGGCGATGAGGCCGATGGCCCGGCGGTGGCCGCGCTCGCTCATCTCCCGCAGCGTGTCGGCCAGGAACGGGTGCCAGTTGCGCATGCCGACGTAGACGGGCAGATTCAGCCCGGCCTCCCGCAAGCGCTGTTCGAGGCCAGCCGCCTGACGCTGCGTAATCTCGGTCAGGGGCGAGACGCCGCCGAACAGCTCGTAGTTGGCGGCAACTTCCTCCACGCGATGCGGCGGCACGCGCCGGCCGCGCAGCACGTTGGCCAGGAACGGCCGGACATGCGCCGGACCCAGTGGCCCGCCGAACGCGACGATCAGCACGGCATCGAACGGTCGATCTTGCGACAAGGTTCCATACTCCTCGCTGTGGCAGGAGTGTAAGCCCTCGGCCGGTCCGGGAAAAGCGAGACCTCGGTTTCGTTGCGTTCTTCGGCCGGTTTCCGCGTCCCTTTACATCGCCACGGCATTTCGTAAGATAATTCAGTTTCGGCGGCCAGGTCTCGGAGGGTGGGCGTCTCGCCCGCCTGAGGTGCGCGACATCTTGCCGCCGAAGTGGATTCCGTGGAGACGTGCCCGAGTGGCTGAAGGGGCAGCCTTGGAAAGGCTGTGTACGGCATGTCCGTACCGAGGGTTCGAATCCCTCCGTCTCCGTTCCACTACCAAACCCCTGCCAATCACTACCAAACCACGCACACATAAGGGTTTACGATGCGGTCTGAAAATGAGTTCTAGATAGTCAATTCTTGATGCCAAACCATACCAAACCCATACAAAACGCCTGCCAGACGCCTCCGTGGTACAGTTTTTGGTACAGTGGGTTTTAGGCTCCATTTCCTGCAATCCTAAGGGTTTGCGTCTCTTTCGGTGTGTGCAGACCGTTCCCAATCACCGGCATGGCCTCTGCCGCGACCTGCATGTTGAGCGCGTCCGCGTCAACGTAGTACTTGTGCGTGGTCGCAATGTCGGTGTGTCGCATCAGCTTGCGGTGGACGGCGGGGGAGATGGCCGGGTTCATCGCCCAGATCGTGCCGGGGCTCGTGCGCCCGAGCGCATGGAAGTCAACACGCCGGCCGCGCTCGTCCACCTCCAGGATGCCGGCCTTGGCCAGATCGCTCTTGAACGTCTCCATGTTGGGCACCCGCTTGAACACGCGGTCAGCCGGGCCAGCGTTGGCGGGCTTGTGTCGTCGCAGTTCTTCGGCCAGGTCGGCCCGGATCGGGATACGGTCTTCGCGCTTGCCCTTGCACGTTTCCGCCCGCGTCGTGATGTACGGATTGAGCACGTCGAGAAACACGTCTCCCCAGCGTAACGCCTTCAGGTCGCCGCGCCTCAGGGCCAGATAGAACGTTGCTTTGTAGACCAGCGCCCGCTTAGGTGCGTTCTCAATCAGCCGGTCGATTTCCGCCAGCGTCAACGCCCGCCGCTTTCGCTTCAGCTTGCCGCGTGTCTCGGCAGGGCCGATGCCGGCCAGAGGGTTGCCGGTCATTCGCTGCCGGGCCGGTGCGGTCAGCCACTTGATGAAACAGGCGAGCATATCGCGGTAGTCGTTCAGCGTGCGGGCCGACAGCTTGGAAGCGTTCTCGGCTCGCCATGCCGTGAAACTCTCGCCGGTGATGTCCCGCAGGGTTTCCCACTTGCAATCGGTCGCGAGCTTCTGTAGCCGCTTGTTCACGTTGTAAGCGTACTTTTCCCGCTTGCCGGTCGCCTCCAGGTCCGCAACGTAGTCCGCGATATGCTCCAGGATCGGCCTGCGCAGCATGGCGGACCGGGCACTCAAAAGCCCGTGCTTGACCAGTTCTTCGTACTTGTCGGGCGGTAGGGCGGCCATACGCTCGGCCAGCGCCGGGTCCATCGGCTCGCGGGAATCCCGCAGTGTCACGAGCCTTTCAATGTCCAGGCCCAGTTGTACGCTCGCCGCCTCATCCTCATAGCCCGTAAGGCGGCACTCTTTCCCGTGGTCAATCCACTTGACCGTATACGTCGAGCAGGTCCGCTGCACCTTGCGGCCGCGAACGCTCACGGTGTACTTGCGTTGAAATACGCTCGCCATGTCCTCGATCCTCCAAAGAAAAAGCCCCCGGCCGGCCCGAACAGGCAACCGGCCGGGCGTCCGCGTGCGTTGTTCTACTCGGCCGGATGCAGCATGGCGAATACCTCGCCCGCGCCCATGACCAGATGTGAATTCTAGATCAAACCCTCGTGCCTCATTGCGGTTAACATCCGGAGTGCCGCCTCGTGCGAGTGCTCAATCCCGATGATACGGTTGGGCATCCGTGCCGCCCGGAGGAGCTGAAACCCTATCTCGGTCTGCCGGACATGGTCGGGCTTGGTGTAGTCGTCCGTCGCGTTCAACATGGCGTCCACCCCGGAAAGCACCGCCGCTTGGGCCTGCGTGTGCAGGCGACGGAACTTCCAAAGTAGTTGCTCTTCCTGCCGGGTCAGCACGAGGTCTGACCGGCGCAGCTCTTGCCCGCGGGCTTCTGCCTTTTCTCTCAACATGGGGATTTTACCTCCAGCCGGGCGCAGCCCAGCACGATCAGGCCATCCGCCCGTAAGAGCGGTAGGTCCCTCGCGGGATACCTCTGGTCGTGCTGGGGCACCCGGAATACGGGCGCGACGATGCGCCCATTAGAGGCTTGGATTGGAAGGGCTTACGGTTCATGGCGACAGTAACCATACACCACGATCGCCCCCCACGCAAGCTATAAATCCGCCCCCCGTTTATAATCGCCGCCGGGGATTGCCGGTCGCACGGCCGAGCCGGTACGCGCCG
>JAKPHF010000009.1 GCA_029550525.1 Planctomycetota bacterium
CCGCTCCAATCACCGCAGGGGATCGCCCAGACTTCACCCTCCTCACCTATGACCACGGCTATCTGAATCTGAACCGCCCCGGGAGGCGGCTGTTTCTCGAGCCCGGCCTCTGCGAGCTCGACAATTCGTCTCCACTCGGCATCAGTGTAGATGCCGACGGTCTTTGCCGCTTCAATAATCTCTTTGTCAGATCTCATCGTTGGCTCCTTTCAATTTTCAGCCCTAGCGCCGCCATCAGCCGGACGGCGGTGGCGGCCTTGATGTCCCGTTCACCCGACATAAAACGCCCGATCACCACGGCCGAGACGCCGGACTGTTTCGCGAGACGGTATTTACTCCATCGCCGGCGGTCCAGTTCGTCGGCGATGGCGCGGCGGATGGTGTGGTCCTCGGTCATGCCCATGTGTTCGCCTACCTCCTATCTAAGGGATAGCATCCCGTCGCATGACGCCGCGCGGCGTTTCTGCCCCCGCTGATTAGGCGGGGGTTTTTATCCAGCGATCGAAACGACAGACACGCCTCGCTGCCCACCTCGAAATCCCGACACACTTGGGGCCGGCTGTCATAATGGCGACACTGCCCTGTGCCCTGATCGAGCCAGATACAAGGCGAATGCTCCTGGCCCCGCGAATCGAGCAGAGCAATCCGTGACGATGCTATCCAGGTCAGATACTCCCGCCGCAAAGCCTCGGGCAGAGCCAGGAACTCCGGGTCTGTCGGCCCCAGGAAGGGCGGGGTACGCATGTGCATGCAGCACAGACCACAGTTCTCGCAAGAGATTGCATCAGGTTGGCGCATGCGATTACCCTTCGTTGTCCCGGTAGACGGCAACGTAGATGGTCCGGCCGTCTACCTCGAACGCTTCCTGTTCGGCTTGGCCGCTGACCGGCAGTCGCTTGGCGACCGCCGCCACCGAGTCCGCCCAACTACGATCGTCACGAGAGACGTATCCGGGCGCACCGGCGTCGATTCGGCGCGGCGCAGTCCACAACAGACAGTCGTACACCGCGCCGTCGGGGTCGACCCGAAAGGTGCGACAGCAGACGC
>JAKPHF010000039.1 GCA_029550525.1 Planctomycetota bacterium
CCTCGGCCGGCGCTCCGACGTGGTCTACTCGGGCACGGCCTTCGCGGCGGACCACCTGTTCAAGTGGGGCTATAACGATCGCAGCGAACTGACCGCCGCCGACCGGCACCAGGGCACCGACCCGGACAGCCCCGGCACGCAGTACGGCACCAACGGCGCGTTTGACTACGCTTACGACCCCATCGGCAACCGCGAGAGCTACCAGCTCGACGGCGGCACGGCCACGACCTACACGACCAACGCCGTGAACCAGTACACGGCCACCGCCAATCCCGGCGAGTCGTTCACTTATGACGCCGATGGGAATCTCATCGAGGACGGCCAGTTCGAGTACACTTGGGACGCGGAGAACCGGTTGATTGCTGTGGCACCGGTTTCCCAACCGGTGAACGGGGACAAAAAGCTGGAGTTCGTCTACGACTACATGAACCGCCGCGTGCGCAAGGAAGTCTACATCTACGCAGGCGGCTGGCCGGGCACCCCGGACGAGGACTGGCGCTTCGTGTATGATCGGTGGAACGTGGTTCTCGTGTTGGACGGATTGAGCAGCAATGCCGTGACGCGAAAGTACACCTGGGGACTGGATCTCTCCGGCCAGCGGGGCAATTCGAGCGTTGGGGGCATCCACGCCGCCGGCGGCATCGGCGGATTGCTGGCTTGTGAGGAGGTCACTGGCCCGTATCAGGGCGCGTACTGGTTCCTCTACGACGCCAACGGGAACGTGGGCCAGGTCGTGCGGGACACCACCGGATACCCGGTCGTCGCCCACTATGAGTACGATCCCTACGGCAATCTCATCTCCGGCTCCGGCACGTACGCCGACGCGAATCCGTTTCGGTTCAGCACGAAGTGGTATGACCACGAGGTCGGGCTGGAGTTATTGTCAAATCTTGTGGATCGGCCGCGATCAGGCGGCGATCCCGTCGATGAACCGAACGCCCTGGAGCACGTGCACCAGGAATTGTGATCCGTTCAGCCGCCAGTAATTCTGGGCGGACTGGGCCAGCTTGAAGACCATCGTCAGCGTGGCCATCCGCGATCCACAACCTTTGGTCTTGTTGGTCCGCAGCCGCACGGTGGCGAAGGTCGACTCGATCGGGTTCGTCGTCCGCAG
>JAKPHF010000045.1 GCA_029550525.1 Planctomycetota bacterium
AGCTGGCCCAGTCCGCCCAGAATTACTGGCGGCTGCTGAACGGATCACAATTCCTGGTGCACGTGCTCCAGGGCGTTCGGTTCATCGACGGGATCGCCGCCTGATCGCGGCCGATCCACAAGATTTGACAATAACTCGGTCCGGACGCCATCCGCTGGACAGTGGCCGGTGGCGAGCGGGTGAGTGCCGCGTCCTGGTTTTGGTGTGAGGAGGGCATGGACACCGGCCCCATCTGCGAGCAGGAGGTGGTGGTGCTCCGGCCGGGCGAGAGCCCGGGTCGCGCCTACCACACCCGGTTCGTTCCCGCCGGCCTGCGTGCCCTGGCCCGAGCCGTGGAAGGCATCCTCGCCGGCACGCCGCGCCGCGTTACCCAGGACGAGCACCTGGCCACCTACGATGCCCGACACCCTAACATCGACTCACGCCCCGGCCCGGCCCCGATTGTCTGGCACGCTAAATGATTAGCCCCGTCCATGCGAGAACGGTTGCCGCAACCTTGCCGCCATTGCCGCGGCCGAGTGGTTGCCGACCTGAATTGCAAACGAACCTAAACCCCGATTACATCGGCTTCAAGCAACCTTCGAGCCCCCCTCGAACCCGGTTGCCGCCCAATCCTGCAAACGCCCCCGATCCGCCCGAATTGCAAATTAGCCCCGTCCCACCTTTGCCCCTCCCCTCCGCTCCTAAATCCTTACGCCGTATATCCTTGCCCGCTTTCGCCCCTTTTCGCCCCTCTTTGCAATCTGCGCTGGCTCTCTCCGGCAGCACCTGCCCGGGCGGAGATTGGGAAGCTCCGGATGTGCTCTCTTGACCGTCGTTGGCGATGCGACCGGGACGCCCCGGCGCACCTATCAGGAAACCGAACTGGCTGCGGGTTTGCTTGCGGCGTTCGGCAGTCGGGCAGCGTTATACAAGCTCGTGAGCAGCGCAAGTGCCTTCGATCGAATCGCGCCCTCACAGCCTGGAGCCAGCGGCGACCATGCGCCCGGCCCCGTCTCGTAGCCGCCGTCGCGATAGGCCTCATCGGTGGGAATGTAGCCGATGCTGCCTTCGGCGTAGCCTACCACGAAAGTGACACGGAACGGCGATTGGGCCCTGATCGCCAGACCTGTCTCCGCGAACGGCTCGCCGGGGATGAAACAGAACGCGGCGCTGCCGATGCGCAGAGCAGCCAACTGGGTCCGGATCGACGCGGGCGTTCCGTTGTCGCCGCCGGTTCGGGCCGGCAGCTCGAGCGACGCCCAGGCGAGATCCACCCCGTTGCCTTCGATCGGACAGGCATCCGATAGTGTCGAATCCACGATCTCCGCGAGGCGAAGCCCATGCGCTTCCGCCGCAGCGGCGCCTCCCGACACCGTCGGCGGATTGACGTTGCCGTCCGCGCCGTTCAGGAACAGCACCCGCGCCCCCGGGAACTGGCGTTCCAGGGCGGTGCTCATGATGCCCGGGTAATCGGGCGACACCAGAGGGATGCACATCTCGTGCACCGGGTGACATGCAGCGTTCACCACCAGCGCCACCACATGTCCTGCCTCGTCGCGGAACACGCCGGCATGCACGGACGCATCGACCGCTCCGTCACGCGAAACGACGATCTCGGCGGGAACCGGTGGGTGCGACAAGAGCACGCCCTGCGTGGTCTTGATCCGGCGATGGATACCAAGGCCCGGGGCGACGGTGGAAGCAACGGCAAACGAGCAGGGACGAAGCTCGTCCGCCCCTGCTCGTATGGCCGCGGCGATCTGACTTGCGAGATAATCAACCCAGGATCGAAACACCGGCGTCCGGTACAGGTCCGACAGACCCAATGTCTCCGGTGCCGAGTGCGTATGGATCGATGTGAGGACAACGTCCTGCGCTCCAACCGCGCCGCCGCAGGCGTCGATCACGGCCTGGCGAAACCGGC
>JAKPHF010000049.1 GCA_029550525.1 Planctomycetota bacterium
CTGCCTGGGGGACTGGAAACTGGATGGAGCCTGTCGTACTCTCCTGCATGGCGTATCCTCCGTAATGGGTGTCCTCAAGAACCACCCAGGATACGCCGCCTTTTTGTTCACGCCATCCACAAGAATTGGTTATATCTCGGGCTAAACCTCATCGGTGCTGTGGCCATACTAAGTTGGGATGCACGTCCCGGCGTTGGGTGCTGTGTGCTGCGCATGGGAATGACAAGCCTCATCCTGTATACTGCGAATATCGCGAGAATTGCCCTAACTGTGAGTCTTAGTCTGAAAGGTTGGCACTGGTTCCTATGTCATGATGTTCCCTATGTAATCATGGTCTCTCTGGCATGCGTATGTGTTGCCAGAATGCATGCAATGTTGGCGACGGCGAACAGGGGAGCCATTTTTCGCAGGACCGAGGGAATCGGGCATCAGGACGATTTGGACGCTGGTTAACCAGAGGGGGCTGGCGGGGCAGCTATTGCCTTCCACATCACACGCTGCTTGCGCCAATCGAGAACTGCGGCTATGGGCCGGAGCATGCGTTCGCGGAGGGGGTCGCGGCCTTGAAGGGTGCAGGGCAAGAACAGGATCGCCTCCTGGATGTCCGGGGCGAGGTTAAGCAGATTCATGATCTGCGAGATGCGGGCGCGGGTGACGTGACCCAGGCGGGCGAGGTCGGCCTGGTCGGTGATCTGGCCCGACTTGATGAGGTGGTCGAAGCGGATGGCCAGGGCCATCAAACGGGAGATGCGGGGCACTCTACCTGGCGCCACCGCTGGGGCTTCCAGCGGCGTTCCCCTCGCAAGGACCTTCCGGCTGCCGCGCCCCCGGCGGAAGTGCACCTGCCTCTGGATCGTCAAACCTGCGGTCATCCGATGGCCTCCTCGTTCAACCCCTCCGCCAGCGTCTTGATGCCCGTGGGGTGAAACGTGATCGAAACGTTGCCGTTGACCCCGTCGTAGTCCACGCGCTGGATCAACAGGTGCAGGATTCGGGCCTGTTCCCGCGGGGCGAGCGTGTCCCACACCGGCTCGAAGAGCGGTAAGCGTCCGGTGAACCGCATCTGGGGGGAATGACTGGGCCGGCATGTCCCGTGCTTAGCTGGCGGCGGCTTTTCAGCGAGGCGGGAGCAGCTGATCGAGCTGGCTGACCGGCGTGGCGGCGATGCGGGAGAGCACGTCCTTGAGGTAGGCGAACGGTTCGATCTTATGCCGCTCGCCGGTGGCGATGATACTGAAGAGGACCGCGGCGGTGCGGCCGCCGTTGTCGCTGCCGCAGAAGAGCCAGTTCTTGCGGCCGACGGCTGCGGTGGGGTGTCTATTATGTGTCCGTGTAATTCACACCCGAGAGGTCGCGTGGGCGAGGGCGGCCAGGGCGATGGCAGCGGTCTCGATGCGCAGGACATTGGGGCCGAGCGAGACGGGCACCGCGCTGGCGGCGAGCAGAGCATCAGCTTCGCGGGGGGACCAGCCGCCCTCCGGGCCGACGAAGGCCACGATCGTGCGGGCCTCACGAATGGGCTCGAGCATTTCGGTGACGGCAGTGGACGGCGCTTGCTGGGCGAGCATGGCGGCCAAGACGAGATCGAATCGGCTTAAGTCCACGAGATATTGATCGAGCGACGCAGGTGCGGGCAGATCGGGCAGCCAGCATTGACCCGACTGCTTGGCCGCTTCGATGGTCGTCCGCCGCCATTTGTCGCGTTTGTGATCGGACGCGCCCGCGACCGACCGTTCGGTGAGCAGCGGCTGAATGGCCGCGACGCTTAGCTCCGTACATTTTTCGATGAGCACATCCTGCCGGGGGCCCTTGGGCATGGCCACTGCGAGCGTCAGCGCAGGAGCGGGGCGTGGCTGCTCGACGACCGGGCCAACCCTTGCTTCCACGACGGACTTTGAGACGGCGGCGATGGTTGCCGCAGCCTGACGGCCTCGTCCGTCGAAGAGCACGAGTTCATCGCCCACGGACAAGCGGCGCGAGAGTCTGGCGTGGCGGCTCTCGTGTTCGCTCAACATCACGGTAGGCGACGAGTTGCTTTCCGCGCACGCAGCCAGGTCCTCGTAATAACATCGCAGACTCATGTTCGGCATTATCGGGCGGGGCAGAACGATCCGCAATGAAGTGGCCGGTGGGATTGGCCGATCAGGCGATAGCGGGCGATCGCCGGCAGCCGGCTCGCTGCGCGCCTCGGGGGAGTACAGATGACCACGTTGGATTCGACAGCCTCGCAAGACATCGACGCCCTGTTGGCCGAGGCCGACTCGCTCATGAACGAGATGGCGGTCAGCCTGGGGGCCTCGTCGACAGACGACTCGGATGCGAGTTCGGCGAAAGGGGCGACCGGGGCCGATGCTGCCAGGACGGACGCCGACGCCGCCGAGGCGGCTGCGCCCGATTCGTCGGGGGCGAGCGACGTATCGGCGGACGCTGTTCGCGAATTGATGGAGGGGGTGACCGGCTTTTCCGAGCAGGTCGATCCCGAGGCACAACTTGAAGCCGAGCGTTCTGCCGACGAACTCGTCGATGACGAGGTGGAGGCGGTGCTGAGCCGGTTGTCCACGGGGGGGAGCGTTCTCGGGCCTCGGTCCGCGCCCGAAGAGTGGGTGGCGGAGGCTGAAGCGGGCAAGGATGGCCAGGCGGGCGAGCAACTCCCGCATATCCCGGAAACACTCACCGATAGCGGCGATACGACGGCCGGACGGATCGGCCGAATCCTCGGCCGCGTGGCGGAATCCGGGCCTGTCAGCGTGGCGAAAATTCCATTGCGGGTCCTGGTCCACGTGCTCGCCGTGCTCGACCGCCCGTTTGCCGGCCTGGGTCACGGCGTCAAGACCGTGCTTGGGTACGTGGCGATCGGCACGTTGCTGGTGGCCATGGGGACATGGTTGGTGGGGAGTCTGCAGTTGGTGAACTGAGATGGGTTCACCATTCCTGCAACGCCGACGCGGCGTCAACCTCGAGAAAAGTCGGCAAGGCCAAACCACGTCGTTCACGCGATCCGCTTGTAAAAAGCAGCGATCTGCATTACTGGGTAGGGCGGCGGAATTGCCGGACGGCCGCGAGCACAGGTCCCGCGGGTGCGGCGTACGCTCTGACCAGGACTCACCAGCCATGCAGGATCTATTCAGCGGACTCGTCCAAGAGGTTGCTCCCCAAGTCATCGCATTTCGTCGCGAATTACACGCCCATCCGGAGCTGTCGTTCCAGGAACACGAGACGGCTCGCCGCATACGGGATCGACTGGGACAGATCGCGAACTTGCAGGTATTGCCGCCGTACATCGAGACGGACGTCGTGGCGGTGCTCAACGCCGACATGCCGGGGCCCTGCATTCTGCTGCGGGCGGATATCGACGCGCTGCCGATCCAGGAGGAGACGGGCGTGGCGTATGCGTCCACGCGTCAGGGCGTGATGCACGCGTGCGGACACGACGGGCACGCGGCGACATTGCTGGGCACGGCGATGGTGTTGTCGCGGGTGGCCGATCAGTTGCCGGGCAAAGTGAAGTTCGTGTTCCAGCCGGCGGAGGAGGACGGCGGCGGTGGCGGCGTGCTCTGCGAGCGAGGCGTGCTGGACGAGCCGAAGGTGGACGCGGCGGTCGCGCTGCATGCCTGGCCTTACGAGCCGGTGGGTAGCATCGCCATTCGGCCGGGCTGGGTGATGGCGGCGAGCAACCCGTTCAAGGTCAGCATCCAGGGCGTGGGCAGTCACGGGGCCTATCCACATCGCGGCATCGATTCGATCGTGGTGGCCGCCCACATCATCACCGCGCTGCAGACGATCGTGTCGCGCACCATCGATCCGCAGGACGCGGCAGTAGTGACGATCGGTCAGATCCACGCGGGGACGGCGGAGAACATCATCCCAGCCCGGGCGGAGATGGAAGGCACCATGCGCTACACGCGCCTGGAGCTGGGAGAACAGTTGCGGCAACGGCTGAGCCGCATCATCGAGCATACCGCCCAGGCGCACGGAGCGACTGCCCGGGTGGAGATCATCGATGGCTACCCGCCGATGTACAACGACGATGATTTGAGTGCTCTCATTACGACCACCGGACGGGAACTGCTGGGGGAGGCGAACGTGGTCACCGCGGTACCGGTGAGCATGGGCGTGGAAGATTTCGCTTACTATGCCCAAAAGGTGCCGGCGGCCATGTTCCGGTTGGGCGTGCGGCCTGTGGCGTCGGACAGCTACCCTTCGTTGCACAACCCGGCATTCAACTTCAACGATGATGCCCTGCCGATCGGAATTCGGATGTTCTGTGAGATCGCGACACGCTTTCTGCGCGCGGGCGGCCGGGGCACCAAGTAGCCACACGCCGCGGAAGCTTGCCCGCGGTCCCCGAATCCGTATAGTTCGCAGTCTTGGGGGGTGGGCGTCTCGCCCGCCTGAAGGGGGCGAGAGAGAGTCCTGATGCGCAGCATCTTCAATCGACAACGGCGACAACGGCCGGGATGAGTGCGGCGTCATTTTTTGGCCGATAGCGACGCAATCGGCATCAGCAGGGGAAGAGGCGGGCGAGACGCCCGCCCCCCCAACAAGAGCAATACTTCGGTCGTTTCTTCGGAATCGTGGTTTTCATACACAGGAGTATCAACATGCCTAGCACGACGGAGAATCTGTGGGAAGCTTTCGCGGGCGAATGCCAGGCCCATCGCAAGTACACGATGTTCGCGGAGAAGGCCGAGAAGGACGGATTCCCTAATATCGCCCGGCTGTTCAGGACTGCGGCGGAAGCCGAGCGCATCCACGCGGAAGGACACATGAACGCGCTGGGAGAGGTCAAGACGACGGCCGAGAATCTCGAGGCGGCGGTGAAAGGTGAGACGTACGAGTACAAGGACATGTACCCGCCCATGCTCACGCAGGCCGAAGCCGAGGGGCACAAGGCCAAGCGGATGTTCGGCTTTGCGGTCAAGGCCGAGGAAGTGCACGCGAAGTTGTACGCCCTGGCGCTGGAGGCGGCGCGGCAGGGCAAGGACCTCGAGACGGCCGAGTTCTACCTGTGTCCGATCTGCGGCCACATCGAGATGGGTAAACCGCCGGCGCAGTGCCCGATCTGCGGCGTCAAGGCGGAGAAGTTTGTCCAAGTTTGACGGGGAGAGATCAATGATGCGGATCAACGCTCTGGCGATTGCGACGGTTGGACTGAGCCTCTCAGCGGCGAGCGGCGTGCGGGCCCAGTTGGTGCCCGAGCCGCTGTTCGTCGTTCCCGAGGGGGTCGAGACGCGCTGGGCGAGTTCAGAGAACTTCAAAGGTGAAAAGGGGGCGGGCGGTCAGGCCAAGGCCGGCCGCAAGGGCTCGCCCAGTTTTCATTTCCACCCTGGCGAGAAGAAGGTCCTGGCCGAAGTCCAGGGCACCAGCGGCATGGTGCGGCGGATCTGGGTGACCATCAACGACCGCATCCCGGAAACGCTTCGCGGCATTCGCATCGACATGTATTGGGACGGGGCGGACAAGCCGGCCGTGTCGGCGCCGCTGGGCGACTTCTTCTGCCAGAGCCTCGGCCGCATGTCGCACCCGTTCGAGTCGGCGCTGTTCTCGAACCCCGAGGGCCGCAGCTTCAACTGCTACATTCCCATGCCTTTCCGCACGGGCATGAAGATCGAGGTCACCAACGAGAGCGATCACTATCTGGACATGTTCTTTTACGACGTGGATTACACCATCGGCGACCGGCTGCCCGACAACAGCCTGTACTTTCATGCCCATTGGCGGCGTGAGAACCCGACCACGCTACAGAAGGACTTCGAGATTCTGCCCAAGGTTCGGGGCCGCGGCCGATATCTCGGCTGCGTGTTGGGCGTGATCGCCGACATGGATACCTACTTCGCGTCCTGGTGGGGCGAAGGCGAGGTGAAGATCTACCTCGACGGCGATGAACAATATCCGACACTATGCGGCACGGGTACAGAAGACTATATCGGCACGGGCTGGGGCCAGGGGCCGTACTCGAATCTGTACCAGGGCTGCAACTACGCCGACGGTATCAAGAACTGGTGGAGCTTTTATCGGTTACATGTGCCCGACCCGGTCTACTTCCACCAGGACTGCCGCGTCACCATCCAGCAGATCGGCTGCTGGGCGCCCGATAACCGCAAGCAGATGCACGAGGCGGGCCGGACGATTTATAAGGCGGGCCCCGGCTTGGTCAAGGTGGATATGTCACCGGACAGCGGCATCGCGGAGTACGGACTGTTCGAGCGTCAGGACGACTGGTCGAGCTGCGCGTACTTCTACTTGGACCGGCCGACGAACGATCTGCCGCCCCTGGCTCCGCTGGCTCAGCGTCTGGCCGGGCTGAAGCAGCCGGCGGAGAAATGAGCGGCAGGGCCGAAGCCAGAATGACGAATGCCCAATGACGAAATCCGAATGACGAGGTCCGGGTGGACGAGATTCGGATGAGTCATGGCGGGGTCCGGGGCGGCTGACGAGACTGGTTCTGGTCCCAATACTGGGGTTATCGCCCCGGGGCACACCTTTTTGTCTCCCCTGGCGAGCCGAAAGACGGGCTTTCGTTAGGGGAGACATTGTTTCGTACTTGACATGTCGCGATTTCACGCGAAAGAAATACAAGGAGACGGTTTGTCGCCCAACCGGCTTCGAGGAGGGGAAGAGGGCCCGCACGGTCTTCTGCTGGTCCATTCCAGGCATGTTTTACCGTGTTGTGATGGTTGTGGTGCTCGTGTGCGCGGGGGGCGCTGCGGGCGGTCCCGTGGTTAACGGGAGCTTTGAAACCGGCGATCTGACCGGCTGGACTCCGGGCATCGCAGTCGGAGACCCGTCCAATCCCTGGGCCACCTGGGGCCGGTTCGTCGCTTCGGAGGCTCCGCCCAATCCGGCATATCAGCCTGCACCGCCGAGTGTACTGCCGGCAGAGGGCAACTATTTTGCCGTTCTGCACCATGACGGCCATCCGAACTCGAACCACTCGATCTTCCAGGATATTTCCATTACCGACACGGATACGGTTCTGCGGTTCTGGCTCAACGTGGATTTGAACCCGCACAACCCGTACGGACAGGGGCAAGGCTCCTGGGCCTGGGTCACGCTCGAGGAGCGGCGTCCGGGCGGCAGCAGCTACCGGCTGGTTACCTTCGGCGGCGCGCAGAACGGGATGCGCTACGGCACGGACGGCTGGCAGTTGATGCATTTCGATCTGAACGACTACACCACCTACACACAGTTGCGGATCCGGTTCGAACTCCAGACGGGCAACAACTACTCGCCGGGACACCACCGCCTCATGCTGGACGGCGTCAGCCTGGTGCCCGAGCCGGCATGCCTGACGCTGCTCGCGCTGGGGGCGGGCGTGCTGGTCCGTCGTCCCCGCAGAACGCGGGCGTGAAGTAGCTGTCAACTGTCAGCTTTCAGCTATCAGCCAGCGGTTGTCGGTTGTCAGCTCGCCCCGCGTACGGCAACGCGCTGACCGTTCCCCCCACGATGACACTAATCAGATGCTTGCCGGCATTGGCGGCCGCAATGGCCTGAGAGGCGTGCAGGTGGTGGGGCGTGTAGATACCCACCACGTCCAGCGACGGGTCGGCCAGGGCGTCTTCGAGACGGTCGTGGACAGCCGCGTCGAGATTGTGTTGCTCGACGAAGGCTTGCGCTCCTTGCTTTGTCGCGCTCACCACGTGCGTGACGCGGACGTCGTCGCGCTTGCGAAAGACTTCGAGATAGGCCCCCGCCGCCCAGCCGGGCCCCACGATCGCGATGTTCCACGTTTTGTGTGCCATGTCCGACCTCTGGAAAGGCTTGAGTCCTGAGGCTTGAGTGATGAGGCCCACAGGTTACGCGTGTACTCACGCCTCAAGTCTCAGGTTTCAGGCCTGGACTTCAAATCTGCGCAATCTTAAATCTGTGGACAATCCACACTTGTGATCACAGTGCGCGCTCCGGTTGGCGAGGAGGATGATCCACAGATTGCACGATTACAAGATTAACAGACCGTTCAACGTGCAGACTCTCGCCAGACTGAGCGCGATGTTCAAGGCTGGAGTCCTGAGGCCTGAGACTCGAGTGACGAGGCAAACCGACTTCGCGTGCACTCAAGCCTCAGGTCTCAGGTCTGTAGTCTCACAGATACTCTGTGGGGAATCGCCACGGCGAGCGATACTCGGGAATCGCCAGTCGGGCGGCTTCGTCGTCGCCGACGATTCGCTCGGTCTTGGGATCGAACTGGATGGAGCGGCCGAGCCGGAGCGAAAGCAGCGAGAGCGTCAGGGCCATGTCGATCTTGGCGTGGTAGCCCACGTGGCAACTGGGCTGCTGACGGCTGCGGATGCCGTCGAGCCATTCGCGGTGATGGCCGGGCGAGCGCGGCGTGGTGACGGGCACGTCCTTGAGATCGAATTTGTGCAGGAAACAGGCTTCGCGTTCGACCTGGAGTACGCCGTAGTCGCCGATGAGCGTGCCGTTTTCGCCGTGCAGGTAGATGCCGCGGCGGCGATGACAACCCTGGTTGCCCTGGAGCGTGTAGGCATAGCTGTTGATCATGGACGAGCACCAGGTCAGCGTGAAGCCGGGGAACTGCCAGGTGACTTCGTGCATGTCGTAAGCGTCGCCGTCGTCGTCGATGAGATAGCGGCCACCCGAGCTGTAGGTGTACAGCGGGTAGTCCAATTCCAGTGCCCAGAAGGGGATGTCCACGATGTGGGGAGCCATGCCCGGTGTCCAGCCGCCGCTGTAGGCCATGAACGACGGGTGGTGAGCGGAATCCTTGTAGAGCAGCGGGTTGAACTCGCGCATGGGGGCCGGACCGATCCACATGTCCCAATCGAGCCCTTCGGGCACTTTGGTATCGGTTGCACGGCCGATGCCCTGGCGGCCCAGGTTGAAGACGTGGAACGTGCGGCCTAGTGAAATCTTGCCGAGCACGCCCGAGCGGACAACGTCGACGATGCGGCGATAGTTTTCGGTGGCGTGGATCTGCGTGCCGATTTGCGTGATGCGTTGGTGCTTTTCGGCCGCTCGCTTGATGGCCAGCGTTTCGGCCGGATACAGACTCATGGGCTTTTCGAGGTAGAAATCTTTGCCCGCCTCGGCGGCGTCGACCGCCATGCGGCAGTGCCAGTGCGGCGTGGTGGCGATGAGCACGGCGTCCACGTCCTTACGGGCGAGCACCTCGCGATAGTCGGTGTAGGGTTTGGGGTCATGCCGTCCGGCATCCTCGGGCTGCGTGGCGGCCTTGTTGACGGCGGCGATGGCCTGATTGCGGCGGGCCGGGTCGAGCTCGCAGATGCCGACGATGGATGTGTCAGGTTGCTTGAGCAGTTCGTTCAAGTTGTATTGGCCCTGGCCGTTGGTGCCGATGATCGCGATGTTGATCCGGCTGTTGGCTCCGGGGCGCCCATTGGAACCCAGCGCACCACTGGTGATCATGTAGGGGGCGGCGACGCCGGCCGCCGAAAGAGACAGAAACCGCCGCCGAGTTGTCGTGTTCTTGCTGGCCACTGAAGTGCTCCTCCTGGGTTGATGATGGGGAAACAGGCCTGATCTTGCACCAGGACCGCCGAGCGGTCAACCGGTGCTTCGCAGTCTGTCAAGTATCGCCGCCATCCTCCGGCAAGCGGTTGCCTGTGTCAACACGTGAGTCCCGTGACGCGGGATGCATCCGGTAATCGAGGGCAGTGCCGTGTGATGCGGGCGAGACGACGTGAGTGCGCTTACGTGCCCAGCCCCAGAGCTGAACCGATCTGGTAAACGAGCAAGGCGGCGATGTAGGCCAGAGCGGACATGTAGGCGAACATGAACAGCGGCCATCGCCAGGAAGCGGTTTCGCGTTTGACGATGGCCAGCGTGCTAGTGCACTGGCAGGCCAGAACGTAGAAGATCATCAGCCCGACCGCGACCAGCGGCGTGAACACGCGGCGGCCGTCAGGCCAGGTCGCAGCGGCGAGCAGTTCGCGCAGCGGCTTGGACTCTTCGTCCGCTTCGCCCACGCTGTAGACCACGCCCATGGTGCTGACGAACACCTCGCGTGCGGCGAGGCTGGCGATGATGGCCACGCCGATCTTCCAATCGTAGCCCAGCGGCTTGAGCGCCGGCTCGATGAGATGGCCCAGCCGGCCGACCAGGCTCGCCTCTAACTGCGCGGAGGCGGCCTCATGCTCGAGGGCCAACAGTTGCTCGTGCATGTCGGGGCCCGCAGCCTGCTCGATGGCCGCTCGCTGGGTGGCAAATCGCTCGGCACTGACGGGGTCGCCCGGGAATCTCATGAGCGCCCACATCACAATGGTCAGAGCGAGGATGATCGTACCGGCTTGCGTGAGGAAGAGCTTGCTGCGCTCCCACATCACGGTGGCCACGTTCCGCAACTGCGGCCAGTGATAGGGCGGCAGCTCGATGACGAAGGCCGGAGCGGGGCCGCGTAGGAGCGTCTTCTTGAACAGGGTGGCCATGACCAGAGCCGTCGCCACGCCCAGGCCGTACATGGTCAGCAGGACCACGGCTTTGACCCAGGCGCTGCCAGGCAGGCAGGCGGCGATCAGCAGCGTGTAGACAGGCATGCGGGCGCTGCAGCCCATAAGCGGAGCCACGAGAATGGTCACCAGTCGGTCGCGAGGGTTCTCGATTGTGCGGGTGGCCATGATGCCGGGCACGGCACAGGCGTGGCTCGACAGCAGCGGAATGAAGCTCTTTCCGTGCAGGCCGACGCGGCTCATGATGCGGTTCATGAGGAAGGCAGCCCGGGCCATGTAGCCGGTGTCCTCGAGCACGGCGATGAACAAAAAGAGGATGCAGATCTGCGGGAAGAACACGATGACGTTGCCGACACCGGCCAGCACGCCATCGGTGATCAGATCGCGGAGGATGCCGGGGGCCATGACCGCCGAGACCCAGATGCGCAACTGGCCGAAGATGGCCTCGATCAGATCCATGAGGGGGGCGGCGGCCACAAAGATGCTGTAGAACATGAGCGCCATCATGGGGGCGAAGATCACGAGACCCCAGACGCGATGTGTGAGGATGCGATCGATGGCGTCGGTGCGGGAGTCTCCGCCGCCGGGGGCTCGGGTAAGGCAGTCGCGAACGACCTGGGCGATCCAGGCGTAGCGGGCGACGGTCAGTTCGCGGGCCGCGTCGATCTGAAGCTCGGCGAGTCGTGCGCGGGCGGCGTCGAGAGCCGATGCGACGGCGGCTGGGGTTCGGCTGCCCACGGGCGCGTGACCGTTGCTCAGGTGCAACGCGGCCAAGCCCTCCGGAGCGCACGCAGGGGCATGCGGCAGGGCGGTGATGGCCTGCGTCAAAGTGGCGATCTCGCCCTCGACGGCATCAGACGCTCTCCACTTACGGCCGCTGACCATCCCCCCTTCACGACAAGTCCTGACAATGGCGGTTTGAAGCTCGGGAATGCCACCGCCCTTGGCGCCGACGGTTCCGATTACGGGCACGCCGAGTGCACGCGAGAGCTTTTCGAGATCGAGTCGATGTCCGGCTCGCTCGAGGACGTCCATCATGTTGCAGGCCACGATAGTGGGCAGGCCGAGTTCGAGCACCTGTGTGGCCAGATAGAGATTTCGTTCGAGGTGAGCCGCGTCGACGACGATGAGCACGGCGTCGGGACTCGGCATGTCCGCCAGTTGCCCGAGAAGAGCGTCCCGGGCGACGGCCTCGTCAGGACTGTGAGCGGCCAAGCTGTAGGTGCCGGGCAAATCGACGAGCTGGATGCCGGCGTCGGCCAGCATGGTGCCTTCGCGCTTTTCGACGGTGACGCCAGAGTAGTTACCGACCTTGTGCCGCAGCCCGGTGAGGGCGTTGAAGATAGTGGTCTTGCCGCAGTTGGGGTTGCCCGCGACGACGACGTGGAAGGTTCGCGCCGCGCAGGAAGGCCGGTCAGGATGAACTGCAGTAGCCATGGTCAGGCGGACTGAGCGGAAACCTGGGGCAAGCGTTCGACGAGAATGCAATCCGCGAGCCGGGAGCACAGTCCGAACCGGCAGTCGCCGACTTGGCAAATCATGGGATTGCCCGCAGACAACACCCGCACCCGCTGCCCCTCAAATAATCCGAGTTCGCGCAGCCGCTGCGTATGGCCGTTGGCGTCGAGCGAGGTCACGCACAGATCGATGCCCGCAGGGGCATGTGGCAGGGGCAACCGATTGGCGCTGATCTCGGCGCGGCACGACTTTTCGACGGTGTTGGATGACCGCTGGGTCCTGTGCCGACCCCAGCCCCAGCGACGCCGCATCCGCTTGCCTAGGATTCCCATTCCCGTGCGAACTAATTGAGACTCAATCTCCATTGGTGAAAAATATACCGACTATTCTGGAATGCGTCAAGAGGGAAAGCGCTCATGGTTTGAAGAAGTAGTCACCTGGGGCGGCTCATTTTACCGCCCATAGGGGATCATCTGTCGTCCGCCGGGAACGCGCGCTAACACTTTCGGCATAACCCGGATGAAGGAGTGGGGCCGCGTCACTCCTCTGCGTCGCGGATGGCGCGGGCCTCGCTGATGTCTTCGCCGCCGAGTCGCAGTTTCATGAGCCGACCGACTTTGAACTTGACGGTGCGTTTGGCGGGCACGGACACACGCTCCAGCGTCTTGGGATTCTGCGCGGTACGAGCCGCCCGAACACGGCTTTCGAACACACCGAAGTCTCTGAACTCCAGGCGGTTGCCTGCGCCGAGCTCGTCGATGATCTCGTCCAGGAAGTTCTGGATGATTTTCTTGACCACCACGCGTTTGTGGGAGGATTTCTCAGCAATCCGATCAATCAGTTCTTTTTTCGTGATCGTCTGCATGGCCGGCCTCAGCGCAAACTACGCTCGCGTCATGAATCCGCCGGCGACTTCGCCGGTCGGCAACTGAAATCGAAACGTTCCCGGAATGTGGTCCGGCAGAAGTGGGCAACGCCGGTCCAACATTCGCAAGTTATCCTACCGCAATGGTTTTCGTCATTCAAGCCCCTTTTTCAACAGGCATTTCCGAGGATTTTCCGTCGGAGTCGGCAGACCCGCAGCATTCAATAACCCTTGAAACGACAAAGGTTTAACCCGCAAGACAGAGACGGAGGCACGCTCGGGGACGCTGTATTCTGCTCCAAGTTCGGATGTTTTAGAGGCTTACGACGCGCTACAGGGCGCGGCTGACCAGATGAGTGATGATTCCTTGGATGGCAAAGTTGGTGCTCTCATCAACCACGATGGGTGAGATGCTGGGATTGTCCCCCCGCAGAATGACCAGGGTGTGGTCCTGTCGCCGCTCGACCCAGACGCGTTTGAGCGTGGGGTTTTGGTCGATCAGGCAGGCGCAGATACGGCCCTGGACGTGCTCAGGATTGACGCCGGGGCGGTACTCGACGAGCACCAGGTCGCCAGGCTTGAGCGTGGGCTCCATCGAGTCGAAGGTTAGCCGCAGGACGTAGCGGTTAGGGGCCCATAAATGGCGAAGTACGGGAAACAGCTCCTGTTGTTCGTCACTGCGGGACGGCGGCCCGGCGGGGATCGTCCCGAAAAGGGGAAGGCCCCGCATCTCCAGCGGCTGGGGGGCATCGTGCTCGAGGCTTTCGCCGATCAGGACTGCCGGAGCGATGTCGAGCGCCACCGCAAGGGCTCGCAGGGATGAAGGCGAGGGCTTGCGATAACCGCGTTCGATCTCGCTGAGAAAGCCCTGGTTGACTCCCGCCCGCCGGGCAAGCTCCTTCTGCGTGAGCTCGGCTTGCATTCGGTAGTAGCGGATGCGCCGGCCGATATGACCGCGGAAGACGGGGGGAACCAGTGGCGAGTCCGAGGACATGCCGTCAGACGATAAACGATCAGGACCGAGAATCAAGAAAAAAGCGGATGCGTGCGGGACGAATCTCACGACTCGCCAAGAGCCTTAATTCGTTCGCGGAGGGAACCGATGCGCACCACTCGCAAGCCGAAGTTCTCGCCCACCTTGACGGCCTGGCCGCTGCCGATGCACTTGTTGTTGACTCGCAACTCGAGTTCGCTGTCGGCCGGCTTGTCGAACTCGATGATGGAGCCGGTGGTGAGGTTGAGGATTTCCGACAGCGGCATGGTCCGCTCGGACAGCTGGACGATGATCGGCACTTCGATGTTCAGGATGCGCGAGATGTCCTCGCTTTGCACGGGTTGCGGGGTGCCGGGGATCCGGCCGCTGCGAAGTAAGGGAGAGATCGGCTTGTCGGGCGAGAACGCCGGGCGGCCGGCGGCAGCAGCGGCGGGCGCGGCCGTGGCGGACGCGCTCGGGGCACGCATCGGCGCGAGGTCCTCGCCGCCGCCAATGCTGGCAACGGCTTCTTCCGCCAGGGCGTTGACCTCCGCCAGCAGGGCGTCGATGTCTTGCTGCGTCTCAGGCATTCCTATCCCACGTCATACCGGCTCCCGCCGGGGTGCACGTACACAGGGCGCAGAGCATCGGTTACTCGGTAATATCGGCGGATCGAGGCCATCGACTTGACTGGCTGGTACGGGTAAAAACGGAGCGAGGCAGGCCGCGTCGGCCTGCCTCGTCGTGTTTATCTTCACATCGGCCACAGGCTCATCCGGTGTACTCGCCCACCAGGATACAGGCATTGTGTCCGCCGAACCCGAACGAGTTGCTCATGGCACGGCGGATACGCATGTCCCGAGGCTGCCGGGGTACGTAGTCCAGGTCGCACTCCGGATCCGGGTTCTCGAGGTTGATGGTGGGCGGCACCGTCCGGTGCTTGATGGCCATGACGGTGGCGAGCAGCTCGACGCCCCCGCTGGCACCCAAGAGGTGCCCGATGGCGGATTTCGTGCTGCTGATGGCCACCTTGCGGGCGTGGTCACCCAGAACTTGCTTGATGGCCTTGGTTTCGGCGATGTCACCCAGGCTGGTGCCGGTGCCGTGGGCGTTGATGTAGTCGATCTCGTCGGGGTTGACGCCGGCGTCTTCCATGCAGGCTCGCATGGCTGCCGCGGCGTAGGCACCGTTTTCGTCGGGTTGGGTGATGTGGCCACCGTCCGACCCGACGCCCGTACCGAGCACCTCGGCGTGGATGCGGGCACCGCGTTTCAAGGCGTGCTCGAGTTCCTCGAAGATGAAGATACCGGCGCCTTCGGACAGGACGAATCCGTCGCGATCGCGGTCGAACGGACGGCTGGCCCGGGCGGGATCGTCGTTCCGCGTGCTGAGGGCGTGCATGGCGTTGAACGCCGCGACGCTGAGTTCCGTGACGGCGGCTTCACTGCCGCCGGTGAACATGATGTCGGCCTCGCCCCGGCGGATGGTCCGCAGGGCATCGTTCATCGCGTTGGTCGCACTGGCGCACGCGGTGGCGACCGCCGTGCTGGGGCCGTGCAGCCCGAACTGGATGGTGATGTTCCCGCTCGCCGCATTGACCATCAGCTTGGGAATGGTGAAGGCGGAGACCTTGCCGGGGCCTTTCTCCTTCAGGCGATAGGTCTGGGCTTGCAGTTCCCCAATGCCCCCGATCCCCGAACCGACGATCGCCCCGATGCGGTAGGGGTCTTCCTTGGAAAAATCGAGCCCACTGTCCGCGGCGGCCTGAATCGCCGAGGCCAGGGCGAACTGGGCAAACCGGTCCAGCCGCTTGACCGCCTTGTTGTCAATCCACCGGGTGGGATCAAAGTCCGCGCATTGCCCGGCGAATTTGGTTTCGAACATGGAAGGATCAAACAGCGTGATCGGGGTGATGCCGGACTTGCAGGCGACGAGGTTATCCCAGAACTCATCGACTGAATGACCGAGGGGGGAGACCACTCCCATACCCGTGATGACAACGCGCCGTCTAGACATCCGGAATCCTTTTTCCTGAACGTGAGAACCCATACCGTCGTTGCGAGGCCGGACAGAGAACGACCGGTGCGCAGGGCTCGGTCCGCGCGAGGATCTGGCGCCCGCGCCGGACCGGAGCCGCTCAGGTCATCGCGCGGCACTCCGCCTGGTCGCCGCCTGCTCAGGACGCCTTGGCCGCGTCCCCGTAGTTGGCCGTGATGTAATCAATGGCCTGACCCACGGTCTTGATCTTCTCGGCCTCTTCGTCCGGGATGCTCATCTCGAAGTTGTCCTCGAACTCCATGACGAGTTCGACGATATCCAGCGAATCGGCGTTGAGATCGTTCACGAACGACGTTTCGCGGGTGATCTCGGCCTTGTTGATGGCCATCTGCTCGCTCACGATGGTGAAAACCTTGTCCTCAATTTCCGCGCTCGTCACCGCAGAACCTCCTATCATGCCGGTCCCTTGACCTGTCGGTCCCACGCGATCCTTGCGTGGACGGGACCATTCCAGTGTCCACTGCCATGCCGCAGATGGACCGGGCCGACCCCGGTCTCGCCCACCCGCGACGTTTCGTAACGACCTACATGGTCATGCCGCCGTCCACGGCCAGCACCTGCCCGGTAATATACTGGGCGGCGGGGGAGGCGAAGAACGCGACCGCGGCGGCCACGTCGGCGGGCTCCCCGAACCGGCGGCATGGGATGATCTGTTTATACTCTTCCTTGACCTTGTCCGGCAACACGTCAGTCATGTCGGTAGTGATGAAGCCCGGGGCAATCACATTGCAAGTGATGTTGCGGCGGGCGAACTCCTTGGCCACCGACTTGCTGAACCCGATCAGGCCGGCCTTGGAAGCGGCGTAGTTGCTCTGGCCGGCGTTGCCACAAACCCCCGAAACGCTGCTAATGTTGACGATCCGGCCGTAGCGGGCCCGGACCATGTACCGGCTGGTAATGCGGGTCAGCCAGAACACGCTCTTGAGATTGGCCGTCATAACCTCGTCGAACTGCTCGTCTTCCATGTTCATGAGCAGCGAGTCGCGGGTGATGCCGGCATTGTTCACCAGGATGTCGATTTTCTTGAATTCGCCCACGACGGCTTCGACGAAGGCCTCGACGGCGGCCCGGTCAGTCACATCCAGCGCGCGGGGAACGATGGTCCCCGCCAGTTGGGCGGCCTTGGCCTCGCCGGCGAGGTCGGCGAGCTTGTCCGCGGTTCGCGCGGCGGCGACGACCGTGGCGCCCTGCTCGGCCAGAGTCCAGGCGATGGCGCGGCCCAATCCTCGAGATGCCCCGGTCACGACGGCGATCTGGTTGGCAAGTTGCTTCATGCTGTAGATCCTCGTCTGTCTCGTCCAGCCGATCGGCTCGAACACGAACTCACCGCGAATCCGTTACTGCCGCTGCCGCGGCCGGTCCGCCCCTCACTGGGGCAGGTCGGCCGCAGTGCTGATGTTGACCACGGGGGCCTTGCGGGCGATTTTCCGCATGAGACCGGTCAGCACCCGTCCCGGACCGATCTCGACGAACTGCTCGACGCCCTGGGCGATCAGCCGTTCCATCGACGCCTGCCATCGCACGGGCTGCGTGAGCTGTTGGGTCAGCCACTCGCGAATAGTATCGCCACTGCCGTGGGGCTCGCAATTGACGTTGGCCACCACGGGAACCTTCGGCGTGGTAAAGGGCGTTTCGGCCAGCACCTTGGCCAAGCCGTCGGCTGCCGGCTGCATGAGCGGCGAGTGGAACGCTCCCGCCACCTTGAGAGGAACGGCTCGCCCGCCCGCCTCTTCCGCGAGCTTGGTAATGGCTTCGCAGGCCGCCTTCTCGCCCGAGACCACGATCTGGCCCGGACAATTATAATTGGCCGGCCGAATGATTCCTGCTGCAGCAGCTTGCCCGCATAGTGCCTCGACCTGATCCGGTTCGAGGCCCATGATACTGACCATGCCGCTCGGCGGCGACTGTGAGGCCATCTGCATCAATTCGCCGCGGCGTTTGACCAGCCGAAGGGCATCCTCGAACGAAACACTCCCGGCGGCGTACAGCGCGGTGTACTCGCCCAGGCTCAGTCCAGCCATGGCGACCGGAGCCTCGGGAAGGCCGGCGGCGCCGCCCATGGCTTCCCAGATGGCCACGCTGGTGGTGAAAATGGCCGGTTGTTGGATGTCGGTCTGCTCGAGCTTCTCCGCCGGGCCTTCGAAGCACAGGGCGGCCAAGTCGTACCCGACGACTTCATTGGCTCGTTGGAAGATCTCGCGGGCTGCCGGACGGGCCTCGGCGATGTCGCGCCCCATGCCCACCGACTGGGCGCCCTGACCTGTGAACAATACTGCAGTTTTGGGCATTTTTCTCTGTTCCCGTGATTACAGCCGCAGCAAGGCGGTTCCCCAGGTGAGCCCGCCGCCGAAGCCGGCCAGCAGCACCCAGTCTCCGCGGCTCACGCGACCGGCCCGCCAGGCCTCGTCGAGGGCCAGCGGAATGGACGCGGCGGACGTGTTGCCATAGCGATCGATGTTGACCGCGACCTTGTCCTCGGGCAGACCGAGCTTCTCAGCGGCCGATTCGATGATCCGCAGGTTGGACTGGTGCGGCACGACGAGCTTGACGTCGTGAATGGAGATGCCGGCTCGCTCGACGGCCGCGGCGAGCACCTCCTGCATTTTGGTCACGGCGAACTTGTAGACTTCGCGGCCCTTCATCTTCATGTAGTGCAGCCGCTCGTTGACCGTTTTTTCGCTAGCGGGCTCGGCCGATCCGCCGGCGGCGATCCAGATGAGTTTGGCGCCCGTTCCGTCGGCACCGAGAGCCTGGTCGTACAGGCCGCTGACGTCGTTGTCGGCCGGGCCGAGAATCGCGGCACCGGCTCCGTCGCCCAGAAGCACGCAGGTGCTGCGGTCTTCGAAGTCGGTGATGGCGGACATGGTCTCGGCGCCGACCACCAGCACGTTGCGGTAGTGTCCGGTCTGCTGAAGCGAGACCGCGGTGACCAGGCCGTAAACGAATCCGCTGCAGGCGGCCGACATGTCGAACGCCGGGATGTGGCGGCAACCGAGCTCGGCCTGCAGGAAGCAAGCCGTGGACGGCAGTGGATACGCCGGCGTGCAGGTGGCCACGACAATGAGATCGAGATCCTGGGCGGACATGCCCGCGTTTTCGAGGGCGGCCCGGGCCGCCCCGACCGCCAGCGTCAGCGTGTTCTGGCCGGGTTCGACGAAGCGGCGCTCGCGGATGCCGCTGCGGGTTCGGATCCACTCGTCAGAGGTGTCGAGCCTCTTCTCGAAGTCCGCATTGGTCACCACCCGGGCGGGCAGAGCGCTACCCATGCCCCGGATCATCATGGGAATTCGTTGAGCCATCAGGATAGTTCTTGTTTAGTTGGGCCGGGAGGCGGCGGCTTCTTCCGCCAGTTCCGCGGCGATGATCGAGTTCAAATCACGTTCCAGGTACTCTGTGGCGACCCGGACCGCATTACGGATCGCGACATGAGAACTGCTGCCGTGGCAGATGATGCACACGCCGTTGACGCCCAGGAGAGGCGCCCCGCCGTACACGGCATAGTCATGGTTGGCCCAGACGCGCCGGACCACCGGCTGGAAGCTCTCGCACAACTCGGGGCTGGCCAGCGCAATCTCCTTCTCGAAGGTCTTGACCAGACCTTCGGCGAGCCCCTCGGTCAGCTTCAGCGCGATGTTGCCGGTGAAGCCGTCGCAGATCACGACGTCGCACCCGCCGCGGAACAGATCGCGGCCCTCGACGTTACCGATAAAGTTGATCCGGTCGCAGTGACGCAGGAGCCCGTGCGCCTGCTGAACCAGCGTCGTACCCTTGAGATCCTCCTGGCCGACCGAGAGCAGGCCCACGCGAGGCTTGGCCACACCCAGCACGTTGCGGGCGTATCCGGTCGCCATGACGGCGTACTGCAACAGGTGGTGCGGCTTGGGGGCGATGTTGGCTCCGACATCGCACATGACGATGGGGCCGGTGAAGGAGGGGAGCACGACCGCGATGCCCGAGCGGACCACGCCGGGGATGAGTCCCATGCGCAGCTGGCTGGCAGCAGCGAAGGCTCCCGTATTGCCCGCGCTGATGATGGCGTCGAGCTCATGTTTGCCGGCCATGTTGGCCAACTTGACGATCGAGGAATCCCGCTTGGTGCGAACCGCCTCGACCGGCACTTCATCCATCCCGATGACCTGGGAGGCGTGTACGATCTCGACGGCGGCCGGAGCTTGATCGAGCCGGCTCATCTCCGCCTCGATCGCTGCCTGGTCGCCGACCAGGACGAGCTGGTGCCCGTTCAATTGCGGCACCGCCTCGAGCGCACCGCGGACAATCTCCCGCGGGGCATAATCGCCGCCCATCGCGTCCACACCGATTCGCATGAGGCTCAGCTCTCCTCGGTCTTCATCACCAGGGCGACGTCACTACTGACGTAACCGCAATTTTGGCACGCCGCGTGGGGCAGTTTGGCGACGCTGCATTTGGGGCAACTGACCAGGTTCGGCCGCCGCAACGCGTGGTGAGAGCGACGCTTGTTCTTTCGAGCCTTGGAGCTTTTGAAGACTGGTACCATGTCGTTTTCTCTTTTTACGTACTACCTGCGGGCTGTTTCGTCAGCCCTTGTCGTCATCCGTCATCCGCGTTGTTCAGCGGGGCGAGCCTGCCGTCCGGTCCGCCAGAAAGGGGCAGGCATTTGTAAGAAAGGCTTGCAATATTGGCCGATTGCCGGGCCAGCGGTCTGCAAGCCTTCAGCGCAAGCTACACACACTAGCGAGCTTACGGTCCTCTGTCAAGACGGCTGAGTGAACTCGTGAGGCTGGACGAAGGCGATGTTGGCTCACCGCCAGCGTGGGCAGCCGGCCGCCCGGAGCGGGTCAAGATGAACGGCTGCACCGGTGTCCTTCGCGTCCTTCGGTTTCAATTATCCTGATCCTTTTTCGGACTCAAGAAACGTCGGCGGGGGCGCGCCAGGCTCCCGCCGTGCGGCGTTTGTACGGGAGCTACTATGCGTCGTTCCAGTCCCGACGTTCTTGAATCGAAACTTGGGTGCCGTCAGTGCTTAGCGGCAATCAGGCCGCGGTGACCGATCCGCCATTTGTATGATCTGTGTCGAAATCGGGACACGGAAATTGCTCTCGGACGAGCTGGGAATGAGGGCCAAAAAACCATAACATGTGCCGCCGTTCCGGTGTACCGGATTGTCGGCCAGGGATAGTCGCACCGGCCGATACGCAGTTGGCAGAGGATGGCAAGTTCATGGATCCAGTGTACTTGGTTACGCCCATGATCCTCCTGGTGGTCGTCCTGGTGGCGGTCCTCCTGGATCGTTGGAGCGTCCCCACCATTTTGATCGCCTTGGGGGCGGGCATTCTGTTTGGCAGTGATGTGCTCAACTGGTGGGATTTCGACAACGTCGAACTGACCAACCAGATGGCCAACCTGGCGTTGATCTTCATTCTTTTCCAGGGCGGATTCAGTACTCGGCGCGAGGATTTCCGAGCGGTGGCTTTGCCTGCGGCGGGGTTGGCGACCTGGGGCGTGGTCATCACGGCAGGAACAACGTTCGTGGTGCTATGGGCCGGGCTGGGCTGGTCGTTGGAAAAGTCTCTGCTCCTGGCCGTTATCATCTCATCGACGGACGCGGCGGCCACGTTTTCGATTCTTCGGCGACAATCGCTGCCCCAGAAACTCTCATCGACGGTCGAGATCGAGAGTGCGGCCAACGACCCGATGGCCATCCTGTTGACCCTGGTTGCCATCCACGCCCTCACGAGCGGGGGAAGCCACTGGTACATGGTGGTCCTGTCGTTTGCCTGGAAGTTTGGCGCCGGTATCGCTGTCGGCTGGTTGTTGGGACATGCGGCCACCTTCGTGTTCAACCGCCTGCGTCCGCAAGACCGTGGCCACTACTACATCCTGACCTTTTCCGTCGTCCTCCTGATTTACAGCGTGGGCGAACTGACCAAGAGCAGTGCCATGCTGGCGGTCTTCATCGCCGGATACATCATGGGAAACAAGCCCTTTGTTCACAAACAAGGGGTGGCGAACTTTGTTTCGGCGCTATCCACGCTGGCTGATACGAGTATGTTCGTCATGATGGGGCTGCTGGTCTATCCGCGTCAGTGGGCGAACCTGTGGTTGCAAGGCGTGGCGCTGTTTGTGGTGCTGACGTTTATCGCCCGACCGGTCGCGGTCTGGCTCGGCACGCTCGGCATGGGACTGGGCGCGAAGAACAAGTTGTTCATCTCGTGGGCCGGTCTGCGCGGGGCGGTTCCCATCATTCTGGCGACCTACCCGCTTGCGGAGGGAATGGCCGTCGGACGGGACGTCTTCAATCTGGTGTTCTTCGTCGTCATCCTGTCGGTGGCGTTTCAAGGCTCGACCTTGGGGGTGGTCGTCCGCCGGCTGGGGCTTTCGACGGAGTCTCGCCCCAAGCCATTGTACAACCTCGAGCTGATCACGATGGCTCCGAGCGACATGGACTTGATCGTGGTCGACATCCCCGGGCCGGAGGGACGACCGGGTCCGCTTATCTCCGAGCTGAAACTGCCGCCCGGCTCGGTGATCACGCTGATCACCCGAGGCAGCGACGTCGTGGTGCCCAAAGGCAGCACGCGTTTGCAGGGGTGGGATCAGATCACGGTGTTGGCTCACGTTCGTGACGAGGATGCCATTCGACACGCGCTGACACAAATGGATGATAAACCAGAGTCGGCTCCTCATCACCTGTCGAGCCCGGCGAGCGCATGACGAGCCCTGTTTCGGGGGGCGGGATGCCTGCCCCCCGGCAGGACGGCGGTTATCGTAAGACGTGCTGACTAACTGCATTCCTGAATCTGCGAGAAGCTGCGCAATCTGCGGACGCGGGAACGGAATTATGCGGTTTCGCGCGTTTCGCGGAATCGGCGGAAGGCTTCGCAGCGGTCGGGTTCTTTGCAGCAGACGTCGCGGATGTACTCGTAGTAGACCTCGCGCGGCATGCCGTACTCGGCTCGCAGCGGACAGCGGAGGCAGATGCGCGGCCGAGTGGGCATGACGCCGGCGAGCAAGGACTGAATGAAGACCTGGTTGCGGCCGGCGACACATCGCATGTTGCGATTGAGCGATGTCTCCAAGAGCGAGAGATTCGAGCGCAGCTCCTCTTCGGTGACGGGCGGCGGGCCGGCGGCAGCCTGTTGGGCCGATTCTAGCGCGGCAGCGATCTGGCTTTTCAGACGCGTCCGATCCAGGGGGTAGTCCAGCACGGCAGCGGCGCCCAGCTTTTGAAGCGCAGGCTTGTACACGGCCCCGGCCCGGCCAAGCAAAACGATGACCGGCGTGTCGAGTACTTGCTCACGCATCCACTTCAACAGTCGCGTCGCGTGTTCCTGCTGGTAATCCTGGCTGACGAGGATCAGGTCCGGAGGCGACTTGGGCAGGGCGCGCATGGCAGCGCTAATGTCACCAGCGAGCTCGACCTCATGTTCGGCGGCATTGAGTTTCAGGATTTCGCGGGCTGTCTTGTCGTGATGAATAATAAGCAGTCGGGCCATGATGCTTCCCGGGCCGGCAGGATCAAAGCTCGCGGGCTTTTCCGTCGCCCACCCAAGTCTACCGCCATGTCACAACCATAACAACGGGCGCTCTTCGCTGAAAGCTGATAGCCGTTCGCCGAAAGCTGATAGCTGAGAGCTGACCGGTGACAAGCTACACTCCGGCCAATCCCTGAACGAACGCCAGGAGAGTCATGGTGAACAACACACCGGGGATGAGCAAGCCCTGCAACCAGTCCATGGCGATCAGCAGGATCAGGATAATCATTCCCGTACCCGAGAAACGCGTCGCGAGCCGGCTCAGCGGGCCAGGTAGCAAGGCACGCAGTGCATTGAAGCCGTCCAACGGCGGGAAGGGCAGAAGATTGAAGCCGGCCAGGACCGCGTTGAGGAACACGAAGAACATCAGCAACTGCAGTATGGCTGCGAACGGCGCCGGGTCGTCGAGGCCCACGAGCCTCCAGTCGAAGAGAAACAGTCTGCCTTCGACCATGAACTCCGGGCAGTGCCAACGCAGACCGATCAATAGCAGGGCGATCAGATTGGCCGCGAGCATGGCCAGGAGAAGGTTGATGGACACGCCGGCCAGCGACACACCGAGGTTCCCTCGCCGCTCATGCCGGAAGCGGTGCGGGCTGATGGGCACGGGCTTGGCCCAGCCGATGATCGGGCTGCCGGTGAATGCCAGAATTCCCGGCACGATGATGCTGCCGGTCAAGTCGAGGTGCCGGAAAGGATGGAGGCTGAAGCGGCCGAGATCGCGAGCGGTAGGATCCCCCGCCCAGTACGCGGCCACGGCGTGGGCGATCTCGTGCAGCATGATCGAGATGATGAGCACCACGAACAATCCGATGCGCTGAAGGTTGATCGGCAGTTGGGTTGTGTAAATACCGGTGCCGGCCGGCTCCGGCTCGCCCGCTTCATCGAGATGAGCGTCTTCATCCACGGTTGCGCTGAAGTCAGCCCATTCGGCGGGTTCGCTCGTTGTGGTGTGCTCGTCAGCGAGTGAAATGGCGTCGTCGAGCTGATCCTTGTCGCTCTCGGCGGCCTCTGCCGCCGCACGGGTGGCAGCGGCCACTTGGGCAACGAGATCCTCATCGGAAGCCGTGTCGACGGCGGCGCGACGAGCATTCAGTACATTCAGCACGATGATCGCCGCGAATGTGAGCGAGAGGACGGCCAGCGTGAGGCCGGCGAAGGCGACTTTGCGATCGTGCGGCAGCTTCCGGCGACGCAAGAGCGAGACTCCGGAGATTCCACCCAGCGGGAGGGCGAAGATCGCGCCGACCACGGGCAGCATGGCCAGGACGGCCAACATCCAACTCGCGCAGGCCAGTTTGGATGCCACCGGAGGGAGCGCATCCATTGCGGAGACGGTGGGAACGCCGTCAGCACTCTCGCGCAGCCGTCGCACGCATTCCGACACGTAGTTCGCTGGGATGGGCGGGGCGGCGCCGGCATGGTTCCAGAAGGCCAGCGGGGCCAGCGAGCGGGCGTGCTGGCGATGTCGAGCCGCCTCGTCGTGCCGACCCAACTCGTCCAGGCACTCGGCGATACGTGCATGGATGTGCGATTGGTGCACGTGGGCCAGCGGGCCCTGTAATGCCTTTTGGTACTCGGCGATGGCCGCTTCCGGCTCACCGAGCAGCAGGTAGGCGAAGGCCAGATCGCGCGATCGGTTCGCGGCGATGTACCGGTTGTCCGGGTACGCGCCGACCACCTGATCCAAAGCTTCGAGGAGTCTGGCGACCTCTTCGCGGTCGCCGCGGGCGGCGGCGACGCACATTTCCTGCCCGAGGGCGCGGGCCCGGTGCGCCGGGAGCTCTCCGGCTACGGACTGAGCGGCTGCGGCAAAAGCGGCCTGACGATCCGGCTTCCCGGTCTGGTATGCAGCCTCGCAGCCGAACAACAGTGATTCCGCCCGGAAACCCCGGCGAAGGCAGTCTTTGACGGCCAGGGTTTCCGGGCCAGCCATCACATCCGTCCGGGCGTCCAGCGGGGCGAGCAGCGGAGCGGTCAGCTCCAGCACGGCGTCAAACTGCCCGAGGGAGACAAGCAGTTCCAGGATGTTGTTGTACAGGGCTGGCGAGGCTGGATGACGCAATGAGGTGATCGCCTCGCCCATCCAGTGCATGGATTGGTCCAGGCGGCCGAGCTCGTGGTAGCGGCTGACCGCATCGGCGTAATAGAAGTCGGCCGGTTGAGAGCCGCGGGCGACCAGGTCTCGCAAAGCGGCCAGGTGTTCCTGGAGACCGAGCTCATCTCCCTGGTGGGCATGGACAATGGCGGCGACCTTGTGGCAATAGGCGATCACCGCGGGCAAGCGGGCGCGTTTCAGGGCTCGGTGGCACCACTCGAGAGCGTCGCTGTGTTCGCCCAGGCTGGCCATGGCGACGGCGACGTTCAACTCGCTCTGCCCGGGCTTCAGCCAGCGATAGAGTCGCGCACCGGGTGAGCGGCTGTGCACGAGCCACAGGTACGCATCACGGGCGGCGGCGAAGTCGCCACGGGCGCTCGCGAGCATGCCGTCCCGAATGCGCCGGCGGCAGGGACGAAGGGCCAGTATGAGCAGGATCAGGAAGCAAGCGATGCCCAGGTATGGCCAGTGTTGGATGAGCATGCCTGGCCCCGGCGCATGGTGGCAAAGTTGAACGGTCAGAATCGTTCCCAGTGCAGCACTTCGTTGAGTGGTCGCTTGGACGGAGAAGGAATCTCGGCCGCGTAGCCCAGCGCGATGAGCGCGATGAGCTTCATCTCGGGCGGCGCGCCGCAGGCGGCCACGATATCCGCCGCATACGGCTTCTTGTCGCCGGCGACCCAACAACTGCCCAGACCATGAGCGGCGGCGGCGTTGAGGATGTTGGTGGTGGCGGCGCTGCCGTCTTCCAGGAAGTACTTCGTGTCCCGGCAGAGCACAACGATGCACGCCGGGGCGTCGGCGATGAACTTGCCGTACTCCGTCAGGTCGGCCAGACGCTTTCGCCGGGCCGCCTCCGTGACCACGACAAATTCCCAGGGCTGAATGTTTCGCGCTGTCGGCGCCAGCCGACCCGCATCCACGATCTGCTCGAGAACCTCCCGGGGGATGGGGTCGGGTTTGTATTTACGAACGCTTCGCCGCGTCGTGAGAACTCTCATTGCGTCCATGCGTCGTCCTTACCTCCAGTCAATGCTGCGTGTTCTCACAGGTCCACAAGAGGCTCATAGGTTTCCGGCCGGCGATCGCGGAAGAACTGCCAGACATGGCGAGTGGTTCGGATCATCTCGAGATCAAGATCGGCCACCACGATGTCATCCTTGTCGCGGGCGCCCTCAGCAAGGATCTGGCCGCGGGGATCGCAGAAGTACGACGTCCCGAAGAACTCGCCGATGTTCCACGGTGCCTCAGTGCCGGGCCGGTTGATCGCGCCGACGAAGTACTGGTTGGCCACCGCATGGGCGGGCTGCTCGAGTTTCCAGAGATACTCAGCCAGTCCCGCGGTGGTGGCCGACGGATTGAAGACAATCTCGGCCCCGGCCAGACCCAGGCAGCGGGCACCTTCAGGGAAGTGGCGGTCGTAGCAGATGTAGACACCGATCTTGCCTACGCGGGTGTCGAACACGGGGTATCCGAGATTGCCCGGTCGGAAGTAGAACTTTTCCCAGAAGCCCGGCTCGCAGTGTGGCAGATGGCTCTTGCGGTACTTGCCCAGGAACGTACCGTCCGCGTCGATCACGGCGGCGGTGTTGTAGTAGATGCCGGGGGCTTCCTCCTCGAACATGGGCACGACCATGACTACGTGGAGCTTTTTCGCGAGGTCGCACATGAGCCGGGTGGTCGGGCCGTCAGGGATGGGTTCGGCCAGGGCGGTCCACCGGACGTTCTGTTCGGCAGGGAAATAAGGTCCAAAGAACAGTTCCTGCAGGCAGAGGACCTGCACGCCTTTCTGGGCGGCCTGCTCGATCAGGGCCACATGCTTGTCGATCATGGCCCGCTTGATCTTTTCGATGGGGGCGGTCGCCGATTCACAGAGGGTTGCTTGGATGAGTCCGCTTCGAATGATGTTCTTGCTCATGTGCTACCAGTTTATGGATTAAGTTGGGGAATGCAACTCTTTGGTCAGCGGTCAGTTGCCAGTGGTCAGTGGCGGGGGGAAAGAAGGGCCTGGGCTCATGCGCGGGCTTAGAATAGCGGAGAGGGAACGCCTATGAACGAGAAGATTCGCAGGTCGGACGAGGAATGGAAACAACAGTTGGGGCCGGAGCGGTACGAGATCTGCCGTCGCAAAGGGACGGAGCATCCGTTCACGGGCCGCTACTGGAACCATCACGAGCCGGGCGTCTACAAGTGCGCGTGCTGCGGCGAGCCGCTGTTCTCATCGGAGGACAAGTTCGATTCGGGTTGCGGGTGGCCGAGCTACACGCAGCCGATAGCGGCAGACAAGGTGGTCGAGCAGACCGATCTGAGTTACGGCATGGTCCGCACGGAAGTACTCTGTCGTCGATGCGACGCTCATCTCGGTCACGTGTTCGACGACGGGCCGCGTCCCACGGGGCTGCGGTACTGCATCAACTCGGCATCACTGGAGTTCGAAGGCACGCGATGACACAGCGCTTACCGGCACGACAACGGTGGGCGGAGGGGCGAGGGTGATTGCCCTGCCGCTCTGCAAGCCTGTTCCGCGTGTTGGGACGGGGCGCACGGCTCTCGGGTGAGAGCGTACGACCCCGTCGGGATCAGAGGTTTTGTCAGCCGCCGGTGGTGACGGGGGTTGGGGTTTCGGGCACGAGAGCGGCGAAGCCCGCTTCGACGAGGACGGCGGCAATGTCCGCGGCGGCCGATCCGACGCCGGTGATCACGGGACCCGCGATCTCAGGATCGCAATCGCTGAGAAGCCCCATGGACATCCAGGAGCTGGTGGCCAAGACCAGCAAAGCCCAACGAAAACGCTTTCCCTTGAGCGGGCCGACTTTCATAGCTCAACTCCTTTGATCGAACGAGCGCGACGAACGGTTCCGGGCCATGTGCGTGACCGGCGGCCGCCCTCCTGCCGAAGCATTATACCCGCAACCGGCGATCAGGTTCACGGGAGCGCGGTAAGCCTCGATTCCTGTGCGGCCTCGGCCGCAGCGGGCGCAGACGGCAGCGTCCGCCCGGGCTCGCGGGGCGTTCACGCCAGCAGGCGGTGGAGGCCGTACAGTCCGATACCCACGGCGAACATGCCGGCGACGATGGTCACCCAGGTGACCAGAGCAGCGGCCGGCACCTCGCGGAGATTCTCCATCTTGGTGAGCTTGTACACGATGCTGACGGCCAGACACAAGGGCAAGAGCATGAACAACTGTTGCCAGCCGGTCAGAGGCACGGGGGTGGTGAAGATCAGCATCATACGATGTTTCCCATTCGGGTAGCGGGCATCTTGCCCGTCTCATTTCCTGCTCTTCGCGTATTTGTGGTGCACGCTTCCAGCGTGCACGCAGCCATCAGCGGGCGGGACGCCTGCTCCTCGACTACGTCCGCCGGGGCGGCCGGCCGCCGGGCGGCTTGGCCGGGACCGGGACGAGCGGCTTTTCCGCCCGGACCAGCACGTCGAGGATGATCAGAATGTTGAGCATACCTGCGATGGCTGTATAGACCACGGACACTTCTTCAGCACGGCCATAGCCGATCACCGAAGCCGCCGGCGTGTCGGTTCCGTAGGGGCTGGGGATGGTGCTCGCCCAGGCGAGGGCCGCGAACGAGTGCCCGCCCGCGCAGATCTGACCGGCGAACCACAGCGTGCGATCCACGGGCGAGACTGTGTTCTTCACGCCGCCGATGGCCACCCCCGTCCAGAACGTCAGCGTGATGGTGACGAGAAAGGCAATGCCTCGGACGCGGTCGCCGATGAGCAGATGGCCTGCCCCCGGGACGAGCCAGGTCGCCAGTGCGGCGATGATCATTCGGGCGGTGGTGTTGATCGAGGCGAGTGGGGCAGCCATGCTGACTCCAGGATGTCGTGTCGATGCTTCTCGTTCGCGGCGGGCGACCCGGGATATTTCTATTGCCGGAATGGGCACGCGCCGGCCTCGCCGCAACTGCCGCAACCGGGTCCGGCGGCCGGACTGGGGGCGGGCTGGCCCTGCCGGGCGGCGAACACGCTCAGCAGCTTTTCAACCTTCTTGCCGCCGCACTGCGGGCAGACGACCGCGGTAGCAGGCTCCATGGATTTGACGAGTTGCTCGAACTGGTGTTCGCACTTGGCGCACTTGTATTCGTAAATGGGCATTCACACGCTCCGACACTTCTCCGAATTTCCGGCGAAAAGCGGGTACAAATGTCGAAACAGTATAGAGTTGCCGTCAAGAGCCCGCAAGCGCGGCAGCCCGCAGCGTTTACGAGCATCAATGACAGACAGGAGTTCACGACATGGCAGCCCTGACGGCGTATCGCCGGAGGCGTCGGGCCATCAAAGTCGTCGGCGGCGCCGGGTCGGGAACTTGGCGCCGAGACGGCGGGCCGGGGGCTTCGGCTGGGGGGGCGGCGCTTCGGGCGCGGCTTGGATGCCGGCGGGTTGGAGCTCCTGGTCATAAGTGGTCTCGGCCTCGCGCGGTGGCCGCGGGGTGAAGCCTTCGATCTTCTCTTGCGGGATCTGTTTGTTGATCAGCAGCTCGATTTCGGTCAGCTGCTTGCCTTGGTCGCGGCCCACGAACGTGATGGCCTTGCCGAACGAGCCCATGCGGGCGGTGCGCCCGATGCGGTGGACGTAGACGTGCGGGTCGTCGGGCACGTCATAGTTGATGATGTGCGTGATGCCGTGGACGTCGATGCCGCGAGCGGCCAGGTCCGTGGCGACCAGGACCTGCACTTTGTGCTTGCGAAAGCGGTCCATGACTCGCTCGCGCTTTTCCTGCACGAGATCGCCGTGGATCTCCTTGACGTTCAGGCCGGCGCCTTGCAGCCGCTTGGCCAATCGCCGCGTGGCGTGCTTGGTGTTGCAAAAGACAATGGCGAGCTGCGGCTTTTCCTGGACGAGCAGCGCTTCGAGCGCGTCGAACTTGTCCCACGGATCGACGGTGACGTAGCTCTGGGCGACTTCCTCGACGGTCAGCACGTCTACGGAGACCTGCAGTTCGACCGGGTCGGTCATGTATTGGCGGGCCAGCCGCTTGATCTCGTCGGTCAGCGTGGCCGAAGCGAAGACCGTCTGATGCGGGGTGGTGATCTTGGACAGGATCTTCCGGATGTCGTCGCGGAAGCCGATGTCGAGCATGCGGTCCACCTCGTCGAGCACGACGAAGCGGATGCTATCGAAGCTGAGGACGCCCCGGCCCATGAGGTCCATGACGCGACCGGGCGTACCCACCACCACGTGCGGCTTCTTGCCCAGCAGGTGCACCTGGTGGCTGATTCGCTGGCCGCCGTAGACGGGCACGACGTGCAGCGGCTGATCGGCGGCCATGCGGCGCATTTCGGCGGCCACCTGGACGGCCAACTCGCGCGTCGGCACCAGGACGATGGCTTGGAGGCGGCCTTCGACCTGGATCATCTGGAGGATGGGCAGGCCGAAAGCGGCGGTCTTGCCCGTTCCCGTGCGGGCCTGAGCCAGCACGTCCTTGCCCTCGAGCACCAGCGGAATCAGCCGTTGCTGGATTTCCGAGGGTTCGACGAATTCCATCTTCTTCAGGGCCGCGAGGAAGGCAGGCTGGATTCCGAGGTCGGCGAAGGCAACCGGTAGGTCTTGTTTTTTTCTATGCATAGCAGCGTGAGGCCGTCCCTGATGTCGTTATGTCGACTGCATTATACGGCGCCTGTCTCGTACGGCCAAACGGCGGCACAGGTCCTGCGTCCCGGGTGACGCCACGCGGGACACGGCGGGTTGGACCTGACGTTGGCTGTCGAGGGTTGGCCAATCAGAGCCTTCCGTTCCACTGATGGACGGTTTCCACCATGGCGAGGTAATGGGCGGCGGGGACGTAGTTGGCCACCGAGTTGCCCGAGCCGCAGGCATATCCGCCGGCGGGGCCGCAACGGTCGAGGATGGCCCGGGTGCGTTCGCGGATGCGCTCCGGGGTGGCACGGCTCAGGAGATCGACATCCACGCCGCCGAGGACCGCTACTCGGCTGCCCCATCGTTCTTTGAAACGCTCGACGGGCATGATGACGTCCTCGAAGCTGTGCTTGGCGTCCATGTGCACGGTCTCGATGAGGTCGGGCATGACGGCGTCCACGTGGCCGCAACTGTGCAGGAGGAAGAAGCGGCCGGTGCGGTGGGCGAGCTCGGCGTACCGCGCGTGCCACGGCAGGATGTACTCGCGGAGGTGCTGGGGCGAGATGAGCGTGCTGGTCTTGAAGCCCATGTCGTCGCCCAGCCAGAGGGCGAAGATCTCGGGCATGCCGCTGAAGACTTCGAAGGCTTCCAGGATGATCTGCCCGACGCGATCGACGACGTCGCGGACGAGGTCGGGCTCGTCATGCAGTGCGAGCATGAAGGTTTCCAGGCCCATGAGCGCGGTCGCCCATTCGAGCACGCCGCCGGAAAAGCCGATCGCCTGCATGCCCGACGGCAGGCAGGCCAGAGTGGCCTCGGCGGAAGCGAAACCCAGGTCGCGACGGGTCGGCCAGGGATATCGCTCGAAATCCTCGCGGGTCTGGATGACGCCGGCGCCTTCGTCAGCCCACTGACGCTGTGCTTGACCGGACACGGCAGTGTCGGCGGTGGCGTGGAGATTGCGGACGAACGGAATGTCCACGCGCACGCGGTAGTAGTCGTAGCCGAGCCGATGCCAGAGCATGACGCGCTGCGCCGCCCAAGCTCGCAGGTCGGCCGTCGAAGGGTCGGGCGGCAGCGGCATGAGCGGTTGCCCGTTCAGTTCCGCCAGAACTTCCTCGGCAATCGCCAGTTCGAACAGTGGCACGCGATCGGGCTTGGCGTTGCGGAATACCGTCTTGAGGCGTTCGACGTCGGGGTCGGGCTTGGGCAAATGGTCGAGCATGGACATCGGCGGGCAGTCTCCCCTTCAAAAGCAATCGTCGGCGGGAGTGTCCCATGGGCGCGAAGTTTTGGCAACACCTGGGGGGCGGGCGTCCCGCCCGCCTTAAGCTTTCCTCGCCGGACGCCCCGTTGGAGCAGAGGCAGGCAAGAGGCGAGTTCCTCCTGAGTAGTGAAGGCGGGCAAGATGCCCGCCCACCGTCAGGGGAGTTCGAAGCGGCAGGACTGGGCGTCGGTGGCCAACGGCTCGTCGCCGAAGCGGACGGTCGTCTTGGCCTCGATGATCACGGGGCCGGCCTGGCGATAGGTGGTTGTCAAAGCGATGGACGTGCTGTCGTCGAGTGTCGCATGCGGGTCGATCCGGCCGGGCACTTCCTTTGTCTTGGAATGGCCCTGATCGTCCGCGAGTGTCAGGACCACGACGAAATCGCACGGCTCAGCCGTGTTGTTCTCGACTCTCCAGGTGTGGAAGCTGCGAGAGGTGGTCAACTCGCCCACGCGGACCTCACGCGGGCATTCCGGCGCAACGGTGCATCGAGCCTGCATTCTCCCGTCGGCGGTCCTGCGCGGCGGTGCATCCGCTGGCGACGTGCTTACGGCACCGGAGACTTCCGTCGGACGCTGGCTCGCACAGCCCGCCAGCATCAACAGGAACGCCCCCAGTACGATGGAAGCGCTGCGCATGGTGAGCCCTCCGGAATGAGATGCGTGATCATAGGGGAGCTCTCAGCTGTCAGCTATCAGCTATGAGCTATGAGCTGAAAACAAAGGGCAACGACATCCGGAAACGCGCGGTCGGACGTGCCCGTTCGACATTCGGACTTCGGGCTTCGTTCGACATTCGGACTTCGGGCTTCATTCGACATTCGGGCTTCGGCATTCGGATTTCCCGCCCCGGCGTTCACTCGCGGAAGAAGTACAAGTCATCGAACCACGCGGTGTCGTGCCAATTGCGGCCGAATCGGCTGAGGCCGGTTTTTCCGTTGTCCATGCAACAATCGAGGATGGCCACGCGGGCGCCGTCAGGCACGATCACGTCAGCGAGACGCTGGTCCTGCCAGTGCGTATCGCCGTGCAACGCGGGAGTGGCGGCCACGGAGATCTCGTGGCCGTCAGCGTCCAGGAAGCGGACGCGGATGTTCGCCTGGGCGTGGAGCGACTCGACGCGCATCCAACCGCCAAAGGTGATGCTTTCGCCGGGCGTGACGGCAATGGGCCAGGCGGAGAAGCGTCGCGGTTTCTCGCCCCCGCGCAGACGAAGTGAGCGCACGCCGACGTAGGACTGACGCACGGTCATGCCGCCCAGGTCCATGAGCTTGTCGATGAACACGCGGCCTTCGCCGCCGACCTTGCGGGTCCACCAGAAGTCGCGGTCCCAGCCGTGGTCATCGCGGAGCTCGACCCACTTCCAGCGGTCGCCGGTCCACTCGGCGGCGGTCCATCCGCCAGTGTCCTCTTCAAGGCTGGGGTTGGTCACGAGATTGATCCGGATCGGCCGCGAGGCGGGGACCGTATCGACGAGGCAGAATTCGAAGCAGTCCAGGAGCTTGCTGTAAGGCGTGCTGTTCTGCAGGCCGATATCCAGGCCGCCCGGCCTTCGGGCGGTGACGCTGTAGGTCAGCCGGTGCCGGCCGGCGGACAGTTCGCACGTGCCGTAGGTGTACCAGGCGAAGATCATGCGTTCGTCGTCGAGAGCGTTGTACTGGGCGACGATGCGGATGTCCTCGGGCACGTACCGGTTAGTTGCCTCTCGCCAAGGCTCATCGTCGATGCGCCAGCGGCCGGGCGAGGCGGTGGCCAGATAACCCTGGCGGACGCGCAGTGCGTACGTGCCTGCAGTGGGGACGTCGAACTCGTACGTCGCGAAGTAGCCGTCGGGGGCGGGCGGCGGAAGCTGTGTCGCCAGGCCGAGCATGCCGTTGTTGCTGAGGCCGGCCAAACTGCTGAACGTGTTCAAGTTGAAATTGGAATCGACGAACCGCTCCGCCTCGATGCGGATCGTCGATGATGTCGTGACGGCAGGCGAGCTACCCACGACCAGCGGCGGGGCGTCGGCCGGACTGCGGAAGATGGCGGCGGCGCGGCTGCGGGTGGTGTCGGTCAGGAGACCTTCACGGGCCCAGACCGGCTTGCCCTCGGATTTGGTCAGGACCAGTTCGTCCGGCCAGAGGGTCAGTGCCATCTCGCGTCCAGGGGGGATGTCGATCGACTGGCCGCCGGCATAGGTTGCGGTGGTGCCCGCCGGGATGTTGCCGACGCCGATCTGCACCGGGCCGAGCGGCTTCGCGGGCAGCGGATTGCCAGTCGCATCGATTCGCCACGGAGGCAGTTGATCGCCGATCCGCACCGTCTTTTCGACGTCGGGTTTCAGCGCCAGCACAGTCACGCGTTGGTTGCCGTCACGGAACGCAAACGTTTCGACGTCGCCGACCTGCATCTCGACGCCCAGCATGTCGCGCATGAACGTTTGGTAGTCGTAATGGTGCTTCCTGCCGTCGAAGACAACACGATCGGGCCGCCAACCGGTCTTGTTTTCCGCGTTCTTGCTGATGATCTGCAGATTGCCGGCGATGAGGTTCCAGACCTTGCCGTCCTTGTTGGCGGCCACGACGCGGCAATCGCCGGCGGGCTTGAGCACCTGGAACTCGATGCCGTCGTCGTCACGGGCGAACTCAGACGTGTAGTAGGCATCGACGGCGGGGATCGCACCAAGGTCCTTGCGATAGCCGAGCCAGGTGGCGCGAGGTTTCTTCGCCAAGTATGCGTTGACCTCGTCCGCCCACCGCAGCGTGGCGGGGGCGTTCTCCAGGTTGAGGAACATCATGTCGGTGGGGACGTTCAGCTTGAACGTGGGCAGGAGCCACGCCCCGTTGGGCAACTTGCCGGCCGGATCGACCCACCAGAGGCAATCGGTGTTGAAGTAGTCACGGTGCGGATCGGAGTAGAGCAGTCCCGAGTTGGGCTTCATGAGAGCGGGAAAGCGGTAATAGACGGTCGGCGTGTAGTCGGCCAGGCGATCGCCGGCGTTCTCCACGATCTTGGCGAACGTGCCCATCCATTCGAGCTGGCGCGGATCGCGGAGCGTGGAGTCTTCCCAGAAGCGGTCGGCGCCGGGCGAGGGCACCATGTAATAGTGGAAGATGCCCTTGGCACCACCGGCCAGGAGCGAGGTGTACATGGGATACATGGTGCCCAGCCGGCTGGTGCAGCCGAAGAGTTTGTTGCGCGACAAGGCCTGGTCCTGATGGTTGCCTTCGCCGACCTCGGTGACCAGGAACCACATGGTCTTGGTGGACTGGCGGCAACTGCTGAACGCAGGGATGCCCATGAAGGCGAGCTGCGGCTCGCCCAGGCCGTAGCTCTCCATGCCCACGCCGTCGTGGCCGCCGGCGATGCCCGCATCGTTGATGTGCCAGCGGTCCACGCCGGAAAAGAACTTGAACACGACGGGGACGTCGAAGAGGCTGCTGATAATGTCGGCCACCTCGATGTGGTAATCGCGGACCTGCACGCTGATCGAGTCGAGAAGGTCGTAGCGATGCTGGCTGGTCGATTGTTCGACGCGAACGATCCGGTTGGTCTGCGTGTGGATGAGATAATCCCAGGTCGCGCCGGTGGCCGTGTCGCGAATCCCACGGATCGGCAGCAGGTGGCCGGCATCCTCGAACGTTCGGACGTCGTCGGGATTCTCGAGGCTCCACGCGTCACGGAGTTTTTCGATCGTGCCGTAGCGGGACTTCAGGTAGGCCGCATGACGGGTGCGGAAGGTCTCTTCCGAAGGCACGACTCCGTGGTTGAAGTTGTTTTCGTTCCAGAAGGCATCGACGATGAAGCGGAAACCCGGCCCCATGCGGAGCTTGCCGTAGAGATCGCGGATGGCCTGGTAGTACTTGGTCGTGTCCTCCGACCAGAAGTGCATGTTGGCATTCCACGAATCGGCATAGGCAGAGACGGTGAGGTAGAGCTTGTACTCGCCTGGTTGCAGACCCGCGGGCACGGGCACGCGAACGACCTGGGCTTCGGCGCCGCGGTCGCGGCCGTCGCCGGTCTTGCGCTCGTCGCGGGCGACCTCGACGGCGCCGCCGGCCACGACGTTGCCGGTGGCTGCATGGGCGATCAGATAATAGCCGTCGCGGATCTTGCGGTAGGCGACGTGGATCTTGCCGTTTTCGAGCCACTGATCGTCGTTTTGCTTTTCGAGCTTGAATTCCTTCTCGCCGGTACGGACGGTGAACGCCAGTTCCTTGCCGCCCATGACCTCGTATGAGTAGCCGTGAGCCTGCAGGCCGGAGAACTGCATGCCGTAGCGGATGCCGACCTGGTCCATGTAGTCGATGCACTTTTGCATGTAGGCGATCTTGTCATCGCTCTTGGTCTCCCAGGTGCGGGGCATCTGGATGCTGTGGCCAACGTTCCAATAGATGTCACGCACGTTGTTGGCGACCAGCAGATCGATCTGGGCCTTGAACGTGTCGAAGTCGGCATCGGGGATGAACATTCCGCCGATGGGGATGTACACCTGGCCGTTCCAGAACAGCGTGTGCGACTTGTTGACGTGCCAGCGATGAGGCGTGCCGAACTTGTCCACGAACGTGCCGGTGTTGATGATGATCGGCAGGGGGGCATCGGCTGCGCCGGCGATGGTGACCGGCTTGGTCGCCACCGTTGGTTCGAGATAGACGCCGCCGATCAACTCGTAGCGGCCGCCGGGCAGATCGGCAGGCAGAAGCGTTGTGAACGGACCGAGTTCGGCGGGGCGGCCGGGCTCCAGCGCAACGTTCGGCTCGAACACCGCCACATGCAACGCCTTGTCACCGTGCATCACGTGCAGGAACAACCGAGGCGATGCGAGTCGCTGCGTGGAGGTGATTCGGAACGACACCCGGGCGGGCTCGCCGACCTTCAGTTCGCTCGCGACGTTCAGTTCGACCGCGGAGACCGATGGGACGGTTTGCGGATAGTCGGGGATTCTGTACTCGGCAACGCTAACCGTGGTGAGAACGAGAACAATCGCGACGGACATTCGAGGCATTCGATCACTCCTGACACGAGGCAAGAACGCGATGTTAAAGGGCGAATCCAACATGGTCCAATGGTCTGTTGGTGTGGTTTACGGTTTCGCGATTTAATGGACCACGGATCACACGGTGGCGAGAACTTCGAATTTTCGACGCGCGCTGTGGTGCACGCGCCGACGTGCCCAGTGCAGGCAAGATGCCCGCACCACAATGCTGTCATCTACACGCCAACCGTTCGGAAAACGCTTCCGGCTGTAACGGAAGCCTCGCTCGTTTTCTTCTGCCCCGCATGGGGCAGCGGTTAGTAGGCGGGCGGCGTAAGCGCCCGGTTGACAACCGAAGGCGATGCGGTTCGTCATCTTCTTCATGGAGCCCCGACAGGGGCGACAGATGCAACGCAGCGCGGCGCCCAAACGCGGCTGATGTCGCCGGGCAGTGCGTCGGAGAGTCGCTTGCGTTGCCCGCAGAACTGTCGCCCTGTTTGGGGATGACCATCGTCTGCTCACGATGAACGGGGCTGACGCTCCCACCTATTGACTACGGCCCGCATGCGGGCCGATTCACAGGCAAGCGCCGTTGACGCGTGTGTGGTGGCGGCTTACAATCGTCATCATGGAAAAGCTCTGGAGAATGGTGGCGGTCATGTGCATCGTGTGCCAGAGCACACTGCCTGCCTTCTCCTGCCCATGCCCCAATTCGAAGCCCGGCCGAGTGCGCGCCGCATGTGCGATGCGCCCGCCGGCCAAGGCGGCTCAGCCGGCTGACGTGGCATCTGCCAAACCCAAATGTGCTCGATGCCCTCGGGCCAAGGGCTGTGCATCGAAGAAAAAGGCTCAGATTGCCCGCTCTTTGCCGGCGTCGGCCTCGCCGGCGGCTTGCTCCATGCCCGAGCGCAAGTGCGAGGCTTGCCCCTATCGGCAAGCCAAGAATGAGCCGGCTCGGCCTTATATTCCGACCGATAGCGGCCGGGATCAGGTGGTGACATCGGTTCAGCCGATTGCCACCGTGGTGCCTGACTTGGCCGAACATGCCACCATTAGCCTGCTTGATTGGCAAGACTACGCCTCAACCAGCTCGCATAGCGAGCGTCAGGCTCAGATCATGTGCTGGCTGAAATGAGATGCCCTCCCGATGCGCTACCCTTGCGCGCATCGCAGACCATCGTCAGCTTGTTATTCATCGAGTCAGTGTGATTCAGATTGGTACGGTGAGTCCGTCCTGAGCGGCGTCGCTTCATGACGCGCCGGTCAGGATCGCGCGGCGGCTTTGCGCTCGCTCGCGTCCGGACATGACGCACAATGCGAGAGGAAAACATGATCAACAGACGATTCGTCAAGCATACCGTGATTGCCGCGCTGGCGGCCGGTGTGGCGCTGCTGATTCCGTCGTTCGCTCTGGCTATTGCGCCAATCGACGGCCTGGCCGCGGTTGGGCCGGAAACGTGGTTGCCCTACCCGCCCGTACGGGCCAGTCTGGCGGCGGCCAGCTGCGACAAACAGGGTGGATGTGGCGAGGCGTGCGGCTCGAGCAAGTCTTGCGCCACGGCTGAAGCAGGTTGCGGCGGCTCGTGCGCGACGGGACAGGCTCAAGCCGACAAGCAGGCTGCCAGGGGATGTGGCTCCGGGTGCGGATCCTCATGCAGCAAGTCTCAGAAGAACGCCGCCGGTTGTGGCGACGGCTGCTCGGGCGACTGTGGTAAGAAGGCCGGCGGTTGCTCTGGTAGTTGTGGCAAGAATGTCGGTGGTTGTTCGAGCGACGGCGGCAAGAAGTGCGGCCAACAGTGCGGAGGCAAGGCCGACCGCAAGGCGGGTTGCGGCGGTGCAGCCTGTGACGGCGGCTGCAGCGGCAGCTGTGGGAAAGGCGGCTGCTCGGGTGACGACGGCAAGAAGGGCTGCGGCAAGCACTGTGCAAGCAAGAGCGGTGAGGGTTGCGGTCAGTGCGGCGTGAAGGGCGCCGCCGGCTGCGGCGACAAGCGCGCCGGTCAATGCGGTGGTGGTTGCGGCAGCAAGAAAGCTAGTGGCTGCGGCGGCGATTGTGGCAACAAGCAGGCTCGCGGTTGCGGCGGTGATTGCGGCGGCAAGTCGGCTCAGTCGTGCGGCCATGCCGGCGGGTGCGGATCGCATCATGGCAAGCAGGGCGGCTGCGGGCAGAAGGCGGCCCGCCAAGCGAGCTGCGGCGGCTCCTGCGGGAAGGTCGGTTGCGGCGGCAACTGCGGCAGCGGCAAGTGCGGCAGCAAGTGCGGCCACGGCGCGAAGGGCGGTTGTGGCGGCGATTGTGGGAAAGGCGGTTGCTCGGGTGACGGCGGCCGGAAGAGCTGCGGGCAGCAGTGCGCGAGCAAGAGCGGCGACGGCTGTGGTCAGTGCGGAGAGAGCTGCTGCGGCCAGTGCGGCGTGAAGACTGTCAGCCGTTGCGGTGGCGCTTGCAGCGGCAAGCAAGCTCGCGGTTGTGGCGGCCATTGTGGCAGCAAGCAAGCTGGCGGTTGCGGGGCCGGCTGTGGCGGCAAGCAGACTGGTTGCGGCAGCGGTGGCGCTAGCAAGCAAGATGGCGATTGCGGGGCCGGCTGTGGCGGCAAGGCCCAACGCTCCAGCTGCGGACACGGCAGCGCTTGCGGTCATGCCGGCCGGCCAGCCCAGGCTCGCGGCTGCGGCGGGGCGCACGGCGGTTGCGGCCACTGATCGTTGACTTGTTGTGATGCACGCTTCCGGCGTGCGCATTGCAGGCAAGATGCCTGCACCACAACGCGGCAGAAGCGGGCCGGGAGTGCGCTTGCGCGCTTCCGGCCCGTTGTCATCAGCGTGGATGAACGTTCAGCGTGGATGTCCGGTCAGCCAGGCATGGCGGGCGCGGGTTCGGTACGCAGTGCCCACTCAGCGGCCGTCTCCGCATGGATGACCGTGGTATCGAAGATGGGCAGAGGGCTGTGTTCCTGGCCCAGGAGCAGGCAGAGTTCCGTGCAGCCGAGAATGATACCTTCCGCGCCGTCTTCGGCCATCCGGGCGATCATGGATTGCAGGCGAGTCCGTGACTCGTCCCGAACGATGCCCCGGCACAGTTCGTCGAAGATGATCTCATGGACGACCGCTCGATCCGTGGCAGGGGGCGTCAGCACGTTCAGGCCGTGCCGGCCGATCAGGCGACCCACGTAGAAGTCGTCCTCCATGGTGAAACGGGTGGCGAGCAGGCCGATTTTGCTGAGGCCGGCCGACTTGATGCGCTCGGCCGTGGGATCGGCGATGTGGATCATGGGAATCCCGATCGCGGCGGAGACGGCGTCGAACATCTTGTGCATGGTGTTGGTGCAGATGACGGCGACGTCCGCGCCGGCACGTTCGAGAGCGGCGGCAGCGTCGATCATGCGTTCGGTCGCCCGTTGCCAGTCGCCCTCGCGCTGCAATCGCACGATCTCGTCGAAATCGAACGACCAGAGGATGCATCGGGCCGAGTGCAATCCGCCCAGCCGGTTTCGCACCACGGTGTTGACGATTTTGTAATACAGAATGGTCGATTCCCAGCTCATGCCGCCGATCAGGCCGATGCTTCTCATTGAGGTCGCTCCCCCGGGTTAACCATGCCGGCGTCTGCCGGCGTTCATGAAGGCCACCATTATGCGCAGACGAGGGCAACTTTCTAGACAAGTCAATGGGGAAAGTGAATTGGCTTCGCGGCGTGCATGGATGCGGGCGGTGGCTCTGAGAGCTTTTCTGCGGGTCCAATGTGGGACCGCCCTCGCCTGCCGCTCGTGCGATGTGTGTTTCGTGCCGCCCGCCGGTCCTGGCAGGCACAAAGTCGGTACGGTATATTGGCGCGATGTTCCAAGCGGCGCGGGCAGGGGCTGCTTCTCGGCCCCGTGTGGCGGACTCTGAGGATGAGTTCGTCCTGGGACGCAGGAGCGTGGCAAGAGACGAGATCCACGGGCAGAGCTCATGATTCGGCATTTCGTAGAGTCTTCTTGCGCCGCTCGAAGCTGGTTGTGGATGGCATTGTCGCTTATCTTGCTGGCCTGTCCCGCCGACGTCCGGGCGGGCACGGTCATCCCGTTCAAACTCATCGCCGGCCGGCCCTGCGCTTACGGCACGCTCCATGGTCCGAACAAGGCTATCCCCGCCAACATCGTCATCGATCTGGGCATTCGGGGGTCGCTGCTGGTCCACAAGAATACGGCCAAGCTGCTTCAGCTGGACCCGGATCATCCGGCCGAACTGCGGTTCGGCGACGTGGTGCTGAGCGGGCTCCAAGTGTTCAGCGTGGACGGGCGCGACCTGGAAGAACTCTCGAAAAACCACGCCGAGGAGTTGGGTGAGGTTCCGGCGGTGGCGGTGCTCGGCTTGCCCGCCCTCAGCCACTACATCTTGCGGATGGAGATCGGCGAGGGCCGGCTCGAACTGCTCGCTCCGGGCGAAGCCATGCCCGTCGAGCCGGTCGAAGGCAAGGCGGTCACGTTGCCGTACGAGGAAGAGAGGTACGGCGTCTGGCTCAAGGCCTTCGCCGGAGAGGACTTCCAGCTCCGCGTGCGATTCATGACCTCGCAACTGGATACGAGCATCGACGCGATTACCGCCGATCTGGCCGGTTCGGCCGGCGGGGCGATCGACGAACTCCTGCTGGGCGGGATCAACATCGCCCGCTTCGTGGCGTTCCGTCCGGAGGATTTTTCGGGGATGCCCGAGCCTCGGCCGGACCTCGTGCTGGGCACGAATCTGCTTTCCTCCTTCCGGTTGACGGTCAATCCGACGGCTCGGCAGCTCACGTTCGAGCAGATCCGCGAGCCGCAATTCCCCGCACACGAGCGTGCCTGCTTTATGGCGTGGGCGTCGGGGGAGGCATCCGCCATCGAAGCGTACTTGGACGCGCATCCCGATTCACGGCTCGGACCGGAGTCTAGCCAACGGCTGCTGAAGTTGCGCTTGGAGGAGGAACCGGTCGATCCGCAGGCCGTCGTTCGGGCCATGCGATGGCGAGCCCGGACCACGGCTGAGAACCGCCGTGCCGCTGGCATGGTCGCATTGGCGGACCAGTTGATCGCGGCCGGGCAGTGGGATCTGGCTGAGCAGGCGCTGGAGATCGGGGCGGAATCGGTTCATGCCGACCTGAACGCCGTTGCCGGATTTCAGCTCAGTGCCCGTCGCGGCTTGATCGCCATGAATCGCAACGATCTGGTGCAGGCTCGCAAGCATCTGCTGTCGGCGGCGTTCGGTGCTCCGCGCGATCCGACCATCAATCTTTGGCTCGGCCAGTTGTACGAGCGGACGGGACGGCCGTTGCGGGCTTGGTCGCGCTATCTCCAGGCCGCGCTGTCGCAGCAGGCGCCGCCGGAAGCGATGCAGGCCCTGGATCGGCTCAACCGCGATCCGGAATTTCGGGCAACGTTCACAATGGCCGATGCCGAGCAACTGCTCGAAGGCCGTATGGTCGAGTTCCATCCGGCCGAGCGTTTTCTGGAGAACGATCCGGATGCCCAATGTCCGCTGCGGCTGGTCGAGCTGTTTGCCTCGGCGGACGGCGGGATGACGGCGGCGCCCGAGTTGGCATTTCAGGGGCTTTTCGAGTATCTGGAAAGCACGCCTGTTGTCTTCATTCAATACCACCTGAACTCGCCCATGCCGGACCCGCTGGCCACGCGCGCTTCGCTGGCCCGAAGTCGTTACTATCAAACCACGACCGCGCCGGCGGCGTTCTTCGATGGACAAGGGCCGGTGACGGCCGAGGGGAGCGACCGGGACGCAGCACGCGTTTACGCGGAGTATCTCGAAGCCGCGGGCTTGTCGGGAGCTGCCAACAGCAAGCCGGGCGGAGCATCGACGCGAAACTCGGCGGACGCGGCGCAATCACTGCCGGCCGGCGCGGTGGGTTGGACGATCAGCGGCAGGGCAACGCTTCATGGCGACGAGCTGAAAGGGACGCTCGTCGTGGAAGGGCCCGCCGATCGCAGCAGCGTGCGAGTGCATGCCGTGCTGTGTGAAAAAATCGTGATGTTGCCGGGGTCAAACGGGCTCATGTTGCACAAGCACGTGGCGCGTGCCTTGCTATCGCCGGAACAAGGCTTCGCTTTGGCGCCGGACACGCCGGCCCGTGTTGATTTGGCGGCATCGTTCGAGGCGATTGCCAAGGACATCGAGCAGGATCTGGCCGACGCGGAGAAGTCGTTCGACATCCGGTTCAACTTGCGGCCCACGTACGTGGATCGGAGCGCGCTGGTGGTGGCGGCCTTCGTGCAGGACTCGAACACGCGGCGAGTGCTCGCGGCATGCGCGCTGCCGGTCGAATCGCCGGGGTCGACGAGCGCCTCGACTGCGAAAGGGACGAAGCAGTGAGCCTCACGGAACCACAACAGGAGATCGCCCAACTGCTCGCCGCGGCGCGTCGGCGCGTGCACCGGGCCCGCGTGGCGGGGGAGCTGCCGCGGGCCACGCTGCGAGCGTTGATGACGATCTGCAGCATGGCCGCCGGGTTCTGCATGCTGCGGGCCGGGGCGTGGCTCACGGATACCGTTCCGATCGTGGGATGGACGTCGTTCGTAATCCTGACGATCATCGCGGCCGGGATCGCGGCCGGCGCGACGTTCGCTTCAGCCATGCGGCGAGTGCCCAGCGATCGGGAGGTGGCCGAGCGGCTGGATCTCGCGACGGCCGACCATAACCGTATTGCCAACGCTTTGGCTTTGGCCGCTCAACGTGACGAGAACGCTCTTGCACGAGCGGCAGTCGAAGACGGTTTGAAGTATGCCCGGCAACTGGCGAGCCGCGATCCGTATCTCGATCAGCCGCCGCATCTCGGGCGTCAGTTGTGGCGAGCTGCTGGTACCGCGGTGGTGGTGCTCGTGCTGGCCGGCTTGTTCGGCGAGCGCGGGCATGTCGATGGAGCGGGTGGAATCGAGATGCTCCCCCAAGCCATGGCCCGGCCAGATCGCCGTCCGACCGAGAAGACCGATGATCTGCCGAGCCTGCAGCGCCGTCCCTCGACGCCGGAAACCTCCAGCCAACAAACGGCAGCGCGGCAGACCATGACCACGCAGCCCGAGGGCCTGCTCCCGGCCGAGCAGGAGCAGGCTTCGGCGGGTAAGGGCGGCGGCGGTTCGGCCAACCAGTCCAACGCGTCGAGCCAGTCCAGCAAGGGCAGCGGCGAATCGACCGGCAGTTCCGCCCAGCGGAAGCCGGAGTCCGCACCGCGTCCTGCCGCAGGTAAAGGCAAACGTCCCGAGGCCAAGTCGCCCGCGGCCGGCAAGCCGGAGAAGGGCGAGGAGGACTCGTCCATCAGCCAGGGCAGTTCCGGAGGCAGTGCTGCCAGTCCGGTGCAGAATCAATGGTCGCAGCAGACGCGGAGCTCCGACACCGATCAGGACAACGAGGATCAGGACGACGTCACCGAAACCGATAGCGAGCACAACACGCAGCGGGGTGGCGTCCAACCTTCCATGAAAGACCGGCAGGCGGCGCCGTCGCGCGAACTGGGCATCAGCGGTGACGACCAGGGGCTTCCCGGTACCGGCCGTGGCGGTCCGACGCCGCCCAAGAAGTCGCGCGGCACGGCGTCGCTCGTGCTGGGCGTGCCCATTCCCGACTTCATCAAGGCCCGGCTTGGCCCCGGCAGCACGAAGGTCGTCCACGAACGGGTGGATCCCGCGCCGGTCGCGGGCGAGCCGGCCCGAGCGAATCCGGCCGTCCCTCGCGGCGGCCCGGAAGCCGTTTCTGCGGATCACCGCATCTCCGCCGACGAAGCCGATGTCGTGCGCCAGTACCTGATGCGACTGCACTCGTCGGACATCGAGAAGAAACAGGAACCAACGCCATGAACAAGACCGTAGCCGACCCGCATACCAGCTCCGCCGACGCCCACGAACAAGCGGCACAGTTCCGCAGCGTGTTCGACCGGCTCAAGCGAGAAGTGCAGAAGATGTTCGTCGGGCACGACGACCTGGTGGAGACCACGCTGTCCGTGCTCCTGGCCGACGGCCACGTGTTGCTGGAAGGCGTGCCGGGGCTGGGCAAGACGCTCTTGGCCCGCACGCTGGCGTCGGCGTTGCGGCTGGAGTTCTCGCGGATCCAGTTCACGCCCGATCTGATGCCCGCCGACATCATCGGCACCATGGTGCTGTACGAGAAGGAGGGCGGGGGGCACGAGCTGCGCTTCGCCCAGGGGCCACTGGTCGCCAACTTCGTGCTGGCCGACGAAATCAACCGAGCCACGCCCAAGACGCAATCCGCCCTGCTGGAGGCCATGCAGGAGCGACAAATATCGGTCTCACGCAATACCATTCGTCTGCCCGAGCCGTTCATCGTGGTGGCCACGCAGAATCCGATCGAGCAGGAAGGCACGTATCCGCTGCCCGAGGCACAGTTGGACCGCTTCCTGGTCAAGCTATTGGTCGGCTATCCGGAGGAGCGGGACTATCACCACATTCTGGAGCGCACGACGGAGACGGAGCGGCCGACCATCGAGCCGGTGAGCAGTGCGGAAGAGATTATGGCCATGCGGCGGATCGTTCGCTCGGTGCCGGTGAGCGAGCAGGTGCGCTCGTACGCCATTCGACTGGTGATGGCAACGCAGCCGGGGTCGCCGCATGCGGTGGCGGCGGTCAACCGAGCGGTGGCTCTGGGCGCCAGCCCGCGCGGGGCGCAGGCGCTGCTCCTGCTGGGCAAAGTGCGAGCCTTGCTGGGCGGGCGGTTTGCGGTGTCCTGCCAGGACATTCGCGACGTGGCGTTGCCCGTGCTGCGGCATCGCATCCTGCTGAGCTTCGAGGGTCATAGCGAGGGCGTGAAGCCGGACGATCTGATCCGGGCGGCGGTGAATTCGGTGAGCGAATTGTCGTAACCGGCATGACGCGGTGACGCGGCGAGTGAGGAAGTAGAGAAGAGACGCATGTCTCAGTTGTTCACGGAAGAGTTCGCCCGGGCGGTGCATCGGCTTCGGTTGATTGCTCGCCAGGTTCCCGCCGGCGGTCGGCACGCCGATCATCGGTCGCGCGCGCTCGGCACGGGCATGGAGTTCCGCGACTTCCGCTCGTACGTGCCGGGCGATGACCTGCGCCGGGTAGACTGGAACCTGTACCGCCGCAGCGGCCGCGTCTTCCTGCGGCTGTTCCAGGAGACCGAGGACCTGCCGGTCTACGTGCTCCTCGACGTGAGCGATTCCATGTTCTTCGAGACGCCGCCGCGGGCCGACGCGGCGCGGCAGATGGCGGCGTGTCTGGCCGCTGTGGCCACGAATCAGCACGATCGACTGACGGTGTTCCCGTTCGGGGCTGACCTGGGCCAACCCTTGCCGCCCGCTCGAGGCCAGGAAGGCTTTCGCCGGTTGCTCGGCCGGTTAGAAAAACTCGGTCCCGCCGGGCCGACTCGTCTGGGGCAAGCGCTGCGTCGGTTCGGTGCGATGCGGTTGCGGGGCGGCCTGGCCGTGGTGATCTCCGACTTTTTCGATCCCGGGGGCATCGAGCCGGTGCTGGAAGGGCTGCGGTCGTTGCAGCATCGACTGGTGGCCGTGCAGGTCGTGCGTGCGTCCGACCCGATGCCGCAGTTGCAGGGCGAGTGTCGATTGCTGGATTGCGAGTCGGGCCAAAGCGTCGATGTGACGGTCACACCGGCGGCGGTCGAGAAGTACCGGCGGGCGTACCAGGCATTCAACGATCGACTGCTGGCGTTCCTCGCCCAGCGCCGGGCCGCCCACATGCAGTTGGACGCGGATCGCCCGGTGCTCGAGCAATTGAACAAGCTGTTCATCGACGGGTGGCTTGTGGTCTGAACGGGACGGTATGACGTTTACGGGTATTCCATTCTGGGGTGTGGCGAGTCTGATCGGGGCGGTGGCCGCGCTGCTCGGCGTGTTGCACCTGTTGCGCGTGCGGCCGCGGCCCGTGCGCGTGGTGACCACGCTGTTCTGGGCACAGGCCATCGAACGCACACACGCCCGCAGCCTGCTGGACCGGTTCCGCCATCCGCTCACGTTTGCACTGCTCCTGGCGGTTTGCGGCCTGGTTATCGCAAGCCTGGGCAAGCCGGAGCTCACCGCATCCGGGCGTGGCATTTGCGAGGTCATCGTGCTCGATGCCGGGGTCAACATGACGGCCGGTGGCGATGGCAACACCGATTACGACCGGGCGCGTGTCGCCGCGGTCGCGGCCGTCGAGTCGCTGTCCGGTGCCGATCGAGCGGCTGTCGTCGTTCTCGATCCGCTGCCGCGACTCGTACACGGGTTCGACCAATCGCCCGCATTGCTGGCCCGGGAGCTGGAGACGGTGCAGCCGGCGCGCGTGCCGGCCAGCCTCGATCTCGGGTGTGCGGCCGCCCGCTCGTTGCTCAATGGAGTGGAGAACGGACGCGTCACGTTGATCAGCAACCTGCCGCGGCAGTCAGACGACGGTGTCGACCGGTTCATCCGTGTAGGCGAGTCTCGTGCCAACGCGGCGATCGTCTCGGTTCTGTTTCTGCCCGAGCCGGAAGACCCGTTGCAGGGACGGCTCGTCACGCGGGTCGCCTATCACGGTCCGGCTCCGCGCCGGGTCGATTTGCGAGTGACCCGAGCCGGCGGGGCGGTGCTACTGAACGAATCGGCGGACATGACGCCTGGGAGCACGCGCGATTTTGCGACCGGCCTGCTGGCTTGCGACGGCGATGAAGTGGTCATAGCCCTTAGCGGCGATGGCGACGCCCGTGGCGACAATAATCTGTCGCTTCGCCTGCCGAGCCGGAATCGCATCCGCGTCGCACTGTCGGGCGATGTGCCCGCCGCCTTGCGAACGGGCCTGGAGAGCGATCCGGCGGTGGCGGTCGTTGATCCCGCCGATCCGCACGACATCGACGTACGCACGGGCCCGTCGGATGCGACGATCGAACGGCCAACGCTGTTCGTCGATGCGTCGTCGGCTGCCGCAGTCGCTGATGCCCCACTGTTCTACGCCGCCAATCACCCGCTAACGCGAAACCTGAGCTTCGAAGGCGGACAGCCCGCCGATGCCGGCGCGCGGGAAGGGGCCCTGATGGAACTGGGGGAGGTGACGCTGGCAACGTACGTTCCCGGTGCGCCTGCCCGGGCGGTCTTCAGCACGCGACTCTGGTCGAACGAACCCGGTTTGTATCGTCAACCCGCCTTCGCGGTACTGCTGACGCGTGTGGTTCGGCAGTTGGCGGGGTGGGACGCGCAGCCGATCGCGCTGTCGCCGCGCCGGGTATTGGAAGACCCCCTCTGGGCGGATCGGGCGATGGTCGCCGGTCCGCGCAACGTCATGCCTGCGGAGCGATCCACGGCCGACCTGGCCGCGCCGGCTGAGCAGGCGGATGCACCATCCACGCTTCGTGGTTCGTGGGGGCGCATGAGAGGATTCGAGCTTGCGATCCTGCTGGCCGTCGCACTATTTCTGGGTGAGGCTTATCTGCAAACGCGGGGGAGGATCGCGTAGGTCATGACGTTCGTGCATCCAGCCTGGCTGTGGCTGTTGCTGGCAGGCATTCCCCTGGTGGCCCTGCACGTGCGCGGGTTCACGCCGTTTGGTCCCGCACGCAAGTGGGCGTTGGCGGGCCTCCGCGTGCTGGGGCTCGTGCTATTGGTGTTGGCGTTGGCCCAGCCGGTGATCTATCGGCCGGACTCGTCCACAACGACGGTGCTGGTGGCGGATTGCTCGGCCAGTGTCAGCGACGCGGACTTGGTCGCGGTGGACGAGCAGATCGGGCGGATCACCGCCGCCCGCCGGCCTTCGGAACGCATTCGGCTGGTCACGTTCGATACGACGGCTCGTGAAGTGTCGTCAAAGCCAGAATCGCTCATCACATGGCGTCACCAGCGATCGGCCGGCACACAGCCCGCAGCCCAGGCGGGCTCGGCGCTGGCTGATGCGTTGGACCTGGCGGCGCTGCTGATTCCACATGAGGGGCGCGGTCGTGTCCTCCTGTTCAGCGACGGGCGGGAGACGCGCGGCGATGCCCGTGCCGCCGCCTGGAGACTGGGGCAGCGCGGCATTGTGCTGGAAGCTGTGACCGTGGGGCAGCCGTGCACGCGCGAGGTCCTGCTGGAACGCGTGGAACTGCCGGCCACGGCAGGCATCGGTTCGAGTGTAGAAGTAAAGGCAACGGTCCAGGTGGCCGAGGCCGGTTCGGTCGTGCTGGAGGTCAAGGATACCGCCACGGGCGAAATTCAACGTCGTGAGCAGGCACTCGAACCGGGCCGCCACAGCATTGCCGTGCCGATTGCGCTCCAGCGGCGAGGCCTGTGTGAGTACGCCGTTCGCGTGAGCGGCGGCCAAGACACGTTGGCCGACAATAACGAGCTGGCCGCCGCGATCGAGGTGTTGCCGCCGCTTCGCGTGCGCGTCGTCGAAGACAATCCCGCCGGTGCTGCTGCGGCTGCGCTGAGGGAGATGGTGGGGCCGGCAGCGGAGATCTCGACGCTGGATGTGACCGCGCCGGGGTTGGCCGAGACGCTGGCGGATACGGACGTGCTGGTCCTGGCCGATTGCATGCCCGAGACGGTGCCTGCGCCTGCCCAGGAGGCGATTCGCGATGCGGTCACGCGGGGGATGGGCTTGCTGATGACCGGCGGACGGCGGGCGTTCGGCCCGGCCCGGCTCAGCGAATCGCCACTGGCTGAGGTCGTGCCCGTGCGGTTGCCGCAAGGTCTGGAGCGGCGCGATCCCAGTGCGACGTTGGTCATCATTATCGACACGTCCGGCAGCATGACGGGTGCGCGAGTCAGTCTGGCCAAAGAGATCGCCCGGCTGGCCTTGGCCCGGCTCAAGCCGCACGACAAAGCGGGCATCGTTGAGTTCTATGGCTCCAAGCGTTGGGCGGCGCCGATCCAGTCGGCGGCGAATGCCATCGACTTGCAACGGGCGCTCAATCGGCTCAGTGCCGGCGGCGGGACGGTGATTCTGCCGGCACTCGAAGAAGCCTATTACGCGCTGCGGGACGTGAACACGCGGACCAAGCATGTGCTGGTGCTGACCGACGGCGGTGTGGAGACCGGGGCTTTCGAGCCGCTCATCCGCAAGATGACCGACCACAACATCACGCTCTCGACGGTTCTGGTCGGCCCCGGCACGCACTCGGCGTTCCTGGCCAGTCTGGCGCACTGGGGCCGCGGGCGTTTCTACACGGCTCCCGACCGGTTCAACCTGCCCGAGATAATCGTCAAGCAGCCTGAGAACTCGTTATCGCTACCGTACCTCGAGCAGTCGGTGAGCGTCGTAGCGGGGCGGCGCGATCGTTGGTTGGACGGCATTGACGTGACCGCTTGGCCATCCTTGAGCGGTTATGTGGAGACCGTCGCGCGGCCCACGGCCGACGTGTTGCTCGCGACCGATTCGGGGCAGCCGCTGCTGGCCAAATGGCAATACGGTCTGGGCGTGGTGGCGGCCTGGACGTCGCAACTCGGCGGCGAGTGGGCGAGCGGTTTGAGCCAATCGCCATCGGCGGGCCGGCTGTTCTCGAACGTGCTGCGCGGCTTGGCCGGCAGACGACCCGAGCAGGCGTTGCGTATCGATCCGGTGTGCCGCGCCGGCGCCCTCGAACTGGAGATCAACAACTTGCTGCCGCAGCGGGGTATCTTGTCCGTCTCGCAGGCGGGTGAGACGCCCGCCCCCCAAGAGGTTGCGTCCTGCCCGCTGGAGATCGTCGTGCGGCGGCGGACCGGATCACCGGACAATGACACATATGTGGTACGAAAATGGACCGTCGATCCCTACGCGCCACACCGATGGAATCTGCGGATTGCCGATCTGGATACGGGGGTATACGAAATCGAAGCTCGGGCGGAAGGGACCGGGTTGACCGGCACGGCTGCGGTGGTGATCAACGCTCCGCCCGAGGTCGCGGCGCTGGGCCCGGATAAAGACCTCATGGAAGATCTCGTCAATCTGGCGGGGCAATTGGCGGCCGGCCGTGCTGGCGAGTTGCCGCGTAAAGCCCAGGAAATCTGGCCCGTCTTCGCCGCGCTGTTCGTTCCCGTTCTGCTCTTGCATGTGCTGATCCGCCGCTGGCCGTCGCGGATGCCGGCGGCCGTTGCCGTCACGGCTGCGGTGTTGATGGTCACGACGCTCGGCTCGCCAGAAGCTGCGGCGCAGCTGAATGCGGCCAGCACGGCCACCGCTCCCTCGGCCGCGGATTTGGGTAGAGCGTTGGCCGAGGTTCGCCAAACGTTGTCGGCCGGCGATTCCGCCCGCATAGAGGCGGCGTTTGCCGATGCCCGCGATACATGTCTTGCCACCGTGGGCAGTCTGGAGCCGCTGGTCGAGTGCCTCGAGCCGTTGGCGGCCCTATCGCGCGACGCAGCTTGGCTTCTGGCCCAGGCCGCACGAGACGACGGCGATCTGATCACCGCCCGCGATCTGCTGGCCGCCCTGACCGAACGCGAGCCGGGCCGGTTCGAGTGGTGGGCCGAAAGGGCGCGGGTGGAAGAGTGGCTGGGCAACGACGAAGGCGCGCTGACGTGCATCGATCGGGCGCTGGCTTGCCCGTGCGAGCCGGCGCAGCGTTCGGCCCTGCTCGTGCGGGCCGCAGCCTTGCAACGCGATTTGCGGAGGATGGACGATCTCAGCCGGTCGCTTGATGCGGTGGCCGCGGCGGATGCAGGCGGTGCCCTGGGGCACATGGTCGGGCACTACGCCGGCCTCCTAGGCGATCCAGAGCGCGTGGTACGTTATCTGGCACCGAGAGGGGAGCGGAAAGATCAATTTCACGATTACCTGTTCCGCGGATTGGCCTTGCTGCGCCTGAACCGGCCGGCCGACGCCCGGGAGGAATATGAGGAGGCCTATCAGGCCGCGCCGCTCGAGCGGGACCGCCGCTTCGCGCTCGAACGCGTGATTGCGTCAGCTCGCCGGGGCGGCAACTTGCACGACTTGGCCGAGGAATGGTGGTCCGATCCCGATCTTACGCCCGACCGGTTGCAAGCTCTGGTTGCGGTCCTGGCCGAGTTGGGTGAGTCCAAGCGCTTGCTCGACCTGCTCGATCGCTTGAACGGAACCGCCTCTTATCGTGAGTTGATCGAATCGCCCGAGTTCCAAACGCAAATCATCACGGCCGCGATCGCATCCGGCGACTTGAAGCAGGCGGAATCGGCCTATCGACAGTTGGTCGAGCGGTATCCCCAGCAGATCCAGTGGCGAATCGGCCTGGCTCGACTGTGGTTGCTCGGCGGCCAACGCGAGCAGGCCACGCGATTTCTCATGGAAGCCGTCGAATCGTTCGAGGACTCCAGCACGCTCATGGGGCTGGCGCAAGCGGCGGCAGCGCTGTCGCTCGATTCGGTCGCCGTGGCCGCTTCCGACAAGGCGGCCAAAGCCGGACTGCCTCAGCAGATCCGGGCTGGACTGTTTCAGGCCGGACTGGTGCGTCAGCGCGGCGACGCCGATCGAGCGCTGAACCTGGTTCGTCAGCTCGTGCCGGCGGCTCGGCAGGATCCCAAGCTTCTGCAGAGCGTGGCCGAAACGCTCGAGCGGCATGGCGACAAAACCGAAGCGCTCCATCTATACAGGGAGCTGCACGAGACGACCGGCACGGAAGACACGCTGCAGCAACTGGCGTATCTGCTGGAGCAGAACGAGAAGTTCGAGGAAGCCTACGAATTGTGGCGCGAGCTATGGTCCACGACGCAGGTGCCCGCCCGCTCAAAGCAGGCGGAAAGCCGCATGCTGGATCTGGCATCGCGGACCGGCAAGCTGGCGGACATGGTCATCGAGATCGAGGAGCGGCTGGCTACGAACTCGGCCAGCCCCCGCGACCTCGAATTACTCGTGAAGATCTACACAGCGGCTCAGGACCCCGTGTCTGCGGCCGAGGTCCTTCAAGAATATGCGGCCAAGGGCCGTTCCGAGGTGGAGCTTCTGCAGTGGCTGGCCCGCGTGTACCTGGACGGCGAGCAGTTCGGGCGTTGCAGCGAGACGTTCCGGCGATTGATCGAATTGGATCCGGCCAACGCGGCGGATTACCTCCAGCAGGTCGCCATTTTGGCCATGGAACGCAAGCAACCCTTGCAGGCTCGCCGGGCGCTGGCCGAGCTGCAGGCGCTGTCCGGCGGCCAGGATGACGCGACGGATGAATTCGCCGCAGGCGTACTGGACATGACCGGCCAGCACGCCGAAGCGGCCCGGGCGTATCGGCGAGTCCTGAACACGCATCCGGACCGAATCGAATCCTGGCTGCTGTGGGGCAACGCCATGAAGGCCAGCGGACGCGGCGACCAGGCGATCGCACGCTTCCAGGTGCTGGTGGAAGAATCGGTCGAGGACGACCTGTTCACGATCGCGGTGGACGGTTTGCTGAACCTGCAGGCCAAGCCGGCGGCGTTGCGTTCGGCGCTGCGAAGAGTGTACGCGCGGATCGCCGCCAATCCACAGAAGGTGTTCCTCTATCAACTCGCCAGCGATCTGCTCGACGGTTTGAACGAGGCCGAGCGGGCTCGCGACATCGTCGAGCAGGCGGTGGTTGTCGGCGGCGAACGCCGGGCCGCCCTGTTGCGCGAGCTGATGGAGTCGGCCAAGTCGGCCAACAAGATCGACGAGCAGATCGAGTACGGCCGCTCGCTCTTGGCGCTGGCCGATGCCTTGCCGCCGCAAGTGTTCCTCGATCTGGGCGAAGCGCTGCTAAAGAAGGGCGAGTTGCATCTGGCCGAGCGAGTGTTCGAGCGAGCCAGCATCGACGGCGATTATTCTGCGATTCAACAGCGCGTGGCCTCGTATTACGAGGAGGCCAACCGGCCGGCCGACGCGGACCGCATCATTCGCGGCCTTCTGATCGCCGAGCCGGACAGCGTGCCGCTGCTGGTCCGTTCGGGTTCACTCAACGAGCAGATGGGCAACCACGCGGAGGCGTTCGCTCAGTACTATCGGGCGACCGATCTCATGCTCCGGCGGCTGCCCGGGTACACGCAACACGACGTGGCCACCCGGCCGATCGAATCCGAACGCAGCCGCATCCGCGTGGTCCGTGCGAGCAACATGGACGAGATTACGCAGTACTTCGAGAGCGCGGGCAACGGTCTGATCGGCACGGCTCGCACGCCGGAGCTGCGGGAACGGCTCGAACGAGATCTCGTGCGGCGCATTCGTGAGGAAGTCGCGGTTCTGAGCGCGAACGGACGCCTCATGCCGCGCATCGCGGCCAATCCCAGACTCGAGCGGCTCGCCCGGTTCCTGCGGCAGGTCGCGTTCTCGTTGCACGTGCCTCAGATCGCCGATGAGATCGATCGCGAACTGCTGGCCCGTTATCCCAAAGACACCACGTTGCGTCAGCAGGTGGTGACGAGCCGTGTCGAGTGGGGGCTCAACCGGCGAGCGGCGGAGATGGCGGGGCTGGTCGCGGCCGATAATGGCGGCGGCGGACGCAAGGTGTCGAGCGCCAGCCAGCCGGCCCCAGTGAGCCAGGCGGCTCCGGCGAGTGGTCCCGCGACCTCGGGACCCGCTGCGGGCGCGGTTGCGGTCGGGGCGATCAATCCGGACTTGGTGTTGGCTGATCCCCAACTAATCGATGAGGTCATCGCGAGCGGGCAGATCAGCGCCGAGTTGGCGCATCGGCTGATTCCGGTCCTGTTGATGCAGGGCCGGCACGAGCAGGTTCGTCGCGTGCTGGCCTGTGCCGCACCTCCTGACGCGAAGGAGGCGGCGACTGTCTGCGGTCGGATGATGGCGGCTGCCATCGCCTTGGACGATACCGCCGCCGTTCAGCGATGGCTCGGTCTTTGGTTGGACCGTTCACCGCAGGTGACCGCCGGGCAGAACACGTCGGCCGCTGCCGGCAGCATCGAGCGATGCGTGCGATTGGCCTTCCGTGTGCTCGATCCGTCGCAGCGATTCGGACTCGTCGAGCGGCTCGGTCGCATTTGCCCCCGACTGGATGCCCGAAACCGGCTGGCTGTGCGGTTTCTGCAGATGGACTTGTGCGATGTGCTCGACATGCCGTTTGCAGATATTGAGACACTGGCGAGCGAGATCGCGGATACGGACTTGTCCGTGGGCCGGTTCGTCCAGGTACTCGAACGGCTGCCGGCAGACAAGCAGGTCGCCTTTTTCCGGCAGGCCGTGTCGGCCCGCAAGCCGGCCGACCAGCGATCGAGCCTTCTCGATGTCGTCGGCCTGATGTCCAGGCCGGCCGGCCCCGAACTCCAACAGGCCATTCTCGAGTTGCTCCGAACGACACCCAAGCGGAAGCTGACTTCTGGAGCCATTCGTATCTGGCCGCGCAACGCGCGTCAGCCGGAGCTGGTGCTGGCCATTGCCGAGCAACTCTTGGCGGAGTCGCCGGAGGATCCGGCGGTTTTGGTCGCCACCGCCTTGGCTCGCGAGAATGCCGGCCGGCATGAGGAAGCGGCTGTGCTGGCGCGTGAAGCCATGGACCTGCTCATGCAGGCTCGGCAGGTTACTTCGGACGAATGGCAGTTGTTCAACGCCGCCGTGGGCGTTTTGCGACCGGCCGAGCTCGAAAAGTACGCCGCCGATCTGGCCGAACTGCACGAGATCGAAGCTCCCACGCCGGTTCAGATGTTCATGCGCGGGCTGGTACTCCGGGCGATGTCGCGGGACGCCGAGGCCGTCGCTGCGTTTCGGCAGGCGTATGACGCACAGCCGAGCAACCGAGTGTTCAGCCGTGCGCTGGTGACGGCACTGAAGGAGACCGGCCGCACAGTGGAACTGGCTCGCACGCTCGCGGCGACGCTCACCAGCTCGACGATCATGGAGTCGTTCGAGTGGCGGTCGCTCAGCGAGGCGTACTACGAGCTGTGCGATCCTGTCGCGGCCTTACTGGCCGCCCAGAAGGATGAGACGATTCTCGCCCCGGTCGGCCAAATCCGCGCGCTGCAGGCGATGGGGCGGGAAGACGAAGCCCTCGCGGTCTTTCGCCGCATGTTCATCCGCAATCGTGACAAGGGCTTTTATCTCGATCTGACCTGGCCGCAGGAACCTGGTCCGGGCGGACTTCTCGGCCATGGAACTCAGGAGGACGAAGTGCCGGTCGCTAGCCGGCGCAAACTCTTCGATGTGTTGGCCGGTGTTTCGTGGGCCAAGGAAGAGTACTCCGTCCTGCTGGAGGCGGCACGTCCCGGTCGGCGGGATGTCGAGGGATTGATCAGCGGATTGATCAACGTCGCCCGGCTGAACGATGGATGGGGTCGTCTGGCCGCCAAGCTCGAAGCAGCTCGGCAGGCTGACGCGATCACCTGTAATGATCAGGCCCTCTTGATCGAGTTGGCCTCACAGAAGCCGGAAGCCGTTTCGGACGGGCTGCTTGCTGAAATCGACCAGATTCGACTGCAGGTGGACCCGGCGGATTCCAAGCTTTTGTGGACCATCGCTCGCGTGTATCAGGCCCGCGGACGAACGGAAGCGGCTCGTCACCTGCTGCAGTGGATGCTGGTCAGCGGCTTGGAGGGACAAGGCGGAGTCGGTCTGAGCCAGCGGCTCGCGCATCTGGATGCCTATATACAGACACTGCCGCCGGAGGAGCGGGGGCCGCAGCTGCGCCGCTGGTTGGGCCTGATGCAGCCGACGGGGCTGGACCCGCTGACCAACGAGTTCGGTATCGAATGTGCCGACCGGCTGAAGGCCGCCGGCGACGAGCGTTGGCGCGAGCTGCTGGAATCGCTGCGGAAGCGGGCTGACTCGGAGGTCGGCGACATACGCTACCGGTTGCTGCGGACGGCCCTGGCTCGGCGCTATGCGGCCATGGGGAACCTGGAGGTCTTCACCGAGCAGGTTCGACGTGTGCTCGACCCCGCTCAGATGGACGATCTGCTCCGGCGGGCGCTTGATCCGCGCAGTTTCCTGCCCGTTTCGGATGCTCTGGAGCAGCCGGCGGCGTTCGTGGACGTCGTGCGGCAGCGGGTGGACGAATTGTATCGCGACGGCAGACTGCCGCGAGATCACCGGTTGCGCATGTTGTGCCTTCTGGGCGACTGGTGCCGCGAGCGGAAGCTGGCGGAGTTGGCCGACGCGATCGTCCGGCAGTGTGAGGTGGAACTTGGCGATCCGTGTACGGGCTGGCTCTATGTGGCGGACCTGGATCGCAGACTCGGACGCGAGGACGAAGCTCTCGCATTGGAATTCAAGTTGCTCGAATCGGATCTGCTTCCCGTGGCCCGAGTGCCGGATGTGCTGAACAGGTTGGAGGCTCGCCAAGGCCGGGCCGCCGCCGACTCACACGCGGTCCGGGTGGCCGAATACAGCCGGCATCCGGACGTGCTCACGCGAGCCATCCGCCACGCCCGGACGACCGGCGACACGGCCTTGGTCGACCACCTCGAACAGAAGCTCGAAGAAATCCAGCCGAGAACCGCCAGCCCCGCCAGTGAACCCGCCGCAGTCCCCTGACGGGTAAGCGTCTGGCGAGGCGCATCTGGAACCTGCCCCCGACCTGCCGACAATGCGGCCATGCGATAAGAAGCCTGTGCATGGCCCGAGGAGCCAGTCGAGATCGGCAGCGGGAGGCGTTGTGGAAACGTCTCATACGGGGAACAGCAACGGAGCGGGGTATCTATCCGCGAATTCCGCCGCACCAACCGAGTCAAGGAATCCGCTTTCTACTTCTGGCGTCGTGAACTGCAAGGCTGACAGGCAGAGCAAGAGCACCGGCAGACGCCGAAGCATTCCCCAGACGCCGTTGCACCGAAAAACGCTTCCACGTCACGCCAACGCGACTCGGCCCTCAAAGATTTCTCAGGAGGCGTAAAGGGTGGGCCAAAATTAGACCGGCCGGGTGAAGCTTGACGGCTTCAGCCGGCCGGTCCTGTTCATGATGTCATGCGCTTCCAGTGCGGCGATGCATTGCGACGTTACCGGGAGCGTCGCCGGAGGAGGCACAGGCCGCCCAAGGCCAGCAGGCCCATCGTGGCCGGTTCAGGCACCACGACATAAAGGCCCTTTGCTCCGGTGGTGGCGTGCACGTTGAAAGCCAGGCGGCCATCATACCAGCTCAACTGGTACACGTTTGTTCCGCCGGAAGGCCCGTCCAGCAGATCCTGGGCGGAGAGGTAGATTTCCAGCGTGGTCGCCGGGCTGTCCGGCGAGAAACGCAGGATGTGGGCGGAGGATTGCTCCTGGAAGTAGACCAGGCCGTCGGGAGCCGGGAATATGTCTTTGAAGTTGATGCTCGAGTTTCCAGTGACGGCACTGATTTCCCACGGTTGGAGGACCGTGTTGATGGAGCCGTCAGCGGTTCTCAGGTAGACCGAATCCGTGCCGTTGTCGGTCCAGTACATGTTCCCGAATGCGTCATAGCCGATGCTGGTGCAGCCGACGCCGCCGAGAGAAAGGAGCGTGTTCTGATCGATGAGCGTGATCAGGGTGCCTTGCCCATTGGTCTTGAGAATCTGCTTCGATGTGCCCTCCCAGAAGGCGTATTCACCATCGGGAGCCGTATCGCCACCTGTCCCCAGAGACGCTTCGCCGGTCATCCCGGTGTGAGCCTTGATCTGTGCTCGCGTGGCATAGGGAATGATGTCTCCGGTGTTCTTGTGAACCCGCCAGATACCGTCGGTGACGGCGTCCGCGAACTGAAGGTACTCCCCGGAGAATGAGAACCCGTACATGGTGGTCACGCCATTGATGTTGGCGGTGGTCGTCGCACTGGCGGCGGCAATCCACTGCGGCGTGGAGACCAATTCCGTGGTCGTGCGGACCGGGTTTTTCAGACCATCCACCCGGGTGAAACGCGGGCTGTTGTTCAGCGTGAGCGCGCAATACGCCGTGTTGTCTTCCGCGATCGCGGAATACAGGGCGGTGGACGTTCCGCCGGCATTGGCTTCCGCCCAGGTTACCAGCGGCTCGTACTCGAGTGCCATGACCGGCGCGCCGGCCAGGGCCGCAACGAGACCTACTGCGGCAAACTTTCTCATCTCTCTCCTCCTTACTTTGGATCAGAACACAGGCTTTGAAGCTCTGAAGGGGGCAGGTTCAACGCATGCCAGAGGAGGATTCAAGCGGGCACGTCGCACCCCGCGCAACGCAACCCCACGCCGCCTCTCCCCCTGGATCTCCACCTCTCCATCAGGCGCCGAACAAGTACAGTGAGGATACAAACCGGACGTTGATTCGTCAACGACAAAAACTGTGTCATGGGCCCGGCCCGAAGCTAGTCTGGTCGCCCCTTGGGGCGCCTGAGTTCAAAGGTGCCCCCCGGTCGCGGGTTGGCAACGCGCAAACGTGGGGGGCTGGGTGCCGAACGTGTTTACCTCCGGCGGGCTCTCGGGTATTGTGGTGGCGGGTCCGGATGCCATTCGCTCTGCCCGGGGTCTGCCGGTGCATGTATCCTCGAGGCGCGGAGGCGTGCTCCAGCACGGGGGGCGGCGGGGCGAGAATAAACAGGAGATTTCAGATGAGACGCAATCGAGTCGCAGCGTTCGCCGCAGTAGTTCTAGGGACATGGTGCGGCATGACCTTCGCGGGCGCGGCCGAAGACGCCGCCGCCAGCAAGAAGAAGGGTGACGAGTTGCTGGCCAAGGCCGATTTCGACGGCGCCCTCAAGGCGTACGCCGCTGCGGCCAAGGCCGACTCGAGCAATCCGCAGTATCGCAACGAGTACTCGATGCTTCGCCAGGTCATCACGCTTCGCGAGCGGCTGAGCGTCGAGAAGAACCCGGAGAAGTGGCAAGCGGGGGCTCGCGCGCTACGGAACTACTACAACAGCCACAAGCTGTACGAGGAAGCTCTGACGCTCGACAAGCAGTTGCATGAAAAAGTGAACAGCGTCGATTCCGCGATCTCGCTGGCCGGCAGCTACTTGGCGCTCGACCGAGCCGCCGAGGCTGAGCAGGTTCTGGCCGCGATCGATCCGGCGAAGCTCACGCCCGAAGCGATGATCATCCAGGCGATCGCCCAGGCCCGCCAAAGCAAGATGGACCAAGCCAAGGCGGCGGCGGAAAAGATCAAACTGCCGGCCGACGCTGGTCCCAACCTGCTGTACAACTACGCCTGTCTGCAGGCCCGCATCGGTGACAAGGCCGGAGCGGGAGCCACGCTGACGCGATGCTTCGAACAGATTCCCCCGAGCCGCTTGGCTGCCACGAAGGAGATTGCCCGGCAGGACCCGGATCTGGCCGCGCTGGCTGGAACCCCGGAACTGGCCGCGGCCCTGAAGACGGAGAGCAAGGTCAAGGAGTCCGGTTGCAGCGGTGGCAGCAGTTGCGGATCATGCGCCAAGAAGGGCAGTTGCTCCAGCGCGAGCGGCGGATCGAAGGAAGGCTGCTCGAGCCACACGGAAGCCCCCGCGGGCGGCGCCGACAAGCAGTAATTGCAGCGTTCGACGAATTCCCGTGTCAGGAACGAATGAAGCCCCGGGCATTCTCGTGCTCGGGGCTTTTTGAGGTATTGAGGAGATGAAGACCAAGCGGCGGCTCGTGCAGTTCGGGTTTCTCGCCCTGACCATCGTTGGCGTCTACGTGCTCAAGGGCAACGCCGAGCGGTGGTGCCCGTTTGGGGGCGTTGAGGCGGCCTACATGTATTTCAGCCAGGGCCAAATGCTCTGCTCGCTGGGGGTGTCCAATTTCTACATCCTGGGCGCAGTGCTCATACTGACGTTGCTGCTGCGTCGTGTGTTCTGCGGCTACATGTGTCCGATCGGGGCAATCTCGGAATGGTTGGGAGCAGGGGCCAAACGGCTTGGAATCAAGCCTTGGAAGATCCCCCCCAAAGCCGACCGGGTTTTGTCGCTGGGCAAGTACGCGGTCCTGGCGATCGTCCTCTATTTCACGTTGAAGGTCGGCGAGTTGATGTTCCGGACGGCCGACCCCTGCTACGCCCTCATCAGCCGGCACGGGGAGGACATCACGTACTGGGCTTACATCGTGAGCGGCGCGATCGTGGCAGGCTCGTTGTTCATCGTCATCCCGTTCTGCCGCTGGTTCTGTCCGTTGGCGGCGGTCCTGAATGTGTTCTCGAAGTTCGGGCTGGCCCGGATCCGGCGGAACGAGTCCTCGTGCATTGACTGTGGCAAGTGTGCCCGCGTCTGCCCCATGGCCATACCGGTATCGACGGTCAAGCAGGTTACGGCGGCGCGATGCATGTCGTGCATGGATTGCCTGGATTCGTGTCCTGAGCTCAAAGGTGGCGCCCTGGTTTGGGGCCCGGCCGGTTCCACACGGTCGTGGTCGCAAGGCGTGTTGATCGCCGTGGTGTTCGGGGTGGTCGTCTCGGCCGTGGCCGCGGCCTATTTCGCGCCGCTGCCGTCGTACGTCTGGGAGCGAGGCGAGCGGCCGGCGGAAGTGGCCAGCGTGGACCTGCAAATCCACAATCTCACTTGTCGAGGCCGGGCCACGATGCTGACGCAGTTCTTCATCGACCGGGATGACATGTTCGAGTTACCGGGCTACGTCAAGGTCGAAGCCTGGCCGGGTCCGGGTATCGCTCGTGCGCGGGTTTTCTTCGACCCGAGCCAGACGTCCGCGGAGGCAATCAAGCAGGCGATCACGGAGCCGTACTTCAACGCCGCGCAGGACGGTGACGTACTCGGAGAGGGAATTTGGGCGTCGTCTCCGTTCATCATCGAGGGATACGGGGTCGACGATATTGTGCCTGATCCGACACCGGCGCCTTGATCGCAAACATGGTGCATTCAGATGCTTGCCGGAGCCGCCGCCACGATCATCAGATTTCCCGATGGTCGCAGTGTCGCCGCATTCTGCTCGATAATGGGACACTTTTCCGTCGAGAATTCATGACTACGACGCTGGCCGATGACTCAGAATGATACGTATAGTCCGGCGTCATAACTGCTTGCGCGGAATTGGCAAACCTGTTTTTTTATTGACACACCCTGTTTCGGGTGGTAGATTTTGCCTGTTTTTAGGGGGTCATTTCGCCTGTGATGGCCGTTTGATTCCGCTGGTCGGGCCGAGGTGCACTTGCAACGCAGAGATTCGTCCGCGGCCAGTCCGTGTCGGATTCGCATGTGATGGGGAAGTCGGGCCAGGCTTACGGGAGAGGGAGAAAAGCATGAACGCGATTCGTGTGAGCTTGATCGGTCTGCTGATGGCGTCGGCGGCTTGGGCCCAGACGGTGGCAGACAACATGGTCCTGCTCGTGCCGGGCCTGCAGGCCGTCGGCGATACGAGCTTGTCGATCGGTTGCTACACGTGGGACCCCGTGAACGAGGTCTTCCTGACCGCAACCTTCGGCTCCTCCCGTGAGTTCCGAAGAATCGACATGAAAACCAACCCGCCTACGGTGACGATTCTGGCCTACACGAGCGACAGCACGTCCTTCGCGCTGTCGTCGGACGTGCCGGGGGGCGTTACCAGTTGGGATAACACCGGCAATTTGAATCCATCCGGCATGGTGCTCAACACGAGTCCCATCACCGTCAATGGAGTCTACTATCCGCCGTTCACGCTGGCGTTCCTGGCCGACAACGGCCAAACGGTTTACGAAGGCGGGTCCAGTATTCGCCGGGAGTGGAGCAAACGCTTCTACCGCTGGGACATGCGCGAGATCGGCGCCCCGACGGACCGGCAGCCTGACTACGACAATGCTCAGAGCGGGGATCGCTACGGGTCCGTGATCGGCAGCCACGGATATGCCGACTGGAACGATGTGTTCAGCGTCCTGACGACCGAACAGAACATTCTCGACGCGTTGCTGCCGCTGGTGCCGAACGGTACGACCACGTTCAACATCGGCCGGCAACCGGCTCTCTCGAAAGACAGCAAGTACTTGTACTACAACGACAGCGCCGACGACTTCGGCGGCATCTGGAGAATCGCCACCGAGACGGGCGTGGTCGAGTTCATCTACAACGATCGCGATCAGGCGGATCGGATCAACTGCGAGCCGGCAGTCGTTCACACCTCGGTTCGTGACCTCGATCCGAACAACCCGGCCGAAGGTGACCAGATCCTCTTTGAGGGTGACGGCAGCCTCAACGAGGGCGGGATCAACTACCTCATCGACACGGGAAACGAGATCCTGGGTCCGTACGTACTGCTCACCGAGCGGCAGATCCAGCAGTGGATCGAGTGGAACGGAAACACTCGCACCCGCAGCTACACTTATAACAATGCCGACCCGGTGCCCGCCGACACGGCCATGGACGCAGTGGGGAGCATGGCCGTGCGGGCGATGTGGGCCGACGAGGAAGGGAACATCTACTTCAACGACGGTAGCAGCTACAACGGGCTCTGGCGCTATGACTGGGAAGGCCGCTTGGGGCTGGTTCGGTCGCATCAGCAGCACGTCGCGTTCAATCTGGCCACTACGAACGCCGTGGGGAACACGGGCACGCTTCGGTTGCAGACGCGAACCATCCAATACTCCGGGCCGGCCGGTGAGTTTCCGGTGACCCAGGTCATGTTCATGGCTGTGCCGCAGAAGGGTGTCGGTGCGGCGAACGCTTTCAAGCCCGGTGACTTCAACCGCGACAATGTTGTGGATGAGGCCGACGTCGAGGAATTCCTTCAGGTCATGGCCACGCCGATCCGGGCGTTGGAGCAATATACGCTGGGGTCCTCGAGTTGGAACTGCGATGTGGTGCTCGAATCCGGTGCCAATACCATTGAAGTCCGAAGTATCGATCGGGCGGGCAACGTGTCCAACGTTGCCGCGGTCAACGTTAACTGCAGCGTGGACACCACGAGCCCGACGGTGACGATTAACAATCCGACTGCAGGGCAGACGATCGCGACTCGTTGGGTCAACGTGAGTGGAACGGCATCGGATGCCGGAACCCCGACGTACGGCCTGCGACAGGTGGAAGTCCAGGTGAACTCGGGCGAGTGGGTACGGGCCACCGGGACCACTTCCTGGAGTGTGACGGTCGGGCTGTCGTTGGGCGCCAACACAATTCGAGTGCGTGCCCTGGACAACTCCGACAACTACTCGGAGATCGTCACGAGAAACGTGAATTGCACCGCTCCGGCTGACGCGGTTGCCCCGACGGTCGGGATCACGGGCCCGTCGAACGGCGCGTCTGTCACAAGCTGGGCCCCCGTCGTGAGCGGCTGGGCGGCCGATTCCGGGAGTGGCGTAGAGCTGGTGGAGGTTCGAGTCAATTCGGGTCCGTGGCAGAAGGCCAACGGCACCACCAGCTGGTCATTGGGGGTGCGGTTGTATTCGGGCACCAGCACGATCGAGGTTCGCAGCAAGGACTATGCGGGTAACTATTCCTCGCTGAGCTCGATCACGGTCAGCTACGCCGGGACGGCCGATACCGCGATTCCCAGTGTCGCGATCACGAGCCCGGTCGAGGGGCAGGGCTTCGTTGTCGGGCCGGTAACCGTGACCGGTACAGCTTCGGATCCCAGCACGACGGGTAGCGGCCTGGAGAGAGTGGAGGTTCGAGTGAACGACGGACCGTGGCAACTTGCCAGCGGGATTGCCCCGACTGGGACCTCGAACTGGACTTGCTTCGTTACCGTCGGCGTGGGGCTGAACACCATCGAGGCCCGCAGCCGCGACTATGCGGGGAACTACTCGGAGAGCAAGTTCGTGGTCGTGACGGGCTACGAAGAGGATACGACCAGTCCGACGGTCAGTATCGACGCGCCCTTCGAAGGTCAGACTATCAGCAATTACTCTTTCACCGTGAAGGGTTCGGCGGTCGATCCGGGCAGCGTGCCCAGTGGGGTCGCCCTGGTCGAAGTCCGTTTGAACGGCGGGAACTGGATTGCCGCGACCGGCAGGACGAGCTGGACCTGCCCGCTCTCGCTGGTTGAGGGTGAGAACGTGATTGAGGCCAGGTGCCAAGATTACGCCGGCAATTTCTCGACTGAAGTGGCCGTGCGGCACGTCACTTGCAGTGGATTGGTGCCGGACGAGACCATTCCGACGGTCACGATTAGCAGCCCGACCGCCAACTCGTTGGTCAGAACGTTCGTGGTTCGGGTGAGCGGCACCGCCAACGATGCGGATGTCACGCGGAGTGGCGTCGGTGCGGTGGAGGTTCGCGTGAACAACGGACCGTGGCAACCGGCCGTGGTGTCGACCGCGAGCAACACCGTTCGGTACTCTGATACGGCGGTGGACGAGGAGGGCAACGCCCTGGACCAGCTGGCAGATAAAACCGCGTGGCACACGTACTTGCGTTACGACATGAATGGCAACGGGCTGGTCACCGGAAAGGATAAACTCCTGCTCTGGCGCCATCTGGGCTATGCCCCCGTGGACTATGATCGGGACGGCGACGTGGACATGGATGACTTCGCCCACTTCCAGGCCTGCTGGACGGGTGCGAATGTGCGGCAGACCGTTTGGGCTTGCGGCGACGCACAGCTCGATCCCGACAGCGATGTGGATCTGGACGATCTGGAGGTGTTCATGAACTGTGCTCGGGGGCCGGGCATACCGGCTGACCCCGCGTGCATGGATTGAGCATGCCAGGAAATATGAGGGGTATACCGTGATAAATCACAGATTGCTCTCGAGGGATCGAGATCGGCGGCAGCAACGGCGTGGGTTTACGCTGATCGAAGTCCTGGTTGTGGTGGCGATCATCGCCTTGTTGATCTCGATCTTGCTGCCTTCAATGCTCAACGCCCGCATCGAGACCAAGCGGGTCGTGTGCCAAACCCAGTTGAAGGAGATCCATAAGGGGCTGACGAACTACATTCAGAGCAAGCAGTACAACAACGAGAAGGTTCCTGACTCCTATACGCTGGGAGGATGGTGGTTCCGTTACGGGGCCGGCGCCCGATCATTGGCTTCCGATGGGAGGGTCGATCCACGAGCGCTGCCTGAGCGGTTCGGCATGCCCGCGCTGCTGGCGGAGACGCGCTGCCTGCCCCGGAATAATGAACTGTGGCTCTGCCCGGATACGCCGAAGGCGAGGCTGTATTTTCAAAACAGCTATGCCTGGCAGTTGTTCAGTCTTCCGGATCCCAAGAAGAATCCGCCCGGGGGATCCTTCGTCGTTCAAGTTCAGTACCCCCACCTTTTCACGCGACTTGGTGAAGGGAAGAAGAGGCCCAACAAGACCATGTGGGTCTTTGACAATTGGCGGTTCAACGCACCGACGCCGACTGGAGCCCGCTATACCAAGACGGTTACCAATCCGGACGATCCGGAGTCGTCGTCGGCTTCGGGTGACAAGTACCTGACGATCGAAAAACAGGATCAGTACTATCCACATAGCAATCCCAGGAACCTGTTCTTCTGGAAGGCGGGTACTAGCGAGGGACTCAAGGCACGCAATATCAACGTACTCCGGCTGGACGGGGCGGTCATGCGCTACGATCCGGACAAGGGGTTCTGATACCATCCAGTAGCACAGAAAATGGTCAAGCCGCCGAGGCACTGCCTGCCTCGGCGGCATTTTTTCCTTCGGACGGAATTGTGAACTCCACATCCGTGGCCATACGGCTGCCGATTACCTTTTTCCTTTTCGGGCTTGAATCATGCTCGTGAATCGAACTGCCTGCCGGCTTATGGTCGGCGTCTGCTTGTCGCTCCCTGGTGCCGCGTTTGCATCGCCGCCGTTGCCCACCGATCCGCGGATTCAGACCGGGCAACTGGCCAACGGCGTGAAGTGGGTCTTCTACGAGAACGCTAATCCGCCGGGCAAGCTGTATTTCATGATGCACGTGCGGACAGGTTCGCTCAACGAGACCGATGAGCAACGGGGGCTGTCGCATTTCCTCGAGCACATGGCCTTCAACGGCACGGAGAATTTTCCGCCCGGGCAGCTCATTCCCTTTTTCGAAAGCATCGGCATGAAGTTTGGGGCCGACCTGAACGCCAGCACGAGCTACGACCGCACGAACTACTCGCTCAATCTCCCGACCACGCAGCCCGAGCAGATCGACAAGGCCCTCATGACGCTGAGCGACTACGCGTTTCGCATGCTGCTCGACGAAAAGGAGATCGACGAGGAACGCGGTGTCATCCTGGAAGAATCGCGCTCCCGCAAGAGCGCATCACAGCGGATCCGCGAAAAACTGTGGCCCGAGTTGTTCGAAGGTTCCCGCTTTGCCGTGCGCGTGCCCATCGGCATCGAAGAGGTGATCGCGGGGGCACCACGCAGCGAGTTCGTCAAGTACTATCGCACGTGGTACCGGCCGGAAAACGTGACCGTGATCATGGCGGGCGATACCAAGGTCCAGCCGATCCTGCCCATGCTCGAAAAGTGGTTTGGCGCGTATCGTTCCGAAGTGCCGGCGGCCGAGCCGCTTCCGGCCGGCTTGAAGCCGTTCGACCGGGAGCGGGCCATCGTCGTGAGCGATCCCGAGCAGACCAGTTGCTCGGTTCAATTGTGCAACGTCCTGCCCGGGCGACCCAGCGCCGCGACCGTCGAGCAGTTCCGGGTGGAACTGCTTGAAGAACTGGCCACCCGTCTGTTCATGCGGCGATGCGACGAGCGGATCAAGAAGGGCGAAGCCGCCTTCCGCGGCGCGCAAGCCGGCGTGGAGGACTTCTTCCGCGAGGCGGTGATGGTCACGGCTGCGGCTAGCGGCGAGCCCGGCGATTGGAACAAGATGCTCGAGCAGCTGATCATCGAGCTGCGGCGGGCGTGTGAGCAGGGCTTCACGGATTACGAGCTCGATCTGGTGAAGAAGCAGACGTTGGCCTCGGCCGAACGCGGCGTGCGGGTTGAGCCGACCATCAGCTCGAGTTCGATCCTCAAGACACTCGTCGCGTCCGTGCACGACGGCGAGCCCGTGTTGTCGGCCCAACAGTACCTCGATCTCGTTCGCGAGATACTGCCCGGCATCACGGCGAGCGAAGTCGGCGAGACGTTCAAGGGCCATTTCGACCGGCGGACGTACGCGTACGTGCTGACGATCCCGGAAAAACCTGGCCTGCCAGTGCCCGCGCGCGACGACGTGCTGGCTGCTGCGCGAGCCGCCTGGGCCCGTCGACTCGAGCAGACCTCAGCGCAGCAGGTGGCCGCGACGCTCCCGCCCGTCAACGGCACCGGCCGGATCGTCGATGCCGTGACGGAAGAGCAGTTCGGCGTGACCAGCGCCTGGCTGGAAAACGGGATCCGTGTCCATCATCGTTACATGGACTACAAGAAGGATCAGGTTCTCGTCCGCATCAATTTCGCCGGCGGCGGCATCGAGGAAACAGCGGACAACCTGGGCGTAACGAGCGTGGCTTCCCTCGTCTTTACGGCTCCGGCAACGAGCCAGTTGAGTTCAACGGCTATCCGCGATCTGCGTGCGGGCGTGAACATCAGTGTGGGCGGCGGCATGGCGGATGACGAGACGTTCTCGGTGCGGCTGGGCGGCTCGCCCAACGACCTGGAGTTCGGGTTGCACCTGGCACACACGCTCATGACCGACGGTCGTATCGAGGAGACGGTCTTCAAGAACTGGCGGATCTCCACACTCCGGTCGCTGGAGAAGCGCGAGCGGGACGTCGGGGCGCATGCGGCCGATGCACTGGCCGAACTGATCAGCGGCGGCGATCCCCGCCGGCGAACCGTTCGCAAGGAAGAGGTCGAACGACTGACGCTCGAACAGGGGCAGGCGTGGTTCGAGCGGATTTGCCGGCAAGCTCCGGCCGAAGTGGCCATTGTGGGCGATATTTCCTGGGAGCAAGTGAGGCCGCTTGTGGAGCGATACCTGGGAACGTTGCCCACACGACCGCGGTCGGCCGGGCACTTGGACGAGCTTCGTACACTGCGCCGCAAGTCCGGTCCGCTCGTGGCCAATCTCACCGTCAATACGCTCACACCGGCTGCCGTAGCTTACGCGGGCTTCATCGGCTGCGAAGGTCGCCACGTCGATGATCGCCGCGCCCTGCAGATCGCCGAGAGCATCATCTCGACGCGGCTAATCAAGCGCGTCCGCGAAGAATTGGCGCTGGTTTATAGCATCAGTGCGAGCAACTCGGCGGCCTGGATCTACCGCGACGCCGGTCTCTTCCGGGCCGGTTCGAAGTGCAAGCCCGAGAATGCCGAGCTAGTGGCACAGGAAGTGCACGCCATCCTCCGCGACTTCGCCGAAACCGGTCCGACGGCCGAGGAACTGGATAACGCTCGCAAGCAGATCCTCAACCGCTTGGACGTGGGGATACGCGAGCCCGACTACTGGCTGGGCTTCCTGGAGCACCTGGATCTGCACGGCCGGTCTTTGTCAGAGATTACCAGCCAGCGCGACCATTACGAGCGGCTGACCGCAGCTGACGTCCAGGCGGCTTTCCGCAAATACTATGTGCCGGCACGCATGTTCACCGTGACCGCCGTGCCTGCGGAGGCATCCGCGGTAGCCGCCGGTGGTGTGGGGTCCGTGACGGCGGCAGCGTCGCAGCCGGAGTGATCGGGCGAGTCGAACTCGGGCGTTGGAGCCGATCGGACGCAGCGGCCCGGTGTCTTTCGATGATTACTGGCATCTTGCTGCACCCGACCGTCGTGGGTATGGTGAGACCGGCGTTCGCAACGAGTTCGCCGGTTGGACGAGGTGGACGCCCGGAAGCCATACCATGCCACGCATCGATGCTGTCGAGCTGTATCACGTCCGCATGCCGCTGGTCTATCCGTTCACGACGGCCTACGGCAGCGACGACGTGATTGAGTCCATCCTGGTCAAGCTCATCTCGGGCAACAGTTACGGATGGGGCGAGGCCCAGCCGTTCAAAGCGCCGACGTACTGCCCGGAATACTCCGCCGGCGTCCTGCTTATGATGCGGATGTATCTCGTCCCGGCCATCCTGGGCAAGCAGATTGAATCGGGCGACGAACTCCAGGACCGCTGGGCGTGCTTCAAGGGTAACCATTTCGCCAAGGGCGGCATCGACATGGCTTGGTGGGACCTGTACGCCCGCCGCCGAGGCGAGCCGCTGTGGAAGGTGCTGGGCGGCCTGGGCCCTGAAGTCGAGGTGGGTGCCGATTTCGGCGTGATGCATAGCCTGGACGCGCTGCTCGAAAAGATCGACGGTGCGGTCCGGGCGGGCTATACGCGGGTGAAACTCAAGTACGCGCCCGGCTGGGATCTGGGCATGGTGGCAGCCGTCCGCAAGGCGTTTCCGCGGATGACGTTTCACATCGACTGTAACAGCGGCTATCGCTTGAGTGATCTGGACATGTTCCGCAGGCTGGATGAATACGGTCTGGCCATGATCGAGCAGCCGCTCATGCACGACGATCTGATCGATCACGCGAGCCTGGCCCGGCAGATTCACACGCCGATCTGTCTGGACGAGAGCATCACGTCGCTCGACCGGGCGCGCCAAGCCATCGAGATCGGCGCGTGTAAATGGGTCAACATCAAGCCCGTACGAGTAGGGGGGCTGACGCCGGCGCTGAAGATCAATGCGTACTGCATGCAGGCCGGCGTGCCCTGTTGGGTGGGCGGGATGCTCGAGTCCGCGCTCGGAGCGGCACACTGCCTGGCCATGGCCACGCTGCCCAACATGAAATATCCCAATGACATTTTCCCGAGTAGCCGATTCTATGAGAAAGACTTGGGGCGTCCGGAGATGAAGCTTTCCGGACCTTCGCGAATGACGGCTGCGGCGGTGCCCGGCGTGGGGGTCGAGCCGGATCCGGAGCAACTCGACCGCGTGACCGTACAGCGCGTCGTAATGGAGGCGTGATGCTCAAGCCTTGAGACCTGAGACTTTAGTCCGGAGGCTTGAGAGCTCAGGTCTGCGTTTGGCATTTTGTGGCGGTGTGGTTGGGGGACGCTGGGGAGCGGGTTATGCCATCGTTCATTGGTTCGCCGATCGAGGAATTGGACACGCCGGCGCTGCTGCTGGACAAGGGAGCCATGCTACGGAATTTGCGCCGTATGGCCGAGTTCTTCACGGATCGCAAGGCCAAGCTCCGGCCGCATTTCAAGAACCACAAGTGCACGCAGCTTGCCCGTCTGCAGATGGAGGCAGGCGGTGCCGTGGGCATCACCTGCGCCAAGCTGGGCGAGGCCGAGGCGGTGGCGGATGCGGGGATCGGCGACATCTTGATCGCCAACCAGGTCGTCGGAAGCGCCAAGTTAGAGCGATTGGCCAAGCTGGCCAAGCGAACCACGCTGCGAGTGGCGGTGGACGACGAGGAGCAAATCGAGGCGATCAGCCGGGCGGCCCGGCGGGCGGATGCAACCGTCGGCTTGTTGGTCGAGATCGACATTGGCATGGGACGCTGCGGCGTGATCCCGGGGCAACCTGCTCTAAGACTTGCGCAAAAGATTCAGCAGACCGAAGGAGTCCGATTCGACGGGCTGCAGGCTTACGAAGGTCACGTCGTCTACCACAAGGACGCCCGCCAGCGCGAGCAGGAGACTCGCCAGGCTCTCGAGCTGGCCATCCGCACCCGCAAGATGATCCAATCCGCGGGGATCCCCGTGAAGATCGTCAGCGGCGGGTCCAGTTCCACGTATCAGTTCACGGGCACGATCGACGGCGTCGATGAGGTCCAGGCCGGTAGCTATGCGACCATGGACTGGGTCTACAAGGAGCTGACGCCGGAGTTCGAGATCGCTCTGTCCGTGCTGGCCCGCGTGATCAGCCGGCCCGGGCCCCGTCATGCCGTCCTCGACGTGGGCTACAAGGGGCTGGGCGACGAGTTCGGCATGCCCAAGGTCAAGCACCTCCAGGAAGCCGACATCCAGTTCCGCCTGTCCGAGGAACACTGCACGGGCCGCAACGTGCCCGAGTGGCGGGTGGGGGCGGCCGTCGAACTGATTCCGAGCCACGCCTGCACGACCTGCAACCTCTACCGCGAGATGTACGTTCACGAGCAGGGTCGCGTGGTCGAGATCTGGCCCATCGAAGGTTCCGGCCGTCTACAGTAAGCAGCCCTCCGGGCTGGGCGTCTGGCGATTCAGCCCACACCGGCGTGGAGCCGCGCCGGCCCTGGGCGGGCTTGAACCCGCGGACGGATCCGGCCGTAAGTTTTGTTGGCACAAGCCGGAACCCGCTGGGCATCCCGAACGTGCGAGACGGTGAAATCTGTCGAAACGGCAGGTTTCCACTGTTGTTCGGCTTGCGCTCCGTCGATATTATACGCAACCGTCGTTTATTGACGGAAATCCTTGCAAACATGGGACTTATCAGGCGTACTGGGTGACGGCTGACGGGCACGGAGTGTATCCGGAGGCCGTTGCGGGCAGGTCCGAGCGCTGCCGGAGGCGCGATCCTGGGGCCAGTTCGACCGGAGTCGGCCGGGTTCACCATTTCTCAGCAGACCGGGGGATCGATGGCGAAGATCATCAATATCTGTGGGGCGCGGCCGAACTTCATGAAGATCGCCCCGCTCATGAAGGCCTACCGCAATCACCCCGAACTCAGTCCGGTCTTGGTCCATACCGGCCAGCACTACGATGAGAAAATGTCGGACCTGTTCTTTCGGGAACTGGAGATTCCGGCGCCGGACCTCAATCTGGAGGTGGGGTCCGGGAGTCACGCCGCGCAGACTGCCGAGATCATGAAGCGGTTCGAGCCGGTGGTGCTGGAGCACAAGCCGGATTGGGTGCTCGTGGTGGGGGACGTCAACAGCACGATCGCCTGCGCGCTGGTGGCCAAGAAGCTGGGCGTTGGGGTGGCGCATGTCGAAGCCGGCTTGCGGAGCTTCGACCGGACCATGCCGGAAGAGATCAACCGGGTGCTGACCGATGCCATTTCCGACCTGCTGTTCGTGAGCGAGCCGAGCGGCTTGGAGAACCTCGCTCGCGAAGGAGTCGATTCCGACCGTGTCCACTTCGTGGGCAACGTCATGATCGATACGCTCAAGAGCAATCTGGCCAAGGCCGAGCGATCGACGGTCTTGGAGCGGCTGGGGCTGACGAAGCGCGGCTACAACGTGGTTACGCTGCATCGGCCGAGCAATGTGGACGATGCCGTCGCCCTCGGCCGCATCGCCGACGCCCTCGAGGTGATCCAGCAGGATTTGCCCACCGTCTTTCCGATGCATCCGCGGACGCGCGGCAACCTGGCCAGGTTCGGTCTGGCCGAGCGATTTGCCGCCATGCGACAGTTGCAGATCATCGAGCCGCTGGGCTACTTGGACTTCCTGAAGCTGACCGGCCAGGCCGCGGTGGTCTTGACCGATTCCGGCGGCATTCAGGAAGAGACCACGATTCTCGGCGTCTGGTGCCTGACACTTCGCGAGAATACCGAGCGGCCGGTCACCATCGACAGCGGGACCAATCGGTTGGTAGGCACCGATCCCGCAAACGTGATCGCCAGTTACCGCGAGTGCCGGTCGAAAAGCCTCGACACGCCGCCTGTGCCCGAGAAGTGGGACGGGCGAGCCGCCGAGCGGATTGCCGCGATTCTGGCGAAGATGTGCTGAGCGCGTTCAGATAGACGCGTTATTCTGACGGGTCCATTCCTTGCGAGCCGACATGATGATCCTGGGCAGTCAGGAAGCTTTAAGGACACCGCGACCACTGGTGGAGTTCTTGTTTGAACTCTGGCCGGTGGCCCTGCTGTCGTTCGTGGTCGTGCTCGTGATGACGCCCGTGTGCCGATGGTTCGCGACCAAGTACCGGATCGTGGATCGGCCGGACGATTTCCTCAAGCCGCATAAGCGACCCATTCCATATTTGGGCGGCGTGGCGATCTTCACCGGTTGGGCGGCCGGCATCGTGATCGGCATGGTCCTGGGATGGTTCCCGGTACGGTGGTACTTCCTCGGCGGCATCCTCGCCGCGGGGCTGGGGATCATGATTGTGGGCCTGCTCGACGATCTGCGGAACATGACGCCGCGGATCAAGCTCGCGTGCAATCTGGCCGTGGGCCTGCTACTCATCGGCGTGGGCGTCGGGCGCAATTCGTTCCACATCCTCGTGCGAGCGTCGGTGGCTGCATGGGACACAGATCCGTCATTGCAGTGGCTGGAGCTGTTGTTTTCGGTTCCCCTGACGCTGTTCATCATCGTCGGTGCGTGCAACGCGACCAACCTCATCGACGGCATGGACGGCATGTGCAGCGGCGTGCTGGGCATCATCTCACTGGGCTTTTTCGTGCTGGCATTGCACATGGCCTCGTACGGGACGGGCAACCCGCTGGATTACGAGCGGCTGGTGCTCACGTTGGCCATGCTCGGCGCAGCCATGGGCTTTTTGCCGTACAATATGAACCCGGCGTCGATCTTCATGGGCGACGCCGGTTCCATGCTGCTCGGCCTGAACGCGGCCGTGCTCATCCTCCTGTTCGCCGAGCCGGGGCTGATCAAGTGGATGCTCGGGGCGGTGATGGTCTTCGGGCTGCCCGTGGCGGACATGGTCCTGACGCTGTTGCGGCGATGGCGGAATGCCCGGCCGCTCATGCTGGGCGACCGCAGCCACTTCTACGACCAGTTGACGGATCGCGGTTTCAGCGTTCGCCAAGTGGTGGCCATCAGCTACGCGCTGTCCATCGGCTTTGCCGTTATCGGCTGCGGCACGGCCATCTTTTTGCGGACCCGGTACATGATCCCGGTCATCGCGGGGGTCTTCCTGGTTACCGCGATCGCCATATCGAAGTTCGGGATGGTCAGCCTCATGCCGCCGGAGCAACGAGGAAGCGGCACTGGTCCGGCGAGGGATCATCACGGCCACAACGCTGCAGATCGAGCCGAGACGCCCGCCGCCGAGCGCGATTCGGCAAGTGCTCCATAACGGCTCACATTGTTTTGTGGACATATATCTGTCTTACCGGACGGAATCCGACCGATACGATCTTTCCTAATTTGCCTGAGCACCCCAGATATCCTAGGTTCCATAGGTGGTGCCTTGCCGTGCAGGGAGTCACGCTATGGAGCATCAAGATGTCTGGGGTAGACCTCGAGCGAGCTCCTCACGCACTTGGCACCGCCAGGAGGAGCTATGGCTACCGCAAGAGGGCACGTTCGGGCCGGCCGGTGCATGCTGGTATGGGCAGGGATTCTGGGGTTGTTAACCGGCGGGGAATGCGACGTGCATCCGCTGGCCTCCACGGGGCCGGTGCTGAGCGAGACCGATGAATCGTTTGACGAGCAGGTGTTGGGCTACATGCCGCAGCCGCCTGCCAAGCCTGATCCTGTCGCCGCTACAGTCCCTCCCGCGCAAGCGACAGGGCTTATGGCCGCCACTGACTGGATCGACGAGGTCGAGGTGATCTGGAGCGACAACTCCACGAACGAGGAAGGCTTCATCATCCAGCGTCGAAGCGGCGTGGCGGATTGGGAAGACTACGCGACGGTCGGCGCCAACGTGTATTCGTTCATCGACACCGGTGTCGAGGCGGGCTTCGAATACTGCTATCGCGTCGTGGCCTACAACAATGCGGGAGCGGCGGAGCCTTCGCCGGCCGTGTGCATCCAGCTGTTGGGGGAAGGAGCGTTCGAAACGGGTTCATCGTCGCCGGGCGGCAGTGGCACGAACCCGAACGCGCCGAGCCGGCCGACGGGGTTCACGCCTACCGTGACATCTAACAGGCACATCCAGTTGACCTGGGTGGATACATCCGCCAACGAGTCGGGGTTCAGAGTACAGCGTTACGATTCCGCAGACCCGTTCGCGGGCTGGCGGGAAGTGGCCAGCCTGGGTGCGGGTGAGACGCAGTGGGTGGACACCACTGCTGCCGCGGGTGCGACGTACTGCTACCGCGTTGCGGCCTTCAACGCCTCGGGCACCAGCACCTATACCGACCCTCGCTGCGTGAGTGTTGCGGCCACCTCTGGCACGGAAACCTCCTCCCCCGGTACGGAGACGGTGCCCCCGCAGCCATCCGGTCCGACGCTCCCGCCCGGGCCGAAACTGCTGCCGTGGTTGGAACTGAACTCCAGATCACTGATCGTGGAAGATGTTTGGGGTTCAGTGGAGGGGAGCGAAGGACGCGCGACCTACGGGCAGTATTGCATCCGCGGCTTGGAGTACTGGTCCCAAGTGACGGATGTGGCGATGATCACCACCAGCCCCGGCGGTTTGTCCGGTACGTACGAGTACCTCATGGCCAACCGGCCCGCCGGCATGCGGATCATCGGCGGCATCAAGACATACTCGCTGCCGGGTTGTACTGCCTCTGATCCTCGGCCATGGAACTTCGCTGACGCGGAGGGTTGGAAGGTCATCGCTGGTCAATGCCAGCATATCGCGAACACGACCGGAACGAATATCGTGGTGCTCGAGAACGAGACTGCGCTGACGCCGTTCCACAGTGAAGGCAGGCGCATCGATTTCCAGGAACTCGAAAGCTCGCTTGCGGTGCTTCACGCCACTGGCATTGAGTATTGGTGGTATTTGCCGGCTATCAGCGAAAGCACACCAAAAATACCTGATCTTCAGGAACAGTCGATCACATTCATTGAAACGATCTTGAGAGCGGTTCCCAACTCCAGGTTTGTTGTTGCATATATTGGATGGTCGGGCTGGCAAAACAATAGGCGGACTGAGGCCATTCGCAGGCAGATGATGATTCAAACGGTTGGGCAGTCGCGAATCGTCGATTTCCTGTATGTGACGCCCGACGGGTATTGGCGTTGGGATGATGGAACTTCCAGATACGCTCACACATGGCAGGACGTCAGCACTGAGATTGAAGGCTTACCTGGTCTGGCTTGGGTCAGCATGTATCCCGGGGGCAAGAACTGGGTAGCTGTTGCGCGCCAATTCGCGGAGGGGTTCCCTCGTTGAACATAGGCCCAAGAAGAAGCATGCTGGAAGTCAGAAGCCGACTTGTGCTGTCGGTGAGTGTACTGGTCGGGATAGAAATTGGTCTGGGCGGGCTCGGAGTATGGGGGGCTTCCGCCCAGCCAGCCAGTGCACCGACGAGTCAACCGGCCGACGCTTATGCCGTTGCTGGTGCGGCCCGGCGGGCCGCAGGTATCGAAACGTGGATGTTCATTCGTCCAACGTGGATTGGCTGGAGGCCATCCCATTTTACAAGCCCATACGCTCGTCAAGTGCTCGATGGTTACCTACTCATCATGGTTGATGGCGATCAGGATGCAGGTTTGACTGCCGGCGCCAAGGCTGCCTCGTATATCCTCAAGAGTGGTATGCGCCTCGTTCCCGGTATGCGGCTCGGGCCAAAGCGGGAGTATGAAGAATGGACAGACCCGGTTACCTGGACTAAGGACTTGGAGTTCTATCGCCGCATTGAACGGCAGTTCGGTTTGACTGAATCTGCTCCATTCGTGGTAGACATGGAGGCGTACTGGGACAAGCAGCCTCGCTATCCGCGCACAGATGATGTATACGCCATGACCCTGGCCATGGGCGAGTGGCTGGATGTCGCGAAACGCACGGAAATGTGGATCTTGCCGGGGGGTGTGCATTATTGGAATTCGTGGATACTGGCTAGCGTGCGCGTGCGACATGGTCCGGTGCACATCCTGGATGAAGCGACATATAGCCGCTTCAAAGGTGACGATGAGCGACTGATGGAGGTGATAACGGAGCGCAAGAAGTTCATGGAGTCTTTGGGGATGGACTACGCTCCCGGTTTTTATCTTCGTCACGCAGTCGATCCCACATTGTACCGGCTGCTGAAAGACTGTGGGATCCGCAGATGCTGGTTTTTCTGTGCTGCGGACGCTGATGAGTGGGAATGGTTTGGGACCGGTCGATGGCGGCACGCCCGCCAAGCCCGCGCCACGCTGCAGCCCCCGTCGCGATAGCTCCCGATTCTTATCAGAATGCGCATCCGTACTAGAAGCCTCATACTGGTTCTGAGCCAGGGGGTAACCCAGGCGATCACTGTGTTGTTGGGGATCCTGCTTGTCCGCCTCGTGAGCAAGGCGGAAGTGGGTAGCTATCGGCAGGTCATGCTGGTGGCAAGCATGCTCGTCGGCATATTGGGGCTGCAGGTGCCGGCAAGTCTGTTCTACTTCATCCCAAAGCTGGGGGTGGATCGCCACCGCGGATTCATAACGCAGACGTTGGTGATTACGCTAGTCCAAGGCCTCGCTTGTGCACTGCTCATGTATGTGGGAGCACAGACGATTGCCGATAGGTTCCACAATCAATCGCTAAGAGATCTGCTTCGTGCCAGCAGCTTCTATCCCCTGTGCCTGTTAATCTTCACCCTGATTCCCGCGTTTGCGATCAGCGTGGATCGTGCGGTGCGATCGGGAGTGTACACGTTGGTTTCAGCGGCGGTTCGGGTCGTGCCGGTCGTGGTGCTGGCGGCTCTGGGGTTCTCGCTACTGAGCATCATGTGGGCTTCCGTGGGACTGGCTTTGCTCGTCGCAGGTATAGCTGTCGTCGATATGTATCGGTTGTGTCCAGGAAAAGCCTGGATCGGTGACGCCGGCTTGTTTCGTGCACAGCTGGGGTATGTGCTTCCTCTGGCAATGGCCACCACCGTGGGGGTCGTGAATCGCCAGATCGGGCAGGTGATGATCTCGACGACGTTTACGCCGGAGGAGTACGCGGTATACGTATGCGGCGCGCTGGAACTGCCGCTCGTCGGAATCATCACCTCGAGTGTTGCCAATGCCATCATGCCCAATCTCGTGGTTCTCGCCGACCAGAATCGGATGACAGAAGCATTGAGTCTGTGGCATGCGGGGATTCGTAAGTGCACCCTAATCATCTATCCAACATTTGTGCTTGCTGCCATACTTGCTGGGGATTTGATCGTTCTTGTGTACGGGGAACCCTATCGGGATGCTGCCTGGCCTTTCTTCATTTATCTGTTCGAACTTCCCATTCGCGTGGCGGCATACGGCAGCCTGTTGCGAGCGTTTGGTCGAACGAGGCCGGTGGCGATCGGCGCGGTGCTCGGGTTGTTGGTCAATATTGTTGTGGGGTACACACTGCTGAATCTTGGGCGCGGAACAATGTTGGGGTTCGTCGGTCCGGCGGTGGGAGCGGTGGTTGCAGAACTGTGTGTTGTGGCCTATCTTCTTGGGAAGGTGCACGGGTTGATAGGTATACCAATGCGGCGAGTAATGCCCTGGCGAGATTTGCTCATCGTTATGCTCTTGAGTCTGGCGGCTGGAGCGATTACCACGCTCGTGCCATTTGATACGGCGTTGCCGGTGCGAGTGGGAATGCGAACGGGTCTATTCCTTCTGGTCTTGTTCTGTCTCGTGATGGCGACCGGTGTCCTGAAGCAGGACGAACGGGCGATGTTGCTCTCCTTGGGAAGGGGGGCTTCGGTGGCGTGGCTTCGGTTGAGGGGGGTTCGAGGAAAAGCTTAGGTCCGTGATCTTAGCAGACCAAGTGCACGCAGAGTGTTCAGACGTCGGGTGGAGCAACCAGGAACAGTATCGAGGATCCTGCGGGGCCGGTGTACGTGAACATCCGATCAGTCACCATTTCCGGTTACTACGGGCATTGCAATACGGGAGATGATGCACTTGCTGCTACCGTCGCCTGGGGGGTTGTACAGTATCTGCGCCCCAAGACGTTGAACATCGCTTGTAGAAAAGATCTTGTTCTCCCGAAGGGACTCTCGGCTCGTTTCCTCCAACCGTCGAATTGGGCAAGAGTGGAGGCTCTGAAACGCAAGGTTCAAGCTGACTGCCATCTCCTTGGGGGCGGGAGCGTCCTGCACGATCAGTACGGTGCGTGGCCGCTTCTTAAGCGGCTCGCCCTGCTCAAGGCGGGCCAGACGTTCGGATGTCGGACAGCGGCGATTGGTGTGTCTGTCGGGCCTGTCGACCGTTGGTTGTCGAAGCGAGTTCTGCGTCGTCTGTTGTCCCAGATGGCCTTCATTGGCATTCGCGACGAACAGTCACTGGAGACCGTGCAGTCGATTTGTGGTGAGTCACCAGAAAACGTGACGCTTATGATGGACCCGGCTGTCCTGATTGAGCGCATAGGTCTACCGGAGCCGGCAGTTGCGCCCAGGCCCGAGAAGCCGACCATTGTGGTTGCGCCGTGTGATCGGGAACGGATAGCGGTGGGAGATGAGCGGCGCGACCAGGTACGGCGGGATCGACTATCCGAGTGTCTCAACAAGGTCTTGCGGAACTGCCGATGCCGAATCCGGCTGCTGGTGATGAATGGCTCGCCAGCGGTGGGGGATGAACGGACTTGTCAAATCATCGCAGCCTCTCTGCCTGCTGGCAGCGTGGAGATTATTCCCTATAACGAGAACCCACTGTTTGCGTTTCGGGTCATACAACAAGCAGATCTTGTTCTCGGGATGCGCTTGCATAGCTTGATTTATGCTTATACGGCCTCGGTTCCCTTTATTGCTTTGAATTACCATCGGAAAATCATTGACTTTGTGCGTGTCGCGGCGGGTTCCCGTGCCGAGGTTGTTGACTGCACCGATTTTGACCCGACGGGGCTTGCCAAATGCATTCTTGAGACACTCGAGACCGGCGGCGCCGATCTCGGTACCAGGCTGCCCTTAATTGAAGCGCAGGCACGTGTTCTAGCCGGGTTCGAAAACCTCGGACTACGTCTTGGGAGCGTGACCGCTGGGCATTAAGTTGTCATCTCGCCCCTCGCTGTACACAGGCATGCCGTATAGGACAATAAGGTGGGAGGATGATGTCTGAGACTATTGATATCTCAGTCGTTGTGCCGGCGTACAATGCGGCTGACACCATTCAGCGAGCCATCAACAGTGTGATGGATCAGACCTACCCGGCTCGCGAGATTATCGTCATTGACGATGGTTCGCGAGACGAGACTGTGGAGGTTGTCCGTGCATACGGTTCTGCTGTGCGCATCGTTTGCCAGAAGAACGCGGGTGTTGCTGCCGCACGCAATCGCGGAATCTCCGAATCGAATTGTGCATGGGTGGCCTTTCTTGACGCGGATGACTGGTGGATGCCTCATCGGCTGGAGGCAGGTGTGAGCATTCTCAATGGGCGGCCTTGGCTTCGGTGGGCAGCCGGTGCTTATACAGTACTGTTGCCGGATGGCATTTCCGGTGAAGAACCTGCCTCTTCGGCATATCGTGCACTCCTTACGGACTCGTGCTATTTCCCCGATTTCTATAAGGCGGCCGCGGCGAACATACCTTTTCACACCTGCACGATGCTAATCCGGAAGGATCTGATAGTGGATGCTGGATTCTTCGACTCCAGCCTCAGGACCAGTGAGGACCGGGATCTCTGGTACCGGATTGCCGATCAGCATCCTGCCATCGGGTTCGTCGACCGTCCCATTTTCGTCTATGATCGACGACGGGAAGGGTCGTTGACTCGTGGTGTGATTGCATCCCATTCGCAGGACTTGTGGGTGCTGCTCCAGAAGCATGTTCCCCCAGTCGATAGTCCGAAGCCTTTGACATCGAAAGCAATCTTCTTCCGAGGCGAAGTGAATCGCGCCGTTCGACATGCTATCCGACTTGGCGAGCGGGAGAATGTTGCGCGTCTCGCCGCAACTTACCGAGAATGGTTTACGGTGAGCAGCGTGGTCTTGGCGCTTGCACTCCGCCTCACGCCCAAGTCGGTCTGGCTTAGATTGGCAAAGCTTTGGAGGTGGCTCTACGATCCCGTGCGAGAACGCCACAGACGCCATGACGCGCAACCAGGTCGATGAGGTTCCAGTCCATGAATGCACAACATACATCCATAACGCCGCAGTGGGTAGTCAATCCGGCTTGGGACAGTAACTCGGGTATCGAGGGCGCTTCAGGCTCGGGGGTACTGGAAAAGTCGTGCGTAGTGGTTCTTGCGTTAGCGGGGATCGTCGCTGTCCTTCTGTACCGGGCCGGCTACGGGTACGTAGGCATGCTGATTGTTGGAGCGCCGTTCCTGCTTGCATGTCTGGTCGAACCACGGGTGAGCATCTACGCCTACTTTTTCTGGCAAGCCTGGGACTCCGCGATTGTTCTTGGGGCTACCAGGCAAGGAGGATGGCTTACCGCTGGTAAGTTGCTCGCCTTTTGTGTCGTTGCTGTTACGCTGCTCCATATCTGGCGCCGTCCACTCAAGGTGACATCTTCACGTGGGGCTTTGTTGTGGGCTTTTGCGTTCTGTGCAGTCGCCTTGGCCTCAGCGATGTGGAGCTATGATATTGCCAAGTCACTACGCCTCGCTCTCCAGATCCTCGTCCAGGTCATTTTGGCCGTTATCATCATGACGGCGATCAGCGGAGAACTTGGGCCGCTGAAGAGACTCGCCTTTTGGGCGGTACTGGGCGGGGCCACTGCCGGCGCATACGTTCTCTTTTTCGGGATGGATCAACGAGCTTTTGGTCGAGCAACTCTCAGTGAGCAAGCCAACCCCGTCTCTGCGGCAGGAGGGTTGGTGGTGGCATTGGGTTTCGTGCCTTTGCTTTGGACATTGACACGAAGTCGACTGTTCAAGCTTCTGTTAGTTGTCGCTGTGGGGTTTATGCTATTCGGGATCGTAGGCACCGGCACGAGAGCAGCGATCGGAGGGATTCTGGGAGGCGTTGCGATCTCTGCTGTCTTGACAGGCGGTGGACAACGGGTCAAGCGAGTCCTGGGCATGCTTGCCGCTTTGGGCTGCATGTACGTCATCGGTGCAGCAGCCATCTATTCAAGCCTTGTGCCAGGGCAGGCGGCCACGCGGCTTGCGGAGTTCATGATGTTGCCTGCTCCCGAGGGGCATTCGCAGTGGGCAGGCAAGACAGCGGGAACGCGTACGTACGTCTGGGAGTTGGCTCTAAACGGATATAGCAGAAGCGGGATCATGGGGGCTGGGGTTGGCGCCAGCGCTCTCGCGAGTTTCGAAGCGGGAGGGTCTTTCAAGGACGTGCACAGTAACATCCTGGGGGCTCTGGTGGAGATGGGGCCGATAGGGCTCATCACGTTCTTGGGACTGCATGTGGCGCTTGGTTTGGGATTGTTGAGGCTCCGTCAACCGTCCCTGCAAATGCCGGGATGGGTGGTTCTGCTTTCTTCATTTGCCATGGGAATAGCTCACACCACCTATACGACCAAGATGTTCTGGCTCCCGGTGACTGTCGTCCTGATCCTGATTGAGTTTGATGCTCGTGCGACGACAAACGAAACGAACCTATGGCACCGAAGCGGCTGGCTTCCTTCCTTTCCATCGGGGGGCGGTTTACCTGCTCGCGGCAGCACTTGACTGCAAGGTCAGTCGATTCAGGATTGTGCTTGTCGGAATTCTCATGTTGGTGTGCAATTTTCTGAAAACGTGGTTTCCGTGTACAGAAGTCGGTTGTAGATGTGGGGCAAGTCTCGTCGTGACTTCGACATCTACGGATGCAGAGCAGCTGGACTTGGCAAGACATCATCCTTCGATGCGTGCGACGCTGGGGGTTATTGCCGAAACCCGCGCGTGGAGCCACGACGGCGGGCTTTACGTGAGCGCTTCCTTCGGCCGGATCGTCGATGAACTTGCCAAACGGTTTGAGCGTCTCGTGTTGACGCTGCCGGTGGCCTGCTCGCCGCCGGAGCGGGCGGGAGACTACCGTCTTCGCGCGGACAACGTTGAAATCGTTCCGCAGCCGTTTTACGGCTCGTCATTGGCGGCGATGGGAAAGCCTGGCGGGATTCTGCGGGCTTATTGGAATGTGTGTCGACGTGCCGATTTCATCTTCGTCCGCGGCATGCTTCCGTTCTCCGGCCTTTTTTATTTGATCGCCCGCATCAGCGGACGCCGGCCGTGCCATTGGATAGTCGGCGATCCCATCGGTTTGTTACGGAGTCACCGCCGGGCCGGCAGATTGAAGGACATGGCTTCGCTGGCATACGCCTATCTGGACCGAATCTGCACCCGCGTGGGGAACCGGTTGGCCGGCGGTTCTTTCATCTGCAACGGCGCCGAACTGGGCGAGGTCTACCGTTCCCCTCGCACGCACGTAACCGTGTCGACTACGATTACTGAAGACGACTTCTTTTTTCGAGAGGACACGTGTCAAGGCCCGGTGGTGCGCATCCTGTTCGTGGGCTTCATCCGGCCAGAGAAGGGCGTCGAATATCTGCTCGAGGCTGTTGCGAAGTTGAAGACCCGCAGGGCGTGGGAACTGGTCCTGGTCGGCTCATACGAACTGCATCCGTCCTACGGACAGAAATTGGAAGCATTGGCGAGAGAAAGTGGAATAGCCGATCGCGTACGGTGGGTCGGACATGTCCCCGGGGGCCCGGCACTCTATGAATACATGCGGTCGGCGGACATGCTCGTGTTGCCTACTCTTTCGGAAGGTACCCCTCGCGTTCTTGTCGAAGCCCGTGCCAACAGCCTTCCCATAATCGCCACTCGGGTGGGGGGAATTCCGACGTCGGTAAGTGATGGGGTGGATGGAATTCTGGTTCCATCCAAAGATTCAGGCGCCCTGGCAGAAGCAATCGATCGAGTCATTCAGGACGAAGCTTTACGGCGGGCGTTGATCCGAAATGGATTGGAGACTGTACGTCGGTTCACGGTTGATCGGTTCGTGGATCTCGTGAGCTCTTGTCTGGCGCCTACGTAGTAGGACGTGTTTCGCCGGGGTCTCAGGTGGTTCGTCTCATCAAATACTGTTGGTTCATCTTCGTCATGAAGATCACGGGGGTGCTGCCGGATTTCAAATGCATCATGCGCATGCGGGGCACGTTGCTCCGGCCCGCGTTCAAGAAGTGCGGCCGAAATTTCCAGATTTGCTCGAATGCGATGATCGTCCATACCTCGAGCGTGTCGATCGGCAACGATGTCTACATTGCCTACGGCTGCTGGATTCAGGGAGTTGGCGAGGTGACGCTGGAGGATGAGATGATGCTGGGGCCTTACACCGTGCTCGCTTCCTCGGATCACCAGAAGCAGGGTGACTCGTCTCGATTCGGCGCGGGGCGAGAACGTCCGATCATCTTGCAGCGTGGGGCCTGGACGGGATCTCATGTGGTTGTGACTGCTGGTGTGACAGTGGGCGCAGGAGCGGCGTGCGCGGCAGGGGCCGTGGTAACGCGGGACGTGCCTCCGGGGTGCGTCGTAGGCGGGGTGCCCGCGAGAGTGTTGAAGACGGAAGCCCAACAGCTCGACACCGCCCAACGGTAACATTCATGTTCTTGAGCATCATTATCCCCATGCGCAATGAGCAGGCGTTCGTGGCGCGGTGCCTCGACTCCGTGCTCGGCCAACTGGACGGAAGGGATGATGTCGAAATCATTTGCGTGGACGGGGCGAGTTCCGACGGCACGGCCGACGTGGTGCAGGCGTACGTCGCCCGCGATTCCCGCGTCCGGCTGATCCACAATCCGGACCGTATCGTTCCCAAGGCCATGAACCTGGCGATTCGGCAGGCACGTGGCCGAATCATCCTCCGGCTTGACTGTCATGCCGAGTATGCCCCGGATTACGTGAACAGGTGCGTGGAAGTGCTCGAACGTACCGGAGCCGACAACGTTGGCGGCTACGTGACCACGTTGCCGGGCAACGATTCCAAGGTGGGCAGGGCCATCGCAGCAGCCACGTCCAGTCGATTCGGCGTGGGGGGCTCTGCGTTCAGGACCGGAGGCGGCGAGCAGGAGGTGGATACGGTTCCATTCGGCTGCTTTCGGCGCGATGTTTTCGACCGTTTCGGCCTCTATGACGAGCGGCTGGTCCGCAACCAGGATATCGAACTGAACAGCCGCATCCGCGCCGGCGGCGGGCGCATCGTGATCTCCCCGGACATCAAGCTTACCTATTACAATCGCTCCACGTTTCGTGGCCTGCGTCAGCAGGCGTTCCACAACGGCCTTTGGAACCCGTACACTATTTATCTGGTGGGCGGAGGACTCAAGCCGCGGCACTTCATCCCGCTGGCGTTTGTCCTGAGCCTCATCTGCCTATCGCTCGCCGGAATTTTCTGGCGTCCGGCGTGGATTCTTCTCGGCTGCGAATTGCTGGCGTATACGATCGCTGCGGTGTGGTTTGCCGCCCGAGCGGCCCGCCAGGCTCAGACGTCGATCGGACTGGTGGCACTGGCATTCATCCAGTTGCACCTTGCGTACGGCATCGGCTCGCTGTGGGGGGTACTGTCAGCGCCCTTCGTCTTCCGACGCCGTGAGGGATACCAAGTGCCGAAGGCTATCTCCGAGTGGCGGGCATAGCGACTCCCTCGATGAACTCCGCGAACTGGGGGAAGAGCACACTGCGGTCGTAGGTGGTCTCCGCCAGTTCTCTGGCCGCGCGGCCCATGGCGATGAGGCTGCGGCGGTCGCCCAAAATCTGCTCCACCGCCTGCACGCAGCTATCCACATCCCCCGCGCGGTAGTCCAGGCCGCACCCGGCATCTCGAATGATCTCGCTGCACTGACCCGGAATGGTATTGAGCACGGCCACGCCGGCGGCGAGGTAATAAAACAGCTTGTTGGGCAGATAGATCAACGCTTCCGGAAACGACGCGTTGAAGCCGGCGTCGCACTGCGTGAGTAGGCTCGCCCAGGCGGCAAAGTCGAGGAACCCGGTGAGCGTCACGTTGGTCAGCCCCTGGCTGGTGACGAGCCGCTGAGCCTCGGCCGCCAGATCGCCGCGACCGGTGAGGATGAAGCGCACGCGGTCGCCGTGCTTCTCTCGAATGCGAGCGGCGGCCTTGATGATGGTGAGGAAGTCGTAGCTGCGGTTGAGGCTGCCCGTATACGCCAGCCAGGTTTCGCCCGGCGGTTTGACCCACTGATCCTCGGGCGCATTGCTCGCGGCCTCGTCGAACGCATCGAGATCGACGCCCAGCGGCACGGTCATGGCGGGCTTGCGTTCTCTGGCCATTGCCACGGCTCGCTCAACATACGCGTCGGCCACACCTGTGACGGCATGGCAGGATGCGTACGCTCGCCGTGCGGTGCGCGACGACGGCCATAGAGCAAGCTTGAACACGGATTGTAACCCGGCCGGGGCCAGGCGCTGGAACGTATCGGGCCACAGATCCTGCACGTCGACGATGGCCTTCGCCCCGAGCTCGCGGCCAACCTCGGCGGCAGCAAGCACGAGCGACGGCGGCGGACTACTGGCGAGGATGACGTCGGGGCGCGGATTCGCCTGCGGCGCTTGCTCGCGGAATCGCCGACTGAGCTGGGAGTGGTTCCACAGCCGAGCGAAGCTCACATTTCGGCGATACGGCGTGCAGTCGAGAAAACGTGGGATGAGACCCAGCGGCGCACAAGCACTGCGAATCGCGTCCTGATCCACGGGCCGCTTGAAACGATGGCTGAACGCGCTGGTCCACCACGTCACTTGATGCCCGCGATCAATGAGCAGCCGAGCCAGCGTGGCGTAGCGTCCTTCCTGTTCGGGGTCGCCAGGCAGCGGGTCGAAGGGGTTGACGATCCAAATGTTCACAGCGAACTCCTCCCCGGCTGCCGCTCGATCATCTCGCGTACTTTGGCGGCCAATCGGGCCACGAAGACGTCCAGGCCATGCTCGCGAGCGTAATTGTACCCGGCTTGGATACACTGCTGCCGGAACGCCGGGTCAGTGATGATCCGCTCGATGCCGTCGGCCAAACGGGCCGGGTCCTGCCGGGGCACGAGCACTCCACGTCGGCCATGATCCAGTTGCTCGGCGATGTTTCCGACAGCCGTGGCGACCACCGGCAGACTGTGCCCGAGCGCTTCCATGATCACCCGCGGCGAGCCTTCGCTCAATGACGGTAAGGCGAAGATGTCGCAGCGGTTGTAGAGCTCGTTCAGCGCCGGGCCCATTTGTACATAGCCACGGAAGTGGACGAACGGGTCGATGCCGAGGTCGCGGGCCTGTTGCCGCAGAGGTTCGAGCAACTCTCCTTCGCCGGCTATTTCCAGTTCGACCGGACGACCCCGCTTTCGAAGGATGGCGACGGCTTCGAGCAGATCTTCGAGTCCCTTGGCGTTCCGCAGATACCCGACGTAGAGCACCCGAATGACCGGCCCGTTGCAACTGTCCTCCCGCAAAAAGTAGTCATTGGCGGCGAGCGTCGAGTGCACGACCGACTCGTACTTGTGAGCGAATCGGGCCAGCCGTTCCGCGGCGGGGCGGCCATCCGCGAACACGTACGTATGGTCGTGGCTCAGGATGTACTTCTGGATTGCGAACTCGACGCCGTAGGCCGCCCTGGCGAAGCGGCCGTAAAGTCCCCGGTACTTCGGACTGCGAGCGATCATCTCGAACGGATCGGATGCAAAGTGGTAGATGAACGGCACGTGGCGCTTACGGGTCATCCACCAGAGTGCATACGCCAGTGGAGCCGTCCCGCGGCATTCGATCGCGTCCAGCTTGTCGCAATGACGCCGAAAGATTCGCCAGATGGTCGCCGCCCGGCGGTAGGCCTGGGCGTGCGTCATGAAGAAGGGCAGAGGCACGACTTCAACATTGGAGGCGTCCAACGGATAGCCGCTGAAATAGGTCGGCTCCGTGGTAGTGGGGGCGAACACCGTCACGTATTCGAAATGTCGGGCGAACTCCAGCACGTACCGCGCGTAAGAGCCATACGTGTCGAACGTTCGACCGTCGGTGTGAACAGGTTCGTGATAGAGACCAATTCGCACGGTTGCCAGCCGCCTCACTTTGGGTTTAGCATCGTCACGATCGCTTGGCCCCTTCAGAAAGGGCCGGCAACTGGTTTGAGTCGTTCGGTTCCCGCCCTCGCGGACAGACGGGCCGCGACGGAGGTGTCATGCTCGAATCCGTCTTGGTGGCCGGTGAGCGAAAGCTCCGGCCCATACAATCCCTCGGCCGGTGAATAGCTTACTTGGCGCGTTGGGCGACTGCAAGCAAAACCGGCCTTCCGTGAACGGGCGACGGCATTGTGGTGCAGTCATCCTGCCTGCGCGTGTACGCTGGATGCGTGCAGCACAAGGAGGCCGGCGTTGCGCTATGCGGATGGGGACGCGACTATTGCCGGAGCGTTGCAGGAAATCCACGTTTGCTTGACTCGACAGCCACAAACCCGATCGATTCGCCACCGCGGCCTGGGCGGTTTTACCTGCTCGTGGCGGGTTGCGCTCTAGCACTGTACCTGGTGAGCGTCGCCCCCGGTGCCCTCTGGCAGGACGGCGGGCAGTTCCAGGTGCGCGTGCTCCAGCGCGATCTGCTCGGGTGTTTCGGCTTGGCTCTCAGTCATCCGCTGTATCACCTCGTCGCGATCGCCTTCCAGATCCTGCCGTTCGGCGAGTCGGCATTCAAGACAAACCTGGTGTCGGTCGTGTTCGGCGCCGTAACGGTGGCCAACGTGGCACTGCTGCTCGCCCTGGCCACGCGACGGCTGACGTCTGCGCTCGTCGCGGCCATCGCCTTGGCGGTCGCCCATACGTTTTGGCAACACTGTGCTCTGGCCGAAACCTACACGCTCACCACCGCGCTGCTCAGCACGGAACTCCTTTGTCTCCTGCAGTACGCCCGCACACGGCGGGCGGGCTGGCTCGTCCTGCTTTTGCTGGTCAATGGGGTGGGCATCAGCAACCACCTCATCGCACTGTTGAGCCTCTGTTGCTACGGCACGTTACTGATCGTCCTGGCCATCCGGCGGCAAGTCGCTTTCAAGAGCATCCTGGCCGCCGTGCTTTGCTGGTGTGTCGGCGGTGGCTTGTACTGGGGGATGGTGGTCTGGCAGATGTCAGGCTCGAGTGACTGGACGGCGGTTCTGCGCGGTGCATTCTTCGGCGACCGCTACGCCGGCAATGTGCTGAATACGACCCTGGGCCGACGCGAGCTGGTCAATACATTCCTGTATCTCGGTCTTAACTTTCCGACACCGTTGATCCTCCTGGTCCCCGTCGGCTTGGTCTGGCTGTGGCGACGCGAGGACCGACTGTTCGTCGGCACGCTGGTGGCCCTGCTGGGCATTCACTTCGTGTGGGCCATGCGCTACAATGTGCCCGACCAGTACACGTTCTTCATTCCGTCCATCGTGTTGCTCGCGATCGTAATGGGCTTCGGAGCCGAGTGGGTTCTGGTCCGCCGGCCGCGATGCAAGTCCGTCCTGATCGCAGCGGCCATTCTGCCGGTGTTGGTATATCTGCCCTTGCCGTATGTGGCTCGCGCTGCCGGGCTCGACCTCGGCCTCGCCCGGCAAATACCCTTCCGTAGCGAGTACGAGTACTTTCTGCATCCGTTCAAGACTCGGGATCACGGTCCTGAACAGTTCGTCGAATACCTGGGATCGATGCTCCCGACCGATGCCGTTCTGATCGCCGACGGAACCACCGTACGGCCCATTCACTACTTTCAGCTCACTGGCCGCTGGCGTCCCGACCTGACCGTCTATCCGGCTCTGGACGAAGCAGGCGCCGAAGGTCGGTTTCCCGACGAGAGTGAGCTTCGCGACGCGCTCGAGCAAGGCCGCGTTTACGTGGTCACGCCACAACCCGGCTATTGCCCGAAATGGCTGCTCGATCAGCACAACTTCGAGCCTGCCGGCCACATCTATCGCGTAACCGGTCCTCGCATGCCGGCCAGCGTCCCGGAAATCCCTGCCCCGTAGCGTTGTTCGTTTCTCAACACCTACCCATCAGTGGAGAGAACATACTCTCGCGGTCCACGGAGGCGGAGCGTTGCACATCGAGCGGCGGATAGCGCCGACGGCTTGAGGCGGGAGGGATACGGACTCAGTCCGCTCAGGTCTGACCGTCAACAGGGTGCGAGCACTTCGCGGTCTGCTGATGGCGCCGCGGCGATAGTCGCTTCCGTTGTGGCAACGGCGCGTCGCGGGAGATGAATCGCCTGCAATGCCGCACTTATGGTCCCGAATTGGAACTCGTCGAGGAGTCGTGTGAGGCGGGGGGCGACACGGGAGCGCCACAGTTCCTGTGTCAATCGCCGAATCGCGGAGACGCGGATGCCGCGTCGGATGAAGTCGCGCACTTCGCCGGGCACGAGCTCGCACGGATGCAAGTAGATGACCGCCGGGTGGCCGGCCTCGTTCATCCGGCGGATGGCATGGGCCAGCACGGCCGCGGGCAGGAGCCGGGTGTAGCCGCCGCCGCACGCGGGCCAGTTTCGTCCTGCGAAGCGCAGCGTCGTGAGCGGGAACTCGATCAGATCGACGTCCGGCCAGCGATAGGGAAAGCGAGGGGCATCGGGAATGCCGTAACGCCGCTTGGCGACGGGGAAGATGCTGGAACTGAAGCGAAATCCCAAACGGGCCAGGATCGGGCCTGCCCAGAGCGACTGCCGTGTGATGGAGAACGCCGGGGCGCGATAGCCGAGCGGTCGTCGGCCGATCTGGCTTGCGATGATTTCGATGGATCGCCGGACATCGGCTTCGAATTCGCCGGGCGTTTGGCGATACGCCAGTTGGTGGCCGTAGCCGTGGGACGCGATTTCATGACCGCAGCCGGCGACGTCCGGCAACAGGGTTGGAAACCGTTCGCACACCTTGCCGAGGGCGAAGAACGTCGCCTTCACGCCGGCGCGGTCCAGGAAGCTCAATGTACGCTCGGTATTCGCCAGGACGTGCTCGGTCACCGGCAGACACGGGTCGAGCACCGCCTGGGCCCAGTCCTCCAGATCGATGGTGAAGGCGTTCAACATGCGTTCGGACTCCACACGCAGTATCGGCAATTCAGGCCGGCGAGTTGGAGTTTTCGGACGAGCGGTTGCCACCCGCGCGTTGCGTGCGACCGATAACCGCGCGAGCGGCGGGGCCAAGCCACGCCGCTCGCTGGGATCGGCTCGGAAGGTCGGTTGGATTGATCGGGTGGGCCCGGCGGTTCGCGAGGTTACTTCGCAATCTGCTGGCGGAGCCATTCGAGGCTCTTCTCGACGTTGCCGGGGGCAGCCTCGCATTCGACGGAGAGGATGCCGTCCCACTGGATGCTCTTGAGGATCTCAATGCAGCCGGCGATGTTCTCGGCATTCACGCCTTCGCCGATGGCCACCACCGACGTCGAAATCCCGGTCTCCTCGCCCCGACACGCCTTGGCCAGCGATTCGCTCACGTCCTTGATGTGGCAGTGCGAGACCTTGTGCTTGAAGCGGTCGAGGAACTTGACCGGATCCTGCCCCGAGATGAACGTGTTGCCGGTGTCGAAGTTCATCCTCAGCCAGGGCGAGTCGTCGAACGTCTCGAACAACCACTCCATGAAATCGGGGTCGGTGGTGTAAGGGCCGTGCGGCTCGACGTTGACAATGATTTCGTGGCTCTCCGCCCACTCCAGCACGACGCGGTAATACTGCTTGACCAGCATCTTCACCTCGTCGTCGCTGTAGCCTTTGGGACGCGTCGCCCCGTCGGTGGTGTCCACGCGCGGACAGCCCAGTGCCCAGGCGAACTTGATCGCCTCGATCGTATAGGGGATGCCGCGGAACTGGCCGTCGGGCCCGGACATGGGATAGGCGGCGTCGATCTGCGAGACCTTCAGACCCATGGAGTCCAGGTAACGCTTGAGTCGCAGCGGATCCGTGTGCAGCGGCACGTGCGGGTTGTAGCCGAGACTCTGGACGAAGTAGTCGCCGTTCACGGACCCCAGCTCGATGTATTTCATGCCGTGCTTCTTGGCGAACTCGCAGGGTACGCTCAGCGGCGCGTCCTGGTGGCGCCAGTTGTCCACGTGCATCGACAGCTCGATCATGGTAAGCCTCCTTCGGAGGGGGCAGTGGTCAGTTGTCCGTTGTCAGTTGCGGACAGGCGCATGCCCGACCTCGGAGCGAGCGCGCCTGACGCCTGGCCACGGACTACTGACCACTGACTATTTGTCAGGCCTTCAGGCCTGACAAGTCCGCTTCCCACCGCTCCTTCTTCGCCATCATCTCTTCCCAGGTCACCGGCCGATTCTCGTAAGCGGCCGTGCGGGCCAGAATGCAAGTGAGATTGCTGCGGACGCTCGGTGCGACCGTGATGTTCCGGTAGTCGCCCTGAGTGATCTGGTCGTGGAACTCCTTGATGTTCACGACCGTACCGGAGGTGTAGAGCTCGCCATGCGGCCAGCTGCCGCCCTTGTAGACCGCTTCCGGCATGCCGTCGATCCACACGTGCGTGTAGTAGTCGGTGTCGATCGTGCCCTTGGAGCCGTATACTCGGCAGGCGATCTCGGTGGGGGCGCCGGGCGTGCACTGATTACCCGTGTACGACAGCACGAAGTCGTTGGGATACCATAGGTTCACGTTGAACCAGTCGTAGATGTTGCCGTACGCTCGCAGTCCCTTGCTGCCGCCCGCGCCGATGGCCTTGATGGGGTCGGCATTCAGAATCCAGCTCGCGACGTCCAGCGTGTGGATGTTTTGCTCCACGATGAAATCGCCCGACAACTCGCGATAGCAGTACCATCGCCGCAGCCGGTCTTCCGGCGTGGCCGGCCCGGGGAAGTGGCCCACGCCCCATGGATAGTTCGCCCAGCCCGTCACCAGCTTGCCGATGGCCCCGTCATGCACGCGCTTGACCGCTTCGCGGTAGAACTCGTTCGCCCGTGTCTGGAAATCGACCAGGAACACCAACTTTTTCTCGGTCGCCTTCTTGCCCGCCTCGCCGATGGTCAGGCAGCCGGGCACGTCCACCGCGATGGGCTTGGCCACGTACACGTGCTTGCCGGCATCGACGGCGGCCGCACACTGCTCGGGATGGAAGTAGGGCGGCGTCTGCACGACCACGGCGTCAAAATCCTGCTCGAGCAGCTTCTTGTAGCCTGACAGCGTCGTGAACCGCCGGTTGGCCGGGATGTTCCACTTGTCGCCCACCCGGTCGGCGTGATCGGGATAGTAATCGGCACAGGCGACGATCTTGTACCCGCCGTGCTTGTCGAACAGGTCGAGGATCCAGCCGCCGCGGCCGCCGCAGCCCAGTAGGCCGATGGTGACCGTCGAGTTTGCTTGCGATCCGCGCACTGCGGAAGGTTTGACGATGGTCAGGCCTGCCGCCGCCGCGGCACCCGCCAGAAACTCCCGCCGAGCGATTCCGGTTTTCGTCTGCGTCGTCATGAAGGCAACCTCCCGCCGAAACGGATGTGTCGTAAATGAAAACCGGCGGCCACCATGCGTCGCCGCCATTTCGACCGGCAATATATACCCGGCGCCAGACCCGTGCAAACCGCCCAACCGGCGAGGTCAATGAGGGAGGCGCGGGACTCGTTGGGAAGACTGTCGCTGGGAGGGCGGATGCCGAGTGCGGTTTTGCGTCCGCAGATTGCGCGGATTGACGCCGATTCGCAGGCGGTGAAGGCTATGAGCTGTGGGCATGGGCCAGACATCCGGCAGACAGCGGACGGCCGCCAACGACCGACTGCTCTCTCGGGGGTGGGGTGGAAGCCTTCTTTGTGGAGCTTCTGCCGTCGTGGTCCGCGGGATCATGGATGGCAGAGCGGGCGCGGGCAACGCCCGGATTCAGCTTCGTCGAGCACGTGCGGCGTCTCGGACGCCTTGCAGATTGAGCAACTCGGCTACCTCGAACTCCGGCGGGATCGTTCCTTCAATGGGACGCAGCCGCAGGATGGTTGGAAAGTAACCGCTGCGGCCGTGAATCTCCGCCAACAGGACAGCCGCGATCGGGGCCAGGCTCGGCGGGTTGATGATCAGCGGCGTGGTCTGCCATTGCTCCGGCGTCAGCGGCACACCGGCCAGGAGTTCCCGCACTTGCTCGTCGAAAGGCCGTTGGTGGTCGAAATGCGTCGGCACCGCAATCACACGTTCAACATCCCGCCCGGCCAGCTCTCGAACGCGGGCAAGCTGCGTATCCGTGAGCGGATGACCGAAGTTGATAAGAAGCATTCTTCAGCACCTGTCGGAATCAGATCTTCAGTCCTTTCCGCAACCACTTCTGCACAACACGTCTCTGCTCTGCAGTCGTTGCTGTGGTGCTTATTCGGAGTGTAAGGCCAGGGCTACCTTCAATGTGATGGAGCAAGTCGGATTCGTTGTCCCGGGCTTCCTTAAGGTCTCCTCCGGTTGCCGATCCTTCGTACCGGATCGACGTAACATACCTACTGTCGGCAAGGATCCTGACAATTCGCTCCCAACCGCGAGGTCGATGATGAGGAGCCGACTCAAGATGTATCTTGTCTTCGGGAGACATATCCGTCGGAGGTGGCCACGAGTCGTGTGGCGTGTTGACTAAACGGGCGGCAATCTGCCCAAGGAGACTCAGTCCAACATCGTCATTGTCAATCTCGACTAGGCTAAGCAATCGTTCATCTTGCTTCAGCAGGTTCTCAATACTCCGGAGCGGAATGAGGTCGTCCGCCGAGGCGAACGCATCCAAGAGATTCCTACCAGCTCCGGTACCGATCCACTCGGCGCGGAGGGTTACTGGAATCGGCTCGATTGTGATTAATGAGGCGAACAGCTCGTGGATGTAATGAACTGGAATATCTGAAACGGCACCGATCAAGGTGGCAATGGCGATTTCAGGTTTGAAGCCGCCGGTAGCAGCCAGTTCGACTGTACTGTTGGTCTTGGCCTGACCGCGTCTGATCTCCTCACTTATGACCCGAGCGAGATGGCGAAGACCTCTATTGAACTTCTCCCCGTCCGAGTAGTCGAGGCCATCGACTTGTCGTCGGCGTGCCTTCAGTTTCTTGCTCTCAGCCAACGAAACCAGCCGTTCCGCACAAAACTGACCATCCGGTGTCTGTGAATGGATTAGTACAACCTCGATCTCGTTTTCGTCCTGATCGAACAAACCAAGCCGCTGCCAAGTATGCGTTTCGGCGCAGGCTCTGACGGGGTCAGCCTCTCGAAGCCAAGCGTCCGCTCGGTCAGGTTCGGGCAACGGTTGTTTCCGGTTCCAACCTTCCCAAGGGCAGTCCCTATTTGTCAACAAGGAGGTTCCAACTGTAGTCAAGACTGTGCGTCGCATAGTTCGCGTCCTTCCATAATTGACCGGAAGCCCTACCTGTAGCATCCAAGCGTCATAGCACTCAAGGTAGTGTGTTTGGGCTAATTCCTTCGTGGCGGTTGTCGATGCCATGATTGAGTACGCGGCGGCCGGGGCTTATCCCAGCGATACTGGGGATTGTGAAGATCCCGATTGTTGCGATAGACGCGGATCTCCTCCCCAACCTGAGGAAGTCTGTCTGGTGGTGGCGGGACGCCGTAGGCCAAGACTCCCCGAGGCTTACCCTCCTCTTGAACAAAATACTGTACCTTGCCATTGATCTCACGCCGTTCCAACACTTTAACGGTCACCTGATCAGTGTCTTGCGTTGGCGGACGCGGAGGATGGCAAATAGTCGGAACCGTCGGCGCCGATGGCGCGGGTTTGGACGCGAACTCTGGCGTAATGTTCGGGGCCTCTTGCTTCTCGTCGGCAGCCAGTGGTTCAACGATCAACTCGGATGGCCTGATTTCTCCTTTTGGCCAGCGAAGGGGTACTGACAGGCCGAACGCCCAGTGAATCACGTGGGCGCCAAGGCCTTCGAGGTGGTTAACGATGTCGCGGGCGAACAGGTCGTGCATGGGGATAGCGTGGCCAAGCCATCCACGTGGAGAGCACTGGCGAAAGCTCGCTCCAGGACGAAAAACGATGATCGGCTTCTTGAAAACGTTCTCCAGGCCGAAGTCCGGACCAAGTTTTCCATATTTGGTGAACGCTTCCCAAGCCCCTTCAGTTGGATCGCTATTGCCCGGCTGGAATGTCGATAGCACCACACATCCATCCGCGTCGGCAGGCTGATCCAGATCTGTTACTGGTTCGAGCCCCTTGTCCAGACGAAACTGGCCCTTGCCGGCCGTGCGATCCGAGCCGAAACCCCACTGGGCCAACTCCTCGATCAGCTGCTCAAAAAACTCGACGAACTCGGGAACGATACGCGCGTAGACAGTCAGATAGCGGATACCCTTCTTCAGGACCGCTTCTTCGGTAGGGAATAGACCCCCGTCGTTGCTGGTGGTGTGTGAAGACCGGCTGATGGTGTTTCGCAACTGGGTGTATTCGATGATCCCCGGGTCATCGAGCATCGCACCTGTCCCTGGTACGATCCCAGCTTGAAGTTGTCGGAAGGTGTCGGCGAGCAGCCATTGTGCGCGTTTTAGCGGCTTGCGCAGCTCAGCCGGAACGTCCAGAGTCCGCAACGCCGCTGGCAAGGGTAGCCGGTCGCGTGGGAAGGCGTCAGAAAGCACGAAAGGGGGCCGACCGGCTAGCGCGGGTTCGATCAATCTCTCCCTCAGCACTTCCTTGCCGTGGGTGCGTGCACACATCCAGCAGAGGAGTCCGCTGAGCGTGTCGGATTGCCAAGGGGTCCGCCAGGGCGATTCCGGAATGATGCGGAAGCGGTAGAGATTCATTCTACTTCACCAGGGTGAACGGTGTGCCATTCAACATCAGATTACGAAACTCAATTTCACCGGACCCTTTGCTGATGCCGGACCCAATGCCAGTCTGCTGCAGGAAGCGGAGGCCATCCTTGACGAACTCGATCAACGCATCACCTCCCGTCTTCCCGTTATACTCGCAGGCTGCATCCAGGTCCCATACCTGAACGCCGATGCGAAGTGAAAACTCCGAGCCGGCGACGACCCGCTCAATTTTGCGTGGGTGCATGGCTGTGCCTGTCTTCCGATCGATCACGTTTTCCGACTTCAGCTCCGTCTCACCACCGCTAACGCAGGCGGCATCACGAACGACGATACGAGTGGGACCAAGATCGTGACGTGCTTGCTTGTGCGGGCCAAAAACTCGGCAAACAAGGCACTCCTTGCATCCGCACGGCTCGTTATTGTCCTTCCCACCGAACTTGCCGCGCCATTGTTCTAGCTCCGATCGCATTTTCCCCTTGATTGAAGACCCGGGGATGTAAGGCCGCAGTGTTACCGGATGCTTGACGCAGGTGAGGTCGGTCCCGCCGATCTGCAATAGTTCATCGCTGCCACCTACGCGGAGACCACTCAAGCAATGAATGGTACCTGTAATTTCATGGTAGCCGGTTTTTTTCATGTCAGTTCCTCTCGCGATCCTGGAAGAAACGGTTTCCGAAGCCGATTAGCGCTTCAAAGTGCGGAAGGAATCCTTTGAGGAAGTCCTTCTCAGTCTTGACGGCGGCGACATTTCTCTCGATGAAATCGTGAAAAAGGGCAGGAATCCTCTTCGGCGACTTGGCGGCAGCATCAGCGGCAGCGGCGTCGAGATAGAGAAAGCTTGCCTGCTCAGCAGCCCAGCTAGAACTCTTGGCTCGAATCCTCGCCTCGATAGCCCGACAATGCTGGAGAAAGCGTTGGATCTGGTACATCGTGAGCCGCGGCTGTGCCCGACCCATTGCTTTTGCCAGCGGTCCGATGCGTGCACGAGCAACAAGCTCAATGCGGAGGTTGCCGTCGTCATCGAAATATCCGCCTTGTAGGTAGTTCGGCCACAGTTGGTCGAGAGTGTGTCTATCTTGATATGCCACGTTCAGTCCTCCTCATCACGCTTCCGCGTGGCTGTTAGCGCATAGCGGACAATTGCTGGCAGATAGCGGACATGAAATTGCTCCCTGTCGTCGAAGTCGTTAACCAACTGGTTCGCCCAGTGTCGTGAAGGGGTTCCCTGTTTCCAGTTGCGGTCTACGTGGTAAGCTAGGTGTGCAGTCGCGAGCGGGTCGGGTTCGTCACCGTGCCGAGTCATCGCTAACGCCAGCAAGGTGTGGAGCCAGCCGCGTTCAATAGCCCCGGATTCCACCCACCCGGCCAGTTTCTTGGCTTGATCGATTATCTGTTCGTGGTTCTTCCACGGCCAAATCTGTCCAAGGGCCGCTAGCCGATCCTTGCCGGCTTTCTTCGTTTCGTTCAGGAGTGATTCAGCTCGTTCTACGGCAGGCTTGATCGGGCGTTTGGGCTTTATCAGTTCCAGGCTGGCGCTGAGCGTCAGCCCGAGATCGCTGAACTCTTCAGCGAACCATTGTCGTACGGTGCCGGCAAAATCGACCATGATGTCCCAAGGGCCGATCATGACCAGGTCGTCGCCTCCGGCGAAGACAGTGTAGATTGAATGCCATCGCTCAGAAGGGATGGAGAGTTCTCGACGCAGACGGCCAGCGAAGAACGCGTCAAGCCGGTCGCTCAGGGCACGCATTGCATCGAGGCCGTTGCTGTTCAGCAGTCGATCAAAGCAGACACCGAGGGAGTCCGCGTCGGCCTTGAGAACGGCCAGCAGCGCTGCGCCTTGGCTGTGGGCATCGGCAAGCTCCGTGAACCAGACCGGTTGGCCTTCGTCATTCACTGGTACGTGAGCCATCAACCGGCGCTGCATGAAACGGTCTCGATGGCACCATGAGGGACACTTTTCCGGCTCCCGGAGGTTCGCTACCGCCAGCGTTCCGGGGGTGACGGTCACGGAATCGCTAGTCACGACGTCTATGCCCAGGCCGAGCATTTCCAGGTCTGCTCCGGTTGGTACGTCTCGGATCACCAACCAGCGAGCACGGGGCAATAGCCTGCCGAGTTCTCTTGTCTTGTTGCAAGCATCACATACCAGACGCCGTATGCCATCCGGATCGACCTCTTCTGTGCTCGCCGGTGCGTGATGACACAGACTGCAAGGTGTGTCCAGCGGATCGAGAATCAACCGGGAATCTGCCCAGCTTGCTCCTGCAGGAGGTGCCCACGGTCTGGCCTTCCGTTGCTGCAGTTCAGACTGGGCAGCCCGATAGGCTGCTTCGTCTGATTCGGCTGCATCAGCCCAGGCCAGCGTCAGCCGAAGCTCGCCACGGGTGGTGCGAAGCAACCAGTTGTTGATGGCTTGCTGTTCCTTTGTCAGGATGCCGTCCCGCAAGCCCGTGCCGGGACCGCGGAGGGTGAACTTACCGGCGCCGCAAAGGAGCACGGTCTCTGGCAACCAGCCGAGTGCTCGGCGAACGCGCAGAGCCGCCGTCTCGGCGAGCAATTGTACGAAGAATGAGCGTGCCCTTAGGCGCCGCGCTTGGCCACCCCCGGTCTCGGCAATGTCGAAGACGTAGTTTTGAATACCCGAGATGTCGCCGATAACGATCATCAACAGTCCCCGTGTTCACTTGATTGGACTTCTAGCAGAATTGCACACGTTCGAAGTGTCTATTGGCATAATCTGCACCTCTTGGAATTCCAGCCCTTCCTAGGGGGCCGTCCATCACCCGGGTTCTTACAAAGAACATGCCAACCCGCAGATTGCGTGGCTAGCGTGACTGCACAACGAAAGGTCGGAAAAAATGGTACTCTCTGTTACTGCCTAGGCCGCTTTCTGTCAAGCGTCGGTGACTGCGTTTGCGCGGACGCCGGTCACGTCCCTCCGCAGTGCCACTCACACGCTCTGCACTGTCACGCAGAACGGCTGTGGAATTTGCGCATCATAACTGACGCCAGCGGATTCGCGGGAAGGCAACGAATTGACGATCCAGGCGGTTGGAGATGGCGACCGGAAGGCCAGTCGAGCAATGATTCACACTCAGGGACGACCCAGTCGTGGTCGAAAAGCGTTGGGGGGCGAATTCAACTTCCGGGGCTTCTGCAGTGGCGTAAAGCGGCACGGCGGGCAACTCGCTGTGACAAAACGGCTTGCGTTCCTCTCAGCTGTGCTATAGTTCAAAGGATCGTGATGGTCCGTCCGACGATGGTGGTCTCTCAGGTTGGCGGGAATGCTTCGATCGGTATGGGGATTCGTGGTTTTCGCGTTGATGCTTCTGGCCGGTTGCGAGAGCGTGCGGATTCCCGATCCCGACGTGCGATACGTGGCATTCGGCGACTCATCCACGGCCGGGCCGACGGACACCGATTACCCGGATGTGCTGGTCGACCTGCTGCAGATCCCCGCGGCGGAAATGGCCAAGGAAGGGCGCGGGGGTGAGGCGACGGCTGAAGGGCTCGAACGGCTGAAGCAGTTCATCTCCGACGGCATCTTCCCCAACGCTCACACGCTGCTGTACTGGGAGGGCGGCGGCGACGTCGTCACGTTTCTTCGCCGCGTCGATCCGCTCCTGATCCACTCGCCGAGCAGCCCCGACTATCCTTTCAGGACCGGCCTGACGCGAACACTCGATGAAGCCCAGTCCAACATCGAAGCGGCCATCGCGGCCGGACAGAACGCCGGCTGGAGTGTCTATGTCGCGACGTACCCGCTTCGGCCGACCGTCCCCTTGCCTTGCGATGCGCTGCCGGTGCCGGTGATGCTGCCGGGCCAAGTGACCATCGCCAACGCTTACACGGAGTTGATCAACGAACGAATCCGCCTGGCCGCGGTGAATACCGGGGCGGTTCTGGTGGACGTGGCGGCTGACGATGGACTGAAAGGGCGGCTGGGCACGTTTGTGGACTGCAATCACCTCGGCGAGTCAGGCAATGCCGTTGCTGCTGAAGTGTTCGCCGCTGCGCTAGCAGGCGTCAGAACAGAGTGACGATTAGCGTACACTTCCGGCGTAGAGGGTGTGAGCTATGAGCCGTGGGCTATGAGCCAGGCGTCCGGCTGATAGCGGAGAGTTGGCAGCCGACAGCGCTCTTCCTGGCAAGTCGAGTCTTTATTCATCGGATGATGCCCTCAGTTGTCATCTTCCTTGTGCCTAGCGTTGTTGCCGACTGCGAATCCGCGATCTGACAAGTGAACGCCGTTCACCGGTATCCTTGCGCGCTTGAAGTGGGCGCCACGCATCATCTTCCGCCGGTCGACTGAGGGCCGGCAGAATAATCTTTAAATTTCATGGATTTTTTTGTTGCTTTTTTCGCCGGGGCGTGCCATATATGCTCGCAGGTTGACGCATTGATGGCCGTTTGGCCGACAAGATCATGCGTCGTGTTGTCTACGCCCAGGCCGCACCCTTGGCGAGGGTGCGGTCCGTGAACCCATTTCCGACAGGAGACACAGAACCTATCGATCGATGATTCCGCGCGCACACGTTAGGACATCGGCCTTTCAGTTGGAGCGGTAGCGCTGTCTGCGTTTCCAAGTGTTGCACAGGACGGCCAGGCTCGCACGAGAGGGCGAGGGTTCTTGTGCGCGCCATAGTTCCACAATTCGAGGCCGGCTGCCACGTTTACTGCACTGTGGTGCAGTGAGCTGTTGTACGCCCGCGGTGGAGCGGGAACGGCCAGGTCTGGCTTTGTCCTGCGCGGATTGCAGCGTCCGCGGGGACGGGGAGGTTTTTCATGCGTCGTTTGATCGCACTCATCGGTATCAACGCCTCGTTGATCTCCATGCAGACGGGCTTGGCGCAGCGGCCCTACGGGATCGACGTATCCCATTGGAACGGCGACATCACGCCTTCGCAGTGGAACCAGATCTACAACGCGGGTTACATCTTCTGTTTCGCCAAGGCCACCGAAGGCGTCAACTTCACCGATAGCGAGATGGCCGACAACATGGCCCGCGGTGCCGCCGCCGGCTTGTACATGGGCTGCTATCACTTCGCCCGGCCCACGTGGAATTCAGCCGTCAGCGAGGCCCAGTATTTCGTGAGCGTGGCCGGAAACTACATGACCGCCGGCTACCTGCGTCCCGTCCTCGACCTGGAAGACGGATCAAGCCTGGGGGCCACCGCATTGTCCAACTGGGCCAACGCTTTCATCAACGAGGTGGTTCGGCTCACCGGCGTCGAGCCCATCATCTACACCAACACGAACTATGCCACGTACTATCTCAACTCGACCGTGGCCAACCGTACGCTGTGGATTGCCCAGTATTTCACCAACCCTAACCCGCAGGCGCAGAATCCCAGCATCGGTGTGTTCAACAATTGGGTCTTCTGGCAGTACTCGGATGACGGGCAGGTTCCCGGCCTGAGCGGCAACGACACGGACGTCAACGTGCACAACGGCACCACGCTGAGCCTGCCCGACTACGTCATCGGCGGCGGCTCGCCTGTCACGACCTACATTTGCGAGAGTCGGTCCGGCGGGTTTAACTACAACAAATACTCGGAGACCGGAACGTGGTCCAACGGCACGTCCAAGAGCACGGCCCCGGGCGTCACCACCGGCATCGGCCATCGCTGGTGCGTGCTGGACGGCACGGCCAAAACCGCCGTTTTCCGGTTCACGCCCGCCACCAGCGGCAACTGGCAGGTGTTCACTACCAACTGCACCACCAGCAACAGCGGCAACCCCATGATCCATCGGATTACCCATGCCGGCGGCACGACCAGTGTCGGCGTGTGCCAGAACACGACCTGCAACCCGAATGCGGTCAACACCTGGTACTCACTGGGCACGTATACGCTCAATGCAGGCACGGAATACAGCGTCACGCTCGACGGCTCGACCGGCGGCGGATCGGGACCGAGCGGCAATGCGGGTCGATCCGATGCGGTCAAGTGGACGTACGTCGGACCCGTCGGGCCGACCATCACGGCGCAGCCGGTCGCCCGTAACATCTGCCCGGGCACGACCACCACGTTCAGCGTGACCGCCAGCGGCTCGGGCACGCTGAGTTACCAGTGGCAGAAGAACCAGGTGAATCTGACCAACGGCGGGCACTACTCAGGCGTGACCACGGCCACGCTCACCGTCTCCAACGCCGACAGCGGCGACGTGGCCAACTACCGCTGCAATGTGACCGACGTCAACGGCACCACGCCGTCGAATGAAGCCGCGCTGACACTCAAGGCGTCCACCGCCATCACGACGCACCCGACCAACAAGAGCGTGGCCGCCGGCGGCAGCACCACGTTCACCGTCGCTGCGACCGGCGCGGGCACGCTTGCGTATCAGTGGCAGAAGAATGGCGCGAACTTGAGCAACGGCGGCCATTACTCCGGCGTGACCACCGCGACGCTGACCATCTCCAATGCCGATAGCAGCGACGCCGCTACGTACCGCTGCGTGGTCACCGGCGATTGCGGATCAGCCACTTCCAACGGGGCCACGCTGACCATCACCGGTGGCGTGACAGTGCTCATCGACGACACGTTCGACGCCTACGCGGCTCAGTCGAACTTCACCGCCGTTTGGCCCGTCTCGGTATCGCCGGGCGGCACGCTCTCGACGGCCGCGTACTACAGTTCGCCCAAGTCCATCAGTATCGGCACCGGAGCCGCTCGCAACTATCGCAACTTCACCGCCACAACGGCGACCGACGCCATGCCCATCGTCTGGACCTACCGGCTCTACGACAGCAACACCACGGCTCTGGACCGCCAGTGGTGCGAACTGCTCGACGCGGCGCCGAGCGTCACGCAGCTCGTGGCCATGGGCAAGTCGAACACCACCGAGGCCATGCGGACGTACTATGCCGCCCGCGTCGCCTACCCGCCGGGGCCCGGCTGGATCGTGCTGAACGATCCCGGCGCTCCGGTCCGTAGCGTCGGCTGGCACGAGATGAAAGCGGTGATCAAGGGCACGACCATCGACTTCTACGTGGACGGCGTGCTGGCCAAGGCCAACGTGCCCTATTCGAGCAGCCAGGGCCTGTTCAGCTTCGATCAGGCCCGCCTCGGCTCGGGTTACAGCTCGACCAGCGCTGCGTACTACGACAACTACCGAGTCCAGCAGGGGCAGTAGGTCGCGACGTATGTGCTGTTCGTGCGGTGATTCGCGCGGACGGCGGCGTCCGGGGCTGGGACTGGGGGCTAGGGGCTGGCGAAGAGTCTCGGCTGACTCAGTTTCCTGCGGACGGTCTTGGGAGGCGGGCACCTTGCCCGCCTCCGATCGTTCGTGCCTGTCATCGTGTACGATTCGAGCGCGTTCGCGTTCAGCGTAGATTCTCGCCACGCTGTGGTGCAGCCATCTTGCCTGCGCGTGCACGCAGGAAGCGTGCACCACAGGAAGCGGGCCAAGCCTGATCAAGACGAGGCGGGGTAAGATGCCCGCTCCCCGTCCTTGCCGTGTGTAGCCGGCCTCGCGGCGGGCTCGATCCGCCCCAGTCGCGGATACCACCATGGCGTCCGCTCGCTCTTGGTACGCGCTTTCCCGGTCGGTATAATGCACAATTCTTTGTTTCGTAAGCGATTCTGAGCACTGCCAGAAAGGACTGAACAGGACCATGGCCACTCCGACCGGCAACGTGATGGACAAGATTGTCGCCCTCTGCAAGCGGCGAGGCTTCATTTTCCAGAGCTCGGAGATTTACGGCGGAATCAACGGCTTCTGGGACTACGGCCCGCTTGGCGTGGAGCTCAAGCGCAACATTAAGGACGCCTGGTGGCACGACATGGTCCATCACAACCCGCTCGGTCCCGACGGCCAGGAGTTCTCCATGGTCGGTCTGGACGCCGCCATCATCATGCACCCGCAGGTGTGGAAGGTCTCGGGCCACTTCGACCTGTTCGCCGACAAGATGCAGACCTGCCGTCAGTGCAAGAAGCTTTTCCGAGCCGACCACGTGCCGGAGATTCTCCAGGAGAGCGACTGGACGCGGGCGCTGGCCGAGGCGCTGTCCGGCGAACCGGCCGGGCTCGTGACCTATGACGCGGCCGCCATCCAGAAGTGGGTGACAGGCAAGGGCAAGAAGCAGGCCCCCGGACTGGCCGCAGTGCGCAATCCGCAGGCGGTGCTGGGCCGGCTGGCCGAAGAGATGTCGTCGCGGCCCTGTCAGTCGCTGGACATGCCCACGCTCCTGCAGTACCTGGCCGCAGACCCTGCGGCGCCGGGCGGGCTGCAGTTGCCTTGTCCGAATTGCGGCGGCGACCTGACCGAGCCGCGCGATTTCAACCTGATGTTCGAGACCTACACCGGCGCGCTGCAGACTGACGAAAATAAGGCGTTCCTGCGGCCCGAGACCGCTCAGGGCATCTTCGTGAACTTCAAGAACGTGCTCGACTCGTGCCGCGTGAAGATCCCCTTCGGCATCGCCCAGATCGGCAAGAGCTTCCGCAACGAAATCACGCCGCGCAACTTCACGTTCCGCTCGCGTGAGTTCGAGCAGATGGAGATCGAGTTCTTCTGCCATCCGAGCGAATCGAACAAGTGGTACGAGTACTGGCGCGACACGCGCCTCCGCTGGTACACGAACCTCGGGCTGCGGAGCGAGAAGCTGCGGCTCCGCGAACACGACAAGGACGAGCTGAGCCACTACTCGTGCGGTACGAGCGATATCGAGTATGCGTTCCCGTTCCTGAACGAGGGCGACTTCGGCGAGCTCGAAGGCGTGGCTCATCGCGGCGACTTCGACCTCCGCAGCCACATGGAAGGCAAGCTGGTGTCCAAGGACGGTAAACTCGTCGTGGATACCAACGCCGACGGCAAGCCCAGATGGAAAGGCAGCGGCAAGGACCTGACCTACTTCGACGACGAGCGCAAGGAGCGGTTCGTGCCGCACGTGATCGAGCCGTCGGCCGGAGCCGACCGCGGCACGCTGGCGTTCATCTGCGAGGCATACACGGTGGACGAGTCACGGCCCAGCCCGGAACTGATGAAGTTCCACCCGCGGCTGGCGCCGATCAAGGCGGCGGTCTTCCCGCTGGTCAACAAGGACGGCCTGCCCGAGATCGCCGAGCCCGTCTACCGGGCCATCCGCGAGCGTTGGCCCGCCCAATACGACGCCAAGGCCAGCATCGGCAAGCGGTACGCCCGCATGGACGAAGCCGGCACGCCGTACTGCTTTACCATCGACGGCCAAACCAAGGAGGACGGCACGGTTACCGTCCGCGACCGCGACACCGGTGCTCAGGAGCGCATTGACAAGAGCCGCGTCATTGAGTACCTGGAAGAGAAGCTGTGGCGGTGAGAAGAAGCTTTGAGCTCTGAGCCGATCAGCGAGCCGGGAGGCGGGCGTCTCGCCCGCCTTTTTTCTGCGCGATAACGGACTGAGAAGCGCGCAGCATTCGGCGCGGACCCGTTCGTTCGCCTCTGGCTCATAGCTGACAGCCGATTCTAGGCACTCGTCGTGGGAGACGTCGGCGTCGTCGCCTCGAGCCGATCCTTCACATGGTGCAGCCGAAGCGACAGCGCGATCGAGACCACCCCCAGCAGAATGGCATAGATCCCGATCATCCACACGACGGCCAGCGCGCCGGCTGCCGGCCAGAACAGCAGCAGGACGCCGAACAGGATCGACAACGCGCCGGCCAGAATCAACAACCACTCGTTCGTCAGCGCTTTGCGCAACTGGATGGCCGCGGCAATCTCGAAGATGCCGCGCGCGATCGCCCAGAAGGCGATGACCAGCAGGAGGACGAACGCCGTCAGGCCAGGCCAGACGAACGCAATGATGCCGGCGGCGACGCCGAGTATCCCGACCAGCATCATCTCCCACCACGCCCGCTCGCCGGTGCGGCCGACGGCGGCCAGGCCGATCGCGGTCACGCCGTCCACCAGGGCGTACGCTGCGAACAGCAGCACCAGCACCAGCAGCGTGATGCCCGGCCAGAAGAAGGCCAGGACGCCGAAGACGATGGCCGCGATCCCGCGGATCAGCAGCATCCACCAATTCCGAGCAATGGCATAGAGCATAAACGACCCTTTTGGTAAAGAACCAAGACCGAGTCCGCGAGCCTACCTGTTTTCGTAGGCGCGTTCAGACCCTGGATGCATCAGGCGAATGCCGGGCTCGCATGATTTCCCGCATGCTGGAGGCGTGCACCACAAAGACATGTCGTTGCCAAAAAGGTCGATTGTTCTGATACTTGCCCGGGTGTGAGGGAGGCACCGGTGGGCTCCGGTAGGGGGCGAAACTAAGTTTCTGCGGGGAATTCTCATGATGAGTCCACTCTGGCTCGGATATCTCTGTGTTTGCGCGGGCGTGGCGGGCGGGCCGGAACTGCAACTGGACCGCACGCGACAGTTGTTCCTGGACGACCACCTGATCGAATCCATGCAGAACGTGGACCGCAAGGTGCAGCCGGCGACCAAGTACGCCGGCAATCCCGTCCTCCGCAAGACCGAGAGCTACGAGACAAACGTGAACATCGTCTACGGTTCGGTTTTGCACGACCAGGATCGCTACCGGATGTGGTACATCACCGGCGGGGCCGTCGCCTATGCCGAAAGCGACGACGGTGTCGTTTGGCACAAGCCCAAGATGGACATCGTCACCGTTGATGGGCAGCCGACCAACCTGTTACTGCGCAAGACCGGCGACGGGAGCATTCCGTACTTCTATGAGATGTTCGGCGTGTTCAAAGACCAGCAGGACCAGGATCCCGCCCGGCGGTACAAGATGGGATTCCTGAGTCTCGATCCGAACTATACCGGCCCGCGCGGAGCCCGATTCCACGACGGTCAGCGTCGCGGGCTGGGTGTGGCGGGCAGCCCGGACGGCCTGCGATGGACGTTGATCGAGAACTGGGCGACGGAGGCCATCTGCGACGGGGCCACACATTGGATGTTCGATCCCGCCCGCGGCAGTTACGTTCTGTACGGCCGCACGAAGCATACGCCGGATGACGTGCAAGCCGCGTGGTCCGCGTTCGACTGGTACAACAGCTGGCACTGGGGCCGGGCCGTCGCCCGCATCGAGTCACCCGACTTCCTGCACTGGGACCACACCGAGCCGGCCAGTGCGCCCGTGGTCATGGCCGCCGATCTGGCCGATCCGCCCGGCACGGAGATCTACTCCATGCTGGTCTTTCCGTACGAGGGCGTTTACATCGGTCTCGTGCAGACGTTCCTCTGCCGGCCCGATGCGGCCACGCTCGAAATCCAACTGGCGGTCAGTCGCGACGGCGTGCGGTTCACGCGGGTGGCCGATCGCAGTCCCTTCATCCCGCTTGGCCCCGTCGGCAGTTGGGATCGTTTCAACTTGTCGCTGGCCACCAATCCGCCGCTTGCGGTGGGCGACGAGCTTCGTTTCTACTACGGCGGACGCAGCTACCGGCACAACCCCTACGCCGGCCCGGACAAGGGGGAGTCGTTCGGCGGCGTCGGCTTGGCGACCGTTCTGCGCGATCGGTTCGTATCGCTGGAGGCATCGTTCGATGGAGGTACGGTGATCACGCGGCCGCTGCGGATCGCCGGAACGGAACTGTACGTCAACGCCGATTCCGATTTCGGCCAGATCGTGGTGGAAGTCCTGAACGGTGAGGGGCAGGTAGCGGCCGTCTCCGATCCGGTGGTCGGCGACGCCGTCAAGCTGCCCGTTCGCTGGGAATCAGGCGAATTGCCCGTCAATGAACCCGTCCGATTGCGGTTTACGCTTCGCAACGCCCGCCTATTCGCCGTTTGGGCGGAATGAGCGCTGTTTCGGCGGCTCCTTGCACGATCGGCTGAACCTCACGGCGACCCGGAGAAGCTGATCGACGGCATTGCGTCTCTCGTCGGGGCAGACACACAAAAGTTCTCCGCTCGGCTTGCCAAGCATGGGCGGCGCACCTACCGAATCACTGTCAACGCGCTTGGCTGTCGGCTCCGGCGACGGTGTGTCTTTCGACGACGCCGCCCGGTTCCGGGCAGCTCCGGCGCAATCGCTGACGAGGAGGATACGTCATGCAAGTCGAACCGTATTTGGATTTTGATGGCCGCTGCGAGGAAGCCCTCGAGTACTACCGCTCCGCGCTGGGAGCCGAGGTGACGGCGGTCATGCGATTCAAGGACAGCCCGGATCCCGAGGTGTGCAAGGAGGTGCCGCTCGGCGCACAGGACAAGATCATGCACGCTTGCTTCCGGCTGGGCGATACCACGCTCATGGCATCGGACGGCCGTTGCCAGGGCCGGCCGAACTTCCAGGGGATTTCGTTGACGATCACGGTGTCCAGCGAAGCCGAGGCCGATCGCCTCTTTGCCGCGCTGGCCGATGGTGGCCAGGTGCAGATGCCGCTGGGCAAGACGTTCTTTTCCCCGCGCTTTGGTATGGTCGCCGACCGCTTCGGCGTATCTTGGATGGTGATTGTGTTACGGTCCTAACAACATAGGTGCAGGAACTCGAACATGAGTACACAATCGGCATTGAGTCAGGATCGGCCGGCGGTGGACGCCGCCTTGCTGGTGGTGCGCGTGGCGGCGGGGATTGTCTTCACCGCCCACGGTGCCCAGAAACTGTTCGGAGCCTTCGGCGGGCCGGGCTTGGCCGGCATCGTCGATATGATGGGACCCATGGGGTACCCGGTAACCATCGGTGAGTTTTTCGGCGGCCTGGGGCTGATTGGCGGGTTCCTCTCGCGGTTTTCGGCCGCTTCGCTTACCGTCATCATGATCGGGGCCATCGCCATGGTCCACGGCAAGCACGGGTTCTTCCTCGACAAGAACGGGTTCGAGTACAACCTGGCTCTCATCGGCCTGCTGCTGCCGACGGTCATTGCCGGCCCGGGCCGATATGCCCTCGGACCGTTCCTGCCCCTGCCCAAGTCCAAAACCACTCGCCGGCCGATTGTCGTCCTGGAGTGACAGCAGCTCGTTTCTCTATGTGTGTCGCGCCTACGCGACCGCGTTGTTTTGCCGCCCTTGCGTCCGCGGGCGGATCGGCTATGATAGGAGGTCTGACATCCGGGGCGTGGCTCAGCCTGGCTAGAGCGCTTGGTTCGGGACCAAGAGGTCGCTGGTTCGAATCCAGTCGCCCCGAGTGGCATTCGCCACATTCTTCAAGGGCTGTCCTTCGGGGCAGCCCTTTTCAATTGAGCCGCTGAGCAGCAACAGTAGGGAGTAGAGCGAACTAGCGGATGGCCCCGCTGGACACGGACGCCTCGTGAAGAGGGCTGAGCCTGAAAACGAACCTGTCCCGGTTTCATTCCCCCGTGGTATCTTCGTTCCGATAGCGAGACTTCCAAAGGGCAGCCGTTTTCTTGATTGCGGGAATGTTAGGCTCCCCTCCCCAATTCGATTGGTAGATGGCTCTCAGGTATTCATCTTTCGTCTCAAGAATCCAAGCAACAACTAGTCTGGATAGGTCGCCGTAGATCGTCTCTTTGTCTGTAAAGGGCTTGCCGTTTCGGTTCTTGAGTTCACCGAGTAACCCAATGAAAACATCTTCTCTGATGAATAGGTCAGACCGCGACCTACGCTTTGCCGATGCTCTCTTTTTTGTCGCCATCTTGCTGCCCCTAACCACTACATGCCTGCGGCGCGCCAGATCAGAGCCGATAGAATGTTGCCTTTCGCAAGGAAGGAATGAGAATCCCAATCTCTGGTTTCATCGCTTGAAGGATCGTAGAAACCCAGGCCCCTCCCCGTTTCACTTCTGGCCACGAGCTTGTTGCCATCCATTGCGATAGTACCAATTGTTCTGCCCGTTGAGTCCTTGATGTATTCCATGTCCTGCCCTTTCGGATATGAGATCGGACCGGTGTGGCCCGACTCGGAGTCAGAATACCGCCGATCCCTGCCCCCGTCCAGGCCGACTTGCCTTTTTTGAATCGGGCAAAACTGCCTTTTTCAAAAAGGCAAATCTGCCCAAGCCTAACAAAAGCCGAACGGCTGCCGCCAAGGTATTCTCAAGAAATGAGCAAGTGGCAGACGATCTTTTACTATTGGATCTAATGACGCAAGCCAACAGGAGATTTCGCCGTGAGCAACAGTAACGCAGCAATGGAAGCGTTTAAGCTTTTCAGCAAGGGACTCGATGAGTACAAGGAACGGATAGATGACCATGACAGACAGTATTTGTATGAAGGTCTAAAGCAATTATCGCTTGCGGTAAACGACGTAATCCAGAAACTCGGCCAGATGAAGTCCGAGTCGGTTTCCACAACAGAAGGGGCTCTGCCTTGAGAAAATGGTCTACGGAGATCTTACTTGGCGTCGTAGCCGTCTTGCTGCTCCTGAATATCGTGATGATTGCCGCAACGTCCAGGCGGTGTGTCGGAGTTGTTCAGATTGGACGATCAACTCTCTTGCGCGTTTTCGCGGACGGCTCAATGGAGCAAGCTATCTACCACGGTGAGACTGGCGAGCTTTTGAAGGATGGCTGGCAACCACTTCAAAAAGGCAAGTATTGAAACTAGCTTGCGACGGTCACGGCCAGCTTGAGCCCTACGGTGAGTAGAGAGACTCCCGCCGACGCAAGGGCGGGGCATTTCTCGCGTTTCTAGACCCCTCCCGCAGTACTGCGCATGTGGGCCGACTGACCGCTACGCAAAGACGATCTCATGCCGCCGCTTGTTTACGTAAGTGGGTTACGCAAAGGCCCCCAAAAACCGCATTGGCGATAGCGTGGCGGGGGTAAATGGTCGGTTCAAATCCAGTCGCCCCGATTCGCGCAAAGGCCTGTAACTCAAGGAGTTGCAGGCCTTTGCGTTTTTACGCCGGCCCTCGGAAGAGGCTGGTCGATCCGCTGAGTGATCGCCGGGGCGACGATCATTCGCAAGCGGCTCTCGCAGTCGCAAAGGGCGAGAGCTTACGGCCGGGCGGAGCCGTGCTTGCCGCCGACGCGGCACTCGAGATAACAACGGCACCAACGCCGGCGGGAGCTGTCGTTCGGTCGCCACTGTCTCGGACGAGAAGCGTACGAGTGTATTTTCACCGGCGGGACTGTCACTTGATGGCGATTTCGGGTAGAACGACGGTCAGCAACCGTGCTGGGTGGATCGCTGGCGCGGGCGATCAGATGTTGTTTCTCTGATTGCGGAGTACTCGATGGCAGATGGGGATCTGGTGGAGCCGCCCTCGGCAGTAGCGGCCGTGCAGGCGCAGAAGGTGCCGACTTGGCACCTCCACCGCCGGTTGTACGATTGGGTCTTGTCGTGGGCCGAGTCGAGGCACAGCGGCTGGGCCCTGTTTATCATGAGCTTCGCCGAGTCGAGCTTCTTTCCGATCCCCCCGGATGTGCTGCTCATGCCGTTGGTTCTGGGCAGCCGGCGGAAGTGGTTCCGGTTCGCCCTCATGTGCTCTCTCGCCTCCGTGTTGGGTGGCATCGCGGGCTACATCATCGGGTTGACCGTGTGGGAGTCCATCCACGAGACCGTCTATTCGATGCACATTCCGGGCATCAACGCTGAGAACTTTGACAAAGCCGGTACGTGGTACGCCAAGTACGACATTTGGCTGGTGGCTGCCGCCGGCTTTACGCCCTTGCCCTACAAGGTGATCACCATCTCGGCGGGAATGTTCAAAATCAACTTCCTGACGTTCGTGATCGCCTCGGCGCTCAGTCGGGCGGCTCGGTTCTTCCTGGTGGCAGCGCTGATGGGCCTGATCGGGCCGACCGTCAAGCCGTTCATCGACAAGTATTTCAACCTGCTATGCATCCTGTTCATGGTACTGCTGATCGGCGGATTTGCCGCGTTGAAGCACCTCGGGTGATGCGCGAGCTTCGGAGTGAGACGCGAGAAGTGAAGAGTGCGACGGATGCCGCCGGCCGGCTTCGGTTTTCGGGAGCGTGTTTCAGACGTCCCCGATTGCTCGAGGACGACTCGTGAGTCCCGCGACTGCCAAGCTGCTGTTGGACCTGGCTCGCCAGACGATCGTGGCGCGGGTGAGGGGCCAGTCGTTGCCGGCGCTGCCCGATCTGCCGGAGGGACCGGTCGAGTTCGGCGGAGCCTTCGTCACCATCCGGGTGAACGGTCGGCTGCGCGGGTGCATCGGCCGATTCCGTCCCGACCGCAGTCTGGCCGAGACCGTCCAGGCGATGGCCGTCGCCTCGCTCGAGGATCCGAGATTTCGCCACGCGCCGGTTCGCGTGGAAGAACTGAAGCGGCTGCACATCGAGATCTCGGTGCTCTCGCCGCTGGTGCGAACCCGCGACCCGTTGTCGTTGGAGCCCGGCGTGCACGGCGTGTACATTCGTCGCGGCTCGTATTCGGGCTGCTTTCTGCCGCAAGTGGCGACCGAGCAGAAGTGGGATCTGGAAACGTTCCTGTCCCGCTGTTGCGAGGACAAGGCGGGCCTGCCGCCCGATGCGTGGAAGGATCCGGAGACGGAGGTCTTTGCGTTCACTTGCGAAGTGGTGGAGGAGGACTGCGGCTCGAGTCCTGAGACTTGAGACCTGAATCCTCAGGTTTCGGATGCGAGTGTGTTGTTTAGCCCCGTCGCGTGCGACGGGGGAACGCGGTGCGAGGGGGAACGCGTCGCACGCAACGCGACAAAACGGCGCGCGGGACTGGGGTCAGCGCGATGCCGGGAAGCTGGTGACGGGGGAAAGGGAGTGTCAGGGATGATTATTTGGACGATCTTGCTGTTCCTGGTCGCTTTAGTCTGGTGCACACGGCACCTGGATATTCAACGCGCCAAACGGGAACAGATTCCGCTGTCTTCCCAGACCTACCCCGGCCCGCCGGAGGACGCTCCGTTCGTGAGTTTTCTCATCGCCGGCAAGGACGAGGAAGCGAACATCGAGCGAGCCGTCCGCAGCGTCCTGAAGCAGGACTATCCGAACTTCGAACTGATCGTGATCAACGATCGCAGCCAGGATCGCACGCCGGCCATCCTCGAGCGGCTCAAGGCCGAGGACACCACCGGCCGACTGCGGGTCATCCACGTGTCCGAGCTGCGTGAAGGCTGGTTCGGCAAGAACAACGCCATGCGCGAGGGCGTCGAACGGGCCCGCGGCAGTTGGCTTTGCTTCGGTGATGCCGATTGCAACCACACGTCCGAGCGATCGCTCAGCATGGCAGTTCGCCACGCCATCGAGAACAAGGCCGACTTCTTCTCGCTCCTGCCGCGGCTCGAGACGCATAGCCTGTGGGAGAGGATTATTCAGCCCGTGGCCGGGGCCCTGATGGTCTTCTGGTTCCATCCCCAGCGGGTGAACGATCCCAATCGGCCGGAGGCCTACGCCAACGGCGCGTTCATGCTCATGACCCGCAAGTGCTACGAGATGATCGGCGGGCACGAGCCGGTGAAGACCGAAGTGAACGAAGACATGCACATGGCCCGCATCTGCAAAGAGAAGGGCCAGAAACTTTTCGTGTGCCAGAACGCGGACCTGTACACGGTGCACATGTACTCGGGCTTCGGCCAGATCTGGCGGGGCTGGAGCCGTATCTTCTACGGCTGCTTCGGCACGTTCCGGCGTTTGCGTGTCACCATGCTCATGCTGCTGGGCACCAACATATTCCCCTACACCAGCCTGGCCATCGCGGCGGCGGTATTCGCGTTCACCAACTGGTTCGACGCCAATCCGAACTGGTATTGGGTGGGCGGGGCGGCCGCGTTTGCGGTCAGCATGCAGTTGTCGGTCATTGCCCGATACTACAAGCTCAGCTATACCAACCCGTGGCTGGCCCCGACGTTCATCGTGGGCGCTGTGATATGCATCGGCATGCTGATCAACGCCATGCTCAAGCTCAACGGGCGAACCACGGTGACCTGGCGAGGTACAACGTATCGAGGCGATACGGTGCAGCCGTCGGCCGAGCCCGTGGCAGGCCGGGCGGTCGAGGCCCGGTCGTAAGCGGCCAAAACGAGACAACGTGCGATGCTCGATTCCCTCCCCGATGCATGCGGCCACTTCCTGGCCCAGGCGACCGCCAACGAAGCCCAAGAGAAAGCCTGGGAATGGCTTGATCTCGTACGAAACCTCATCACGCAGGTGCCGCGGAACGTCTGGATTCTCATCATCGTTGTGGGCGTGACGTGGATCGTCCTTCGGAAGATCTGGTCGTCCGTCTGGCGGCGGATTCGCTTGAGTCGGCCTCCGCGCATTCACCCGGCTTTGCAGCGATACAACGTCGATCGGGCGGAAGTGCAGCGAAAGCAGCGCGAGCTGGCCGCAGGCATCGTGGCCACCTCCACGAGCAATCGATTGGCCGGCTATCGGTTGGTGCGGCAGGTGGAGGCGGTCTTCGTTGAGGGCTTTGCCTCGCCGGAAGACGCCCTGGTCGCGCTGAAGGCCTCGGCCGTCGAGCGCGGGGCCAACGCCATCCTCAACGTGCGGACCGAACACACCGCCGCCGGCCGCTGCACCGCCTCGGGAGACGCGGTGATCGTCTCGCCGTTGCCGGTGGCGTCAGTGCGTGCGTCGGGGGCGGCCCGGGAGGCGGAATGACGCGGAGACACGGCGACGCGGTGACGTGGCGAAGAGAGCCGCCGATGCACAGTTCCGGCTCCCTCTGCGCCATCGCGATCCTTTCGACAGGCTGTTGCTCGCCCAGTCGCAGGTCGAACGACTGCTCCTGGTAAGCCACGATTCCGCATTTGACGAATACCCGGTCCGACGGATCTGGTAAGCAGATTCAGCCGCAGACCGGGGGAAGAAGGAGTGGGTGGGGGTGACCCTGGTTGAACCCGGTGGCCCCTTCTCGGTGTGGGTCGCTCACTGCTTGCGAAACGAGTCGGCGGGGGCAAGCTCCGCCGCTCACAGCTCAGAGCTCACAGCTTATAGCTCGTTCCTTGATTGCTAGATACGGCAGGGCGGGAGTATAATACCCGATCAGGGAAAGGCCTGTTGGGAGACAGCGGTCGTCCTCCAGCCCAGCCTTTCGCAAGTGGTTGCCATACAAGCAGTACCGACGCCTATGGTTCGCAAGATCCGCCGTGACAACCTGCGCTCGCGGGCTTTGCACCGAGGCATGGACGTGTCGTTGAACTGGCTGGCCCTCCTGCTGGCCTACGTGGTCAAGGAGGGGCTGAGCCTCGGCATCCCCACCGAGCCGCTGACGACGCAAGTCGTGGTCCACACCGGTGTGGTCGTGGCGTTGATCTGGCTGGGGGTGGCCAGCGCACTGGAAGTCTACACCTACAAGCGGCCGCTGTTCTCCGAGATCGTCCTCCTCATTGCCACGTTGGCCGTCACCATCGCCTTCTTTAACACCTACGTGTACTTCAGTCGGATTTTCGTCTACCCCCGTATCGCCGTGGGGCTGTATGCGGTGTTCGGATCGGCGCTGTTGGCATCGTCGCGGGCGATCAAGCACTCGGTCCAGCGGGCACTGCATCGGCGAGGCTACGGCATGCGGCGGGTGCTCATCATCGGCACCGGGCCCATTGCTCGCCGGTTGGCGAGGAGCTTTCGCCGCAACCACGCCCTGGGCTATCAGTTCCTCGGCTTCGTGTCCGAGCATCCCGAGCAGGGCAAGGATGTGATCGGTTCGCTCGAGAACCTGGAGCGGATCCTGGACGACACACACGCCGAGGAGGTCATCGTGGCGCTGCCCGGCGACCAGCACCAGCGGACGCTGGAGATCGCCGAGCGCTGCCAGGACCGCCACCTGCGGCTGCGGATCGTGCCCGACGTGTTCGATGTGGTGATGATCCGGGCGACGCTCACGGAGATCGACGACATCCCGCTGATCGGCCTGCGGGACCCGGTCATCACCGGCTATCAGAGCGTGGTCAAGCGGGTGTTCGACATCGCGGTGGCGCTGTTTTGCCTCATTCTGTCGTTGCCGGCGTTCATCATCATCCCCATCCTGATTCTGATCGATTCGCGCGGGCGCGGGCCCATCTTCTTCACGCAGGAGCGAGTGGGCGAGAACGGCAAGCATTTCCGAATGTACAAGTTCCGCTCCATGGTGCCGGACGCCGAAGAGCGGCTGAGCGAGCTGGTCGATCTGGACAACCTGCCCGAGCCGGCATTCAAGATCATCGACGATCCGCGGGTGACGCGGGTGGGCTGGTGGCTCCGTCGGACGAGTCTGGACGAACTGCCGCAACTGATCAACGTGCTCAAGGGCGACATGAGCATGGTCGGTCCGCGGCCCGAGCAGGTGGATGTGGTTCGACACTACAAGCTGTGGCACCGCAAGCGACTGAGCATCAAGCCGGGGTTGACGGGGCCGATGCAGGTGAACGGCCGGGGCGTGCTGCCACTGGACGAGCGGATCAAGCTCGAGCTCATGTACATCAACCAATACTCCATTCTGGAAGACCTCAAGTACCTGCTCAAGACCATTCCCGCGGTGTGCCGGGCGCGCGGGGCGTACTGAGGAGTGCGCCGCCAGCTTGGGAGGCAACGGGCGGCGCCAGCCAAGTCCAGAGATAAACGACAACAAGATGGCATCCAAGCAGGGGCGAACAGGTTGGGGGTGGGCGGCCGCGACGGTGATCGTCGCGCTTCTGGCCGGCTGCGCGGGTGAAGAACAACGCCGCGTGAGCAAAAACTTGATGGCGGCGGGCGACTACGATCGGGCGGTCGAGGCAGCCCGCAAAGCGTTGGTCCAGGATCCGGAGAACCCGCGGTATCTGGACCTGTTGTCGGATGCTCAGACAGCCGCGGCCGATTTTCATTTCGAGCAGGCTCGCAAGCTGGCGGATGAGAAGCGGCCAAGAGATGCGCAGCACGAAATTGACCGGGCTTTGGAGTACATGCCGGCTCACCCCGGAGCCAACAGGCTCCTCGTGACCGTCACCCGATCGATTCGTCAATGCGAGGAACTCACCGAAAAGGCCCGCCAGGTCGCCGCACGCGAGCAGTGGGAAGAGGCAGTTCGGCTTGCCCAGCAAGCCGCGCAAATCGATCAGGGGAATGAAACGACTCGCGAACTGCTCGCGCACTATCAGTCCACGCTCGTGGCTCGGCACCTGGACAGGGCTCGGCTGGCTCTGGACGCCGGGGATGCCCAGGCTTGTCTGGACGCATGTGCCGATGCCAAGAAGTGGGATCCGGCTAACGCGCTAGCCGCCGAGTTCGAGCGGATGGCCTCGCAACTGTCACAAGCGCAGGCCTCGGCGAGCCCGCGACCGGCCATGCCGCCTCCTGCGGCTGTCACCCCGTCGCCGGCACCGGCGGCGACCGTGACGCCGAACGAGCCTGTCTTGGCGCAGATCGGCCAGCAGGCTCCGACGGTCGACGCGGGGATAAAGCCGGAGGCGCAGCAGCCCGTCGCGGCACAACAGCCCGTATCGCGCCGTGAGGATCAACGACTGATCACGGCCGAGCCCCTGCGATCGCGGCCCGCGCCGCGGACGAACGGCGCCGGAACGGGGAGCGTGGAGTCACGCTCCGGGCGGCCGGACTGGCGCATGCGTTCCACGCAACCCCTGGTGGAGGTCGGTCCTTCCAGCCGGCCCGTGAACGGGCCGGGCGAAGGTGTTCCCATTGCCGGCCGGATTCAGGACGCCTCGGTGCCGTCGTCCGCGTATACGGGAGCCGGAATGCGCCCGGCCGCACGCACCCAGCCCCCGGCCCGATCCGGCCAGCAGCAGGTCCAACATCTGTTCCGGGGCACGCTCAGTCGCGACGACCGTCGCTACAAGAAGCAGATCGCCGTGGTCGACGGCATCTCCATCAAGCTCAAGGACACCGATGCCAAGCCGCTGGATGCAGACTTTGAGATCGTTGCCGGCCAGTTCACGTCAAAGCCCAAAGACGTTCCCGTCGGAGGGAAGGTGACCATCCGCGGTGTGTCGGGTCGAATGTATGTGATGACGGTGGTGTGGATCGACGACGATCAGGAGACGGTGCATTTCTCGCTCGATCGGATCAATTCGGGGGCGAGCGAGTGATCCATCCCACCCAGGCAGCCGGCGCGGCGGTTGCTGAGAAGCGATCGTTTAAAAAAAACGGTGTAATTTGGCGAATTCGGCCGCACCGACGGGTTGTCGGACGGCAATCTGAGTCTTACGATAGGTGCCTTGACGAGAGTGTACCGCAGCCACTACACTTCGCGGCACTGAACCGCCAGCCAAGCCTCACGAGGGCAGGCAATCCGCAGACGTGACCGTGAGCGTGGCTTTGCTCCTAATCGTTACTATGTCGGCTGCGCAGACGAACCGGGTGTGAAGCTCCAACCTCGCGTGGCGGGTTGCGGCTGTAGGGAGACCCCATGACTGGCGGGCCGTTCAAGCCCATCCCTCCGAGCACGTGGCGCCTGGCCACACAGGGGATGGAACTGGCGGGTGCAGTGGCTGGGGGGTGTCTTCTCGGATACTGGATCGACCGGCACTTTGGTACCGCTCCTTGGGCACTGGTTATCGGGGCGAGTGTCGGTATCATCGGCGGGCTGTACAACCTGATCCGCAAGGCAGTGCACGAGTCGTTGCGTATGGCGAGCCGCAAAGATCGCCGGGCCCGGCCGCCGGGGGCGGAAGGACGCGACGACGACCGTTCTCCGCCCAAGGCGGGTGGCGTATGACGGCGGATGAGCGGCGCCGGCGACGGGCGTGGATGGAGGTGCTGGTCGCACCGTTGGTGGCGGTTGGTTTCCTGTGCCTTTGCGGGTGGAAACCGACGCAGGCTGGCGGCGGCCACGGGGCCATGGAAGCGATGTTCCTGGCCCTGAGCGCATTGTTGGCGGTCCTTTACGCGACGCTTCTGCCGATAATGCGAAGAATGGTCCACGCGGGAAGCCTGGATCGGCTTCGGCTGGCGTTCCGGGCGGCCGGGCAGCGGTTCATCCTCACGCTGCTCATCGCGGGAACCATCGCCTGGCTCGACCGGGTGGATCGGCGGGTGTTTCTGGTCTGGATTGCAATTGGATACGTCGTGCTGAGCCTGGTCGAGACCATCGCCCTGGTTCGGTGGATGAGAAAGACAGAGAAGCGAGCATGCACGTAGAGTGTCTGGCATCGGCGAATCCGTTGACGCACGTGGTCGATCACCCGTGGTACGTTCTCAAGGGACCGGGCCTGCCGGAATTGACGCTCATGTCGAACCACGTCTTCATGATGCTGGTGGCGGCGGGGCTGCTCATGCTCATCATTCCGCGGTTTGCCCGCGTTCCGGCCGAGGGGGAGGAGGTCGATCAGTTGACGCCTCGCGGCGGACGCAACGCGATCGAGACCATCTGCACGTTCCTTCGCGATTTCGTCGCCCGGCCCAACATGGGCGAGCACACCGACCGGTTCATCCCGTACGTCTGGACGGCCTTCTTCTTCATCCTCACGATCAATCTGCTTGGTCTGCTGCCACTCGAGCCCATCACGCGGTTCTTCTCTGGTTCGATCGGTTTGGATCATCCCATCTACGGAACGGCTACGGGCAATATCTGGGTCACCGCGACGCTGGCGATATGCACGTTCTTCATGATCGTGGTCAACGGGTTGCGGCTTCACGGCATGACGTACGTGAAGCATTTCTTCATGGGCCCCTTCCCGATCAATGTGGTGATCGCATTCCTGGAAGTGATCGGATTGTTCGCCAAGACCTTCGCCCTGGCGGTTCGTCTTTTCGCCAACATGATGGCCGGCCACATTCTGCTGGCGGTGCTGGTGAGTTTCATCGCCAGCGCGGGAGCCGTTAGTGCGATACTCGGATTCGGCGTGGCCGTCCCGGTGGTCATCGGCAGCGTGGCGATCACGCTCCTTGAGTTGTTCGTGGCGTTCCTGCAGGCGTTCATCTTCACCTTCCTGAGCTGCGTGTTCATCGGTCAGGCGGTGAACATTCACCATGAAGAGCACGAAGGTCACGAGGAGGCTCACGGGCCGCACGGGACGGAGGCGGCACACTAGAGAAAGAGGACGCGGCGACGCGGGAACGCGGTGACGCGGCGAAAAAGAAGAAAGCAGCAACCCTTGAAGAAGCGCCAGGCGATGCGAAGCACAGGGTACGACGAAGGAATTCAACCTGCCATGCTCGTGGAGTGGGACCGCGGGTCGTGAGGCTGAGAGGCGATGGCAGTCGAGGTTGAGAAAATGGGGCCGTTCCCGCCGGTCTCGACAGCAAAGAGGGTTTGGACATGAAGGCAACGGGTTTGGGTCTGTTGGTGGTGATGGGTTTGCTTTTCTTCGCGGCTCCGGCGATGGCCGCGGATGAAGCGGCCGCTGGCGCAACGGCCGGCGGGAGCAGTGGGTTCGTGCTTCTGCAGGACAAGGGTGCGGGCCTGTGGGGCGGCGCCATCGGCGCGGGCCTGGTGATCATCGGTGCCGCGGCGGGTATCGGCCGAATCGGCGGCAGCGCCACCGAGAGCATGGCCCGCCAGCCCGAGGCGGCAGGTTCGGTCAACACCATCGCTCTGATCACCGCGGCCATGCTCGAAGGTGCCACGCTGTTCGCGGTGGTGGTCTGCATGCTGGCGGTCTTCGGCTGATGCTGATGAAACCGCTCTGATTCGAGATGTTCGTGGGCATGCCCGTGCAACACGTGCGGGCATGCCCCGCAAAAGCCGTCCGGCGGGACGGCATGACAAGAACTGGCGAGGAATCATCCGTGAGGTCACGCACGCGCGCGTTCATCGGTCTCGTGAGCATCCTGGCCCTGGCCCCGGCCGTGTGGGCGGCGGATGCAGCCCATGGGGATGGGAAAATCAGTCCGTTTACTGGAGACCTCGGCAACGCGATCTGGACGCTCCTGATTTTCGGGCTGGTCCTGTTCGTTCTCGGCAAATTTGCCTGGGGTCCGATCTTGACCGGGCTGCAGCGTCGCGAGCGGTTCATCCGCGAGTCGCTGGAGACGGCCAAGCGGGACCGGGAAGCGGCCGAAGCGCGGCTGCGGGAGTACGAGCAGAAGCTGGCCGAGGCCCGCGAAGAGGCGAGCCGGCTGGTCGAAGAGGGCCGTCGCGACGCCGAGGTGACGCGACGCAAGATCGAAGAAGAGGCTCGCGCCGCCAGTGAGGCCATGATCGAGCGAGCCAAGCGCGAGATCGGCGTGGCTCGCGACACGGCGCTGCGGGACCTGTACGAGACGTCGGCCGAGCTGGCCACCTCAATGGCGAGCGGCATCCTCAGGCGGCAGATCACGCCGGAAGATCACTCGCGGATGGTCCAGGACGCCCTGGCCCAGTTACAGGGGCGAGTGGGCAGCAACGGCGGGTGAGCATGACGCGGCCGGCGAGCGACGGCTCCCGGTACGGCGAAAGACGGGGCGGCGGAACCTCGAGAGCGAAGCATGCCAAAGAAAGACGACGAATTGATGGCCTTGGCCGACGTGTATGCGGATGCCCTGCTGCAGGCCGCGGACGAGAAAGGCGAGGCCGAGCGGGTGGCGGCCGAGTTCGCCGACCTGATCCGATACCTGGATCGCGACCGGGATTTCGAGCGGTTTCTCACGGCATCGAGCGTGGACGACGATCCGCGGCGGGATTCGCTGGAAAAGCTGTTCCGGGGGCGGATGTCCGACCTGCTGTTGAACTTGCTTCAGGTGCTCAACAATCGCGGGCGGCTAGATCTGGTTCGCGTGGTGTACCGCGCCGTTCAACTGCGGATGGAGCGACGGCACCATCAGCAGGAAGTCGTGGTCGAGACGGCCATGGCTCTGACTGACGACTTGCGGCAGGCGATCGTCAAGCACGTGGGCGAGTACATTGGCAAGGAGCCGCTGCTCATCGAGCGGGTCGTACCGGAGTTGATCGGAGGCGTGGTCATCCGGATCAACGACATTCAGATCGACGGCAGCGTTTCGTCACGCATCCGCACGCTGCGACAGAAGTTCAGCCGGCGGGCGGTGGTGGAAATTCCCAGTGGTCGAGGGGTCGAACTGTAGGGCATTGAATTCGAGCGGGCTTGTTTGCAGGCCAGCATGACAGCAGGCGAGCCGGCCCGGTGCGGGCTGGAGAGTTCCGGATGGAGCGACCGTCCGACTCGCCGAGAAGATCCAACTGATCAGGACAGAGTTCATGAGATTCAAAGTCGATGAAATCGCGTCGGTCATCAAAGAGGAAATCGCGCAGTATCGCGGCGAGATCGATGTGGCCGAGGTCGGCCGGATCCTCGAAGTCGGCGACGGCATCGCCCGCATCTACGGCCTGTCGAACGCCATGGCCGGCGAGATGCTCGAGTTCGAGAACGGGACCATCGGCCAGGTGTTCAACCTGGAAGAGACGGCCATCGGCGCGGTCGTTCTGGGCGACTACCTCGGACTAAAGGAAGGCGACGCGGTTCGCGGCACGGGCCAACTGCTGTCCGTGCCCGTGGGCGAGGCGCTGATCGGGCGCGTCGTCGACCCGTTGGGCCGCCCGCTGGACGGCAAGGGTTCGATCGAGTCGCCGCACCGCCGTCCGGTCGAGACTCCGGCTCCGGGCATCGCCGAACGCCAGCCGGTGGATCAGCCGCTGCAGACGGGCATCAAGGCCATCGACAGCATGATCCCCATCGGACGCGGCCAGCGCGAGCTGATCATCGGCGACCGCAAGACCGGCAAGACCGCCATCGGCATCGACGCCATCCTGAACCAGAAGGGCACGGGCGTGATCTGCGTCTACGTGGCGATTGGTCAGAAGGAATCGACCGTCGCCGGCGTGGTGCAGGTGCTGCGCGACCACGGTGCGATGGACTACACCATCGTGGTGGCGGCCGGCAGTTCGGACCCGGCTCCGCTGCAGTACGTGGCCCCGTACGCGGGCTGCGCGATGGCCGAGTACTTCATGTACGAGCACGGCAAGGACACGCTGTGCGTCTACGACGACCTGTCGAAGCAGGCCGCGGCGTATCGCCAGCTGTCTCTGCTTCTGCGGCGGCCACCCGGACGCGAGGCCTATCCGGGCGACGTGTTCTACCTCCACAGCCGGTTGCTGGAGCGGTCGTGCAAACTGGCCAACCGCTACATCATCGTGCCCAAGTCCGCCCCCGCCGACACGAAGGAAGGCCTGACGCAGAAGGAATACATCGGCGTGCCGGGCAAGCACGAGGCCGAGCACGACCTCAAGGCGATGGGCCGCGACGACGTGGAAGTTCGCGTGCAGCCGGGCTCGGGCGGGTCGCTGACGGCGCTGCCGGTCATCGAGACGCTCGAAGGTGAGGTCTCGGCTTACATCCCGACGAACGTGATTTCGATCACCGACGGGCAGATCTACCTCGAGCCCGACCTGTTCTTCGCGGGCGTGCGGCCGGCGATCAACGTGGGTATCAGCGTCTCGCGCGTGGGCGGTAAGGCCCAGATCAAGGCCATGAAGAAGGTGGCCGGCTCGCTGAGGCTCGACCTGGCGGCGTATCGCGATCTGGAGGCGTTCGCGCAGCTCGGCACGGAACTGGATCCCGCCACGCAGCGTCAGCTCGACCGCGGCAAGGCCATGGTCGAACTGCTCAAGCAGGGCCAGTGCAAGCCGTATCACGTGGCCGACCAGGTGCTGAGCCTGTTCGCGGGCACGCGCGGATTCTGCGACGACCTGCCGATTAGCCGGATTGCGGAGTTCGAGACGCGACTGCTCCAGCACATTCACGACGAGTTCCCGGAGGTGCGGGAAGAGATCATCCGAACGGGCGATCTGTCGGATGCGTTGGCCGAGAAGCTGCGGGAGATCATCAAGAACTTCAAGCAGCGTTTCGTGGCCGAGAACAAGTAACGGTCGGAAGTGACGTAGCGGCGAGCGTGCGGCGTGCTGCGTCGCCGCCAGCCGCTATAGGCGGACGGCTCATCGGATCAGTTGGAGATCGACGACCCGACGGTTTTCACGGAATGGCAGGACAATCGCCGGCATACCTGACCTCCGAGCAGTTTGATTCCCCGACGTTCGGCGCTCGAATGGCGGCCGGCGGGGCGGTCCTGGTGGTGCTGGCGGCAACGCTCCTGCAGATTTCCCGCATCGGCGGGCTCCAGCGAGAGAGCATCGCCAGCTTTGCCTACACGCAGGATGAGGCGTACGAGCAGCTGGTGATTGGCCGTGAACTGGCGGGCGTGGCGGGTTCGCGGTCCGAACGGTTCGGCGACGCGACGCCCCTGACAGCGTCGGCTTCGCCGGGCTGGTCGCTCCTGATGGCCGTGCTCCTGGGCTTGCGGGTTCTATCGCCGGAGGCCGGGCGAAGTCTGGATGAGATCGCCCTGGTACCGCTGGTGGTGAACCTGGGGGCGGCCGCCGTGCTGCTTATGCTCGCCGGGCATTTGGTGCGTCGCGAGATCCGCAGCGGCTTGTGGATGTTCGTGATCCTGGTGGGCATGGCCCTGCTGATCCCCGTGCCGCCGCTGGCGCTGACGGGCATGGAACACTTGGCGCACGCCGTGCTCTTGCTGGCGGCGGTGGGTGCCGGGCTGCGGGCGGCGGATTACGAGAAGGCCTCGGTCGGCAGGACACTGCTCGCGACGGTGCTGATCTTCCTCAGCGTTTCGCTGCGGTACGAAAGCCTGGCGGCGCTGCTGGGGTTGGTGCTGTGGGGCTGGATTCAGCGGCGCTCGGGACGACAGGTGTGGCCGTTGGCGGCGGGTATCGCCGCAGTAGCGGCCGTGAGCTTGCACCTGGTCCGTCACGGCGGATCGGTGCTGCCCAACCCCGTCCTGGTGCATCTGGGCACGGTGTTCGAGGGCGGCTGGCGGAATTGGCCCACGAGCGTGCTCGAGCACGCGATCGAAAACCTCAGCCGCGTTCGCGTGCCGTGGATGCTGTTGATCGTGGGCACGGTGCTGCTGGCGGGTTGGCGCGGGCGGACGCATTCGCCGGACGTGTTCGAGCGGCGTCGCGTGGGTTGGCTGTTCGTGTTTGTGGTCGCGGCCACGTGCCACCTGCTGGTGGGCCCGACGGACACGGAGAGTTTTCGACACGTTGCGTACTTGATTCCGCTGGGCGTGGTGGCCATCGCTCAGGCTGCCGCAGCCGGCACCGTCGAGGATCGCGGGCGCTCGGTTCAGCCGGCGGGCGAAGGGGTGACCGCGGATGAACGTTCGGCCGTGACAGCCGCGCCACAGCCGTGGCGACGAGGAGCCGGGCTGATCGCCGTGGCGGCACTCGTTTCGATGGGCCTGGTGGCGCTGCCGGCGATCGATGCATTTTTCGATGCATCGCAGGCGGCCCGAGACGCCTATATACGCAATCGGCTCACCGCATCGTTCGTGCGGACGTACTACGGCGAAAGCGCCGTGGCGAGCAACGAGGTGGGGACGCTGAACTACGAGACGCGGGCCCGAGTGGTGGATCTGTCGGGCCAAGCGAATCAGGCGGTGGCACTCGCCCGGCTGCACGGCACGTACACCGCTGACGCCGTGTCGGAGATGGTCGATGCGGCCGGAGCGCCGGTTGCTCTGCTTCTCGGAGACGCCGGTGAGGTGCCCGTGCCGCAGAACTGGAAGCTTCTGGGCGGCTGGCATCGCGCCGGAGCCGATCGCCGTTCCGCGTCGGCCGTGCAATTGTACTCGGTGAGCCCGGACCTGGAGACCGATGCCCGCATGATCCTCCGGCTGTTCAGCGAGGGGCAGCGACGCGGGATCGAGTTCTGGTTCGTCGAGGACGATGCGTTGCCCGGGACGCGGCCGGAGGCGCTCCAGGTGGACGGTGCTCGGGAAACGAACGATCGAGAGCGTCACGAAGGCGCTTAGCTGGGAGAGCTCTGGATGACCAGGCAGTCCGGTTCGCCGGGTTGCCGTCGAATCCGTAGGTTTTTGCTAAGAAAGGCGGCGAGGGCCGCATGGCCAAGGCACGAGCAATCGGAAAACGACGCAAGGCGGTTCAAAACATCCGCAAGATCACCCGGACCATGCAGTTGATCGCGACGGCGCGGTTCCAGTCGGCATTCAACCGCGCGACGGCGACCAAGCCCTACGTGGAGAGCATCGCCCGGCTGGTCGAGGAACTGTCGCGATCGCAGGGCGACATCGGGCATCCCTTGCTGCGGACGACCGAGGAATCGGGCAAGTCGATCCTGCTGGTGCTCACCAGCAATCGGGGGTTGTGCGGCGGTTACAACGCAGCGCTCCTGCGGGTGGCCATGGATCATCTGCGGGCGGAAGAAAACGCTGGTCGGGAAGTCGAACTGCACGTGGTGGGCAAGAAGGGCATCGCCTACTTTCGCTTCCTGGGTCGCAAGATCGCCTGGACGGCCACGCACTTCGAAGGAACGCCCGCCTACGCGGAGGTCGAGAAGATCGCGCAGGCGATGATGGACCGCTACGTGGCTCAGCAGGTGGACCGCGTGGCGGTCGCGTACACGCGGTTCGTCTCGGCGAGCCTGCAGTACCCCGAGGTGATGCAGTTGCTGCCCATTGCCCGGCCGGCCCCCGCGGCGGCGGGCACACAGCCGCCCGGTGCGGTCGAAACGCCCGTCGAATTCGAGTATTCACCGCCCGCCGACGTACTGCTGGGCGAACTGTTGCCCGAAATGGTCAAGGTGCGAGTCTTTCAGTGTTTCAACGATGCGGCGGTCAGCGAGCAGACGGCGCGCATGGTGGCCATGAAGGCGGCGACCGACGCGGCGGGCGACATGATCAGGGGACTGACGCAGCGACTCAATCGGGCCCGCCAGTCGCAGATCACGTTGGAACTGCTGGACATCGTGGCCGGGGCGGAGGCATTGGCATGAACCGATCGATTCTGACAGGAGTGATGGCATTGGTGTTGGCAGGGGCGAGCGGCTGTAGCAGTCTGCGAATCAAACCGGGCGACCAGATTGTGGCGATGGGCGACAGCATCACGCAGGCCGGCGGCTACCTGCGGGTGATCGACGCCGTCTTCGCTCAGCAGTACCCGGACATGAAGATTCCGCGGATCATCAACGCGGGGATCAGCGGCGAAAAAGCCGAGGACATGGTCAAGCGGTTCGAACGCGACGTGATCGCCCGCAACCCGAATATCGTGACCATCAGCGTGGGCATCAACGACGTATGGCACCGGATGGATCGGCCGCACGACCCTGCGGTGCTCGAGGAATATTCCCGAAACGTCGACCGGATGGTGGTCATGGCCCAGGAGACGGGGGCTCGCGTGATCCTGCTGTCGCCGACGGTGATCGAGGAGAAGCCCGGGGCCGAGGGCAACCAGCGATTGAAGCTGTACATCCAGGCCGGTCAGGAGATCGCCCGCCGGCGGAAGGCGGATTACGTCAACCTGCACGAGATGTTCCTCGAGGAGATCGAGAAACGCGATCGGCAGCGGGCCGCCGGCGCCTCCGAGTCGGCCGGGCCGCTCACCACCGACGGCGTCCACATGACGGCGGAGGGCGACAAATTGATGGCTCTCGGGGTACTGCGGGCCTTGGGGGTTCCGGACGAGAAAGTCCGTGCCACGGACCTGAGCGGGGTGTTTGGGAAATAGCTGTGAGCATTGAGCTGTGAGCCACGGGCCGGATCGGCTTACAGCTTAAAGCCTGAAGCTTATAGCTTCTTTGGAGTTCATCATGGCAGAGACGAACGGACACAAGAACTACGGGCGCATCACGCAGGTGATCGGATCGACGCTCGACGCGGAATTTGACGAGAATCGCCTGCCCGCCCTGTACAACGCCTTGAAGGTCCAGGTGGAGCGCAAGGTGCTGGGCTACTCCGAGAAGGAGACGCTGTGGTGCGAGGTGGCGTCGCATCTGGGCGGCGGAAAAGTGCGCGCCGTGGCCTTGGGCAGCACGGACGGCCTGATCCGCGGTCAGCAGATCGAGGATACGGGGGCGCCGGTGAGCGTGCCGGTGGGCATGGAAACGCTGGGTCGGGTGTTCAACCTGGTCGGCGATCCGATCGACATGCGGGGTCCGGTCAATGCCAAGGAACGCCGGCCCATTCACCATGATCCGCCCGAGTTCGCTGACCTGACGCCCCGGGCCGAGATGATGGAGACGGGCATCAAGGTCGTGGACCTGCTGGCCCCGTTCGTCCGCGGTGGCAAGATCGGTCTGTTCGGTGGGGCGGGCCTGGGCAAGACGGTTATCGTCCAGGAGATGATTGCCCGCATCGCCCGCGAGCATTCGGGGTATTCGGTGTTCGCCGGCGTGGGCGAGCGGACCCGCGAAGGCAACGACCTGTGGCTGGAAATGCAGGAGGCCACGTTCAAGGACGCCCAGGGCAACGTCAAGCAGGTCATGGACCACACGGCCATGGTGTTCGGCCAGATGAACGAGCCGCCGGGGGCTCGCTTGCGTGCCGCTCTTTCGGCACTGACGATGGCCGAGTGGTTCCGCGACGAGTCCGGAGCCGACACCATGCTGTTCGTGGACAACATCTTCCGGTTCAGCCAGGCCGGCTCGGAAGTGTCGGCGCTGCTGGGCCGCATGCCGTCGGCGGTGGGTTATCAGCCCACGCTGGGCACGGAGATGGGCGCGCTGCAGGAGCGGATCACGTCCACGCGTCACGGGGCCGTCACCAGCGTGCAGGCGGTCTACGTGCCGGCCGACGACCTGACCGACCCGGCCCCGGCCACGACGTTCACCCACCTCGACGCGTTCATCGTGTTGTCGCGCGGAATCAGCGAAAAGGGAATCTACCCGGCCATCGACCCGCTGGCTTCGTCGAGCCGGGCCCTCGATCCGCAGCACGTGGGCGAGCGGCACTACAAGATCGCCCGGGAAGTGCAGCGAATTCTGCAGCGTTACCGCGACCTGCAGGACATCATCGCCATTCTGGGCGTCGACGAACTGAGCGAAGAGGACAAGCTGCTGGTCAGCCGGGCCCGCAAGATCGAGCGGTTCTTCAGCCAGCCGTTCTTCGTGGCCGAACCGTTCACCGGCTTCCCCGGCAACTACACCCGCAAGGAGGACACGATCCGCAGCTTCGAGGAGATCGTGGCCGGCAAGTGGGACCACCTGCCCGAGCAGGCGTTCATGTACGTGGGCACGGTGGAGGATGCCGCGGCCAAGGCCGAGCGGCTCGCCAAGAGCTGACCTGCGAACCGAATCGTTCCGCCGGACGCCGCCGGGACGGGCACCCGTGGTTGAAGTTGGATCTGTACTATGGCCAAGCAACAGCAACTGCAGTTCAGTCTGATCACGCCGGAGTCGAAGGTGTTCGAGGGACCGGCGGACTTCGTGGCCATCCCCGCCCATGACGGCGAGATCGGCATCCTGCCCGAGCGGGCGCCTCTCGTGGTGCAGTTGGGGGCGGGCCGGCTGCGGCTCCGCACGGACCAGACCGAGCAGTCCTGGTTCGTGGATGCGGGCTTCGCGCAGGTGGTCGATAACCGGGTGGTCGTCCTCACCCAGAAGGCGATGCGTCCCGCGGACATCGATCGCGACGCCGCCATGGCGGACCTGGAGCGGGCGCGGATGATGCCCACCATCGACGACGAAAGTGTCCGAAGAAGGACCCGCGTGGAGGCGAGCGCCCGGGCGCGGTTGCGGTTGTCGTCGTAAAATACGTTCCCTTGTTTGTTCCCTTCCGTCGCGTGGTTTAGCCCCGTCGCGTGCGACGAGGACTCCTCCGGTGCGACGGGGATCTGTCGTGGTCGGATGGGAACTCGCGGTTTCGGGAACGTGGGTCCGGAAACACGAGAAAGAACGCGACAAACCCGCGGTCACGTGGTGGCCGCGGGTTTTGTTTCGCGTGGGCTTCCTCAAGCCTTGCGCCGGGTCTGGCCGATCCTTTACAATGAGGATGGCCATGTCGAAAAAAGCAACCCGGCATCGATGGTACGTGTGGATTCTGGTCAGCGTGGCAGCCCTGGCCGGCGGGTGTGACAACTACGGCTGGCTGAGCCTGAACATCGTCATCCCGCTCGGGCTGGACGGCGACGTCGGGCTGCTGAACCCGTTCGGCGAGGGCTCGATCTTCGCTCCGCCACAGAACGGGACTGATAACGAGCCGCCGCTCCCCATCATCATTCCGGAAGACCCCGGCGGCGGGGGCAATCCGGGCGGAACCAACTCCTGAGAAAGCCCGACCCATGCGGATCGCGAACTATCGACTGCTCCACGTCCGGCCGCGCTTCCTGCTCGTGCGGATCGAGACGGACACCGGCCTGGTCGGGTGGGGCGAGGCCACGCTGGAGGGTAACTCACTCGCCGTGGCCGCGGCCGTCGATCAGCTCATGGCCATGATTGAGGGCGAGGATCCCCGCCGCATCGAGCATCTATGGCAGCGCATGTACCGCGCCGGGTTCTATCGCGGCGGGCCCGTGCTATGTAGTGCGATCTCCGGGGTCGAGCATGCTCTGTGGGACATCCTCGGCAAGTCGCTCAACGTGCCGGTTCACGTGCTTCTGGGCGGGGCGGTGCGCGACCGCATTCGCATGTACGGCCAGATTCACGGCAACACGCCGGATGCCGTGCTGGAGCAGTACCGCCAGCGCCGTGCGGAGGGGCTGACCGCCTTCAAGCTGCCCATTCCCGGGCCGGTCAAAGTGATCGACACCCCCGCCACGGTGGAGCGGCTGACGGCCATCCTGGCCGCCCTCCGCGAAGAGGCGGGTGACGACGTCGATTTCGCCCTGGATGCGCACGGTCGACTCAGCCCGGCCATGTCCATCCAGGTCGCGGCAGCGCTGGCCCCGTACCGGCCCATGTTCCTGGAAGAGCCCTGCCTGCCCGAGAACGTCGATGCCATGGTGACCATCGCGCGATCGACGACCGTTCCGATCGCCACCGGTGAGCGGCTCATGACCCGATGGGGCTTTCGCGAGGTGATCGAAAAGCAGGCGGCGACGATTCTACAGCCCGACCCGGCGCACGTGGGCGGCATCCTGGAGACGCGCAAGGTGGCGGCCATGGGCGAAACCTACTACATGGCCGTCGCACCGCATTGCCCGTTGAGCGCAGTGGCGCTGGCGGCATGCCTGCAAGTCGATGCGGTCCTGCCCAACTTCCTCGTGCAGGAGTTCGTCACGCTGGGCGAGGACCTGCTGGTGGAGCCGTTCAAGCTGGAGGACGGCCACCTGCCCGTGCCCCAGGGGCCGGGGCTGGGCATCGAGATCGACGAGACGAAACTCGAAAGCCTGATCTACGACGGTCGATGGCGCACGCCCGAGTACCGCCACGACGACGGCTCCGTGGCGGACTGGTAAGCGGTGAGAATGTCAGAAAGTGACAAAGTGTGAAAGGGCCCGTGTCCGGCTGTCTTTCACCCCTGTTTCACGTTCCCACATTCCCACCTTCCCACGTTCCCACACCTCTCACGCCATATCGTGCGACAGCTCGTGCAGCAGCTCCACGATGGGCACCTTCGACCCGCAGACGTCCGCACACTTGCCGCAACTGTTGCACAACCGGGCCGGGTCGTAGCCCGCCTGCTGGTATAGTTCGCGGGCCAGGTCACGGTCGTTGTACTGATGCAGGTAGGCGTGGTAGCGGATCATGTCGGTGACCGCGATGTGCTCGGGGCAGTGTGTCGTGCAGTCGCCGCACAGATGACACGCTCCGGCAGTCTCCAGCTTGACGATGGCCTCGAGCTGCCGGCGGGCTGAAGCGGACAAGTGCACGGTGGCCAGCGGCACGTCCTTGTCCAGTTCCTCCATGCTCTCGATGGCGATGATCGCGGCGTCGATCAAGCCGTCGGTCAGATGGAGCATGTAGAGCTTGGCTCGTTCCCACTCGTTGTACTTGCGAGCCTCCATCAGATCGCTGAACTTCTTTTCATCGACGTTGACCGGGCGGTTGACGATGCCCTTGGTCTTCATCGCCACGATCCCGACGTCCTGCTTCTTGAGGGCCTCGAGCTCGGGCCGCAGCCGGACGAAGCTTTCCGGATTGACGCCGGGCATGATGAGATCGATCTTCCACGGTCCGCGTTCGTTGGCGGCAGCGGCAGCGGCCAGAACCTCCTTCTGGTGGGTGTGCGTGCTGAAGCCGAAATGCTTGGCCTTGCCGGCCTTGTTCGCTTTCTCGAAGGCCTCCCAGACTTCGATGCAGTCGAAGATCCAGGGGATCTCGACGCCGTGCATGAAATAGGCGTCGACGTGGTCGGTGCCCAAACGCGTCAGCGACTCGTCGAGCTGGCGGAGATACATTTCTGCCATGCGTTTGCCGGCGGCTCGCAGATCGGGCTTTTCGCCGGTGGCCTTCTCCTTTTCGACGGCCGCGTTGTGATAGCGCAGAAGGTCGCCTTTTTCGCTATCTTTGCCCGCCACTTCGTCGAACTTCTGGCTGCCGAGGTAGGCCTTCATCGCGGCCACATAGAGCTTGCGGACCTCGTCATCGATCTTCGCGTAGCCGGCGATGTTGCTGGCCTTGCTGGTGACCCACAGGTCCTTGCGATACTCCTTGAGGAACTCCTTCATGTTGACTTCGGAGTTGCCGTAACCCCGGGCGGTGTCGAAGTAGTTGATGCCGCGGGCCAGCTCGCGAGGCCAGATGTTGGTCTGGTTGCCGGCCTTGCCGCCCAGACCCGACACGATCCGGCTGACCATGAAGTTGGTCCGGCCCAGCCGAACGTAGCTCATGTCCGGGGACTTACTCCGCCAGATGAGGTCCTTGGGATCGACCTTGGGCTTTTCGGACGATGGCGCCGGGTCGGCGGCATGGGCTGCGGCTGCCATCGCGCCGATGCCGGCGGCGGTCGTCTTCAAAAACTGACGGCGATCCAGCGAGTCTCCGTAATGCGACATGCAGAATCCTCCCAGGCAAACAGTGAGTCCGGTTTTTCGCGAAGTCAGGGGTTTCTCGCCCGATTTGACAGGACGGGCGCACCAAGCCCTCCGGGCATGAACCAAGTATAGGCATCTACCAGTATAAAGTTGGCACCGCTCGCCGGACAACCGGATCGGATCGGCCAAGCCCCCGCACGAGAACGGACAGGTGGAAGGTCACTTCTCGGCCTGTTCGGCTGGGTCGGAAGTTGTTAGCGGCGGCGGGGCGGGTCGAGGGGCGGCAGCTACGACCGCCTCGACGAACTCCGCGACGGGCCGAACCGTCGCCTTTTTCACCAGCGAGTCGATGTGCTCCTGGCTGAGCTTGTTGAACTGCTCGTCCTTGACTCGCTCGATGATCTTAGGCTGGGCGTCCTCGAACGAGATCTGCTGGCGAGGCGTCCGCTTGCCGCAACGGACCAGGAAGACGGCTTCTTCCGTTTCGATAACGTCACTTGTCCCGTTTTCGGGCAGCGTAAAGAGGACTTCAGCGGCCTTGGCCCAACGGCCCTGGAGTGTGCCCGGGCTGATCTCACCCCAGGCTCCGCCCTGAGCGGCCTTGACGCCCTTGCTGTAGGCGCGGGCCACCGCCGGGAACTCCACGCCGCTGTCCAGCTCCTCGCGGGCTCGGCGGATGCGGGCGACCGCCCGGGCGCGAGCGGCGTCGATCTCGGCCTTCGTCGCGGTTTCTCGCGGCTTGCCGAGCATGCTATCGACGGGGATCTCGATGAGATTCAATTCGGCCCGCTCGGGCGTAGTGAACTCGTCCAGGTGATGTTGATAGTATTCGAACAGTTCGCGGCGAGGCGGCTCACGCAAGAGGGGCTTGTACTTGTCCCGCATATATTGCGTGACCATAACTTGTCGCTTGATCCGGTTCTTCACGTCGTCTCGCGTCAGTTCGAGGGCTTTGAGGTACGCCTCGTATCGGGCGTAGACACCCTGGAACCGGTCGGTCACGATTTCCTTGATCCGCCGGTCGGCTTCCTTGTCGAACGCTTCAACCGCCTTTTCGGGATAGTGATTCGCGGCTTCCTGATAAATCAGCAGCGTACTGACGTGCAGATCGATCTGGCGGCGGATGGTCCGGCGCAGGTTGGAGTAGTAGAGCTGGGGGGGCAACTGCTTGGCGTCTTTCTCCAGTTCCGCCAGGATGGGCTCGAGGATCTCGGGTACGGTGACGGTATCCCCGTTGACGAAGAGCACCGGGCTGCCGACCGGACCGGGGCCGGACGTCGGCGTAGGCTGGCTGCTCGCCGAAGGTTCAACCTCGCGGCGGGCCGGCGTGCGAGAGTGGGTATCGGGATGATATCGCTCGGAGTGGGCGGCGGCGTGATCGGCGCGCCGGGGACCGGTCTTCGGCTGATCGCAGGCGACAGCTCCCAGCAGGCACGAGGCCGCGATCCAAGCGAAACACTTCTTCGGGATGGCGGCTGAACGGAAAATCATGGGCGTCGTTCCCCAGGCGACCAGGAATTACACGGCGGCGATTTTAGATGCCGCCGGTATGGGCTGCAACATGCGGCGAAGCACGGGCACCAGCGTGGCCGGCTCGAAGTAGGCGTTGCTGAGCCGCAGGTGGATGGTGTGCGGATCGGCCATGCGGGCCGAGCCCGGGCTGCGGGCGAACATGGGCTCGACCAGGGCCAGTTCGTCCACCGTGAAGATCAAGTCCGGCGGTTTGGGGTTGATGGTGCGGATCTTCCACGCCTGCGCCAGAACGCGAATCTCGGCAAGGTCCAGGAGCATCTGCACAGGCGGCGGATAGGGGCCGAACGCATCCTTGAGATCGTTGGCCAGTTGTTCGAGCTCCTGCACTGAGCGGCAGCGCACCAGCCGTCGATAGATTTCCATTCGCTGGCGGTCGGACTCGATGTAGCTGCGGGGAATGTGGGCCTGGACATCGAGTTCCAGGTGCACGGGCCGGAACTCCTCGACCGGCTCCTGCTTGAGTCGCCGCACGGCCTGGTCGAGCAGTTGGCAGTACAACTCGTAGCCGACGGCCGCGATGTGGCCGCTCTGCTCGGGCCCGAGAATGTTGCCCGCCCCGCGGATCTCCAGATCGCGCATGGCGATGCGGAAGCCGGCGCCGAGATCGGAATATTCCTCGATGGCCTTGAGCCGCTTGGCCGCGGTGGGCGTGATGGGCTTGTCCTGCGACAGCAGCAGGTAACAGTACGCCCGGTGCTTGTAGCGCCCCACGCGGCCGCGAAGCTGATGCAGCTCGGACAGCCCGAAGCGATCCGCCCGGTCGATCAGGATCGTGTTGCAGTTGGGGATGTCCAGACCCGACTCGATGATGGTCGTGCAGACCAGCACATCCGCTTCGTGCCGGATGAACTTGACCATCACCTTTTCCAACTCGTGTTCGCGCATCTGGCCGTGGCCGATGATGATGCGGGCCTCGGGCACCAGACGCTGGATTTTGTCAGCGAAGCTCGCGATGTCGTGCACGAAGTTGTGCACGAAGTAGACCTGCCCGTCGCGGCCCATCTCGCGGATGATGGCTTCGCGGATGAGGCGGTCGTCCCAGCGGGTCACGCGGGTCACGATGGCCCGGCGGTCCATGGGCGGCGTGGCCAGCGACGAGATGTCGCGAATGCCCAGCAACGACATGTGCAGCGTCCGCGGGATGGGCGTGGCGCTCATGGTGAGCACGTCCACGGTCTCGCGGAAGCGTTTGAGCCGCTCCTTGTGCTCGACGCCGAAGCGCTGTTCCTCGTCGATGATCAGCAGCCCCAGGTCCTTGAATGCCACATCCTTGCTGAGCAGCCGGTGTGTCCCGATGATGATGTCCACCTGCCCGCGGCGGACGCGCTCGACCGTTTCCCGGGCCTGCTTGGCGGTTTTGAATCGCGAAAGGCTCTCGATGACGAAGGGGAAGGCGGCCATGCGTTCGCGGAACGTCCGCTCGTGCTGCTCGGCGAGCACGGTGGTGGGCACGAGCACGGCAACCTGCTTGCCGTACTCGACGGCCTTGAACGCAGCCCGTATTGCCAACTCGGTCTTGCCGTAGCCCACGTCGCCGCACAGCAGTCGATCCATGGGCGTGCGCCGCCGCATGTCGCGCTTGATCTCGTCCAGAGCGGTCAACTGGTCCTCGGTCTCGCTGTAGATGAAGGCACCTTCGAACTCGCGCTGCCAGATGGTGTCGTCGGGATAGGCGATACCGTCCTGACTCGCGCGGGCGGCCTGGATGCGCAGAAGTTCGGCGGCCAGATCGCTCACCGACTCTTCCACCCGCTGTTTGGTCTTGCTCCACCGCGTGCCGCCGAGCTTGCTCAGTTGCGGGGCCACGCCGCCGGCCCCGATGTACTTCTGCACGAGGTCGATCTGGTCCACCGGCACGTGAACACGAGCATCGTCGGCGAACTGCAGCGTGAGGAATTCCTCGGTCTTGCCGGAATCCTTGCGGATGGTCTTCATGCCGAGGAACCGGCCGATCCCGTGCACAACGTGCACGACGAAATCGCCTTCGTGCAGGTCGAGCCAGCTCTCGATGGGGCGGGCGGCGTGGCTCTTGCGGATCTTGCGCCGCTGTTGGTAGCGGTGGAAGATCTCGTGATGACCGACCACGGCAAGGCGGCCTTCGGGCCAGTCGAATCCGCGATGCATCATGCCGATGGTCAGATGCAGCCGCTTGGGTAGGTCGCCGATCGTCTGACCCCACAGCTCGACGAAACGTTGACGCTCGGGTTCGCTGTCGCAGTACAGCAGGACGTCACGCTCTCGCGCGAGGGTGGCCAGTTCGCGAAGGGCCTCGGACGTTTTGGTCTCGAAGCGGGCGAGACTTTGCACGCCGAAGCTGAAACGTTCGCCGTCAGCGCCGCCCGGCAGGCCGAACAGATGCAGCTGCGCGAAGCTATTGGCCCGGCGGAAGAGATTCTCCACCGGCATCATGCCGCGCGGTTGATTGAGCCGGGTCCAGAACGTTCGCCCGATCTCCTGCGCTTCCACCGGTTCATCGAACGCGACGATGGTGTCGGGAGGAAGATAGGAGAGGAAGCTGACGATCTCGCCGGCGTCCGGCCGGAAACGACCGGACTTGGGTCGGGCGTCGTCTCCGAAAGAGACCGCGGCGATCTGCACGGCCTCGAACGCCTCGCTCGAACGCTGCGTGCTGACATCGAAGCGGCGGATGGCCTCGATGACGTCATCGAAGAAGTCGATGCGGTAAGGGTCGGTTTCCGCTGGGGGAAAAATGTCCAGAATGTCGCCGCGGAGGGCGAAGTCACCGGGCGACTCGACCTGGTCGAGGCGGGTGTATCCGTGCCGGACGAGCCAGTCGGCCAGTTGCCGCAGGTCGTGCCGCTGGCCGACGGCGAGGCTGAGCAGGCTGGCAGCCAACGCTTCGGGCGAGGGCACGGCCTGCATGAGCGCCTGCACCGGAGCGACGATGAACAGCGGACCTCGCTCGGTCGGCTTCGACGCGCCGTTCGAGCCGTTGCCTTCCCGCACGCGCTGGAGCATGGCGCACAGGCGGATGCGTTCGGCGGCGATCTCGTCGCTGGCCGCTCCCTCGCCGGTGACCGTCTCGAAGGCACTGAGCAACTCGGGCGTGGTTCCGGTAAACAGCTCCAGGTCGTCGCGGGCGATGTCAGCCTGGTCGAGGTGGGCGGTGATGTACAGGAGCGGACGCTGGAGTTCCCGGGCGAGTGTCCCGGCCAGGATCGGGGCGAACGACCCCCACAGCCCATCGGCGATGACGAGGTTTTCGCCGTTGACGTCCGTCGTGCGCGCAGGCGCCTGCCCGCCCGGCACATGAGCGACGGGGGTCATCTTGCGGATCCGAGCCGCCAGGGCCCGGAACTTGGGGTCGCCGATCAGACGTTCGGCGACGCCGATCGCAGGACTCTGACTCACACCCGTATGGTACTCTCGCCGAGCCGTCAAATCGAGCGCCGGGGGACGGGCATCGTGCATTGTGGTGCACGCTTCCCGCGTGCACAGTGCAGGCAAGATGCCTGGACCACAAGAATACCTGCCCGGTTCCGCTCAGTCCGGCAGCTTGATCCGGGCTTCGCGGACGATGATCTGCATGGGGCCGAACTCCTCGCCCTGGTGGACCTGGAAGCCGATGCGGCCGCGGTCGCTGGTGCTGTCGTGAACGTCGGCCACCAGATGGTCGTTCAACCAGATCTGCAGATGATCGCCGCGAGCCTGAACCTTCAGTGTGTTCCAGCCGTCGCGGTCCACGAGGCTGCGATCAGAGTTGATGGCGAGAAACATCTTGCCCGGGCAGTAGAGCGTGCCCGAGTAAGCGATGGGGTTGGGATACTCGAGGATATCCGCCTGGTAGGCCTTGCCGGGATCCTGATAGCGGAACCACACGCCGGTGTTGGCCGGCCACACGACGCGATAGGTGACCAGGAGCACGAAGTCGGAGTAGGTGTCGGTGGTCAGCAGGTCGCCGTGGGCGAAGTTCTCGCCCTGCCGGCCGACGAGCAGGCCGTCCTCGACGGTCCAGGAGGCGTTGCCCACCGGTTCCCAGCCCGTCAGGTCGCGGCCGTTGAACAGCGGCGTCCACCGGTCTTGTGTGAGTTGCTCCTGACCGCCGCCTACCCGCGGCGTGGATTGCGAGCAGCCCAGGGCCAGCAGCGAAACGGTGGCGATCGCCATGAATCGGACGCTATTCAGCTTCATCGTGTCACTCCCCTTACGTGATCTTTGGCCAGCTGGAACCACGAGGCCTGCGATCTGTGGATCCCCTCTTCTTTCATCGCGTCGGAGGGCGCTACTCAAGCAACAACGCTCCGCGGTATCAGCTCCACTGCCGAGGAGTATGGTCCACAGATCACGGGATGACAAGATTAACCGAGCGTTCAATCCGCGAACTGTCGCCCTCAGTGCCACTGTTCCAGCCAGGCATATTCCGGGGGCAGCGTGCTCAGCCGATGCCGCGCGATCCGCTCGATGTAGCTGCGCTCCTCTTCGTCGAGCGGCGGGGCGGAAAGGATGCCGGCGGCGGTCGCCACTTCCTCGACGGTGGTCATGCCGGCCAGCACGCACGCGATCTGCGGACAGCACTCGAGGATGTACCTCAAGGCAAGCCGCGCGAGCTCCTGCGTCGGACGCTCTGATTCTCTTCGATCCGCGGATCGAGGAGGGGCCGGCTCACCCGCCGGGTTCCGAAAGAGCATCCCGCCCGCGAACGGTTTGATGGTCATGAGCCCCGTACCGCTGGCGGCGATGGTCTGCACGACGTCCGAAGATACCGTCGAGGGCCGGCCACTCAGCGGCGTGAACGGAACCAGGGCGATTTGGAATGCCGGGTATCGCTCGATGGTCTGGCGGATCCAGCCGGGATGGTGCGACGAGACGCCCAGGAACCGAATCTTGCCCGCGCTTCTCAAGCGATCGGCGGCTTCCAGAATGGCCTCGACGTCGGCCGGCGTGTTACGGCCATGCACCTCGGCGGTGACGCGCCAGATATCCAGGTAGTCAGTCCGCAACCGCGCCAGGCAGCGCTCCACGTTGGCGATCAGGGCCTGGGCGTTGCAGCACTCACGGTTACGGGCGCTCCACTGGTAATCGTCGGCGCCGATGATGAAGCGATCACGGCAAGCGGCCAGCACGCGGCCGTAGGCCAAGGCCTCGGCGGCGGTGGTGATGTCGATGACGTTGATGCCGGCATCCAGACATGCGGCCACCACGTCCGCCCGATTGCGGACCACGTCGGCCGGAACCTTGTCGCCGTCAAATCGGTCGTAGTACCGTCGGCCGTCAGGCGTCCGCCAGTGGCCGCCTAAACCGACAGCCGACACACGCAAACCGGTCTTGCCCAATGAACGCAAGCGCATCCGCACAGGTTACCGTGGCGGAGCCCGTAACGGAACCCGCCGCGTTGTCCTGGTTCGGTTGTCCGTTCGATGCGTCAGGCGACGTCTTCCCACTCTTCGCCGTAATGGAACGTGATTTCCTCGCCCGCACGGATGGTGCGGATGGCGTACAAGTCGATGCCGCGGAACTCGGCGTTGGGTGTGCTACGGTGATTGAGGAAGCGCAGGCGGCCGTAGCCGCGATAGCCCTGCCATTCTCCTTTTTTGTTGGTGACCCACAGGACGTACCGTCCGTCGCGCTTTGTGCGATACCCCACGTAGCGGCCGATACGCTCGCCGCGTCGAATCGTCTCGGTTGCAAACACCCCCTTGCCGTGGATCGGGCTGGGACGAACTTCCACCTTCATGGCTGTACTACTCCAATCCTTGCTCGTGGCGCAAACACTCGCGAAGGCTCGCGAGTGACGTTTTGAAAAAAATGGGAGTATATTGAACGCGAATTCGTGGTTCAAGAATATCGGCTGGCTGATGAATTGCGCATCGGGTGTTCCAGTCCATGCGCGATCCAATGTCCGACGCGCGATGACGCCGGAGCGATCAATGCGGGGCTCCGGACAGGATCTGAGCGATGGCCGCATGGAGTTCGGGGACTCGGAAAGGCTTGCGCAGGAGATGGGTGGCGCTGAACGTTTGTTGATCGAGTTCGGTCGCTGCCGAGCCGGTGATGATGAGAGCCGGTGTCGATCCTCCCGCCTCGCGGATCTTGCGCAAACAGGCCAGCCCGCTCATGCGAGGCAAGTCGATGTCGAGAATCAGCAGTCCGATTCGCTGAGCGTGTTGCTGATAGAGGTCCAGAAGGCTGGCGCCGTCACCCGTTTCTAGAACCGTCATGCCTTCGCCTTCGAGGCTGCGGCAGATCAGACGCCGGATCGCCTCGTTGTCTTCCGCCAGGAGGACCGTTCCGCGCAGATTGTGGCCGGGCGTTTCGGACTGCGGATGGTGCGGATTGCTGGCGGCCGGAGGTTCGGTCCGGGGCAGCTGAATGGTGAGCGTCGTCCCCGTGCCGGGCGTCGAGGTTAGGTCGATCCGCCCGCCGTGGCACTGAACGATGCCATGAACGATGGCCAGACCCAGGCCAGTGCCTTGGCCGCGAGGCTTGGTGGTGAAGAACGGCTCGAACACGCGGGTGGCGATGTCGGGCGGCATGCCGCTGCCGCTATCGCGGACGGTGAGGCGGGCGAAATGATGTCCGGGCTCACCGTTGCCGGGCGAGGAGTCGTCTGGAGTGAGGGAAATCTGCAGGAGTCCGCCTTCGGGCATGGCGTCGCGGGCATTGAGGGCCAGATTGATCAGGACCTGCTGCATCTGCGTGGCATCAGCCTGGACCCAGACGGGTTCAGTGGCGAACGGTTCGAGGCGCAGCTCGATGGAGTTGGGCAGCATCCGGTCGAGTAGGGCGGTGGTCTGGCGAACGAGTTCGGCCAAGTCCACCGGCTTCATCCGGCCCTGGTACTTGCGGCTGAACGTCAGGAGCGATCGCGTGGCTTCGGCGCCTTGGGCAGCTGCCCGCTCGATGGCGGCCAACGCTTCCTGGGCCGGATGGTCGGGCTCGATCATGGACTGGGCCAGTTGCAGATGCCCCAGCACGATGGTGAGCAGATTGTTGAAGTCGTGGGCCATACCGCCGGCGAGTTGGCCGACGGCTTCCATCTTCTGTGCCTGGTGTAACTGCTCTTGCAGGCGGGCCTTTTCGGCCTCGGCTCGAACCTGGTCGGTGATGTCTTCCAGCAACGCGGCGAACTGGCCGCGGGCCGGACAGAATGCGGTCACTCGGAACGTACGGTTCAGGTTGGTCGAACTGGCGGTGAAGAACGCCGGTTCGCCGGTCTCGGCGACGGGGGCAAGCTGATCCAGGTAGGGTGGCTCGGCTACCTGGAGCAGCGCGGTGACGGGCTGGCCGACGGCGGCCCTGCAATCGAGGTTGAACATCCGCTCGGCTGCCGGATTCATGTTGATGGGGGTATAGTTGATGGCCCGACCGGTCTCGTCGTAGATCATCCGGCAAAGGATGACGCCGTCACTCATCGATTCGAACAGGCCGCGGAACCGTTGCTCACTCTCACGCAGCGCTTCCTGGGCCTCCCGCCATTCGGTCACGTCCCGGGCGGCCGTGAGGATGCGCGGTTCGCCGTGCAACCGGATGATCCGAGCCGAGACCAGCACCGAACGGATGGTTCCGTCCTTTCGGCGAATGGCGATCTCCCAGTTGGAGAGCTGACCTCGCTGTTCGAGTTCCTCGCTGAACGAGCGACGGCGGTCCGGGTCCGCCCAGATGTCTTGCGTGGTGGCCTTGCCCCCGACCGCTTCCTCGCGCGAATAGCCGGTGAGCACCGTGAACCCGTCGTTTACATCCACGTAGGTGCCGTCAAGCTTGGTGATGATCTGACAGACGGGACTCATCTGGAAGGCGGTCCGAAACCGTTCCTCGCTTTCCCGCAGTTCCCGCTCGGTCTCTTTCAGTCGATGGATGTCGACGATCACGCCGTCCAGGTGTGAGTCTCGCCCGTCGTCGGTCGGAACCGCCTGGCCCTGCTCATAGATCCACCGGGCCCGACCTTGACGATCGATGATCCGGTACTCGACCGCGTAGGAGCGTTGGCGGGCGATTTGGCCATCGATGGTCCGGCGCACGTGATCGCGATCGTCGGGATGGATGATAGCCGAATACGCCCGCAGTCGCATCAATTCTTCCGCCGAGTAGCCGGTGATTGCCTTGATGCCGTCGCTGATGTAGGCCAGCGTGTAGTTCGAGTCGTTGGCCGTCCGGAACACCGCTCCCGGGATGTTGGACACGAGCGTGAGAAATCGCTCCTCCGACTTGCGCAATTGCTCTTCAGGGCTGCTTGACGAGTCACACTCGCCGGCCTGTCCGGGCGAAGCGAGGTTGTGCTCGGAATGGTACCCGTTGGACATTCCAGCGTTCTCCGGTGGGAGCCTCAATGCCATAAGACACCATTATATGGGTCGGTTCGCGGCCAGCGCAGTGGCTGGGTGCGGCAGTAGGGTGTTCGCAGCTGCGGCGCGATGCGGCAATACGTCATGGGCGACACCGGATGGGCCGCTCGTTACCGGCGAGATGCCAAGATGAGCATCAGAGCAGGCAGATTCCTTCTCGGCTGAGCTGGGCCTTCATCTCCTCGGGCCAGATACTGCACTGGACTTCGCCAATGTGACGCTTGCGGAGGAAGAACATGCACAGACGCGACTGGCCGAGTCCTCCGCCGATGGTCTGCGGCAGCTCGCCCGCCAGCAGCCGGCGGTGAAACGGGAGTTCGAGGCGATTCTCGGCTGCCCGGATGGCGAGTTGTCGTTTAAGGCTTTCGGCATTGACGCGGATGCCCATGGAGGACAGCTCAAACGATCGGCCGAGCACGGGGTTCCACACGAAGATGTCCCCGTTGAGGCCCGGGCCGCGCGGCGTTGGCGTGGTCCAATCGTCGTAGTCGGGAGCGCGGCCATCGTGAGGCTTGCCGTCGGGCAGGTCGGCTCCGATCCCGATGATGAACACGGCGCCGCACTCACGGGCGATGGCGTCCTCGCGTTCGCGGGGGGACAGATCGGGGTATCGCTCGGCCAGTTCCACCGTGTGCACGAACTGAATGGCCTCCGGCAGGATGGGGTCGAAGCCGTACCGGTCCGCGACGTGCTGCTCGGTCTGACGGATCACGCCGTAGATCCGCTCGACGATGTCGCAGAGGAAGTCGAGGTTACGCTCGTCCGGTGCCATGACCCGTTCCCAGTCCCACTGATCGACGTAGATCGAGTGGATGGCGTCGAGGACTTCGTCGGGACGGATGGCGTTCATGTCGGTGTAGAGCCCTTCACCGGGGGCGAAGCCGTAGTCGGCCAGGGCCATGCGCTTCCACTTGGCCAGGGACTGCACGATTTCCGCCCGCATGCCGCCCAGGCCTTTGATCGCGAACGAGACCGGCAACTCAACGCCGTTGAGGTTGTCGTTCAGGCCCGTGTCGGCCGGAACGAATAGGGGAGCGCTGACGCGGAGCAGATTGAGGGCCTCGGCCAGGTGGGTTTGGAAGAATTCCTTGATGACGCGAATGGCGCGTTCGGTTTGCCTGAGGTCCAGTTGGGGCGGCCGCGGCATCTTGCTCCTCCTTGTCGTCGAAGCGGACAAAGTTGTGAATTGGTCCAAGATAGTGGCAAGCGATGCCAGAGGCAAACGGCGAGCAAGCCGCGAGCCCTCTGCGAGCTGTCGGGCTTGTCCCGGCGGACTCATTTCAACCGCAATTTGCACCCCTCTCGGTTTCAACCGCCGTGTGCTTCCCTCTCGGTTTTGACTGCATGCGTGGGTGGGGCGAGGTGGTCGATGCGGAGATTGCAGCCGTTGCGGTTTTCGAAGGGTTCGACCACGCCGCTGGCAGCCAGGATGGGGTTCGCCACGGTCAGATGGCCGAAGCGACGGTAGGTGTCGGGAAACAGAAACGCCTCGACTGCACCCGTTCGATCGGCCAGGGACACGAACTTCATCAGGTCACCCCCCGTGGTCAGGTTGATGCGGTCGGCGACCATGATGCCGCAAACGGTCACTCGCTGCCCATGGTAGCGGTCCAGCTCGTTGATCGGCACATAGCGCGACCAGTCGATGGGGCGATCGTGCTCGTCGCGGCCCAGGAACGTCAAGGCATCGATGGTGATAGGGAAGCCCAGCAGTTCCATCTCCCGTCGTGCGATCTGCCATGCATCGGGAGTGGTGAGATCCACGGGAGGAAGCTCTTTGTGCGGAACCGGCGGTGCCTTCATGACAGGACCCTGGCTCGCGGATAAGTGGGCTTGCCGACTCGCGTGGGATTCGCCGTGTCGCCGCGTCTCCGCGTCGCTGCGTCGTGTTTGTGCATACAGGCTGGGACCATCATCCCGTCCGGTCGTGTGCAGATAACGGCGGATCTGCCAGAACACCAAGGGACGAGGCAGGCCGAAGCAGTCCAATGCGCCGCTGTCCAGGAGCGAGATGGCTTCCGCTTCACCGGGGCGACAGCGTTCGAGGAAATCGGTCAGATCTTCGAAAACGCCCTTATCCCGCTCGGATTGATAGCGCATCACGAACTCCTGCGAGATGCCCTTGATATGCATGATGGGCACGCGGATCATGCGCCGATTCTCTTCTTCGCCGCGTCGTTCCTTCTCCACGCGGAACTTCGGCCCACTGCGATTCACGCAGGGCGGGAGCATGCCGATGCCGAGACGCAGAGCTTCCATCACGTAGAGAATCTGCGGCAATGTAGGCGAGTTGGAATAGAACCCGCGATAGTTGGAAAGGATGGCCGCCAGATAGTGAGCCGGCCAGCGCTCCTTGAGCCAGGCGCCTTGAAAGGCCTCGACCGCATACTCGGCCGAGTGGGCCTTGTTGAACATGAAGCCGCAGAAGCCTTCGAGCTGGGCCCACACCGAAGCGATCTCGGCGTCGGCTCGGCCCAGGCCGCGAGCGCATCGCCAGAACTCGCCTTTCATCTCGGCGATGAGCGCTCGATTCTCCTTGTTGAGCGCCCGCCGCAGCACGTCGGCCCGGCCCAGGTTCATGCCGGCAAAGTCGGTGGCGATCTGCAGGATGTGCTCTTCGAACACCATCAGCCCGTACGTCTTTTCCAGCACCGGCACGAGCGACGGATGCGCGTACTGCGGCGACTCGAAGCCCTGATAGCGGCGGGCAAACAAGTCTTTCTTGCCCTGGTTGGCGGCTCCGGGCCGAATGATCGCCACAATGGCGGTCAGGCAGTCGATGTCGCGACAGTTGCACTGGCGCAGCAGGCTGGTCATCGCGGGCGATTCGATGTGATGCACGCCGCGAGCCCCGCCGGTGGCGATCAGGTTCCACGTCCGCCGATCGGCGTAGTCGATGTCGTGGTGCAGATCGATCTCGTGCCCTTCGGTCAGGCGGATTTCGTTCACCGTGTCGCGCAACACCGACAGGCCCGCCTGACCCAGCAGATCGATCTTGATGAAACCCATGGCCTCGATGGCGTCCATGTCGTACTGGCTCACCAGATAGCCCTTGGGCGAGCGCTGCACGGGCACGAGGTCGGTCAGCGGTTCGGGCGAGACGACGGCACCGCACGGGTGCATGGCCCAATGGTGGGGGATGCCCTCCAATGAGCGGGCGAGTTGCAGGATCGTGCGGTAGGGCTCTTCGCGAACGGGGAACTCGCGGGCCTCGGGCGAACGGCGAATGGCTTGCTCGATATGGGTCGCGGCCGTGCGAGGCAGGAGTTTGGTCGCCTTGTGCACCTCGTGGGCGGGCAGGCCGAAGATCTTGCCCAGCTCGGCCACCGCGGCCCGGGCGTGATACGTGTTGGGCAGACCGATCATGGCCACGCGATCGCTGCCCCAGCGTTCGAACACCCAGCGGATGACCTCGTCTCGCCGATCCCACGGCAGGTCGAGGTCGATGTCGGCCATCTTGCTGAACTTGGCCCGCTCGGGATTGAGGAACCGGTCGAACGGCAGGTCGAAGCGGAAGGGGCAGGCGTGACTGACGCCCAGGACGTAGCAGACAAGCGAATCGGCGGCCGATCCGCGAGCCAGCGTCGCGATGCCCCGACTGCGACAGTACTGGACGATCTCGTGAAAAACGAGGAAGTACTCGGCGTAGTGTACCTGCTCGATGATGGCCAGCTCACGCTCGAGCCGGGCCAGAGCTTCGGCCAGCGTGGGCCGTTTGCCGCCCATGCCTTTGGGCGGAAGTGTATCGACGTATCGCCACTTGCAGCCGGCCACGCAGAGGTCACGCAAGTGCTGCATGGCGGTTTTGCCCGGCGGGGCCGAGGAGGCCGGGAAGCGGTTGCGGTCCAGGTCGATCTCGAAGCTGCACTGCTCGGCGATGACCCGCGTGTTGCGCAGGGCGTCGGGCCGGCGGCCGAAGAGCTTTTGCATTTCGGCCGGCGTCCGGAAGTGCCACGTGCCGGGGGGCTTGTCCGAGTGGGGCTGGTCCAAGAGCGTGAGCGTGCCGATCGACTGCAGCGCCCGCAGGAGCAGGCCCTCCTCACGATGGATGCACCGCGACGCGCACGTGGCCACGACCGGCACGCCCTGCTCGTCCGCCAGCATGGCCAGCCGCCTGGCTTGCGCAGTACCCTCAGCATCGTGAATGGATAGTTCTACATAGAGGTTCCGGCCGAACACCTCGCGCAATGCACGCAAAGCGTCGAAAGGACTGGTACGTGTGTCGCCGCGTCGAGGCGGGGCTGCCGAGGCGGGCATGGCCGTGTCGCCGGCCTGCTTTTCTCCGCCCATCAAGCACACCACGTCTTGTGCGTATTCGCTCAAATCTCGGATCGAGAGGGGTTCTTCCCGCAACTGACGCAGCGACACCAATCGGCACAAATTGCCGTACCCCCGGATTCCCCGCGCCAGCAGTGTGACGGAGTTTCCCTCGGCCAGTTCGAACTCCGTCCCGATGATGGGCTTGACGTCCGCTTTCTTGCAGGCTTGGTAGAAGTGAATGGCGGCATACATGCCGTCCAGGTCGGTCAGAGCCACTGCGGGCATGCGGTGCCGCCGGGCGAATGCGACCAGATCCTCCGGCCGCGACAACGCGCTGCCGAAGGAATAACAGGAACGGTTGTGGAGGGAGAGATACATGAAAAAGCTATCAGCTGTCAGCCGGCGAAAATGATGACGAATGCCCAATTCCATTCTGGCTCATAGTTCACGGCTCACAGCTTACAGCTTTTTTCAACATCCAATCGTGGGCTCGCATGAGGGCCTTGTTCCCGAAGCGGTGGCGGATGTTCTCGCAGGCGATGGCCAGATCGCGCTGGCGCTGTCGGACGCCGAACAGGTCCAGTTGGCTGAACCCGCTGTATACGTTCGAAAGCTTGACCTGCACCATGCGGATGCGGACGCGGCGGTCCCAGATGCGGCGGAGAATCTGCGTGACCAGCGGGTACACCTGCATCTCCACGTCCGTCGGCTCGGGTAGGCTCATCTGCCCCTGATGCTCATCCATGTCGGTGTAGCGGATCTTGACCGTGACCGTGCGAATCTGTTTGCCGTCGGCCCGGACGCGGCTCATGGCCTCATCAGTCAACTGACGCAGCTTGGCGTCGATCAGGGCGAAGTCGGTGGTATCTTCGCCGAACGTCTCCTGGTGGCCGTAGGACAGCGCTTCGGGCCGAGCGGTCACCACCGGCCGATCGTCGATGTTGCGGGCGAAATCGCGCAGCTGCGCCGCCCCCGAGCCCACCAGTTCGGTCAGCCAATCCAAGGGCATCTGAGCCACCTGTCCGATGCGGGTGAGCCCGGCCGATTGCATGAGCCTGTCCGTGGTCGGGCCGATGCCGGGCAGCCACTTGACGGGCAGGGGATGCAGAAATGCCCGCTCGCGCTCTTCGTCTGGCGGGATGATGGTCAGGAGGTCGGGCTTGTTCAGCTTGCTGGCGATTTGACTGAGCAGCTTCGTGCGGGCCAGCCCCTGTGAGATGGTGACTTTGAGCCAGTCCTTCACGTCGCGGCGGAACTTCTCGGCCACTTCGTCGGGCTCCCGCTTCAAGCAGGCCCGCGTGCCGGTGAGATCGAGGTAGCCTTCGTCCACGCCCTGCTTTTCAACGACAGGAGTGATTTCGTCGGCCAGGCCGAAGATGTTGGCCGAAAACTGCTCGTAGAGATCGAACCGCACGGGCACGACAATGAGCTTCGGACACAGTCGGCGGGCCCGGCTCACCGGCATGGGCGTGTAGATGCCGAACTTGCGAGCCTCGTAGCTGGCCGACGCCACGATCCCGCGATGCAGGCCGCCCACCACGACCGGCTTGCCGCGCAAGGAACGGTCCGCCGCCTGCTCCACGGAGGCGAAAAAGGCATCGGCGTCGAAGTGAACGATGCAGCGCATAAAGGCTATCGGCTATCAGCTCTCAGCTATCAGCTGTCAGCCGGCGAGAAGGACGAATGACGAAATCCGAATGACGAAAGAAATCCGAATACCGAAATCCGAATGTCGAATGGCTCCAATTCATTCCGGCTCATAGCTCACAGCTCATAGCCCAGAGCTGACAGTTACTCCTCATCTCACTCTCCGGACGAGCGTATGGACCACACCCTGGATCACCAGTTCCGATAAGGGGACCAAGTCGGGATAGTTGGGATTCTCGGAGGTCAGGAAGGGCCGGCCGTGTTGCATGACGAGGCGCTTGAGCGTGGACTCGCCGTCGATCAGCGCGACCACGATCGCTCCCGGCTTGGCTTCGGGCGTGAACTCGCCCACCACCACGTCGCCGTCGTAAATGCCCGCCCCGATCATGGACTGCCCGCGAACCCGCAGGGCAAAGCTACGCCGCCCGGCCCGCAGCACCGCTGCCGGATCGAGCGCCACGCACCCTTGGCCCGCCTCCTCCGGCCAACCGGCCCGGATGGTGGCCAGGTCCTCGATTGCCGATTCCTCCGGACGGCATTCGTCCGGAGCCGTTGCTGAGCGATGAGCTATGAGCCGGAACATACAAAGAAGCTCTAAGCTATGGGCTATAAGCTATGAGCCAGAAAATAATTACCGGTCGTCCCACGAGTGCCGGTTTCGCAGCTGCTCGCGGCACTGAACTGCCTCAAAGCACACAGATCAGTATACCCTAACAAAAACCAAATATCAAGCGGTGAGTGTTCTGCAGCACGAGCCAACGCGAAGGCGGGACGCGGCCCGGCGAGGACGGAACGGATCTCCAGAATCCGTCTACACATCGTCGCTCGTTCTGTTGACGGGATGGCTTGGCAATCCCGGCTGAAATGCGGTAGGCTGTGGCCGCGCGTCCCCAACCGTCGCAGATTCGCGGAGGAATGATGAGCGTCGAGACGAGTCCCGTCGTCAGCCCGCCGGCTCAGCCGTTGCGGTGGTATCAAGGTCTGACCAAGTATCACTGGTGGGTGTTCATCGTCGGTGCTCTGGCGTGGCTATTCGATTGTGCCGATCAGCGGATCTTCATGCTGGCCCGCACGCCGGCGCTGTCCGAGTTGCTCGGCCTGCCGCAGACCGACGGCCACGTGGTCGATTATGCCACCTACGCGACGGCCTCCACGATGGTAGGCTGGGCGGTCGGAGGCCTGTTCTTCGGCATCATGGGCGACCGCTGGGGGCGCGTGAAGACGCTCAGCATCTCGATTCTCGTCTACTCGCTGTTCACGGGGCTGTCCGGCCTGGCCCACACTGGCTGGAGTTTTTGCTTGTATCGCTTTCTCATGGGCGGGGGCATCGGCGGGGCGTTCGCGGCGGCAGCCACACTCATCGCCGAGACGCTGCCCGAGCACGCCCGGGCCACGTGCCTGGGGCTGTTCTCCGCGCTGTCCGTGCTGGGCAACATGAGCGGATCGTTGCTCGCGCTGGTGCTGTTCGCGCCCGAGCAGCGGTACTTCTCGCAGTGGGTTGAGGGTGGGATTGCCGGCTGGCGACTGCTGTTCTTCGTCGGCGCGCTGCCCGCGTTTCTGGTCGTGTTCGTGATTCTCACGCTGAAGGAGTCGGCTCAGTGGCAAGCCGCCCGCAAGCTGGCCCGCGAAAACATCGAGCGGCAGTTAGGCGATCTCCGCAGCATGTTTGGTCACCCGCGATGGCGCACGCACACGCTCGTGGCGGTGGGCATGGCCACCGCGGGCATTGTCGGCGTGTGGGGCGTGGGCTTCTTTTCGCCCGAGCTGATCAACGACGCGTTGCGCGATCTGCCCAAGACCGAGCTCAGCCGGGTCAAGAGCGTGGGCACGCTCCTGCAGGACGTGGGGGGCTTTCTCGGGATCCTCACGCTCACGTTCCTCGCCACGCACGTGGGGCGGCGGACCGGTTTCGCCATCGCGTTTCTCGGCGGATTCGTGTCAATCTGCGTGACGTTCCTCACGCTGCAGAGCAAGTGGCAGGCCTATGCGATGCTGCCCATCGTGGGCTTGTTCACGATCGGCGTGATGGGCGGATTCGTCATCTACTTCCCCGAAATCTTTCCCACTCGCCTGCGATCGACGGGCACGGCATTCGGGTACAACGTGGCTCGGTTCTCCGCCGCGGCGGTGATGCTGCTGGGCAACAACATCCGCGACGCTTTGCGAGCGCTGGAGTTCGCCAATCCCTTCCGCGTGGGGATGGTCATTCTCAGCGGAATCTACCTGCTGGGACTCGTCGTGCTCATCTGGGCGCCGGAGACCCGCGGCCGGCCGCTGCCGGAAGACGAGTGAGGGCGATTGGAAGCCGTCGGCGCAGTCGGAAGTCGTCTCAGGCCACGGAGGCCGGGTGGGACAGGGGCTCGACGGGGGGCTTCAAGTCGCCTCGGACCGTGTAGTACATCCGGACCAGATCCGCGACGCCTCCGGCGCGGGTCTTGTCCATGATCCGAGCTCGATGGTTCTCGACCGTCTTGGGGCTGAGATCCAGGCGGGCGGCGATCTCTTTGGTGATGCAGCCTGCCACGACGAGATCGAGCACCTGCCACTCGCGCTGACTGAGCTTGCTGAAGCGTTCCCGCAGAAGGTGTGTCTGGTCGCGCTCATACCGGCGCTGGCGATCAAACTCGATCGCTCGCCAGACGCAATCCAGGAGTGTCTGGCCGCTGAACGGCTTTTCGATCAGATCGAAGGCTCCATCCTTCATGGCTCGGATGGCGGTAGGCACATCGGCGTAGCCGGTCAGCAGAATAGCGGGAAGGGCCACCTGACGCTCGCGCAGCGTGGCCAGCAATTCCAGGCCGCTCATGCCGGGCATGCGCAAGTCGATGATCATGCAGCCACAGAGGCCGGGATGGGCAAAGTCCAGGAACTCCTGCGCCGAGGAGAAGCTTCGCACATCGAGGCCGACGGATCCGAACAACGCATCCAAACCGTCGTGAATGGCTGGATCGTCATCAATGAGGTAAACGCATTGCTGGGACGGCATCGCACAGCCCCCTCATCTTGAATCGCAGTAGTGGTCGTCCCTCCGCACACGCTCAACTTGAACCTTTCAGTTCCGGGCAATTCAGAAGTTGCGCGCGCCAGGCACAGACGTTTAGTGTAACGCTCTCAGGGGCCCAATTCCAGAAGCTTGACGCGGGTGGCCTCGGTTGGCTTCAGATGAATGTCCATCCAGGCAGCGATGAGTTGTCGCGAATCGTGCGGCACGGCGTGCCCCTTCCCGTGCACATAGAACGCGTAGTTCTGAGGGACGCCCAGGAGTTGGTAGAGCTCGAGCAATTTCATGTTCATGAGGACCCGCTGTTGCTGGGTCTTCCAATTCCCGTCATTCAGGGCGGATATCTCCAGGAACGGCCGGGGGGCGATCAGGGCGATGACATGGTGGGTGTCGATGGGAGGCAGCCGACCGGCGAGCAGGTCCGGCCGTAAGTGCTTGAAATATATGTACCAACGATTGCGCGACCAATCCAGGACGCGGGGGTTGTGACGGAACGTGGGGGCGGCACAGTTGCAGACGGCGGCCTTGACGCGGGAGTCGTACGCGGCCAGATAGAACGTACCCTGGCCGCCCAGCGAGTGGCCCAGCGCACCGATCCGCTCCGGATCGACCTCGGAAAGCGATTGCAGCACGTCGATGGCGATGGAGTGCTCGTATGTGAACTTGCCTACCGCCGTCCAGTTCGGGTGCTTGCGGTAGAAGCGGGCGGTTTCGTATGGACCCTCCGGTGGGATGCGATGGCCGGCCACGAAGTGGTCGGGGGCAATCACGATATAGCCTCGCCGGGCAAACTGATCGAGAAACGCCTTCTCGGGGTTGTCCTCCAGGCCTGCGCTTTGACGCTTTCCCTGGGCGTAAGTTCCGTGGAGATGGACGATGGCCGGGGCCGGAGCCTGCAGCCCATGGGGAATGGCCAGGTAGGCGTGGGCTCGTTCGTCGGCTTCCACGTTGTAGCTGATGAGCTTGCGGATGTAGATGCCCTCGACGTCGACGGTCTCATGTACGGTCAGGTCCAGAGGGGGCTTGGTCGGCTTGTACTGGTCGCGGAGGAGTTCCAGGAATTGGCGGCGGATTTCCTCGCGACGGCGAGGCCAGTCTTCCTTGCTTTGCACGCCGGCCAGAAGGTCGTCCCAGCAGGATTGGATCGTCGGCGGTTCGAACTCGGGCCGCGTGGCCGGGGCGGATGCCGGACCGGCCGCCCGCGCGAGCGATCCGCCGATGCCCGTGGCCGCCACAACTAGGCCAACCACCGTCCACACGTGTTGCTTGTTCATGTCGCCTCCTTTCGCGTCGTCGTCAAGGGAGCGTTGGGCGGAATATACCACTCGCACGACGGCTGCACTATCGGGTACTGGACGAACGGGCCGGTTGCGGTGATGCTGTCAGCGTGCTCGATGAAACGCCCAAGACGCCGGATTGCATCAGCCCCCTGGACACTCGAGGCGGCTCGCGGCCGTCAGCCGGTCGAGCGGCCGTTCTGCGGCCCGTCGGCTGGCTTTTGCTGGTGACACTGTGTATCGGTCTGCCCATTCGGCTCGTGATCATCAGCCGTTCGGTCATGGTAAGCCGCGACACGGTCACGTTCATCTGGTACGCCCAGGCGATGGCCGATGATCCGCTGGCCGCCATGCGGCAGCACGACCAACATCCGCTGTATCCCGCCATGGTGCTGGGGGCTCATCGGCTGATCGAGATGCTGCCCGTGCTGCCTGCCTCGCTCCGAGCCGATCCGATCCGCAGTTGGACGACGGCGGCCATCGGAGTCTCGTTGCTGGGTGGACTGGCGGTGATCGCGGCTATTTACCTGCTGGCTTCGAGGCTCTTTGATCCGCAAACGGGGCTACTGGCCGCATTGCTCGCATCGGCGGCTGCCGAGTTCTGCCAGCTTTCCGCCGACGGTCTGACCGATATGCCGCACTTGGCGATCTACCTGACCGCCGTCTGGGCGGCTCTGCGCGGATTCCACACGGCGCGACCGGCCTGGTTCTTGCTCGTAGGGCTGCTGGGTGGGGCGGGCTACCTCATGCGTCCGGAAGGGGCCGAACCCGCGGTGGTTGCCGTCGCGTTGCTGACCATGCCGTACTTCTGCTCGCTCGGCTGGCGCCGGCGCTTGGCCGGAATCGCTCTCGTGCTCGCAGGCTCGGCACTGGTCGCTTCGCCTTACATGATGGTGACGGGCAAGCTCGTGCAGAAAAAGTCGATCTGGAAGTTCTTGAACGCCGAGCCCGCAGCTTCTCGCGACGTCACTTGTTCGCTGGCACGCGTCGATCCGCTGTATCTCATCGGTGGCTCCTGCGAGGGCCAGCAGTCTGCAGCGCTGGAGGCTGATGAGGCAATCCAAGCCGGCGCGGTCGGCGACGTCCCCAAAGCCCTGTTGCTCATTGGCGAGAAATGGGTCCGCTCGCTGCGAGTGACATTTCTGATTCCGTTCATCGCCTGGCTGTGGTGGCGCCGGCGTTTTCCGGCGGATCGCACCGGCGTGCGCGTGGTGCAGGCGGCTGCGGGTCTGCATCTGGCTATCGTCATCGCGCTGATCGTGCAATTCGACTACTGGGAGTTATTCAGTCTTCGGCATGTCCTGGTGCTGACGGGCCTGGCCCTGCCGTTCGTTGCTGCTGGGATGATCGCTATTCTCGAGAGCCTGCCCGAACGTCGGCAAGGCGTCGCGGCACTACTGCTGGGGTTCGGGTTGATTGCCCCGACGTTGCCGTGGATGTTCGAAGTTCGGCACCGGCAGGACGCTCACTTCCGCTCGGCCGCGGCCTGGATGCGCGAGAATACGCCGCAGCGGCCGCGCGTGCTGACCGAGCGGTTTCGAATGGCATTCTACGCGGACGCGGACTATATTCCGGGGCCGTTGACAGCTGACGTGACCGGGTACCTGGCGCAGGCCCGGCACCACAAGCCCGATTGGATCGCGTTCGACGAGCGGCGCATCCTGCGGGAGTCGCCGACGTTCTTTACCGACCTGGAACAATCGCTGGTTGCGGGTGAATCGCTGCAGCTGGCGAGGATCGAGATAAACAAGCTCCGGGGAAGCACGCGGCGGGTGCTCGTGTATCATTACCGTCCGCCGGATCGAAAAGCACCGACGGGGGAGCCGGCGGCGAGGAACACGCCGACCGCCGCGCCCCGTGAGTTCGTCAAGCAAGGAGAAAGCGAAGATGGCTTTGCGCGTTTTGGGCTTCATGGCCCATCCTGATGATGTGGAATTCACTTGCGCCGGCACGCTCATTCGGCTCAAGCAGGAAGCGGGTTGCGAGATTGCGATTGCCACCGCGACGAGCGGCGACTGCGGTTCGGCCGAGCACGGGCCCGACGAGATCGCGCGGATTCGTCACGCCGAGGCCAAGGCTGCGGCGGCTCTGCTGGATGCCGAGTATTACTGTGCGGGCTGTCGCGACATGTTCGTGATGTACGATGAGCCGTCGCTCAAGCGGTTCATCGAAGTGCTGCGCAAGGCTCGTCCCGACGTGGTCATCACGCAGCCGCCGGTGGACTACATGGTCGATCACGAGAACACGGGCAAGCTGGTGCGTTCGGCCTGCTTCGGCGCGCCCATCCCCAATGTTTTCACGGGCGACATCAACCCGGCCCCCGTGTTGGACAAGATCCCGCATCTGTACTACTGCGATCCGCCCGATGAAAAAGAGATCTTCGGCGATCCAGTGACGCCGCACTTCGTCGTGGACACGACCAACGTGATGGATCTCAAGACACAGATGCTGAGCTGCCACGCTTCGCAACGGAACTGGCTGCGCAAGCATCACGGGATGGACGAGTACATCGAGTCCATGAAGCGGCGGGCCGCCGGCCGCGGCAAGCTCATCGGCAAACCGTACGGTGAAGGCTTCCGCCAGCATCTCGGCCACGGCTACCCGCAGAACAATATCATTGCGGAACTGCTAAAGCTGTGAGTTTGAAGCTGTGAGCCGGAGGAGGCATTCGTCATTCGGATTTCGACATTCGGATTTCGGCCCGTCAATCCAGCTCCAGGATCTCGTAGCGTTTTTCCAGATAGGTGCATCCGGTGCTGATGCAGTGCACGTGCCCGTGGGTGACCTCGCCGGCCTTGTGGACGTGACCGCAATAGACATGCCGGGCCTTGGGGTATCGCAGGAGCATCTCACCATAGGCCGTGCTGCCCAGGAAGGCCGCGGCGAAGGCCCAACTGGGGTTGGAGTTGGGTGGGATCAACTCGGCGTAGGGCAGATGATGCAGGCCGACCACCAGCGTATCGCACGCGGAGCTCAACTCCTGCAACTGCCCTTCTAGCCGGTCCAGTAGCCGCCGGCAGAACGTGACATCGTCCATGGGCAGCCGGACGTGTTCGCCGTCCATCCAGCGGGTGCCCATGCTGAGGCTGTCCTCAGGAACGTCGTCGACGGTCTCGAGCAGATGCTGGTAGCGTTCCATCCGGGAGGCCGCTCCAGGCGCGACCTTTTCGCGGTAGAATCGCAGCGGGATCCCCAGGTGCTCCGGGCGAAAGCTGAAGTCATACCAGCCCATGGAGCCCACGAGACCTACGCGGCCCAGCACGACCGGCTCGTGGTCGAGCATGTGGAAACCCGCCTCAGCGCAGACCCGGGGCAGGATCTGCTCGTAACGGACGAGCGAGCATTCACCGGGCGGAGCCCACAACTCGTGGTTGCCCGGCACGAAGAACTTGCGGCCGGCGAAGCGGTCGAAAAGCTGAAAGCATTCCCGTAGAATGCTGACGTCCTGGCCGGCTGCGTCACCGAGGATCAGCAGCGCGTCGGCGCGGAGCCGGCAAATCTCTTCGGCTAGGTCCACCGTAGGCTGCTTGCTGCGGAGCACGTTGTAGTGCAGATCGGAAGTGACAATCAACCGCATTGGGAGACCGCCTCCGGCGACCACAGCGGTTCCGCCCCAGTGTCAGCATCGGGCGAGACGACCGGCCGCCTTTCGCCCCATGTTCTGGAAATCCGCGACCTCGTCAAGACGTACCGCCTGTCCAGCCAGGTGATCCATGCCTTGCGCGGAGTCTCGTTCAGCGTGCGAGCCGGCGAACTGGTGGCCATCATGGGGGCCAGTGGTTCGGGCAAGAGCACGCTTCTGCATTTGGCCGGCGGGCTCGACGTGCCCGACAGCGGCTCTGTGTTCATAGAGGGCCGGGATATCACCACGCTGTCCGACCGGCAGCGCACGTTGTTTCGCCGCCGGCGGATGGGCATCATCTTTCAAGCCTACAACCTGCTGCCCACACTGACTGCCCGCGAGAACATCGCCATCCCGCTGCTGGTGGACGGCGAGTCCAACTCGGTCATCCGTCAGCGCGTCTCGGAGATGCTGGCTATGGTCCACCTGGAGGAACGTGCGGATCACCGGCCCCAGGCCATGTCGGGCGGCGAGCAGCAGCGGGTGGCCATTGCCAGGGCGCTGCTCAACGATCCCGCGGTCATTTTGGCTGACGAGCCGACCGGCAATCTCGATTCGGTGAACGCGGTCGAAATCTGGATGCTCCTGCGGCGGCTGGCCCACGACATGCACAAGACCGTGCTCATGGTCACGCACGAACCGGCCGCAGCGTCGTACGCCGATCGGACGTTCGTGCTCAAGGACGGTTGTCTGGTCGGCACGCTCGAGGATGTGGAACCTGGAAATGCGGCACTGGTCGCTCGTCGGTATACGGAACTGGTCGGCTAAGCCGGGACGGACGGCGGCGGCTCTGGCGGCGATCGCCTTGGGCGTCGGCGTAGTCGTGTGGGTCACCTGCGCGTACGAGTCGGTGCGTCTGGCGCTGACCGACCAGGTCTGGTTCTGGATCGGCCGCAGTCATCTGGCCGTTGAATCGGTCTACGGCAACGAGGGCACGGTTTACCAGGAAATCGCCGAGCAACTCGCCAGGGATCGAAACGTTGCCGCGGTCACGTACCGGCTCACGCATCGCGTCGTCCTGCATCCGCTGGCCACCGAATCGAAGCCGCCGGCCACCCGCCCGCCGCGACTCGAGACCGACGAACTCCTCGCGCCTCGCGACGACATCGTTCCCGAAGATTGGATTCCCCCCGGCAGCGATGTAACCGAGAGTTCGCGTGAACCGGCTGTGCTCACGCCTCGCGATCCCATCGAGCTGGCGGGCACGGAAATACAAGCCGTAGGCATCGATCCGAATACGGAGTATGCCTTCCGCAGTTACGATGATGAACGCATCGCGGGTCGCAAGCTCCAGCCGGACGACACCGACGCCGCCGTCCTCGATCGGCGGCTGGCGGAAGCTCACGGGATCCAGATCGGCGACAAAATTCGCCTTCGTCGTCGCATCACCGCCGAGGACGTCAACGCCGAGGCTGCCACCGCCACGTTCCAAGTGGTCGGGCTGCTCGAGCGGCGACAGGTGGCCAAGCAGCAGTTGCCGGTCGTGCTCGTCAAGCTCGAAGAGCTGCAGCGACTCGTGGGCTACGATCAACACCCGCGGCGGGTGACCAAGATTGATCTGCAACTGAAGGACACCTCGTCCTCGGCCATCCGTTCCACCGAGCAACGGGTGTGGAACATCGTCAACCAGCACCGGCAGGGGTTCCTGGTTTCTTCCTCGGAAGCCAAGCTCAAGCAGGTGGAGGCGGCCGAGCGGCAGAGCGGGTTCGTGTTATTGCTTGTCTCGTGCGTGGCCCTGTTTACGGCGTTCTTCATCATCCTGTCCACGCTGAGCATCGGCATGCTGGAACGCATCGGCCAGCTCGGCACGCTGCGCTGCTTGGGCGTGACACGGCTGCAGATGGCGGCGATGGTGCTGGCCGAGGCGGTGCCGTTGGGGATGACCGGGATCGTCCTCGGCGTGCCGGTTGGGTTGGCACTGGCGCGGTTGAGCGTGTGGATGGCGCCCGAGTACATCGGCACGTTCGCGATCAGTTACCGCGGTCTGGCGGTGGCACTGGGCGGCGGGGCGGTGACCACGCTGGCCGGCGCGCTGCTGCCCGTCGTGCAGGCCATGCGAATCTCTCCGCTGGCGGCGTCACGGCCCCAATCGCGGGCCACGCCCATGTGGATCAGCGTGGTCGCGTTCGTGATGGGCGCGGCCATGATCGCCGGGCACTCCTACATGATCGAACGGCTGCCCGCCAACAAGTGGTTCGAATCGCAGTACGCCCTGTCGGGCGTCGCGCTGCTGTATTGCGGTTACGCGCTGATCACGCCGTTTCTGGTCTGGCTGTTCGGGCAGACGGCAGTCGGACTGGCGGCGCTGCTGTTGGGCCTGCGGCGGCAACTGCTCAGCGACCAGGTTGGCCGGGCCGCCTGGCGCTCGGGCGCCATCTGCTGCGGCCTGATGGTGGGGCTGTCGTTAATCGTCTCGCTGGTCGTGCACAGCCAGTCGCTCGCGGCCGGGTGGGACTTCCCCAAAGATTTCTGCGAGGCGTTCGTCTACGTCTCGCCGGCGGTGTCTCGCGCCAAGGCCGACCAGATCCGCACGATGTCCGGCGTGGCCCGCAGCGCGGTGGTTAACGAGAGCATCCGTTGTACGGTCTACGGGGCGGGACTGTTTCATTTCCCGACGTCGCGATTCGTGGCCGGTCATCCCCGCGAGTTTTTCGAGATCGCCCGGCTCGAGTTCAAGAAGGGCAACAAGGAAGAGGCCATCGCCAAGCTCGAAAAGGGCGGCTACATCCTGGTCACGCCGGAGTTCGTGCGGGCCAAGCGGAAAGACTACGGTGACAAGGTCTACATCAAAGGGGCGGGCGGCAAAAGCCGCGCCGGGTATTTCGAGATCGCCGGCGTGGTCACCTCGCCCGCGCTGGACATCGCGGCCAACTACTTCAACGCGGGTGGCATGCTGGTGGCGGCCTCGGTGCACGTGGTCATGGGCACGCTGGAGGACGCCCAGCGTGTCTTCGGCGTGCCCGACGAGATCAGCATGTTCCTCATCAATTTCGACATTCCTGCCACCACGCCGGCCTATCCGCCCGAATTCGACGCCGCCGAGCCGCCGACCGTCGGCACGCCCGGCGCCATGGCGGAGCTGATTGAACGATGGGCCCCGCTCATGCCCGAGCGACGGCAAGACGCGACGACCGCGATCGAGCAATATCGCCATTACACGAGCGAGAACCCCGACGCCCGGCCCAGTTGGACGGTGTTCCCCATGCTGCACGTCTTCCGCGAGAGCCTGGCCCGGCTGGTGGGTGAGTGGGACAAGATGCCGCCCGCCCAGCGCTGGCAGAATTTCCGCGAGGAACTGGTCATGCAGTTCATGGCCTTCCGCTCGGACGCCAATGCCGAGCAGCACGCTTCGGTTCGGGCCCTCAAGCTGGCGATCGACCGCGACTTGCGGCGGGCCACGTTGCTGTTCACGACGATTCCGGTGGTGGCGCTGATCGTGGCCGCGCTGGGCGTGGGCAATCTCATGACCGCCAACGTCGCCAGCCGCACGCGTGAAATCGCCATGCTGCGGGCCGTCGGGGCGACCAAGTCGCAGATCGTGCGGTTGATCATCGGCGAGGCGCTCGTGCTCGGCACGCTGGGTAGCGCGTTGGGTCTCGCTCTCGGGCTGCACGCCGCTCACGGCATGAACTCCATGACACTGGCCATCTGGGGCTACCAGCCCGACTGGACCATTCCGTGGGATCTCGTCTTGCCGGGGATCGCGTTCACCGTGGGCGTGTGTCTGATTGCGGGCATTATCCCGGCACGGCATGCAGCCCGCAACAACATCATCGACGCGTTGCAGACGGGATAGGGGGCGGTTCGATTTCCCGTTGCGCGGCAACGGGGCTAGACTTCGGCAATGAAACCAGTACGACAAAGCTCTTCAGACATCGACGCCCTGGCCGTGACCACCGAGCCGGTGTACTTTCCGAATCTTCGCGGCGACCGACTCGCCGGACGGCTGGATCTGCCGCAGAAGAGCGAGCCTGTCGCCTACGCGTTGATCGCGCATTGCTTCACCTGCTCCAAGGACATCAAGTGCATCAACTGGCTGGGCAAGTTCCTGGCTGAGCGGGGCGTGGCCGCGCTGCGATTCGACTTCACCGGACTGGGCGACAGTGAAGGCCGATTCTCCGAGACGACGTTCTCGTCCAACATCGAGGACATTCTGGCCGCCGCCGAGTTTCTGCGCTCGCAGTATGCCGCACCGGCCGTTCTCATCGGTCACAGTCTGGGCGGAACCGCGGTGCTCGCCGCCGGCCCCCGGATACCCGAATCTCGCCTCGTTGTCACCGTCGCCGCTGCGGCTGAGCCCCGCCACATTCGTGAGCGGCTCATTCGCCAACATCCCGAGATCCTGAGCGAAGGCGCGGGGGACGTGAACTTCGGCGGCCGCACCGTGCGAATCCGCCGCGAGTTCCTCGACGACCTCGACACGCACAACATCGAGCAGGAGGTCGCCGCGCTGGGCCGCAGCCTCATCGTGTTTCACCCTTCGGCCGACGAGATTCTCGATCTCGAGCATGGACAGCGCATCTTCCAGGCCGCCCGACCGCCCAAAAGCTTCATCTGTCTTGAGGACGCCGATCATCTCCTGGTTCGCCGTGAGGCCGACGCCCGCTACATCGCGGAGGTCGTGGCCGCATGGGTTTACCGGCATCTGGCTTACTCTCAACACGGGCCGGCCGCCGACTGAAAAGACCCTAGTCCAGGGTTTCCCCCACCGGCCGAGTGGGGGGATGACGGGTTAGAGAGCCTATCCTTCGCCGTTACAATACACGGCTTGGCTTATGTCGCCTGCACAACGTGAGACTTCCGTGTCGGCATTGCAGCAGGGCCTCTCGGTGTCGGCGATGAGCGCACAGGCCCCCGACAAAACGGATCCGTTGCGCCATCTCGATTTCACGGGCTCATGTCGAGAACTCTCGCGGCCGCGGCGGGAGGCTCGGCGTCTGCGTTGCGTTCCCGGAACGTGGGACCGGTACCTCGGTTCCAATCCGCCCGAGCAGTTGAACCCGTTCATCCGTTGGGTGTTCGCACAGGCAGGTCTCCACGCGGCCGGCTATCGCTCGGCGGTGCTGCAACGGCGATTGAGCTCCTGTTTGCGAGCATTGCGGGCGAGCGGGGTCGAGGAAGCTCGCGCGATCCTGGAACGCGATCCGTCGCGACTGAACGTGGCGATCAACGCGCTGCTCGTCGGCGTGACGGAGTTCTTCCGGGATCCCGTGGTCTTCGACGACCTTCGGCGGATCATCTCGAGCCTGGCTCGCGGCGGCCGATTGCGGATCTGGAGCGCCGCCTGTGCGCAGGGGCAGGAACTGTATTCGCTGGCCTTGATGCTGGCCGAGTTGAATCTGTTGTCCGGCAGCGACTTGTTGGGCACGGACTGCCGGGCGGACGCGATCGCATGGGCGTGCCGCGGCGAATATGCGCGATTGGAAATCCGGAGCATCCGGCCGGTACTGCGGGAAAAGTGGTTCATACCAGTAAAAGAGCGACCCGAGCGCGTCCGGGTCGCGACCGATTTGCGGCGGTACACACGCTGGCAGGTGGACGATCTGCTTCGTGGGGTTCAGCCCGGACCGTGGGACCTGATCTGCTGGCGCAACCATGCGATCTACCTGGCCCCCGAGACCACGCGTGCGGTCTGGCGCCGGTTGGTGAGAGAGTTGCGTCCGGGCGGCCTCTTGTTGACCGGCCGAGCCGAAGGGCCTGATCGAGCGCTGCCGCTGACCCGCGTGGCCGGGTGTATTTACCGCAAGCGTTGACATGGGCATGGACGGTGGACCGATGAAGACCGGATCTGAAACAGTGCTTCCGAAACCCGGCAGACCCGAGCGGATCGTGTGGGCCATCGTTTGTGCGGTCGCCGTTGTCGTCTGGGCGAGCCTGCATCTCTGGCTCTTTTCCGACCGTTTCGTACCGCTGACGTACGCGCTGCCCCTGTTCATCTGTGTGTGGTCGCGGGATCGCCACATGCTCTGGGGCATGGCGGGCTTTCTTGCCCTTGTGGCCACGCTCGATTTCTTGGGGTTCCTGTCCGGGCAAGGGCCGGCGGTTCGCGTTGGCTGGTCGGTCTACCTCGGCCAACTCGCGGACATCTCGGTGGCCGCCGTCGTCGTACACGCCATCATTGCCCTTCGCTGCGCACTGGAGGACCGAAACACTCAACTCAGCATCCTGAATGACATTCTGGCTCAGGCCAATGAAGAAGTGACTCGTCAGAACGAGGCCCTGGAACAGAGCAACATCGAGCTGGAGAAAGCCAACCAGGAACTGGCCGCGCGAGAGGCCGAGATCAGTCGTCAAAACGAGGAACTCACCGCCCAGTCGGAGGAACTGGCCCGGCAGAACGAAGAATTGCGGGCGCAAGGCGAAGAACTGGAGCAGCAGGCGGAGGAGTTGGCCACACTGGCCGAAGATCTGCAGCACCTGAACGAGGAGCTGAGCCGCCGTGAAGAACTGCTTTCCAATCTGCTGAGCCGTGCGAGCGTCTACGGGCAGGAAGACCGGTTCCTGGAGACGGTCTGCCAAAAGGGCCTGGAGCTCTTGGGCGATGACGTGGTTGCCGCAGCCGTGATTCGCAGTGGCGACGACAAGGTCGAAGTGGAGTCTTACGTAGGGCCGGAGCCGGGGACCCCCGGAATGTCGGCGTGGCCTGCCGATCGCTCACTGGCCGGCGTGGTGTTCAAAGAGAATCGCACGGTCAGCCTGGCCGACACTCGTTTGCGGCCGGATTTGGTCTTTCCGCCGCCGAAGGAAACACCGGTGGAGGCCGTGCTCGCCACACCGCTGTGCATAGGCTCGCAAGTGCGAGCCGTTCTCGAATTCTATGCGAGCCGGGCTCGTCCCTGGACGCGGGATCACTTCCGCCTGGCCGAGTGGCTGGCCGCACAAGCCAGCCCCGTTCTGGAAATGCTGGACCTGCGCCGGCAGCTCACGTCGAGCGAGCATCGCTTCAGAACCACGTTTGAGCGAGCGGCGATCGGCATCGCCGAGATCGGCTTGGACGGCCGGTTCCTCCAGGTCAACCAGCGATATTGCGAGATTACTGGTTATTCTCTGGAAGAGATCTCCGAGCGCACCTGGAAGGACATGACGCACCCGGATGACGTGGAGCATGAGCTCACCCTGGCCCGGCGGCTCGCAGAGGGCGAGATCGAATCGTACACGTTGGAAAAACGACACCGACGAGCAGACGGCGAGTTCGTGTGGGTCAACCTGACGGGATCGGTCCTGCGGGACGCCAACTCGAAGCCCATCCGCTACATTGCCGCCATCGAGGACATCACCCAGCGCCGTCAGGCCGCCGAAGCCCTGCGCGAGAGCGAGCAGCATGTTCGGCGGGTACTCAACACTGTACGTGTTCGTGGGCGTGCTCGACGTGAACGGCGTGCTGCTCGATTGCAATGAGGCGCCGCTCCAGGCGGCCGGCATCACGATGGACGACGTGCGGGGCCGGCGGTTCGAGGATTGCTATTGGTGGGACTATTCTCCGCAGGTCCAACAGCGGGTTCGAGAGGCCATCGATCGGGCAGCTGCCGGCGAGACCTCCCGGTTTGATATCAATGCTCGTATGGCGGGTGGCCGGATGATGACCCTCGACTTTAACATCTCGCCCATGTTCGACGAGCACGGCCGCATCACGCATCTGATCCCGTCGGCTGTCGATATCAGCGATCGCAAGCGGGCCGAGGACGCCTTGCGCCAGAGCGAGGAGCGGTTCCGTACGCTGGCCGGCGCGACCTTCGAGGGCGTCTGCCTGAGCGAGGATGGAATCATTCGCGAATGCAATGACCAGCTCTGTCGGATGCTGGGCTATACGAGTCGAGACGAACTGATCGGCAAGGAGAAAGTGCAACTGTTCACGCCCGAGTCGCGGGAGGTGATTGCCGGCTACATTCGATCCGGGCAGGACTCCGTGACCGAGCATGAGATGCTCTGCCGCGACGGCAGCCGCCGCACGGTGGAGGTGCACGGCCGAACCGTCGAGCATCTCGGCCGCCGCATTCGGATCACCGCCCTGCGCGATATCACCGAACGCAAACGCGACGAAGAGCTGCTCCGTCGCAGCGAAGCGGCCTACCGCGAACAACTCGCCGAGTTGCAGGCCATCTACGATTCGGTGCCCATCGGGCTGTGCATGCTGGACAAGGATCTGCGATACGTGAAGGTCAACCGCGTGCTGGCCGCGATCAACAACCGTCCGATGGAAGAGCACATTGGCCGGACCATCTTCGAGGTTGTGCCGGAAATGGCGGCCCGTCTGCACGAGACGCTGCAGACCGCTATCGAGACCCGCACGCCGGTGCTCGATCTGGAGATCTGTGAATGCGCCCCCGATCAACCGGGCGTGCCTCGCTATTGGACGGGGAACTTCCTGCCCCTGCTGGATGAAAACCTCAACCTGCGCGGCGTGAACATGACGGTCCAGGAGACGACCGAACGGCACATGGCCGAGCAGCAGCGAGCCCAATTGCTGGAGGCCGAGCGGGCGGCTCGTACCGAGGCCGAGCGGCACGTGCGGCTCAAGGACGAGTTCCTGGCCACCGTTTCTCACGAGTTGCGCAGTCCACTCAACGCCATCGTGGGTTGGACGCGCCTGCTGGCCAAGGGCAGCGTGGAAACGTCCAAGGCGGTGGACATCATCAGCCGCAGCGCCGCCACGCTCACCCAAATCGTGGAAGATCTGCTCGACATGAGCCGCATCATCTCCGGCAAGATCCGTCTGAAACGCGAGCCGGTGGATTTGGCGACGTTGATCCACAACACCGTCGAAGGCGTGCAGATGGCCGCCGAGGCCAAGGGCATTCACGTCGAAGTGTCCGTCGATCCGAGCCTGAGGCCGCTGGAATGCGATCCTAACCGGCTGCAGCAGATCGTGTGGAATCTGCTCACCAACGCCATCAAGTTCACGCCGGAACAGGGTCAGGTATACGTCGCGGTCCACCAGGGATATCGAGAGGTCCACATCAGTGTTCGGGACACGGGGCAGGGGATCGCGCCGGAGTTCCTGCCTCACCTGTTCGAACGCTTCAGCCAGCAGGACGGCTCCATCGCTCGCCGGCATGGCGGCCTGGGGTTGGGCCTGGCCATCGTCAAGAGTCTGGTCGAACTGCACGGCGGACGGGTTCATGTCGAAAGCGAAGGCGAGGGCAAGGGCGCGCTGTTCACCGTGTCGCTTCCCGGTGTCCGCCGCGATCCGGTCGCGGAGTCGGCGAGCAGCCTGGCCCGCACGCGAACGCCCGCCGATCTCGATCTGGACGAGCACACGCTGAGGGGCGTCAAGGTGCTCTGCGTGGATGATGATGCGTACAGCCGCGAACTGCTGGAGCGGGTGCTGTCCGACGCGGGGGCCAGCGTGCGGACCGCCGACTGCTGCGAAGCCGCCCTGGCCGCCATGGACGAGTTCCGCCCGGATTTGCTGATCAGCGACATCGGCATGCCGGGCGAGGACGGCTACAGCTTCATCGCCCGCATCCGTTCGCTGGGCGACTGGCGAAGCGAACTACCCTGCATCGCCGTGACCGCCTTGTCGCGGCGTGAGGATCACGTGCGTGCCCTGCAGGTCGGCTACGACGAACACGTGGGCAAGCCGTTCGATCCCTCGACGTTGTGTTTAGTCGCCGGTCGCCTGCTTCGCGGCCGCAGCAAGTCTGCGGGAGCAGTGGCGCCGGTTTCGGTTATGGACAGCAACTCGTCGAGCGGCCGGGCGGATCGGCGGCACGTCCTGGTGGTCGAGGATAGCGAAAACATCGGCCAGTTGCTCAAGACCTGTCTCGAGGAGCAGGGCTACCGCGTGACCATCGCCACCAGCCTGGCCGAGGCGTTGGAGGCCGCCAACGCCGACCCCGTTCATCTCCTGCTCAGCGATCTGCGACTCAACGACGGCATGAGCTGGGACCTCCTGGCTCGGCTGCGGCCGCGCGTGCCGGGCATTGTGATCAGCGGCTACGTCGATGAAGAACACGTCGCTCGTAGCAAGGCCGCCGGCTTCGCCCAGTACCTGGTCAAGCCGGTGGAACCCGAGCGGGTGGTAGCCGTCGTTCGGGAACTCCTGAACGAACCCGCCGATTCCGGTGGGGCCGCTGATCAGCGCGTGTGATGGTTCGGTGATCCAGAATTCACCACGGAGAGAGGGAGACACAGATGGAGCTGTCAGCTCTCAGCTGTCAGCGTTCAGCCGGATGTTTGGCCCATAGCTCACAGCCCGGACGTTCATCATCGCCGCTACAATTCTCCAGGCGCACTCGATGGCCGAGTCGCAGCGGGAGACCGCGACATGAAGTGGATTATCCTATTGACCAGTCTGGTCCTGGTGTTTTCGACGGCGTGCGAGAATCGGGATTCGGGTGTGAATGAGGGCGGCGGTTATCGCGAAACGCCCGCCGAGCGGCAGTCGGACGCGACGCCTCGTGAGGAAGGGCCCGCCGAGCGCACGGGCCGCATCGTCGATGAGGCGACCAAGCGTGCTGCCGAGGCGGTGGGGCATGGTCTCCGGGAAGCCGGGCGAGAAATTCAGGAACACGTGCCCGCACCGGATCGCAACACCGAATCCGCGCCGGAGTAACTCGGGGGGCGGGCATCTGGCCCGCCTGCAAAGTGGGCGAAGTGCCCGATCAATGCAAGGTCGCCAACACCATCCGAGTGGACGGGCCTCTCGTCACTCCAACACCAGGGCGATTTGAACGGCATCGACGACAATCGCCGCCGGCGAGTGGATCGCAATATACATGACGTTGCCGTCCTGCGGCGGTCCGGGCACCTGCAGGATTCGCGAGCCGGCATGCCCGGCCGGGGCCGTCCACCGCCGATGATCCCCCAGACTGTCGCCGCCGAGCGCGGGCCGGACGCCGACTTCGAACGGCTCGACGCCGGTCCCCGGATCGATGACGCGGTAGATCAGCGAGACCTGATACTTCTGCCCGGACATGATCTGCACGTGCCCCGGTTCGGTCACGAAAACTTCGTGCCGGCCTGGCGGCATGTTGCGCGTGTCGATCAGGAGCGACTTCTTGCCGTCCAGCCGAGTCTCGGCACCTTCCTGAATGGAAGCCCCCAGCAGAATGCGATAGCGCTGGTCGGGGTTCTCGAAGTCGAATACGAACCGGGTTTGCCTCTTGTCCTCGGCAGCGGCATTCACGTGATCCCATAACGGCAAGGAACGCACGGGTTCGTGGCCGCTGACCGCTGCCCGAATCAACGCCAGTTCCCGGTCGAACCGGCGCATTTGGTCCGCCCACTTGCCGGTGACCGGCACGTAGGTTCGCTGGAGATAGTCGGCCGGCCACGGGGGCGGCGAAACCGGCTGTGACTGCCAGTACGGCACGGCGTCGGGATAGATGCGGTCGGAGAGCTCCACGACCCTCCGCCACGCCTCAACCGACTTGCTCAGGGGCTGCGTGCAATCGATCATTCGGCCGCGACGAGCCTTGTACTGCTCCCAGGCCAAGGCGGCCTTGATCTTGTTGGCGATATGGTCGCCCATTGCCACGTTCAGTTCGATGGCGTCCAGCAGGGTGGTCAGTTCGGCGGCTTGCTCGGGGCTGCCGGGCTGGATGTGCCGCAGCGCCGGCAATAGCGAGTTGCACGCATCCACGTGGCGGCTGATGTTGGCCGCCACCTGCCACGCGGGGATCGCCTCGCCGCTCGAGGTGCGGTCGGACTCGCTGCGGATGCTCGCAACGTTGCGGCCCCACACGGGCTCGGGCCACGCCGGATTCCGTTCAGACATGGACTCGGCTCGCATATCCCGCGGTCCGGGCAGGCCCTCGGGACCGGAATAGCTCGGCAACGCGGTGTAGTGGGTCAGCAACAAACCGAACTGCGGCATGAACTGCGGCGATGCGTCGTATAGCAACAGCAGCGACTCGGGAATGATCGCGCTGGCCCGCTGCATGGTCTCCAGGAGTTGCCCGGCGTATTCGCCGACGCCGTAGACTTGCACGCGGCTTTCCCACCGCTGGCGGCTGAACCGTTGGCCCATGTTGTAGGCATAATCGAACAGCGCTTCACGACCGATGGGGTGCAGGTTGGGGCCAGGTTCGAGCAGGAAGCCTTGGAGGCCCTGATTCCGCAGGTCAAGCATGAGCGTCCGCGCCCACTGCGGATCGGCCCAGAACATGTAGCTCATCGCGCCGCGCAGGCTGCCCACGGCGACGTTGCGGAGCGGCGCGACGTCCCGAGCGGCCTGATCGGCTTCGAGAGCGAAACGGCGCAGCCGCTCGTCCGCTAGCGGTTTGTACCAGTGAGCGCCCTGCAGCGAGTGCAGGATTTGCAGTTCGGGATAACGTTGCGCCACCGCGGCGACGTCCGCCGGACTCACACCGTCGGCCCACACCAGCAACTCACGTGCGGACACGCCCGGTGCGGCAGCGGTCGTTGCCCCGGCTGGCGGCGACGCCGGACTCCCGGCTCGCAAGCCATCCGCGACGGCCTGCAACGTCGCGGGCGAGTTGAAACCGGCACCGGCTCCCAAACCCGCCAGATCGGGGTAAGTCTCGATGAGTTTGCGGGCGATCTCGCCCAGTGCCGCGGACGTCGTGCCCTCGGCAGGGGCGCTCGCGCTCGCCGGCGACGCTTTGGAGCCGGCGAGCGAATCGTCGGCGAGCAAGAGGTAGGTCTTTATGCCTCGGCTCGCAGCTTCGCTGAGAATCCACCGGAACTGGTCCCGGCAACGAGCGAAGTCGTCGGGCTTAAACCAGCCGGTCTTGCCGATCAGCTCCGCCACGGTCTCGGCCGGACGGGTTTCGGCCTGTGCGGCAGCCAGCAACCCCGTCCACGGATTCGTGTGCCGCAGTACCAGCGTGTTCATGTTCTGCGAGCGCATGAGCTCCAGGCGGGCGGTCCACCGCGCACGGTCCCACCACAGGCCGGCCGGGTCGGCTTCACTTGTCTTGAACGCCTGATACTCCGGCGACGGACTGCCCAACCACAGCGGGAGTTCCTCGATCAGACCTCGCGTCGGCAGCGGACCGTACCAATCCATGCGGACCCGCTGCCACAGGCGCGGTTCCAGGGGCGTGATGGCGCAGGCGGCCGGCACCGAAGCAATGACCTTGCCCTGGGGCATGGACAACTCGGGGCGGCAGATGTTCACGATGGCGATGTTCAGCGTCGCGCCCGGAGCGAATGGCGGCCGGACCCCCAGCTCGGACCACGGGATACGCGCTTCGACCGAGTAGCCCTTGTCCGGCCTGCCACTGACGTTGGGCGTCGTGCCGGGTTTCAGTCCGACCGCCCACTGCACGGCCGAGTTCCACGGCGAAGGCCAGCCCGGTTCGACCGCCGGATCGGCGTCCGCGGGCAACGGGCCGCGGCACCAGTGGACGCCGCCCATGGCGCTGAACGTGTACGAGACGGTCTCCGCCGTCCATGCCGGCGCGTTCCGATCGCCGACGTGCACGAGCAGCTTGATCGCGTCGTCTTCCCACACCTTGGACTTGGGCGTTCGATTGCTGCCCACGACGTTGGTGTCGGTGACGTCCGCGGCGAAGTAGAGGTACTGGTCGTCGTAGCCGAGGTAGCAGCGGCTTATCGTCTCGGGCTGGGCGGGATCATAAAGCGTCCAGACCCGGCCTTTCTCGGACCAGAAGGGATCGTTGACGAAGCCGTCCAGCGTCGGAGCCGGAGACGCCAGGACGGCGGAGCTGATCAGGGCCCAGAGCCCGACAGTGGCTGTTCTCATGTGGTCTTACCTCGCAGGGAGCTCGATTGGCCCCACGCTCATGCTCAGCTCCTTATACCCCCGGCTGCGACCCGAGGTTTGAGACTGTCTGCCGGATGCCGATACCCATGTGCTCGTCACGGGGTCAGGGCATTGGCGATGTTCTCGATGCGATATTCCCGCTCGCCCGAACCCAAATCCAGCCGAACCGTGTCGCCGGCCCGCAGTCCGCGGAGCCGGGCGCACAAGGGAGCCCGATAATTGTAAATGGCCTGATCCATGTCCGATTCGAACGGGCCGAGGATGGTGAATTCCCGCCGGTCACTTCCATCGGTTGCGGCCAGCGACACCTTCACGCCCAAGCCGACCTGCTCGGTGGAGACGTCGCCCGGCGAGATCAGCCGGGCCAGGCTCAATTCCTGCTGCATCTTCATGAGCCGGGCCTGCAGCAGGTCGCGCTCCTCTAGGGCGAACTTGTACTCGGAGTTTTCGCTGAGATCGCCGCGGGCGGCCGCCTCGCCGATGGCCCGGGCGTTCTCGGGAATCTTCACCTTGGTCAGGTAATCGATCTCTTCCTTGCGCTTGTCGAAACCCTTCTGCGTGCAGTAGATCACCGAATCGTCCTGCCACGGATCGACGGTGGGACGAGGCCGGTTGACCAGTTCAGGATGTGTGTCGGTAACAATTCGCATGAGATTGATGCGAACCGTGTGGCCGAGCCCGTCAAGCCGATCGACCGTGGTCCGGATGGTCGAGGCCAACCCCGGTTCCATCTCGCTGATAACCTGCCGGAAGCGGGCGTACGATGCGGCGCTCAGGGCGGCGCGGATCTTGGTACGGGTATCGCGGAGCGTCTTGGGCGTCGCAAAATCATCACGGGACACGCGCCCCAGATGATCGAGCATCCGGATCAGCAACTCGCGAGCGGGGATCGGCGTCAGAGTTGCCCCCAGCTTGCCTCGCCACAGCCAGCAGACCGCGTCGAGGTACTCACCGAAATTCGAGACGATTCGCTCGGTCACCGGTAGGAGTCGATCCCGCTGGCCGGCCTCGATCAGGACGGCGGCAATGTGCTCGCAGCCGTCGACCGGAGCGTAGGGCAGCAGTTCCAGGTACAAATCGATCCACCGGTCCGGGAAAAGCTGGGGCAGTTGCTCGATCGCCCGTAGATAGAAACGGGTCTCCTCGATGGGCCGCAGCAGTGCCAGAATGTCGTTCGATTCCCGCAGGATGTCCTGCAAGGGATTGCTCTGGTCGCCGGTCAGAACGCCGTCCTGGGCGAGCCGGTCCACGACGATGGCCTCGAGCAATGCCTCCGTGGGAGCTCCCTTGCGAGCGGCGGCGATCCGCGTTGCCAGATCGCGGTACATGCGTTCGATCATGGCCGGCGCAGGCGTGGTGCCGCGAGCCTTGGCCTCGCGGAGGTATGTCTCGACGACGGCCAGACGCTTGTGCGGCGTGTCCGCCTCGGCCCACTGCGGGGCGATCTCGTCCTCGAGCGTCTGCTCGACGCGGTGATACGTCAGCATCACCGGGTTTCGACCTTCGAGCACCACATTGGGCGAGCGGTTGAGAGCGGCTCGAGCCTTGCTCCACCAGGAACTCCATTTGCTGGCCGGGATGTACTTGGGCGACAGCAGATGCTTGAGTTCCTCCGAATCCATCTTGTCGCGATGGCTGCGCAACAGGCCGAGCACGAGGGCGGCCGGATCGGTGTCCAGCAGCTCGGTGATCTTCTCCGGATGCAGCTGGCTCAGGGCTCGGAAGTCATTCGGGCCCACCGCGTCGTACTGCAGCGCCAGCGCGTCGGGATCGAGCGTCTCCTCGCCCTGTTTGGTCCGGATGGTGTACTCGGGCCGGTCGTGGTCCACTTCAACTACTTCGGCGGCGCGCTCCTCGGAGCGGCTGAGGAGAAAGTCGCCTGGTTTGAGGTTCAGGCAGATCTCCAACGTCCGCAACGCCCGCCGCGGCGACTTTTCGCCCGTCAGCCCCGAAGCCTCGATCAGCTTCTCGAGTTCCGGCCGGTCGGCGTAGACCTCGCGATACAGCCCCAGAATTTCCTTGCGCATCTCCGGGCTGTCGCCACAGCGAATCATGACTTCGCGACCAAGTTCCAACACCTCGGTCGCGCTGGCCTGCTCCTTGCGGAGGGTCAGCCAGGACCAGCCCAAGTTGGCGGCCAGTTCGCCTTTGCCGCTCTTGGTGAGCACCTCCAGCGTCTCCAGCAGTTCGGCACGGCGTTCGACCGATTTTTCCAGGGCCGTCAGCCAGCGGTCTTCGAGATTCTTGTACTCTCCGCGCTTGGCCAGATCGACGAGGGTTGTGGGTTGCGAATTGGGAATTGCCATAGGTTTCTTCACGAGCTCGGCGGCATGCGCGAATGGGTTTCGCGCCGCCGGCACATCCCAGAAAGTGCAGGAAGCCGGGCATCCGGGAAGGGTTCCGTGCTTCCGGGAAGACCAAGCCTCGGTCTGCGGTCGGGTTCCGATAAAACCAATGGCCGCATCGGTCCCGTAGGCCCGGTGCGGCTTTCCGAGGTTCTATCATCACAGAATCCGCTGCTGCTGTCCAGCGCCGGGCGGGCAAGCGTGTCCGCCTCTTCAGTGGCCATTGTCTCGGTTGAGAGTGCGCGACAGACGATTCTCCGCCGGGAAATGTCACGGCAAGCCAGTCAGACGGGAGAATCGGTTGTTCGCCGGATGAGGGGGCCATATTCGCCAGAAGCCAGGCCGGCTGGCCAGGGTGTGAGTCTTTCACCCGCCCGAGCATGATCGGTTGCGCGTCAGGAAGGGAGACTGCGATGCTCAGGCGAGACATTCTGAAAGCCGGTGCGGCCTGGTTGGGATCCCGTTGCCTGCCGGCCCACAACGGCGCGTTGTGTACCGCAGCTTCGCCGGCCGGCTCCGATGTCGGCTTTCGACATCGCGGCTATCTCGGCTGGATCACGGATCTGTCCTCTCAGCCCGACCCTCACGCGGCCTGGCCTTCGATGCGGTTGGACGATCGCCTGCTCGAGGACTACCGCAGACAGTACGAACTGCTCGCTCGGCTCGGGTTCAACGAGATTTCCATCTGGGGATTGTATGTATCCGATGCCTGGCCGTTGGACATCACAAGTTGCGTGCCGCCCGAGCGCGGTCGTCGCGTGGAAAAACTGATCGAGGCCGCCCATCGCCACGGCATCAAGGTCCTGTCGGGTCTCGGGGTGTACAGTTGGGGGTTCAGGGAAATCATCAAAGCCCATCCGAAGCTGGCCCCTACCAGTCCCTACGCGATGTGCGCCAGCGATCCCGATGCGTGGCTTTGGATGGAGAAGGTGATCGACTTCGTGTTCTCGCGATTCCCGATCGACGGCGTCAGCATGCAGTCGGCTGACCAGGGACGCTGCGAGTGCCCGAAATGCAGCGAGTATTCGACGGCAGAGTATCACGCGTTGATCAACGTCCGGGTGAGTGAATACATTCGCGCGCAATGGTCGGGCAAGATCATCGGCGTGAACAGTTGGGGCCTGCCGCTGGGCGACGAAGCCAGCGTCCCGTCGCTGCAAAAGATCGGCAAGATGGCGGATTACTTCATCGACGCCAGAGGAGCTCAGCAGTGGGAGCACGAAGGGTTGCGCCGCCGACTCATTGCGAGCATGGCATGTGACTTCGGCACGATCGGCGGCCCGCAAGTCGAGCCGCCGCAGCACTGGCGTCGCGACCGATGGTTCCTCCCGACGCTTCGCCGGACCGGCGAGCATATCGCCGCGCTGGCAGCCGATGGCGGACGGGCGTGCGAATACTTCTTTCACATCATCGCCAACCCCGGCGATGAGATCTGCTTGAGACTTGCCGGCAAAATGCTCAACGCTCCCCGGGTCGCCTGGCAGAAGCACCTGCACGAGGCGGTGGAAGAGATGTTCGAGCCGCGCAACGAGCAGGCAACCGGCGAAATCACGCGATTGCTCCTGCGCTGCGAGGAGGCTTACTTCAAGTACCTGCCCTCGAACATCAGCGGCACGATCTCGCTCGAACCGCTGGTGGGCGATCGACCGGGGCCGCCGATTTACCTGACCGAACGACTGACCGCGGACCAGCGCAGCGGCTACGGAGCGGAGCTCGAAGCCGTCGTGCCGGGATTTGAGAGACTGGTCGCTGAAGTGGGGCAACCGGAGAAGATTCGCACGACGATCGCCTGCCTCAAGAGCGTCCTGGCGGATCTGCGGTAGGACGCTACGAAAGCTCAAGAAAACGCCTGGGGATAGACAAGAACAAGCAACGAGCCGCCGGGCCAAAAACCCGGCGGCTCGGAATTGTTGCGCGAGAGGCGTGAAAACGAGTGGCCGGACGCGGGGCTACTTCACGATGTCCAGCACCTCGATTTCGAACCATAGCGTCGAGTTGGCCGGGATGCCCTCACGAGGCGTCGAGCCATAACCCAACTCGGGCGGAATGATAAGCAAGCGCTTCCCGCCGACGCGCATGTCGTAGTTGGCGAGGCCTTCCTGCCAGCCCACGATGAGGCTGCTGAGACCAAATTCGCGAGGCTGATTCCCCGGAGCGGTGCTGTCGAACTCGTCACCGGCCCGGTTGTTGAGCCGGCCGGTGTAGAGCACGCTCACCGTCGAGTTCGACTGAACGACGGCCCCGGTGCCTTTGACCACGTCGCAGTACCTCAAGCCGCTGGCAGTCTGGATGTACACGTCCACGCGCACCGTATCCGTCGCCGTCGCGCCCTGATCGTCGGTGGCGGTCAGGCGGAAGACCAGCTCACAGGTTTCGGCCGGGGCGGTGAACGTCGGTTCCGCAGCGTGGGCGTCGCTCAGTGTGACCGGCGGGCCCTCGATCTGCTTCCAGTGGTAGGTGAATGTCGCCCCTTCACGGCTCCGGCCCGATCCGTGCAGCGTTACCGTCTCGTTGACGAGCACGTCCTGATCCTCGCCGGCGTCGGCCGTGACGGTGAGGTTCAGGAAGACAGTGACCGTGCCCGAAATCCGGTTGACCACGGCCAGGTCGATGGCTTCGTCTTCATTGAGATCGGCGGCCGCAAGTCCCACCGGACCGGCGTCGCCGTCAGCGAGCGACAAGTCCACCTTGGTCTTGAACGAACCAGTGCCTTTGTTTTGAAGCAGCGAGATAGTGTTGGCCGTCTCGTTGGCGACGGCGACGTCGTTGTCGCTATCGCCGTCGAGATCCGCGGCGACCAGGCCGGCGGGCCCGGCTCCGGTTTCGTAAAGGGCCTCAAAGCCGAAGCGACCACTCCCGTTGTTCTTCCGCAGCGCGATCTGGTTGATCGCATTGAGGGCGACCAGCACGTCGGGCCGGGAATCGCCGCTCACGTCGGCCAGGAGGATGGCTCGCGGATCGTTGGCTCCGCTCGGCCCGGCCTCGAAGTAGCTGCCGAAGCGGAATCCCTCGGTCTTGCTGCTGTCGCCGAGGAGCACGAACACCTTGCGGTCGGAGTAGGCCACCACGAGGTCGGCCAGATTGTCGGTGTCCACGCGGCCGGCCGCCATCACACGAGCGCCCACGGGCGTGATCGTGGAACCCTCGTCGTTCTTGCCGGTCAGACTGAGGTCGGCCTGCCCGCTGGGGAAGGCGGCCTGACCATCGTTCACCAACACGGCCAGGCTGTTGGTCGAGCCGGCGGTGGTGTTGACGGCCGCCACATCCGGCCCGCTGCCCGCGACGAACTCGCCGGAAACGAGCGAGACCGGTCCGAAGCCCATGGCATACGAGGTGGCGGGAGCGAACGTGCCGTCACCATGGTTGACGAGCACCCAGAGTTTGTTGTCGTTGCGCGCGGCGACGGCGATATCGAGGTTGCCGTCTTCGTTGAAGTCGGCGGCCACGATCGACTCGGGCGACAGTCCGACCGCATACACGACGGGATCCAGCAGGCCACCTTCGCCGTCGTTGAACAGGACGGCGACCTCATTGGTGGCGACCTCATTGGTGGCGGCCTTGGCCACCGCGATATCCGGCTTGGAGTCGCCGTCGAAGTCGCCGCTGGCGATCGCCGTGGGTTGTCCGCCCACGAAATAGCTCACCGGTGTGTTGAACACGATGGGGAGAATCTTCACCTCGACGGTATCGGTGTCCGAAGCTCCTTTGTCGTCGGTGACGGTCAGCTCGAAGATGAGGGGCAGCGGCACCGTCGCCGCCGGAGCGGTGAACGAGTACTTGGCCGAGGTTCCGCCGAGTGGGGCGGGCAAGCCGAGGTCGGCGAGCAACTGCGCGGATTCCGTCGACAGGATCCAGGCGTACGTGAGCGTAGTGTCCGGATCAGCGTCGCTGCTCGCGGAGCCGTCGAGTTGCACGGTCTCGCCCGGATGGACGGTCTTGTCGGCGCCCGCGTCGGCCACGGGCTTGACGTTGTCGTTCAGTGTGATGGTGACCGTGTCCGTGCTGAACGCACCACGATCGTCGGTCACCCGCAGTTCAAAGACGATGTCGAGCGGTGACGCCGGCCTGGGCGCGGTGAAACTCGGATTCGCTGAGGTCGGATCGTCGAGCGTCACGTCCAGCTTGGCCTCTTCCAGAGCATCGGCGGACTCGTCCGTGAGCGACCACTCGTACTGGATGGGGTCGCCGTCCGGATCGTAACTCTTGGACCCGTCGAGCGTAACCTTGGAGTTGGGTTCGACGCTCCGGTCGGGGCCGGCGTCGGCCACCGGTGCGGTGTTCTCGGGCTCTTCCGCCTTCTCTGCTGTCATCTCGATGATGCGGACCTTGGCTCCGCCTTCGGTCAGCGGGATGTCCGGCAGCGAATCGCCGCCGGAGCTGGTGCCGGAGATGGTTTCCATGGCGGCGATCTTGTCAGCGATGTCCATGCCCGTCTTGACGCGCCCGATCACGGTGTAAGCGGCCTTCTCGCTCGCGTTGAGGCTGAAGTCGAGGTTGGGATTGGACGCCAGATTGATGATGAACTGTGGCTTGCCCTCTTCCTCGTCGGTGGGGCCGTAGAGGGCCACCCGGCCGCGAATGTTCTTCAACCCGTTATTGGACTCGTTGACGAACGGGACGTCTTCTCCGTCCTGGAGATTGACATCGTAGGCCCCGGCGGTAAGCAGCTTGGATGTGGCACTGTGAAATATCTTGCCGTCGTAGTAAGCGTCCTCGTCGAGGAGCTTGAGGAACTGGGCGACGGCCTTGGGCGCCTGCTCGGGGAACAGCTCGATGGTGATCCGGCCCACGTTGGTGAAGATGGTCACCGTCTTGCGCGTGGAGGGCGAGCCGCTGTCGTCCGAGTCGTCCGAATCGTCCGGCGGGGCCATGCACTGGCTGCCGAGAACGAGACCGGCCACCAGGCAGAGCGTCAGTCCGCGCGCCAGGCGGCGGGCGGTGCGAGCGGTGAAAAGCCGCGAGTCCAGGCGGGCGGCAGAGCCATTCCGGGACGGATGAGCTTTCGTATGCATCTTCGCTCCATGAGCTTGTGATAACGTGGGTCTCGAACCGACCGGCGGCATTATACGGGAGGCAAGACTGTCCCCCAAGCCGGAGCCGGTCTTAGAATATCGGCCAATCCCGACCGGCAGCCCAGTCGGGACCCGGGGAGCGGCACCGCGGAACGGGACAAGATTGGCTGCGGCGGCCGACCCCTGGGGAGGCTGACCAGCCGGGAGAGCGGGAGTCCATGGCCACTGCGTTTATCGGGATCGGGGCAAACCTGGGTGACCGTCGCGGACAGATCGAAGCGGCGGTCGCTCGCTTGGCGGGCACGCCAGGAGTGGCCGATGTCTGCGTTTCGAGCTTGTACGAGACCGAGCCGATGGGTGGGCCGGCCGGTCAGCCGCTGTATCTGAATGCGGCCGCACGGGTCGAGACCACATTGGAGCCGCTCGAACTCCTGCACGCTCTGCAGGCGATCGAACATGAACTCGGCCGCGTGCGAGTGGAGCGGTGGGGGCCGCGGACCATCGACCTGGATCTGTTGCTTTACAGCGACCGGAGCATCCAAACGCCGGAATTGACGGTCCCCCATCCTCGCATGCAGGAACGCCGTTTCGTTCTCGAACCCCTGGCGGAGATCGCCGCCGATCAGCTACACCCGGTGCTCGGTCGGACGATCGGTGAACTATTGGCCGCGCTGCTCAACTCGTCCTGATGGAACCCGGGGGAGCGGGCGTCTCGCCCGCGTCAGATCGCCTTGATGGTTACGACGATGACGTTGTAGAACGCATGGCAGCCGCAGGCCACGCCGAAACCGCGGTACAGAAACAGGCCGGCCAGGTAGAGCCCGGCGACAGTGCGGAAGGCGAAGCGGGTCATGTCGAACGGTTCGACGCCTAGAGGCGGGTGATGCTGGGCGGCGAAGAGCCCGGCCGACAGCAGCACGATGAACCCGCCGGAGGCGGCCCGGGGCAGCTTGCAGACGTTCACCAGGAGGATGGACAGGCCGGTGATGCACATGAGTCGGAAGACCAGTTCTTCGTAGATGCCGGCTCCGAAGCTGCGGATGATCTCATTGATCCACTCGTTGCGATTGGGGTCCATGAGCGACCGCAGCGCGGTGTTGATGCCCGGCATGCTATCGTGCGCGACCAGCACGCGATCGAAGACGAACAAGGGGAGTGTCCAGATGAGGCTCTCCCCCAGCATGCCCGCCAGCACGTACAGGTCGAACCGCCAGGGATGGCGTCCAACGATGTGCGTGGTCAGCAGGATCACGATGGCCAACAGTCCGGGCAGGTAGAACGCGCTGCGGCCGAAACACGTGACCAGGGCGTCGATGAGGTAGGTCGCCACCAACTGCGACGAGCCGTCGCCGCTCGACCGCAGGTAGCTGCCCAGCTCGAACACCAGGAGCATGGGCAGGATGAACAGGAGGCTGGGCCAGGGGCGCTGCGTGACGTAAAAGTAGTGCTGCGCCTCGCCGGGCGGCGGGGGCAGGAGCACCGACACGCGGTCCGTCCATAGACTCTTGCGCGGCTTGGCCATCCTGCGGCGGATTATCGCACGAATTTGCGGGAGAGCAATATGCGAACGAGGGCGTGGCTCGCGTTCGTCGCGCGTCGGACCGCAGCCTCGTTTTTCGGCGGGTCTTTGGTGCGGGTGAAGGCGGCATGCGGTGGTCAGGTCGCGTCCGGGCCCGCGAGCACCCGCTGAATGGCGCGGAACAGATCCTCCTCTTCGGCGGGCTTGACCAGGTACTCGGAAAACCCCGCCCGCTTACACAGATTGATGAGCGCTTCGCTGGCGTGGCCGCTGAGGGCAACCCCCTTGATAGGCCGGCGGGCCCGCAACTGCCGGATCAGACTGATGCCGCTTCCGTCGGGCAGGCCGACGTCGCTGATGACCAGGTCGAACGGACGAGTCTCGAACATCTCCAGCGCCTGCGCAATGCTGTGGACGGTCAGAACCTCGAACCCTTGCTTCTCGAGAAACACCTCGATCATCTCTGCGACGTCCCGGTTGTCCTCGACCACCAGCAGCCGAGCGGCGACGTGCGTGCCGGGTGCGGGCATGACCGCGCTGGCGGTTTCGGTGTGGGGGTCCGCGCGCCGCGCCTCGTCGCCGATTTGTGCCTCCGGAGCCGGCATCGCCCGGCGACTGTCCCGGGGGCGCCCGGTCAGCGTGCCCACGACGGAGATCAGTTCGGCGGCGGTCAGGGGTTTGGACAAGTGGGCCTGGTAGCCCGACAGGACGGCACGAGCCCGGTCTTCCGGACGGGTCAGCGCGGTCAGGGCGGCCGCGGGAGTCGAGTGCATCTGGCCGGCCTCTCGTTCGCGAATCTCCTGGATGAACTGATAGCCGTCCTTCCCCGGCATGCTGATGTCGCTGATGATCAGATCGGGTCTAAACGACTCGTACAGTTCCAAAGCCTCGTCTGCGGAGTTGGCAGTAGCTATCTTGGCGCCGCAATCTTCCAGGACACGCTGGGCGAGGCTGCACGCGTCCGGATCGTCATCCACCACCAGGATTCTGAGCCCGTTGAACGCCTGAGGACCGCCCGGCGGCATGCGGACGCGGGTCAGATCGGTGCTGGGCATCGGGTCGCTTTCGGCGTCACTGTCCTGGACGATGGGGGCGACGGGCAGTCTGACGGTGAACGTGGTTCCGCGGCCCTCACCATCGCTGTGAGCCTGCACGGTCCCGCCGTGCAGCTCGACCAGGTTCTTGACAATCGACAGACCAAGTCCCAGCCCGGTGTGTGCCCGGCCGACGGAACTGTCGGCCTGGCGAAAGCGGTCGAACATGAACGGCAGGAACTCGGGCCTGATGCCGATGCCGGTATCGGCCACGACGATCTCCACGGACGAGCCGCTTCGCCGGAGGGAGATGCTCACCTTTCCGCCCTTGGGCGTGAACTTGATCGCGTTGGTGAGCAGATTCCAGACCACCTGTTGGAGTCGATTGGGGTCGCCGCGGGTGGGGCCGACGTGGGCATCGACGTTTCGCACCAGCTCGATATTCTTGACCTGGGCTGCCGGCACGACGGCTTCAATGGCCGAGTTCACCACGATGGGCAGTTCGATATTCTGCATCTCCAGGCGGATCTTGCCCGAGATGATCCGGCTCATGTCCAACAGGTCCTCGATGAGCCGAGCTTGCACTTTGGCGTTTCGCTGGATGATTTCGGTGGCCTGGGCGGCCTCGCCTTGCAGTCCGGCCCGGGTGAGCATCTGCGACCAGCCGAGGATCGCGTTGAGCGGCGTCCGCAATTCGTGCGAGACGGTCGCCAGGAACATGTCCTTGAGTCGATTGGCTCGCTCGGCCTCGTTGCGAGCGGCTCGCTCGGCTTCCAGCAACTGCAGCCGCTCCTGCTCGCTCTGCTTGCGGCTGGTGATGTCCACGATGGTCGCCAGCACGAGCATGCCTTCCTCGCTTTCGGTCGGGCTCAGCCCGATTTCGACCGGGAACTCGGTGCCATCTTTGCGGAGCGCGTACAGGTCGCGGCCTGCTCCCATGGGCCTGGCCTGCGGGTGCCGGTTGAACTCTTCGCGGTAGATCGGGTGCTTCTCGCGAAATCGCTCCGGGACGAGCTTTTCGACCGGCTGACCGATGAGTTCCGCCGGTTCGTATCCGAACATCGAGGTCACCCGCGAATTGACCAGGACGATTTTGCCCTGGCGATCCACGAGCAGGACGACGTTCGGCGAGGCTTCCACGGTGAGTCGAAACCGCATCTCGGCCTGCTTGCGGACGGTGATGTCGCTGCAGGTGCCGACGACCCGCCGGGCCTGGCCGTTTTCGTCGCGAGCGAGAATGTGGCCTTTCATCTCCAGCCAGCAGATCTTGTCCGTTCGACAGTTGGCGCGGTACTCGACGGCGTAATCAGTGCCCTCGCGCAAAGCACGGTGAATGGTCCGCTCGAGCATTTCGCGGTCGTCGGGGTGTACGGCTGCCATGAAGGCCTCGAAGGTCTGGCCGAACCCACCCGGCGGCAAGCCGTGAATGCTTTCCAGCGTGTCCGACCAGAGCACGCGGCCGGTGGGCACGTCCCAATCCCACGTTCCCACGCCGGTCGCCTGGAGGATGAACCGCAACCGCTCCTGATTCTCGCGGAGCATGGCTTCCGCACGGCGTCGCTCGGCGATCTCGCGGCTGAGATCCTCGTTCATCTTGGCCAGTCCGGGCGCCGCCAGCGCTCGCGGGGCCACCTGCAGGATGGCGATCACCGTGGCCCATGACGCCACGGCGGTGGCGACCTTAGCGATTGCCGAAACCCGATAGATCGGCCACCAGAAGATGGTCGCTTCGATCAAGTGCACCGTGCCGCAGGTGAAGATGAACGCAGCGAACAGCCAGAAAATACGAGGAAAGGGAAGATCCTTGCGGCGAATGACCAGGTAAGCCAGGACGAAGGGGATGGTGGTGTACGCTCCCCAGGTGGCTATATCGGCGATGATATGAGTCCAGCCGTGAACGCTGCTCCAGTTGCCGCAATGCCACCGGGACGGGAAATCGGAGGTATCAAAGAGCAGACGCAGAAACTCGGGCATTGACTCCACCGCTGAACGCCCCTCAGGGGCGACACCGACTCGCGAAAGAACGTCAGATTGTAGGCCGAGGAAGCAGGGTCGGGGTTAACACGAAACCGGAAACGCCGAAGGCGGTTTTCCGGCCCATCCGAGAGGCGCAGGCGATGGAGCGCGGGACGGGGATCCTCGGCATTCAACCGAGTCCGTCCGCGTCACTCCCAACCGTCCAACTCGCGGCCGCGATAGCGCTGAGGGGCGGCGATAATGAAGCGGCCGGCGTCTTCGAGGACCGACACGTTGAACGTCTCCATGAGCGGGATGAGGTGCTCAATGGCTGAGTGAGTGGCGTTTCTCGCCTCGATCATCACATCGTCGGTGGCGTAGGGAGCCACGATGAGAAGGCTCTCGAGAACGGCCGGCGGGCAACCCATGGGCAGGCGAATGGTGCCGCCACGAATCGCGCCAGGCCCGACGTTGATCACCATCCGTCCGTCGTCGGCCACATCGTGGACCACCGAGGCTCGCAGATCCACCAACGCGCTGAGCAGCGGAACCAGCGGCGCGTCGCCGAGATTCCCGGTGTCGTACGAAACGGTATATTGGCCGCGGCCGATGCTGCAGGCCGCCGTCAGCAGGCAGGCCAGCGGGAAGGAGTTGCCGGCGTCGAGTTCGGCGTCGCTGTTGGGCCAGTAGCCGCCCGTGCCGGCAACGTCAATTCGTTCGGCAACCGGGTCGGCGATCGCAGCCACACCAAGGGCGAGCAGACTGTTGATCAACGACTGCGTAACGGAATCAGTCTTGCAGCGGAAAAACTGCGAACGGCCGTCAGCCAGAGCGGCAATCAAGAGGGCGTGTTGGAGTCGGGTTGCGTTTTCCATAGCCACGCCGTTCATATCGTCATTCTAGCCCCGCTTCCAGTTGTTGACTTTCGGGGGCGGGCGTCTTGCCCGCCTCTCGCCGGGCGGGCTGTCTGCCGGACGTCACGATCGGCGTGCTTTGGGGCAGCTTCAGGCGGGCGGCACGCCCGCCCCCCAGCCCGCTAGAAACCTGCGGCCGTCCGGATCAGTTCAAGGGCTCGCGCGGCGACGCGCAGGCCGGCATGCTCGATGTCCATCCCGATCAGGATGGTGATAACCTCATAATGCAGCGTGAGGAGCCAAGCGAGGACGGTGGACACGGGGCTTCCCACCAATCGCAGGGCGACCAGCCGCCGGTACAGGGGCGATCCGATGGAATGTTGCTGCTTCCAGAACTGCCCCCAGACCCGCAGAACGGCCAAGCCCACGCCCTGGGCGGTCCCCCAGATCACGTAGCACCAGCAGTTGCCGTGCCACAACCCGCACAGCAAGAACGTCACCGTGAACGCCCAGAAGTAATGCCAGCGGCGGCGGACCATAGGTGTGAAGACGTAGTCTCGCAGCCATGCCCCCAGCGTGATGTGCCAGCGCTGCCAGAATTCGGCGATGTTGGAGGAAGACCAGGGATAGTTGAAGTTCTCGGGCACCACGAAGCCCATCAGCCGTCCGATGCCGATGCTCAACTCCACGTAGCCGCTGATCCACAGGAAGAACGAGAACGGGGCCAGATAAATGCGGAAGATGAACGCCCCGGCGGACAGTTGGCCGGGGTCGTTGAACAGCACGCCGAGCGGGAAGTTGTTCTTGTCGATCAGGACGGCCACGGCGGCTAGACGCACCATGCCGTTGAGCAACCGGCCGGTACCCGCCACCAGCCGCCGTTCGCGGGCCAGCTCGCCTCGCATCTGCTCGACAAAATCGCGATAGCGAAAGATGGGGCCCATCCGCAGCGTCGGTGCAAACAGCAGATAGGCGAGCCAGTCAGTCAGGCCGGGCGGCGATAGTTTGAGCCGGCTCACGTCGTTGAGCACATGCACCGTCCTGAGGAACATGTAACCCAGGCCGGCCCAGTGCACGTAGAAGTACAGCGGCTCGTGGACCGGAGGGAGCCAGGCCGGCTGCGGGTAGAGGATGAGCGTTGCATACCCGACGACCAGGAGTGCCAAACCGATCCAGTATGACTGGCCGCGAGCCAGCGTCCGGATGATCGCCCATCCGATGACCGCCAGGACGGCCAGTGTGATGGTGAATGCCGGCCCCACGGTGGCGACCGTGAGCATGAGGCTGGTGACGGTCAGGTAGTGGGCCCGCCAGCGGCGCGGCACGATCCAGAACAGCGGGACGAACACCAGGTAGAACAGCACACCCACGGGACCGCGTGGCACGTCGAAGTCGCCGTGAACGCTATGGATCCAACCTTCCGGCCGAATGGCGAATTGAATGAGAGTGTCGGCGAGTATCAAGACGTCATCTTCCCTTCGCGGCGATACCCCGGCAAAGCAGGTAAGATTGCCCGTCAGGGCTGCGTCGCTATAATCGCGAACCGCGGCCGGAACGCAAGTGCGGCGGTGGCTGCGTCGAAGAATTCAGGAGTGGACGCCCCCGTCAGACAGATCGCGGGTTGGTGTCCCCGTCGAAAGAATCGGCGGCGTTGAACCCCGCCGCTCGCGGATGGGTGGTTGGAGAGCGCGTTCATGATGCACACAGTTTGTCTGCTCCCGGGCGACGGAATCGGGCCGGAGGTCACGTCAGCGGCTCGGCGGGTCATCGACGAGTCGGGAGCGAACATCGAGTGGGTGCCGTTGCCACTCGGCGCGACGGGAGTGGAATTGGGCGGCAGTCCCTTGCCTCAGCGGACGCTGGCGGCGGTGGCCGGGCACGGCGTGGCCCTCAAGGGGCCCGTGACCACGCCCATCGGCAAGGGCTACGAGAGCGTCAACGTGCGGCTTCGCAAGAAGCTCAACCTCTTCGCCGCCGTCCGACCCGTGCGGAACCTGCCGGGGATCGAGTCGCGGTTCTCGGACGTCGAACTGGTCATCATCCGCGAGAACACCGAGGGACTGTACTCGGGCCTGGAAAACGAAGTGGTTCCAGGCGTGGTGCAGAGCCTCAAGATCGTGTCCGAGGCCGCCTCGTTGCGAATCGCTCACTTCGCCTTCGAGTACGCCGTGAACCGTGGCCGCAAAAAGGTCACGTGCTTCCATAAAGCGAACATCATGAAGAAGTCCGACGGGTTGTTCCTCGAGTGCGCCCGTCGCGTCGCCCAGAAATACGCCGACCGGGTGCAGTACGACGAAATGATCATCGACAACGGCTGCATGCAGTTGGTACGGGATCCCTCGCAGTTCGACGTGCTGTTGCTGGAGAATCTGTACGGCGACATCGTCAGCGACCTGGCGGCCGGGCTCGTGGGCGGGCTCGGCGTGGTGCCCGGGGCGAACATCGGCGAGAAGTGCGCGGTGTTCGAACCGGTGCACGGCTCGGCGCCGACCATCGCCCGCAAGGGACTGGCCAACCCGCTCGCCTGCATCATGAGCGGCGTGATGATGCTCAATCATCTCGGTGAAACGGTGGCTGCCCAGCGCATCCGCGACGCCTACAACAAGGTGTTGGCGGAGCGCGACCTTTCGGTGCTCACGCCGGATATCGGCGGAACGGGCACCACACAGTCGTTCACCGACGCGATCATCGCGGCGATGAAAAAGCCGTAAGAACCGGGGGCCAGGGCCTGGAGGGCGGGGCGGGCCCCGGGCGGGGCGGGCAGGACTTCATCTTGAGCACTACCCAGGACAAACTGGTCGTCGGGACGCGCGGTTCGCTGCTGGCCCGCACGCAAACGCAATGGGTGATTGATCGCTTGTTAGCCGCGCATCCGGGTCTGGAGGTTGAGACCCGCGTCATTACCACGCAGGGCGATCGGCAGCAGGATCGACCACTGCCCGAAATCGGCGGCAAAGGGCTGTTCACCGAGGAACTCGAGGCGGCCCTGTTGGACGGCTCCATCGATCTGGCCGTGCATTCCACCAAGGATCTTCCGACCGAGCTCAAAAACGGTTTGGCCATCCTGGCCTACCCGACCCGCGAGGATCCGCGCGACGCGTGGATCTCGGCCGACGGCACGCGTTTCGAGGATATTCCGCCCGGCAGCGTCGTGGGCACGACCAGCCTGCGCCGGCAGGCTCAACTGCTCATGCGGCGGCCGGACATCACGTTCGTCGGCCTGCGCGGTAACATCGACACCCGCATTCGTAAAGTGCAGCGAGGCGACTGCGTCGGAGCCGTGCTGGCCATGTCGGGCCTCAAACGAGCGGCATTGGAGAGCCACGTCACGCATCCCTTCGAGCCGGCCGACATGCTGCCCGCGCCGGGCCAGGGCGCGCTGGCCGTTGAGGGGCGTGCAAACGACAGCCGCCTGGCGGCTTATCTGGCACCGTTGCACGATCACGCCACGGCCGCGGCAGTCAACTGCGAGCGGCGGGTGCTGAGCAGCCTCGACGCCGGCTGCCGGGCACCGGTGGCAGTGTACGCGACGGTGGCAGGCGAGCTGCTCACGTGTCATGCCCTCGTGGCCAGCCCGGACGGTAAGCGTCACGTGAAGGCGCAGAGCGAAAAACCCGTTGCCCAGTTCGAAGAAGCGGCAATGGAGATCGTCGCTGCCCTCGAGGCCGCCGGCGCGGACGAGATCATCGCCGAATGTCGCAACCCCGGCTCCGCGTCGGGGAGTTAGAAGACGCTTTCAACTCTCAGCTGTCAGCTCTCGGCTATCAGCTATCAGTTGTCAGTCAGTTTTCTGGCTCATAGCCTATAGCTCACAGCTCATAGCTCATAGCTCATTATCGTGATTCCCGAGGTGATGGCATGCAGACACAGTCGCAGGAGGCGATGTCTCGCCGTGATCTGGTAGCGGGCTTGGGTGTGGGAGGCCTGGTGTCGATGGGCATGACCCGTGCGGCCTCTCGCGACGCGGGAACGACGGAGGCGTACCTCGCCGACACGGACCGACATACGGATGCGGGAGCGGCCGAGATGGCCGCCGGCGCGAAGGCAGGCGAGGAACCACTGGTCATTAGCGGCGTCATGCCTCGCCTGGGCGTGAGCGCGACGTTGAGCGGTCCGCGCAGCGAAGCGGGTATCGGCGCCCTCATGCCCTGGGGCGATCGTTTGTGGTTCGTCACCTACACGGCTCACACCGACACCACGGGCGGCGGCACGGGTTTGTATTACGTGGACGCGTCGATGCGGCTGCACAAGCATCCCGCGTCGGTGGTCGGCACGTACGCCAATCGTTTCGTCCACGTCCCGAGCGAGCAACTGTTCATCGGCCCGCACGTCATCGACGTGCACAACAAGGTGCGCACCATCGAGCCGCTGGCCGGCTATCGGCTCACCGCGACGATGGCCCATCTGCACGACCCGGCCAACAAGGTCTACGTGCTGGGCATGGAGTCCGAGCTGTGGGAAGTGGATGTTCGCACGCTGGACGTCAAGCTCCTGTTCACGCTCAATTTCGATCTGAAGCTGCCCGCGGGCTACAAACCGCACTACAAAGGCGGGTTCAACGCGGGCGATCGCATTATCGTGGGCAACAACACATACCACGAACGCGATGCGGTCGAGGGCATCTCGACCGGCGGACGGCTGGCCGAGTGGGACGGCAAGAGTGAGTGGCGCACTGTGGAATCCACCGCGTTCTGCGACATCGCCGGTACGCGGATGGGCGACCACGCCGCCGCGATGGCCATCGGTTGGGATCGGGCTTCGGTATTGCTGAACGTGCTGACCCGCGGCAAGTGGACGCGCTATCGGTTGCCCAAGGCCAGTCAGACGTTCGATCACGCGTGGTACACCGAGTGGCCGCGCATTCGCGAGGTGGAAACCGAGCGGTATCTGATCGACATGCACGGAATGTTCTACGAGGCGCCCAAGGCAGCGTATGGCGGGCAGTATTGGGGGCTCAAACCGATCTGCCAGCACCTGCGGATCGTGCCCGACTTCTGCACGTGGCGGGGCATGCTCGTGCTCGCCGGCGACCAGGTGACCGCGGTGACCGGCAATGCCCATCTCGTCGGCGAACCGCAAAGCAACCTGTGGTTCGGCAAGACCGACGATTTGTGGAGTTTCGGCAAGCCGGCGGGCTGGGGCGGGGTGTGGCAGGATACGCCGGTCAAGGCCGGCGAACCGTCCGATCCGTTCCTCATGACCGGCTTCGATCGCAAGTGCCTGCACCTCGTCCACGATGCGGGCGAGGCTGTCGTGTTCACCATCCAGGTGGACTTCCTGGGCAACGGACGCTGGGTTCAGTACGAGCGTCTGAAAGTGCCGGCCGCCGGCTACGTCCACCACGAGTTCCCGGCCGGTTTCAGCGCGCATTGGGTGCGAATCGTGCCCCACGCGTCATGTCGAGCGACCGCGCAGTTCGTCTACACATGATCCGCATCATGGGTTCCAACGAGCGAGCGGCGGGGCTTGACCCCGCCGACTCTGTTCATCCCAGAGTGTGCATTGATCGCGGGTCGAGAGAACAGGGGGAGACTCCCGCTCGCATCCGGTTCTTACTTCCGCAGCGGATCGGCCTCCAGACCGTAGTACTTCATCTTTTTGTACAGCGTGGTGCGGTTGATCTCGAGAATTGACGCCGTAAGCTGGCGATTCCAGTTGTTGGCTCGCAGGGCGGCTTCGATGATGCGCTTCTCCGGCTCTTCCAGCGCGGCCTTCAGCGAGAGCGGGCGGTACACGCCGTCGCCGTTGCCGGCCGATTCGATCTGTTCGAGCAGGTGCTCGGGCAGATCATCCACGTCAATCTGCCGCCGGCGGGTCAACACCACGGCACGCTCGACGACGTTCTCGAGTTCGCGCACGTTGCCCGGCCAGGTGTAGCGCTGCATCGCCTCCATGCACGCATCGGTGAAGCCCGACACGTTCTTGCGAAGCTGGCGGCAATAATGGTCGAGGAAGTGTCGAGCCAGCAGCGGAATGTCCGTGATGCGCTCGCGCAGAGTCGGCAGGGCGAGCGTCACGACGTTGATCCGGTAATACAGGTCCTGGCGGAAGCGGCCCGCCTGCACGACCTTGGTCAGGTCCTCGTTGCTGGCCAGAATCACGCGGACGTCCACCTTCTCTGTCTTGTTGGAGCCCACGGGCTCGAATTGTCGCTCCTGGAGCACACGGAGCAACTTGACCTGCATGGCCGGCGGGGCGGAAGAGATCTCGTCGAGGAAAATCGTACCGTTGTGGGCGGCTTTGAACTTACCTTCCTTGTCCGCCACTGCCCCGGTGAAGGCGCCCTTCACGTGGCCGAACAGCTCGCTTTCCAGAAGGTTTTCCGGTAGGGCGCCGCAGCTGACCTCCACGAACGGCCCCGTGCGCCGGCTGCTGCGATGGTGGATGGCGCGGGCCAACAGTGACTTGCCAGTGCCCGACTCGCCCTGAATCAGCACCGTGGTGGGCGAGTCGGCCACCATCTCGACCAGGTCGAACACCTTGAGCATCTTGTAGTCGTGGCCCACGACGTTGTCGAGGTTGTAGCGAAGATCGAGCGCTTCGCGCAACGACTGGTTCTCGCGGATCAGCGATTGCTGCTGCAGGGCCCGCTCGACCACCAGGCGAATCTCGTCATCGATGATCGGCTTGGTGAGATAGTCGTAGGCGCCCATCTTGATCGCTTCCACGGCGCTTTCGATCGTGCCGTAGCCGGTGATGATGACCACCACGGTCTCGGGATAGCGTTGCTTGACCACCCGGAGCAGTTCGAAGCCGTTGGTCGTGGGCATGTTGATGTCGCTGATGACCACGGCATAGGACCGCTGCTCCAGGGCGGTCATGGCTTCGGCGTAGCTGTGAGCTCCGTCGGCCTCGTAGCCTTCGAGCCGCAAAAACTCGATCAACGACTCGACGATGATACGATCATCATCCACGATCAGGATGCGTTGGGGGGCGTCGCTCATGGCAACTCCTTCGGGCTCAGGCCGGTGTCCTGACTGATACTCGCCGCGTCGGACTCGCCGGGGCGGCGGACACGGGCGCAGCTTTCCAGTGGAATGCGAATGGTGAACACGCTGCCGCCGGCGGGGCGGCGGGCCGCGGTGATGCGGCCGTTGTACTTCTCCACGATGTCGCGGCAGATGGCCAGGCCCAGACCCGTGCCCTTGCCCGGCCCCTTCGTGGTGAAGAACGGCTCGAAGATGCGCTCGATCTCGGCGGGCAGCCCGACACCGGTGTCTTCAAACCGAATGACAACCTCCGATCCCACGATCTCGGTGATCACCGTGAGCGTGCCGCCCGTGGGCATGGCGTCGATCGCGTTCTTCACGAGATTGCAGAAAACCTGGAACAGGTTCGCGCTCCGCATCGCAGGCATGCCCTGTTGAAGCCGGCAGATGATCGAGATTCCGGCCGCTTCGGCCTTGTCGGCCATGACCTTGATCGCCTCTTCGATCGCCGCGTTGATCTCCGTGTGCTCGAACGCGGTGTGGGCGCTGCGTGAGAACGTCACAAGCTCGCGGACGATCTCGGTCATGCGGGTCAGGCCGCCGCGGGCGCTGAGCAGGTAATCTTTCAGCCTGTCGGTCTGGCCCACCTCGACGGCGCGGATGGCCAGATTCAGATAGCGGAGGATGCCGTCCAGCGGGTTGTTCAGATCATGGGCCACGCGGGCGGCGAGCTTGCCGACGGCCGCCATCCGTTCGGAGACGGCCAGCCGCTTCTCGAGGCCGGCCTGGGCAGTGACATCCTCAACGACCAGGATCCCGCCGATCACGTCCCCCGCGGTATCGGTCAGAGGCAGGCAGAGCAAATCGACCAGCCGATCGCCCGAGTCGCCGGATCGCAACACGATCTGCTCGAACCGCTGCTCGCGCCGCTCGTCGAGCACCGTCCGCAGCACGGTGGGCCAGTCCTGGTATCGTGAATCGACGGCGACCGCCTGAAGCGCGTCGGGCAGGCTGTCGGCCACCGTCAGCAACTCTCGCGCGGCGGGGTTGCAGTAGGTCACGTGCAGCGACGGGTCGAAGACCACCAGCCCCAGCGGCAGACACTCGAAGACCTGCCGCTCGTTGCCGTGCAACCCGGCATCCTCGACGCCGGCGATGCTCCCGCCGGCGTTCCGCGGACGGCCGGATCGGGGCCGCCGTCGTAGCCGCTCTGTGGATCGCGGTGTTGCCATTCGCAATCTTTCCCCAGCGAGAAATCCGGCTTATCGGGCTAACAATTCACAGGTCGGTCGGCGCGCACAACTCGCGCTTCGTCAAAGAGATGTACGATGCAGTTGCTTCCAGGAAAAGTGGAATGATGGGTTTTCGCAACATAAAAGGTGCGAAAATTCAACATCGACGTCTGATAATGGCGGAACGAGCGTCAGGCAGTGGGCCGGGGGGCGTGGGATTGTGGCCAAAGCAGACGAAAGCTATATTACGCCACGTCTTCATCCGGACGGCGTTGTCCTCTGTCGTCGGATGGAATTCAACAGAAACGGAGTGGGCCTTCGTAGGCATCGGCGCCCTGGCCGACGGGAAGGTCGACGAGTGCCGCGCTGAGAGGGCCGTCCGGCGACGCTCGGTGGCTAGACGGCGACCGGGCTATGATTCGTCAGTGCCTCCGCCAGACCGGTCCAAGGCATGGTGCTGGGGTCACTGTCCGCGACTGGTGCCTTGCGAGCATCTCTCGATGCGTGAAAGCTCGAGGCGGAGGGCGTGGATGCCGGGCGGACCGGGGCGGAGACGGCGAGACCAACCGTATCACCGTCCAGGAAGGCAAGGTGACCTGCCGAGCCGGGGCCCGGACTTGGGTCAGGAAGACCGACCTGCGGCCCTGGGACGACGTATTACGGATAGGCTGTAAAACCGCGCCCCGCCAGGACGCCGAGTGAAGGATCGCTCCGTGCGGTCGCCGGCGGTTCCATCCGGGCCAGCAAAGATCCCTGAATCATGAAGAAACTCATTGCCTTTGTTCTCATCGTGGCGGTGATCGCGGGCGGATACGTGTGGCTGCGCAAGTACGGGCAGCTGGAATTCGAGATGTTCAAAGGGGTGACTGACACGGTCAAGCGAGGCGACCTGGAAGTCCCGATCACCGCCAGCGGCCGCATCGAGCCGGCGAGCATCACGAAAATCAAGGGCGAGGCAAGCGGTGCCGTCAGTCAGACCCCTCAGCGCATCGGCGAGATGGTCAAGAAGGGTGACCTGATCATCGCCCTGGATCCCGAAGACGAGCAACGCAACGTCGATCGCGCTATTGCCGACTATGAGCGAGCCAAGATCGCCCTGGAACGGGCGAAGATTGCCCGGCAGGAGGCCGAGAAAGTCGGTCTGCCCCTGGCCCAGGCGGAAAAGGATCAGGCCGAGGCCCGGCTGGGCTACATTCAGATCGAGCACACGCAGAAAGCCAAGTTGAAAGATTCGCCCGACATCCTGATGGTCCAGGAGTGGCAGGCCGTCGAGCTGCGGCTCCGGGAGGCTCAAGCAGCTCTCGCCGCCGCCAACGCCAAGCTGGAGCAGGCGAGGATGGCCATCGAGTTCGCCGAGAAGGACGTGGCCACCATGGAGCAGAACGAGCGGGTGGCCAAAAAGACGCTCGAGGATGCCCAGGAACGCTTGCGGGAAACCGAAATCCGTTCTCCCATCGACGGCATGATCCTCAAACGCTACGTCGAGGTCGGCGAGGTGGTGCAGAGCGGCAAGACTTCGCTCACCGGCGGCACCATACTGGTGGACTTGGCCGACGTGAGCGAGATCTACGCCGTGGTCAACGTGGACGAGGCTGACATCGGCTTGGTGCGCGAGCTGGCCCCGGAGGAGGCTCGTCCCGGCCCGCGTCCGCAGACCTCCGCTAACAACCAGGCGAACGCGGCAGAGAACGAAAGCGGGGAGGTGGCCTCTTCACAGCCCATGCGGGAACTCGATCCCGACGTTCTCGACACGACGCAGCGAGTCAAGGTGACCGTCGAGTCTTTCCCCGATGAAGAATTCTACGGTGTGATCGAGCGCATCGCGCCGCAGTCCGAGCTGAGCCAGGCCATCGCCACCTTCAAGGTCTGGATCCGGATCACCAGTCCGAACAAGTCGCTGCTCGTCGGGCTGCTCAATGTGCAGGCCGAGGCTCACTTCACGGCCAAGAGCGTGACCAACGCGCTGCTCGTCAGCTACGACGCTTTCCAGCGGGAGGGTGACGATTTCGGCGTGTACGTGCCGGTCAAGGATCCCCAACCCGGCCAGAAGAAGTATGAATTCCGGCGGTGCGAGTTCGGCCGCGACAACGGCATCATGGTGGAGGTCCGCTCGGGGTTGAACGAGGGCGACGAAGTGTACGTCAAGTTGCCCGTCCAGACACGCAAGGAAGAGAAGGAAGCCGAGGCGGCGGAAGACTGACGACTCAAAAACAGCCACGAAAGACAAGAGCCAAGACAGGTTCCTCCTGGCGCATGCATCGCTATGATTCGGATTGAAGGACTGACCAAGTATTACAAGATGGGCGATTCGATCGTCCATGCGCTGGACGGGGTGGACCTGCACGTCACGGCGGGGGAGTTTGTCAGCATCACGGGGGCATCCGGCAGCGGCAAGAGCACCATGATGCACCTGATCGGCTGTCTCGATCGGCCCACGGCGGGCCGGTACGAGTTGGCCGGCCAGCGGGTGGACAGCCTCCGCGATTATCGTCTCGCGCAGATTCGCAACAAATACATCGGCTTCGTGTTTCAGACGTTCAACCTGATCAACCGGACGACGGCGGTGGACAACGTGGCCGTGCCGTTGATCTACGCGCGGGCGAGCGGGGCCCGGCGCAAGGCCATCAAGGCCTTGGAACGCGTCGGCCTGGCACACCGGGCCCATCACAAGCCGAACGAACTGTCGGGCGGCGAGCGTCAGCGGGTCGCCATCGCCCGGGCCCTGGTGAACGAGCCGCCGCTGCTGCTGGCGGACGAGCCGACCGGCAATCTCGACTCGCGCACAGGCGAGCAGATCATGCAGTTGTTCCACGATCTGCACGCCTCCGGCGTGACTATCGTGCTGGTCACGCACGAAATGGCCGTCGCTGCCCAGGCCGACCGGGTCGTGCAGATGCGTGACGGAAAGATCCTGCTCGATCGCAAGGTGGACGACGCGTTCCGGAAAGAGTTGCTGGCCAGCGGGCATTCGATCGTGCGAGCCAGTGCCAGCCGCAGCCAGTCGGAGCAGCCGGCATAGGGCGGCCAGTCGGAAACACGTTGAACGCCCGGGCCCTGTGGTGCAGGCATCTTTCCTGCACGTGCACGCTGGAAGCGTGCACCACAATGAAGCAATCCGAGGATACGGATGTTCTTCTTCCAGATTGTATTGATGGCACTTCGCGGACTGCGGGCCAACCTCCTGCGCTCGCTCCTGGCCACGCTGGGCGTGGTCATCGGCGTGGCCGCCGTGATCGCCGCCATGTCCATTCTCGAAGGCTCGCAGCGCGACATCGTCCAGCGCTTCGAGAGCCTGGGCAGCGAAACCATCACCATCGTGCCGGCTCTGGCCAAGAGTGGCGGCCGCATCGTCGGCACGGTACAGACGCTCACCGTGGAGGACGCCGAAGCCATTCGTGATCCCCGCGTGTGTCCGAGCGTGGCCAACTCGGCCCCGCAGGTCAGCATGGCGGGCGTGTCCATCAAGTATTTCAGCCGTAACAAGCAGGCCACCGTCCTGGGCACCAACGAGGCGTTCGCCGACATGTACTCCTACAAGGTCGCGCAGGGGCGGTTCATCTCGCGCGAGGACTGCAACTCGAAGAAGAAGGTCGTTGTGCTCGGCCACCGCGTGGCTCGCGACCTGTTCGGCGGAGCGCCCGCGGTCAATCAGACGCTCAAGCTCAACGGGCACGCCTTCCGCGTCATCGGCGTGATGGAAAAGAAGGGCGACATCGGTTTTGTGAACGTGGACCGTCAGGCCTTCGTGCCCGTGACCACCGCCCAGAGCCGGCTCCTCGGGATCAAGTTTGTTCACACCATCAGTGCCCAGGCGCAGTCCTCCGACCTGGTGGACAAGGCCATCAACGAGATCAAGCGAGAATTGCGGCGGCGCCACGACGTCCGCATTCGCAGCGGGGCCAAGGATGACTTCCAGGTGGCCAGCCAGGAGGAGAATCGCCGGCAGTTCCGCGAAGTCACTATGATCTTCGAGGTCGTGCTCTACAGCATCGCCGGCATCAGCCTGGTCGTGGGCGGCATCGGGATCATGAACATCATGCTCGTCTCGGTCACCGAGCGAACGCGGGAGATCGGCGTGCGCATGGCGGTGGGGGCGCAACGCATCGACATTCTGGGTCAATTCCTTATTGAGGCCGGCGTCATCAGCCTGCTCGGCGGGGCCTTCGGCGTGGGCATGGGCTATCTCATGTCGGATACGTTGGAGAATGCCGTCCAGGTCCTCGAGACGTACACGCCCGTTCGGGCGGTCATCTGGGCGCTGGCCATGGCCATCCTGACCGGCGTGCTCAGCGGCATCTATCCGGCCTACAAGGCGTCCCGACTCGACCCGGTCGAAGCCCTGCGCTACGAATAGCCATCGCGGCCGCCGGTGTCGGTCTTCTTTGCTCGCCGCGTCTCCGCGTCCCCGCGTCGCCGCGTCAATCGGTTTCTTCTCATGCCCACATATCCAGCAACCCGCCCGTCTGCTCCCACACCATGACGGGGGGATCGGGCACGGAATCTTCGATCACGATCACGGGTTCGGCCGCAGGCCAGTCATCGCTCGGCCAGTGGATATCCACGCGATCGACGAGCGGCTCGGTGGGCCAGGGTTCCCAGCGGCGGGGTGGTTCAAGGCAGGCGAAGGATGTGGCGCGGCAGAAGAGCGGCAGGAGCCAGCGATCCGCGGGGACCAGGGGAACCCGGTTGGTGAGGAGGCCGGCTGGCGCCGGGTGGGAGTATCCTCTCGTGTTCTGCGCGCATGCGAGATGGGCCGGGCCGGCGTCCGCCCACGCCCAGACCGGCCGGGCAAGCCAACTGGTCCGGCATATCTCGTAGACGGCCCGATAGATGCAACCGACGGCATCGCTGACCGCACAGACCGGCCTGATCACGAGCCTCCTCCTCTCGATTCAGGTCATCCGATCAGGCAACACGGTCCGAGAAAAGCGGCAAGCTCCATGCCGTTCCAACTGCCGGTTCACCCACGAGCGTGCCGGGGACCTATAAGTTCTTCTGCTTCGGACATTTGCCCGGCCGCGGTTTTTGCGTTAAGGAAGTGACGGCCTCAACCGGCAGCGGGCGCATGTTGCCGTAAAGCAACATGCGGCGAAACGAGCGTCGATCGGAGTCAACGTCATCGCGAGACCAAGCGAGTGAAGACCGCCGAGTTGAATTACCACCTGCCTCCCGAACTCATCGCCCAATCTCCGGCTGATCGGCGCGACGCCAGTCGATTGATGGTCGTGAATCGAGCCACGGGCGAGATCCGCGACGAGGTCTTCGACCGCTTGCCCGAGCTGCTGCCCGCCGGGGCGTTGCTCGTGCTCAACGACACGAAGGTCCTGCCGGCCCGCTTGCGCATGCGGCGAAGGACAGGCGGCGGTGTCCAGGGGTTATTCCTGCGGGAGCTCGACGAGCATCGCTGGGAGCTCATGCTCACGAGCGGGCGGCGGCTCAAGCCGGGTGAGCGGTTGGCATTTGAGCAGGGCGGCCAGGAGTTGGAACTCATCGAGCGGATCGGCGAGGGGACGTGGCTGGGCGTTCCCGTGCCCGCCGCGCCCGCGGAAGCGATTCTTGCCCGGCACGGGTTGGCTCCGCTTCCACCGTATATCCGTCGCGACAAAGCCGAGCCGCCGGAAGCGGCGCAGCGCGATCTCGATCGCTACCAGACGGTGTATGCTCGGCGGCCCGGTGCGGTGGCCGCTCCGACCGCGGGTTTGCACTTCACGCCCGCGCTCATGGAGCGTCTGGCCGCTGCCGGCATGAGCACCGCTTTTGTCACGCTGCACGTCGGTGTGGGAACGTTCGCGCCGGTTCGCGTGGATGACTTGCGCGAGCATTGCATGCACTCGGAGTACTTCGAATGCCCGGCCGCCACGGCGGAAGCGGTGAACACCGCCCGGCAGGCCGGCCGGCCCGTGGTGGCCGTCGGCACGACCAGCGTGCGCGTCCTCGAGACCTGCGCCGACGAGCAAGGCAACCTCGTCGCGAGCAACGGCTGGACCAACATCTTCATCTATCCGCCGTACCGCTTCCGCGTGGTGGATCAGCTCGTGACCAACTTCCACCTGCCCGGCAGCACGCTCCTGGCCCTGGTGTTCGCGCTGGCCGGTCGCGATCTCATCTTGCGAGCGTACGAACAGGCCGTCGCCCAGCGATATCGCTTCTTCAGCTATGGCGACGCCATGTTGATCCAATAGTGGGGTGGAGGCAAGCATAGTGGTGCCGACATCCATTGTGGTGCAGGCATCCTGCCTGCACGTGCACGCTGGAAGCGTGCACCACAACAGCGCGGACACCATGACAGCGTGCGTAAGGCTCGTTGTTGAAAGGAAAGGTCATGCACACGGTCCACGCCCGATGGTTGGTTCTGTTTCTGCCGGGTTGCCTGCTCATGGCGGGCTGTGAACAGCGGCAGCCTGCGGCCACGCAGCCGGCGCCCGTAGCGCTGGCGACGTGGGATTTCGACAAGGCCGAGCCGGGCCAATTGCCCGCGGGGTTTGTGCCCGGCCAGAACAACCCGACCAAGGAACTGGCGGTTTGGAAAGTCGCCGCCGACGCCGAGGCCTCGAGTCCTCCCAACGTGCTCACCGTCGAGACCTACAACGATAACGCCACGTTCAATCTTCTCCTGATCGAAGGCACGGCATACAAGGATCTGGATCTGAGCGTCAAGGTGCGAGCCCGGACCGGTGTCCACGACCGCGGCGGCGGCATCATCTGGCGAGCCAAGGATGAAAACAACTACTACATCTGTCGCATGAACCCGCTCGAGACCAACTTTCGCGTCTACAAGTTCGTGGACGGCAAACGCAAACAGTTGGCCTCGGTCGAGGGAATCCAGACCGAGTCCGACAAGTGGTACACCGTGCGGGCGGTGATGAGCGGCGACCACATCGAGTGCTATCTGGACGGTCAGAAGCTGCTCGACGTGCACGACGAGGAGTTCAAGGACGCCGGCAAGGTCGGTTTGTGGACCAAGGCCGACGCTTCGAGCGCGTTTGACGACCTGATCGTCCGCGAGCCGCGGTAAGACCGGTGAGCAGCCCGCTGGATACGACCGCTCGTCGTTCGAAGTCAGTTTTCGTCCCGTACGCGATCCGCGCTGCGGGGGATACGGATGCCGCGCCGGCCACCCACGCCCGGACGATCGTCGGCTTCCTTCTCGTCGCGGCCGACGTTCTCGTCCGTACCGCCCTCCGTCTTGCCGGATGCCTTGTCGGCGGCCTCGAGCTTCCGCTTGACCTCGGCCAGCGAGTTCGAATACCGGCTGGCCGCATCCGGATGCTGCTTGCTCACGTGTTCGAGCCAGAAGGCGGCCTTGGCCAGCATGGGCGGACTCAGCGGCAGCGTGGAGGCCATCTTGGCCCAGAAATCCGCGACCTGTGCGCCGAAGAACCGGTCAACCCTCAGCATGTTGCGGTACATCGAGTCCGTTTGGTCCAGCACGACCAGGGCCTGGATGGGATTGAGACCGGCGATGTAGGCAAGCGAGTCGAAGTGGATTTGAGCATCCGCGGGGCTGACCGTCGCGGCATTGCCGCGGTAATGCTCCAGGAGTTCACGCCAGGCGTTGAGCGTGTGGGTCATCCCGTCGCGGAATTGCCCGAAGCGAAAGGCGACCTCGGCCTGCATGAACTGTGCGATGGGGCCGCTCTTGGTCTCCAGCGACATGATCGCTTGGGCCGTCGCCGGATCGACGGTGTCGGGCGCGTCGTCGGGATTCAACCGCGGGCGGGCAGCCCCGGGTGGAAGCACCTGGCGTTCCGCCAGTTGACGCAGCTTCTGAGGCAGGTTGATGTTCGCCTGCGCCAACTGCGACTGATATTCGGCATTTTGCTCGGGAGGCAACGGCCGGTCGGCGACGGCGATGTGCGGGAACCGGATCACCCAGGCGGCACCTTTTTCCAACGACTCGGGGTCCAACTGCCCGGTGAGCATCAGGTGGAACCAGGTCTGGGCCAGCGGTTGGGCCAGTTGATCTCGGGCCTTGGGTTGCTGGATGGCCTCGAATGCCTTCGTATGAGCATCGTTCAACTCGGACATGAGCGTCAGGGCCAGCTCGGGATCCTTGCCCGCCGCCAACTGAATTTCCCGCAGGTGCGAACGGATTTGGCCCATGACGACGGTCGAGCTCTTGGGCTCGCCAAACAGCTCCGGCACGAGTTGCCAGGCCTTCTCGAACGAGTCGCGGGCGGTCTTCTCCTGGCCATACTTCAACTGTGTCGAGCCCAGCTTGAAGGCGTTGGCCAGTTCGGCCGTGCGGTTGCCGCTTTGGCTGGCTCGCAGGTTCGCCGCCCGCTTTTCCATCGAGGTGATGGTCGAGTCGTACTTCTTCTGGTCCTTCTCGTCCAGCTGCGCGTCCTCCAGCGGGCGGGGCTTGAGCACCTGCGTGCCGAAGGCCTGCGCCCGGGCCACGCCGAACGGATCAGCCGAACGACCCGCCGCCGGTGGAGGCGGAACCGGGCGGCCGAGCGGCGGACCGCCGGGGGCGGGACGAGCCGGCGCCGGCTGGGCCGAGACGAGCCCCGAAAAGAACAGTGACACGATTAAGCCGCTCGACGCGGAGCGCAGTGCACGACTCATGGGAACACCTCTGGCCGAATGCTCTGTCAGGACCGCAACGCAAACTCCACCACCCGATCATACGGGTCGGTGGGGTTGCGGTGGGAACCAGCATAATCCCAGCCGCCCGCCGCCGCGAACACCTCGAGCACCGCGGCATGCTGATCGTGGCCCACTTCCGCCAGGAGTCGCCCGGCCGGCGCCAGGACGGGGGGAACCTCCGAGGCGAGTCGCCGGTACATCTCCAGGCCGTCCCCGGAAGGCGGCGTCAGGGCGAGCTTGGGCTCGTGATCGCGGATGTGGGGCGGCAACTCGGCGTGAACCGACTCGGCAATGTACGGCGGATTGGAGACGACCAAATCGAAGCCGCCGGCCGGCAGCGCATCGGCAGGAAGGGCGGCACAGTCCGCCTGGACGAAGGCGATTCGCTCCGCCAGTCCGTGCTTTTCCGCATTGCCGGCGGCCACCGCCAGCGCGTCCGCGGAGATGTCGGCGGCAACCAGCGCCGAATTGGAGGCGTACTTGGCGATCGAGACCGCGATGCAGCCGCTGCCCGTGCCGATGTCCAGAATGCGCCACGTGCGGTTGGGATCGGTCCGGCACAGATCGATCGCCCGCTGCACGAGCGCCTCGGTCTCGGGCCGCGGGATGAGCACCGCCGGCGTCACATTGAATTCGAGCGAGAAGAACTCCCGGAAGCCCAGTAAGTAGGCGATGGGCACGTGCTCGCCGGCTTTGCGGACCAACTCCCGGAACGTGGTGCGCTGCTCGGGCGTGGGCTCCTGGTCGTAGCGGGTGTACAACTCAATTTTGCGGCAACCCATGGCTCGGGCGAGGAGGAGTTCGGCCGCCAGCCGTCCGCCTTCGACGTGCCGCTCGTTGAACCACTGCGTGGTCCACTGCAGCAGCTTGCCGACGGTCCAGGTCGTTGAATTGCCAGGGTTTTCCGACATTCCGTCATGATACCGGCCCTGCATGCAGCCTCGCAAACCCCGCGGCGCCAGCCGCGCAATTAATCGCCAGTCTGTGGACGTCTTACAATCAGGAAGCGCAAGAGTGGGAGGCTGTCATGAAGATCAGGATCAAGCGCGTGTACGATCCACCGGCCGACGACGACGGGTTGCGGGTGTTGGTGGACCGGCTATGGCCGCGCGGGCTCAGCAAGGACAAGGCGCGAGTGGACCGCTGGGCCAAAGACTTGGCCCCGAGTCCGGAACTGCGCCAATGGTTCAACCACGAGGCGGCCAAATGGGTCGAGTTCAAACGCCGGTACGGGCAAGAATTGGCGGAACACGAGGACGACTTGCGTGAGCTGCTTGGCGCCGCGGGCAAGGGCCCCTTGACGCTCCTTTTCGGCGCCCGCGACGAGCAGCACAACAACGCCGTCGCGTTGAGTGAGTATCTCGAACGCCTCCGGCGGAAATAGGCTGGTGGATGGCAAACCGCGGCTCGCGGTAGCGTCAAACTAGCGCACGAGGTCCGGCCGGAAAGGCGCGGGCACCTCCCACGGCGAGAACGCGGCGACCATGTCTTTGATCCCGAGCGGGCGCGGCAAGGCATAGAGTTCACCATACATGAACCCGCACGCGCTGCCCTCGGCCCCGTTGTTGCACCGGATGTAATGGGCCAGCCGATCGAACCGGGTCATGTCGAACTGCGACTCGTAACAGGCGACCGCCTGGAGCTTCTGTTCGATGGTGCTCGAGATGTCCACCACGAACTGGCTGTGGAAGGAGTGCGGCTCGGCGGCGATGGGCACGGGCCGGTAGATCAGGTGGTCCACGCGGTAGGGCGTCGTGCCATCAAATCGGTCATCCCACTTGGTCAACTGGGCGTAGAAGCGGGCAGCCTCGGTGATGAGTTGGCCCTGGTAGTGGTCGGGCGAGGCGGCGGGCGTTCGTCCGGCCATGCCCACGAGGATGCGGGGACGATATCGGCGCAGTACCGTGGCCAGCGCGTAGCGAGCGGCCGGCGTATCCATCAGTTCTCGATTCGTTAGTCCCAGAATTTCGAGCACCTGCACGCCCAGGACGTCGGCGGCCGCTCGGGCTTCGGCCAGACGCTTCTCCACCGTGCCACGAGGCGTCGGCTCGCCATTCGTCAGATGCACCATGCCCACCCGATAACCTTGCTTGACCAGCAGGGCGATGGTCCCGCCGCAGCCGATCTCAAGGTCGTCGGGATGGGGAGCCGCAAAGATGATATCCAACTGGTTATCGCTCATGAGGGAGTTCCTGTACAATCCAGCCCGGGCGATCGGGGGATCGCCCCCATTCTCGGGGCTGTCCACGGCTGCGAGACTATAGCGGTCCGGTGCGGCATGGGCAACAAGTCCTGAGTGGTTCGTGGTTTGCGGCTGAACCGATCGTACGGGGGAAACGGCGGCGATCGGCGGCAGGTTCAGGCGGCACTCAATGCGGCGGGCAAAATAGTCGATCACCGCTCTGCAGTGCCGTGAGTCCCGCTCGCTTCCTTTGCCGGAAGCGGCACATATGGCACAGGAGTGACAATGTCCTCAGGAGATGGCGCCTTCGGAGCCGGCCGATGGGCACGACTCACGAAGCAGGCGGGCTTGGCGATTCTGGGTGGGCTGTGGCTCCTCTCGACCGGCGCGTGCTTCGCGCCGCCCGGCGATACGGTCTACAGCACGGTGACCGGCGAGGTCATCACGCTGGAGGAGATCAACCCGATCCTCAATGACCCCGAGCTGACCGAGGCCGAGAAACGCGAGCAACTGCAGGAACTCGGCGTACCTGATGACCTGGTCGAAACGCTCCTGCGCGCTTGACGGGCGGAGAACAAGCCGCCCGCGTGAGCCGGCGGTCATTCGCCCCCCGTCAGATGCCGCATGGACGCAGTCGCTCCTTCACGGTCACTGCCCGCCAGACGCGGAAGTTTTGTCCCTCGCCGTGGAGAACGACAGATGTATCGAATGCTCGCCCTGACGGCGACCGGCGTGATTGTGTCCCTCCTGATCGGTTGCGCGTCGCCCGATGTCTCCAACTTGCTCAGTGCCGGGGCCAAGCTGGCCTCCGACCCGTCGGACCCGCCGATCGGCGATCTCACCGCCGCCGAGTTCATGGCCATCTACGCCAACTTGCCGCAACTGGCCGCCCAATTCCCTGAGCTGGGAATTCTCGCCGGCACGCTCGAAGCCTTGCCTCCGCTCAGCTTGCAGCAAGCCGAAGATCTCGTCGCGTTCCTGGAGCAGTACAACATCCGGACGATTTCAGATCTCCAGCGGCTCCTCGTGCAGGTAGCCGAAGGCGAGATTGAGGTGGTCGTGCCCGATTCGCTCATCGAGTTCGCGGCCGCACTGGGTTTCGAGACCGATGCGGCGCGCCTCGCCGACATCCTGTAACTTCACCCGCGCATCCATGGGCCGGCAAAGTGCATCCCAGCGAGCGGCGGGGCTTGCCCCCGCCGCCTCCTTACCGCTGGTCGAACTTTTCCTCTCCGCGTGCCTCTCCGTGCCGGTTCGCCTGCTCGCTCCCGCTTTGCGACCACCCACCTGCCTCGGCTAGAATGCCCGCATGTCGCGAACGAACCGTACCCGCCCACATGCCCTTCGAATCGTGCCGGCCGTGCTGCTTTTGGGCTTTGCCGGATGCACCATGAACGACGGTCAACCGATCGGCGCTCACGAGCCCGCGCCCGGCGAGGAACTGCCCATCCTTTGGCAGAAAAGCGGAACTTACTCCCGCATCAGCCGCATGATCCGGCTGGTCGCCCGCGACCGGCAAACACTCGCCCAGGTGCCGCTTTCCGAAATCCCCGTGAACTTCGAAACGCAGATGGTGCTGGTTGTCGGCCTGGGCCCCACGCCCACCAACGAACTCGGCGTGCGGATCACGCGGGTATGGCGCGACGGTTCGGTCATCCGGGTCCAGGAACGAAGGATTCATCCGGGCACCGGCGGTTCGCCCGGGCTCGAGCCGGCCAGCCCCTGGACGGTGGCCGTCGTCCCCAAGAGCGATCTGAACGTCGAAGGCTTCGCCACCCGCGTGCCTCGTGGCGCGTTGACGGAACACCCGGGCGCCCGCTGAAGCAGGCGGCGACGTACCGGGCAGCGAGAGCAGCATGGAAATTCGACGGCCCAGGAACCGAGTCGAGCACCGCGCCGCGCTCGCCCGTCTCATCGACCCCAACGGCGCGGCCGATCCGCTGATCGGTGAACGCGTCGATATGCTCGAAGACTACGCCCGTAAGCGCAATCTCTCGCTCGATCCCTGCCTCATCCTGGTTCACGGCAACATCATCCGGGCGGTGTGCCTTTGTCTCGACGCGCCGGGACGCACCGCGAGCATCCTCATCTCCCCATCGGTGAACGAACCCGAACTGCGCGAGCCGCTCGCCAGCATGCTGCGTCAGCTCCAGGAGGGAGCGGCCGGCCGAAACGTCCAGCTGCTCCAGGGCATGGTCGCGCCCGAGTGTCGCGAAGACGCCTTCATCTACGAGGCCGCCGGCTTCAACTTTCTGGCCACGCTTCTGTACATGCAGAACGATCTCCGCCGGTTGCGGGTCCGGCCGACTCGCCGCGTGCTCACGTGGGAGACGTACAGTCCCCGGACGCACGAGCTGTTCAAAAGGGTAGTGGAGGGCACGTACGAGGACAGCCTCGATTGCGGTTCGTTGAACGGCGTCCGCGACATTGAGGACATTCTCGCCAGCCATCGGGCGACCGGCCGGTTCGATCCTTACTACTGGCGCGTGGGCCTGTCGGACGGTCGGCCCGTCGGCGTCATTCTCCTGTCCTACATGGAAGAGCACCAGACGTTCGAGGTCGTGTACATGGGCTGCCTGCCCGCCTGCCGGAACAACGGCTTCGGCTCCAGCCTCCTGGCCCACGGCGTCGAGCTGGCGCGGTCTCGAGGACTGACCGCCATGTCGCTGTCCGTCGATGAACGGAACACGCCGGCCCGAAGAATGTACGCCTCGTTCGGCTTCACGGAGATGGCTCGCCGCGACGTGTGGATCAAAGTGTTGGGATAAGCTATGAGCTGTGAGCCGGAGGGAAGGGACCCGGTCGGGAGTCGCGCTGGGAACGGAAGCATTTTGCAGTCGAACGGAGACGGCGGGGACAAGCCCCGCCGCTCGCTAAAACTTCTCTGGCCCAGAGCTCATAGCCCATAGCTCAAAGCTATAGGTCTACAGCTTACAGCTTCTCAAACTGCTGCTTCACGTAGTCACGGGCGCGGGGGACGTCTTCCAGCGACAGATGTTCGATCACCAACGGGATCTCGCGGTCGAGCTCGGCCAGCAGCCGCAGATACAGCGGGTAATTCAACACGCCCAGCCCCGGAGCCGGGTGCTCCTGGCCCTTGTCGGTCATAACCACGTCCTTGGCGTGGGCCAGGACGGTGTGCTGCCCGATCCGCTTGAACATGTCGCGGAGCATCTCGTCCATTCGCGACATGTCCTCGGGCTTGTAGTAGTTGCACGGGTCCATGGTCAGCTTGAGCGAGGGCAGATCGACTTCGCGGAACAGCCGCTCGGCCCGGTCCACCGACGAAATCAGGTTTCGCCAGTACCCCTCGATGGCGATGATCGCCTTCTTGCGATGGGCCTTCAGGGCGAGGCTGGCCAGCGCGTTGCGGGCGGCGGCGTAGCCCTCGTCGGTGAAGTTCTTCGGGTCGTCGGCGAATTGCGACTGCGTATTGAACGTGCCCGTTTCGGTCGAAATGATCGGCGAACCGAAGCGCTCCCAATTGTTGATGAGCGTGTTCATGAACTGCTCGTTGCGCTTGCGGCCGGCCTCGTCCGGGCCGATCACGTTGTGGTAGCCGAACAGCCCGGCCACCTCCAGATCATTCTTCTCCAGCGCAGTCCGGATCTTCTTCAGCACGTCCCAGTCGGGATTGAACGGGTCGAACGCGATGTCCTTGAATCCGTATTGCAGCACCACGCAGCGGAACCCGTCCTCGCGCATGCGTCGAGCGGCCTCGTCCAGCGGCAGGCCCCCGTACACGCCGGTGAAGATGCCAAGCTTGAGATTCTTCTTGGCCTTGGCCCGCAGCTCGGCGGCATTCGCCGCTCGGTCCGCATTCCCGGCTGTCCCGGCATTCGCCACGGTCTCGGCTGCCTGGAGGATTGTCCCGGGAACGGCCCCCGCTGCTGCAGCAGCACCGGCGGTCTTCAGCAGGTTGCGCCGATTCATGGCATGATGGAGAACGTCGCTCATGGGTAGCCTCCAATGGGGATTGTCAGATGCGTGATGCCAATCTATCCCCAGCCCGACGCTCTGTCGAGCGAGGCAGCTCTGAGCTATGAGCTATGAGCCGGAGAAAGGGGGAAGGCTGACGCAATCCCGCTTCGGTTTCGGCCCTCCTGGAGAGACTCGCAGGTTTCCTCGCCGCGTCGCCGCGTCGGTTTTCCCCGTCCGCGGGCGGTCTTGCCAGGGGGCGTCAGTGTGTTACACTGCTCTGTTTCGTGCGAGGCTGGCGGTCGGGGTCCGGCAGCTTCGGCGGGAATTCACAGGTGACGGGGAGTTTGGACGAACAGGCGTGCAAGCTGCACGCTCCCCGGCAGGGCTGGCGAGGCGCCGGTCCTGCACACAGTTGGAAAAAGGCGGGCAAGATGCCCGCCCCCCGAAAAGCGGACACCGGGCGCGCGAGCCGCACGCCGGCCGCAAGGTACTCACTGGAAAGGACAAGGCACAATGGCGGTCACCATTTATTATGACAAGGATGCGGATCTGGGATTCCTCAAGGGCAAGAAGGTGGCCATCCTGGGCTACGGGAGCCAGGGGCACGCCCACGCTCAGAACCTGCGGGACTCGGGCGTCAGCGTGATCGTGTCCGAACTGCCGGGCACGGCCAACTACCAGCTGGCGTGCGATCACGGCTTCAAGCCGGTGACCGCCACCGAGGCCACCGAGCAGGCCGACCTCATCGTCATGACACTGCCCGACGAGGCTCAGCCGCACGTCTACAAGAACTTCATCGCCCCGGCCCTCAAGCCGGGCAAAACGCTGGGCTTCACGCACGGGTTCAACATCCACTTCGGCCAGATTGTCCCGCCTGAAGGCGTGGACGTGATCATGATCGCCCCCAAGGGCCCCGGCCACCTGCTCCGCAGCGAGTATGTCAAGGGCGGCGGCGTGCCCTGCCTGATCGCGGTCGAGAAGGACTACACCGGTAACGCCAAGAAGATGGGCCTGGCCTGGGCCGCGGGCATCGGCGGCGGCCGGGCCGGCATCCTCGAAACCACCTTCGCCATCGAGACCGAGACCGACCTGTTCGGCGAGCAGGTCGTGCTCTGCGGCGGCGTGACCGAGCTGGTCAAGGCCGGCTTCGAGACGCTGCTCGAGGCGGGCTATCCGCCGGAGATCTGCTTCTTCGAGTGCATGCACGAGCTGAAGCTTATCGTCGACCTGTTCTACCAGGGCGGCATCAACTACATGCGTTACAGCGTGAGCAACACGGCCGAGTACGGCGACCTGACCCGCGGGCCGCGAATCATCACGCAGGAAACCCGCAAGGAAATGAAGAAGATTCTCGACGAGATCGTCAGCGGCCAGTTTGCCCGCGAGTGGCTGCTCGAGAACCAGGCCGGCCGGCCGGTGTTCAACGCCCTGTACAAGAAGGACTACAACCATCCGCTGGAGGTCGTCGGTCGCAAGCTCCGCCGGATGATGAAGTGGATCGATGCGAAGGAAGTCTGACCGCTCCGCGGTCAGACTTCAGCTATCAGCTGTCAGCTGACAGCCAGAAGCTGATGAGCGGAACGCTAACACCGAGGACTGACGGCTCAGTGCTCAGAGTAAAAACTCTGGCGCGGCAACGCAGCGAGGAACTGGGATGAGAACAACATTGACCATGGTTCTTGCGATTGGGTTGGCGGCGACAGCGTGGGCGGCGGATCAGTCCGCGGCCACGCCGGCAGGGTGCACGGCCAGTGCGACGACCTGTACGGCCAAGCCCAACACGCTCACTTGCTGCCAGGCCAAGGCCGGGCAGCTCCTGCTGTTCGACGGCGAAACGACGTTCGGCTGGAAGGTCGAGGGCGACGCCAAGGTGGTTGACGGCACGCTCGTCATCGGCGGCGGCAAGGACACCGTCGCTCGGACGACGACGCAGTTCGGCGACTTCGAACTTGCTTTCCAATACTCGTCCGACACCGCCAAGGACGCGAAGCTGGTGCTCAACGGCCGGAAGTATGACCTTACGGCCGCCAAGGCTGACGGCTGGGTCCAGGCCAAATGGAAGGTCGAGAGCAAGGGCGGGGCGTATGAAGTGCGGCCGGCGTTCGGTGCGGTCGGTTCGGAGCTGACTACCGGCGAGCCGGTGAAGCAGTCCGGGGCGAGCCTCACGCCGGTGGAGTTTCATGTGCCAGCCGGTCGTAAGCTCGTGCTGCGGAACGTCATGCTCAAGCCGCTGGGCATGAAGGATCTGTTTAACGGGAAGGATCTGACCGGCTGGAAGCCCGTCGAGGGCAGGCAGTCCGTGTTCAGCGTCACGCCCGACGGCGAGCTCAACGTCAAGAACGGCGGCGGCGAACTCCAGAGCGACTGGCAGGGCGACGACTTCGTTTTGCAGTTGGATATCATCTCCAACGGCAAACACCTCAACAGCGGCATCTTCTTCCGGGCGTTGCGCGGCCAGTTCTGGCAGGGCTACGAGTCGCAGATCCGCAATCAGTGGGAAGGCGACGACCGCACCAAGCCGGTCGACTACGGTACGGGCGGCATCTACAACCGCCAGCCGACTCGCAAGGTGATCCCCAGCGACGGCGAGTGGTTCACCATGACCGTCATCGCCCAGGGGCCGCACATCGCCACTTGGGTGAACGGCTATCAGTGCACGGACTACGTGGACGAGCAGGCTGACGCCCCGACCGCTCGAAAGGGCCGGTATCTGGGCAAGGGCTGCATCGGCATCCAGGGCCACGATCCCACGACGGACCTGAGTTTCAAGAACATCCGTGTGGCCGATCTCCCGAAGCCGTTGAAGTAAGACGATCGACTCCGTTCGCTCGTCTCAACCAGTAAACACAAGAAAGCCCAGGACAAACTCGTCCTGGGCTTTTCTATTGCGAAGCTATCAGCTCTCAGCCGTCAGCGGTCCGCTGTCAGCCGAATGACTGGCTCATGGCTCACAGCTCAGAGCTCATAGCTCACTTCACACCCGATCGACGCGGCCGGCCTGGCGGTCGCGTTCGCGCTGACGCTGGGTGGCGACGGCGAGCTTTTTGCGCTCACGGCGGGACAGGCTGTTGATGCCCTGGGCGTGGACCTTCTCGAGGATACGATCGACCTCCGCCTGCTCTTCGGCGAGCTTGCGCTGCTTGCGTTCCCAGGCGCCCTTGCGGAGTCGGCCCATGAAGTTGGGCCCGCCGCCCGAGCCGAAGCGAATGGCCGGCATCATGCCCCAGTAGTACAGGATGCCCACGCCGGCCAGGGCTCCGCCGAAGTGGCAGACTTCGCCGCCGAGGTTCGCGACGCCGCCGGGCGTGATCGCCTGCAGGAGCACGAGGGCCAGAATGATGGCCCCGAACACGCGGATGGGCATGGGGAAGATGATGAAGATGATCTGCATGTGCGGATAGAAGATCATGGCCGCGATCAGCAGACCCCAGACAGCGCCGCTGGCGCCGACGAGCGGCACGTAGTAGTACGGATCGGGCGAGATGGCTCCGAGGATCAGGTAGGCCAGACCGCCGACGATGCCGCAGACCGCGTAGAACCGGATGAATCGCTGGCGGCCGAAACCTCGTTCGATCTCCCGCCCGACGAAGTACAGCAGGAGCATGTTGAAGATGAGGTGGAACAACTCGTCGGCCGCATGCACGAACATGTAGGTGACGGGCTGCCAGATCTTCAACGTGGCCAGCCCCCGCAAGCTCAAGCCGAACGTGCGCGAAAACGTGCCGGGGGGCAGGAGGTTCAGCGAGATCAGATGCACGATGTGCACGGCGACGTTGATGATCACCAACCAGGCGACCAGCGTGGTGGGGCGGGGCAACCGGAAACGCAGCTCGGGGCGGCCGGAGCCGTAACCGAAGTCGTCGTCCGAGTAGGGTCGGTCTCGCCAGCTCATGTCGTTCTCGTCCGCCGATAATGATAGACGCCCAGCGTAGCGATCGTTTTGCCGTCAGTGATGCGGCCGTCCAGGCAGGCTTCCATCGCCTCGGCCAGCGGCATGGGGGCCACGCGGATCTGCTCGGTGGCCTCACACTTTTGACCGCGGTGGGTCAGGCCCGTGGCCACGAACACGTGCATCAGCTCGGTGGTGAAGCCCGGGGTTGTATAGAACTGGACCAGCGGTTCGAGCGAATCGGCGACGTAGCCGGTCTCCTCCTCCAGTTCACGGGCGGCGCAGGCGATAGGTTCCTCGCCCGGCTCGAGCGTGCCGGCGGGGATCTCGAGGAGTTCCCGCCCGACGCTGAAGCGATAATTCCGGATGAGAACCACCTCGTCCGGGGAAAGCATGGGCAGGATTCCCACCGCGCCGGGATGGACGACCAACTCACCATGAACCGGGCCGAGTCCGGGAACGTTATATTCTCGGCGCTCGACCGTGAACCTCCGTGCTCGTAGCAGCTCCTGACCCATGAAGTCGATTTCCTCGGCGGGCGGCGAAAAACTGATACCCGATTGTCGGCATTCAGCAGGTTAAATTGTAGTTTTACATGGCATAGGGAGCAACCGGCCCGGTTTCTTGTCAGCTTGGCTGAACTCTCCTATATTGTGCGATCGCAAGGACTTCGATGCGGCGACGAGCCCGCCGCCTTTGCGGGGGCTGGGTTTCTCGCCCGCCTGGAGGCGTGCCGCACGCACGTGCCCCGAGGTGCCGGAACTACAATCGGACGGGGACCTGAGATCAGTGGCCAAGCGGGTTGCTATCCTGGGATCGACGGGTTCGATCGGCAAGAGCACGCTCGACGTGGTGCGTGCGCTGAGTCCCGAGCTACAGGTGGCGGGCCTGGCAGCGGGCCGCCGATGGCGTGAGCTGGCCGAGCAGTGCCAGGAGTTTCGGCCGGCGGCGGTGACCATCGCCAATGAAAGCTTCTCTGAGGACTTGCGTCCATTCCTTCAGGAAGGCACGGAGTTGCTCGTCGGCCCGAAGGGGCTGGTCGAATTGGCCGAGCGCGACGACAACGACTTCGTCGTCGCGGCGATCGTGGGGGCGGCGGGGTTGGAATCGACCATCGCGGCCGTGGCCAAGGGCAAGACGGTCGGACTGGCCAATAAAGAAGCGTTGGTGATGGCCGGCTCGATTTTGATGCCGCTGGCTCGGCGGACGGGGGCGAATCTCCTGCCCATCGACAGCGAGCATTCGGCGGTGTTTCAGTCGATGGCCGCGGGACGGCGGTCTGAAGTGCACAAGATTTACCTGACGGCCAGCGGCGGTCCGTTCCGAACCTGGACGGCCGAGCAGATGGCCGAGGCCACGCTGGAAGACGCGTTGCGTCACCCGACGTGGAAGATGGGGCCGAAAATCACGATCGACTCCGCTACCATGATGAACAAAGCGCTGGAGATCGTGGAGGCGGCCTGGCTGTTCGATCTGAAGCCCGAATCGATTGAAGTGGTCATCCATCCGGAGTCGATCATTCACTCGATGGTGGAGTTCTGCGACGGTTCGGTGCTGGCCCAGTTGGGCTCGCCGGACATGCGGACTCCCATACAGTATGCCCTGACCTGGCCGGAGCGGCGGGTCGGGTGTGCCCGGCGGCTGGATTTCGGCACGATTCGCCGACTGAACTTCGAGCCGCCGGATTTCGACCGTTTCCCCGCGTTGGCGATGGGATTCGAGGTTGCCCGGGCGGGCGGAACCGCCGGGGCGGTGTTCAACGCCGCCAACGAAGCGGCGGTCGAAGCCTTCCAACAGCGGCGAATCACTTTTGGCAAGATCGTAGAATTGACCCGGCGTGTGTTGGATCGGCACACCGTGGCCAGCAACCCGGACCTCGGGACGCTGCTGGAAGCCGACCAATGGGCCCGCCGAGAGGTGGCTGAATGCTTGAGGCGATGACAGGACTGGCGCAAACGGGCGGCGGACTCATGCTGGCGGACTTCCTCGGGACGGCGACCAGCTACCTGCTGATGTTCGTCGGCTTCTCGCTCGTGATCTTCGTCCACGAACTGGGCCATTTCATCGCCGCCAAGCTGTGCAACGTGCGGGTGGACAAGTTCGCGGTGGGGTTCGGCCGCGAGTTGTTCGGGTTCACTCGCGGCGAGACGCGGTACTCATTCAACGCGCTGCCCCTGGGCGGGTACGTCAAAATGCTGGGGCAGGAAGACTTCACCATTGACAAATCCGGCGAATGGAAGGTCAAGGACGACCCCCGTGCGTTCACGAACAAGCCGGTGGCGCAGCGGATGTTCATCGTCTCGGCCGGCGTGTTCATGAACCTGGTCTTCGCGGCGGTCACGTTCGCGGCGGTGTTCATGATGGGCTGGAGGACCATTCCCGCCCAGATCGGCCAGATCATCCCGGGTATGCCCGCGGATCAGGCGGGGCTGCGGGTGGGTGACCGGATCACCCGGATCAACGGCAAGCCGATCAGCGATCATCCCGATCTTCAGGCGGCCATCATTCTCTCCGATCCGGACGAGCAGTTGCACATCGAGTTTCAACGGCTCGACGCCATGACCGGCGACTGGAAGGACGAGAAGGTTTCGCTCACGCCGGAGGTGAGTGCGGATGGCAGTCGGCTGCAGATCGGCGTGTCGCCGCCGCGGACGAACGAGATCGCGCTGGTCATCAACGAGCCCGACCGACCGGCGGAGGAGCAACTCCAGACGGGCGACCGCATCGTGGCGGTCAACGGCACGCCCACGGACAACTTCTATCAGATCCAGGATCTGCTGGCGGACTTGAAAGGAGACTGGGCGACGCTCACGGTGAAGCGGCCGGTCGGCAACCCTTCCACGAACCAGATCGAGCCTTCCGACGAGCAGCCGGGTGAGACGCGCGAGCTGACGGTGCAGTGGCGAGCCCGTCAGTACTTCCTGCCGACCGATCGCGACCAGAGCGGGCACTTGCTGGGCTTCGTGCCGCGGCAACGCGTGCTGCAGGCCCTCGAGGGGCAACGGGCCGAGGCCGCCGGCATCCGCTCGGGTGACGTCATCGCCCGTTTCGGCGGGCAGGTCGCGCCGCGGCTCGACGAAATCAACAAGATTCGCCGCGAAAGCCCCGAACGCGACATCCGCGTGACCGTGTACCGGCCTGGCGAAGGCGAAAAGAACCTGGTGCTGCGGCCCAAGAGGACGGGCCTTTTCGGGTGGGGGGCTCCCACCGACGGGCTCCTGCTGAGCTCGCAGGAGAACGACCAACTCGTGGTGGCGGACATCATCACGAACGTGACGAAAGACATCCGCACGCCGGCGGCCGCCCTTAAGGACGTCATGCCGCGGGGAGCACTGATCACCAAGGTCAACGATCAGCCTGTGACGACCTGGAACGAACTGACCAACCACTTCCTGAAACTGGCCGGCCAGGACGTCAAGATCACGTGGACTTACCAGGGCGGCAAAGAGCAGTCCGGGACCATTCACGTGCCGCACAGCATCGGCACGACGTTCGAGCTGCCGGGAGCGCGGCAAATCCTGTCGATCAACGGCGTGACTCGCAAAGAGATCGAGGAGAACGGCCGGCGGGTGACCATTCCGGTTGACAACTGGCGGGCAGCGAGCGCGGTCCTTCGCGATCTCGTCGAGCAGGGCGTGACGGAAACCACTGTGGTGTACCGCGACAGCCGCACGGCCGAGCCGCAGACGGTTACCATCCCGGTGACGGCGGAGATGGTCGATACATGGCCGTTGCGGATGGGTTACGTCGTGGACAACATGCTCACGTGGCACACCATGACGGTGGTGCAGGAGACGAACCCGCTCAAGGCGAGCCTCATCGGCATGCGCAAGACATGGTACTTCATCGAGCAGGTGTACATGACCATGCAGCGGATGGTGATCGACCGCTCGATGTCGATGGACCAGGTCTCCGGGCCGGTGGGCATTCTGCAGATGGGCAGCCATTTCGCCGCCGCCGGCATGCCGCAGTTGCTGTACTTCCTGGCCTTGATCTCGGCCAACCTGGCGGTGATCAACTTCCTGCCGCTGCCCATCATGGACGGCGGGATCTTCGTGTTCCTGCTCATCGAGAAGATCAAAGGCAGCCCGCTGAGCATGCGCATCCAGGTGGCCACGCAGTTGATCGGCCTGGCGTTGATCATCGGGATCTTTTTGTACGTGACGCTCCAGGACATCCAGAAGCTGGTCGGTTGATACACGTCCCGGGACGAGGTTGACTCTCTCGCCTGACCGGACAGGAATCTGGTTCGTCGCGTGCCGACGGTTTGGGCGTCGCACGTAGCTTCCGCATTTCCTATTGGACGGACCGTGCCGCGCAGGACGGTTCGGCTCGTGCCATGAGATCGTACCGTCGTGGATTGTTCTCCTTTCTTGCCGATCTGGCGATTCGCCTGACCGGGACGGGGGAGTCTCGTCGCGATTTTCTGGAGCGATTGCGACGGGCCGACTATCGCACGGACACGCGAGGTATGGGCATTCGGATGACTTCCTTCCTGCGCGACCGGCTGCGGCGGGGCTGGTTGCGAATTCGCCGCGAAGATCGATAATGGCGGGCGTGTCAGTGGGCAGTGGCCCGTGGTCCGTTGTTGGTCCTTGGTGAATGCGACCTGGGCCAGCGACCACGGTGGTTCCAGCATGCAACCTGACAGGCCGTCCCCCCGCTCTAACAGGACCTGAAGCCCCGGCGGGGGGGACGTGTCCTGTCGTCGCCACTGACCCAAGGACCATCGACCCAACCACTGACAACGGACTACTGACAACGAACACCACTGGCAATTAACGGAGGAGCGAACCGCATGGCCAAGAAATACGGCATGGGCATCATCGGTGCCGGCATGATCGGCAACTTTCACGCGCGGGCCATCAAGGGCCTGCCCAACGCGGAACTGATCTCGGTTTGCGAGCAGGTGCCCGAGCGGGGACAGAAGTTCGCGGCCGAGCACGGCTGTGCGTTCTACGACGACCTGACCAAGTTCCTCAATGACGATCGCCTCGACGTGGTAACCGTGGCGACGCCCAGCGGACTGCACCGCGACGTAGCCGTGGCGGCAGCGAAGGCCGGCAAGCACTGCATCGTCGAAAAGCCCATCGAAATCACGCTGCCGCGCATCGACGCGATTCTCGAAGCTCACGACAAGGCCGGCACCACGGTGGGCGGCATCTTCAATATGCGCTACGAAGCGACCACCAAGCTGCTCAAGCAGGCGGTGGATCAGGGCCGTTTCGGCCGGATGACCTTCGGCATGGCCTTCGGCCCCTGGTGGCGCGATCAGGCCTACTACGACCAGGGCGGCTGGCGGGGCAAATGGGAGATCGACGGCGGCGGAGCCATGATGAACCAGGGCATCCACACCATCGATCTGCTGCAGTACTTCATGGGGCCGGTCAAGCAGGTCTGCGCGTTCACTCGCACGCTCTGTCACGAGCGGATCGAGGTGGAAGATACCAGCGCGGTCGCCGTCGAGTTTGCCAGCGGCGCCCTGGGCACCATGGCCTGCACGACCAGCATGTGGCCCGGCCACTACCGCGTGATCGAGGTCGCGGGCGACCGGGGCACGGTCGGCATGGCCGACGCCAAGTTCATCTTCTGGCAGTTCGCCGAAGAGACCGAGGAAGACAACCGCATCCGGGCCGAGTATCTCGACTTCCCGAAGGTATCGGTAGGGGCGGCCAACCCGTCGGCGGGCATGACGCCCGATCTGCATCGAGCCAACTTTGCCGATTTCCTGGCCGCACTCGATGAGAAGCGTCAGCCCTCCATTTCGGGACTGGAGGCCCGCAAGGCGGTGCAGATTATCCTGGCCGTCTATGAGTCGGCGCGGACGGGCAAGCCGGTGGCCCTGCAATAACACTTCGGGCGAGCAGCACGCCCGTGGCCGGTGGTTCCGCGCGAACCACCGGCTGAACCCCGTCCTGTTCGGGGCGTACTGTTGGTGGGACCCTTGCCGCGGCAAGCCGGTCGGTTGACTGATGCGCCACGGCCGCGTGCTGGCCGCCGCTCCTGCCTCGCAGCGTCCTGGGGCCGAAGATATAATGCGTCATCCCGGTGGGAAGCCCGGCCCACATCCGTATACGCCCGGCGTCAGGGGCCCGGGGCCCTTGGGGCGAAACTCGACGGAGCCGCCGAAGACGAGAACGGTCTGCCTATGACTCGCTTTTTGATTGCCGCTATCGTAGTCGTCGCCCTGCTCGTGTTCGGGCCGGTGTGGCTGTTGTCGCGGGCCAACGACGATGCGGGCCGCTTTGAAGGCAAATCGGTCCTCTACAACGCGTATCCCGAGAAGATCAAAACGCTGGATCCGACGCTCTGCGGCGACACCATCAGCGCGGCCATGCAGGCCAACGTCTACGAGCCGCTGTACGGATATCACTATCTCAAGCGGCCGGTCGAGGTCATCCCCCTCCTGGCCGAGAGTATGCCCGAAATCTCCGACGACGGACTGACCTACACCATCCGGCTGCGCGATGACGCGCTGTATGCGGCCAACCCGTGCTTCGGCGTGGACGAAAATGGGCAGCCGAAAACGCGGGCCGTGCGGGCGAGCGATTTCGTGCTCAGCTTCCTACGAGCGGCCGACGTGCACCTGCCCAGCCCGATGGCCTGGTCGTTCCTGGGCAGACGGATCGTCGGACTCGACGATTACCACGAGAAGACCAAGGACTATCATGCGGGCGACTTCTCGCGGTACCAGTTGTCCGTCGAGGGCGTTCAGGCGCTGAATGACCGTACACTGCGGATTCAGTTGACCGAGCCGTTCCCGCCGTTCCTCTACATCCTGGCGATGCACAGTTATAGCCCGATCCCGCCCGAGCTGATTCGGTACTACCTCGAACGGCGACCGGCTCACGTCCGTAGCGCGTCGGGGGCTTACGTGCCCGCGCCGGGCGGGGGGCGGGAGATTCCGCTCGTGAATCGAACGCCGCAGATCACGCAAGCCTACATGGCCGTGGGCACCGGCCCGTACGTGATCACCACCTGGGAGCGGGGCAGCCGGATCATCTTCGAACGCAATCCGCTCTATCGCGACGTGCGCTATCCCAGCGAAGGGGCGCCCGGTGACGCCGAGGCAGGTTTGCTCCAAGATGCGGGCAAGCGAGTCCCCTTCATCGACGTGCTGTACTACCGGTGTATCACGCAAGACTTTTCCAGTTGGATGCAGTTCCTGAGCGGACAACTCGACGTGAGCGGCATTCCGCGCGACGTGTTCAATCAGGTGATCACGCCGGACAAGGAGCTGGGCGCCAAGTGGGAGAAGCGTGGCATCCGGCTGGTCACGTACGAGGACCCCAGCGTGTACTGGCTGGGGTTCAATATGGAGGACCCGATCGTCGGTCGCAGCAAGTCGCTGCGGCAGGCCATGTGTCTGGCTTACAACGTGGAAGCCTACATCGAGGTGCTGATCAACGGCCGGGGCAAGCGGGCGGTGAACACGCTGCCCTCCTCATTCCCGGCACACAAGGAAGCGGGCCCGGGGCCGTACTACCGCTACGATCCGGTCGCAGCCAAAGCCAAGCTGGAGGAAGCGAAGAAGGAACTCGCGGCGGCCGGTCTGCTCGGCCCCAACGGCGAGATTCCCACGATCCAGATCGATTTGGGCAGCCAGGATGACACTGCCCGCAAGATGGGCGAATTCACCAAGCAGCAGTTTGACGCCGTCGGCATCCCGGTGCGAATCAACTTGAACGACTGGCCCACGTTCCAGCAAAAGGTCCACAACAAGCAGGTCCAGGCCTATCAGATGGGCTGGCACGCCGACTATCCGGATCCCGAAAACTTTCTCCAGCTGTACTACGGGCCCAACGTGGACAAGGGGACCAACAGCACGAACTACCGGAATCCGGAGTTCGACGAACTGTACCGCAAGATCATCACCATGCCGGACTCACCCGAACGCAAAGAAATTTGCGCCCGCATGGTTCAAATACTGAATGAGGACGTGCCGGTGCTGCTGCTGGTCGAGCCGGTCGCCTTTATGCTCCCATACGAATACGTGCTGAACTACAAGCGTCACCCGGTGGGATACGGCATGATGAAGTACTTGCGCCTGGATACGGAGCGCCGGCGGGAGTTGCAGGAGAACTGACCCATGGGGGCATACGTCGTACGGCGCCTAGTACAGGCGGTCTTCACAATTTTCGGCGTGATGGTGTTCACGTTCCTGCTGTTCCGCGTGATCGCCGGCGACATCGCCGCTGCCCACCTGGGGCCCAAGGCCACGCTGCAGCAGAAGAAGGACTGGGCCCATCAGCACGGGTACGACAAGCCGCTGTTCATTAACACCGGCCTCGAGAAGCACAAACACACCGTGCCGCCCGGTGAGCCGTGGGAGATCCGGATCGAGGCCGGTGCCCCCGAAAATGTATCCATCGGCGGAGCGCCGGCCCACACCGTCGCCGGCGTGACGCTGGTGCGGACCGAGGGCAAGCGGATCATCTACCAGGTCGCGCCGGGTGAGTACGAGTTCACCGTCCGGACGGGCCAACCGTGGTATGACTCGCAGTTCGTCAAGTACATCGTGACCACTGCGACGTTCGCCACCCGCAGCATCATCACCAACGAGAAGCTCTACTCGATTATCGTGGAACGGGCGCCGTACAGCCTTGCCCTGACCGTGCCCATCATGGCTATCGGCTGGGCCGCGGCCATGTTCATCGCGACCATCGTCGCGTACTACCGGGGCGGGCTGCTCGATCGCGTTGGAGTGTTCCTCTCCGTACTGGGCATGTGCATTCCGTATCTGGCCTTCATCATCGGGATTCAGTACCTGATGTTTCAGATCAAGCCGACCATGGCGTACGGCCTGGCCAACCCGTTCAACGTGTTCGTACCCGTCGGCATCGGTGTGCTGGCCGGACTCGGCGGAAACGTGCGGTTCTACCGGACAGTCGTGCTTGACGAGACCCGCCGCGACTACGTGCGGACCGCGTTGGCCAAGGGCCTGCCTCTGCGGGTGGTCATGTTCAAGCACATCCTGAAGAACTGCATGCTCCCGATCCTGACCAATCTCATCCTGACCGTGCCCTTCCTCATCATGGGCAGCCTGCTGCTCGAATCGTTTTTCGGAATTCCGGGGCTGGGCGATCTGCTGCTATCGAGCATCAACAACCGCGACGAACCCATCGTCAGCGGCCTGACGTTCCTGACCGCACTGCTGTACGTCGTGGCGAATCTGGCCACCGACATCAGCTACGTCATTTTCGATCCGCGAGTGAAGCTGTCATGACCGAAACGAGCGCCAGGACCGAGACCAACCATCTGCAGGATCTGCCGCAGGGCCGCAGCCTGTGGGGCGACGCCTTCCATCGCCTGCGGCGGGACCGGGCGGCCGTCGCCTCCGTGATCGTCATCGGCATCTACGCGGTGATGGCGGTGGCGGCGAGCTTTCTGCATGACGATTTCATCGCCTCCAAGAATTACAAGCTCAGCAATCAGCCGCCGTCCGCTCAGCATTGGCTGGGCACCGACGTGTTCGGACGCGACGTCCTGCTCAAGACCATGCTGGGGGCCAAAGTCTCCATGACCGTCGGTCTGATGGCCAACCTCATCGCCATCCCGCTCGGCCTGATCCTCGGTGCGCTGGCCGGCTACTTCGGGCGACGCGTGGATGACGTGGTGGTCTGGCTGTACACCACGCTGGCCAGCATCCCCGGCATCATGCTCTTGATCGCCCTCAAGTACGCTTTCCAGGGCAAGGTGCTGTTCAGAGGTACGCCGTTTGCGTTGGACCTGGGCGGGATTCACGGCCTGTACATCGCCCTGGGCGTCGTGAGCTGGATCCACACCTGCCGCGTGGTGCGAGCCGAGACGCTCAAGATCAAGGAACTGGATTACGTGACGGCGGCGCGGGCCCTCGGCGAGGGACACGCCCGGATCCTGTTCTTCCACATCATCCCCAACCTGCTGCACCTGGCGATCATTTTGTTCAGCCTGGGCTTCGTGGGTGCGATCACCGCCGAGGTGATCCTGTCGTTCCTCGGCCTGGGCGTGGAGGTGGGAACCCCGAGTTGGGGGACCATGATCAACGCCGCCCGGTTGGACCTGGTGGTCGGACGGTGGTGGGAAGTGACCGCCGCGTGCACGGCCATGTTCTTCATCGTGCTGGCCCTCAACATCCTGGGCGATCGCTTGCGGGACGCCCTGGATCCCAAGCTGAGAACCTGATCAACCCCGAGAGGGAATCGATGTCGCAGCAAAACGGACATGCGCTGATCGAGGTCCAGGACCTCAAGACGCATTTCTACACGGAAGACGGCGTGTCCACCGCCGTGGACGGCGTAAGCTGGTCGCTGCAGCGAGGCAAGACCATGGCTCTGGTGGGCGAGAGCGGCTGCGGCAAGAGCGTCACCGCGCTGTCCATCATGCGGCTCGTGCCCAACCCGCCGGGCCGGATCGTGGGCGGACGGATTCTCTTTGAAGGCCAGAACCTGCTCGAGCTGAGCGAATCGGAGATGCGGCGAATTCGCGGCAACCGCATCGCCATGATCTTTCAGGAGCCGATGAGCTCGCTCAACCCCGTGTACACGGTGGGCCAGCAAATCGTAGAAGCCATCGAACTGCACCAGGACGTTCGCAAGAAGGCGGCGTGGGACAAGGCGGTGGAGTTACTGCGGCAGGTGGGGATTCCCGCACCCGAGCAGCGCGTACACGAGTATCCTCACCAGTTGTCGGGCGGCATGCGGCAGCGCGTCATGATCGCCATGGCGCTGTCGTGCAATCCGTCGCTGCTGATCGCCGACGAGCCGACCACGGCTCTCGACGTGACCATCCAGGCCCAAATCCTGGCTCTGCTCCGGCGGCTCCAGCAAGAGCGCAACATGGGCGTGGTGCTCATCACGCACGACCTGGGCGTGGTGGCCGAGGTGGCCGACGAGGTCTGCGTCATGTACGCCAGCAAGATCGTCGAGCGGGCCGACGTCCACGAACTGTTCGCCAACCCGCTGCATCCGTACACCCAAGGCCTCTTCCGCAGCATCCCGCGGCTCGGGCAGCTCAAGGATCGACTCGACGTGATCCCCGGCAACGTGCCCAATCCGTTGCGGTTCCCGCCCGGCTGCAAGTTTCATCCTCGCTGCTCGATCGGCTCGCAAGACCCACAGTGCCGCACCCAGGACCCGCCGCTGCGCGAGGTCAAGCCGGGGCACTGGGTGGCATGTTGGAAGGCGGAGGGATATCAGGAAAAACTGTGAGCCATGAGCTGTGAGCTTTGAGCCGGAAAATGAGCGCGTGGCTCAGGCTCCTCCCGTCATTCGACATTCGGATTTCGTCATTCGGCTGTCTCGTCCGGAGGATTCCACCACATGGAGTGCAAGAAAGAGACGAACTCCAAGCGTTGCACGTGTACGTACCCGGGCTGCAGCAGGCACGGCGTCTGTTGCGACTGCCTCGCCTACCACCTGGCCAGCCGCGAGTTGCCCGGCTGCTGCTTCCCGCCTGAGGCCGAACGCCGATACGACCGCAGCTTCGAGGCCTTCGCCAAGGCCTGGAAGCTGTGAGGTCATCTCGCCGCGTGCTTAACGTCCGAACCCTTTGAGCAGACCCTTGACGGCTTTGCCGGCAGGGTCTTCCTTTTTCTTTTCGCCCGAATCCTTGGACTCCGTCGATGCCTGCCCGGGCGGGGGATCGGCGGGCTTGTCGGCCGAGGAGCCCGCCGGCGCGGACTCGTCCGAGGGCGATGCGCCGGCGGCCGTGCCTGATGCCTGGTCCTGCGATTCGCCGCCGGCCTGGACGGCATCCATGTCGATCACCGTCACGCCCGGCGGCGCTTTGAACACGAACTGCTCGTCCGCAATCGGCTCGTCGATCTTGACGCCGAGCGTGCGGGTGGTCGTGGTCACCTTGCCGTCTTTTCCGTAGACCTCGCCTTTGACGGAAAGGCCCGTCTTCTTGTCGTACCAGCTTACCACGCGGCTCACTTCGAGCAGCTCAGACACTCCCTCTTCCTTCTTGGGAGTCGATTCGATGACGTAGCAATCCACGCCGTCGACCTTTTCGCCGGGCAGCAGCTTGAGGTCATACTGCTGTCGCTGCAGCTTGAACAAGGCCTCGAGATCGAGCGGATTGAGCGTCTTCTCGTCGACCTTCTGCTTCATGGCCGAGGTGAACTGCGGCGACTCCGACAGGAGGTATGTGTGCTTGCCGTCACAGATGGCTAGCATCTTGATGTCCTGCTTCTCTTCGGGCTGCCCCTCGATCTTGCGAATCGTGCGGCTCTTCGTCTCCGTCCGCGAAACCCACTTGTTCTCCGGCCGCCGGACGATGTGGACCTGGGACTGAGCTTCGGTCACCACTTCGGCGTCGCCGATGGTCAGCCGGCTGGTCGTCTTCTGTTCCATCTGTAGCGTCTTATGGGCCGCCACCCGCTCCGCGATCTTTCGTTCCACCTCCTCCAATGTTTCGGCGAATGCTGCACTTGAGAGTCCCAGCAGCACGAACAGGGAGGTTATTTGGGCAGTCTGACGCATGTGATATCCTCGCAAGTATTTGGGGTCGCGCACCGTCGGGCGAGTCCTCCTCCGGTGTCTCTCGATGCGTGACCACATTATGACCCAGGCGATAGCTCGTAAGCCGAGTATCGTAGTGCGCTCTGAGTGGAAAAAATGTGCGAAGAAGTCAACAATTTTATCGGCGCAACTTGCACTGATGATCGGCAGGTGTGCCATCCATGAGGCAATGTGGCGGCAATGGGGCGGCAGCAGGCGGAGCTGTCGGTCGGTCGCCCCCGAAAAAAAGCGGGCATCGCTTCGTCGGCGATGCCCGCTTGTAAGTCTTGGTTGGTGTGTACGTCTTGGGAGGCGACGCCAGCCTTGCGGATCAGAGCAGTTCGGCGATCTGCACGGCGTTGAGAGCGGCGCCCTTACGGAGCTGGTCGCCGCTGACGAACATTTCGATCCCGCAGCCGTCGGGCTGGCTGATATCCTGTCGGATGCGACCCACCAGCACATCATCCTGATTGCTCGACTCGAGCGGCATGGGGAAGTGGTTCCGCTCACGGTCGTCCACGATCTTCACGCCCGGAGCGCCGGCGAGGATCTCCCGCACCTCCTGCTCCGTGATGGGCTTGGAGAACGTGATGTTGATGGACTCCGAGTGAGCCCGCGGTACGGGGACGCGCACGCAGGTGGCGGTCACCAGCAGCGTCGGAGCGTGGAAGATCTTGCGGGTCTCGAAGACCATCTTGTTCTCTTCCTCGTTGTAGCCGTTCTCGGCCACCTTGCTGTTGTGACAGAAGAGATTGTTCACGATCGGGTGAGGGAACTTGTTCTTGACGATGGGCTGACCGGCCACGTAGGCCTTGATCTGCTCTTCCAGCTCCCACAGACCCCAGGCCCCGGCTCCGCTGACCGCCTGATACGTGCTGACCACGATCCGCTTGATCGGGTTGACCTTGTGCAGCGGCCAGACTGGCACGTTCATGATGATGGTCGAGCAGTTGGGGTTGGCGATGATGCCCTTGTGTTGCTTGATGTCTTCGGGATTGACCTCGGGCACGACCAGCGGCACGCCGGGGTCCATGCGGAAGGCCGAGGAGTTATCCACGACCACGCAGCCGGCTGCCGCCGCGGCAGGGGCGAACTGCTTGCTGGTCGAGCCGCCGGCAGAGAACAAGGCGATGTCCACACCCTTGAAGCTGTCCTCCTTCAGCTCGACCACGGTGTGCGTCTTGCCCTTGAACGTGATGGGCTTGCCGGCCGATCGGGCCGAGGCCATAAACGTGATCTTCTCGAACGGGAAGTTCCGCTGCTCGAGAACGCGAAGGAATTCCTGCCCGACCGCTCCGGTCGCGCCCACCACTGCCACATGTCCTGCCATTGGATCTCGACTCCTGGGTTACACAGTTTCCGCACGTGCCGTTCCACTACGGTCTGTCCGTACCAGGGGGAACCAGCCAGGGAATGGGTGTCGTGCGGGTCGAAACAACCATGCTACCGAAACGGCCGGGCAAAGGCAATGTGGGAAGAGCTCTGAGCTATAAGCCATGAGCCAGGCATGGGCGGGAGCCACCGACGGACGCGGCGGCCTGGATCGGAGGCTCGTCCGATATCGGACGCAGCGGCGCTTGCCCGCCGGATCAGGCGGCGGGGGCTGCCGCGAGCTTGCGCAGGAGGGCGAGGTTGACGCGGTCCATATCCCGGCCGCGGGCGTCCTTTTCCTTAGGCGTTTCCAGGATCATGGGGATGCCGGCCAGCCGCGGATCGGTCACCAACCGGGCGAACGCTTCCCGTCCGATCTGCCCCTGGCCGATGTGCTCGTGACGATCCACCCGCGAGCCGAGCGGCTTTTTCGAGTCGTTCATGTGGATGCACTTGATCGACTTCAGGCCGACGGTGGCGGCTACCTCGGCCATCATCGCCTCGTAGCCGTCGTCGGTGGTCAGGTCGTACCCTGCCGCGAACAAATGGCACGTATCGAGGCAAACGCCCAGCGCGATGGGGCTCTTGACGGCCCCCATGATGTCCGCCAGATGCTGGAGGCGATATCCGAGGTTTGTGCCCTGGCCGGCCGTCACTTCGAGCAACGTGCGGACGCCACAGTCGCCTTTGGCTTCGTAGATCATGTCCAGCGCCTGGGCGACGCGACGGATGCCGGCCGTCTCGCCGCTGCCGTTGTGCGAGCCGGGATGCGTGACGATGGCGGTGATGCCCACCTGACAGCAGCGGGTCAGTTCGTCGAGAAACGCCGCCACGCTGGTCTCAAAGAGCCGTTCGTCGGGCGCCGCCAGATTGATCAGGTAGGCGTCGTGGACGATGATCGTGCCAATGCTGCTGGCCTTGCGGGCGGCGTTCCAATCGGCGATGGCTTGCGGGTCGAGCGGCTTGGCTCGCCATTGCCGCTGGTTCTTGATGAACAGTTGCATGACGTCGCAGCCGGCGGCCGCCGCTCGTTCGAACGCCGTATGCAGTCCGCCCGCCGTGGACATGTGCGCCCCGAACCGTTGGGCGACGGCTGAAGGCGGTTGTTTCTTGGCCGCTTGCTTGGGCATGTAGAATCCGCCGGTAAGACCGGGCTTATTCTCCGATAATCTTCACGAGCACGCGCTTCTTCCGCCGCCCGTCGAACTCCGCGTAGTGAATCTGTTCCCACGGACCGAAATCGAGCTTGCCGTTCGTGACGGCAATCACGACCTCGCGACCCATGATCTGTCGCTTGAGATGCGCATCGCCGTTGTCCTCGCCCGTGTTGTTGTGCCGGTAACGAGTGATCGGCTCATGCGGGGCCAACTGCTCGAGCCACTCATCATAGTCGGCGATCAGGCCCGGCTCGGCATCGTTGATGTATACGCTGGCCGTGATGTGCATCGCGTTGACCAGACACAATCCTTCGCGGATGCCGCTCTCCTTCAACGCCTGCTCGACCTCGTGCGTGATGTTGATGTAATCCCGTCGATGCGGCGTTTGAAACCACAGTTCTTTGCGAAAAGACTTCATCGCGCACCTCCCTTCAACGGATTACGACACGGTTGCTCGAAACAGCACGACAGATCTCGCTCAGCTTTTCACGCAGATGGTCTCACCCGAAGCGTGCTGCAGTCGCTCGTCCAACAGCGCCTCGACCGCGGCAGCGACGGCATCGGGCGGCAGCGTCTGGCCAACGGGGAAATCGGGGAACGCTGCTCGCAGCATCTGCGTTTCGACCGCTCCGGGGGCTACGGCAAACACCTTGATGCCGAGCGGCCGGCCCTCGGCCGCCAGAGCCTTCGTGAACAGGACGACCCAGGCCTTGGCCGCACCGTAAACGGTAAAACCGGGGAATGGATCGAATGCCGCCAGGCTGGCAATGTTGATAATGGTTCCGCGCGACGCGCTCAAGTCCGGCCAGGCCGCTCGGCAGGCAAAGAACACCGCATCGATGTTGACCGCGTTGGTCTGGCGGAACTGCTCATCGGTCATGGAGGCCATGGGCGACAGCGGTGCGAGGCCGGCGTTGTTGATGAGAATGTCGATGCGGCCGAACTCCTCGCGGGTTCGCTCGATGAGACGATTGACCTGTGAGGAATCGGTGACATCCGTCACCACGCCCAGGCAGCGACCCGATTGGGCACCCGCCTCGGCCACCGTGGCATCCAGGTCCGAGGCGGTCCGGGCGGCTGCCACCACCCGCGCACCGGCGGCCGTCAGGCGACGAGCGATGGCTCGCCCGATCCCGCGGCCGGCCCCCGTGACGATGCAAACCTTGTCGTGCAAATGCATGTGCCAACCTCCATCCCGAGATTGTGCCGGCAAGCTTCGCTGAGCAGGCATCCCGCTCGCTTCTGACCCGACGGGACGTTCCCGAAAACCTCGTCCCGCAGCGGTGGACGAATTGTAGTAAGCATGGCCGACGCAGACCGGTTGGAGGCCGGCGCGTAAAAAGCAAGCGTGCGAACATGCGTTCACATCGCACGTTGGCACGCTCAGTTCGTTCACACGCTCAGACTCACGCCTCGACGAGGCGGCTGTTGTCGAGGAACCCTTCGAGCTTGCGGGCTCGCACAGGGTGCTGGAGCTTGCGGATGGCCTTGGCCTCAACCTGGCGGACGCGCTCGCGGGTGACCTTGAAGATCTTGCCCACCTCTTCGAGCGTGTAGGTGTAGCCGTCTCCGATGCCGTACCGCAGCTTGAGGATCTCGCGCTCGCGATAGGTGAGCGTCTTGAGCACCTCTTCGATGCGGTCCTTGAGCATCTCGTTGCCCGCCGACTGCACGGGCGACTCGGCCGACTCGTCCTCGATGAAGTCACCGAAGTAGGAGTCCTCGCTTTCGCCGACCGGACGATCCAGCGAAATGGGATGACGGCTGATCTTCAGCACGCGGCGGGCCTCGCTGACCGGCATCTTGGCCTGGCGGGCGATCTCTTCGATGGTCGGCTCACGCCCCAGTTCCTGCAGCAACTGCTTGGAGATGTTGCGCAGCCGGCTCATGGTTTCGATCATGTGCACGGGGATACGAATCGTGCGAGCATGATCGGCGATGGCCCGGGTGATTGCCTGACGAATCCACCACGTGGCGTAAGTGCTGAACTTGTAACCGCGGCGGTACTCGTACTTGTCCACCGCCCGCATGAGCCCGGTGTTGCCTTCCTGGATGATGTCGAGGAAGCTCAGGCCGCGGTTGCGGTACTTCTTGGCGATGGAGACGACCAGTCGCAGGTTGCCGCCCGACAGCTTGCGCTTGGCGTCCTCGTACTCGTTGAACACCTGGCGCATCCGCTTGAGACGCTCGCCCAGTTGCTCGGTCGATTCGAGCACCAGCCCTTCCAGACCGGCCAGTTCCTCTTCCATGACGGCCAGGTCGTCGGGCGGGGCGTTGTGCCGCTTCTGCTGGGCGGCAATGCGCTTTTCGAGATCCCGCATCTTGCGGTACACCGACTGCAGCTTGCGCATGAGCGGGATGATGCGGCTGGTCCGCAGCGACAGCTCTTCCAGCAGCTTGGCCATCTTGCGCCGCCGCTGATTCATCACGCGGATGATCGCTTTGCGACTGGCGTCCGAGCCGCGAGGCTTGAGCAGCTTCTGGAAGTCCTCTTCGTTCATCTGCAGGAGCTTGCGGACGGTGGCGAGGTTCTCGGGCAGGAGCTTGGTGATCGTGTTCTTCGCCATCGCCTCGGAGGTGGAGATCTTCATCGTGCGGTCGAAGGGCAGCCGGCCGTCGGAGACCTGCTGAAGGATGTCCACCGCCTGGTTGATACAGTAGTCGCTTTCCAGCACGAGCTTGCGGAAAGCCATGCGGGTCAGTTCGATCTTCTTGGCCAGGGCGATCTCTTCGGCCCGGGTGAGCAGGGGGATCTCGCCCATCTGCGTCAGGTACATGCGAACGGGGTCGTCGATGCGGCGGGAGCCGCTGTCGTCACCGGGCTTGGTTTCGGACCGCTCGATGGCGGCCAGAGCCTTCTCCGCCGAGACGTATCGCTTGGGGGCGGTGGCGGGCTTTTCACGCCGCAAGCCCAACCGCTCAGCCTCGATTTCGTCGATGAGACTGATGCCCTTGTTCTCCAAGGTCATCATGATGGTCTCGAGCGCATCCGGACAAATCGCTTCGTCCGGGAGGATTTCGTTCATCTCTTCCCAGGTGAGATAACTGCGGTCCTTGGCGCGCTGCAGCAACGTCTCAATCGTCGCGCTGATCGAGTCCAAGCCGACCCCAAGTTCGTCTGCCATTGACTGTCTCCGTACCTGACTCTTTAAAAACGCGTCGGTCCCGTCATGCAACAGGGGACCGGGATAATCGTGTGCACACCCGGCCGGTCACGGCCGATCCTCGGCTCCTGCCACATCCCTGCTCACAGAAACCGTTTTCGAAGCTTAACCGTTGAGAAGCCCGGGTTTCTGGCCACTTCACCCAAAGCGATCAAGCGTTCGTCTTCGCCTGCGGGCACAGCCGTGCCGGCTTGTGCCTGGCCTTCGGGCTGGGCGGGATCCCCCGTTCGCAATCGAGCTCGGCGAATCTCCTCGGCCAGAGCGGCAGCCCGGCGGGCCTGCTGGCAAGACTGCAGGCATGGGATGGCCCCGTTGATCACGTCGCCATACCGACCGCGTCGCTCGCCACGCGCCTGCAGGTCCGTGATGAGCCGCCCGTACTCCGGCGATTCAAAACGCCCGATCAGCTCGCTGATTTGGAAGGGCTCGCCCGATCGCAACATGTTCACCAACTCGACAGCGATGGCTGCCACTTTGCGATCCCGTATCGCCGTCGGTTCGAAATACGCCTCAACGACCGGATACCACGCCGGCTCGTTCAATAATGCCTCGATCACCTGTTGCAAGGCCCGCTGTTCGGCACCGACGGCCGCCACCTCCTCGGGCGGTTCCATTGCGCCGGTCAAGCCGTCCGCCCCCGGGACCCTGTTCGCGAATTGCCGGCTGAGCTGGTCCAATTCCCGGTGCAACTCGTCCGCCGGCACCGAGAGAATCCTGCTCAAATTGTTGACCAGCAAGCCCTTCTGGATGGGGTTGATCACCCCGCGCCCCAGCCAGCCGGCCAACTGTTGCAGGTACGCCTCCATGGCTCGCCGCCGGCTGGGACCGGTAAGACCGGCCTGAAACTGGCTCGCCACCAGATTCCACTTAAATTCTAGCGCACCAAGGGCTTGTTTCAACAAGGTCTCCATGCCGGCGCGGCCCGCGAGCAGCAGATAGTCGCACGGGTCCTTGCCTTCGGGCACCTTGGCCAAGCTCACGTCCAGACCGCTGCTGAGGGCCACCGACAACGCACGATCGGCCGCCCGCTGCCCGGCTTCGTCAGAGTCGAACAGCAGCACGACCCGATCGGTGTAGCGCCGCAGCCCGGCCGCATGCTGCTCGGTCATGGCCGTGCCGAGTGTGGCCACCGTCTCGGTGAAACCGAACTGGTGTGCCATCATGCAGTCGGTATAGCCCTCAACCACGATGGCCCGACCCGCCTTCGCCATCTCCTGCCGGGCCAGGTTCAGGCCAAAAAGGTTCACGCTCTTGTCGAACAGAGCGGTGGCAGGGCTGTTGAGGTATTTGGCCGGATCGTCGCCGAGCGTCCGGCCGCCGAACCCGATGATGCGCCCGGTCGCATCGACGATCGGGAACATCAGCCGGTTGCGGAACGTGTCATAGTAGCCGCCGCCTCGCTCACGGGCTTTGATCAATCCGGCGGCCTCGAGCAGCGGCAGCGCCATACCCGCGGAACGAGCTTTGGTCACCAACCCGTCGAAGCTATCCAGCGCAAAGCCGAGCCCGAAGGTTTCGACCATCTCGGCCGACAGCCCGCGCTTGGCGACGTAGTCGCGAGCCGCTTGTCCTTGTGGTCCGGCGTAGTTCTGGCGGAACACTCGCTGGGCCCACTCGTTGGCCTTGGCCAGATCCCGTTTGCCGAACTCATTTTTTTTTTCGCTGCCGCCCGCCGGCTCCAGCGAGATGCCCGCGCGGTCCGCCAGAAGCCGCAGGGCCTCGGGAAAACCGATGTTTTCTTTCAACTGCACGAAACTGAAGACGTCGCCGCCGGCGCCGCAGCCGAAGCACTTGAAGGTCTGACGGACCGGCGAAACCGTGAACGAAGGCGTCTTCTCGTCGTGGAAAGGGCACAGCCCCTTGTAGGCGGAACCTGCCCGTCGGAGCGTCATATAGCTTCCGATGAGGTCCACGATATCGACGGCGTCTCGGACCTGACGCTTCAGATTTTCTCGATCAACTGCCGCCAAAGCGTAAACCCCGGGCCATCCCGCCGAACTGCCGACGGACTGCTGCCGTCGGCCTAAGCTTAGATTTTTTCACGGGTTACGTAGGAAAACCGTTGTTTCCAGCGAGTGACACACTCCAGTGCTGGACGGAGATATATAGCACGTGTTCGGGGACCGGTCAAATAAACTTAGCACTTTATCTGTCAAAGGTTTATGCCCGATTCGGCAGTGGGCAAGTAGCGTGCCAGAGACGACTGGTTGACGAGGAAATGTTAACCAAATTGCCCCGTCTGCGCAGTTGCAACATCCGGCGTCGGCTCGTCAGGGAGGAGCGTCTTCCCGGCGATGGCCATGGCGCGACATGGCGGAGGATCGCCGATTCAGAGGGGCGTCCTGGCGGGGCGGGAGCGAGCGAGGGCGCGGTTGCCGAGCTGGCCGCAGGCGGCCATCTGGTCGCGGCCTTTGGTGAGGCGCCGCTTGCACATTTGGCCGGCGTCGTCGAGCCAGCTCATGAAGTTGACCACCGACTCCTCGGACGGTGCAGGCCAAGGCGATTCGCGTCGCGGATTGTAGGGGATGACGTTCACGACGCATTTGACCGGCCGGAGATACTCCGCCAGCTCCAGGGCGTGTTCGCGGGCGTCGTTCAAGCCCGGGATGAGCACGTACTCGATCATGAAGAACTGACACTTGCGCAGCGGATACTCCAGGAGCGCCTCGCGCAAGGCGGCCATGGAATCGATTCGGGTAATGGGCATGATCCGGGCGCGAATCTCGTCATTGGGAGCGTTGAGCGAAACGGCCAAGTTCAGCCGCCGCCAGCCCAACTGGGCCAGTCGCCGGATGCCCTGGGTGCGCCCGACGGTCGAGATGGTGATGCGCGATGCGGAGAACGACAGCCCGCAGCGGTCGGTCAGGACACGGACGGCCTGCGTGACGTTGTCGAAGTTGTCCATGGGCTCGCCCATGCCCATGAAGACCACGTTGCGAATGTCGAGACCGAAGTCCCGGCGGGCGGCGGCAACCTGTCCGACGATCTCGGCGACGGTCAGGTTCCGTAGCAATCCGAGTTGGGCGGTTTCGCAGAACGCGCATCCGCGGGCACAGCCGACCTGCGACGACACGCAGAGAGTTTTCCATCTCTGATCGTACCGCTGCATGGGGACGACGACGCTTTCGATCTCCAGGCCGTCGTGCGTTCGCTGGACGAACTTGGTGAGTTCGCCGTCCACGTGTCGGTGAACGATGGGGAGAATGTCCGCCTCGAGCGGCCAGTGGTCGGCAACGTCTGCCGGCTGGGGCCCGGTTGCACCGCGGCTGGCCGGCGCAGAGCCGTTGAGCAGCCGTCGATAGCGTGCCCGCAGGGGCTTGAGCTGGTGCGGCCGTGGCTGCAGGGCCTCGGCAAGCTGCTGAAATGTCAGAGACAGAACGTCCACCGGCAATCCTCGCTACCGACCGGCCATCCTGGTTCGGGTGGGTGCAGGCACCCCGCCTGCAAGAACGCACGCCGGACGCGTGCACCACAACTCGCGAGGACACCGGTGTGACCACGCATTGTAGCCCGTGTTTCGGGTCGGGTCACGAGGCGGTATAGTTGCGACCATGATACCGCGGAAAGCGATATGCGTGGCGGCAATAGTGATGGCCACCGGCGCGGCGGGGCGGGCGGCCGAGCCGTACGATCCCGTGGCTGCCGGCGAACTTCCGCAGTACATCTTCTTCAACAGGAACCCGGGCTCGCCCGACCAATTGCGCTGGCGACAGGGAGAGCCGTCCCGGTTCACCGTCGCGTCCATGCGCGAAATTCCGGAAAAACTCGGCACGGCCGGGAACGACCGGTTGCGGGTGGGGCCGTCGTTTATCTTCTCGCTCCTGGAGAGCGACACGCCGACATTGAAACGCTCGATTCAAGCCATGGTCGAGGCGGCGGAAGAGGCGAACGTACCCATCCTGATCACGCTCGACGGTCAGAACTGGTGGGAGAGCCGCCCGGACCTGTGGAATTGGTGGGACCCGTCGTTGCCCGGCTTCGATCCGGCCAACCGCGAGAACGTGGAGTGGACCGGCTGGGGTCCCGAGCACGCGATCAAGATCTCATGGCGCAACTGGGGCACGCAGATTCGCATCCGGCCCGCGCAGAACATCTTCGCCCCGCGGGTGCAGGCGGAGATTCGTGAGAAACTCGCCGCTTGCGTGCCGGTCATTGCCCACTGGTACCGTGAGTTGCCCCGGGACAAGAAATGGCTCTTCGGCGGCGTGAAGCTCGGGTGGGAAACGTCGATCAACGTCAACGCGTATTATCACGAAAACGGCAATCGCATCTTCGAAGCAGCGCCGGGGGCCCCATCGAAAGATCCGACGCTGCACGACGCTGCTTACGGCTTCACGTTCGGCAACGTCGGGCTGGGCTACGCGGCGGCGACCAGTCTTCAGCTGCGCAAAACGGGCGAACTGACGATTCGCGATCATGAGGTGATGGTCCATCGCTACTTGGCCGATCTGTGCCGGCATGTCCGGCAACAGGGCATCCCCGCGCATCTGATCTTCACGCATCAGGGAGGGACGTATGCTCCCTGGGACAAGCATTTGTCGTTCAGACCGGCCATCAACGACGATTCGATCCCCGGTTGGAGCTTTTATTCGCACGATCCGCCGGACTGCGGCTCGCTGGCCGCCGACATGGAGTCCGCTGGCCGCAAGCAGTGGGCTGCAGCAGAGTGGTGGCGAGGCGGGAGCACCACTGCCGAATGGCGCAAGCATTTCGAGCGGTCGCTGGCGTTCAAACAGTGCCGGCTCATCACGGTTTACAATTGGGAGCCGTTCCGCGAGCTGCCCGAGGCCACGGCCGCGGTACGGGAAGTGGTCGCACGAGCGAAGCAAACGAGGTAACGCCGCGCGCCGTGTGGTTCAGCCATCCTGCCTGCTGGAGCATGTGTTTAGCGAGCCAGAGAAAGCGTCGTAATGCGGGCATCTAGCCGCCCGACGCAGGACTCGACGTTTTCGCCCCGAAGGGGCGCAGGTGAATAGCCGGAGGCGTAAGCCCCCGGTTCACGCCGGCCCCAGTAATTCCGTTCCACCTTCCGGAAAGAGCCCCGAAGGGGCGACAGAACGCCCGTGCCGGCACAAGCGATCGCCCAGTTGATCCCATGATCCCGGTCGCAACTGTCGCCCTTTTGGGGCTTATAGTTTTCGGAGGGACCCCAAACAGGGGCTTACGCCCCCGCCCACTGACCTTCGCCCCTGCGGGGGGCGAGAACGCATCGCACGCTGAGCAGTGCACGCTGGGAGCGTGCACCACCGCCGCGAACTACGGCGTCGGTGTTGATCCCGTGCAGAGGCTCATGATCAGGCCGATCACGAAGAGCACGAGGAAGATGAAGAACAGGATTCTGGCGATGCCTGCGGCTCCTGCGGCGATGCCCCCGAACCCGAACACGGCGGCGATGATCGCGACCACCAGGAATATGAGTACCCACCAGAGCATTGTGTGACCTCCTCGCAGCCCGTGTGACCGGCCGGGGGCGGGCATCGGCCCGCCTTTTTTCCTGCCGAAGCCGGCAATGCCGGCGTACGTGTATGGCGTATGGGCGTTGGTACGTGGTGCGGGTATCCTGCCTGCACGTGCACGTTGAAAGCGTGCACCACCATGCCTGTCAGCGCTCCTGCCGACGCGCAACTGTGGGACCGTCAACGGCCCTAGGCCTCCAAAAGGTTCTCCTGCTCGACGGCGGGATCGTTAGCGTCGCCCGCCTCGGCCTCGGCGTCGTCCGTCACCGCGTCATCATCGGTATCGCGATTGCGACGGCTTTGTCGCGCCCACGCCGGCCGCTTGGGGTGGTCGGGGCCAGCAGCCACTTCACACACCTTGTACAGGTGCGGCCGATTCTTGCCGACGGCCGGCAGCACAACGTCACGATTCAGGTGTTGTTCGCAGTTGGCGCAGGCAGCCTTTCCCTCGAACGAGGCTCCGCCCTGTTGCAGTCGGAAGAGGTTGCCGCAGTACTCGCAGTGCAGTTCGATGTCTTCAGGTTCGGGGCCGAGGATCTGCGCCCTGAGCAATCTCAGACCCGGCAGGTCGGCCGATGCGGGGCCGTCGCTCGCAACTGGTGGACGGCTGGGAGTAGCCGACGTCACCTCTTCACGGCAGGTGGGGGTAACCGTCGGTCGCGACGGCTCCGGGATCGGGTCGGGCAGCACCTGCGACATCGCGTCATTCTCTGACGCGGCCAGTGCTCTGAGCATTTCCAGCATTTGACGGGCCGCTTCGCTGCGGGAGCGTCTCGGGCCGCTTCGACGAGCGGGCCGAGGCTTTCGAAGCCGATCACAAGGCGGTGCTTCGGCCGGCTGAGCCGGCTGAAGCCGTTTCAACCACTGCTCCAGAGCTGCTTGCGGGTCCATTTCAACTCCTTGGCTCACCGGCGAAGTCCATCGCCTGTGGGGGATGATCCGGTTTACTCCTGGCCGGCCTCCGGTCGGCGAATGGCAAGACGCATACCACGGGTTGACCCGACGTGGCCGACGGGACCGCGGTTGCGGCTCGCCCGGCTGTACCGGATCACGGTGCATGCCCACTCAAGTAACTTTTTGAACACCGGTTAGGCGCTTGCGACTCGTGGTCAGACCCGCGAGCGGTGCGCTATGAATGTCTGCAGCGCAGATGGTGTTCAGGGATGGCGTGCACGCTCGTGCGGTGCCGCCGAAAGGGGACAAAATGGCATTCGCCGGGTGGAACCCGAGCCGGTCAACGACAATTTGGCCTGAGTGTGTCCGATGGTCGATCGCGCGGCCGCGCACGCCGGCTGTCGAAGCGCTCATGTCGTTCGAGGCACAAGCATGCTGGTGAGAGAAATCATGACGCGGGAGATCGCGGCGATCGACATCGACTCCAGTATCCTGGATGCCGCGGTGAAGATGAAGCTGTTTGAAATCGGCATGGTCGTAGTCTCGCACGAAGGCCGAGCGGTCGGCGTGTTGACCGATCGGGATATCGTCGTGCGCGGCGTGGCGGAAGGTGCCGATCCGACGTTCGTAACCGTCCGCCGGCTCATGACCAGTCAGTTGATCATGTGTCGGGAGGATGAGTCTGTAGAGCAGGCCGCCGAACGGATGCAGACCGGACAGGTTCGTCGGCTGGTCGTGATGGATGCGCGAGGAGAGCCGGTGGGTATCGTGTCGCTGGCCGATATCGCCCGGCGAAGTGCGGACGAGGCGCTGGTGGGCCGTATCTTGCGAGGCGTCACCGAGCCGACGGAAATCGAGATGGTTCGGCCGCATCAGGAAGATTAAAAAGCGAACTTACAGCACAGATCGGCCAGGCAGGACTGCGAATGCATCGACCGCTCCGCGCCACCCGTTCGCGCCGCGCTATGATTCTCTACGTGCTCGCGAATGGGCCGGCAGAGAGTGCGTGCCGGACCGGCGAGCCGGACGGGCTGATTCTTCGGAGTCGCCCTGCTTTCCGAGTCACATGGAAGAATATTTCAAGAACCCCAACGTTCGCGCCCGCATAGTCGAGTTCCTTGGAGGAGTGCCGCCCAGCAGCGTGACCTGTGTGTTCCTGGCGCGTTGCGACGCCGCCGAGTACAACGACGTGGAAGCGCGGCCGCCGGACGACCTGGACGACTTCCTGGCCAACGGGCTGGACATCGCCCGTTCGCTGTGGGACCGCCGGTATCTGCTCGTGCATCTCGACATCGAGTACGTGAACTTCGATACGCCGATCGAGCCCTATCTCAATCCGGGCCGAAGCTTCGACTTGCAGGAACCGGTCGCCCGTACGGTTCAGAAGATTCTCCTGGAGTTCGGAATCCGTCCGTTGCATCTCCTGACCGGGCGGGGGCACCATTTCGTCTGGCAGATCGAGCGTGAGTCGGATGTCTTTCACCGCCTCGCCCGTTTCGGCCGGCTGCCCGACAGTCTGCGGTCGCTGTACACCAAGCCGCATCCGCCGTTCGGCGAACCGGTGCCGCGGATGGTGGGCCAGGCGTTCGGCGGGCTGGGGTTGGTGATGGAGTACCTGGCCCACCGGATCAAGGAGGTGGCTGCGCCTTTGTCGCGCATTCCAGTCGAGTTGACCGCGGTGGAGGTGGGACCATCCGAGCGAGGACGCGAGATGGTCTCCATCGACATCTCCGAGTATGGCGACCCGCTGCACACGCGGATGGTGCGCATCCCGTTCACCGTCTACCGCAAGCATTGGGAGACGGGCTATGCCGCCGAGGCCCGAGTCGAGGAACAGATCCGCCTGATGGTCATGATTCCGCTGCATGAGATGGACTATCGTCAGGCGATCGAGCTGATGCAGAGGCCAGAGGAGGTTCAGGAGCTCGCCGAGAGGGCGTCGGTACAGATACCGGTGCAGACCGGGCCGATGGAGATGCTCGTCGATGCCTACGAGCGGTCGAAGCTCCGGGATTTTCACGACTGGTTTTATTCGCAGGAACACGATCCGAAGGAACTCTGGCCGAGGACGTACGACCGCACGCCCATGGAGGCGATCACGCCGTGCGTGCGATACATTCTCGAGCACCCGAACGACTGGCTGCTCAAGCCCGCCGGCATCCAACAGGTGACGCGGACCATGCTCGCATTGGGCTGGCATCCCCGTCATATCGCCGGCCTGATTCGATCCAAGTACGAGCGGGACTACGGCTGGAACTCGCACTGGCTGCACTACGATCCCGGCACGCGGGCGGACTTTTACACGCGAGTGTTCGCCGGGCTGTTCGTGGTCGGTCTGGACGACCTGGTGGATTTCAACTCGCAATCGACGCGCGAGCGAGGATACTGCTTCCATCCCGAATTGCCGTGCGAAATCAATGAATTGAGGGAATCACTCCTCGAGAGGAGAAGTCATGACCGATTGGCCTGTGGGCCTTTCAACCGGCTGTTTCTACCAGCAGCCCATACGTGAAGTGCTGGAGACCATTCGCAACGGCGGCTTCAGCATGATCGAAATCTGTTCGTTCCCCGCCCATCTCGACTATCACAATCAGGAGAAGGTGCGAGAAACAGGATTGATCATCCGGGATCTTGGCATGGAGCCGTTCTCGTTCCATGCTCCTTTCCGCGACACCATCGACATCACCTCGCTGGATCAGAAGCAGCGAGACCTTTCGGTAAACGAGTTGCTGATCGCGGCCGAGTCGGCGGCCGAGATGGGCGTACGTCACTTCGTGATCCACCCCGGCCCGGACCGGAGCGGACGTCCGCCGGAAGCGGAGTATGTGGCCCGGATGGAAAACGCCGGCGAGGTCCTCACGCGAGTGGCCGCCCATTGTCGCAAGCTGGGCATGACGCTGGTCCTGGAGAACATGCTGCCTCACCTATTGTTCGGCCGCACGAGCGACGTCATGTGGATCATGGGGGCCATCCAGGATCTGAACGTCGGGATCTGCCTGGACACAGGCCACGCTCACATCGCCGGGGCCATCGCCGCGACAGCCCACAAGCTCTCAGGCCATCTCCAGATGATCCACGCCAACGACAACAACGGGCGCTGGGACCAACATCTTCCCCCGGGCAAGGGCAGCGTGGATTGGCACCGGCTGGTGGGCAAGCTCGCTGACATGTCCTTCCGAGGAGGATTCATCCTTGAACTCTCTTCCGACCTCGGGTCGCCGGCCGAACTCTTGCGTGCGGCCCAACAGGGCCGGCTGTACCTGAAAGAAACCTTTCGACGTGCGGAAATGGAACGCACGAACGGCTAATCCCGGCTAATCCGCCTCACGCCTCGAAGCGGTTAATCTCTGGCTCATAGCCCACAGCTCAAAGCTCACAGCTCCTGCCCACCCACCTACCCGCACCTAAGGTCGGCTCCTAGTGGCCTGGTGGGGGGTTCAGCCCTGACCCTAGGGTTTAAGTATTTGTGAAATAAAGTTTTGCGCGAACAAACGGGCTCAGGTGACGTAAAATGATCACTATGGCACAGGGAAAAACAAAACGAAGGCCCGGATCCGGGTCACCTGAGTTGTGGTACGCCCCTGACCGGCGGATCGAGACGCGCGATGCGGCCAAGTCGGCCGTGTCCATCGCGGAATGGATCGGCCGCGGGGCGGCAGGTGGGGAGACGCCGGATGAGATGGCACTCTTCACCGCGCTGCACGTCTGCGCGTACCAGGCCAATAAATCCGAATGCCCTGACGAGGCACAAGCGTGGAGGACCCGGTGGGGGATCATCCGAGAGTACCTAGTCGAGAGTAACCTGGGGCTGGTTCACCTGATGATCAAGCGGTACCGGTCCATCGAGTTGGATGAAGACGATCTGCTCAGCGACGGGATGTACGGACTGGCCCGGGCGGTCGAGAAGTTCAACCCCTGGCGCGGCTATCGCTTCAGCACATACGCCTGCAACGTGATCGCGCGCGCCCTGATGCGCCGGGCCAAGATGTCCAGCGGTCATCACCGTCGATTCCCGGTGCAGCAGGATGCGTCCTTCGAGCGGCCCAGTCCGCCCCCGGACACGGAGATGGAACTGCGGGTGGAGCGATTACAGAAGGCGCTTCACCACAATCTGGGCGAGCTGACCGAACTGGAGTCGATGGTGCTGTCGCGGCGGTTCCCCGAAGAGGGGCCGCGGCTCACGTATGAGCAGATCGGCGAGGGCATCGGCCTGAGCAAGGAACGCGTTCGTCAGATCCAGAACGTAGCCCTGAGCAAGCTGCGCGAGGTGCTCTCCGAGGATCCGATGCTCCGGTGACATGATTGATTGTGGCAATCACCGGCCACGGTGGGGGTGGGAGTCACGTCTCAGTTGCCCGATATCCCCAGCGGATCGGGCAGGATCCTGGGTTCCTGGATCGTGCCCGTAACTCGGTAGGTCACGATGCTCCCGCCAATTCGTCCAACCTCGCCAATGATGGAGCCGACTCTGCCCAACGCGCCTTCGATGGCGTCGGGGATCCGCTGGAGGAGTTCAGCCCTGAAGTTCATGTTGAGCTCCCCGCCGTAGGCGATCAGTCCGCGGCCGTCCAAGCCGAGCAGCGGCGACGTGACGGTAAGCTTCGAGAAGTTCACGCCGTCGGATTGGAACTGCCAATTCGCTTCAGCCCGATCTTCACGGCCACGCAGGCCCAGCGGCGTGGAGATGAGCCGGCCGACGATGCCCTGGATGATGGGGATGCGCAAGAGCCGGCCCTCGCGGATGGTGAGTTCGCCGTTCCCGGACAGCGTCTGCGGCAATTGACCGAGCCGGCCGGTCACGCGACCGCGGGAGTTTACCAGGCCCGCATGCCGTGTCGTCTCTTCCATCGCCTGCATGATCTGCTCGAGTTGCACGCCGGTTATCTGCCAGTCCAGGTTGAAAATGCCGCCCTCAGGCAGCGAAAGGGTCGAATTGGCCTGAACGCGTCCGCCTACCATCGACGCGTTCACGCGGCTTTGAATGATGCCGCGATTCGCGTCGGCAGTCGCGTCCAATTGCGAGACCGGCCAACGCGTCTGACCGACGGCGAAGTAGACGTCGCGTGCGGCGGCGGTCAACCGGCCTTGCAGGTCGCTCGGATCGTTCAGCGGCACGCGGCCTTGGGCGTCGAGCGAGATCGCGCCGCGTACGGCGTGCTCGGACAGGAAGGCCTGAACCTGCGGCGGCAAGCCCGGATACTGCGGACCGCGCAGATTAGCCCGAAGTTGCAGCGTCTGCACGTCGATGATGTCCGCGTCGGGGCTGTAGCGGGCGTTCAACTGGCCATGCAGTGACTGCTGTGTATCGGGCGGTTGTTGGCCATCCCGGGAGCGCGGGTCGCCCAGCCGCGCTGCGATGAGGTATGTCGGAGCAGGTTCCGGCTCGTGCGTCACGTCCGCGTGGATGCCGGGCAGCGCCATGGTCGGCTGGCCCGGTCCGGCGACGTACACGAGTTCGCCGCCGCGAATCTGCACACGATCGAAGACCGGACGAGGAGCATCGGCCGGCGGCTGACCGGGCTGCCCGTTCGGCGCATCGCCGCCGCCGAACCGACTCCAACCAAGAAAGCCGCCCTCGTTCGACGCGAGCACCACGCGCGGCGACTGCAGCGACAGGCGTTCGACACGCAGCGGTTGCCCATCGGTTCCGAGCTGCGCGATTCGTGCCTCGATCGCCGCCAGCGAGAGGATTTCCTGACCGTCGGCTTTGGCGGATACGCCGGTGCCGCGCACGTCAATTGGCCCTTTCGGCCACTCACCTTTGACCTGCAGATCGCCGAGTGGCCAGACGACTCCGCGGTAGGTCAGACTCGCGCTCCTGGCGGCGATGTTGAATCGACCGGCCGGTTCCCCAGCCTGCTCTCCGAGCGGAACAGAGCCCTGCCAGTCGATTTCGAAATGGCCGCGCACCTGGTGCTGGCGCAGGCTCTCTCGCATTTCAGCGGGCAGGTTGGCGAGCACGGGGTCGTTGATCTCTGCCTGGGCGGTGAGCTTCGAGAATGTCAGGGCCGGACGCCGACGGTCATACGTTCCGTTGAAGTCCAGCGAAAGCGCCTGTGGTTGGCGGATCTGTCCGGAGAACCGCATTTCATCCGGTTGATCAGCCGGCTCGGTAACGAGCAGCGCTTCGATCTCCTGCACCGCGAGCGGCGGCTCGACGGCAGGTGACGCGTACGTCAGTTCTCCTCGGGCCACTTCCAGCCGGTTCACGCGGAGCCCGGCGTTTTGTGCAGCGGCTTCCTGGGCCGGCCGTGTCTCCGTCGGGCCACCGCCGAGATCGCTCCAGCCGGCGAATCCGCCGTCCGGTCGCTGTACGAGACTGATCGCTGGTCCCTCGAACCGAAGCAAATCGACGACCACAGGCGTCGAACCGCGCGGGAGTTGGCGTGATTGCAGGAAAACCGAATCTGTCCGGGCCAGTTGCTGCTCGCCGCGCCACACGGCCAGATCTCGCGCGGCAAACGCCAACGGGCCGTTGGGCAGCGTGGCGTTCAGGCGTGCTGCGCTCACCGGTATCCGCATGCCTTCGACCGTGACTGACGCAGAGTCGATCTCCGCCTGCAGTGTGCCACTTGCCGTAGCGGGGGCGTCGATGGGAACAGTGCCGGATGCCGTGACTGACACTTTGCCGGCGAACTTCAACGGCGAAACGATCTCGCGAAGAGCGGGGGGCAACTGGGCGTACCGCTCGGGCGCAATGTCGGATCGTACGCCGAGCTTGTCAATCTCAACCGACCGCGCGTCGAGATCGATCCGGCCGTTCGCCTCAACGGACAACCAGTCCTCGGCGATCGATCCGTTCATGAGCAACAGATGCGGTTCACCCGTGTCGGCCGGACGTAGTTGCAAATCGACGTGGCCGAGCGAGAAGGGCTCGGCATCGGGCTCAGGAATGTACGTGAGCGAGCCATGGCGGACCTGGACGTCGCGGATACGTAACGGCAAAGCGGCTCGCGTCGGCGAGTCTTCCTGCGGGTCCGACGCGGGTGTGCCCTGCAAACGCTTCCAACCAGCAAGACCTCCGTCGGCACCGGCGGCGAGCGTCAGTTGCGGCTGATCGACCACGAGTTGCTCGAGTACGACTGGCCCGTTCTCCGGAAACTGCAACGTTGCGGTCAACTGATCGAACGCGAGCATGGGCTGATCGTCGGCCGCGGCCTGGAACTCCGACGCGGTGGCCTCGATGCGGCGCTGCGGCAACGTGAGCTGCGCGCGAGCCTGCCCTAGCGAGGTCAAAATCCCCCTGTACATGAACCGCGCTGCTTCAAGCTGCGTGCCGAGCGTGAACTGGGCCTGCGCGATATCGCCCAGCGGAAGTCGTCCCTCGCCCGTGGCGGTGACCCGGCCTCGTACTTCGTGCCGGGCGATCCAATCGCGCGTGGCGGCGGGCAAACGGTCATAGTCCTCGGGCTGAATATCCGCGCCGGCTTCGAAGCGCTCGAGGGTCAGAACCGCGGCGTTCGGATCGAGCGTTCCTCTCAGATCCGCCTGCAACAAACCCGCCACCTGCAGGCTACCTGCCACGTCGAGCGACCCGTCTCCCTCGCCGTCCTGTGTCGTTAAATTGACATGGATACCCTCGAGAGCGACGGGCTCGTCGCCGGCGGGTTGGTAGACGACGGCACCATCACTGATCTCGAACGCGGCGAGGCGAATCGCCTGCAGAACCTGCGATGGATCGGTGCTCGCACGCTCCCGGCGGTCGCCCATTTCGGCCACGTCCGACCAACCTTCCAGGCCGCCGCCCGGCCGGGATGCAAACGTGAGACGCGGCTGCTCGACGCGGAGCAGCGAGATGGTCAGCGGTTCATCGCCGCGGGGTAGACCCGCGATGCGTGCCCGGACGGACTGGAGGGAGAAGAACGCCTCGTTCTCCTGCGTCAGATCCAAACCGGTCAGGCTCACGTCGATGTCGCCGTCGGGCAGTTGCGCTGCCACCTGGATGGATTGGATGGGCATCGCCGTTCCGCGGTGACGAACGCGGGCATCCTGCAGGCGGGCGTCGAAACGCCCCGACGCCCGCGCGGGCTCGGCCAGAGGTATTTGCCCCTGTCCGGAGGCAGTCAGCGCGCCCTGCACTTCATGTCGTCTCAGGAACGCCTGCAGAGCAGGCGGGACGGTCTCGTATTGCGGCTCGCTCAACGATGCGGCCAACTGGAAGCGAGCGATTTCCAGCAATCCGGTGTCGAGGTTGATGCGCCCGTCGAAATCGAGATCGAGGATGGGGTCGCGATTGAGCCGGCCGATGAGTCTGTACCAGCCGGGCTCCTGCTCGTCCGGCGGCGTTTCGAGATTCAAATTGATGCCGGGCAGCGTCATACGGTTCGCAGCGGCATCCTCGTAGACGACTTCACCATTGTGGATGCCCACATGCCGCAACACGAGCACGTCGCTGAGCCGCTGACCTTCGGGGACGGTCTCCGGATGCTCGATGGCCTGCTTGCGGACGAAGTTCGTCCAGCCAAGCAACCCCTCGTTCGCCGTATGAGCGAGCAGAACCTGTGGCGCCTCCAACTGCACGTCCTGAATCAGGATCGGCTTTCCTCGCTGTGGAATTGCCGCCAATTCGAGCCGCGCCCGGGCCACTCGCAGGATGGGCCGGTCTTCGGCAGTAAACGACAGGTTCTCGACGATCACCGTCCGCGGCGCCTGGTAGTCCAGATTCTCGAAGCGGACCTGCGGCGTGATGTGGTGCTGCAGGATTCCGACAATCTGGCGGCCGATCCAATTCTCCAGATCGGACGTTCCTTTGCGTCCGAGATACCACCAGGTTGACAGCCCCCCGAGAAGCACCGCAAAGCCGGCTGCGCCGAAGATCAACACAATACGCGTGACGATAGGGCGATTGAGCATGGCATTTACTCGCAGGTGTTCATCCGCGAAACCTTCACCGTTCGTACCGCCTGGACGAGCGGTTGTTTATCGTAGGTGCAACTCGCAGCGCCCGGCCGCAGCCCCGCGAAACGTGCGTCGGGATGGATTCGTTGCGTTCGAGGCGCGCCGTGCTCGAAACACGGCGAGCGCGATGCAAGCACACTCGCCCGAAGAACGGTGTCAATACGCGAAAAATGGGCCAAAACCGCCAGATTTTCAAGCTTTCAGTGCTTGACGGAGGTAACGGATCGGGTTAAAAGGTGCGACGACGGTAGAGGATTCCCCGACCCGATTATCCCCGAGGATGAACATGGCCCTGGCCCCGAAGCTGTTCGCGACGGTTGTGGCGATTCTGTGCTCGGTCGCAGTCGCAGGAAATTCGATGCCGGCCGAGGCCACCGGATCGTCGGCGAATTTCGGCAAGTGGTGGATCGAGACCGCCCAGGCGAAACGCAGCCAGCGAGCCCGCAATCAAAAGCAAGACACTGTCGCGAATCAGAGTGGCGCAGAGGCGCATCTTGCACGGATGACGCCGTCCCGCCCGGCAGCCCGGTGTCATCATTTCGGGTACGAGTTCGCCGAACATCTGACCACGCACTTTCAGCTGATGTACCGCCCGCAAGGCATTTCGGCGGATATCGCCGGCAAGACCGGCGAACTGCTCGAGGAGGCTCACCGCGTGTTTTTCGAGCAGTTCGGCGAGGCCGGTTTCGCCTTGAACGCCATTGACACGCAGCTTCCGTGGTTCGTCTTCAACGATCCCAGTCAATATTACGATTTCGCCCGGGCGGCGGACGGTATGGACGCCGCTTCGCTCGAGAGTTATTACGCGGCCCGGAGCAACCGGGTGGTGCTTATGCAGGCGGGCGGTGCGCGGTCGTGGAATTATCACGGTCAAAGCGGCACCAACGATGCGTTCGAGTCCCGTGCGATGTCGTTGGCGGGCATGGACCCGGACCACAGTTGGAAAGGTGGCGCGGGCGACGGCCTGTTGGATGTGCGGCGAACCGTGCATGAGGCCGCTCACCAGTTGGCCTTCAACAGCGGTCTGCAGACGCGGGGCGTGATGTACCCGTTGTGGGTGTCCGAAGGGCTGGCCACCAACTTCGAAAGCGACACGCTGGCCGGTATCGGCGTGGCCGGCGAGAACCCGCCCCGGCAACGACAGTTGCTCCGCGCGTACGCCAGCGGGCGGCTCATGCCTCTCGAAGACTTCATCACGCTCGTGAACATTCGCCCCGGCGGGCCCTACAGTGCCAACGATCTGTACGCTCAGTCGTGGGCGTTCTTCCGGTTCCTGTTCAAGACCCGGCAAGCCGCATTGAGGGAGTATCTGACCACCTTGGCCCAGCTCGAGCCGGGCCCGAGAAGCACCTATACCATGCAGCAGGAATTCACGGATGCCTTCGGCTCCCTAGAGCGCCTGGAGCAGGCATGGAACCGCTATCTCATGTCGCTGCATCGCGATTAGCCGCAGGCGGGGGGCCGGCGTCTCGCAGTTGGGGGGCGGGCGTCTCGCCCGCCTTTCGAGTATGGGCAGCATGTCCGTTGCGCTTGGTTGCCGTTTCTTCGCGTCGCAGGGACGGCGGTCAATGGACCGTGAGACATGAACCGCCAGGAAATGCTGCGCTCGTAGTTTGTTTTTCTTGGCCTTTTGAAGCCGACCTCAGCAGGACAAAAGGCGGGGCAAGATGTCCGCCTGCTGTTAGCCCTTCGAAACTCGCTGCGCACGCTCGAGGTGACGGCGGAGCAGCTTCAGGTTGCGGCGGTTGGCTTTGAACGCCATGTCGAAGATGTCGCCGACAAGAGGCATCGCGCCCAGCGCGAAGTCCAGGGCGATGTTACCGGCCATGCGGGCCAGCGTCGTGCGGCTCACGCCCAGCCGCGCGGACTCCTTCAACACGTACGTCGCGATCAGGGCGCCGATCAGATCGCCCACGCCGGGCACCAGCCCCAGCAATCCGTCGAGCCCGATGCGCCACTTCGTGCCGGGCACTCGAAGAAAATCTTCCAACAGGTGAACCAGCGTCACGAGATGCTGAATATCCGGCTCGGACTGACCGGCTGACTTGAAAGATGGGGCGGCACCTGTGGCGGGTTCAGCTTGGGCTGAAGCGGGAGAGGCGGATTCGGCTTGACGTCCACGCGTCAACAAACCACCGACTCCTCAGTGACAACGCCGGCCGTCGCCGGCGTGACCAGACGCGCGTGGCCCCAGAAATCCGCGAGTCGAAAAACGTTCTGCCGAAAGCCTTCCTGCGTCTCGGGCTTGGGAACGAACGCGTTGGCCCCGGCCTCGAGACAACGCAGCACTTCCGTATCGGCATCCTGATAGCTCATGACCACGATCGCCAGCGTGCTGAGCTCGCGAGCCGAACGAATCCGGCGGATCAACTCGATTCCAGGCATGTCAGGCAGACGCAATTCCATGACCACCAAATTGAATTGGGAGACTTTCTCCGCCGGCCCCGGCGCGAGACCCAATAGCCCCAAGGCTTCGGCACCGCTGCGAGCGATTTTGGTGTGATCGGCGCCGTAAGCGGTGAAGGCCTTCTGTATGAGCCAAGTGTGAATGGGCGTGTCGTCCACGATGAGGACGCTGAGGTCACATCCCGAGGGCGATCCCCCGGCACGGAACGGGGCCGAGTCCGGAGAGTGTGACTCGCGCGAGAGGGGGACGGCCTTGGGGGCGTCGATGCCGAGCGTGACGTGCTTGTCGCCGATGCGCAACACCTTGATGGTAATGCTGTTGCCGATCTGGATCTGTTCGTGAAGGGCTCGACCGATGACAAACATGTCGCAAGTATCCTTTGTGCGTGTGACGTCCTCCCGGCTGGCGATGCGGCGCGAATGTATGCTCACATCGTAAATCAATCTGTCCGTGCAACCATCCGTGCAGGTATGAATGCGGCATCCGTCGTAGCCCCTTTCTGCTCCATCCGCGCGGCTCCCACGCATGGGCCAACCGCGAACCCGGTCTGGATGGCGAACGGAGCATGCTGAACGTCCTTTGCCGAACTGAGCGCCGGGCATGAGGGAGCCACAGCCATGTTCACGGTGATTTCGAACACGTGCGGCCAGTTCTTGCCGGTGAGAAAGATGCGGTCGCCGTCGGCGTCGTAGGCGATGCCGTTGGGCGAGCCCGCGAGCAGCCGTTCGACTGGTGAGCGCAAATTGGAGATGTCGATCCAGGAGCGGATGCGGCCGGTCGCGAGGCAGATGCGGGCGATGCGATACTGTCCCCAGAGGTTGGCCCAGAGCTCGCCGCGGATGAATTCGAGCTCGTTCAGGTCGCGGACGGGCCTGCCGCCGTCGGTGACATGGATGCGACCGATCTCCGCGAAGGTGTCCGGGGCGCGGAAGTACAGCGTGGACGAGCCGTCGCTCATGATGAGGCGAGCACCATCGTGCGTCAGACCCCAGCCGCTTGTCGGATATGAGAACGTGGACTGCAACTCGAAGGAATCGCGGTCGTAGGCGAAAGCGATGCCGGAAGTCCACGTGAGTTGGATCAGACGATCTTGCCAGATCGTGATGCCCTCGCCGAAGTATTGCCAGGGCAGATCGTATTCCTGCAGCACGCGACCAGTAGTCAGCTCCACTCGGCGGATGGAAGACAGGCCATTGAGGCCCGTGCCTTCGTAGAGATACCCGCCGTGGTATACGAGGCCTTGCGTGAATGCGTTCACATCGTGCGGATACCTGTTGACGATCTCACAGGAATAGGCAGGAGCGAAAGTCGAGTGAGCGGCGCCGCAACCGGCCAGCAGGTACAGTCCGCAGAGCAGTACAGGTGTAATCAACGCTCTTGTCATCTCACCGTGTCACCGTACCATCGCGTGGGGGCTTGGCCCTGCGGGCCGTGCCTGGGGACTGGCGAGAAAATGTTTTCGGCGCTTCCCCGCGTCTCCGTGTCGCCGCGTCGTTCTCTTTCCCCCCGTCCCCGCGTCGCCCCTCGCCGCGTCGTCGTTGCCTGCTCACGGCCTCCAGAGAACCGTGCAGAGATCCCGCACCAGGCCCGGCGTGAGCACACCAGGCCAGAGCAGGGCGTACACATCGACCATGCGGCTGGGGATGAACTTGGCCCGGAACTGCTGCAGCCCCGAGAAGCGGAAGAGTCGATCGAAGCGGCCGATCACCTGGCCCATGAGCCCGTCGCCGCCGAGCCGTTGTTCGCAGCGCGGTTTGGTGGGGTCGTAGAACGGGACGATGCCGCCGGTCACGAAATCCAAGCCTTCGGACTGAAAGACGGCCATGGCGGTGACCATGTTCAGTTCGTTGCTGCCGCGCAGGGCATCGGGTCGGCGAACCAGATCCTGGAGGTATTGGCCGCGAGTGCTGACCGGCGAGCAGACGAGCAGACTTTCAATGCGGTCGTCGGCCTGGACGACGAAGTAGCGCCGACGCTCCGCATTCTCCAGCGGCGCGGTCCGCAGGAAGGATCGACTCCGCCGCTCCGGCCGGGCCTGCATCCAGGCTTCGGTGACCTCTTCGATGCCGCGGCGGATGTCAGCATCCTGCATGGGATGGACTTCCCGGGCAACGCCGCCGTTCTTGCGGACGTGATTGCAGGCTTGTCGCACCTCGTTGAAGCGTTTGCCGCGCGTCTGCCAGGTGCTCAGATCGTAGAACGGTTCCGTGCCGAGCCAAACGGAGTGGAAGCTGTCGCGGGGCAGCCGCTCGACGGTGGGGCGGCCGATGCCCAACAGGACGGCGTGCTTGCCGCGAGCGGCCGCGTAGTCGCGAAAGCGGCTGATCAATCCGATTGCCTCTTCCGGCGGCCCAACCGGATCGCGCCACGCAATCAAGGCGAACGCCCGTTCTTGAAACGGCAGGAAGGCTCGCCGGTGCGGAGCCCACAAGAGCTTCCACGGGTCGTCGGAGATGGCGTGGATCTGGCCGGAGAGCGTCGAATATCGGTCGAGCAACTCCGAGGCGGCGGCTCTTGTCTCGCGAGAGCTGGTGATGTCGAAGCCGGTGGCCCGGCCGCCCAGCATGCCCGAGATGCGGCGGAACGAAAGCCCGCCGAGTTCAGTCAGCCGCCGCACCAGCGGACGCCGACAACTCAGGCGTGGCAAACCAAAACCTTCTATCGGAATCGCAATCGACACACCGTTCTCCACCAACACCGGGATCAGTTCGCGCCGGCCTGGTCTGATTATCCTCGACCTGTGCTTCCGTGGAAAGAGGCTGCGGCTAAACCATGCGTGATTGTCTTGAAATACCGGTGTTCCCCCGCCATATTCCGCAGTCAACCCAAACCGTCGCGAAAGGCCATCGCCCAGGTTTTCACACGGACAACCACTCAATCGGCGGGTGGAGGAAGCGTGCTGCTTTCGAGAGGGTTCGTCGCGTAAGGACGATGAAGCAGGGGAGCAACAGCGGACGCACGACGAAAGTATCGATGAGCATGCCCAGTCCCAGAGCGAAGCCCAGTTGCTGGAGCATTTTGACTTCGCCCACAACCATGCTGCCCAGCGTGGCGGCCATGATGAGTCCGCACGAGGAGATGACGCGGCCGGTCTGCACGAGCGCGCGATGCGTCGCCGAGGTAACGTCGTCGTTGCGGCATTCCTGAGCCAGGCGAACGGCGAAGAACAGGTTGTAGTCCTGGCCCACCGCCACCATCACAATGAACAAAAAGACCTGCACTTCCCAGTCCAGGCCCGGACTGCCGAGCCAAGTGAAGATCCAGTAGCTCACGCCCAGCGTGGCCAGATAGCCCACAACCGTCGAGGCGACCATGAACACCGAAAGCACGATGTCGCGCAGCAAGATGGCCACGATCAGGAACATCACGGACAACGACAGGATACTCACGCGGCGAAAGTCGCTCTGCGTGACGTCGCGTAGTTCCATCGTTTCGGCGGTCGCGCCCGAGATGTGGATCTCCGCGGGAAAGGCGACACGGGCGAGCGATTTTTCGGAAGCCGCGCGAAGCCGCTCGACGCAGGCCATGGCTTCGGGGCTTTGCGGGGCGTTCTCCAACGTGGCCGAGAACCACATGGCCCGGCGGTCCTGTGAGAGGAACTCGGATTGGACGCGGCCGCCGCCGAGCAGAAGCGCCGCGACGTTGGAAATACCGCCATCGCGAACGCCCAACGGCGTGGACAGTCCGCGGAGGTCCGCCAGGCCGGGCGTGTCCCGCAAGTCGGAGGCAAGTTTCATCGACGTCAGGATCCACCGATCCACCGGCTGGGACGCGGGGCTGACGACGAGGAACTTCGCGTGTGAGATTTCGCCGTCGCTCCAGTGGCGGCGAATGATGTCCATGCCTTGGCGGGCACTGTAGTGAGCGGACAGGCTGGAATGAGCATCGTAGCACCACGAGAGCGTCGTCGCCTGAAGTGCCGGCGGCGCGAGGACAGCCAGCGTCAACAGGAGCACCCATCCCGGCCGGCGCGTCACGCGATTGGCCAGGAAGCGCCAACCGCGATCCTGCGGCAGGAGGCCGGCCAAGCCGGACATGTCGCGGTCGGGCCGCTGAGGCCAGAAGATCCGCGGGCCGATGATCGCCACCATCGCCGGCACGAGCGTGAGCGTGGCCAGGCCCGAGGCCAGGAGAGCCAGCACGATGGCGGGGCCCACGTCGCGGAAGATTCCGAATCGGGCCAGACACAGCGTGCCCAAGCCGGCCGCCGTGGTGATGGCGGACGCGGCGATCGCGCCGAGGCTGGTGTCGAGCGCGAGCACGAAGGCTTCCCGCGCGGCACGCCCTGTGAGGAGGTATTCCTTGTATCGGCTGATGAATAAGAGCGAGTAGTCCACGCCCGCCCCGAACAACAGGAGGAGCATGAACATTCGCTCGGCAGCGCCAGTGCTCAGGCCGAGGCCCTCGCCCAGGACGGTGAGCTTGGTGGTGATGACCGTCAGGATGCCGATGGCGGCGAGCGGGACGGCAGCGCCCAGCGGCGCGCGGTAGACCAGGAGCAGGACTACGATGACGGCCACCACCGTCAGAGCGATGGTCTTGTCGTGGCTGCGTTCGTTGGCCAGGAGATAGTCGCGGCAGAAGCCGGCCGAGCCGGTGACGGCCGTGTGCAATCCCGCGGCCAGCGGGTACTCATCGATGAGAGCGTGCACACGATCGACCACGCGAGCCGCTTCGCCCGACGTGTCTTTGTGCGGCAGGAACAGACAGACCATGGCCGCCTTGCGGTCTTTGCTGATCAGCGGGTTCTTGTCGCCCATTTCCTGCAGCGACTTCGGCGTGCGGATGGTGGAGTCGGGCAGCAGGTCCGCATGGATGCCGATGCCGGGGTCCATCATCCGGCGGGCAAGCTCCTCGATGTCCGACAGATCGCGAGACGACAAGGGCGCGTCCGGCCGTTCGAATACGACCACGACTTCGCTCTTGCCGCTCTTGTCGCCGAAGCGCTCGGTGTACACGTCGAGGGCCCGGTAGAAGGGCGAGTCGGGCGGGAGGAGGTCGCGCGTCAGCCCGGCTTTGGGATCCGGCGGGGGGACGAAGACCAGCAGGGCGGCCATGGCGAGCAACCAGACGGCACCGGTTTGCCAGCGGAAACGGTAGATGATGGTGCCGATGCTCATTCGGAACAAGCTGCCGTCGTTAGCGTGGACGGTGGAGTCAGAGGGCGGGCGTCCCGACCGCCTCCGAGGCGCGCCGGATGCTCCCCATGCCACTTGCGTTTTGCCGCTCGTGTGGCGGGTCTGTTCTCGTGGCATAGCGTGCCCGTGGGCGATCGGTCTGTCAAGCATGTGTGGGCAGGCGTCTCGCAGTTGGGGAGTGGGCCTCTCGCGATTGGGGGCGGGCGTCTCGCCCGCCTTTGAGGTTGGGTAACATGTCCGTTACGCGTACAGCGCCAGGAAAAGCTGCGCTCGCAGTCCCTTTCCCAGTCATCGCGAGGCCGGTCTCATCAGACCAAAAGTCGAGCATGATGCCCGCCCTCAGGCGGTAGCGGCATCTTCATCGCGCAGCTAAACTGAACGTCGTTACCTCAGACGCGGCGGTCCGTCTCGCGGTGGCGATAGTGAAGGTCGAACGCTCCCCAGGAGATGTCAGCATCTTTCGGTGCTTGTTCATTTGTGCATGCCTGCTGCTCGGATCAGCCCGGCTCAGCGCGGGGCAGAGTGTCGCACACGCGGACGAAAGCGAGACCGCCGACGAGTCCGAGATCGTGGCCGGCAAAGAGGTGGTCCACTGGTCGGGGCTACCCGTCTGGGGCGGGAAGGAGGCCAGCGACAGCGGCCACGAGTTGCCGCTGCCGCTGGGCCTGTCGGGCAACGTCTTCTACTCGATCGAACAGAACTTCGATCTGAGCAAGGTGGCGCTCGGCACACCGGGCGGCAAACTGCTCGACCTCGGCAGCCTGGTGCGGGTCACCAATGTCAAGGTGAGCGAAACCGCGACGACCTCGCGCCTGGACGCCTGGGTGCTGCCGTTCCTCAACGTCTACGCCATCGTGGGCTACGTGCAGGGGCATGCGCACATCGACGTCCGGCCGGCGACGATTCCGGGCCTCCGCGCCCACGGGCCGAAACTCGACTTTCGACTCCAATTCGACGGCCCCACGGTGGGGCTGGGCACCACGCTGGCGGGCGGATACCGGCCGTTCAAAGGTCGCGAGACTGTCGTCTTCGGCCTGGCCGACATCAACTTCACGCGGACGTTTCTGGACTTTGAACACGTGGTCTCCATGCTGGATCCGGTAGACGTGGCCGTGCTGAGCATGCGGCTGGGCGTGCGGGAGCGCATTTGTGAGAACACCCCCTTCGGCGCCGCATATGTGTCGCTGTGGGGCGGCGGCATGTACCAGGGCGTCCAGGAGACCATGAAAGGCCGACTGGGCCTGGTGGACCTGCGATTCCGGGCCGACGTCCAGGCCGCCGATCCGTGGAGCGGCCTGATCGGCGGCCGCGTGGAACTCGGCGAGCACCTCATCCTCACCACCGAGGTCGGCTTCGGCGACCGCAAGACCATCATGTTCGAGCTGAACTACCGATTCTGAGCAGGGGGGCGGGCGTCTCGCCCGCCTCGTTTCGGCACCTGCTCAATCGTCATTGTTTTCCCCGCGTCGAGCCTAGCGGGGTCTGGGGCTGGGGAAAACAGGTGCATGCACTTCCAGCGTGCACAGGGCAGGCAAGATGTCTGCACTACGCTGCCATATATGTGTCGCCGCGTGACCACCCCGCCAGTCCCCAGCCCCCAGCTCCTACTCCCCGGCCGAAGGCCAGCCCCGGCCGAAGGCCTTCACCCTTCCGCCAAAACCTGCTACCATGGAGGCTCGGCAGTTGGATTCGACACACCTCAACTTGGAGGCCGGGCTATGAAGGTCACGTTTACGCGCTCGGAATCTTCCAGGACGGCGCTGTCTCGAGCACCGTCAGCAACGATGAGGCCTGTCACGCTCCGCGACGCCGCCCCCGGATAAGGCCGGCGTCTGGCGGTGCAATTTGTTGACCTCCGCTGTTTCCACGGGCGGCGAGGCGTCTCGTCCGCTCTCTGACCGGGCGGAACACCGCCTCTCGGGCCCGTCCCTGCGCGATACGGATTCGGCGGATTGGCACCTGTAAATGGAGGTACTCGCAAGACTCGCGATGGCGGGCGAAACGCGTCAACCCGCCGGAGGCGTCCGCGCGCCCGGTCCCCCGGGCCGCGCGGCGGTGAAACAGAACACTCACTCGCTCAGAAGCAGGAGGTGTACGGACCGATGACGACAACCCCCGCCTTGAACCGGTTGGCTGCACGTAAGGCTCACAAGCTGAACTTCCGGGCGATGGATTCGGTCAGGCAGCGGGGCCCAGCCCCCTGGTCGCACCGTCGGCGACGCCCGAATCTGCTGGTCCTCGGGGCATCGGGGCATGTGGCGGGGGCCTTCCTGCGGCGGCTGAGCGGTCGCCGCGACCTCTTCAATGATCTCGTCCTGCTCGATCGTGACGAGCACGTCCTGGAGAACCGGTATCTGGATCATTCCCGCCTGCGCTACACGTTCGTGCGCCAGGATCTGCGGATCGGCGAGAACGCTGCCGACTACGTGCGGCTGCTACGGCAGTACCAGATCGATATCGTGCTGGACCTGACGGACATGGACACGCTGCCGGTGTTCCAGGCGACCGACGCCGCGGGTGTGAGCTACATCAACACGGCGTTGAACGACGCCCGCGCCGGCGTGCATCAGATGGTGGCGGCCATCCACCCGACGCGGCATCGGCCGCGCCGCGCGCCTCACATCATCAGCAGCGGCATGAACCCCGGTGCCGTCAATATCTGGGTGATGCACGGCGTGCGGAACTTCGGTGTGCCGCGCGAGATCATCCACTTCGAGTACGACACGTCCACGCCTGCGGACGGCTGGCGGCCGCTGATCACCTGGTCCCGCCAGGAGTTCCTCACTGAGACCGTCTGGGAGCCCACCGGCCAGGTCGACGACGGCCAGGTCCGCGTCTTCGACACCAACGCACTGGCCAATCGGCAGAGTCTGCAGCCGATCATGGAGCCGGTCTGCAAGCTGCCGTCCTATCCGCAGGGTTTTCTCATCCTCCACGAGGAGAACATCAAGCTCGCCCAGCGCTTCGGCATCTCCTCAAAGTACATCTATGCCCTGCACCCGCGGACGATGGATTATCTCGTGCAACGCTGGCGCGAACGCGGCACGGTTCTCATCAGTGATCTGGAGGTGGGCGACAACACCTCCATCCCGCTGACCGGCACCGACACCATCGGTGTCTGTCTGGAGTATCCCGACCGGCGGGTCTATTACCTGCATAGCCTGGCCAACGAATCCGTCGTGGGGACCAACGCCACCTGCGCCCAGGTGGCCGTCGGCGTCTGGGCCGCCCTGACCACCATGCTCAGCGAGCCGCTCCAACGGCGAATCTATTTCCCGACCGATCTGTACAACACCGTCTATCCCAACGTCCTGTTTACGAGCCAGCGGGTCGAGCTCTTCGAGTGCAGCCGGGCCAACGGCACGTGGGTCGTGGACAACCACCTGCCCGAACTGCGCCATCGCCTGCCCCGTGGCCAGGAACAGTCGGTGGTGTGAGGGAAGCGGTGAGCTGTGGGCTATGAGCTGTGAGCTCTCAGCTGTCAGCTATCAGCCAGAGGCCCGCTCATGGCCCATCGCCCACAGCTCGTTTTTCGAGATGTGTAGGGAGTTCTGGTCTCAGACCGCTTAATCTCTGCACAGCATTTCGGCTTGCTCGAGCCTCAAGTCGGTAATGTCAGCGGTCGGTTAAAACCGGCCAGCCAAGGTCACTTGGAGTAGGCCGCTCGGCACCGAGGTGGCTCGGATGTTTCTTGCCCCAAGTGCCCTCGGGACAAGGGTGTGGGGCATTGGGGCAGATATCGCTGTCAATGCAGGGAAGACGTTTGCACCACAAGGCTTACGGCTTACAGCTTATAGCCTATAGCTTATAACTCACAGCTCACGGCTCAGAGCTCGGCGGCACGAGGACGGCGATGCCGCCGGAGGAGCGACGTGGCCGCGAGAGCCAGAAGGACGACGGTCGACGGCTCGGGGATGGTGTAGAGCAGCACGCCCGGCGCGGCATCGTAACGATAGCGGATGAACAGGTCCACGCCGTTGAATGTGCCCACCAGCGCATCCTGGCCGAGGCCGGCAAACGTGCTTGCGCCCAGCATGCCGTTCACGGTCACGATCTTGAACTGTTGACCTACGTCGAGTTGGAAGCCGTCGAGCAGTTGCACGCTCAGCGTCCCGCCGAGCGTGGCGTCGCCGAGAACCCACAGCTGGTCGTAGTCGCAGCCGGCGGTCAGCCCGCCCAGCTCGATGAGCAGCGAGCCGGTCGATTCCTGCGTGTAGTCGCCGTTGATCATGATTCGGCCCGGGGAGGTGCCGGGCGAGATGATGCCGGCGTTGACGGTGTCGCCGTGGATGATCCCGGTGCTGATGAGCGTCCCCGCTTCGGGCACCGTCAGGTCGGTCTTGATGTCGCCGAAGGCGATCAGCGTGCCGCCGGTCCAGTCGAGCTTGCCGCCGCCGGTGAGGTCCAGGTCGTGCGTCTGGAGCGTGCCGCCGGTCTGCAGCTGGATGGTGCTGTTGGCGTTGTGCACCCGCGTGATCCCGGCCACGGTGACCGTGCCGCCGTCCTGGATGGTGAGCGTTCCGTTGCCGTTGGACGGGAGGTTGATTGCCTGGCCGCCGAGGATCAGGTTGTTGGTCGTCCAGCTCGAGTCGGCGCCACCGACGGTGACGGTGCCGAAAGAAAGGCTCCCGCCTGAACCGATGACGCCGACGTCGCTCGTGACACTGGCGCCGTCGGTGATATTGAGTGTGCCCGCACTGCCATGGCCGACGACCATAAGCCCGTTCACCGTGAAAGTGGATTCGGGGCCGGTGACGTTGATAGTCCCCGTCCCGCCCGCGAGCCCGAGAGCGGCAGAGCCGGTGGACATGCTGCCGCCGTCAACGATGTTCAGCTCGCCCGAGCCCAGGAAACCGACGAGGAGTTCGCCGCCGTTGGTCCACGTGGAGCCGGCGCCGGAGACGAGAGCCGTCCCCGTGACGTCGTAGAGATACCCGATGTATGCGTTCCCGCTGGATACGCCGGCGCTGTTGAAGACGCGCAGTTCGCCCGTGCCCTCCATGCCGACGAAGAGGAGTTCCGAAATGTCCAGCCGTGCGTCGGCACCGTTGACGGCGGCAAGCCCCTCTGAGCCGGCATGGGCGCCGACGAGCGTGTTGCCGGCCGAAACGGTGGCTCCGGCGGCGATCACCAGTTCGCCGTAGCCGTAGTGTCCGATGCGCAGATTGCCTTCCATCTCCCACTTCGAGTTGGCGCCGGTCACCAGCGCCGTGCCCACGGAGCCGCTGCTGTATCCCAGGTAGCCGGCTCCGCCGTCATGCCAGACCCCCTCGTAGAAGAACCCGTCTCCGGTGGTGCGCACCGTGCCGTTGAGGAGCTGCAGCCCGCCGGCCTCGCCAGCCTGCCAGCCTAGGATGGCGGCACCTTCCCACTCGGCGGTCGCGCCGGAGAGCATCGTGAGCATCGGGCCCGTTCCGCCGCTAATTACCAACAGCGGCGGGTCGACGGTGAGAGCCCCGCCGTTCTGCAAGGTGTGCGTGGAGATCACGGTGATGGCATGAACGGACGCCGACGTGGCCAAGGCGATCAACCCTGCCAGAAGCCCCGTCCGAACGTTCAACCGGTTGCTATGCCCCATTCGGATCATATGCTCGCCCTCATCCCTCTCGCATATGCGTTATGAGAACACACCGCATTGGTGCCGTAAGCGATGACACCGCGGCCAGCAAGAGCTAGGTCGCCATGCCGGCCGTATGACGCACAAGTCATCCTGCATCATCGCCTGGTGTGTGCTTGGGTTCCTCCTCCGGCCGTTGGGTTTGGTGAAGCCGGCACAAGTGGCCGGCGGCCGCCCGTGATGATGGGCGTTGACCTGTCCCCGTCTGCCTGCTTCCCCGTGCCGTCGGCTTCCCCGTCCTGTCGGGTCGCTAGCCGATACCCCGAACCCACTCGCGGCCGGTCGTCTGCCCCATCTCGCCGCACCGGCCGCCGACGCTACCCCGATACTGGGCGTCAGTCGCGCCGGCTCACACGGGCGGGCGATGTGCCGGCCCAGTAGGGCGGTGCTTTCTCCATTATAGACCGTCCGTTCGGCGCCAACACGACTGCCGCGGTCCTGAGGTGCCGAGTCACATAGTTATGAGTAGTGCCATACTAGTGCTATGTCCAATAACTCGTACGCAAAACCGTCGAAGCTCCCCGGCGGGTGCCCCTTGCCGAGCGCTGCGTTTTTCGACGGATGACCGACCGACGCAACAGTGGCGCTTTATCGGCACAGCTGCTTGGATGTCCACCTCGCAAAGGGATAGAGGCAGGCGAGACGCCCGCCTGCCCCAAGGCGGCTGTCTCCGCAGCGGCGGGTATACTCTGGTCCTTCGCCAGCCCCGAGGCCCCGGTCCCCAGCCCCCGAACGTTGCCTATCGGCCCTGCCCTCCTTGAGACTCGCATCGCCCTTCATCCGCCGCTCTGGCAACTTCGAGAACGCGCAACTCCGTTTGGCCATGCGCGGGAAACCCGAACCTTGAAGTTTCAGCCCCGCAAGGGCGAGCCCATAGCTGACGCCGTGACACGTTCTTGGCGTTTGAGCGGAGGCATCAGGGCGCAGACATCCTGCCCGCATCGTGCGCGCTGGAAACGTGTCCACAACACGGCGGCTGGTGTGACTGCGCGGAGTCTCCCGCAGGCGTGACATGCTGACCAGAACGGCCTTCGCCTGGCGACCGGCGCGCTGTCTGGCGGGGTTGGTGCTCTTCGTCCTTCTCTTACTTACCCGGCGAAAGTTCGAAATGGCGGTGGGGTGCGAAGGAAACCGGCTGTTAACACGCGTCTGTTGCATGAATGCTCTGGACACAGTGCCCAAGCAGCCCGAGAATTGTCGCCATGAACGGTTCCCGTGCACTTGGCCTTAAACAGAGAATC
>JAKPHF010000076.1 GCA_029550525.1 Planctomycetota bacterium
CCGCCACACTAACCGGGCCTGTCATTGTTCACGCTCCGCGCCGATGCACGGCCACTGGCACGGCTCCCCTACAGGAGCGGCGTTGTACCCGTATGGAAGTCCGCTTTCATCAGGATTGCAGCGGCTCTTACTCGCACCGCCCCAATCACCCCGATGGACATAGCCGCGATCAGGCGATCCGGCATGAATCGTTCGTCCACAGTGCTTGCACTCACTCACTGCTCACGCTCCGCATAGTCGGGACAGTCACAGTGCTCACCGGGGTCCATGCCAGCCGTTGAAAGGCACCGCCGAAAATCGTCACTATGCACGGCGGCGACGTGGCCGCAGCATGGTAGCGGCGAAAACCTCACCCCCCATTCCCGCCTTGCGTGCCATTCATCAGCTTCGCAATACGGATCAAGGCGGGTGCCGTCTAACATTTCCCAACCGGCCCAACATGAACAGCCTGCCTGGCGTTGCTCCCACACGTCTGCGTGCATCGCACACTCCTGCGTGTCGCCCATCGACTTAGCGCACACACAATTCGGGTGTCGGCCATCCCACCCGCTCACTGCTCGCGCTCCGCATACTCGGCGGCGGCGAGAAGGGCGGCGGCGAGGTCACGGGCCTCATCGGCGTACAGGCGCAAGCTGCCGGAAACAACGACCTCGCCGTCGGGGGTTAGGTACAAGCTTTCTGGCTCACCCCCGACTAGCACCGGCCAGCACTTGACGGCCTCTGCTGGTTTCGGCAGTTCCACGATGGCGTAACCGGCGGTACGGAGTACTGCCAACAGCCCTTCAGCGTCACGTTGCCAACACTCCTGGTATCCGGGTACTTCCTCCCACGGAATCCCATCACCGGTTTGTGCGTCATAGATTGCGTTCTGCCCGTATAAAGTGCGGGCGATCAGACCAATCAGCTTGTCATCGTTGACCAACCGTTCCCGGCGGGCCGTCTTTGCGGCTTCGGCTTCCTCCGCTTCGAATGCCATGTCCATAAGACACGCGACGGCCAGGGCAAGATCGACATGGCCGCAAGACGGGTCCCAGTCCGCGAGGCGCCCAACTATGGACGCGGCTTGGCGTAGTTCCTCAGGTGTTGGTGTGGTCATTCGTCGTCGCCTTCCTCATCCATTGCTTTCTCGAGCGAGCCGAACAGCCGGTTGAGCACCTCGGCGAACTCCTTGCCGTGGCGTGCGGCGTCGAGCTGCTCGGGGATCGTTTTGTCGGTCATGTTGTCTCCAGTAGGTCTCGCTCGCGGATGGTGTTGCCGTGTTGGGCGATCCACTCATCACCATCCGTTGCCGTTGCCGTAGCCGTAGCCGTAGCCGTCGCCGTCGCCGTCGCCGTAGCCGTCGCCGTAGCCGTCGCCGTCGCCGTCGCCGTCGCCGTCGCCGTAGCCGTAGCCGTAGCCGTAGCCGTAGCCGTAGCCGTCGCCGTCGTCGTCGCCGTAGCCGTTGCCGTAGCCGTAGCCGTCGCCGTTGCCGTTGCCGTAGCCGTAGCCGTAGCCGTAGCCGTGCGTGTTCTGAGAGTTCTCGCCTAGCGTGGCGACCAGGCTCACCACTTCGAGTCGTCCACGTCCAGGCGGGCCACCACCGTCAACTCATGGAACCGTACTGTCCCAGCCGGTTTCAGTATCGTGTCAGAGGTCGGCCCCGACAGGGCGAGTTGCCCCAAACCCTCAGTGGTTCCCCATCTTTGAATGTTCTGCGCGTTCAATAGCGCGAACTCTTCCCCGGTTTTGGTGAGGTCGCCGATGAACACCCAGCCGCGTTGCAGGATCACAATGGACTTGCTGGTTTCCGGCTTCGGCCCGGCTTCGGATGCGGGGATGTAGTCGACGCCGGTGATGCTGATAGTGCTCATTTCGTTTCCTCCTGTTGTTGGTTGACACTTGTTAGTTGCGTG
>JAKPHF010000006.1 GCA_029550525.1 Planctomycetota bacterium
TGCGATCAGCAGCAGGAACCCCAACGTGAGGATGGCGACCACAAAGCCCGCCAGAAGCCCGCCGATGATGGACACCACAATCGTGATGCCGGCCCCGACAAACAGGACACCGGTGCCGATCGCCCCTAGCCCGAGCAGGCCCGGCGACTTCGGCCGCGTCCAGTTGCCGTAGGTCCGCGGGCCGTTGTGAGCTGGCTGGCTCGTCGTGGTTGTGGCGCTCATGATTCCCCTTACGCTCCGCTTGGTTCGCCGACAGAATCCGCAGCTGCGGATTGGATGCCGGTTTTCATCTGTCCGCCGACTTTCGCCGCCCCTTGGGCGACCGCGATCCCTGCGGCAACCGGGATCCCGACCCCCGTTGCTGCGGATGCCGCAGCGGCACCCCCTGCCGCTGCCCCACCACCGGCGGCCGCAGCGCCACCACCGGCACCCGCCGCCGAGCCCCCAGCAGCCGACGCCCCCGAGGGCGCCAACGAGGTGGCAGGAGCACCAACCGAGGAGGAACTCGTGCGGCTGATCGCGCCGGTGGCCGCTTCAACTCCCATCGCGGCGCCCATAGCGCCCATCGCGAGGCCGCCGCTACCGCCGCCGATCGCCGCGCTCGTCATCGGAGCGACGAAGCGCAGCAGGGCAGGCAGAGCGAACAGGGCGAGGATCATCAGGCCGATGCCGGTAAGGATCGACACGATCCCCACACCGTTCGCACCGAACGCGTCGGAGCCAGTGAGCCGGAATGCGGCCGCGTAGATCAGTGCCGCGGCTGGCTTGTACAAGATGAACGCCAGCGTCCAGCCGATCGCCTTCTGGAACCACTGCCGACCCATCTGGGTGTTGGTGAAGCTGGCAGTGATCGGCAGCACGCCGGCGAGAACCACCAGGAGGCCTCCGCGCACGATCATGAGCGCGACCTGCACCCATGACATCAACATCGCCAACAGGGCGAGGATCAGGATGGCCAGCAGGGCCAGCGGGGAGGTAGAGCTGAGTCCGATCATTGCGGCAACGTTCGTGCCGAAGCAGTTGGACTCCCCCGCGGCTGACACGTCGCATTGCGTCGCGCCGTTAAGTACCCAGACGGAGAAGGCGTCTGCCGCCGTGACTGCAAGGCCGATGATGGTCAGGCCGGCCCCTGACACGACGATCAAAGTCAGCAGCGATTGCAAGAGCTCCTTGCCCGGGTTCGCGCGTTGCTCCCACGCCATGCGGATGCCGGCGACGATCACGGACACGACCGCCATGGCACCCACGTACCACCACAGCGAGTTCTGCAGGAATCCGACCGCCGACGCTGATCCACCCGGTGCCTGGTTAGGCAACAGACCCGCCACGAGGGCAGTCGCACCGGATATGAGAATCACCGCCCCGAACACGATGCCGAGGCGACCGAGGAGTTGCTCGCCGTCGCCGCGGCGGACTCGCACCGCGAGCATTGCGCCGATGGCGATGATGGAGAGAACGCAGATTGACAGCGCAATCCACATCACATAGCCGAGAATCGTCGTCACGCCGTCGGAGCCGGGAGGCGTCCCACCACCGGCCTGGCCAGTGCCGGCGGTGAGCACAGGCGACGGCAAGTAAACCCACATCGTGCCGAGACTTCCCACCGCCTGGCCGAACCCCTCAAGAGCCTGGTTCGTCAGTTCCTGCAGGGTGTTGTTGGCGGCAGTGGAAACGACGTCGCCGATTCCGTCGCCGATCGTGCAGAGAATGTCTCCGGGCGCGCAAGCCATCTCAAGCGCCTGCCCACGGAATATAGCCACCGAGGCTTTCGAGCGGGCCAGGGGCAAGAGGCAGCTGCCCCGCCTCTGAGAGGACCATCTTCCAGTCCCCGTCTTCCCAAGTGAGCTTGAGGGGTGCACTGATCAGGCGCCCGTCGCTGTAATTCAACGCCAGGTCGATGGTGGCGCTATCCGCGTCGTAGGCACCGATCTTGAATCCGGCAACTTGGGCTCGCTGGCCCGACGATTCCGTGCCTGAAGAGTTGTTGGTCGCCTCGATAAGCGCGTCCCTACCCGCACCGGTCGCGACGAGTTCCGGGAGTCGCTCACGGAGCGTTCCATCGGTCCCGAGCGCCAGGTAGTTCACGGCGAAGTAGAGCGCCCCTCGGGCTGTGTGCGCGAAGCACGAGCGAAATCCATCCGGCTCAACCGTCCCGGG
>JAKPHF010000040.1 GCA_029550525.1 Planctomycetota bacterium
GGATTGGCACTCACGCGTTAAATCCCTCGCGGCACAGCCGCGAGCAACGGGATCGGGAGAAACGTTCGATGCCGGGAGACGGTCTCCCGGACAGGTGTAACTCAGGAAGGCTGGTTCTCCATTTCAGGCTGAACCAGGACACATCCGCCACCGCCTTGTTCAACAGCTCGATGCTCTTTGTTCTATCCATCACGTGCTCCTGATCTGAAAAGTGCCCGTTTGTCCTCTTATCGCAGTTCATTGTGACGAGGCGAAGAACAGCCGGCAATCGCAGTGGCCCTCGTCCGCGATTTCGTCGAGCCACTCCTGGCACGGACAGGTCTTGTCCTCGCCCTTCTCGGGAAGTTTGTGCTGTTGCTTGCAAGGGCAGATCCATTCGCCGACCGCTTCATAGTTCTGTGCCATGAGGCCGACAACCTTTTCGACGCGCGCCTCGTCCGGGTTCAACATCAGCCCGTGCTTCTCCGCCGTGTCCAGCAGACGTTGGTAGTTCATTTGGTAAGCTGGAGACATTCCTTTCCTCCAGGATGCATTATGTGTCCGGAATTCTTCACTGACTTGCAGTGGTGTCCTTTCCGGAGGACCGCTTGCAGTGCTCGATCGCGCGGATCACTTCCGGAAGGTGGGTAAACGACGGGCCACCCTGCATCATGACAGCCACGCCCGCCGCTTCGAGAACCTGCTCAGACGTGGCGCCTGCATTCAGGCATTTCTGGACGTGAAGATTGATACACGGCACGCAGCGGACCGCCAGCCCGATCGCGAGTGCGATGAGTTCCTTCTCGCGGATGGACAATGCCCCCTCCTTCATAACTGCCTGAAACATGCCGCCAAACCCGCGAAGCACATCCGGTGCCAGTTGCCTCATGGCGTCCTGGTCCGCGGACCATTGCTCGAAGAACCGGCCCACATCATTTTCCATGCAGTCGACTCCTTTCCATAAGACCTGTCATGCACCGAGCCAGAACTGTGACCGCGCCACAAGCACGGTCCCCGACGTTTACCATTGGCTCACATGAATTGCTTGGAATGAGTAGGTCAGTGCGTGAGCCAAACTTGATCATTCCAATTCGCTGCCCGCACTCAACTCGATCACCCGGCCGCACCAAGCACACAATCCGCCTTGCGATTCTGCCGGCAATCTGCCGCACGATGACCCTGTGGATCCCACTCTCGTCGGGCTTGATGACGATCGTATTTGCCTCGTTGGCCGTACCGGCGCGGGCGTCTCGCGCATCAAAGAAATGGCCCCGGCGGTGCTCCACCGACTGGACAATTCCCGAACAGGGGCTTCGATTGACGTGCACGTCGAGAACGCTCAGGAAGATGCTGATCTTGACGGCGGCTGTTCCGAGTTCGGGATCGTGTTCTATGCAGGTGATATCGGTTGCTCGTCCATCGGCAGGGGCGACGAGGAGTTTCGGGTCAGCAGGTGCGCATCTGCGCGGGTCACGGAAGAACAGCAGACCAATGCCCCCGAGAAGGGCTGAGACAAGAATCAAGAGCCCACAACCAAGATGCTGTGCCACCAAGACAGCGACTCCGACAGCACTGAGCGTGGCCGAGCCTGCACCGATCAAAAGAATCTCGCGCCGGCCCATCGGGGTCAGCCGCAATCGCTCGAGAATTCCAGATGGTGACACGTCTATCATCCCGTACTCATTCAAAGCTGCAACGCGTTCCGGTCACGCAATGAAAGCAACGATTAGGCAGCTCATGATGAAGTCGTGCCATGGCCGCAAAGCCGGTACAATGCGCGAGGCCAATCTGCTGCACGTCGAGATCGCCGAGCCGGCGGATGGTCTGCTGAAGTCGAGCTTCGTCCGCGTGCAGCAAATGCATGCCGCCTAGGACGGTGTGCACTGTGCTTTCGTTGGTCAGGGCACAGATGTACTCCAGCGTGTTAATAACGCCCGCATGTGCACAGCCCAGCAGGACGACCAGGCCAGATTCGGAACGGAAGTAGATGGCCTGGTCGTCGATGATTGGATCTGGCTGCGTGCAACCTTCATCCAGAAAGAACGCTCCGCCCGTGTCCTCGAAAGTATTCTCTCTCGGGATCTGGCCGGTCAACCACAGGCCATCCGCTATCTCCACAGGGTGCGTTCGCGTCGGCGCGATTAGGCCCACGCGTGCCGCAAGCCAGTCAGTTGACTCGATCGGAGCCCCAATCTGTCGGACTGTGCCATCAGGCGCCTGGGTAAACCGTTCACGAAAAGCAGTGAGGTGGGCATAGACGGTCGCTCGACCGAGGTCCGGTAGCGCAGCCAGGAGTCCGCCCGTATGATCGTAATGTCCGTGGCTCAAAACAACTTCATCGGCAGTGGAAAGGTTGATCCCGAGCTTATCGGCATTGTGGACCAAGGCCATACCTTGTCCGGTGTCAAAGAGGATATGCTGCTCACCTCGCTCGATCCACATCGCCAAACCGTGCTCGGCGAGCAAGCCTTGCTGGTTGGCCGTGTTCTCAACCAGGACGGTGACCGAGGTGGGCTCAGACATTGCAGCTCCTCTGAGATCAACACGTTATTCGCAAGGTCAGTAGTCGAGTGTCAGAATGCGGCCCTTGGTGAATGAGAAGAAAGCATTCTTCTCTGCCATCTTCACCCCGGGCATGAGGTCATCGGGAGTCTTGCCGAGTGCCTTAATGCACGCCGGACATGCATAAACCGGAATCGATTTGTCGAGCAACGTCTTGATCTGCGTGCGAGACGAGTCAAACGTGGAGAATGTAATGTCGGGGGCGTTCTTCAGCACAGTATTGATGCCATTGAGATCGCAGTACACCAGAACGTCGCGGTCGCCAGCCATGAGATTGGCCATCTTGAGGGCCATGAGCACGCCATGGGCGTCCTCCGGCCCCTTGGTCAGATGGATGAAAACACCGTCCCGCGTGGATGCAGGTGCTGATTGGGCGCCAATGCTGCCATAACCAATCGTAAGCACAACAGCGGTGAGGCACAGACACATCGCGAATGCTCTGCTACGCGGGTTCATGAGACGACCTCCCTTGTGTCCGGAAGAAGTTTTTCGAAGTCTCCGCAGACTCCGACATCGTTCCTTCAACGGGTTCTCCGCATGCCGAGTCCCAGAATGTGGCCTTGGCCGTGGCGCAGACTTGTCCGTTCTGAAGGACTTCGGATTCGAGGTAGTAGAGCGGACTTTCCGAATCCACGATCCTCGCCCGAACCAAGGCCGGAATGCCGAGCGTGACTCCATGATTGTAGCGGATACTGAGCCTCGCGGTCAGTCCGGCGATCTTCTGGGCAAACAGGCAATGTGTCATCCCGGCGTCCAACAGCATGGCGACGACACCACCATGCAAACGGTCAGGATAGCCCTGGAATATCGGGCTGCAATGAAACTTTCCTGACACACTTCCGTCAGTATGACACTCAAAGCGCAGGCCCAAGCCGTCCGCTCGCTCGCTGCCGCACACCAAGCATGACGGATGGCATTGACGGCTCAGGTCAGTGGTCGCAGACATTCTCGCCCGCCTTCAATGTGCCCGCCAGGTACGACATGGCAATCTCGTCCGGATCTCCGACGGGTGCACCAACGACTACCTGGACCCCGTTTTGCGCGAACAGCTGAACGGCTCGTTGCCCCATGCCCCCCGCGATGATCACGTTGGCTCCCTGTTGGTGCAGCCACCTCGGCAGCAGCCCAGGCTCATGGGGCGGTGGCACCAGGTGCTGCTTGTTCAAGACGCGACGAGTGTCGGGCTCTACATCGATCAGAACGAACTCTTCACAATGGCCGAAATGAGGACAGAGCAGTCCGCTTGCCGTGGGAATGGCGATTTTCATGTATTCTCCTGAGAAATCCCTGAACTAAAGGACCTTTAATTCGACTCGTCCGGCCCGAGTGTGATCGAGCACGGCTTGTACAACATCGCGAAATGCCTGGGCAGACCCACCGACGTTCTTCAAGCAGGTCTGTGGCTCACCGCTGTCGCCGCGTGACACGACCGCTGGATCGAGCGGCACTTTGCCGAGGAAACGGACGTTCATTTCCGCAGCCAGCGATTCTCCGCCACCGGTCTTGAAGATGTCGATCCGATGGCCGCATGCTGGGCAGGCAAACCCGCTCATGTTTTCGATGATCCCCAGGACGGGAAGATCGACTGCTCGGCAAAAACTGACCGATCTTCGAACGTCGTTGACCGCGAGTTCCTGTGGTGTGGTCACAAGTACGGCAGTGGCCGGCTTGCCCACGAGTTGCGCCACTGCAAGAGGCTCATCACCCGTTCCCGGCGGTGAGTCGATGACCAGGTAGTCGAGCCTGCCCCAGTTCACGTCCTTCAGGAACTGCCGGATAAGGGCGTACTTGCGGGGACCGCGCCAGATCACTGCATCTGTCGGCGAGGTCACCAGGAAGCCGATCGACATGACGCTTAGGCGGTCATTGACCCGTACTGCCTGTAACTCATGTTCGATCAGATGCGTTCCTTGACCCTGCATTCCCAAAAGCTGCGGGATGCTGGGCCCATGAACATCCACGTCCAGCAGGCCGACCGACATTCCGGCCTGGGACAAGCCCACCGCCAGGTTCACTGCCACGGTGCTCTTGCCGACGCCACCTTTGCCCGACATCACCACGATTTTCTGGCGGATATTGTCCATCCGCTGTGCGAGTATTTCTTCCTCCAACTGTCTTTGGGCCTCATCGACGGTCTGACTGTCTGCGCAAGTACTACTCATCGAAATCAATACTTCCTTTCAGGCCCAGTGGCCCTCGACGTCCGCCGACGCGGCGCATTGAAGCTTGCCAGCCTTGAATTGTTCCAGGACTTCGTTGACGGTCCCCGATGAGCCCGTGTATACGGGGACTAGACCTGCATTCAGGGTGGCGAATGCCTTGGGGCCTACATGGCCGGTGATAACCGCCTCGGCCTTTAGTTCAACGATCTTCCGGCCGGTCTGGATACCCGCGCCTTGGGCAGCGTTCAGGTTGACGTCGTTGTCGACGGCGGAGTACTCGCCGGTTTCCGTGTCGATGCAGATCAGGTAGCGCGCCCGGCCGAACCGCGGGTCGGTCGGTGAACTCAGGTCAGGCCCTTGGGCAGTGATGACGACTCGCATGCGTCCTCCTTGTAGTTCGGACATGTAGCGAATACATGCAAGCCCTGTTCCATGCGGTGTACCTGCCCGACGAAAACGCATAACTTGCGTTATGGATGAGATTTATGAGCGGTCGTTGCGACTCGGGGAGAATCGCATCAGGATGGCAGTATTGCAAGCTGCAATACTACCTCGGGCGGTGCCTGCCATCGAATTGCGGCGGCTGTATGTTTAGCGACTGGAGCTTGCGGTAGAGCGTGCTCGCATCGATTCCGAGATCTTTGGCAGCCAGTCGGCGGTTTCCACCATGTCGGCGCAACGCTTCGTCGATCAACAACCTCTCCATCGACTTCAGGCTCGTGGGACTACTGAGTTCGCCTCCTGCGGGTGCTGCGGGCGGCCGGAGCTCGGTAGGCAGGTGGTGCAACTCGATCAAGCCCCCGCGACAGAGGACGAACGCCTGCTCGATGATGTTTTCCAGTTCCCGAACGTTGCCGGGATAATCATGTTCCATGAGCCGAGCGAGGACCTCGTTGGAAACGCCCACGATGTCTTTGCCCTGAAGACGGTTGAACTTGGCCACCAACCGGTCGATCAGCAAAGGAATGTCTTCACGGCGCTGTCTCAGGGGCGGCAGCTTGAGATGAACGACACGAATTCGGTAAAAGAGATCTTCGCGGAACTTGCCGGCTCGAACCAGTTTCACCAGATCTTTGTTGGTGGCTGTCACCACCCGGACGTTCACCTTGACGGACTCGACTGAGCCGAGCGGTTCAAAGCTCCGCTCCTGCAGGACCCGCAACAACCGCACCTGCATAGCCTGCGAAATATCGCCGATTTCATCGAGAAATATGGTTCCGCCGTCCGCTAGGGCGAAACGGCCGAGCTTGTCTCTCCTCGCATCCGTGAATGCGCCAGCCTTGTGGCCGAACAGCTCAGATTCAAGCAACGTGTCAGGCAGTGCCGCGCAATTGATCGCGACAAAACGCTTCTTCTTGCGTCGCGAGAGATTGTGCAGTGCGCGGGCGAACAACTCTTTACCGGTGCCGCTGGCTCCTTCGATGAGCACCGTGCTGTCGCTCTCGGCCACCTGCGGCAACAACTCAAACAGGTTTCTCATCGCCGCGCTTCGTCCGACGATATCCTCGAACGTGTAGCGAGCCTCCAGTTCTTTCTGCAGTTGTTCAACCTGGCTGAGATCCTGAAACGTCTCCACGCCACCGATCAGCTTGCCGTCGGGCGTTTTCAACAACGCGGTGGAGATCCTGATCGGTATTCGCTGTCCGGAATGGCTGACAATGTGGGCAGTGGCGTTGACGGTCGGCTTGCCGGTGCCCAGCGTCCGCCGAAGCGCACAGGCGCTCTCGCAAATGCTGGCTCGGAACACCTCGCAGCATGGTCGACCCATGGCGTCACGCCGGGACACGCCGGTGATGCGTTCCGCGGCATGGTTGAACGCGGTGATTCGCCAGTCCAGGTCGACCGTGAATACGCCCTCGTTGATGGAATCGAGGATTACATCCTGGGATTCGGAAATCCGGCTGGAAGACATCGAAAACCTCCTTGGCATGTCATTATAAGGTTATATTTGCAACATGCAATACTCTCTGGCGGGTAGTGTTGCACATTGCAACTCCCCCGGTCCCAGTCTATTGAAAACATGCCCATCTTAAACCTCGGCCCATGAGCGATTTACGTGATAAAGCCTCTTCCTGGGTCCACTGGCACAGGGTGTGCGAGATGGACCCCTTGATGAAGATCGCGATCCCCCAATGGCAGGGCCGAGTGTCTCCCGTCTTTGACGTGGCTGGGAGTTTGCTGGTTGCCGAGGTGTCTGAAGGGGTCGAGGTCAGTCGTGAACAGGTCGTGCTTACCGCGAGCGATCCGCAGAGAAGGGCCGAGCAGGTCGTCCAAACTGGAGCCCAGGTGCTCATCTGTGGCGCCATCTCCTGGCCGCTCGAATCGGCGCTCACGGCAGCAGGTTTGGTGCTCTATCCACAGGTGTGCGGAGCGGTGGAAGACGTCCTGGAGGCTTTCCGGAAGGGAAAGCTGGACGAGGCAACCTTCATCATGCCAGGTTGCTGCGGGCGAAGGCAACGAATGCGTGGGCGCGGCCGAGGCCGTTGCGGTCGGTTCGGTCACAGACGCAAGCAGCCCCTGGATGAAGACAACCGCCATAGCCCGGGGACGTGACGAAAGCTTTGAGCTGTGAGCTCTGAGCCGTGAGCCAGAAAGAAATCAATCGCGACAACCGAGAGCTGCAGTCAACAAAGAGGCGAATGCCTCAGGAGATTCAACATGCCAGCAGGTGATGGAACAGGACCAGTGGGAACAGGTCCGATGACGGGCCGAGGTACGGGTTATTGCGCGGATTACACAATGCCCGGATTCATGAATCCGATGCCGGGACGCGGGCGGGGCATGGGGTCGGGCAGAGGGCGAGGCGGTGGCGGCCGTCATGGTTGGCGACATCAGTTCTATGCGACGGGGCTGCCAGGTTGGGCACGGGGCGAGATGCTTGGCGTCGTTCCGCTTGGCCCAACTCCCGCGCCAGAAGATGAAATACGAGCTCTGAAGAACCAGGCCGGCCTCCTTGAGCAAACGCTGGAGCAGCTCAGACGGCGGATTGCCGAAATCGAGTCTCCGCAAGCCAAGGAGAACTGACATGGGTCCGCACGGACGTGGTCGAGGCCGCCGCGGCAACGGGGGCGGTCGATGCAGGCGCGGTGGCGAACACCGGCTCGGCAGCGACGCAACACGAGAAGGCGTGTTGCCGCCCAGCGGTCCGCCACCCAAATATGCAGGGCTTTCGAATGACGAGCCCACACCGCTGACTGGCGGAGCCGACGAATTGGCTTCATTGAAACAGGCATTGCAGGCGACTGAGCAGAAGCTGGCAGCAATCCAGGCACGCGTCGCTGCCGGCCCGAAGGTTGCTGAGCGGCGAGTGGCGGTGGTTGACGGCTCACATTGCACAGCGTGCGGCATCTGTGCTTCGTCGTGCCCTAATGATGCGATTCGGTTGGATCGGGTGGCCCAGGTGGACGCTTCGCTGTGCTCGGGCTGCGGCGCGTGTGCGTACCAGTGTCCATCGAATGCGATTCGGATGGACAATGTCATCCCCCATCCGGCCGTCTAGGAAGCGGCCAGCGGCGCCTGATCATGACCAGCTTTGAGTTGTTTATTGGGAGAAGCTGTGCGGACTTACCTGGATTGCGTGCCCTGCTTCGTTCAGCAGGCGATTGACTCGGCCCGTCGAGTGACCGACTCGCCGATGATGCACGAACAACTCGTGCGGGAGACGCTCGCCGCCGCCGCTGAGATGCCGTTCGATCAACCCCCACCTGTGATGGGGCAGTTGATCCACCGTCGCATTCGCGAGCTGACCGGAATCCGTGATCCTTATCATGCCGCTAAGCAACAGGCCAACGCATTCGCATTGAGGCTGTATCCGGATCTGAAACGACGCATCGAGCGAGCGGAGGACTCCTTCGCATTGGCGGTAACACTGGCGATGGCCGGCAACATCATCGACCTGGGAGTCAAATCCCATTTGGCCGAAGAAGAGGTGCATTCGGCTATCGTGGAAGCCCTGGAGGCCACGCTGGATCGCTCTGCGATCGACGACTTGCGACAGGCCATCGCGTCGGCTCACACAATTTTGTATCTCGCTGACAATGCCGGCGAGATCGTCTTTGATCGCCTGCTCATTGAGCAGATGACCCTGAACAAGGTGACCGTTGCCGTCAAGGGCTCGCCCATCATCAACGATGCCACGCGTGAAGATGCCGAAGCGGTCGGCCTGACGAAGCTGGTCAACGTGATTGACAACGGCGCCGATATTCCCGGGACCGTGCTCGAAGCCTGCAGCGATTCCTTCCAGCGCCTATTCGAAGCCGCCGACCTGATTATCGCCAAAGGCCAGGGCAACTACGAAACGTTGAACGAATGCGGCCGCAGGAATCTGTTCTTTCTGCTGAAGGTAAAGTGCCCTGTTATCGCCCGTGACATCAGTACCAACGGAGATGCTGCGATTGACCAGAAGGGTGTATGTCGCCTGGGCCAGATGGTGATTCGAAGAGGTGCCAGATGAGCGAACTTACACGAGAGGTATCGCAGTTACAGGATGCCCCGGACGCGCGTGGCGTACACGAGAGCATCAGCAGACTGGTGATGCGGCAGTTGCGAGCTCATGCTCCGTTCACATTGCTGGGAACAGCCAGCGGCGTCGTGCTCATGGTCGTCATCCTTGTGACGGGTGCCCCCAGCACGCTATCACACAAGCTGTTTTGGACGCTGCACCCGATGCACGTTCTTCTCAGTGCGCTGGTCACGACGGCGATGTATGAGCTTCATGGTCGGCACACGACGGTACGGATGCTGCTGATCGGGTATATCGGTTCCGTTGGTATCGCTACGTTGAGCGACTCGGTGATGCCCTACGCAGGCGAGTGGCTGCTTGACCTGCCCAACCGCGGAATTCACATCGGGTTCATCGAGAAGTGGTGGCTCGTCAATCCGTTGGCGATAGCAGGGATTCTGCTGGGGGGACACTGGTCCCACACGAAAGTCCCTCACGCCGGGCACGTGCTGCTGAGCACGTGGGCGTCACTCTTTCACATGACCATGGCATTCGACGATTCTATCGGTGCCGGGACCGTGGTCCTGTGCGGCCTTCTTCTGTTCCTGGCGGTCTGGGTTCCGTGTTGCACGAGCGACATTGTCTTCCCTCTTCTGTTCGCCGATACGCATCGAATGGCTCACAAACCCGAGCGAGGCCGCCTACCATGAGAATTGCAGTTGCCAGCGGCAAGGGCGGGACAGGGAAGACAACGGTAGCCACCAACCTGGCCCATGTGGCCTCGCTCGATGACCGTACGGTTGCATACGTCGATTGCGACGTTGAAGAGCCGAATGGTCATCTGTTCCTGAAACCGGAATGGCTGGTCTCCCGCCCGGTCACGCGTCTTATACCCAAGGTGGACGAGGCCAAGTGCACCCACTGCGGGCTCTGCAGTCAGATCTGCCAGTACAGCGCGATCGTCCCGCTTGGGGTCACAGTTCTGGTCTATGCCGAAATGTGTCATGCGTGCGGCGGATGCGCGCTGGTCTGCCCGGCCGGGGCGATCACGGAGACAACTCGGCAGATCGGCGTCCTCGATATGGGCTGGTCTGGCAACGTGCAATTCAATCGGGGGCTGCTGAACATCGGCGAGGCGATGAGTCCTCCTCTGATACGCCAGACGAAGAGCGCACCGCCCAAAGTCGACCTGACCATCATTGATGCCCCTCCAGGCACCTCATGTCCTGCGATCGAGTCTATCCGCGGCAGTGATTTCGTCCTGATGGTGACCGAGCCCACCCCGTTCGGGCTTAACGATCTCAGAATCGCGGTTGACATGGTTCGCGCACTGCGTCTGCGCATGGGCGTGGTGATCAACCGAGCCGGCAGCGGCGATGGCCAGACGGCGGACTATTGCCGAGCCAACCGGCTGGAGATCCTGGCCGAGATTCCCGACGACCGACGAATCGCCGAGGCCTACTCGCGGGGCGAACTCATCTGTACTGCATTGCCGGAGTATCAGACCGCATTCGAAGCACTTCTGACTCGGATACTTCGGAGTGAGTCGCGGAATCCGAACGCCACTTCGACGGGAGGATATCGCCGGTGAAGGAACTCGTCATCATCAGTGGCAAAGGCGGCACTGGAAAGACGTCCATCTGCGCATCATTGGCGGTGCTATCCGGGGGGTGCGTGGTCGCGGACTGCGATGTGGATGCCGCCGATCTGCACCTGGTTCTGTCGCCAAAAGTCCAGCGGCGGGAGCCATTTACTGCCGGCAAGCGGGCTCGCATCAAGGCCGGGCACTGCACCGCTTGTGGAAAATGCGAGGAACTCTGCAGGTTCGAGGCAATTCGGTTTGATGGCCCTGGCAACGGCAAAGTCGCCAAGACATTTCGAGTGGACGCCTTGGCCTGTGAAGGCTGCGGAGTGTGCACATGGTTCTGCGCCGAGGAGGCAATCGAGTTCGTGCCCACGGTCGGCGGTGAGTGGTTCATCTCTGAAACGCGGTGCGGGCCGATGGTTCACGCCAAGCTCGGCATCGCCGAGAGCAACTCGGGCAAGCTGGTCAGCATTGTCCGGCAGAATGCACGCCGTCTGGCCGAGGAACGCGGGCACGACCTGGTCATCATTGATGGCTCGCCGGGGGTTGGATGCCCAGTGATTGCCTCGATCACCGGGGCAAGCCTGGTGCTTGCGGTCACGGAGCCCACGCCGAGCGGGCTGCACGACCTGACCCGGGTGGTGCAATTGACCCGTCATTTCGGCGCCCCAGTGATCGTCTGCGTAAACAAATGGGATCTCAATCCGCAGATGTCGGACGCGATTGACGCATTCTGCCGTGAGCAGTCGATTCCGGTGGCTGGCCGAATAAGGTACGACCGCGCCTTCACACGTGCCCAGATTCAGAGCCGGACCGTCGTGGAAGCATCGAACGACGGCGTCGCCGAGGACATCCGCAGTCTATGGAACGTCGTTCACACCAAGCTCGGGGCGCCGAGCCGGAAAGAACACTCGGGCCATGGAACACCAGGCATCGCACATGGTGTCGTGGAGGCGCCGGAATGATGGGGTCCTACGTTGAGAGTGTTCGATCCGCCATTGGCTCGCAGTGCATCCTCCTGCCCGGTGTGCGGGCGATCATCCTGAATGACCGCCAGGAGGTTCTTCTTCAGCGCAGAACCGATGTGAACTGCTGGGGCCTCCCCTCCGGCTCAGTAGAACTGAGCGAGACGGCCTTTGAAGCCTTGAAACGTGAGGTCCGCGAGGAAACCGGCATCGAGGTACGTCGAGCCGAGCCGATGGCCCTGTATTCCGGCCCGAGTCAGCGGTTCAGATATCCCAACGGCGACGAGATTCAGGGCTTCTCCTTGGCTTTTATCGTCCATGACTGGACCGGTACACCCAAGGCTGACGGGGTCGAGTTGATCCTGGATTGATTGCCTCTTGACCATCAGTATAGTCACCATCGCTTACCCCGGCCGGATGCTGTTAAGCCACAGTTCTGGGAACTTCGGCAGTTCCTTCTGCATCGCCGGTCCCATGTACGGACGCGGCTTGTAGACCAGTCGCGTGCCGGCTTTGACCAGCTGGCGCTTGCCGCGCGTGAAGCGCCCGCGACGATCGCGGCCCGTGTCGCCGACGCGCACGAGCATGGTTCGCCTGGCGACGGTGGTCCCGCCGAACTCCAACGTGTGCGGCGCGTCGCTCGGCTTGTTCAGCTTCACGGGTCCGACCACGACCGAGTCCGTTCGCTGGTCGTAGCCGAACAGGATCAGCCGCCGGAGCAGCCCCACGTGCGAATACGGTGGACTGCCCGGCGGTGATGCTCCCTTGCGTTTGCGGATGCTCGTTCGCGCCGTCTGGCGAATGAACGCACCGGCGCGGGACAACACACGACGCCTGGCCTTGTCGGTCGCGCGCTGTACCTTCGGCTGATCGAAGAACAGCTTCTTGATCCGCAGGTCGATCACGACTGCTTGCCGTTATCCTCGTGGGCGATGCCCAGAATGAGGGCCACGCCTGAGGCGATGATCGCGGTGACCACGCTTTCGCTAACTTCGACCCCGGCATGCACGGACCACGCGGCTACGATCGTCGCGATCGCCACCTGCACTTTGCGGCTGCGCAGCGGCCAGAGCCACCAGCGCCAACCCGATACGGTCTGCTCACTCATCACTTACCCTTTCTCGGTGTCGCCTCGATCGCCGACTTGACGCTTGTGTGCGTCAACGGTTTATCCAGGATGACGAAGTTAGCCCGGTCCAGATTGACGACGCCGGCACCCTTGCCGCGGAGCAGCTCGAGCAGCCGGGCGATCTGCTCGAGCGTTCCGACGATCGTCGCGCCGTCGGCATTAATCACGCGGGCCACGGCTTACTCCTGCCCACCGTCAGGCGCCGCCGGCTGCGTGGTCGGGTTGAAGACAATGCCCAGCAACTCGGCGATCTGTGCCCACGCCTGCGTGTCGCCCTGCATCGCGCGAAGCAGCGCCGTGCGGAGTTCCGCCTGTTGCTCGTTACTGAGCGAGACGGTTCCACTGCCGGTCGCACCTGCGGCCGAACCACTGGCCACACCGCCCGGCAAAGCCACAGCCGGCGCAACTTGCACCGATCCTTCCGGCTTCTGCTCGGGAGACTGCGTGACCGTGGCACCCGGCTGCGCGCTCATCGGACCGACCGCGCCAGTGCTCTGCGGCCCGGTGCTGGAGCCGCCGGTGTGGATGTTGAACGTCAGACCAGCGATGACGTAGCCGGCCTTCGGATCGCGAACCTCGTTGCCGGCTTCATTGCTGGTAGCCGACGTAACCGATGGCAACTCGCTCGATTGCTCGTCGAGCTTCAGAACCAGATGTGAATCATCGGTAGGAACGCCATTCTCGCCCGGCGCGTTGATCACCCAGACCTTCACGTCGCTCTTGGAGCCCTGGGCAGCCTGATCGCTGATGGGCGTCTGGAACTGCTGGCTCGGCTGATCCACCGGCGCAGCCGTGTTCTGCGCGCAACCGAGCAGACAACCGGCGACCAGCACGACACACACCAATGAAACAGCGAACACAGACCCTCTTCGAATCATGACGGACCTCCTTGTCGTAATGCCTCTGGCAACTTGCCGTTGATGAATACGTCCTTGAGAACACCCACGCCCACCTTGGGCGGTGTTGCATGTTTGCCGAATGGATCGAAATCACTCGGTCGATAGGCTCGTGTCTTTTTCGGATCGCGATGGCAGTTGGCCAGCAGTGCCATGAGTGAACTGGTCCGCGACCAGGCGTCTTTCATGCGGGCCTCCGCCATCGTGAGCAGCTCGCGAAGCGTCAAGCCGTCGGGCTCAATGCCGGTGATGCCCGCGCATCGCCAGATGAGTTCGCGGCACTCGCCAGCGCTTGCTCGACCACCCTGTCGAGCTCCCCGCTGTCGATCCGAGCCTCGATCACATCCCTCGCTCGGTCCATCGCCTTGAACGTCGTCGCGAGCACGCGCTGGAGGTTTGCCCGATCCCTCGGGCTCGGGGAAAAACCCACGAGTTCCTCCAACAGCGCCTTGGTCGCGTGTTCAATCGCATCGCCCGCCATCGCCCGGCCGAACTCCTCGTCCGTGATGTGGCGCTCGTCGGCCTCCGGTTTGCACACCGCGTAGACCACGTCGCACAACAGCACTGGATCGCGGATCAGCCGTTCGATCAGCTTGCCTTCGACGACTTCGAGCAGGTCGACGTCGAGCAACCCGCGCACGCGCTTGATGGCGCCGACGTTGATCGCGATGGTCCAGGTGCGGCCAGCGTTATCGGTGAACGTTTTCATGCGTCAGGCTCCTGCTTCTTTCCACGCCGGGGCGCGGGTCGAGTACGTCGGCTTGGCGGTGACGCTCACCGTAATTGCCTCCTCCAGCGGCTCGTTGCGGCTGAAGTTGGTGATCGAGAAGTCCGCGTCGAGTCCTTCTCCGTTGGCGCCGTCGAGAATCGCCAGCGCGATCGCCGTGTTGTTGAAGTAGGCGTCCTTGATCGCGGCGAAGCCCGCGTCGCCGGTGTCCCAGATCATCTCGAACTCGACGGTACCGTTCTTGAGCGTGGCCACCGTCGCCCGCCACCCCTGGTTGCCGCGCGTGGTGACGTCCGCCTCGCCCGTCTCCAGGTTCAACGTGACATCCTTGACGTTGATCAGCTCCGTGGTAGCCGTCGCACCGGCCGTTCCATAGTAGAGCCGGGCTTCCATGCCCAATTTGATGGCCATATCCGTCTCCTTATCTCACCGAACCCGCCCATGCGGGATGGTCGATCTCATGCTTTCCGGCGCCGGATACGCGAAGCGCTCACGGCATAACCAGCCCGCTCTGCGGCACCTTCATCGGGACACCGCCCACGAACGTCAGGCCGGGAGGCGCCTGCACAATGCGCCACTGCGTGATCGGCGCGCCGGTGTATTCCACGGACACCTGAAACCCGCTCCCATCCGATCCACCCACACCCAGCCACGTCTCGCCGCTGGCCGCCTCCAGCCCCGTCGGATCGAAGGTGTATTCCGCGATCTCGTGCGAGAACGTCCACACGGCGATGTTGTCCGACGCCGTCACCGAAACCACGGTGACCTGTTCGATCTCCTCCTCCGGCGGCTGCAGCAGACCACCCAGCGCTTGCCCGAGTAACGGCACCGCCCACCTCCATCCCTACCCGCGGTAGGGAAGCTCGAAGCCGCCGCACACGCCGTAGCAGTTGCCCGCACCGGTCGTGATCCGCAGGACCTCATCAACCCCCAGCTCGATCGGCTCGTCGAACACGCGGTCGATGCCGGCGGGGAAGTGGCCGTGCAAGATGCGCTTCGACGGCTCGTTGGTGTCGCCCCGGTACACAGTCACGACCGCAGGCTCGGTCAGCGTGACGAGCAGTTCCGTCAGCACCACGAAGAACCCGCTGGCCGGCGTCCAGATCGCCATGTCACTCTGGGCGCCGATGACCTCGAAGCTCCGCGTCGTCCGGCTCGCTATGGGATACGTCTTTGCCATGCCACTACCTCAACACCCGAAACGTCAGCGTCAGTACACTCGTGAACACCCGGTGCTGCTCGAGATGCTCGACCGCGTAGATGGGCACGTTCTCAGTCTTGATCCACGCCGCCTCCGCGAACCCGTCCAAACGCCGCAAGCGGAAGTGGTCGGCGATCTCCTCGACGAGCGCCATCAGCGGATCGAGCTCGGCCGGTTCCTCCTTCTCAAACTTCTTCTGCACCGCGATGTCGATCCGGCAGTCGTGCTGGTTGTGGCTTCGGCCCGCCGTCTCGATCGTCGTGCCCTGGGGAACGACCGTGACGTGCAGCGCCTGCAACTGCGGCAGATCCAGCACCGGCCGGTAGTGCCGCTCGGCGGTGAACGGCAGGCTGAACGAGCCGCCGTTCAGACTGGTCGCGACGGCATCGGCGATCTGCGTGATGACGCTCATCTCACGACTCCTCCCGGGCAATGCACGGCCGCGAGATGATCTTGTCATGCAGCGACCGGTTCAGGTTCAGCAGGTCGCTCGTCGTGTTGGTAAGGTCGCGGATCGCCTCGGTGTTGGCCGCGATGATCCGGTTGTTGGCCTCCAGCACGTCCAGCAGCTTGCGGATGAGCCAGATCACCACGCCGAGCAGCACCACGGAAAAACCGAGGAAGCCGTACTGCACCACGGGTTGAAGCATCCAATCCTCCACGTGCGGTTACTCCGTCGCTACATGCTTCGTGTGAATCCTCAGCGTCCGGCGGTACGGATCGCTGTAGCGCCACGGCGGTTCATTGCCCGGCGCCATCACCTCGTACACAAACGTCTGATCACCGGCCGTCTCACTGATCCGATCACCCGCCTTCGGCAACGTCTGCACCGTCGCGAGCATCAGGTCCGCCGTCCGCACCAGGAAGTCGCGCGATTCAGTCCGATGGATCACGCCGAACTCATCGGCCTGCTCGAACGCCGTTCGACCGATCGTGGCCGCCAGTTCGACCGTGTCGGTTCCGCGCTGGTAGAGCACCGTTCGCGTCATGTGTTGATGGCGCTGGTTCTCCAGCCAATTCGATCCGGTCTCCAGCAGGTCCGGCATCAGAAGCTCCGAAGTTTGACCAGCGCCGTCGCCTCCGCGCTGGATGCATCCGCGATGACCACGCCGATCGGCGCCAGGATCGCCGGATCAGCCGGCGCCTGGCACAACGCCACGTCGTCAAAGCACACGTCCACGGTCGACGTCGGCGCCCCGTCCTGACCGACCTTGAGCACCAGGTACATCGTGGCCGCGGTCGCCGTGAACGTGAGCGACTGCAGCACCAACGCGCTGAACTGATCGCCGTTCCATCGCGGCGTGACCACCGTGTCCCACTTCGCCAGCAGCTTGGTTCCCGATGGCGAGCCGTCGGCGTAATCCTGGTAGTTGACCGGCGTCTGCGTGCCGATCAGAATCTCCGCCCATGCATTGACTGAATCGATGGTGACCGTTGAGGCGAGGTCCCGGCTGCGGATGCGCAGGGTATACAACTGGCCCGGCGTCACGCTGACCGCCTGATAGACGCCGCCGTTGAAGTTGCCCGTCTGCCAGATGCGTAGGCTGGGCGCTTGACCACCGGCCGGTACGTCGGGCGAGTTGAAGTCGCGCGACGCGCTGCCGCGTTGGGTCCAGTTCACCCAGTTGGCGTTGCCCGCCGTGAAGTCCCCGTTCTGCACGGGATTGCCCACGCAGCCCAGCAGCGACGGCGAGTCAACGATCTGCTGCCGGAGCGCATCCCAGTACACCTTCTGCCCGGCAGTCAGATCGACCGCATCCTTGGGCAACTGGAACGCGCCCTCGACGGCCAGGCTACCTTTCGTGCCGGCGGGGACGCTTCGCGGCGTCACGCCAATGAACCCTTCGCCATTGGGCGTGACCACGGAGACGACCTCGCCGGCGGCGAGGTCCGTCGCCGGCGTGTGGTCGATCCGTGCACCCTCATGCATCAAGCTCGCGGTCATCGCTGCCCTGCCTCCCTACTGCATCCGCACGCGCACGGTCGCGTCCGAGTCCGCCGCGGCCTTAATGCACTTACCGATCAGCGTGTTGTCCGTTGCCACCGTCGTCGCCTGCTGGTTCGTGCTGTCCCAGTAGACCAGGGCTCCGACGGCGATCGCGGTGGTGGCGCCCACTTCCTTCACAAAGTCGAACACGCCAGCCACGGCGAGCGCACCGAGGCGATTGGCCTTGATGGCTTCCTTGGCGATACCCACCAGTAGCCCGATGACGACCACATCACCGGCCGCGATGTCCACCGCCGGCGTGTAATCAATGCTGTTGCCGTCCTGAACAAACGTTGCCTGCATATTCGACGCTCCTTTCAGTCGCGTCAGGCCTCAGGCTTCGGGTCGTTCCTGAAGCCCGAAGCCCGTAGCCTCATTCCTACGCTTCACCCTTGCTCTTCACGCCGCCACGCGGTTCCTGTAGCGCGACGCCGAAGTCGTGGTAGCCGCGCATCTGCACGCCCAGCACGTTGAAGTCGGCCTCGGCGGTTTCGATCGTGGGCGACTCCTGACCGTTCAGGAACGCGACCTCGATCACCGGCAGATCGTTCGGATCGGCGAGCAGGTACCACGCCTTGGCGCTCGAACCGGTGTACTGCGCGTTGGCCAGATACCGGCTGACCTCGGCCCGGAACTTGCCCATGTGCGGGTTGGCCGTCGGCGTCTTCGTGTTCGCCGTCGTGTCGCGGAACTCCAGCGACTTGTAGAGCATGGTCGCCATCGCACTGAGCGATGTGGGCACGAGCATGACCGCCGGCATGACGCCGATCGGCTTGCCGTCCGCGTCGACCTGGTCCATGAACGTCTGCTCGGCCAGGCTCAGCGCGTCGATGCCCAGCGCGGTGTCGGCGCCGTCGATGTAGTTCTTGTTGGCGGCCTTGAAGAAGGTGGCGTTGTTCAGGAACGCGGTCCAGAACACGTCGTTGATCTTCAGCCCCGAACCACGCCCGAGCTTGCGCGGCACGGTGGTGATCGCGCCCAGGTCGTCATTGATGACGTCGCGGCGATCGATGGACAGCAGCAGACCGTAAGTATCGGCCTTGTTGCTGTAGCTCTCCTCGCCCAGCGTGCCGTGCTTCAACTCGCCGCCGGGGGCGACCTGCTCGTACTGGTCCTTGCCGATCAGTCGGTAGCTCGTGACCGTTTTGAAGTCGCTGACGTTGCGGACCGAGCAGATGTTCCGCCACGTGCGTTCGACGCTGAAGAAGCCTTCGAGCAGGAACTTGTTGGCGACGTTGGAAAGGATCCCGCCGATGTCGATCGTCGAGAACGCAGCCTGCACGTTGTGTCCGAAGGCATAGCGCAGGACCGACCGGCTGTCGCGGAAGTTGCGGCCGGTGTAGCCGTTGGCCCATGCCGCCTCGAGCAACAGCTCCTGGAGACCGATGCCGCCGCGGAACCGCTTGCTGGCCGCGTCGAGTGTCTTGTCGTCGTGGAGTTCCTCCACGTCCGCCAGCTTGGCCGTCAACATGCACGCGGCCTCGAGGATCGCGCCGTCCATCGCCTGATCGATGACGTGCACAGCCGGCGCCTTCGGACGCGACGCGCGAAGCACCTCAAGCTCACACTTGTCAGTGCTCCAGCCCTCGGCGATGGCCTTCTCCTCGATCTCCGGGCAGCGGCCGCTGCAAATCTGACGGATCGCGGCGAGGCGCTTCGTTTCGGCGATCGCTTTCGCGCGGATTTCCGGTACGGGATCGATGGGAGCGCTGGCCTCCTGGCCGGCTTCGATCGTTGTTTCGTCATTCGTGACGTCCGGCGTGGTCGCGGCCGTATCTTCAGTCTCGACGACATCCGTGTTCTTGTTCTCTTCCATGAATCGATTCTCCTGCCGTTGAGCCGCAATCCTCGCGGCCGTATTGCCATCTGCACCGAGGTCCACGAAACTGATCTCGCCGAGCAATGTCTTGCGTGCGACGTACAAAGGGCCTTCGAACGTTCGACCGTTGACGGTGACCGACTTGCCGGGCCGCACGAACTCGGCCTGTTGCACGGATGCCCCGAGCGACGCCTGCCAGGGAAAACCGCGCCTGCCACTCGCCACGACTTCCTTGGCTGCGACCGTGTCGCGCGACACGATGCCCTCGGCGACCAGCCGGCCGTTCTCAATGGCGATGCGTTCGGTGTGACCGACGCCGGCGTACATGCTGTGGCCGAACCGGACCGGCCGGCGCTGTGACGGGATCGTCAATCCCTCAAAGTCCACCACGACCGGGAACCGCCATCCTTCGACGCGCATCGCGTCGCCGGAATATGCGATCATCGTGAAGCGCGGGGTTGTCTCGCCGTCACCCTCCGCCTGGGCGGCTTCGATCATGATGTCGCCCGCGTCACAAAGCAGATCGATATGACCCGTAGCGGAAACGTCCGTTTGCTGCTGGCATACCGCAATCCGCTGATCGTTGTCCGGGAACTCCCGCTTCATCACGTCATCCTCCATGCACCGCCGCACAAACACCGCGCGCGGTTCTCCATCACGCCGCTTCGGCAACGGCATCTTCGTCCTCCGTCTCCTCGTCGGTGGAAGCGTTCGATTGGGCCTGCTCCGTACTCAGTCCGAGTTCACGCATCAACGCGATCTCGCGCGCCCGCTGGCGCAGCTCGCTCTCCCAGTCGAGACCTGCCTTCGCGTATTCCGCCGCAAGTGTGGTCGTGTTGCTCGCCAGTCGCGTCGCCTGCGCATTGGCCTCCTTGGCCGGATCGACGTGCTCGAAGCCGTCCCAGAACCACTGGTGCGGGAACTCGGTGTCGAGCGTGCGCATCGATTGCGGCAGATAACCTTCGATCAGCACGGCCTCGTCGAGCCACGCCTTGAACACGCGGTCAAGCACGACGTCGCCGAGATATGTCTGATCGATTCGAATGGCTTTGAAGAACGCTTGATGATCCAGCCGGCCGGATGCGTAGTTGTAGCCCGAGCTGTTACCCGCTGCGATGTTGAACGGCATGTTCAAGCACCGCGAGATCTCGTTGATCACTTCGTGCTTGAAGTCGCCGTACACGGTGGTGGGTTGCTCGGCCTTGACCTGGCCGATCTTCCACCCGAACGGCATGGTCATCCACGTGCCGCGATCCATCTCAACCGTATCCAACGGCTCGACTTCCGAAGCCTCCGTGTCCGCCGGCGCGTCGGTGTAGATCACACCGCTGGGCAGAGCCGCTTGTTCCGCCGAACCGAGTACGGCCAGCGTGTAACGTCGCAGCATCGCGAACAGTGACAGCGAGCTCGTGATCTCGGGAATCCCCCGGACCTGGCCGGGACGCTCGGCTCGGAACAGGTGGATCACGCTGTCAGCCGGCAGGAGGTCGTAATCGAGACCGGAATGAAGCGCACCGTTGTCACCGGGATGACGCTTCAACACGTAGTAAGCGATCGGGTTGCCGAACTCGTCGAGTACGATACCGTCGGCGGCGTTGCTGCCGTTGTGCACGACCGGCCACGGACTCGCGACCTGGTCGGCCTCGATGGGTCGCAGGTCGAGTTGAACGGGAGCGTTGATTCGCGGATTGGTAGCCAGCAGGCTGAACACTTCGCCGCTCTCGCACTGCGCGATCCGCATCGTCCGCAACTTGTGCGCCAGTCCGACCGCCTTGGCCCACCTCGCGAATTCTTTCTCGATGAGGCGATTGGCGTCGGAATCGTCGGTAAGCATCTGAAGTCGCGGGCCGGTGCCGACGACGTAGTTCGCCAGCGTCAGCACGATGCCCTTGGCATAGCTGTTATTGGCGACTTCGTACCGCGCCCGGCTGCGCAGAACGCGCCGCACTTCGGCGCTGGCGGCCGCGTTGGCTGAAAGATGGTCGGCATGCACCCAGTGCCGGCGGTTCTCGTAAGTCGTCTGCGCCGCGTCGTACTTCGCGCGGAGTCTGGAGCCCGGAGTCGGCAGGCGCAGAAAGCGAAAGCCGGGCCGTCCCTGGCCGCGACTTCCGCCGAGCATCCATTCTCGAATTCGCCTCAGCATCCTTGCTCCAGACTCCGGACCCCAGATCCCACTCACACCGCACCCGGCGGAGATACTTTCGTCCGCCGCACACCCAGACCCTTCTTGGCCGCCTCCTTCGACGACAAATACCGATCCGCCTCGATCTGATCCTTCAGATCGTGCTGCTCGACACTGCCCGAATCGCCGCTGGCCTTCTTCGGGCCCTCGGCATTGGTTTTGATTGCGTCATCAAGGGAGTCGGTCATGGTCATCACTCCGCGGGCGCGCCCGTCATAGAGTGATTACCCGCTCAGCCCGAAATCTCGCCGCCTGAAGATGTGAAACGCCCACTTCGTACCAGATCTGGTATCAGATGATCTTTTCTCGCGTGGTAATCGCCTGGCCGCAGTGCCGGCACCGCTTGCGGCGCACGATCCCGTCGTGTCGCGGTCGCGTATAGACCGTGAGAAAGTGCCGGCAACCGCAGCGACGACAGACCAGTCCTTGGTGCCTCGGCTCGGACGTCGGTGTCGTACTGACCTGTGTCATCAGGCTCTGCTCCGTTGAATCTCGGATAGGCGGAGGCGCCGTCGTGGCCGTGCCGGCAAAGTCGACGTCCCGAACAGCGTCGCGCCCTGCATCGACGCGGCGACAGCGTTGCCGACGAGGCCGTCCAGCCAATGGTTGTCGAGGCCGTCGGCGCGGAGTTTCCATTCGTCCACTGTCCGGCCACGGCCTTCGGTCTTCACGCGATATTCTGAGGTCAGGTGCTCGGCCAACAGCCGGTGCTGATCAGGCTTACGCCCGAACAATGACAGGCAACCAGGATCACCCATCGCCACCGCAAGGCGCGCGTGGACGAACGACTTCCAGTAGTTCGTGTCGAACACCACGTGCCGGACCGCGCGCTTACCCCTCACGACCGGGATGCGCCAGTTCAACCCGACGCGGTCACCGCGTTTGCGCTTGTATTCGCTGAACGGAATGCTCGATGCCCCGACGTACCGCCCGTGGCTGGGGATCACGATGCCGGCGTGTTTGCTCTGACGGCAGAACTGATACACCACGTCGGACGACTGGCCCCAGTTCGCGTCGATCAGGCAACGGTCGATGCGCACCATGGCGCCGTCGTCGCGGCGCCATTCCTTGCCGATCGTGCGATCCGTCAGCCGCTCCAGGCCGGCGTAGATCGCGCCTTCCAATCCTGCCCGGGGTGCAGCCATCGCCAGCGTCCGGCGCACGTCGCGAAGCGTGAAGTACGCCGTCTTCTGGTCCGGCTCGGTGCCGTAGTCGATCACGCAGCCCGTGAAGCCATCCTCCCACGCCACCACCAACCAGAACAACGCCTTGGCCTGCACGTCGATGAACATCGTTAGGTGTGTGCAGCCGATCGGGACCTCACCGCGGGCGTGACCGTTGACCTTCGCGCTGATCTGATCGGCAGTGAGCAGATCGTCGTCTGGTACATCCTCGGGCAACGGCTCGTTCTGGTATTCGGCAAAGAACGCGGCCTCGCCACGGTCGAGCTTCAGGTCGATCGCATGCTGAATCGCCGAGAGTTCATCGGGATGATGTCGCTCGGGCCAGGCGATGACGGCGCCCTCGTCCATCGCCTCGCGGTGCGCGCGATAGTATTCCGTCGCTTCGGCAATGCCACGATCGGCCCGCATACCCTCGCGCCACAGCTCGGCATACTTGTCCCACAGCGCCTCGTTCGCCGGCCAGGCATAGACCATCTTCGTGCGCTGCCCTTGCCATTGCGGATGCTTGTCGCGATCGAGAATGCGATCGGCCATGTCGTCCGGGCGCACGACGGTCAGCGTCATGAGGCCGGCGATCTTTTTGCCGGGGCCGGCGAGACCCAGAATCGCACCGGCCAGGATGCGTTCGCGCGTGGCGCACTGGCTCGGGCTGCGCGCGGATTCGTCGGTCTGCGGATCGTCGATGAGCACGAGCGAGGGCCGGACGCTGCTGCCGTCGGCCCGCTTGTGCTTCATGCCACGGATGCGCCCGGTGATGCCCGCAACGCGGATGATTCCGCCCGAGGCCTTGCTGCCGGGAATCGTGGGCAACACGATCTCGCGAGCCGTCCAGCCGATGTGCGTCTGCTCACCCTGGTAGAGCTGGCCGGCCGAACGTTGGTGGATGCCCTCCAGCTTGTGGATCGGGTAGACAACCTCGGGGAAGTCATCCAACAGTAGCTCGTTGTGCTCGAGCTCCGACTTCATCGAATCGAGCATGTTGGCGGCATGCTCTTCGTCGGAGCCGATCAGCGCGACGAATTCGCGGTGGCCGTACACCAGTGCCCAGAGGCAGGCGATCTCGCACAATGATGTTTTGCCGCTGCCGCGCGGCATCGCCATCGCGAACAACCCGCCTTCGAGCACGGCCAGCTCGATCTTGGCGATGACCTTCAGATGGTCAGGCGACCAGGGCAGGTGAAACGTCTGCGGGAAGTACTGCTCGCAGAAGAACCGAAAGTCACGCTCGGCCTGGGCCTTCCGTTCCGCGTTCACCACCGCGGGCAGCTCGCCAATGTCCCGGCCGGACAGCGACAGCTCCGCGTTGCGCGCCCGGGCGCGTTCCTTCATCGCCTCGTAGCCGGTCAGGCCTTCAGGTTCGGCCTTGGGTTTGTGACGTTCGATGACCAGCCACGCGGTGTAACGCAGCAGATCGACCGTCTTGCCGTCACCAATGCGCAGGCCGGCTCGGCTGCGATGGCGATGCAGTTGGCGCTCGCTGATCACTTCGCCGAGCGGCGTCGAGTTCAGCAACTGCACCAGTTGCGTCGGCCGAAGTTTGCGCGGATCAATCGCCACGAGCGGACATCTCCTTCACCAACCAGGCGGCGTAATGAACCAGGTTGATCGTGCCGTCCGGGTTCGCCGGCGCGCCGGCAGTGATATCCGTCTCGATCATCTCCGCGCTGACGATCTGCCCGGCGGCGGCGGACAACAATCGCGCAGCATCCGCCACGGCCAGCGATGCCGGATTCATCCCGCGATTCGGCTGTGCTTCATTCATCCCGGCTCCCATTCATCCCGTTCGCGCTGACGTACAAAAAACCTGCGAATAGCTCCGGAATCTGGCGAGATTCGCCTTGAGCTTTCGGCCCGCCCATGGCTTCATGGACCTGCACGCAATGGGGCGTGCAGAAACAGGAGATTCACATGAGCAAGACGAAGAAGACCGCAACGAAGAGGAAGGCCACGAAGAAGGCCGCGTCGGCCAAGCGGGCAACGCCCACCCGGAAACGCGCGAAGGGTAAGGCCGAAGCCGCCGAGCCCGACGCGAGCAAGACCGCCGGCAAAGCGCCGCGCCTCGACCGGTTGGACGGCGAAGCGCTGGCCGAGGCCTCGCGCCAGCAACGCCGCCAGAGCAAGACCAAAGGTTCCGCCAAGGGCGCGACCGACACGCCGAAGCGGACCAGCGCACTCGACGCCGCGGCCGAGGTTCTCCGAAAGGCCGGCGAACCGATGACCTGCAAGGCGATGATCGCCGCGATGGGTGAGCAGGGTCTGTGGACCAGTCCCGGCGGCAAGACGCCCGCGGCCACGCTGTACAGCGCCATCCTGCGCGAGACGCAGAAGAAGGGCGCCGACTCTCGATTCCGCAAGGTCGAACGCGGGCAGTTCGCGTTCGTCGGGAAGGAGGCGTGACCGATGGAACCTCGCAGATTGGAGCGCGGAGAACTGACCCGGATCATCATCGGCACGGTCGCGGCCCAGGACAAACCGATCACGGCGCGGCGGCTGACGGAGCTCCTCAACGAGTGGGGGATCGACGTGACGACGAAGCAGATGTCCGTTCGCCTGAACGAACTGGCGAATGACGGCCGCATCGAACGGGTCTCGAAGGGCCTGTTCGAAGGAGTGTGATCCCCGGCGATTCGAAACGCCGACTGCTGACATCACGTCCCCTCCACCAGCGCCTCGGTTTCGACCGGGGCGTTGCTCCGGTCAGAGAGTCGCTCCGCTTTCCGCCCCGCAAACTTCTCCCACCGTTGCACGATCACGTCGCAGTACAGCGGATCGAGCTCCATGAGAAACGCCCGCCGACCGGTCTGCTCACAACCCATGAGCGTGGAGCCGCTGCCGCCAAACAAATCCATGACGTTCTCACCCGGACGCGACGAGTACTGGATGGCGCGCACCGCCAACTCGACGGGCTTCTCGGTGAGGTGAACCATCTTCTGCTGCGGGACCTTGTCCACCTGCCACACGTCGCGAATGTTGTTCGGCCCGAAGAACTCGTGACCCGCGCCCTCGCGCCAGCCATAGAAGCACCACTCGTGCGCGAGCATGAAGTCTTTGCGGCAGAGCACCGGCGAGTTCTTCACCCAGATGATCTGCTGGTGCCAGAAGAGGCCGCTCTTCTTCAACACCGGCGGGTAGTTGCCGATGTTCGACCAACCGCCCCAGATGTAGAACGCCCGCCCGGGCAGCAGCACGCGGGCGATGTTGCTAAACCACGCGGTGAGCAATGCGTCGAAGGCTTCATCCGAAATCGGCCGATCCTTGGCCCGCATCTTCTGCGTGGCGGGTTTCGATTTGCTGGGGTCGCGGGCAAGGTCGAAGCCCTGATGGTTGCCCAATCGTTTCTCGGCATCGCGCGCTTTCGCCTCGTCGCTGAGGTACGCCGCGAACGTCGCCAAGCCGGCCGCGACGGCGTTCTTGCTGCGCGGCTCGAGCTTGACGTTGTAGGGCGGGTCGGTATTCGCAAGGTGGATCGGCTGACCATCGAGCAGGCGATCCAGGTCAGCGGGCTTCGACGAATCCCCACACAACAGCCGATGCTCGCCGAGAATCCACAGGTCACCGGGCTGCGTGATCGCCTCGTCCGGCGGCTCGGGAATCTCGTCGGGATCGGTCAGGCCGGCCTTCACGCCGGGATCGAGCAGCTTGGCCAGGTCGTCCTGGTCGAAGCCGAGCAGCGACCAGTCGATGCCGGCGCCCTGAAGCTCGGCCAGTTCGATCGGCAACAACTCCATGTTCCACTCGGCCAGTTCGTTGGTTTTGTTATCAGCGATCCTGTAAGCGCGAATCTGCTCCGGCGTCAGATCCGTCGCCACGTGAACCGGCACCTCGGTGATCCCGAGCTTCTGCGCCGCCTTCCATCGCGTGTGCCCGCAAACGATGACGCCCTCGGCGTCCACCACGATGGGCTGGCGCCATCCGAACTGCTGGATCGACGCCGCCACGGCATCGATCGCAGCATCGTTGATCCGAGGGTTCTTCTCATACGGCTTGATCTCGGCCAACGGCCGCGTTTCAACCTTCATCGAACGACCTCCGTGTCAAATTGCCATCCATGAAACACACACCACCTCGGCCGGACCGACCACCCGTCGGCCAGGAACGCCACCCGTGGCGAACCGCCGACGAGGTGGTAGCCAAACCACGCCCTCGCGTACCCGGGTGGCCCAGGGTGGCCCCAAACACGCCCTGGGGCCGCCCTGAGCGCGCCCTCCGTTAACCGGCCTTCAGCCGGACCGTCGCCTTCTCGATCCTGTTCAGCACCGCCTCAAGCTCGACGATCCGCCGCTCCTGGCGGGCCGCGACGCGGCGCAGTTCCGCCGCCTGTTTTCGCGAAGCCAGAAGCTGCTGTCTCAGCGTGCGGTTCTGCTCCTTCAGGAACACCACGCGCTCCTCGGCTGGTAACGACGACTCAGGCTCAGCCGGCAACGGCGACTCGGCGTTCTCACGATTGACCAGGGCGGCAACCTTACGCCGCCGCAGGAAGCTGCCGGCGGTCGATGCCAGGTACTCCTTCTCCGTCATGCCTTCCGCTACGTCGCGCAGCAGGTCGTGCCAATCCTCGCCGAAGAAGGCCAGCGGTCTGAACCACGCTTCGAGAAGGGCATCGATCCCCCCGACGCTTTCGGCCTGTGCCAGAAACCAAGCGTGGTGGTCCCGGGCAAGCCGCTGATACGCGACCGCCGCGCGGTACAACGCCTTGCGCACCCGCTCGCGATAGCGCATGGCCTCGGCCGCGCAACGCTCAGCAATCGACGCCTGCTTGAGGCACTCGTGGTACAGCCTGTTTGGGTTGGTACTGGTGCTCGACCAGCGTCCATTTCCAGTTGTCACGCCCATGACCATGCTCCTTGCATAAGAACCGTTTCCGCCGCCGGAGCTGGCTCGGCTTCCGCCAGCCGGCGCACTGCCCACAAACGAAACAGAAGACGACTCGGCCACCGGCCCACGAGGGATGGGCCCGCCCGCGGCTGTTGGCCGGGTGAACCCCGCGCAGACGGCGCCGGACCATGTCGCGATCCCGGTACTTCTGAGCGTGCTTCGCCAATGATCGGCGCGCCGACTCGCGGAGACGTTCGCCATCGACACGGCGCATCTCCGCATCGTGCAGCGACCGGCATTGCCGGTTCCGTGTGCAAAACCGCCACTTGCAGTGGGACCGCATCGGACCACCGCACCCGGCGCAGCGAAGGCGCTTCGTGTAGCCCTTCCGGTAACACACCGCCTCGTTGCGGCATTGGGCGGTGCGTCCGCAGATGCCGATCTTCGACGTCGTGGGCGCGCCGCAGACCTTGCACGGCTGCGTCCCACGCAACCGCCTCCTGTTCGTGAGCCGCTCGCCGCCCGGGGAAGTCATCCAGTCAGATACCGTGCTCCGCGGTACGCCGAGTTCAGCCGCGATCTCTCGAGTCGTGCGACCTTCCATCCGCAGAGCCCGGGCCTGCTCCCGTCGCGCGTCCGGGGCGGCATTCGCATCCGATGGCTCTCGATTACACGTTTCGTGGCTCACACCGTCACCTCCGAAGCGCTCCTGTGTGTTCTGCGGGACCGCCAGACAGCTCGGCCGGTTCACCTGTCCGGTTTTCATGGCCTGTCCGATCGCAACTTATGCCGTGGCCGATGGTTACAGAAAAACAGGACAGCCCAAACAACGTCAGATGGGATTGGGCGCTGTTCCCGCGGGCCCTCGGCTGCCGATCTGGCAGGTAGGACCCATGCCCACGTTTCACCTTTCACCCCACCCCTCACATACACACACGCATACGCGCGGGCGGGCATCGCGCGAGGGGGTAAGGGTGAAAGACATATATATGAAGAGAGAGTTGTTGTTTTCATTATATATACGCTGTTTTCCACGATCTCACCTTTCACCCTGCCCCGGTGAAACGTGGGTGAAACGAGAGAAACCTGAACCGCCGAACAGACCATTTCCGTCACGTGATGGGCAATCACGTTTCACCCCCGTCCGACGTTTCACCCTCAACGTTCACCCCTCGGATCAGCCGATACGACCGCTGGTACGTCCCGGCCCGAGGCACAGTGACGATCTCGATATCTCCCTGTTGGGACAGCGTGTCGATGAGGCCCGTGAAGCTCTTCGCATCCAACTTCATCCGCTTCAGCAGTACGCTGTGCGGCAGCTCATACCCCGGCTCATCGCGCAACTTCTGCATGAGCTTGAGACAATCGGCATGAAACGGGTTATCCGCTACGTGGCTGGACGCCATGAAGAGCATCCGCCGGGTTTGGTGGATGACGAATCGACGGGCCCATTCGGCGGCGGCTTTGCTGATCTCCCGGTTCTTGTGGTTCTCGCTCACCGCGTAGAGCAGCGCGAGCTTGCGGGTCTGTTCACTGACTCGGCCCCAAACCGTCGTGCCGACCGGATCGCCGGCGCGTTCGGCTTCTGCATACTCGGTTTCAGCCTCCAGTCGCGTCTCGATCAGAATGCTTCGGGCCTCATCCGTGTGAGGCACGATCTTCGGGACCGGATGCCATTGTTCGAGGTTGCCGTTGCCCGGCCGGAAGTCGGCCCACCATTTCGCGGTCTCCAGAACGCGCGGCGGCAGCGGTTCGATCTTGGGCTCCTGCCCCGGCGAACGCTTGCCGCATTCGAGAATGATCATGCGCGCGAAGAAGCCGTTGGTGAGCATCCGCTCGGACAGCGCCTGGTAGTAGTGGTTCGGGATTGCGGTGCCGAGGACGACCAAGTTGGGCTGGTCGATCACGCCCGGCGATTCCTTGCCCGCCTTGCGGCGCATGGGGAAGACCGAGTTCGCCGACGAGTACATCGTCAGCAACGTGCCCATGATGTTTTCGTGGCGGGCGTCCTTGGCTTTGTTGATCGACTGGAGCATGCCGTCGATCTCGTCGGTCTGGAACAGCATGCAGGGGTTCGAGAACAATGCGTCCTGCACACCCTCACCCGAGGCGAACCGTCCGCCGAGACACTCCGAGAGTCCGACCGCGTGCAGGATCTCCGTGTTGATTTTGCGCGGGCTGTCCTTGCCGGCGGATGAATGGGCCAGACCCAGCAGGTACAGGTTCGTGCGATTGTCGCCGGGATCACGTACCTTGCGCCCGGCGAGCACGGCCTGCAACGCCAGCGCGCCGCAGAACGCCATCACCGTGTTCGGGTACGGCGCGATCGCCAAGCAGTGATCCATGACCTCGGACACGAAGCCCGGAACGCGAAGCAGGTCATCGGGCAGTGGGCCGGGATCGGCAGCTTGAGCGGACGTTTCGTTCGCAGATCGGTCATCATGCGGAGTGGCGAAGATCTGCTGATAATGATCCTCCGCAAGCGCAACGGACACCGCGTCCGGCTCGTACCGCGCGACGCTCGCTGCGATGCGTTCGACCTCGGCATCGGGCAGCGGCGGTCGGCATCGCGTCTGGTTGGTGACCTGGATTGCTGCGAGGATCTCGTCACGGCTCATGCCCTGACGGCGCATGCCGCCGGCCAGGCGTGCGAGCGTGGTGTTGCGCTGCCCGTCAGGAATGGGGTTGCCGTCGGCTGCATTCCCTGACGCCGACAACTGCGGTGTCGCAGGTGCATCCTTGCTGATCAGTTTCTCCAGCCACGACGGGCACTCAACCGGAGACACCTCGTCGATCGCTCGCGATTCCCGCCAGGCGTAGGTATTCCCGTTAGGATGCACACTGGGCGGCAGAACGACGTAACCGCCGTCGCCTTTCACATCGACGCCGTTGGCGAGTTCCCCCTGACTGCACGGCACGTGATTGCCGGGATGACGGATGAACAGATGTCTACCGCCTCCGGCGGTGAGACCCTCCGTCGTGTCGGGCAGCTTCTCGTGTCGGCTCTCCAAATCATTGAGACCGGCTTCACCGCCATTGCGCGGATCGATGTCCAACACAAACGTACCGCTGGCGGTGCCCGTCGGCATGCCGATGTTGGCGCGCGGATTGGTGCGCCACCACTTGCGAATCGTTGCTTCATCAGTCGTTGCGTCGTGGAACCCGTTGTCGGTGAGCGGCGTCTTGCGTCCTGGCGCGCAGGGGAACACCGGCAGCCCCATGCGGGCATAAGCCAGCGCAGCGTCGAGCAGTGGGTTCACCACTTCACCCATGCGAGACCCTCAATGGTGACACACTTCTCAGAATGGCACGTCCTCCGCATCCACGCCGCACGGCAGCGGCGCGTCGTCGTCGAACTGGTCCGGATCCTCCGGCCGCGGCGGGATCGGTCCGAGCGCGTGGCGGATGATGCGGTCGTACTTCTCGCCCGCCACCTGCCGGACGGTGACGGCCAGTGTTTTGGCCAGTGCGCCCATTTCGGCCAGTTCGACCGCTTCCTCGGCCGTGCCCGGCACCGGTTCACGGCTACGCGCACGCCACCAGGACTCGGCCTTGGCGCGGGCGTAGCCAGAGTGCTCGACGCACACCCACTCCGAGACGTACTGATTGAACCCGATGCGGTACTCGACCCGCATCGTGCGCGGGTGATCCTCGGGCGCATCACGTTTGACGTGCACGCTGTAGAAGGTGTCGGTGACTTCGTGCTCGGTGTCCGTCGTTTCGCCGGACAGGATGCCCGCCGTGGAGGCTTCCTGATCGTGTCGTTGCCGATCTGGCGGCGGGAACTCGTGGCCGCACTCGGGACAGGTCGCGTATGCGGCGTGGATCACGGCCTGGCACTGCGGGCATTCCTTGGCTGGTGCGTCACCATCGCCTTGGCCCGGTTCTTTGATTTGCAGATCATCGACCGGACCGTGACGCAGAATGTTGCCGCCAAAGTCGAGCACGAGACAGTCGTCCTTGCCGGGATGAAGTCGGAATCCGCGACCGACCATCTGGTAGTAGAGCCCAGGCGAGTTCGTCGGGCGCAGCAGCGCGATGCAGTCGATGTTCGGCGCGTCGAAGCCCGTCGTGAGCACGTTGACGTTGACCAGGTACTTCAATTCGCCTTTGCGAAATCGCTTCAGCGTTTCGGTGCGGTCGAAGGGCAAGGTCTCGGCATGAACGAACCCGCACTCATGTCCCAGGCTGTCAAGCACACGCTGCACGTGGAGCGCGTGCTGCACGCCGGCCGCGAAGATGAGGACCGACCGGCGATCCTGCGCGTGCGCGATGATCTCCCGGCACGCCGAGCGGACGAGGGAATCATCGTCCATGAGTTGTTCAACTTCGCCGGCGATGAATTCACCACCGCGCAGGTGCAAGCCGGACGTGTCCGCCTTGCGCTTGCCGGCCTTGCTTTTCAATGGACAGAGATAGCCCTGAACGATCAGCTCGCGCACGCCGACCTCGTAGCAGACGTGATTGAGCAGATTATCCGCGCCGCAGATCGTGCCGGTGGTCATGCGATACGGCGTGGCAGTCAATCCGACCAGGCGCACGTTCGGGTTGACTACCTTCGCGTCGGCCAGGAAGGTGCGGTACATACCCTCGCCGTCGGGCGGGATCAGGTGGCAGTTGTGTGCGAGAATGCCATTAGCGAAGTAAGAAGGGTGTCCGGAGACGTGCAAGTTGAACACAACTCGATCGCGCGCTCGTTCGTGACGCGAAACACGGACCAGCCGCTTTGTGCCAGGTAGGTGGTCTTGCGAGAATCTTGAAGACGACGATCCGGCGAATGGTGGCTCCGACCGTCCAGTTCGATGGCGATCATCAAGTCCGGTTGTGCAACGTCGATCTTGAGATGCTTCGGCAGGCAGCGCGAGAGGTAATCCGGGACCGGAACTGCGAATTCCGCCACCCAACCGTCGCCTATCCGTTTCAGCAACTTCTCTTGTGGTTCGGTCAACTGCCCGTTGCCTCCTCGCACTCTTGGCGCATGACCCTTGGCCTTCATAGTGGTACTGACCTTCTCCCGTACCTTCCGCGATCTCATGCAGTTGCTGTGGATCTTGGCACAGGAGATCGAGCAGAACCGCTGCTTCAGCCAGAGACGCTCCTTCTGGATTGTCAGGCTCCCGTCCGGTTGCCGTTTGGTCCACGGACGGAACTCCTGCCCGCAGCATTCGCATGCTTTCAACGCCGAACGCCAGCGAACCGACCTCCAGGGAGCCTGCGGCTCTCCATCCCGACTCGGTGAAGATCGGGTGACTGGCCGTACATGTGATAACTGTTCCATCGGAGTACTCCAGCGTCACAAGGTCGCTCGCCGATCTGGCCGAGGTTGCAAGGACACGCCCGATTCCTGTCGCGGTTTGGACGAACATCCCCGGCTGGACCAGTTCAATTGGCAGCTCACCAGAGGGTGTTGATACGCGCGTTCCGGCGACAAAACACTCGTCGATCATGATCAGATCGAAGCGATCCAACTCCGCGGCGCGTCGATAGACGGACTGAATACCGGCCACGATGATCGCATGATCGGTATCCCGGCTCTTCAGGCCCGCCGAGTAGACACCGATCTGGTTCCATAGGTCCGGCGCCATCGTGTGCAGCTTGTCGACCGCCTGCTCGAGCAGTTCCTTCACGTGCGCGAGGATGAGCACGCGCCCGTTCCATTGCTGAACGGCGTCACGGCAGATCGTCGCCATCACCGGCGTCTTGCCGCCGGCCGTCGGGATAACCACACAGGGGTTGTCATCGCGCAAGCGCAGGTGGTCATACACGGCGTTGATCGATTCAGTCTGATACGGCCGCAGCGTGAATGTGGTTGGCGCTGGTGCCGACAGAACTCCCTGCGTCATGCCGCCACCTCCACGCCGTCGGGCAGGATGCAGCGGTTGTCCATGATCGGGATGGTGTAAAGCGTGTCACTGCGACGCCCGAGGTAGCCGAGAATGAAAGCGTTGACCCACTCGACTGGCCGGCCCGTGCCGTAGAGCGGAATCGGTTTGCACAGGCAACCGGCACTGCGGGCCTGGACGACCTTGCCCGGCGACCAGATGTTCTGAATGATGCAGGCGTCGGCGCGGTGCGTGTGACCGTGGATGACGCTCTTGCCCTGGCTGATCTGAAGGTGGTTCTTCGTGGCGTGACGAGCATAGGACCAACCGTGCACCGCGATGATCCGTGAGTTGACCGCGTAATGAGGATACCGTCCGTCTGCCGACCCGTAGGGAACATACGTGCACTTCGAGCGCCCCTTGGTCAAGCGGATGCGCGGCGCGAGCATGGAGTAAGCGCCACGTCCCTCCGCAGCGACCGCCGCCCATCGGTCGAGCCGATATTCGTGATTACCCTCGACGATGGCCAACCGATCGCAGACTGTCTGGAGACGATCCAGCAGCGCGTTGGCCTCGCGCAGGTCATCGACGTAATCCGTCTCCGGCACGCCGTGCGTCGGCGGATGCGTGGAGAACTGTCCGCAGTCCAGCAGATCGCCCAGGCAGACGATCAGGTCGGGCCGCAAACGCTCGGCCGCGCGACAGAACACCTCGACGGCCCGCGGGTTGTGGTGCGGGATGTGCACGTCGCCGAAGGCCAGCATGGTCTTGCTGTGCGCCTTGGCCATCACTCATCCCCCGCGACCATCGCGGCCGTACGCGCGTAGCCGGCGATGTCGATCAGGTTGTCCCGCTTGTGACGATGACTCTGGCGGGCCAGCTTGATCGCGATCATGCACAGGGGAATGTCCGTAGCCGTGACCTGCTGATCCGGCACCAACTTCGAGCGCAGGATGCCGGTCCACATCAGCGCGGCCCGCTCGAAGTCATCCGCTGGATGGCCGTAATCGTCGCGGCGAGCGCCTTCGGTGATCTTCCGCGCGGTGTCCAGAACGGACGCCGCGCCGCGTTCGGCCGAGTAGGACGTACTCGGCACGTGCGGCATCGGTGTGCCGGACCAGGCGTCGAAGAACTGCAGACCTAGTTCCTTGGCGAGGACGGTTTCCAACGTCGCGCCGGCAGACCGTTCCCAGCCGGGCAGTAGCGCGATCGCATCACACCGCGCCAGCATGGTCATGTCCGCGCGAAGATAGGCTTCACGCGGCAGGTCCGTGCGTCCGCCGAAGTTCTCCGCCGGGTTGGCGACTTCCCATCCAGCCTTGCGGAACTGCTCGGCCGCCGCGTGAAACGCCGGGAAGTTATGATTCTCGTGACCGGTCATCGGACCGGAGATGTAAATGCGTCCGGGCTTGGTCATAGCTCAGTTGTTCTCCGGATTAATCGTGGCGCCGCACAACGGGCAACGGTGCAACGGAAGGTCGTCGAGCTGGATTTCGAGTCTCCCGCCTTTCACGCACTCGCGCCGTCGCGTCACGAGCAGGTCGATCTGACTGTCGTCTTCGTAGACGCCCGCATGCTCGAGCGCGTCAAGGGCGGGTTTTTGCAGATTGTCCAGGTCGCGTCTGCGCCGATCAGGCGGAAACGCATCCATGCACAAGGCGATCCGTCCACCCGACGGCGGCTTCCGAGGGCCGTCCCCGGCCAGGAGGGCGCAGACGTCCTTGCGGTACGTCCGGCCCTCCCGGCTGATCAGCATCCGCCCCCGGAAGTGACGCCAGTAGTGATTGATGCTCGGCGGGTACGGCAGTGTGAACGTCATGCCGCCAGGTCCTCGATGTCATCCACGATCGAATTCATCATCTGCTCACGGCGCCATTGCCAGATAGATTCCAGTTCCTTTAGCGCCGCCTTGCGGCTGGTGAATTCGACCCGTTCGGTCGTATCACGAGTCCAGGCGCAGGGTTCGTTGAGCGAGCCGTAGCCACGCCAGTACTCGAGCTCGACATCACGGATCACCCAGAAAGCGCGCTCTTGTTTCTTGCCCCTGCCGAGATACGTCGTCTCTACGACTTTGACGACCCGCTCGTTGGGGTTCTTGCAGTTCGGGTAGGTCATGACTGCCTCCTCAGCGTTTCCACGGCGGCGTACTGTTGTCGCCGGCGGTCGCCGGCGTCCGCGGCGCGACAGCGTCCTTCTTGTCGTAGCTCTTGATGACGTTGCCCATCTCGTCGGTGTCCTTGCGCTTCTTCAGGCCGACCGTGATGACGAGTGGAAGGTTGTGCAGCTCGACGCTGTCCTTGGGCGCCAGCACACCGACCGCGCGGCAGATGGCCGAGAGTTCGGCCCGCGCGATCTTGACCGCCGTGGTGTTCGGGTTGTCGAGGTTCAACCGCGCCCAGACCATGCGATCCTTGTACTCGCCTTGGATGATCTGGAACGTGAACTCGAGGTACTGGCCGGCGCCCGACTTGGTGGGCTTCATCTCGCTCTCGGTGATCACGGTCAGGTACTTGCCGGCCGGGATGGGCTCGAACGCGAAATTCGGGTCGACTTCGTTGGCGTTGAATCCGTTCAGCGTAGGCACGATCAGGCTCCTTCCTCAGTGGGTTCAGCGATCTGACTCAGCGGGTTCTCGCCGCGCACAAACGCGGCGTAGAGGCGGTAGTCCAGGGGAAACTCGTCCGGCAGGCCGAGGCGGTTCTTGGCGACGTGCGCCGGGCGCTCGGTGGTGCGGATGATCCGCTCGCCGGTGCCGATGCCCTGTACGCGCTTACGGTCGAAGCCCTCGTTGGTGGTCTTGGTATGAATGCGGTAGGTGGTGAACAGCACTTCGTCGCACCATTCCTGGACCAGCGCCGAGGCCAGCTTCTGCAGCCGCGGACTGTAGCGGTCGTAGGTGTCCGTTTCGGGGTTGGCGAAGCGCTCGATCTGAGCGTGGGCGAGCAGGATGACGTTCATGCCGCGCTCGTTGCGCAGCGCGTCGAGGCCCTGAAGTACCTCGCGCCAGTTCGTGAGCGCGAACACGTAGCCCTTGCCGTAGCCGATGTCCTCGATGCTCTCGACGCCGCGTTTCTGGCAGACCTCGGCCCAGATCAGCCGTTCGAGCCAATCCACCGAATCGATGACCACCGTGCGGTATTCGTGTGGCTCGGTGTACAGCTCGCCCAGGGCCGCGATCACGTCGGCGTACTTCCCAGCCAGGGGAAGACGCTGGCAGTCGATGTCGGTCAGGCCGTCCTCGGTCTGGATGAAGATCGGGGCCTCGGCCATCGAGCCGAACGTGCTCTTGCCAACGCCGTGCACTCCGTACAGAAGCGTGCGGCGTGGCGCCGCCACGCGCCCCCGTTGCACCTGTTCCAGCAGTTTCATCAGATCGTTCTCCTTCGTCGTAAGATCACTTCGTTCTCTGTGCGTCCGGGTCCGGGGCCGCGCCCGGTCCCGCCTTGCCCTCCGTGGCCGGGACGCTTCGGCGGTCCGGCCCCGGGCCCGGGCTCACAGTCGATCGACCAGCCGCATCGACTCGTAGCGCGTGAACCAGTCGCCCGTCTCGCGGCAGCGCCGCAGGTCGGTCATCGCTTCCTCGTTCTCGCGCTGCGCCTGGTCAAGCACCTCGGGCGTGACCTGCCAGACGCCGCAGCGGTACGGCTCCCGCTTTTCGACCGCGACGATGTGCACTGGCAGAACGTGGCCCGAAGCCTGGGAGACCAGGGCGCGGTAGAACGCGACCTGATGCAGATAGCCGAACGCGCGCATCGAAAGCTCGAATGAATCGATCTCGTCGGCCGTTTTCAGATCGACGATGCCGCGACTCTCGACGGGATTGATCCAGTCGATCCGCGCCTGGCAGCGGTGCCCTCCGTACTCGCAACGAACCACCCCCTCGGCCACGCCCTCGGCGAGCAGTTCACGGGCGTAGATGTGTTCCTGCACTGCGGCCGCCATCTGCTCGATCGTTGCGGCCTGCGTATCACTGAGGACGGGGCGCCCCTGTCGTTCCGCCCACTCGGCGAACGCTTTCGTCTGTGAACCGAACGGCTGGCCGGTCCGCGGGTTGATGGGTCCGCCGACCGCGAATTCGCGCTCGTATCGCTGCCGGCCTTCGAGGATCAGCGTGTGCGCCGCCCGGCCCATGAGGTACGCGGTCGTGTCCCGCTCCGGCACCAGGCCGAGTTCCTTCTTGCGGTACAGCAGGGGACAGCGCCGGAACTCGTTCAGCGCGTGGGCGCTCAGGAAATCCTTCGCCTTGGCGTGGTATACGTCCGCCGGCTCGGCGATCAGCACGCCGAGATCAATCGTCAGGTCCTTGTGGTCGGCTGTCGTCATTGCGGGCTCCCTTGTTCGGGGCGGGCCGTGACACCACTGGCCGCCCGTAGAGTGATTACCCGCTCGGCCCGAAATCTCGCCGTGACCCCGTAAACACATATGTGTGGTTTTCTGTGTTACGGGGTCACAGATCTGTGCCCATCTGCGCGCAGAAGCTCACCCACATGTGTTTCAGCCCACATCTGCTGGCCTAGAGAAGTGACCCGGATGGCTCCGCAAAGCTGTGTTCGTGACGCCGGGAGTGTCTCGGCGCGGCAGCAGTATTCACGAACCAGAGGGCCAGACACATGGATATGCCCAGCTACGACGGAGTCATTGAACGGTGGAAAGTCGATCTCATCATCACGCGCGCCAAGCTTCTGAAGTTCCGGGCGTATCAGCTTCCCGACGTGCTTCAGGAGCTGGTCCTCGAACTGCTCGACTTCGAATACGACCCTGAACACGCCGACGGCGCGACCGAGAGCACGGCCCTGACCACGGTCATCGACCACCACCTGCGGAAGATGAAGCGGTCAGCGAAACGCTACCAGGCGCGCCTGGAGCGAATGGGCGAGGAAGTCTCTGAGTTCAGCCCCGACGAAGTCGACATGCAAGCCATCGACGTGGGCAGCATCGTGGCCGGACTGCCCCCTCGGGAGCAGGCCGTTTGCCAAGGCTTGGCCGGCGGCATGACCAGGCAGGAGATCGCCCGCGAACTGGGCTGCGGCTGGCACACGGTCAACCGCATTGTGAAGCAACTGCGTGAGCATTTCCGGGAGACCGGCCTGGCAGGGTGGGTGGGCGAATGAGCAGCCGCAGTTCCACCGCATGCCTGCTTGATCCACCCGGTGAGATTCCCTCGGAATCGACTGGATTTCCGGGCCAGGACGAGGTACATCCGACCGGCCGGCAACGCAACCGGCGGCCACTGTCGATGGCCTGGATCTCCGACGAGCTTCTGGCCAAGACCATCGACGTGTGGTCCACGAACTACGGCAGGCCGATCAGCGAGGACGAGGCCGTGGAGATCCTCATGAACGTCAAACGAATGGGCGAGTTGCTGCTGAGATTGCGAAGGGAGGGCGGCGACGGATGAACGTGGTGGCCTGGGCACGAGTATCGTCCCGCGAGCAGCGCGAGGGCTACTCCATCGACGCGCAGATCCGTGCGA
>JAKPHF010000038.1 GCA_029550525.1 Planctomycetota bacterium
CCGAGCCGTCCGGCCAGGATCGACAAGTTCAGCGCCGCCACCAGCGCAGTGAGAATCACCGCCGGCTCCCGCTGAAGCCGGACGGGCGAGCTCTCCATCCCTGTCCGCGTCGGCAGCATGTTACCCATTATATAGCCCCCAGCCGGAGCAACAAGCTTCCGGCCCGGTTATCGCGATGCTGCCCCGAGCGATCACAATCTTTCCCCGAGGCCCAACATGAGCCACACATCTTACCGGATCTCTACCAGAGTCCTCCCCGGAAGCAAGGTTGAGGTTTCCGCTCCCGGACTCAAAGAAGGTGATCAGGTGGAAGTGATTGTGGTGGTCCCGGCCTGTCAGGAGGAGCGACAGTCGATGTCGGATCTGGTTCGTTCCCTTCCGGCCGGCCCGCGCTCGGGCTCCTCGTGGAGTGACATTGAGCGCGCACTGCAGACGACATGAACGGATGTCTGCGTTTTTCGGGTAGAAACGCAAACGTCCGCAGATTGCGCAGATTTTGGCTTATAGCCTATAGCACATAGCTCACAGCTGACAGCTATTCCAGATCCAGCTTGATGTCGTCCGCGTTCTCGCGGGCGGATTTCATGGCCGCGTCGATGAAGGCGCACATCTCCAGCGTCTCGTCGATGGGGACGGGGACTTCGCCCGTGCGGAACATCTTGACCATGGCCTCGCACAGTTTCGGATAGAAGTCGGCCTTCATGGTGACCGTGGTGGGGGGCGCCTTTTCGCTGATGATGGTGGCGCCGTAGTGGTTCTTGCCCGCCCGGATGCCGCGCAGCGTGCCCAGACGGCCGCCGGGCCAGACGCCGATGTTCACTTCGCTTTGGGGCGTGACGGTGGACGAAACGCTCTGGCAGCCCGGGCCCATGAGCGTGTAGAGAATCTCGACGCCGTGGATGCCGTACCAGAACAGGCCCGGGTTGGTTTTTTCCAGGTGGGCGGGGCTGAACGCGTCCACGCCGAGGATCTTGCCGAACTTCTCTTCTTTTTCCGCCAGGACGTTTTGGAACGCGCTGTCAAACCGCAGGCTCGACGCGCTGAAGCACGGCAGCTTGTGCCGCTTGATAAGCTTGACCATCTCCTTGGCATCGGCCAGGCTGGCGGCGAAGGGCTTGTCGATGAACGTCGGCTTGCCCGACGGGGCGACCGCCTTTAGTTCGGGCAGGTGCCGCCGGCCGTCCACGCTCTCGATGAGCACCACGTCCACCATCTCGAGCATCTGGTCGATGGATTCGGTGAGCTTGACCCCGTGGGTCTCGACCATGACCTTCTTGTACTCTTCGATCCGGTTCGCGCTGGACTCCACGTCGGGGCTGAACGAGGGATAAGCCGCCACGACCTTGACGCCCCAGTCCGGATGCTCCTTGAAGATCTTGGCAAAGGCGTTGCAATGGGACGTGTCCAGTCCGATCATTCCTGCGCGGATGGTCTCGGCCATGATGCTCTCTTTTCGGTTTGGCAGTCGGGTTGCTGCCGGGCTAACTTCCCCGGCGGATGGCAATAGGATGGCCGTACCGGTCCGGGCTGTCAACGTGATCCGAGGTCTGAGGCCTGGGGCCGGACAGATGAGTGCCGGTTGACAAGGCCGGTCGAGCCACGCAGGATTGCGGCATGGTCGCTCTTGCGAATGTGCCTGCCGGAACGAAACCTCGCCGCCGCGGCATCACGCTCAGCGAGACGCTGGTGACCGCCGCCGCGCTCGCCGTGGTGCTGGCGGCTCTCGGCCTGGGGACCGAAGGTATTCGCAACGACCTCAAGCGGCAGCAGGCCGTGGCCATGATGGAGATCCTGGACCAGGCGCTGGTTGCATACCACGCGCAGACCGGTGCGTGGCCGGTGGATGCCGACTCCGGTGCGCGGCCCGCCGCGGCGGCGGATGAGGATGCAGATTCTCCGTCGCCCGAACGCTACGAGGCGGATCCGGCCGCAGTGGATCGCATGCTCGCGCTCATGGCCGGCGTTCCTGCGGCGCGGGCTCGACTGGAAACGCTACCGGCGGTGCTGCGCGTGGCGCCCGCGGAATCCGCCCGGTCAGCCGGTGCATGGGGCTCAATCCGCGACCCGTGGGGCAGGCCCTTGCATTGCCTCACGGCGTCCAGTCCGCTGGCCGTCCACCGTAAGGCTGTCGCCGCCAACCAAGGCCGACCCATCTTCATCAGCGCCGGACCCGACGGTCGATTCGGCTTCCAAGACGTATCCGCCGCATCCGACAACATCCGCAGCGACGAGATCGGCCAATGAAGCTATGAGCTGTGAGCCGGACCGATAATCTTCATGTCTTCCAGCGAGCGCGGGGCTGGGCCTCCTTCGCGAACTGACACGCGCTATGGTCTCGTGGAGCCCCCGGGTTAGTGAGATGACTCAAAGCTCATAGCCCATAGCTCACAGCTCATCTTACTACGCGTCCTCTTCGTGGAAGAGGCCGGCCTCGGCGCAGACGACAAAGTGCTCAGCCACTCGCTTGAGGACTTCCCAGTGCTTGCGGATGCGAGCGGCCTCGGTCGGCGTGATGGCGCCATCGTCCGCCATCGCTCGGCTGACCTCTTCGAGCATGTCGCTGAATTCCTTGACCAGGCCCTGGGCGCCCATGAGCAGATCACGGCGGAAGCGGCCTTGCTCGACCTCCGGGTTGGGCGTGAAGAAGCCGCCGGCCTGATGGCAGACCCAGTTGACAAGATCCACGTCGCCGGTCAGTTCGATGATCTGGGCGAGGCGGTCGAGCGGGTTGCGCGTGCCGGAGGAATCGGGATCCTCGGGGTCGAAAGGCTGGCACCATTTGTAGACCAGGGCGGGCGACAACTTCAGTTCCGCCGCGAGGGCCTTCACGCCGATCTTGTCCGCCGCTCGTTTCAGCACTTCGTCGCTGCGTTCCATCACCTCACCGTTCGCTGCAGGTCTTGTTGGTCATTCGTCATTCGGATTTCGGACTTCGAATTTCGGCCCTCGTGGCTGCCGAACCCGGCCCTGTGTTGATCCCGGCCCGCGTCTGGATTAGTGTCGGCCATGAGAACGGGAATGTAAAGCGCAGCCTTGGTGGTGCGTGGCGAACAGGAGGACCTTTGGCCCAAACACGACGCCAGATTGAAGCCCTGCTCAACGGGGCGGGAATACGCCCGCTCAAGCGGTTCGGGCAGAACTTCCTTATAGACGGCAATCTCATCCGCAAACTCGTGCAGGCGGCGGAGATTCGACCGGACGACGTGGTGTTGGAAGTGGGGCCGGGCACCGGCACGCTGACGGAAGAATTGCTGGCTGTCGCCGGCCATGTCGTCGCCGTGGAGATCGACAAAGGGCTCGCCGGCATCTGCCGGGATCGCTTCGGCGGGAACGATCGGTTTACGCTCCTGCACACCGACGTCCTCGAATGCAAGAGCCGGATCGCGGCGGCGGTGCTCGAAACGCTTCACGATCGGCAGCAGCGGCTGGGCGGCCGGATGATGCTGGTCGCGAACCTGCCGTATCAGGCGGCCACGCCGCTGATCGTGGACCTGCTGCTCGGTCGCGACCCGGTCTCGCCGTTGTGTTTCACCGTCCAGGCCGAAGTGGCCGATCGCCTGCTCGCAACCGCGGGAGGCAAGGACTACGGCCCCATCAGCATCTATGCTCAGGCGCTGGCCGACAGCCGGCGGATCGCTCGGCTCGGGCCCCAGTCGTTCTGGCCGGCCCCGCAAGTTGACTCGGCGATGGTTCGGCTGGATGTGCGGGCCGATCAGACCGTCGAACTCAAAGCGAGTCTCGCCCGGGTCGTTCATGCCTGCTTCCTCCACCGCCGCAAGACGCTGAAGTGGTCGCTGCGTCAGTTCCTGGACGACGCGGCGCTGGCGCGAGTCGCCGCCGACGGCCGCTGGGACTTGGAGGCCCGCCCGGAACAACTCACCGTCGGGCAATGGGTCGATCTCGCCGGGTTTCTGGTCGAATCGCCGCCCAGCCGGTAGCATACGCGCATGGAGCAGATGAGGGTCGGATTGCTGGGGCTGGGCCGAGGCGGGCGGCAGTTGGCCGACGCCCTGATCGCCAGTTCCTGGTGCAAACTGGTGGCGGTGGCCAGCGTGCACTCCAACCGGATCGAGAAGTTCAAGGAGGTGCATCCCGACATCGCCGTCCACAATGACTTCCGCTCGCTCATCGTCAGCACGCCGCTGGACGCGTTGTTCGTTGCCGTGCCGCCGTTCATGCGTGGCAACTATCTGCCGCTCGCCGCCGAGCGAAAGATTCCCACGTACATGCTCCTGCCTGCCTCCCGCCGCATCGACGAAGCGCTGAGCTGGCTCGAGCCGTTCGAGGCGGCCAAATGCCCGATCGTCGTCTCGCGAGCGTGGGGGATCGAGCCCGCGCTGCATCCGGACGCCCTGGGGTTGGACCAGGCGGGCAAGTTCTTCCTGGCCCGCATCAGCGTGACGTTCTGTATGGAGGAGAACTTCGACTGGCGAGGCGACTCGCAACGGGCTGGCGGCGGCGTGCTCTTGTACGGGGCCTACGACCTGATCGACATGCTCATCCAGGCCATGGGCATGCCGAGCACGGTGTATGCCGCCTGCTCGGCGATCTCGCGGCCGGGCACCCGCTTCCAGTACGACACAGAGGATACGGCGGCTGTGGTCTGCCGCTACGCGAACGGCGCGTTGGCCACAGTCAATGCCTCGTGGACGACAGGACCGGCCGAAAGCTCCATCGACTTGTACGGTACGACCGGGTCGGTACATGTCCGGGAGGACTGTGCATACCTGAAGGATCGCACGGGCGAGCGCGAGCTGGTCCGCCAGAAGCGGCCGGCCAGCACGCTGGCGGCCCAGGTCGAAGAGTTCCTCAGCACGCTTCGAAGCAACCCGCGCCAGCTCCGAGGGACGCTGCGGCAGCATTTGCCCGTGGTCGCCACCATTCAGGCCGCGTACCTTTCCGCTCGCACGGGTCAGCCCGAAAGCCCGGAAATGCTGATCCAGATGCACAACGTCAAGACCAAGGAACGGCGGCGGTAGGGCACCGGGCACAGCGGATCCGCGGCCGAGGCAAGACGATCCCATCTCCACGCTCAGCCGCAACCGCCAAGCGTTGTCTCTTGATGCGAGAAGCCGACATGTTCATCCGCACCATCCTCATCACGTCGATCTCACTCGTGCTGGGGCAGGCTCAATTGTTGAAGGCCGAGGCGCAGGAGGCCACGACACAAGCCGAACCCATCGTGGCCATGTACGTGCACCAGCACTGGCCGTACAACCATCCCTATGCCGCGAGGACCTGGACGGTGGAGGACTGGCGGGGATACCTGGACGGATTGCATCGGCTGGGGTTCAACGCGGTGGTGATCTGGCCCGTCCTCGAAACCATGCCCGAGCCGCTCACGCCGAGCGATCGTGAAAACCTCCTCAAAATCGCGCGAGTGATCGACCTGGCCCACGCCGAGTTCCGGATGCGGGTTTACGTGGTGCTCTGTCCCAACGTCATCGCCGACAGTGCGACGGCAGGGCAAGCCACGTTCGAGCATCGGCACTTCTTTCACAGCGATATCCGGATCAATCCGGCCGAGCCCGAAGCCGTCGAGCTCATGATTCAGCGCCGGAGCAAACTCCTCGCGCGTCTGGCCGGCATGGATGGCCTGTTCATCATCGACAGCGATCCGGGAGGCTACCCGGGCTCCACCAATGCCGAGTTTGTGTTTCTTTTGGTTGAGCATCGCAAGCTGCTCGATCGAATCCGGCCCGGGATCGAGCTGATCTACTGGATGTGGGCGGGTTGGCCGGCCTACGCCCGCTACTATGAAAGCGGCCACTTCGAGTGGGGCAAGCCGGAGGAATTCGACGAAGCGCTGAGCCTGATCGAGGCGGAGGATCTCGAGCCCTGGGGCATTGCGTGTACAGTCCAGCGGGCGCGGCGCATCGGCCGGTCAGAGCGGGTGCTGCTCTTGCAGTATGGCGCCATCGAAGGTGAGCCCACCATGCCCATCACCAACTTCGGCAGCGATCAGGCGTACAACGCGGGCCGAGCGGCGGCGTTGCGGGGCGTGGTGGGTAATGCCCAGACACACTGCGTGCAGTTGCCCAACACGTTCGCATTCTCGCGGGGGGCGACGGGCCGGCCGCTGCCGACCGATGCCGATTACCTGCAGTTCGCCAACGATCTGATCGTCGGGCAGGGCGATCTCATCCTGGCTGCTTGGGAGGCCATCGGCTCGAACGAACCGGCCCGGCAGCGGGAGCTGGCGGACCGGCTGGAGAAGGTGGCCGACGGATCGCTCTTGCCCGGTCCGCTCAAAGGATTGCTCTTCGGCAGTCCCCGTCGATTCATGCGGGATTTGATGTTCCAGTTGCGATACCAGGCGGCGATGGCGGAGCTGACGGCGGCCGTCGATGCGGGCGCGGATACGCGACCGCCACTGGCTCGCTACCTGACTGCCCTGGAGGATTGGTACGGCCAGCACGGGTACAAGAATACCTGGGCATGGCAGGTCGGACCGCTCAGCCGGCTGAAGAACGAGCGGATCGACCAGGTGCTCGCGCCGTCGCTGCGAGCCGCCACGCCTTTCGGGCGAGTGAAAGAGAACCTCGCTCTGGCCGAGACGTTCACGCCGCGGATGATCGAGGCCATTCGCCGCACGCTCGATCTGCCGGCCGGCGACGCCAACAAGTAGCGCTGGAGGGGGACGGTCGTCTCGCCCGCCTCGGAAGCGGGCAAGATGCCCGCCCCCCAAGGGGTTACCGGCCGGCCGTCAAGTTGTCTTATAATAGGGTTGAGGCAAAACCTGACCCTGCGGGCCGATAAATGGGATCCTACTTTCCGAAAAGCGAACTGACCGCGGCCATGCAGTGCCGGCGAGGTGCATTGCTGCCCTGCAAGCTTGATTGGCCCATTCACCGGATCAGCTACTGGGGAAGCGATCCGTGCGATTTCCGACACGGAGACCAGAATCGGTGGACCGACAACTGGGGCGTGACCTGGCGCAAGGAAAGCCCCGATCCCGCCATGATGCCTTTTCCCATCGCCCATCCGTTGGATGCCGACCTGGAAGACTTCAACCGGGTCACGTGGCCGGACGCTGATGACCCCCGGTTGTTTGCCGATCTGCAGCACCTGCGACCCGATCCGGAGCTACTGCTGGTGGGGCGGCACCCGTTCGCGATTTACGAGCGGGCGTGGCTGCTGGCGGGCATGCAGCCGCTGCTCACGGCCATGGCCGAACGACCCGAGCGGGTAGCCCGGCTGTTCGCCCGCATCGGCGAGTTCGAGGAACGCATCGCGCGGCACTATGTGCGGATCGGCGTGGAGGCGGCCTGGATCTGCGACGATTACGGCATGAACTCGGCCATGATGTTTTCGCCGGAAATGTGGAATCGGTTCGTGCGGCCACATCTTCAGCGCATCGTGAAGTGCTACCATGATGCCGGCGTGCTGGTGATCCTGCACAGCTGCGGCAATATCACGCCGTTGATCGACGATCTGGTCGAGGTCGGAATCGACGTGCTCGACCCGCTGCAGCCGAACTGCAACCGGCTGGACTACGTGCGGCGGCGGACGGCAGGGCGGGTCTGCCTGTGCGGCGGCGTGGAGGCTTCGACGTTGCTGGCCGGCGACGTGGCGACCACCCGCTTGCGGACGCACGAGCGGATCAGCCAGCTCGGTAAAGAGGGCGGCTACATCGTCGGCCCGGATGATGAGTGGGATTATCCGTCGGCTACGCACGAGGCGATGCTGGATGCGGTCGAAGTGTATCGGCGGCGCCCGCGATGATCGGCATCAGCGAGCCGACGCAGGACAAGGACGTACGACAAGACGGAACCAACGAGCTGCGGGCATTGAGCCCGTGCGGATACATGACGTGGACGTCATCCGATCGCGCCCGCATGTGCCAAAAGGCGGAGGTAGCTTATGCAGTTGGTCAAACAGTATTCGCTCTTCCTCGAGAACAAGCCGGGGCTGCTGGCCCAGGTGGCTCGCCAGTTGGCCAAGGCCCGGATCAACGTGCTGGCCATGACCATGATGGACTCGAGCGAGCACGGCGTGTTGCGCATGGTGGTCAGCGATGGTGTGGAGAAGTTCCGGGCTGCCGTGGCCGAACTCAATCTGCCCATGACGGAGACGGACGTCCTGCTGGTGGAGATGCCCAACAAGCCGGGATCGCTGGCCGACGTCTGCGGCAAGCTCGCCGAAGCCCACATCAACATCAGCTATGCCTATTGCACGACCGGCGCTCCGGGCGGCAAGACCAACGGCGTGTTCAAAGTGGCCGACATGAACAAGGCCATGAAAGTGCTACGCAAGACCGCCCCCAAGCATCGCGACACCAAGAAGAAGGTGCGCCCGCATATCATGACCCGGTAGCTTTCCGGAGGCCGTGTCGTCGTCGCAGGATCATCCCCAATAAAGAAGAGGACGGATCCGCCGGACCCGTCCTCCTCGTGAATCACGTTCGCGAGAACATCTCCGTCGTCACTCGACAACCATCGTCATTTGACGAAGATGTAATAAAGCTGGCCCTCGGAGTAGGTTCGACCGGCTAGTTCGCCCACCTCGGGCCCGGTGCCCAGGAACACGTCGCATCGGCCGGCGGCGCGGATGGCGCCTCCCGCGTCCTGGTCCATGGCGAATCCGGCGTACTGGTGGTTGGTGATGCGGCCATCGCTCGTGCGGGCGGGCAGATGGGTCATCATGTAGCTGACGCAGGCTCGCGGATAGATGTCCTTGTCCGTGGCGATGGAGTAGTAGGGGGTCACGGGCACGTTCAAGCAGCCGTACGGTCCGCCCGAACGCGGCGTGAAGAACACGTAGCGCGGATTGACGGCCAACGCCTCATCCAGTTTGTCGGGATTGGCTTTGAAATAGGCGATCAGGCCCTGAAGCGACAGGTCCTCGGCGTCGATCAGGCCGTTGTTGACCAGGTACTGGCCGACCGAGTTGTAATCATGCCCGTTGTCGCCCGCGTAGCCGATTTCGAAGAACGAGCCGTCGGGCAGCCGCAGTTTGCCCGAGCCCTGCACGGTGACGATGTAGGCCTCGAAGCGGTCGCGGAGATAGCAAAGTTCGAGCCCCTTGCCCGCCAGCGCCCCGTGTTCGATCTGTGCACGGGTCAGGTAGGGAGCGCCGCCCGGGCCGTGATACTGGCCGGTCACGGGATCCTGCTCGAGATCCGGCGGCTTCTTATAGAGCGGATACCGGAACTCGCCATCCGGCTGAAGGCGGCAATCGAAAATGGGACGGTAGTACCCGGTGTACAGGACCGTGCCTTTCTCATCGCAGCCCCGCGACATGTAGATGTCGAAGCGTTCCTTGATCTTGGCGTCGAAGTCCTCAGGCGACGTGGACTCCTTCAGCACGTCGAGGAACGCTTGCACGCTGCGCATTGCCCGTTCATGCGTGATGTCCAGGTAGGGGAAGAATTGCTGGCTTGAAGGCTTGTTGAGGTAGTCCAGACTGTACATGGCCGCCTGGACGAGCCCGCTCTTGTGCTCAAAGCCCGGGCCGAAGTCGGGGAACATGGCCGGATCGGTCAGTTTGACCAGGGCCTTCTCGCCCGGCGGCAACGGCCTGCGATAATCCTTTTCCTGCTCGACGATCGGGGGCGGTTCCTGCTTCGTGCAGCCGCTGATGATAATCGCCGAGAGCAGACCGACACATACCCATGCGCGAATCGAAAGCACCGCTAGTCCTCCGTGACCGACCGAACGTCCATTTTTCCCGGGCCGGCAGCTGCTGCGGCCGGCCGCTTCCCCTGCACCGGACGCCGGACTCCCCAACCCGGCTCAGACGACCGGCAATCGAGGCGAGAGAGTGTCGCCCAAGCGTCGGCGGCGATTGTACCTTGCCGCAGGGGCCCTGTCTCGCCCCGTTCGAACCCTTTTTATCGGCCTTTCCTGCCCGGATTCGGCAGCTTTCTTGGTTGGAACGCCGGGGAATGCGCGGCGCCGGAGGACCCCGGAATCCTTTCGGCTCGCGGCCGGACGAGGCGTTCGGGCCACGCGTTTGCGGCCGACGTTGAGCGAAAGCGACAGTCGCCGGGCTTGCAGACGTGGGCCGGATCGCGAGCGTGATTCTCTCCGACGAACGCAACTGTAGGATTCTGGGTGATTTATGTGCACGGGATCGCCAGCGGCCGGTCAACGGTGGCACGACTGGCACCGCGCTTGCGGAGCAGCCCGGGAGTGAGGGACACGCAATGCAAGCCGACCGGCGTCAACACCAACGGCTGACGCTGCGACTACCGCTCGAATGCCGAATGGCGGGAGTCGTCCAGCCCTTTCGCTCCTGCACGCGTGACATCAGCACGGGCGGGGTGTTCTTCGAACTGGACGTGCCGGAACAAACGCCTCGGCCGCAGGTCGGCTCCGCGGTCCAGATCGATGTGATCGTTCCGCCCGGTCCGGGGCATTCCCCGTACGATGTCCAGATTCTGGCCGCAGCCGAGGTCGTCCGTTGCGACCGCCTCGGTGACGGCCGCGGCTCGGGCGATCGTCTCGGCATTGCCGCCCGGTTCAAGCAACCGCTCCAACTTCGCTTCTAACGCGTATCCGGGGGGCGGGCGTCCCGCCCGCCTCGACTCCTGTGCACGTTTCCAACGTCTGGAGTGCAGGCAAGCTGCCTGCACCACAGTCGTGAAACCTGTTCGCCGGTGCGCGCATAGTACAGGTGGAAGCCGGGCGATTCTTCCGAATTGTCGGTCCATGCCCTGAGGGACATAATAATGGCTCCCTATCACTCCTGGCGTCCTTGACGTCCCGCCTCGCGAAACGGATCAATCCTGAATCACAACGAAAACGACCGCTGCCAACGTGGTTGTGGGCCTGCGCGGCATCGTTGGCTTCCGGTCTGCTCATCTCCGCATGCTACTGGCCGCTGAACGCGCACTGGCTGGCCTGGATCGCCTTCGTGCCGTACCTGCTCGGGTTGCCGCGCCTCACGCCAATCGACGCCGGACTTGGCGGCGTACTCCTGGGCCTGGTGTACTACCGGTTGGGGCTGGGCTGGTTGTTTCAAATCCACGGATTCATTGCCGCAGCGATCATCTTGGTTCTGTCGATATGGCTGGCACTGGCCATGTGCGTGGCCCGCAAACTCATAGAGCGGTTCTCGCCAGTGGCATGCTGTGGGCATGCCCGTTCGTATTCGTCGGACAGGAAGTCCTTCGTTGCGAGGGCCTGGCCGGCCGCGTGCTCGCCGAGCGAACGCACCGGGAGGGGGCGGGGCTGGTTTTCGGCACGGTCCACCCATGCCGCGAGCGGACACTCTTCGTCCGCGGCGGATACATCCTTCCGTTCGTCATCGGCGTCGCCTATCTCGTCGTTGTCTGCGTTCTGTCTGTTGTACGGTTGTGTAGCAGTCTGGCCCGCCTCAAGCAGATAGGCGATATCCCGACAGCAGACGGTTGCCGCGTTCCGCGTTGAACTGCAACGGGTTCTCGGGCTAACATGAATGCATTATGTCCGAGACTTCCACCAGTAACGCATCGGATCGGCCCAAAGCGGTAGTCCTCCTGAGTGGGGGGCTCGACTCGACCACCGCGCTGGCCGTTGCCGTCCACGAAGGCTTTGAGCCCTATGCGATGACCTTCCGTTACGGCCAGCGCCACGCGGCAGAGCTCGACGCCGCCCGGCGGGTCGCCGAAGCGTTCCGGGTTGCCCGCCACCAGGTGGTGGACATCGACCTGCGGGTGTTCGGCGGTTCGGCGCTCACCGGCGATGCCGAGGTGCCCCGCGACCGCTCGGCCGGGGAGATTTCCACCGGCATCCCCATCACGTACGTGCCCGCTCGAAACACCATCTTTCTGTCGTTCGCGGTGGCGTGGGCCGAGGTCCTGGGGGCCGACGACATTTTCATCGGCGTGAACGCCATCGACTACAGCGGCTACCCCGACTGCCGCCCGCAGTACATCGACGCGTTCGAGAAGATGGCGCGGCTGGCCACCCGCGCCGGCGTGGAGCAGGGCCGGATGCTCCGCATCCACACACCGCTCATCCTGCTGACCAAGGCTCAGATCATCCAACGTGGCCTCGAACTGGGCGTGGACTACTCGCTGACGCTCAGTTGCTATGATCCAGGGCCGGGCGGACGTGCGTGCGGCCACTGTGACGCGTGCACGCTTCGCCGCAAGGGCTTCCGCGAGGCGGGCGTGGCGGATCCGATCGCCTATGACGATTAGGTGTTTCCGGGGGCGACAACGAAGCGCGCCCGGGCGGTCCGCATCGAATTGAACGGACAATCCCAGTGGTCTATACGGTCAAAGAGATCTTCTATAGCCTCCAGGGGGAGGGCGCCCAGGCAGGTCGGCCGGCTGTGTTCTGCCGGTTTGCCGGCTGCAACCTGTGGTCGGGCCGGGAACAGGACCGCGCCACCGCCGTCTGCCGGTTCTGCGATACGGACTTCCTCGGAACCGACGGACCGGGCGGCGGACGCTTCGAATCGGCCGAGGACCTCGCCGTTGCCGTAGCCCGCACCTGGCCGATAAACCGCGACGCTGCGAGCCGCGAGCGAGTGGATGCGACCGGTAAGCCCGGTCGTCCGTTCGTGGTCTGCACGGGCGGCGAACCACTCCTGCAACTGGATCGGCCGCTCATCGACGCGCTGCATGCCGCCGGCTTCGAAATCGCCGTCGAGACCAACGGCACGCTCGCCGTCCCGGCCGGGATCGACTGGGTTTGCGTCAGCCCCAAGGGCGGTGCGTCTCTCGTCCAGCAATCGGGCGACGAGCTCAAGCTGGTGTATCCGCAGTCCGGGGCTGAGCCCGAGCGTTTCGAGCCGCTTGCGTTCCGGCACTTTTTCCTCCAACCCATGGATGGGCCGGACCTCCAGACCAACACGCAGGCCGCCCTGCAATACTGCCTGGCTCACCCGCGATGGCGACTGAGCCTGCAACTGCACAAGATCCTGCGAATCCCATGAGTCCCCTTTTTCTGGGGGGGGCATTTCGCCCGCCAGTGGCTTTGTGGTGCAGCATCCTGCCTGCACGGTGCACGCTGGAAGCGTGCACCACAAATGCCAGCAGTGGAAGTCTGACCCTGGTATCGCTTATCTTGTAGGTGTATGGAGATTTTCAAAGAGATCAGTTTCGAGGCGGCTCATCGGCTGCCCCATGCCCCGGCCGGACATAAGTGCCAGCGGCTTCACGGCCACTCGTTCCGGGTGGAAATTCACGTGCGCGGAGCGGTCGATCCGCAGCAGGGCTGGGTCACCGATTTCGCGGACATCAAACGGGCGTTCGAGCCGATCCACGACCAACTCGACCATCAATACCTGAACGAAATCGAGGGACTCGAGAACCCGACCAGCGAAGTGTTGGCCCGCTGGATTTGGCGGCGGCTCAAGCCGCGCTTGCCCGGGCTGTGCAAGCTGGTCGTGCGCGAGACCTGCTCGTCGGGGTGCGTCTACGAGGGTGATGAGGACCAGTAGAGATGACTAGCGACAAATCCGATCCGTTCATGCTGCTCGAGACGTTCGCCAACCCGCATCCCCGTCGCGACTACCTCATCGAGCACCACGTGCACGAGTTCACCAGTACCTGTCCCAAGACCGGCCAGCCGGACTTCGGCACGATCGTCATCCGCTACGTGGCCGGCGAGCGGTGCGTCGAGCTCAAGTCGCTCAAGCTTTACCTGCAGACGTATCGCAGCCGCGGCATCTTCTACGAGGACGTGACCAACGTCATCCTCGACGACCTCGTGCGCTGCACCCAACCCAAATGGATGCAGGTTCAGACCACCTGGAGCGTTCGCGGCGGCATCCACTCGGTGATCACGGCCGAGCACGGCGTTAGGCCGTGATTTCGCCCTCGTCCGCGTTCGCTACATTTTGTTCGTGACTCAATTCTGACACTTTGGGCGATATCGGCACGGGCTGCAGAGTCCAGCCTGAGCAGAAAAAATTTGCTGCCGGTACTGGCCGGGTTACGCGGCACCGCCTACTGTTTCCCCGAATCTCGTGCGGTCTGCATGCGTTTTCCTCCCCCAGCCGCCGGGACGCTTTCAAGGCATTCATGAAACGGGGTTCTCCCGCGGGGTTACGCTTTCGACATCTGTCGGTCGCCTTTTGAAGAGGGTGGTATTCCGGCATGCATCAGAAAACTGTCTCCGTTCTGCTTCTGGCGAGCGGTCTGGCCTGTTGTGGATCCATGGCGTTCGGGCAAGATCTGCAACGGGTGCCGCCACGGCATCCCGCCAAGTCGCTGCCCATGCAATCCATCCTGTACGACGCAGGCACTCACGCCGAGCAGATCTTCCAGGCTGCCCGAGCGACCAACCAGGCTCCTCCGATTGCGGAGTTGAAGAAGAACATGGCCGGCCGCGGCCTGAGAATGCGCGACGACGCCAAGATTCAGGTCGAGATCGTGGGGCCGGCCGGTGCGGGGCCGATCGATCCGAAAGTGGTGGCGCCGCTCGGTGGCGAGATTACCAACACGTGGCAGAATCGGGCGGATCTCTGGGTTCCGGCCGAAGCGCTCACCGGTTTGGCTCGCGCGTTGCCCGCCGGCTATTTCATGGAGCGGGCCGATCCCGGCTATCCGGATGATGTGGGCGGCCAAGGTGCGACGGCCGTGAACTCCGACAGCTATCGCGACGCGGGGCAAAATGGGGCAGGTTTGACCATCGCGGTGATCGACAGCGGGTTCGCCAACTTCACCATGGCTCGCAATGCCGGTGATGCGCCGCCCGCGGTGCGGACGGTCACCATCAACTACGCCGCCGCCCCGTGGGAGGACAGCAACGATACGCAGCACGGCACCGCGTGCGTCGAGGCGGCGTTCGACCATGCACCGGGGGCCAACTACCGGCTCTACAAGACCGATTCGGTGACCGACCTCGGCACGGCGGTCAACGATTGCATCGCCAACGGCGTGGACATCATCACGCATTCGATGAGCCGGTATAACACCGGTTGGGCCGACAACACTGGCCCCGCCTGTGCCGCCGCCACCGCCGCCGCCAACGCCGGCATCCTCTTTTTCACCTCCGCCGGAAACCGCGCCCAGCAACACTGGCAGGGCAATTTCAGCGATTCCGACAACGATAAGTGGCACGGGTTCTCGGGCAACGACGAGACCATCGACATCGTGGTGGCTCCCAACGGCGGCGGCAGTTTCTTCCTGCAGTGGGCGGGTGCTTCCGACTACGACTTTTATCTGTATGACCAGGATCTCACGACGGTCCTGGCCAGCAGCACCAACGGCGGCAACAGCAACTTCGAGTCCTTTACCTGGACCAGCCCCTTTGGTGCCAATCGGACCGTTCACCTGGCGGTATATCTTGACGGCGGGAGCGCGTCGCAGTTTGAAATCTTTCTGCACTCCAGCGGCACGGTAACGAGCTTCCAATACGCCATGGCCGCCGGTTCGACGACCTCGCCCAGCAACACGACGCATCCGAACGTCATCTCCGTCGGAGCGGTCGCGTTCAATTCGTGGAACTCGGCCAACGGCACGACCGGTATCATTGCCAATTACAGCAGCCAAGGCCCGAGCAACTCGGGTATGACGCTGCCGGATATTTGCGGGCCGACCAATACGACCACGATCGCTTACGGTGGCGGCTTCTCCGGCACCAGCTGTTCCACCCCGAACTGCGCGGGAGCGGCTTGTACGTTCTGGGACGCTCACAGCGGCTACGGCGCATCCGCGATTCGCTGGCTCATCCTCGAACAGGCTGACCTGTGGCGAGATTGGGGCACGTCCGGCAACGACAACATCTACGGGCGAGGCGGAATGCTCCTCATCGACTATGTCGCCAACACCCGATGGGTGGCTCGCGGCTACAACAACGTGCCCGAGTCTACCACCGGCCCGAACTACACGCTCCAGGCCGCGTACAACCAGGCCCCCAGTTCAGGGCGAATCCTCATCTTCCCGGGCGGTAACTATCCGGAGGCCGCCAACCTGACGGGAACCAAGAACCTGTCCATTCAAACTGTCCAAAACGCCGCGAATCTGGGCTTTTGATCCTGCGGCGACGGAGTAAAGATCCCACGAGAAAGGGAGAGGCTGCCATGCTGCGTTCGTACAAGACCTGCACGATCGGACTGTTCTCCATGTTGCTGCTTTGGGCCGGGACGGTCCCGGTTGCGCGTGCGGACGGTTCATCACCGCCTTCGACTGCCAGCGATCACGAGGTTAACGCCGGACTGACCGAACCGGAGCCGGCTCCCGCGCCACCTCCTGCACCGGCGGTGCAGGGGCAGCCAGCGCAGCCGGTCGTCGAGACTGGCGAGAAGGCGGGCCAGGAGAGCGGCGGAGCCATCACGCAGGCCATCTTCGATGCCGGTTCGAGCAAGATCAGCTTCCAGGCTCTGCTCAAGGACGGCGTAGGCACGCCACTGGTCGGACCGGTGAACTTGGAGTTCAACCTGTACAGCGTGGCCATCGGTCCGGGGCTGGTGCAGGGCCCCATTGTTATGCCGGGTGTGGCATTGACCAACGGCGTGGCCGACGTGCAGGTGCCGGTTAATGCCGACAGCTTCGACGGCAAGGCTCGCTGGCTGGGCGTGAAAGTGAACGGGGGAGCGGAAATGAGCCCGCGTCTGCCGCTGACCGCCGTTCCCTACGCCTTCCGCGTCAACCGCGTGGCTAGCGAGGAACTCGACGACATCATCAGCCTGGGAACGTCGTCCACCGCCGGCAGCCTAACGATCTTTCGAACCGCAGCGGGCACCAAGTCGGTGGAACTCTCCGGCTCCAACAGCCAGATCAGCACGTACGGCAGTGACGGCCTCGAGCAGATTCGTCTTTGGGGACCGTCCTGGGGTGAGATCATGTTGTTCGATCAGGATGACAACACGCAGACCGTTCTGCTCAGCGCGGGCAACAGCGGCTTTTTGGGTGTCCCGCCCTTCTCGGACAACGGCGGTGAGTTGACGCTCTATGGACCGGCCGGCGGGACGAGGGCATTCGTCAAAGGATACGCGACCGGAGGCGTGATCAATCTGTACGACGCGGAGCAGGACATCCGTCTCGCACTCAACGCGTCTCAGGGCACGCTCACCGTCCGCAATAACTCCGGTGCGACCAAAATCACTCTCAACGGCAACAGCACGGATGCTGCGGGTGAAATCTCGCTGTTTGACGGTGACGGCACGGAAACCATCGAACTGCTCGCTGCCGAAACCGCCGGGACCGGCGGGCAGATGCTCCTTCGCAACGGCACTGGCACCGCGACAATCGAGCTCGATGGACATTTCGGCACGACCGGCGAGGGCTGGATCCAGCTTCGCAAAGCCGACGGAACCGCCACCATCACGCTGGATGCGGACGTCAGTGGCGATGGCCGGATCACCACACAGGAACTCCAGATCACCGGCGGCAGCGACTTGTCCGAGCAGTTCAACATCGTTCCCGCGGGCGAGGTTGAGGCCGTCCCCGGCATGGTGGTCTGCATTCACCCGCAACGTCCGGGCGAACTGGTCGTCAGTAGCAAGGCCTACGATCGCACGGTGGCCGGCGTGGTCAGTGGGGCGGGCGGCGTGAAGCCCGGCATGCTCATGGGCCAGAAGGGCACGGCCGCCGACGGACACGCTCCGGTCGCGCTGACCGGCCGCGTGTACGTGCTCTGCGATGCATCCACCGGCGCCATCGAGCCCGGCGATCTGCTCACCACGTCGGCCGTGCCTGGCCATGCCATGAAGGTCACCGACCACGGCAAGGCGCAGGGGGCAGTTCTCGGCAAGGCCATGTCGTCGCTGGCCGAAGGACGCGGTTTGGTGCTCGTGCTGGTCAGTCTGCAGTAGTCCCGCCTATCGGCGTGCAGTGAAGGATTCGAGCAGCCACTGCTTGTGGAGGCGAATGTGAAAACGTCAGCTTACATTCTGATCGGCGTGCTCGCGATCACGCCGGCGGCCCGATGGGTCGCATTCGCGTGCCAGACCGTATCGGCCGGAGCGGCAACCGACGCCACCAGCGGATCCTTCCAGAATGCCGGCCAAACGGTGATCGGCCGCACGATCGGTGGGGGCGTTTATCTGCACGCCGGCATCATCCCGTGCCTGGCCGCCGCCCAATGCATTCAGGTCGCGCCGGATCTCGACCATGACTGCGACGTGGATGACGCCGACCTCGAGCTTTTCGAGGCGTGTGCGGCCGGGGGTGACCTCGCTCACGATGGTACGGCCGTGTGCACGCAGGCCGACTTCGACGGCGACGGCGACGTGGACGTCGTCGATTACGGCACGTTCCAGCGCTGCCGCAGCGGCCCTGGCAACCAGCCCGATCCACACTGCAACGACTGAGACCTCGTAGCGCTTGGACATCCGGGGCATCAGCGTGCCGGCACCGTCGCCGGGCGCTGGTGCCTTTTTTCTTGCGCCGTGCGGATGCCTGCCCTTCCAGACCGCCGCATCCGCGGATGGAGGGCAACTTCACGCATGAGGCGGGCAAGATGGCTGCCCCCCAGGCCCCAGTCCTCAGCCCCCAGCCCCTACAATCTATTGTGGACTCCACCCACGCACGAGGCAGGACAAGCCATGTTCTCTATGACGCCATCGCGCGTACTGATCGCTGTTGCGACCATGGCTGCGGCAGCGGGGCAGATCAACGCGCAGAACAGATACACCGATGTTCCACCAGCCCGGATTGACAATTCAGAGAATCGGCCACTTCCGCCGCCGGTGCCTCCCTCGACCGAGCCCTCGTCCCGGTGGCTTGGCGAGCAGCCTGCGGCGTCGAGCGGTTCGCTCATCGAACAACTGCGGCAGGCATCCGATCCGTCGGCGGCGATTTCGCTCTATGCCGAGGCGGCCCGCAGCAGTCCCGACGATCTGACTGCGGAAACGGCTCTCGTCGAGAGGATGATCACGTTCGGCATGCCGGCGTTGGCCGAGCAGCAGGCCCGCAAAATCGTCGAGCGGGATCCGAATCGCGGTGCCGCATGGGCCGTGCTGGCTGACGCCGCCGGGCGTCGCGGCGAAACCGACGCCGCGCTGGGGCACACAGCCAAAGCCGTTCGCGTGTCGCCGGATGATCCGTTCGTCCAACAGACCGCAGGCAAGCTGTTGGCCTGGTTCGACCAGCAAGCCGACCCGTCCAAAATCACCAGCGCGATGGATGCTTCCGCAAACTTCATTCGCACCGCCATGACCGGGCGCGACGGATTCAGGCAATCGTACGATGAAGCGGTGGCGTTCTATCGGGAGGCGGCCCGGATGCAGCAGGAGCAGCGGACGCAGCCGCCCGATGAACAGGCCGTGCCGGGCCGGCAAGAAGAGACGCTCTATGAGGGACCGTATGGGCAGCCGCAGGCCGAGGCCACCGCGCCGCCGGGCGAGCAGCCGCTCGAGAACAACTACTACACCTACAACACGTATTACACGACGCCCGAGTACGACACGTACGCGATGGGGTACGGCGGCTACGCCGCGCCATACTATGGCTACTACGGTTCACCCTACTATGACTACTACGGATCGCCGTACTACAGCTACTACGGTTACGCGACGCCGTCATTCTTCTACGGCGGGTACTATTGGCCATGCTACTCCACGTTCATCGTGGCTCCGTCGTTCTGGCCTCGCTATCACAACTTCTCGCACGGGCTGTTCAGTCACGGCTACTACCCGCGATTCTTCACGCACTACGGCAGTAAGCACGGCGTGTTCGGCTTCGATGGCTGGCGATACGGTCACGATCGGTTCGGCGATCGCCGCTTCGGTGGCTCTCGCGGGACCATCGACCGCTTCACTTCGCCGAGCATCCCACGGTCCGTCGCCCGCGATTGGAGCCGCGGCACCACGGCCAACCCGAGCATCCCACGTGGTACATTCGACCGCGGCATACCGGGACGCACCGGCATCGCATCGGCGAGCGTTCCCCGCGGCACGTTCGACCGCGGCACGGTGAACCGGTCGGGCCCGGCCTCGGCAAGCATCCCGCGCGGTACTATCGATCGTGGTACGGTGGGCCGTGCGGGTACCAGTTCCGCAAGTGTTCCGCGCGGGTCATTCAACCGTGGAGCGGTGAGCCGATCCGGCACCAGTTCAGCGTCCATTCCGCGTTTGTCGGTCAGCGTTCCACGGGCGAGCGGCAGTAACACGTTCGGATTCGTCTCACCCAGCGTGCCACGATCTTCCGTGAATGTGACGCGGCCGTCCGGGACGTCGCGCTCGTTGTCGCGTAGCCCGCAGACCATCACGCGTAGCCCGCAGACCATCACTCGGTCAACCGTGCCGAGATCTTCCGGTACGGTTCGCTCGATGACACCTTCCCGAGGCATTGCCAGTCGATCACCGGCCGTATCGATCCCTCGTTCATCGGGCAGCTCGCCGCGCATGAATGCTTCCCGAGGCATCTCCGTGCCGCGATCCAGCAGCTTTTCGAGAGGCTTCTCGTCGCCGCGGCCCAGCCGTTCGATCGCGGCGGCACCGCGACCCTCTGTCGGACGGTCGAGCCCTTCGATCGCCCGCGGTGGCTTCAGCCGGGGCGGCGGTGGTGCCATCTCACGCGGCGGTGGGGGCTTCAGCCGCGGAGGTGGGGCCGGCATCGCCCGGGGCGGCGCCGCCCGTGGTGGCGGGGGGAGAAGGTAGCGAATCGGACGCAAACACACCCCTTCACTCGCGCGATGAAAACCCGCAGATAGCAGTCCGCGGGTTTTCACGCTTCTGGAACGAGACTCCGCTCGCGCGTCGTGCGCGTTGGGCCGGTCCTTGCATTGCTCCCGCCCATCTCCTACCCTGACAGGTTGGCGCACTGAGCCAGACTCCAGGGTTCCAGTGTGTTTCCGAATCTTGAATCGGTCCGCTTTGTTTGGGGGCGTGTTCAGCGGTGCTGTTTAGCGGTGCCGCGTGCGGCACCGCTTACGCTGAGGGACCAGAAACCCGAAATGTCTGACGACAACCGCTACATCCGCGTCGAAGGGGCTCGCCAGCACAACCTGCAGGATATCTCGGTGTTTATCCCGCGCGACCGACTGGTGGTGCTCACCGGCCTGAGCGGCTCGGGCAAGAGCTCGCTCGCCTTCGACACGATCCACGCCGAAGGTCAGCGGATGTACATGGAGACGCTCAGCGCCTACGCCCGGCAATTCCTCGAGCAGATGGCCAAGCCCGACATCGACCACATCGAGGGCTTGCCTCCGACCATCGCCATCGAGCAGCGTTCGGGCACGACCAGTCCCCGCTCGACGGTGGCCACCACGACCGAGATCTACGACTACCTGCGCCTCCTGTTTGCTCGCGTAGGCGAGCCGCACTGTTGGATCTGCGGCCGGCGGATCGACAAGCAGGCTCCGTCGCAGATCGTCGATACGGTCCTGGCCTGGCCGGCGGGGCGGCGGATCATGGTGCTCGCGCCGGTGGTTCGCGGCCAGAAGGGCGAACATGCCGAGGTCCTGCGCCACGTCGAGAAAGAGGGCTTCGTTCGCGTGCGGATCGACGGCGAGTTGCACGACATTCGCGAGATCCCTCGCCTCGACAAGAAACGCAAGCACGACATCGACGTGGTGGTGGACCGACTCGCGGTCAAGCCGGATGTCGCGGCCCGACTGGCCGAAAGCGTGGGACTCGCTCTGAGGCTGGGCAACGAGACGGTATTCATCGCGGCCGAAAAGGATCGCAATCAATGGGAAGACGTCGTCTTCTCTACCCGGTACGCCTGCCCGCTGCACCCGCAGGCCAATCTCTCCGAACTGTCGCCCCGGCTGTTCAGCTTCAACTCGCCGCACGGAGCTTGTCCGACCTGCGGCGGCCTGGGCAACGTGCAAGAATTCGATCCCGATCTGGTCGTGCCCGACCCCACGCTGTCGCTGGCCAACGGCGCCATCGAGGCATGGCGGCACGGCGGCAAGCGGCTCAACGCGATCTACAGTCAGTTGCTCTCGGAGTTTTCGCTGCGGTTCAACGTCTCGCCTGACGTGCCGTTCCAGAACCTGCCCGAGGAGATCCGCAACGTCCTCATGTTCGGCACCACGCCGGAGACGGAGCAGAAGTACGGCGCGAAGTTCGAGGGCGTGCTGCCCAATCTTCAGCGGCGGTGGAACGAAACGGAGAGCGAGTCGGTCAAGCAGCGTCTGCACGCCTATCTGAGCGAGCGGCCGTGCGAAAGCTGCGGCGGCTCACGCTTGCGACCCGAGACGCTGGCCGTCCGCATAGACGGCACGAACATTCATGACCTGGTGAGCATGACCATCGAGCAGGCTCATGCGTTCCTGGCCGGTCTGAAGTTCACCGGCGAGCGGCACGAGATCGCCGAGCCCATCGTCCGCGAGATCACGCAGCGTCTGCGGTTCATGATCGACGTGGGCGTGGGCTATCTGAGCCTGAGCCGCCCGAGCGTCACGCTGTCCGGCGGCGAAGCTCAGCGCATTCGCCTGGCCACGCAGGTGGGCAGCGCGCTGGTGGGCATCTGTTACGTGCTCGACGAGCCGACCATCGGCCTGCATCAGCGCGACAGCGAAAAGCTCATCCGCACGCTCCGCCGGCTTCGCGACGCGGGCAACACCGTTCTCGTGGTCGAGCACGACGAGGACACCATCCGCGCCGCCGATCACGTCATCGACATGGGGCCGGGCGCCGGTTCGCACGGCGGCCGCATCATCGCTCAGGGCACGGTCGAGGAGGTGACCAACCATCCCAATTCGATCACGGGCAAGTACCTGCGCGGCGAACTTGGGGTGGCGTTGCCCGACAAGCGGCGCAAGATCTATCCCTCCAACGCCATCCAGATCCTCGGGGCGGCCGAGAACAATCTCAAGCACATCGACGTGCGGTTCCCGTTGGGCGGCCTGATCTGCGTCACCGGCGTGTCGGGCAGCGGCAAGAGCACGCTGGTCAACGAGGTGTTCCTCAAGGCGCTGCGCCGCCGGCTGTACCGCTCGAAGGAACGGCCGGGCAAGCACGATCGCATCATCGGCGCGTCGCGTGTGGACAAGGTGGTGCAGATCGACCAGTCGCCCATTGGCCGATCGCCCCGCAGTAACCCGGTCACGTACACCGGCGCGTTCGACCTCATCCGCCAGCTCTTCGCCAAGACCCGCGAGGCCAAGATCCGCGGCTACTCGCCGAGCACGTTCAGCTTCAACGTCAAAGGCGGACGCTGCGAGGCCTGCCAGGGCCAGGGCACCAAGCGCATCGAGATGCACTTCCTGCCCGACGTGTACGTCGAGTGCGACGTGTGCAAAGGCACCCGCTACGACCGCGAGACGCTCGAAGTCCGCTACCGCGGCAAGAGCATCGCCGACGTGTTGGACATGCGGGTGGAAGAGGCGATTCCGTTTTTTTCCAGTTTCGACAACATCCATCAGATTCTGCTCGCCCTGGACAACGTGGGGCTGGGCTACATGACGCTCGGTCAGTCATCCACGACGTTGTCGGGCGGCGAAGCGCAGCGCATCAAACTGGCGGCCGAGCTGGCCAAGACGCCGACCGGTCATACGCTCTACGTGCTCGACGAGCCGACCACCGGTTTGCATTTCGCCGACGTGGACAACCTTCTGCGCGTGCTCGGACGCCTGGTGGACAAGGGTCACACCGTCCTGGTCATCGAGCACAATCTCGAAGTGATCAAGATGGCCGATTGGATTATCGACCTGGGCCCCGAGGGCGGCGACGCCGGTGGCCGGATCGTGGCCGAGGGGCCGCCCGAGCAAATCGCCGCCAACCCGGCCAGCTATACGGGGCAATTTCTCCGCAGCAGATTGAAATAGGAGAGAAGACAGGAGTCAGGAGTCAGGAGTCAGGAGACAAAAGACAGCAGACAGAAGCCAGAAGTGAAAAGCAGATCTTGCCTTCCGTGCTTCTGTCTCCTGGCTCCCGTCTTCTGTCTACTGGACAATCTGCGTTCCCACTCCGCGGTCGGTGAAGATCTCCAGCAGGAGCGAGTGGGGGATGCGACCGTCAATGATGTGGGCCTTGCTGCAGCCGGCGTCCAGGGCCCGCAGGCAGGCCTGGACCTTTGGCAGCATACCCTTGTCGATGATCCCGCGGTCGATGAAGTCCTGGATCTCCGCCCGATTCAGCGTGGGCCGGAACGATTGCGGATCGTCGGGCCGCTCGCGGATGCCGTGCGTGTCGGAGACCATGACCAGCTTCTCGGCCTTGACCGCCGCCGCAACCTCGCCCGCGGCGGTGTCGGCATTGCAGTTGAGCTTGCCGCTGGTCTTGTCGCGGGCGATAGGGGCGATCACGGGGATCGTGTCCGAGTTGCACAGCAGCGTGAGGATCTTGGCGTTCACCTCGTCGATCTTGCCCACGTAGCCGATGTCGATGCGCCGGCCTTCGTCGCCGCTCAGATACAGCCGGCTGGCGAAGAGCACACAGCTGGTCAGGCTGTTCAGGCCGATGGCTTCACAACCGAGCGATTCGAGCGTCTCGACGATCCGCCGGTTGATGTTCCCGCACAGCACCTTCTCCGCGATGGCCAGCGTTCGATCGTCCGTGTAGCGCAGCCCCTGCACCCATTGCGGCTCGAGGCCGGCCTCGTCCATGGCCGCGTTGATCTCCTTGCCGCCGCCGTGCACGATGATGGGCTGCATGCCCACGTAGTTCATGAACACGATGTCCTGCAGCAACTGCCGCTCGGCTTCGGGGTTGTCCATGACCGAGCCGCCGAGCTTGATCACGACGATCTTCTCGTAGTACTTGCGGACGTAAGGCAGCGCCTCGACCAGCACGTTGGCTTTATTGATCGCTTCTTGCACGGCTTGTGAATCCCTGTATGCGGTGTCGGTGCCGTCCGTCTCGCGGCCGCTCCACGACGCTCGGCCAATTCTAGCGCCGATTCCGCACGGCCCGAAACGGTACGGACGCCGGCCCCCCGCGTCAAGCGCCGGGGCGCGAGATCGAGACGCAGGCATCCCGCCTGCGCGTGCACGCCGCAAGCGTGCACCGCCTTTGCTGGGATCGTCTCGGTTATCGGGAACTACCGAGAGGGGAATCTACCCCCGCCGCGGGTAGCGCCGGCGCGTGTACCGTCAGGCCAGCTCCTTGCGGTGGGCCCAGACCTTCTGGAAGGCCTTGATGTACTGGTCCACCAGTTCGGGCGCCTCGGTTCGCATGAGCCCGACGTTGATCGCGGTGGCGTTCACCCTTGTCGTGCCGGGCAGATCGGGCACGACCGGCGGATGGTGCCACCACTTGGCTTCCTTGTAGATCGCGTTCTTGTGCTGCTCGGGGTAGGCGCCGGAGCTGATGCTGACGCCCTCAGCCTTGAGCGCCTCGACCAGGGCCTTGCGCGAAAAGCCCGCCTTGGCTTCGTCGAAGAACAGTACGTTGCTGCTGTAGTACACGCGGTCCTGATCGGGCCGGCAGTAGGGCTCGCTCAAGCCCGGCAGCTGGCAAATGACGTCGTTGAGCCGGCGCACCTGGGCTTTGATCATCGCGTTGCGGGCGTCGAGCACTTTCATTTGCCGCCGCACGAGCGCGCCGGCCACTGGATGCATGCGGAACTTCGGCCCGAACGCCGTGCCCACGTACTTGCGGTAGGGGCTGTCGGCGGGCAGAAGCGGCGGGTCGCGATACTCGCCGAATACCGATGCCGCCTCGAAATGCTCGCGCTTCTGGTATGTGCCCATGCCGCCTTCGATGCTGGGCAGCGGCTTGGTGGCCTGGAAGCTGAAGATGGCCATGTCGCCCCAGGCGCCCATGCGCTTGCCCTGCATGGACGCCCCATGTGCGTGGGCGGCGTCCTCCAACACGAGCAGGCCGTGCTCCTTGGCGAAGGCACAGATCTTGTCCATCTCGCACGGCAGGCCCCACGAGTGCATGGCCTCGATGGCCCGGGTCCGCGGCGTGAGCTTGCGGGCGGCATCCTCCACGTCCATGCACGCCGTCTTGGGATCGATGTCGACAAAGATGGGCACGTATCCGAAGAAGCGCATGGCCACCGCCGCACTGTAGAACGTGTACGACGGGACCATGATCTCCGTGCCCGGCGGGAAGCCGGTGGCGAAGTACATGCTCATCAACGCGGCCGTGCCGTTGTTGTGGTTCTTCGAGAATGGCACGCCAATGAACTTGCTCCACTCCTTTTCCATCGCGGGCAGGTGGTCGTACATGTCCGCGGCATCGAGGTCCGTGATCTTCTGGATGACCTCGAAATCCTCGGGATCGTACTGCGGCCACTTGAGAACGGCCTTGTGGCGGTCGGCCGGGAACGTCACCGCTTGGGGGCCGCCGTTCTTGGCCAGTGTCTCCGCGGCCCGGGCCCGCGATCCGCCGGCCAGAGCCACGCCTGCCGCCACCGCGCCGGTGGTCTGCATGAACTTGCGTCGAGTTGTCCTGGTATTGGGGAGAGAATTGCGCTGGGACATGATGGGGATCCTCCTCTTGGGCGAAGATTATACAATCTTTGCCCAGTCGGATCCATGGGGGCTGCACTTCTCCTGTTGCAGGTGTAAGCGCTGGCCGCGGGCTTGTCCCGGCGCGCTCAGCTCTACGGCATCGGCAACATCCCGAGTGCAAAGGCCGGCTCAAAGCCCAGAGCTCAGAGCCCACAGCTCATAGCTCACAGCTTTTTCTCGATCTTCGCCCAGGTGTCCTTGAGCGTGACCGTGCGGTTGAACACGAGCTTGGTCGGCGCGCCGCTACCCAGGACGCTGCTGTCGGGGTCCACGCAGAAGTACCCGTTGCGTTCGAACTGGTACGACGTGCCGGGCATGGCACTGGCCACGCTCGGTTCGATCTTGGCGTCTTGGATGACCTGGAGACTGTTGGGGTTGAGATTCGCCCGCCAGTCCTTGCCGGCCGCCCGTTCCTCCTCGGTCAAGTCGTCGGGATCGGGCTTGGAGAACAGGTAATCGTACAGGCGCACCTCGGCCGAGATGGCGTGCGGCGCGCTGACCCAGTGGATGGTGCTTTTCACTTTGCGGCCATCGGGTGCGTCGCCGCCGCGGGTGGCCGGATCGTACGTGGCATGGATCTCGGTGATCTCGCCGGTGTTCGGATCTTTGGTCACGCCCGTGCAGGTGATGAAGTACGCGTAACGCAGCCGCACTTCCTTGCCCGGGCTGAGTCGGTAGTACTTGGGCGGCGGCACCTCGCGGAAGTCGTCCTGCTCGATGTAGATGACCTTGGAGAAGGGCACCTTGCGTGTGCCGGCGGACGGATCCTCCGGATTGTTGATGGCTTCGAGGTACTCGACCTGGCCTTCGGGATAGTTGTCGATGATGACCTTGAGCGGCCGCAGCACGCCCATGATCCGCGGGGCCCGGCGGTTGAGATCCTCGCGGATGCAGAACTCCAGCAGGCTCATGTCCACCGTGCTGTCGAACTTGTTGACGCCGATGCGGCGGCAGAAATTCCGGATGGCCTCGGGCGTGTAACCGCGCCGGCGCAGGCCCCGCAGCGTGGGCATGCGCGGATCGTCCCAGCCGTTGACCAACCCTTCCTTGACCAGCGCCAGCAGCCGCCGCTTGCTCATGATCGTGTACGTGAGGTTGAGCCGGGCGAACTCGATCTGCCGCGGGTGGTAGATGCCCAGGTTCTCGCAGAACCAGTCGTAGAGCGGGCGGTGATTCTCGAACTCCAGCGTGCAGATCGAGTGCGTGATCCGCTCGATCGAATCCGACTGGCCGTGGGTGAAGTCGTACATCGGATAGATGCACCACTTGCGGCCGGTGCGCGGGTGCTCGGCGTGCAGGATCCGGTACAAAACCGGGTCGCGCATGTTGAGGTTGGGCGAAGCCATGTCGATCTTGGCCCGCAGCGTTCGCGCGCCGTCGGGGAACTCGCCGTTCTTCATGCGCTCGAACAAATCGAGATTCTCGGCCACGCTGCGATCGCGATACGGGCTTGGCTTGCCCGGCTCGGTGAGCGTGCCGCGGTACTCGCGGACCTCATCGACCGAAAGGTCGCAGACGTAGGCCTTGCCGTCTTTGATAAGCTGAATCGCCCAGGCGTACAACTGGTCGAAGTAGTCCGAGGCGTAGTACAGGTGCTCGCCCCAGTCGAAGCCCAGCCAGCGCACATCCTCCATGATGGAGTCGATGTATTCCTGCTCTTCCTTTACCGGGTTGGTGTCGTCGAAGCGCAGGTGGCAGCGAGCCCCGCCGGGGGCCTTGTCCTTGTACTGCTGGGCCAGGCCGAAATTCAGGCAGATGCTCTTGGCGTGTCCGATATGCAGGTACCCGTTGGGCTCCGGAGGAAAGCGGGTGTAGACCCGCCCGTCCCACTTGCCGGTTCGCAGGTCCTCGTCGATGATCTCTTCGATGAAGTTGCGCGATTTCGGTTCAGCTTCGCTCATGCTGCGTTCCTCGCCGGCGCGGCCGAGCCGACAGGCGCGTCCCCGGCTGCGTCGAATCGCGCATTATATGCAGAAGCCCGGGGAGTAGGAAGGTCGCGCGGCCGGGCTCAGCGAGCGTCCTGTCGCTCCTCGAGCCAGGCCATCTGGATGGCTTCGAGCTTGGCCTCGTTGGAGGCCTTGGGGTCGTCGTCGAAGTCCTCCAGCTCACAGACGTACCGGTGCAGGTCGGTGAACCGCACCGTGAGCGGATCGACGTCCGGCATCTTCTCGTGCAGCGCGATGGCGATGTCTTCGCTGTCCGTCCACTTCAGACCGCCCATGTTCATGTCTCCGGATTACGAGAACCCTGTCAACGCCGGTCTCCGCGAAACCGGTAGGGGGGACAATGACGCAGCACCCAGTGCCCGGCTCGACCCGGCTCAGCGAGCCCGCCCTGACACCCGATGTCGCCGCCCCTTACTCCTGCGGCTGACCTTCCCGCGACAGGTTGCGATTCCACTGCGGGATCTCGACCACGACGTCCTTCTTGCCGTTGGGGATGCACTGGCACCCCAGCCGCGATTGCGGCGTCAACCCGTACGCGTCGTCCAACTGGTCCTCTTCTTCCTCGCTCGGCTCGTTGCAATGGTCGAGTCCTTCCCGGACCACCACGTGGCAGGTCGAGCAGGCGCACACACCACCGCAGGCGTGGTCCAGCTCGATCCCGTGCTTGAGCGCGATGTCGAGGATGCTGCCCGGCAAACCGTGATCGCCGTAGGGCAGCTCGGCCGGGTCCACCTCGACCGTCACGTTCATGGGCTGGAACGTGATCTTGTACTTTTGCGTCGGGAGTTCGACTTCCGCATCCTGGATGTATGGGTTTTGGCCGCCCATGTTCTACTCCTTGTTGTCTGATCGCAGCGCGTTGACGATGGATTTCTCCGCCAGCGCGATCGTCTTGCGGTCGAAATCGTTCAATGCCTTGTGGATCACGTCCGGATCCGACTCGCTCTCGCCGAGCCGGCGCAATTCGCGCATGGCCTGCTCGATCTCACTACGGTATGCCGGATCGAGCTCATCGCCCACCCGGGCCAGCATCTGCTCGGCCTTGGCGGTGTCGAACGCGATCTGATTGCGCAGATCGATCAGCCGGTGGGCGGTCATGTCCTCGCGGGCGTGGGCGTACGATTCCAGCTCCATCCGCCGCACCTCCTCACGCGTGAGTCCGTGCGTGGGCACGATCTGGATGCTCGCTTCCTTGCGGCTGCGTTCCTCGACCGCCGAGACGTTCAGAATCCCGTTCTCGTCGATCAGGAAGGTCACCAGGATCTTGGGAATGCCGGCCGGCATGGGAGGCAGACCCCGCAACTCGAACTCGCCGAGCGAACGGCAATCGCGAGCCAACTCACGCTCGCCCTGCAGGACGTTGATCTTCACGTTGGTCTGCCCGTCCACGAACGTGCTGAACCGCTCGGTGGCCTGGCAGGGGATTCGCGTGTTGCGCAGAATCAATTTGCCCATGGCCCCGCCCATGGTTTCGATCCCGAGCGACAGCGGGATGACGTCGAGCAGCAGGGCGTCCTTCTCCAGGCCCGCGAGCACGGCCGCCTGCACCGCCGCCCCCAGCGCGACCACTTCGTCGGGATTCAACGCGGTGTAGGGCACGCGCTGGAACAGTTCCTGCACACGGCGCCGGACGTACGGAATGCGCGTGGAGCCGCCGACCATCACGACCTGGTGGATGTCGCTGCCACGCACCTTGGCGTCGCGCAGCGCCTGCCGGCAGGAATTCAGCGTCTTTTCCACCCACGGTTCGATCATCTTCTCGAACTCGTCGCGGCTGATCGTGCGGCGGTAGACGCGATCGTGGCCCAGATCGATTTCGATGGCCGCCGATTCTTCTTCGCTCAGGCGCATCTTGACGTTCTCGGCCAGGAGCCGAATCGACTGCTGCGTCGCCGGCGATTCGACGTTGAGCCCGAACTGATCCTGAATCTCGCGATAGATCAGGCCCATGATCTCGCGGTCGAGATCGTCGCCGCCCAGTTGCGTGTCGCCGTGCGTGCTCAACACCTCGAACACGCCCGCGCACAACCGCAGGATGGAAATGTCGAACGTTCCGCCGCCCAGATCGTAGACGGCCACCAGCGATTCGTCGGCGTCGCTTCCGTCCTGTGACTGTTCGCTCGACGAGCCTTCGCTCGATGAACAAGCGCCGGCGAGCTGAAGGCTGAGCCCTCCCGCTGCGATTCCGCGATGGGCTGTCTTCTCAGTATTCTTCGAGGCTTCCGCGAGCTGCTCGCGCAAGCCGATGCCGTAGGCCAGCGCCGCTGCCGTCGGCTCATTGACGATCCGCACCACCTCGAGCCCCGCGATTCGCCCGGCATCGCGGGTGGCCTGCCGCTGGGCGTCGTCGAAGTAAGCCGGCACGGTAATCACGGCCTTATGGACTTCTCGCCCGAAGTAACGCGACGCCCGGTCCTTGAGTTCACGCAGCACCATGGCGCTCAACTCGGGCGGCGTCAGCAGCCGGTCACCGACCTCGATGGCGGCGATGTCGCGGCCCGGCGTGTCCGAGGCCCGCTGAACAACGCGGTAGGGGAGGTGAGCCAGCTCACCGCTGGCCACCAACTCGTCGTACCCGCGACCCATCAGCCGCTTGACCGAGTACACCGTCGAACGCGGCCGCTCGACGGCGTGCGTCTTGGCGTGCCAGCCCACCACGACCCGGCCGTCATCTTCGAATCGCAGCACCGAGGGCAGACGCGCATCGCCGCTCTCGTCTTTGATGACATGCGGACCCGATGCGTCGGCGTACGCCACCAGCGAGTGCGTGGTCCCCAGATCGATGCCGATGATAATGTCGCTCATGTTGTTGGTCGTGTTGCTGGTCACGTTCTTCGTCCCCGATCCTTCGTCCCTGGTGCTCTGGGCGACGGCCTGTGCCCAAACCCGAACCGCCGTCAGCTCTCCACCTGGAGGGGAATCTTCTCGAGCAAATTGTTCCAATACTTCACGGCGTTGAGCTGCTGGCGTAGCCGCTGCTGCGTGGCCGGCTCTTTCAGGTCGCCCGAGCGGCAGATCGAGGCGATTTCTTCCAGCGTCTCCTTCTGCTGCTTTAACACCTCGGCTCGCGTGGAGGCCAATAAGTCCTGATCGCTCGCCTCGGTGGCTTCTTCGATCTGCTCGCGGAGCATCATCACTTCGCCCAGCAGTTCGCCGGGAACGGACTTGTCGTCCGCGGCACTGGGACCGTTGGCCAGGTGCAGGAGGTACTCCGCCCGGTCCACCGGATTGCGCAGGGTTTCGTACGCGCGATTGAGGCCCGAGCTCAACGCCAGCGATTGGGCCCGCTGGCTGTCGGATGTTCGGCCGGCCACGTCCGGGTGAATGGAACGGCTCAGTGTCAGGTACTTGCGGCGAAGTTCGCCGAGATCGATCTCGTACGTCGGTTCGAGCCCGAACAGCTCGAAATACGTGAACAGCGAAGGCGGTAACGGATTCAAGGCCCCGCAGCCCGCGCAGCAGATGGGGCTTTCCATCGGCTGGCTGCATTCCGTACACAACACTGGTCGGCTCTTGCTGTCACTCATGGTGTCCTCGATCCAGGGGGCGTTTCGCCCGCCTCAGCCGGGCCGGATGCTCGCCCCTTTGCGAATCCGCATCCGCTGGCGGCATTCGCCAAGGCAATTATCCACCTTCCCGTGGGAGTTTGTACAGGCCTAACAAAAGAGCCTGCGTGACCCGCGCGCTGGCGGGCCATCGCAGGCCTGTTCGCTGGCACCCCAAACCTGCACCCACCGGTCGGTCAGGCCGTGAAACTGCTCCCGCACCCGCAGCTGGTGGTCGCATTCGGGTTGTTGAACACGAACCCGCGGCCCATGATCTCATCCTTGAAGTCCAGGACGGTCCCGTTCAGGTACAGGTAGCTCTTGGGATCGCAGATGATCTTGATGCCGCCGGAATCGAACTCCTCGTCCAGGTCCGACTTGGTTTCGGTCAGGTCCAGCGAGTAGGTAAAGCCGCTGCACCCGCCGCCTTTGACCCCCATGCGCAGGAAGGTCTTGTCCGGTTCCAGCTTCTGCTGCTCGAGAATGGTCTTGACTTCCTGGGCAGCACGTTCGGTCAAACTCAAAGCCATTCGTGTATTCTCCCGTTTTCCTGTCTGACAGCTCCGGTTTCCTTCGACGAAACTTCGCCAAGCCGGGCGGCCTTCCGCTCGCCCGAGGCTCCGCTTACACGCCGCTCTGGGCCTGGGCAGCCGGTGCCGAGGCGGCAGATGCCGAGGCGGCCGGTGCCGTCGCGGCGTTGGCGGTCCCGTTCTTCTTCCGCTTGATGTCGGCGATCGCTGCCCGGATCGCATCTTCCGCCAGCACGCTGCAGTGAATCTTCACCGGCGGCAACGCGAGCTCCTTGACGATGTCCGTGTTCTTGATCGCCAGCGCCTCGTCGATGGTCTTGCCCTTGACCCACTCGGTGGCCAGCGAGCTGCTGGCGATGGCACTGCCGCAGCCGAACGTCTTGAACTTCGCATCGACGATGCGGTCATTCTCGTCCACCTGGATCTGCAGCTTCATCACGTCGCCGCACTCCGGGGCGCCCACGATGCCCGTCCCCACATTGGGGGCGTTGCGATCGAGCGAGCCGATGTTTCGCGGCCGGTTGTAGTGGTCCAGTACCTTGTCACTGTATGCCATTAGGTCTTTACTCCTGATACGACGGCCACTCGTCGCCGTCCGTATGCGTTGGGTTCACCCAAAGCCGCTGCCGCGAGCGGCCGCTGTGCTTCACACACGGCCGCTCACGCCCGCCCGGTCACTTAGTGGCCCGCCCACTGCACCGTGCTCAGGTCGATGCCTTCGGCGGCCAGCTCAGCCAGCGGACTCATCGCCCGCAGTCGCTGAACCGTCTCGGTCACCTGGGCCACCGTCTGTTCGATCTCGGCCGCCGTGTTGAACCGGCCGAGGCTGAAGCGGATCGAGCTGTGGGCCAAATCCTCGCCCACGCCGAGCGACTTGAGCACGTAGCTCGGCTCGAGCGACGCGCTCGTGCACGCCGATCCGCTGCTCACGGCAATATTATCAAAGCCCATCATCAGCGACTCGCCTTCCACGAAGGCAAAGCTGACGTTCAGCGTGCCCGGCAAGGCATGCTCCGGATCGCCATTGCGGTACACGTCGTCGAGCTTCTCGGTGATGCCGTTCCACAACCGATCCCGCAGCTTGGCCAGCCGCTTGGCTTCCTCCTCGCGTTCGGCGTCGCAGAGTTCCGCCGCCGCTCCGAAGCCGACGATTCCCGGCACGTTCAGCGTACCCGACCGCATGCCGCGCTCGTGACCGCCGCCGTGCAGGACCGCCTCGCAGCGGACCCGCGGCTTCTTGCGGCGCACGTAGAGCATGCCCACGCCCTTGGGGCCGTAAATCTTGTGTCCCGACGCGCTGAGCAGGTCGATCCCCATCGCCTCGACGTCGATGGGCAGCTTGCCGTACGCTTGCGTCGCATCCGTGTGGAACAGGACGCCGCGTTCCTTGCACAACGCCCCGATCTCGGCAATGGGCTGGATCGTCCCGATCTCGTTGTTCGCGAACATGATCGAGACCAGGATGGTGTCGTCGCGGATGGCGGCCCGCAATTCGTCCACGTTCACGCGGCCGAGCTTGTCCACCTTCAGGAACGTGACCTCGAAGCCTTGCTGCTCGAGATACTTGCACGGATCGATGACCGCTTTGTGCTCGGTCACCTGCGTAATGATGTGGCGGCCCTTCTCCTTGTACATATGGGCCGTGCCCTTGATGGCGATGTTGTTGCTCTCGGTGGCCCCGCTGGTCCAGATGATCTCTTTGCCGGTCGCCCCGATCACCTTGGCCGCCTGCTCGCGGGCGTTCTCGACCGCCTCTTCTGCTTCCCATCCGAACTTGTGGTTTCGGCTGGCCGCGTTGCCGAACTTCTCGCGGAAGTAGGGCATCATGGCTTCGAGCACCCGCGGATCCAGCGGCGTCGTCGCGTTGTTGTCCAGATAGATCAACGGCTTCACTTTGTGCTTTCTCCCGCAGCGGCCGGGCAACCCTCGGCGGGCGCCATCGAGCATCCACATGGCTCGTAAGACGCACCGGTCCCGTGGGTACCCTCCGCCTGATTGTTTTCCGTGTGTCCCTTGTGATGGTTGTCCACCACGTCGGCCAGCGTGACGCCCGACAAGAACTCCACCAGCCGGGCGTGTACGCGAGAAATCGTGGGACGAACCGGACAGGCCGCCATCAAATCGCAGCCCGTCTTCAGTTTGCCACGAGTCTTGTTCTGATACCAATCCACGCACTGGACCAACTGGACCGGACCCTCGACGGCATCGATGATGTCGTTCAACGTGATCTTGTCCGGCGAGGTGGCCAAGCGATATCCGCCTCGCGGCCCCCGGACCGATTGAGCCAGCCCCTGTTGCGTCATCTGCTTGAGAATGTTCATGAGCAGGGGCAGCGGCACGCCATAACGGCCGGCGATCTCCCGGGCACTATTGCACTCATCCGGGTGCTGTGCCAGGTGCGTCAGCGCGATCAGGGCGTAGTCGGTCTTGCGAGTAAAGGCCAGCATGAGTCTGCATTATCCTCAGTAGACGAATAACGCCTTTCCCGAAACAATATAGTACCTGGGGGGTACGATTTCAAGGATAAATAGCACCTGTGGGGTACCATTTGCGCAAATCGCTGGTAAATAAGGTCGTTACCCGCCGCGGGGGCATGAGAATACGTCGGCGGCCGGCCGGGAAGCTCATTCGCCGGCGAGGGCGTCGCTATCGGACGAGCCGTCGGAGCGTAACCGGCTGCGGCTGGACTTGCCCGCCGCGCAGAAGCCCCGTCGTGATTCGGCCTGGAGGAACGCCAGCAGTTCCCGGCCTGCCTGCGTCCGGACCGTCCCGGCCAGCTCCGTCACCGCCGCCCGGAAGAGTCGACCCGACCGGTAGAGCGTCCGAAACGCCTGCCGGATCTCCCGGATGTCGGCCGGGCAGTAGCCGGCTCGCCGCATGCCCACGATGTTGTGCTGGACCACCGTGGACTCGCCGTAGGCCATGAAGAACGGCGGCACGTCCATGCCGATCCGGGCTCCGCCCGCGATGAACGCGAGCTTGCCGATCCGGGTGAACTGGTGTACCAGGCAGGCGCCGCTTACGATGGCGTTGTCGCCCACTTCCACGTGCCCGGCCAACAAGGCGTTGTTGTAAACCTTGGCTCCCTTGCCCAGCTCGCAATTGTGACCGATGTGCGAGTAGGCCATCAGGAGGCATTCATCGCCTATGACGGTCGCCGATTCCGGCTGCGTGCCCCGGTGGACGGTGGCACCTTCGCGGATGACCACCCGATTGCCGATCCGGCAGTAGCTGCGTTCGCCCGAGTAGTGGAAGTCCTGCGGAAAGTGACCCACCACCGCAAACGGATGGATCTCGCAGTTCTCACCGATCTGCGTCCAACCGCTGAGATACGCGTGGGCGCGGATGTTCGTGCCCGCCCCGATGCGGACGGGGCCCTCGACCACGACGTACGGCCCGATCTGGACGGTGGTGTCGACCTCGGCTTGTCGGTCGATGACGGCGGTTGGATGAATGGCCATGCGGTTCCCGTTCTTTGAGTGACTCTCCTGCGTTCGGGTAGCATTGTATTACGCCCGGGCGCGCACGCAAGCGCTTGTCCTCAAACGGAGCTTCCCGTCGCCCAGGTGGGCAGGCATCTTGCCTGCTCAGTGCACGCTGGAAGCGTGTACCACAAGCGTGCACCACAACCACTCAGTAACTTCAGCTAAGCGAGCCTCTCAGCTATCGGCTCGTGCCGGCCCTCAATGCATCTGGCGGCCGGCGCTTCGGACGGACGCCGCACGTATGATGCAGCGGCCCTCACGATGAAGGCCGAATCCATACCGAGGATGTTCACATGGCCGACCCCAAGACCATCGAACTGGCGCTGCAGGGCGGCGGTGCTCACGGTGCTTATACGTGGGGCGTTCTCGACCGCCTTCTCCAGGATGATCGAATTTGGATCGGGGCGATCTGCGGCACCAGCGCCGGAGCCATGAACGCCGCCGTTCTCGCCGACGGGCTCGACCGCGAGGGCCGGCCCGGCGCGATCAAAGCCCTCGAACGATTCTGGAGCGGCGTCAGCCGGGCGGCCCGATTCTCGCCGTTTCAACGCACGCTCATCGATCACCTGCTGGGCCGATGGACGCTCGATACCTCGCCCGGCTACATCTGGTCCGAACTGCTCACCCGGTTGTTCTCTCCTTACGATCTCAACCCGCTCAATCTGAACCCGCTCCGCGATCTGCTGAGCGAGCTCATCGATTTCGACCACGTCCGTCACGCCGAGGGCATCCGGTTGTTCGTCGCGGCCACCAACGTCCGCACGGGCAAGCTCAAAATCTTTTGCCGCGAGGAAATGACGGTGGACATGGTCCTCGCGTCGGCGTGCTTGCCGTTCATTTACCAGGCCGTCGAGGTCGACGGCGAGGCCTACTGGGATGGCGGTTACATGGGCAACCCCGCGCTGTTCCCGCTGGTGGAGTACGAGCATTCGCGAGACATCGTGATCGTGCAGATCAACCCCATCTATCGCGACAACATCCCCAAACGCAGCGCCGAGATTTTCAACCGCCTCAACGAGATCACGTTCAATGCCAGCCTGATCAAGGAGCTGCGTTCCATCGCCTATCTCAAGCGGATCATCAACGCCGAGGGGCTCGACCAGGAGCGATTCAAGGACGTGTTCCTCCACCGCATCAGCGCGGAGGACGAGCTGCGGCCACTGTCGGTCTCCAGCAAGCTGAACGCGGAGTGGGCGTTTCTCCGGCACCTGCATGACGTGGGCTATCGCGCCGCTTCGAGCTGGCTTGATGAGCACTACGACGATCTCGGCGTGCGTTCGACGCTGGCCGTCCAGGAGGTTTATTCCGAGGAGGATTACGGCACCCGCGGCGGGGCGGCGCCGGTCAGGCTCGTGGCCGCCGTCGGCTGAACCTGCTTGCCCGAGAGCTTCGTATACGCGTGCGTCAGCTCGGCTCCGAACAGGATCACCAGCGACGAGTAATACTCCCACAGGAGCATCACCACGATCACGCCGGCCGCCTGGGATGATGTGCCCAACCCGGTCCATCCCAGGTACCAGCCGGTCGCGGTCTTGCCAAAATCGAACAGCAGGGCGGTTACGAACGCCCCCATCCATACCTGGCGCCACGAGATCTGGATGTGCGGCAGGAACTTGTACACGCAGGCGAACAGCACGGTCATGACCGCCAGCGAGCCGAGGAAATCCAGCCCCTGCCAGACCCAGGCAATACCCGGAATCCGTGTCTGCAATCGCAGGTTCACGGCGGTGGCCAAGGCGGTCAGCAAGAGCGAGGCCAGCATCACGCTGCCGATGACCAGCACGATTCCCACCGAGACCAGCCGATCGCGGATCTTGTCCGGCCATCCCAGCTTGCCCGGGTGGACGTTCCAGATGCTGTCCAGGCCCTCCTGCAAGTGGATGAACGCCCCCGTCGCGCCGAACAGGCCGACCAACAGGCCGGCGATCAGCGATGCCGTGCCGGCTCCGGCCTCCTCCGCCTGCTCGATAATCCCGGTGATGATTTGCGCTCCTTTGAGACCCATAAACCGCTCGGCCCGCGCCACCACGTTCTGGCTGGCCTGCGGTTCCGTCAACACCAGGTTCGACAGGGCGATGGCCACCAGCACCAGCGGCGCCAGCGACAGGGCGAGATAGAACGACAGGGCGGCCACCGACTTCATGGCCCCGTCGGTGAACAACTGGTTCAGGCCCTTCTTCACCGCTCGCCACAGGATCTGGTTTCGCTGTTCGGCCTGGTTCTCCACGCGAGCCTCCACCATCGACAAGAGTTGCAGCGGCGACCGCCGTGCATTCCCCGCAACACCGTGCTCGTCAGGCTATAGGCATCTCCGGCGACGGCCGGCCACCGCCGTGGCGGCACGCTCGGGTGACGTCATTCGGCAGCGCGTTTTCATCGTGCGCGTGCGCAGAATGCCGGCAACACAGACGTGCCGGTCGTCCCCGACTCGCTGGCCGAACCGACGGTCTCGGCCTATACCATCGTGAATCAGGAGACACGCGACATGAGTGCAAGTACGCTGGATGAGATCACGGCCGCGGCGGGGGCCCGAACCGTCGAAATCGCGGGAATCCCGACGGTTTGCGACTACGGCGACCCCAAGGCCGAGTACCACCATGCCCTGAATGCCGCCGGAATCTACGACGCGCGCAGTCGCGGACTGCTTGAGATCACCGGCAACGACCGGGCATCCTGGCTGCACAATCTGCTCACCAATGCCGTCAAGACGCTGGGGCCGGGCGAGGGCAACTATGCGTTCGCCACCAACGTCAAGGGCCGAATTCTGTTCGACGGCAACGTCATCGTGCTCGCCGATCGCATCTGGTTCGACATCGACCGCCGGTATGTGGCCAAGGCGTTGGCTCACTTTGAACGGTATATCATCACCGAAGACGTTCGTGTGACGGATCGCTCGGACGAGTTTCGCCGGATCGCGCTGCTCGGGCCGCGCGCTGCCGATATCGCCGCCGCGCTCGGCGCCCGGCAGGCGGGCAGCATGGCGTCGATCGGATCGACCACCGTCCAACTGGCGGGTGGGCCGCGGCTGTTGGTCCGCCACGATTTCGCCGGCGTGCTCGGGCTCGAGTTCTACGTCGAAGCGGAGGATGCGGCCGCGTGCTGGTCACAACTGCTCGCAACCGGCGGTCCGGAACTCCGGCCCGTCGGCCAGACAGCCGTCGACATCCTGCGCATCGAGGCGGGCATTCCGGTGTACGGCCAGGACATCGACGAGGAAACACTGCCGGCGGAGACGCAGCAGATTGAGCGTGCCGTCAGCTACGTGAAGGGCTGCTATCTTGGTCAGGAGATCGTCGAACGCATGCGGTCGCGGGGCGGCCTCGCCCGCAAACTGGTCGGCCTCAGGTTCAGCGGCAGTGGGGGCGCTCAGCCGGGCTGCGCGTTGTTCGCGGCAAGCACCACGGATCGCGACCGTGACGCAAACACTTCGCCCGACGTTCCTTCCTCGCCCCCCGCATCCGTAGGCCGCGTCACCAGTGTATGCGAGTCGTATGTCGTCGGCGGTACCATCGGCTTGGGCTACGTGAAGGTCGCTTACGCCAATCCCGGCACCGTGTTGCCCGTCGAATCCACCACCGACACGCGCGCTGAAGTCGTGCCGCTACCTTTCCGCCGGGTGATCTTGGGGACCCCAGATGAGGCCGGCTGAAGCCCGAATGACGAAACCCGAATGACGAATGCTGGCTTCGTTGGGCTCATAGCCCACAGCTACTCAAGCCTCAAGTCTCAGGTCTCAAGCCTTTTTCCGTCCACTCGTCCCACGGGATCTCGATACGAACCTCGCCACTGGCGGGCGTGTGACGCAAGATCACGTCGCGGTGCATGGGCAGCGGGGCGATCGGCCAGATATGGCCGAAGTTGTCTATCTGTACGATGGGCGTCTTGCGGCTCGCGGGCAGATGGTACTTCAGCATTCGCACCACGGCCGGCACGAACGCGCCGTCCTTGCTGCTATGGAAGTCGCCCAGGATGATGCCCTCGGCCCGCTCCAACAGACCGTTGTGCTTGAGTCCCGCGATCATGCGGTCGCACTGCTCGGGCGACTCGTTGACTTCCTCCAGTGCCAGCCATTTGCCCGTGGTGTCGAACGCGGGCGCGTAGGGCGTGCCCATCATGGGAAGCGTCAGGCTGAGGTTGCCGCCGACGATTCGGATGGTGCTGCGGGCGGGCAGACGCCCGGCCAGCAGCCGGCCCTTCGGCACACGCGAGCAGCCGAGCCCTTCGACGATGCTCACCACGTCGCGGAAGAAGTCGGCCATGCCGGCGCGAAACCGCGCCAGCGCCCATCCGGCCGCGAACGCTTCGTGCTGATCCGCGCTCAGTTCGATACCTCGTGCGTATCGCTCGATGTTCATTTGCACGTGCCGCTTCACGCCCGCGTACAGGAAGCCGGGGCCGAGATCGTACAGGCCGATCGCCTGGCGGTACTGTCCCGCGATGTTCACCAACGGCGTCATCTCGCTGAAGCCGAAAATGTGGAGGGGACGCTTGCGTTTCTCCAGCACGCTGAAGTCGATGCGATCGAGCAGACGCACGAACCACGCGCCGCCGCGCAGCGTGACCAGGGCGGTTACATCATCATCGGCGAGCAACGACTGGATCTCAGCCGCCCGCGCCTCGTCGTCGTTGCGGCCGGCGTTGCGGTCGTCTTCCTCCGCGGTCAACAGATCGGCATTGATGGTGATGCGATAGTTCGGGCCGACCGCCTCGCTCGCCAGCGCCGCGAGCTGGCGAATCTCGGTATCGAAACTCTTTTCGGCTTTGCCTCGTTGCTTGGTCGGCGACAGTTCCAGACCGGCCGTCAACCGCTGCAGTTCGCCTCGCGCGGGACTGCCGACTGCCGTGATGTGAATTCGCCTGGGTTTCATCTGCTGCGTGTCCCCTTCGTTATCGTCATGCGTGCACTTACTGAATTGTGGTGCAGGCATCCTGCCTGCACAGTGCACGCTGGAAGCGAGCGTGCACCACAACGTGGCGGCGGGTCTACACCCGCGCGGCCTGGACGAACGTGCGGGCGCGGTCGGCGTCCACCGGGGCGGTCGTGCGGCCGTTTTCTTTGATTGTCGTGCCGACGATCACGCCATCCGCCACCGCCAGTAGCTCACGGATGTTCTCCACGTTCGCGCCGCTGCCGACCAATAGAGGTCGGTCAGGCACGGCATCCCGAACCGATCGCAGATCGTCCAGCGAGGTTGGCTTGCCCGTGCCGGTGCCGCTGACGATCAACGCGTCTGCCCGGCCGCGGTAGGCCGCTTCCTCGGCCGCCTCGGCGATCGACTGCGACAGCAGTGGACTGGCATGCTTCACGTGCACGTCGGCGAACACCGCCACCCGGCTGCCGAGCCGCTGGCGATATCGCAGCGTCTCGTCGGCTCGACCCTCGATGATCCCCTGGTCCGTGGCGTACACGCCGGTGTGGATGTTGACTCGCACGAATGCCGCTTCACAGACGGTTGCGATGGCCAGGGCGGCTTGCGCGTCATTTCGCAGCACGTTGATCCCCAACGGGAGATCGACCGCGCGGCGGATGGCTCTGGCCACCAGTGTCATCGCCGCCACCGTGTGCGGATCCACAGTTGTGGCGCGGAAAGGCGCGTCGCCGAAGTTCTCCATCACGATGGCGGTGAACCCGGCTTCCGCCAGCGTCCGGGCGTCGCGGCAGGCGTCCTCGCAGATGCGGGCGAGCGGTAGCTCCGACGCCGGACTGCCCGGCAGGGGGGCCAGATGGACCATGCCGATGAGCGCTCGCGGCGGCAGTGGATAGTAGGATTCCATGAGGCAACACCCCGACGTGCTCGAATCCGAGCAGAGCTGTGAGCTATGAGCGGTAGGCTTTGAGCCGGATAACTCACTTTGAATGGTGGCCGAAGGCCACGTGGCGATCGGAGTTTCCGTTTCCCGGCCCCTCACTCCCAAACCGCGTTCTGTCTTCTCTCCACGTCTCCGTGTCGCCGTCTCCGCGTCGTTTTTTCAATCACACGGCGGGCCGAAATACGGCCACCACGTCGTCGATCGGCACCACGAACAGTTGGTTGCCCGGCTCGAGGTCCACCGGGATGGAGTTCTTGGGGTTAAACAGCACTTTGTCGTACTGGGCAATGGGGAAATCCTCGTCGTTGGCAATCTGATGCGAGACGCTGACCACCCGCCCCGTCAGCGTGGGAATCTCGATGTTGTCGGGCAGGGCGATTCCGCCCTTGGTCTGCTTCTTGTCCTCATCCTTGCGGATAAGCACGCGCTTTCCCAGCGGCTCGACGGTTTCGAGCTTGGTCCGCTTCGGTGTGGCATCTGCCGGCATAGCGAAATTCCCTCGCAACAGGTCACAAACGCAAGTTCTTGTCGCATCAGCATTATACGTTCTGCCGGCCCTCCGTCCAGAACGCCGCCTTCGTGCCGAACCGGCCGTCCGATCCGTCCGACGCCAATGCGGCCCGCAGGGGGCCATCTCTCTCTCGATTTTTCTCCGCGTCGCCGCGTCTCCGCGTCTCCGCGTCATTCTTTCCATCTCCCCTTCCCTAGAATCTGAGCCAGAAAGGAGCGGTCATGCAGGACTATTTCCGGCAGACGCAGGATCCGAACGTGATCGAGACCACACTGCGGGGCATGCCGCTGCTGCGTTTCCCGCTGCTCAACAAGGGCACCGCGTTCACGGCTGAGGAGCGCGAACAATTGAACCTGCTCGGGCTATTACCAACGTGCGAATCGAACCTCGACGCCCAGCTCGAACGCGTGTACGGCAACTTTCTCGCCGCCTCGAACGATCTGGACCGCTACATCTACCTGCGTTCGCTCCAGGATCGCAACGAGACGCTCTTCTACGCGTTGATCCGTGCGCACCTCAGCGAGATGCTGCCCATCATCTACACGCCGGGCGTGGGGATGGGGTGCCTCGAGTTCAGCCGGATCTATCGCAGTGCCCGCGGCATCTACGTTCCTTACCTTCAACGCCACCGCATCGACAAGCTCCTGGAGAATCGGCCCTGTCGCGACGTGGATGTCATCGTGGTCACCGACGGCGAACGCATCCTCGGCCTCGGCGACCAGGGCGCGGGCGGCATGGGCATCCCCATCGGCAAGCTCTCGCTCTACACGGCTTGCGGGGGCATCAATCCCGCCCGCACGCTGCCGATATGCCTCGACGTCGGCACCGACAACCCTAAGGCCATGGCCAATCCGTTGTACGTGGGCTGGCGGCATTCCCGCGTCCGCGGCGAGGAATACTACGACTTCATCGAGGCCTTCGTCCGGGCCGTCCAGCGCACCATGCCCGATGCCATCCTGCAGTGGGAAGACTTCGCCACCGTTCAGGCCCGGACCATCCTCGACCGTTATCGCGATCAACTTTGCACGTTCAATGACGACATTCAAGGCACGGCCGCGGTGACGCTGGCGGCCATTCTCTGCGCGCTGCAGCGCACGGGTGGGCGATTGGCCGAGCAGCGGATTGTCCTCGTCGGTGCCGGGTCGGCCGGCTTGGGCATCGCGGAAGAAGTGGTCAAAGCCCTGGCCGAGGAAGGCGTGCCTGCGGCCCAGGCGAAACGCGCTTGCTGGATCTGCGACAGTTGCGGGCTGATCTACGCCGGTCGCGATCGGGTCGACGCGGCCAAGGCGGCGTGGGCACGGCCGGCGGACGAAGTCGCGAGCTGGCAGCGTAGCCAGGGCGATTGCATCGAACTGGCGGAAGTGGTGCGGCAGGTCGCGCCAACGGTGCTGGTCGGCATCAGCGGCCGATCGGGCATGTTCGACGAACGCGTCGTTCGCGAGATGGCCGCTCGTGTGGAACGTCCCGTGATCCTGCCGCTATCCAATCCCACGTCGCTCAGCGAAGCCCGCCCGGTCGATCTCATCGAATGGACACAAGGTCGCGCGCTGATCGCCACCGGCAGTCCGTTCGAGCCGGTGGACTATAGCGGCCGTCGCATCCACATCGCCCAGTGCAACAATTGCTACATCTTTCCCGGCGTAGGGCTTGGGGCGATCGTGGCTCGCGCCCGCCGGATCACCGATCGCATGATGCTGGCAGCCAGCCGCGCGCTGTGCACGTGCGAATTGCGAACCGATGACACCGACCAGCCGCTGTTGCCGCCACTGGAACGGATTTGTGAGGTCTCGCGCTGCATCGCGCTGGCCGTCGCCCGCCAGGCCGTGGACGACCGCGTCGCTCCGCCCGCCTCCGGCGATGAACTCGCCGCCCAGCTCCAGCGAGTCTGGTGGGATCCGTACTACCGAACCATCCGCCCGGCGCCCGACGCTGCTGGCTGAACCACCTCCTTCGCATTCACCGCCGATCACTGATTGCTGCGAAATGCGCACAAACGCGGGCTGCGCGTTGGCTGCGAGAGTATGGCGTCACTACACTTCGCCCGAAGGAGACCGTTGCATGGGCCACAAGCTGTTCGTGTTGTCGGGTGTTGTGTTCATTGGTGCGGCCATTCTGGGATGCCCGCAAGGGCCGGAGAATCGAGGTGGCGATTCAGGTCAGGGGCGACTTACTGATACCCAAGGGGGCGCTTCGAGTGGATCAGGCCCGCACATCGAACGGAACGGCCTGGTGGTGGTGGAGGCCGAGCACTACACGCGAAAGCAGGCCGACGTCTCCGGCACGCGCGAGTGGTATCTGCAGGCCGGTGCTGCTGCCGGACCTGGTCCCGATCCCGACGGCTATCACGAAGGCGCGTCCGGCGGTGGATACATGGAAGTCTTGCCCGACATGCGGGTCACACACGGCGATCCCATGGAGACCGGCTCCTACCACGACGGCGCGGGTGGCGCGAGTTTGAGCTACGACATCCGGTTTGAAACGCCGGGCACTTACTACGTGTGGGTGCGCGCGTATTCGACTGGAACCGAAGACAACGGATTGCACGTGGGCGTCGACGGCGTGATTCCCGATAGTGGTCGGCGGATCCAACGGTGCGGAACCGGCGATTGGGCTTGGACCAGTGCCCAGCGTGACTCGGGCGGCACGCCCTGCGGCGAGAATGGAACCATCACCATTCACATTCCTTCACCCGGCCTGCATACCGTGACTTTCTATCAGCGAGAGGACGGCTTCGAACTGGATCGCTTTGTGCTCACCACGGAAGCGGGCGACGTGCCTGCCGGTGCGGGCCCGCCCGAATCGCGCCGTGAGAACTCCTGACGAAGCCGCGGAAGAAGAGGGCTTTTTGCACCACGGATGGGGATCGCTATCAGCTGTCGGCCGGCATATCTGGCTCAAGCCCACCGCTCACAGCTCATAGCTCATAGCTTATCAGCCCCTCAAGCCTCCGGACTCAGGTCTAAGGTCTTCTTCCCTAGCCCCCAGGCCCTAGTCCCCAGCCCCCATTCTCACGGCACCACTTTGCTCGGTGCGGGACGCTGCTGGTTGTCCAACAGTTCGCGGCGGGCTGCCTTGACCAGCTCGATGAAGCGCTCTTTGGGCACGTAGCCGGTGAGCACCTTGTAGCGGCCATCGGGGGCGATGAGGATGCAGGCCGGTGGAGCGGTCACGCCGTACTTCGTCAGATAGCGCTCGTAGTTCGGGCCGGCGGCCTTGTCGATCAGCAGGTTCACCGTGTCGGAGAACAGAGCGCCAACCTCGTTGTCAGCCAGCACGTCACCGTGCATGCGATTGGCGTCGCTGTCGAGATACCACTTGTAGAAGATGAACACGAGCTTTTGCTGCTGGCGGGCCTGCTCTTCGATTCTCTGCATGTCCTCGGGCGACTGGAAGCTCCACTGCCACTTGTAGTCGTGACAGCCGACCATCCAGACGCACGCCACCACCGAAACGAACACGTTCCTTCGGAAGTTGTCACGCACCCACATCAGATTACCTTTGCTGCAAGGGGGTCTTGATGCGCCGGCGCCCCGGGCTGCGGCACGTCTTGTCGTGTCGGGTCTCTATAGCCGGGCCCCGGGCGCGCAACGACACGCGACTACGGGCGGCGGTCAGGCTGCGGCCGTCTGCCGCTCCTCGCGAGCAGGCCGGTTCGTGATGAACACGGTTTGGAACAAGTCCACATTGTCGAGCTTGTAGCGGAAGTCCACTTCGAGACCGGTTTGCTCGACGAGCTCCTGCAGGCCGAGATCGCTGCGCCAGCCGAGATGCTGGCAGAGCGGGCAGAGCAGCTTCTCGATCGTCCCGACGATCCGGTTGGTCGAGCGGAAGTGGTTGATGATGACTATCTGTCCGCCCAGCTTGGTCACACGGCGGGTTTCTTCGATCAACTTGACCGGGTCGCTCACCACCGTCACCACGTGGCTCAACAGCACGTGGTCGAACGAGTTGTCGGGAAAGGGCAGTTCCAGGGCGTTGCCCAGCGCGAGCTTGACCCAGGTCATGTTGCTCTCTTCCACGCGGCGGCGGGCCCGGCGAAGCATACCTTCGCTCAGGTCGATGCCTACCACCGAGGCGTGCTTGGGATAGGAGGGCAGGGCCAAGCCGGTGCCCACGCCGATGTCCAGAACCCGCTCGCCCGGGCGGATTTCCATCCGCTGGATGGCCCGGGTCGTGCGGCGGTGAACGATGCTGGGCCAGAACATGTCGTAGAAGTAGGCCCAAACGTTGTATATGTTACGTGTCGTTTTTTCCTGCATGGGACCGCGCCTTTTCTGAAACAAACGTTCACAGCTCAGCAATGTAACCAAGCGGTCCGGGACTGGCAAGGCACCGGCCATTCGGATTTTATGTTTGGAAGCGGGGCTGACCGCGCTCCTGCTCGGAAAGGCCATGCGGGCTCAGCGTTAATCCAGGGTCATTCCGGAGGGGCGTTTACTGCGATGGTGCCCACGAGAATGGCTTGCCAATCCGTCTGGGCGGACAACGCGCCGGGATCGAACTCGGCCGATAGGGGACCGTGCCCCGACGCTTTCAGCATCTCATCCACGGTCTGAACCGGAATAAGATTCTGCCAGCCTGCTGCCGCGAGTTCCTCGCCCAATCGATGGCTGAACAATATACCTGAGTCGTTGGTGTGCCGCTCAGCCGGCCCGATTAGCCGCACGGGAGCGACGGCCAGCGCCGGCGGCGACGGAAGCGATTTGGACAGTTCAACCGCGATCAGCCGGGCGAGTCGGCTCGGGTCGTCCGCCTCAGCCTCAGCCCGGGCGAGAACGCGCCCGCCGGCCAGCTCCACGATCCGCACTCGAGCGAGCCATCGGGGCCGGGTGTCACCGGGCTGGGACGCAGGAACATTCCCGGCCAAGCCGTCGAGCAGATTCCGCACGGTCGCCTCGTCGCCAATCGCTCGGGCGATAACCCGTCGCTCTGCCGAGAGCACATACAGGCCCGGCGGCGGGACGCTGGGATGCGAAGCCAGCCAGACCCCAATGGTTGGCCCCTGACCCGGCTCTATGACCGCGCAAGGAAAGTTGGCGTCCGCCGATCGAAGCAGGGGGACCACCCGCGAAGCCCAGTCGCTTGGCAGCCCGGTGTAAAGAGAGATCAACGCTGTTTGTCTGGCCCGCAGGGCATCGCGAGAGTCAGCCAGCAGCCGGGCGGTGTCGGCCGAAGCGGTCGCGGCGTCGAACACCCAGATCGCCGTCTTCGCCGAGTCCAGCCGAATGATCCAGCTTCGCAGCGTCTCGGCCGACACGACGGGCGGATCGGCCGGGTACACGAACGCAGGCAGCGCGGGCGATGAGGCGGCCTCGGGCTGGGGGGCGGTCGGCCACTGCGAACAGCCGGCCAGCCCTGCACATCCGATCAGCCACAGGGAGAATCCCAGATGGCCGATCCGAGCATCCGGGTAACCCGCTGCCGGAAGAAAAGCGAAAAACCGTCGGCTCATACCAGTCAGATCGGCGAAAACCCTTCCGAAACTCCTGCCGCCGATCTGACGCGGGGTTATGAAGCAAGGACCGGACCGGTCACCGTGCCGGAGCGTACTTGATGCCGCAGCCGTACGCGTCGGTCTTGGGCTTGCTGACGGTGCGGCCGGCCAGCAGGTCGTCAAGCGCCGCCGCCACGTAGTTCTGGTCCTTCTTGTCGTCGATGGCACCGTCGTAGACGAGCGTTCCGCTCTTGTCGATTACGAACATGTGCGGCGTTCGCTTGGCTTGGAACAGCCGGCCGACCTGCCCGTCCGTGTCCATGAGAATGGGGTAGGCCAGCCCCATGCGGGCGGCGTATACCCGATTTCTTTCCGCCGTCATGTTGTAGGTGGAATCCACCCCCAACCAGATCACACCCTTGTCGGCGTACTTCTTGTAGACGTCCTGCATCTTGCTCTTTTCGTGAGCCCCTCGGCTCACCGGGCAATCCTGGTTGATCCACTCGAGGACGACCGGCCGCCCTTTGAATTCAGAAAGCGTGAACTCCTTGCCGAAGGTATCTTTAAGCTTGAAGTCCGGTGCCGCCGAACCGAGCTTGGCCGCCTCTCGCGGCGAGTCCGGGGCGGCATTCTGGGCGAGCGTCAGGGCATAGGCTCCCAGGGCGGCACACAACAAGGCGGTCGTTCTAACGAGGTGCTTGCGTTGCATTTGCTTGGCTCCTTTGGGTTTGGGTGGAATCCAGGCCTGACCGGGCACAACCCTCTCGCGTGACATGCCTTGCGCCGTCAGGCTGTCGCTAAAGGGTAGGTCCGGTCCGGCGAACCGGGCAACCGCTGATGCGGTGGATTCACCTCTCAAAAAGGCCTATCATCTATGGGTACAGGAGGCTCGGCTGGAGGCGTTGCTCCGGCGAGCAGGACTCGACGGCAACCGGGGGTGCCAGAGATCTGGCGAGACAATGTCTTCGAAGGATTTATCACCGATCATCGATGAATGGCCCTATGAGCCCGGCCACATCAGCGTCCGCAAGATCCGCGGTCGAGATGGGCGCGTGAAGATCCAGATGCGCGTCAACCTCGGTGTCTTGCAGATGGAAGTGGACGGCCGGCCCGACGGCACGCGGCCCTACAACTGCGAGTCGCTCCTGCACCATCACCTCGAACGGCTCGAAGAGTACCGGCGACGCAACGGCACCGATCTGGGCTTCACGCTCGATTCGGAAGAGTGCCGCGAGATCCGCGAAGAGGCCGTCCAGTACTACCATCGCTACCTCGCCAACTTCGTGCTCGAAGACTACGAGGCGGTGGCTCGTGACACGCAGCGGAATCTGGAAGTGCTCGAGCTCTGCGCCAAGTTCGCCGACGAGGATGAGGACAAGTACGCTCTCGAGCAGTACCACCCGTACATCCTCATGATGAACGCCCGGAGCAAGGCCCTGCTTGCCCTGGAGCATCGTCGGTTCCGCACCGCTTTGGCTCACGTGAACAGCGGGTTGCGGCGGATCAAGCAGTTCTTCCGCAATTACGGTGAGCCCAAGGCTTACCGAGTGAGCGGCGAGGTCGAGGTGCTCAAGACGCTTCGCAAGGAAATCCTCGCTCACGTGCCCGAGGATCCGATTCACCGTACGCAACGGCTGCTCAAGCGGGCGCTGAGAGAAGAACGCTACGAGGATGCGGCCCGGCTTCGCGACGAACTGGAAGTCCTGCGGAAGCAGCGTCCGACCGAGGACATTTGAGACAAGCCCGAATTGACGAGCCGCGAGCGCGAGCGAGCCGCCGAGTGATCGGCACCGTTCGCACCCGCGGCTTTTTTCATGCTCTTGCCGCGTCACGCCAACGCGAACGGTCCGGTGTCCTTCCTGCTCACGCGGACGGACAGGCCGGGCACGGCTTGGCCGAGGCGGGTCGCCAGCGACGGTAGCGCGGGTCGTTCGCTTTCCCAGTGCCCAAGAGCGATGGCCGTCTTGCCCAGTCGTAACAGCGCGAGTGCTTCGTGATGCCGAATCTCGCCGGTGATGATCACGTCGCAATCGGCGGCCCGAGGCTTTTCCAGCGGGAGTGAGCCGGCAGCACCGACGCAGACGGCCGCTCGGGTCAGACGCGCCTTGCCGTGGCCCACCACGACCGCCACGCGCGAACCCGTGCGGGCCTTGAGCTTGGCGGCCAGGCCGGCCAGCGTGGTCTTGGGCGGCAACAGGCCCGTGCGGCCGATGCCGAAGCTCGGCGCGCCGGCCAGTGGGTAGATGTCGTAGGCCGGCTCCTCGTACGGATGCGCCCGCAGCAGGGCGTTGATCACTTCGGGCAGACGCCCGCGCGGCGCGACCATCTCGATGCGGATCTCGGGCACCTTCTCCAGCCGTCCGCGGCGGCCGACGCGCGGCTGCGTGCCTTCGGTGCCGTAAAAAGTTCCCTCACCCCGCACGCGGTAGCTGCAGAGTTCGTAGCCGCCGATGCGTCCGGCGCCGGCCGCCGCCATGGCGAACGCGACGGCATCCACCTTCTCGGCCGGCACGAACGTCACGATCTTGCACTGACCGCCGTCCTCGGTCGTGTACTCGAACGGCTCGACCTCCGTGAGGTCGCACAGGCCGGCGAGCACGTCGTTGGTTCCACCCGGTGCGGCATCCAGTGCGGTATGCGGCGAATAGATGGCGATGCCTGAGGCCACCGCCCGGTGCACGAGGGCGTCGGTCTGGCCGCTGTCGGCCAGCAGCCGCTTGATGGGGCGGAAGATCGGCGGGTGATAGGCTACGATCATCTGGTACGGGCCGGCCATTGCTTCGTCCAGCACCGCCGGAGTCAGATCGATGCACAACAGCACGCGGCTGCACGACACCGAGCGGTCGCCGGCCAGCAGCCCCACGTTGTCCCACGATTGTGCCATCGCCGGCGGAGCCAGCATGTCCAGCACCGCGGCCACGTCACCGATGGTGATTCGATTCCTCGATTTTCGCGACACAGCAATCTCCTCCCAGTCAAGCAACCGGCGTCCAATCTAGACCCGCCGCGGAGGGAAGTCCAGAATAGCTGTCAGCTCTCAGCTGTCAGCTATGAGCTGTGAGCTATGGGCCGGATGGGGGCGGTGGTGCGTGTGATGTCCGGGGGTCCTGTGCGAACAGATGGATACGCTGTGACAACGAATCCTCGGGGTAATGAAGCGGCTTAATGCTCATAGCCCCTAGCTCACAGCTGAGAAGCCGTTTCTTCCTCCATCTGCAGCTTCAACTCACGCATTCGTGGCCCGAACACTGCGTGCATGCGCTCCAATTTCTCCAGCAGCCACTTCTGCTGCTCGGGCCAGCGGTCGCGGTTTTCAAGGTTGCACTTGTGACGCGTCCAGATGCGGCACATCTGCTTGTCTCGTGGGTTGTGCCAGGTAAGCGGTTCGCCCATCTCCTTTTCGATGGCGGGGTCGCTGGGCTTCCAGTGCGGCGTAGTACTCCTTGGCATGTTCGTCGTGGAGAACAACTTCCGCACGCACCTCCTGGCCGGTGTAGCTGCCGGTCTCGGAGTCGTAGAACGAGGCCACTGCCGACAGGCGCACACCGGAAGTGCCCAGGGCGATGTTCATCCAGTGCTGAGGGGCGGGCTTGGCGGCCTTAATCGTGCGGCCGGCGGTCCGAACGAATTCGGCGAACTGCGTCCAGTATTCGAGCTGAAGCTTCTTATCTTCGTCAAGCCGGCCGGTAGTGGGGGCACCGTGCCGTACGCGCGGGACATCACGTTGAACTTGGGAGCGGGGGGAGGGTCGCCGATTCGCCCGAGTTCAACTTCGATGCCGAAGAAGGAGATCTCGGACCGCGTGGCCTCGTTCAGCCAGTCCAGCGCGGCCCGGTGCTCGTCCGTGAACCGCTCGGCAATCCAGACGATGGTCACGGCATGCAGGCCGGCGGCAAAATCCAGCCAGGCGCGGCGACGAAGCGAAAGCGGAGACTCCTGCGATCAGGATTGGTGGCTACGCAGGAGGGCGAGGAACTCCGTGTAGTTCTCGGCCTGCATGGCGGCGCTGCGCACCTGGGGATCCCGGAACAGGCGGGAGACGAGCGAGAGGATCTCGATCTGGGCCGTGTTGTCCTCCAGCGGCGTGAGGATCAGGAAGATCAGATGGGCCGGATCGCCGTCGGGGGCGTTGAAGTCGATGCCGTGCCGCGAGATGCCCAGCGTCACCACGGCTCCGCTCAAGCCTTCCATGCGAGCGTGGGGAATGGCGATTCCCGTGCCGATGCCGGTGGACATGAGTTCCTCTCGCTGAAGAACCGCCCGGACGATGCGCTCGCGGTCCAGGCCGCTGGCCTGAGCGGCGGGGACGGCCAGCACGCGGATGGCCTGTTCGCGGTTGTCGGCGATGATGGGGTTGATGAATCCTCGCGGGCTGATGAAGTCGCTCACGCGCCGCTGTTTGCGAAGGCCCAGGATGCGATACATGGCCGGGCCGCTCATCATGGAGGTGGCCACGGCCATCACCACCAACGCGACGAACATGGGTTTGCCGATCAGCCCATACTGCAGCGCGGCAGACCGAGGATAATCTCCATGGCTCCGCGAGCGTTCATGCCGAAGCCGATGGCCCAGGCTTCGCGGCGAGCCAGTCCGGCCGATCTTGCTCCCAGGCCGCAGCCCACCACTTTGCCCACGCAGGCGATGGCCAGGACCAGTAGCACGAGCGGCAGGTGGAACTCCTCCGCGAAGTTTACGCGCAGGCCGATGCCGGCGAAGAACACCGGGGCGAAGATGAACGACACGAAGTCGCCGATGATGGTGCGGGTGTGCTCACGCAAGTGCGGCGAGTCGCCGATGGCCACGCCGGCGAGGAAAGCTCCGAAGATGGCGTGGACGCCGATCCACTCGGTGAAGGCCGCGCAGAACAACGCCACGCATAGCGCGAAGGCGAGCACACCGGCGGGCCAACTGGTATGGGCTTGGATCCATGGCAAGCATCGGTGGATGGCCCATCGACCGACCGTCAGCATGAGCAGACTGAACCCCAGCGTCAGCGCGATAGTGCCGGGGACGCTCGCGGCGTGTCCGGCGGTCGTGCCCATGAGGCTCAGGATGATGGCGAAGATGATCCAGCCTGCCAGATCGTTCAGGATGGCCGCAGCGATCACGGTCATGCCCAGGTCGCTTCGATACAGGGCCAGATCCATCAGCGTCCTGGCGATGACCGGAAGGGCGGAGATGGACAGCGCGGTCGCGAAGAACAGGGCGAAGAGTCGTACGTCCGCGTCTCCGTTGGCCAGCGCCTCGGGGATGAATGTCGGTAGCTGGACGGCCACGGCGTAGCCGAGAACGAAAGGGACGGCAATGCCAGCCAAGCCGATGATGGCTGCCGCTCGCCCCTGTCGCCACATGGTGGAGAGATCCACTTCGATGCCGGCGACGAGAAGGAAGAGCGTGATAGCCAGCGTCGAGAACCCGTCCATCGCCAGCGCTGCCGCGCCGGTTTCCGGAAACAGGTAGTGGTTGACGCTCGGCGCGAGCGTGCCGAGCACGGTTGGACCGAGCAGAATGCCCGCGAGCATCTCGCCGAGAACGGCGGGCTGACCCCAGCGTTGAGCAAGCTCCCCGAGCAGGCGTGCCGTGGTCAGCAGCACGCCCAGCCCCAGGAGCAGAATCGTGATTTCAGACGACGACAACCGCTCCATGGCGGGAGCATACTCGGCGGATCGGCCGAATGGCAACGTGCCTGTCGAATCGATTCCATCGATCCTGCCGGCATCATTGTTGTTGACGCGCGAATTTCACCCCCTCAGACGCAAGCCGGAAGCTCATCGTCCGGCGGTCGACCCGTTGCGGATGATGCGGGAGTACACAATGCGGCCTCTTGTCCCGGTGTTGCTCCATGCGGAAGGAAATGTGCCGGACGGATGAGCGCTCGAGCCAGCAGGGCCCGATATGCGTCGCGGGGGATTTCAATGGCGCCGAATTGCGTGAGATGCGACGCGGTGTTCTGACAATCCATGCAGGTGAATCCGCATGCGATCAGATGCTCGGTCAAGACCACGAACGCGATCTTGCTGGCGTGATTCATGCGGGTGAACATACTGGAGCCGGTGAAGACCGTCCCGACGGTCAAGCCGAATCCGCCGCCCACCAACTGTCCCTCGTGCCAGGCCTCGACCGTGTGGCAGGCGCCCATCTCGAACGCTTGGCGGTAGGTCTTGCGGAGTCGAGGGCCGATCCAGGTGGGCTCGCGAGCGGCGCAGCCGGTCAGCACGCCGTCGAAGTCGGTGTCGAATCGGATCTCGAACATCTTCTTGCGAACGAGCCGGGCAATGCGAGGCGAGACGCGGAATCGGTCCAGCGGGAGAATGCAGCGCATCTCCGGCGATCTCCAGCGAAGCTTCCCCCGCCACTCCAGCGGAAACAGTCCCTGCGCGGTGAAGAGGAGCAAGTTCTCCGCCGTGAGCGGCATGCATTCGGCGAGCCCGCAGAGATTGCCGATCGGACCGCCGGGCAGCACGGACGCCACGTGCGCCAGTGCGCGTTGGCAGCGGTTGCGCTTCTTCGCGACGAGATTGCGCAGGAACGCACGGGCCTTCGATGGAAGAGCCGGTTCTTTCGATTCCGAATCCGGGCGGCAAGGCGATTCGCAGGACGACGGCGCGGAGTCATCCCGCTCCGGCCGACCGGTTCCCAGCGGCTCGTTCTCCATGGCAGTTGCATTCATCGCACACCTGTTTGTGAGGTCGTGGATATGCGTGGCGCTCGGTCCCTTTCCGGGCACTTGGTGTTGCATCCTAGTGCGGGAATGCCTGCCTTTGGCACTATGACTCGAAAAACTCAGCAATGAACCGATGGCTGCGCAAGTCGGGCTGTACGTGTTTAGCGTGCGGCACCTTCTCGCCCCGTCGTTCCGGGGCTCGCACTAACTCCCTTCTTGGAGCCAGCGGTCCGTGGGCTAACGCCGACGGCTACTCACTTCGCGCCCCTTCGGGGCGAAGCTGCGCCGATCTGTACTGACTTCGCGCTCTTTCAGCGCGGAGCCACGTCGATCTCGTGCACGGTAAACACGTGCCCGGGCTTGCCGGCACGCTTGCCGCGGAAGTATGCCGGTCGGCTTGGAGCGACGGACAGTAGTCAGCGGTATCCTCTCGCTTGCGCGCTCAACGCGGGCCGGGCGCGGGCAGCGGGATGGTGTCCACCTGGTAGGACGGCAGGTCGGGCAGATTCAGGTGGCTGGCCGCCATGCCGGTGTTCAGCTTGATCTGGTCGGGCGGAAACTCGGCCATGACCTCGACGTTCTCATTCTTTTCGATGGTCCGCACGGTCACGGGCATGTCCGACCGCTTGTCGATGTAGAAGTGCACGCTGCCGTACTTTTCGGCCATATCCGTGCCGGGCTTGGGCGTGCACTCCAAGTGAACGCTGTTAGCCGGATCCTTGTCGGTTGCCGGCACGAGCTTCACGTCGAAGTACTTGAGGATGTCGGCCTTGCGTTGGCCGAAGGGCAGCGGGAACGGCCCCTGGCCGATGCGAAAGACGTTGATCTCTTCGCCCGGCCGGACGATCTGACGCTTCACGATGGTGTTGGTGTTCTGGCGGGCTTCGATGTACCACTGGCCGTCGAACACGTGCCATTCGAGCTTTTCACGCGTGATGCCTTCCTGCGTGAACTTGTCGAAGCGGATGAAGAAGCGGGGGTTGGGCTGGTCCTGCTTGAACCGCAGGATGCCCTGAAAGACCTGCTTGTCTTCCAGGATGGGGTCAATCTTGGTGAACCGGATGGGCGTCTCGACATCCTCGATCTTCTTGCGTTCGAGCCGGTCGAGGATGTCGTTTACCTGTGGATCCGGATGCACGACGCCCGTCGTCGCTTGGGCGGGCGCCGTGGCGGCGGGGCCGGTGATCTCGACCTTGGACACCAGGAAGTGGTTGTTGACACCCGTGCCTTTAGACTGGCCGGTCAGCGCCACCTGAATGCCTGGCTGGAGGTCGGCCCGTGTGGCCGGGTTGCCGCCGGCGAGTATCTGGGCCTGCGAATCGACCTTGACCACGATCTCCATTTGCCCATGTCCACCGCGATGCCTCCAGGCCAGTTTCAGGTCGCCGGTCGCCGCATCAAAGGAGATGACCTTGCCCTGCAGCGTGCGGGTGCCGGTCTCGCCGGCCGGGCGCGTCGTCGTCTGAGCTGCCACGGAGCCGGCTCGCAGGCCGGACAACGCGATCATGGCGACGAGGGAGTATCGAATCATGGCATTGCGCATGTGTGGATTCCTTGCTTCTGACAGCCGGGCGGGCCGGCTCAGACCGTCGGACAGTCTTTGCAGCGTTCGCGACATCCCAGTTTACGGACGAGCGTGGAGGCTCACAAGTTCAGCGAGTCTTTCCATTGTAGTCCGGTGGGGGATGGGACCATTGCGGGGCAGAATCGCAAGATGTCTCGCCAGGAATTAGAATCGAGGAGATGGACTGGCAGCAGGTGTCGAGATTGATGTCCATGGTCGGCGAGTTGTCACCGGGCACGGTCAGCCTCGTGGGGGCCGGGCCGGGTGACAGTACGCTGATCACGCTGCGCGGCGCGGTGCGCGTGACGCAGGCCGACGTCGTGTTGCACGACAAGCTCATCGGTCCGGAACTGCTGGGGCTGGTGCGGCCGGATGCGGAACGTATTTTCGTGGGCAAGTGGCCGGCGCACGGAAGCGGTTCCGGCGGAGCGTCGGCCGGGCCGCCAGGCGGCGTGCCCTGGACACAGGAGCGGATCAACGAGGCGATGGTCGCGCACGCTCGTGCGGGTCGTCGAGTCGTGCGGCTCAAAGGCGGCGATCCGTTCGTGTTCGGTCGCGGCGGCGAAGAGTGCGAGTATCTGGCTCGGCACGGCGTCGCGTTTGAAGTCGTGCCCGGCATTACGGCCGCGTTCGGCGCTCCGGCGACGGCGGGCATCCCGCTTACGCACCGCGGACTGAGCCGGTCGTTCACGCTCGTGACCGGGCACGCGGACCCGGGGGATGGCGACGGGGGCAGTCCGCTGAATTTCGCGGCGTTGGCGCGGATGGAAACCATCGCGATCTACATGGGCGTGCGCACGCTGGACAGCAACTGCCGCCAACTCATCGACGCGGGCATGAAGTCGAGCACGCCGGTGGCAGTGATCCAGTGGGGCACTCGGTGTTGGCAGCGGACAGTCATCGGCGATTTGGCTACGATTGCGGCGAAGACCGCGGTCGCGGGCATCCAGCCGCCGGCACTGGTCCTGATCGGCGAGGTGGTGCGCATGCGCGAGTCCATCGAATGGTTTGAACGCCGCCCGCTGCACGGGCAGGTGATCGCGGTCACGCGCATGCGCGGTCAGGCGGATTCGCTCGCGGGTGAACTGACCTCGCTGGGGGCGGAGGTGATCGAAGCGCCGACGATAGCCCTTGCGCCGATGGTCGATTACTCCGCGGTGGATGAGGCGCTACGTCACATCGGCCGATACGCGTGGCTCGTTCTGACCAGCGCCAACGGCGTGGACGCGACGTTCGGACGGCTCGCCGCGATGGGTCTCGACAGTCGGGCGCTGGCGGGCGTGAAGATCGCCGCCGTGGGCACCGCCACCGCCGCCCGCATGGCGGCTTACGGCATCAAGCCCGATCTGGTGCCCGGCGAGGCGGTGGGCGAAGCACTGGCCGAAGCGTTGGTCGCGCAGGGGATCGCCGGTCAGCGTGTCCTGCTCCTGCGAGCGGAGGTCGCTCGTCGCGTGCTCAATGACGCTCTGGCGGCCGCCGGAGCGGCCTGCGACGACTTGGCCGTCTACCGGACGGTCTGCCCCGAGCAGTTGCCGGAGGAGTTCGTGCGCCGCTTCGACCGGGGCGAGATCGGGTGGATCACGCTGACCAGCCCGTCCAGTTGGTACAACCTGTTGAGCCTGTTGGGGCCGCAGCGCGCCGGCGGGCTCTACAATGTGAAGTTGGCCAGCATCGGTCCGGTGACCACGCGAGCGATTCGTGAGCGCGGCTACGCGGAAGCCGTCGAAGCCGATCCCCACGACGTCGCGGGGCTGGTTGCGGCCATTCGCGGCTATGTACACGCGCGCAGCGGGGGGGCCGGCTCGTCCGAGTCGCAGAGCGCGGGCGAACGTTGATCGTGGGACATCGGGCATGCTGGAAGCGTGACCATAACCAACCAGGTGAGAAGCAATCCGAAGAGAAAACAACCTATGTCGTTGAGTTACACCGTCGTCAGCATCGGCGCACTGAGCCGAAACCGGCTTTGGAACGAGAACGAGCCCAAGCGGCTGGGCCATTCCACAACCACGCTCGTGCGTGATGGCAACACGACCATCCTGGTCGATCCCGGCCTGCCCGAGCAGCCGCTGGCCCAGCGTCTCGACGAGCGCACGGGCCTGAAGCCCGAGCAGATCGACATGGTCTTTCTGACCAATTTCCGGCCGGTCCATCGGCGAGCTCTGGGGCTGTTTCCCAACGCCACGTGGATGATGTACGAGCCGGAGATCACGGCCGTCCGCGAGCACCTGGATCAGTTGGCGGCGTCGATGAAAGAGCAGACGCGGGATTCGGGTGATGGGGCCGTCGACCGCGACGTGGCCCGGATGATCGAGCAGGAGCGGGCCATCCTCGCGCGGATGCAGCGGGCCGACGACAAGCTCACTCGCCGGGTGCATCTGTTCCCGTCGGCCGGCGTGACGCCGGGCTCGGCCGGCCTGTTGCTCACTGAGACCTCCCGGACGGTGGCGATCATGGGCGACGCCGTGATCTCGCGCGACTACTTCGAGGCGGGCCGGGTCTACGAGCAGGTGTACGATCTGGAGGCTGCCCAGGAGTCGTTCCGCGACGTGATGGAGGTGGCCGATCTGGTCGTGCCCGGCCACGACAACGTTTTCCTGGTGGTCGGCCGGTAAGCCGGACAGGATGGGTGACGCGACGCCGGTTAGGTGGCTGGCCGGTGCCGGGGCGCGAGACGTCGTCGCGTGTCAAGCCCTTTTCCTGCCGAACACTCCGTGCGTTTGGTCCCCGTTTTCCGGGCCCGGCCGGGAGTTGCTTGACACCATTCTCAGGCGTGGGTAGGCTCGCAACCCGAGCGGAGCATAGACATGGAAGTGCGGATGGATCTGGCTCGCATCGTCATCAGCGAAACGAGCCAGGAGCAAATCATCATTTTGCGTGAACGGGATGGCAACCGGCAGTTCCCGATCGTAATCGGTCTGACCGAGGCCTACGCCATCGACCGCCGGGTGAAGAACATCACCACGGCCCGTCCGCTCACGCACGAGTTGCTGGCCAACGTGATCCATGAGTTGGAGGGCGAGCTCGACAAGATCGTGATTCACGATCTGCGGGACCATACGTTCTATGCCAAGCTGGTGATTCGCCGAGACGGGCGGTTGTACGAAGTGGACGCCCGGCCCTCGGACGCCATTGCGCTGGGGGTCGCCGGAGACACGCCGATTTACGTCGAGGAAAGCGTACTGCGGCAGGTTTCCGACGGGCCGGAGAGTTGACCGACGCCGCGCTCGTCCGAGGCGGCGCGACCGCATGAAGAGGCGCGGGTTCCCGGCGCGGGATCTCGCGAGAGGAAGGGATGATCGCCCGGTGCGGCGCCAGACCGCGCGGGGATGGGATCTTCACAGGCCGAGTTTCCGGGCCGGCACGTAGGCGAGCCTGAAGCTGCGCCTGCGATGACCGGCCGATCAACAAGGGTGAGGGAGACGGTGGGCATTACGGGAACTGAAAACGGGGTGGCCGCCGGGTTTGAGCGGTTTGTGCAGGTGGTGGAGAGTCTGTGGCCGGCTGACCAGCCGCCGGCCACGATCGTCACGCGTGCACCGGGCCGATTGGACTGCATGGGCGGCATGGCGGACTACAGCGGCGCCCTCGTGTTGCAGATGCCCATCGAGCGGGCCGCCTACGTGGCGGCGGGCCGCCGTGACGATCAGCGCATTCACGTGGAGATCGCCAGCCCTCGACCCGAGGGGGAACCCGCCCGATTTTCCTGGCCTATTTCGCTGTTTTATCAGTCCGACGGCCAGTTTCTGATGCCGGCGGCGCTGGGGCGCCACTTCGACGCCTGTCCGTGGGCTCGTCACATCGCCGGCGTGATGCTGTGCATGCTCGAATCCGGCGACGTGCCGCACCTGGCCGGCGGCGTGACGCTGGTCGTGCAGTCCGACATTCCCATCCGCGCGGGCTTGGCGTCCTCGGCGGCCATTCAGGTGGCCACCGCCAAGGCCATCGCCACGTTGATGGGCGTCGAGTGCGACGCTCGTCGTATCGTGCAAGCCTGCCGCACCGCGAACGTCGAGGTGGTGGGGGCCGAGCCTGGCCTCGTCGATCACCTGACCTGCTTGCTGGGCGAGGCCGATCACTTGCTGCAGATCCGCTGCCAGCCCGACGACGTGCTCGGTCAGTTGCCGCTGCCTGACGAGGTCATCTTCGCCGGTGTGGAGATCGGCAGCCGGCTGCCCATCTACGCCCAGCGCTATTCCGACAATCGTGTGTCCAGCCTGCTGGGACGCTATCTCATCGATCGCATCGTGAAAAAGAGCGGCGACGTCGGTGATCCGACCGGCGGGTACCTGGCCAACGTGTCGCCCAACGAGTATGTGCGTCGATTCCGTAACGAGCTGCCCGTGAAGATTAAGGGAAAGGACTTCGCGGCGCGGTTCGGGATTCCCGCCGATGTGGACGGCCTGCTCGATCCCGACCGGATCTACAAGGTTCGGTCGCGCACCGAGCACCACATCTACGAGAACGATCGGACGCACCGGCTCATGGAGCGCCTGGCCCGGGCCCGCCGTACGGGGGAACGCGACGCGCTGGTGGAAGCCGGCGAGCTCATGTACGCCTCGCACTGGAGCTACGGCCAGCGCTGCGGGATGGCCAGCATTGAGACCGATCTGCTGGTCAACTTCATCCGCGACCGTGGAGCGGCCCGCGGGCTGTACGGAGCCAAGGTCACCGGCGCCGGCTGCGGCGGCACCGTGGCCGTCCTCATGGCCGACACGCCTCAGGCTCATCAGGCGCTGGCCGAGGCTTGCGAATGCTTCGCCGGGAAGACCCGCCTGCATCCGCAGATTCTCGTCGGTTCCAGCCCCGGGGCGATGAGCTTCGGTCACCGGACGCTGGACTGAACGCGTAATCCGAATGACGAAATCCGAATGACGAAGGAAGCCTGAATGACGAAGCCTGAATGAGGGGCCATGTGCTTCGGGCTGTTTATTTCGTTGCACGGATCCGTCTTCACGTCGAGAAAGTTCCACGCCCGCAAGGCCAGGGTAGCATACGCCTTCTCGCGATAGGATTGGTGGGGGATACAATCGGAATGACCGGCAGGAAGATTTTTGCCGCGAGCTGGGGGTTGCGCCTACCTGAGGGGCGGGGGGATGGGTATGATACCGAACTTTGCATGACGGTCTGAGGTCTTTCTCCGGACGGCGAGATGCGGAGGTTCACGCGTGCTGGGTCAGTTGGTCGGTCCCGATGTGGTCGAGATGATCACAGAGCGGCAGTTCACCGCTCTGCGACGCTCGCTCACCGCGCTGCCCGCCCCCAGCGTGGCCGAGATCTTCGAAGACATGGACCCCAAGGACGTGGCCATCGTCTTCCGGATTCTCCCGCGTGAATTCGCCGCCGACGTCTTCGAATACATGCCCTTCGAAGCCCAGGAGCCGCTGCTCAAGGAGCTGGGCCAGGAGCATGTGGCGGCGGTCCTCAACCAGATGGACCCCGACGACCGCACGGCCCTGCTCGAGGAACTGCCCGGGCAGGTCACGCAGCGGCTCATCTCGCTGCTGAGCCCCGAGGAACGCCGGATTGCCACCACGCTGCTGGGCTATCCGGAGGACTCGGTCGGCCGACGCATGACGCCCGACTACGTCGCCGTCCGCTCCAACTGGACGGTGGGCCAGGTCCTCGAGCACATCCGCCAGGTCGGCCACGACAAGGAAACGCTCAACCTCATCTTCGTGGTCGACCAGCAGGGAAAGCTGGTCGATGACATCCGGCTGCGAGAACTGGTCCTGGCCGACCCGGCCACGCCCCTGTCGGAGCTCATGGACGGGCAGGTCTTCGCCCTGGAGGCCAAGCAGGACCAGGAAGAGGCCGTGCGCCTCTTCACCGAGCTGGATCGCACGGTGTTGCCCGTGGTCGATTCGACCAGCCTGCTCGTCGGCATCGTCACCGTCGATGACATCATGGACGTCGCCGAAGAGGAGACCACGGAAGACATTCAGAAGATGGCGGCGGTGGAAGTACTCGATGCGCCGTACTTCGAGGTGGGCGTCCTGCAGATGATCCGCAAGCGCGGGTTGTGGCTGTGCATTCTGCTCATCGGCGGCATGCTTACCACCAGCGCCATGACCTTCTTCCAGAGTGAAATCGCCCAGGCCGAAGTGCTGGTCTTCTTCCTGCCGTTCATCATCGCCAGCGGGGGCAACAGCGGCTCGCAGGCCACCTCGCTCATCATCCGGGCCATGGCCCTGGGCGAGCTGACCCTACGTGACTGGTTGAAGGTGCTCGGCCGAGAGCTGGTGTCTGGCATCGGTCTGGGGCTGATTCTGGCGGTGATCGCCTTCGCCCGCGTGGTGCTGTGGCCCGGTCGGGAAAAACTGTACGGGCCGAACTACGGCATGATCGGCTTGACGGTGGCTGGGGCCATCATCGGCGTGGTGACGGTCGGCACGATCACCGGGGCCATGCTGCCCATTATCCTGAAACGACTGGGATTGGACCCCGCGGTTTCGTCCGCTCCGTTCGTGGCAACCATCGTGGACGTCACGGGCATCATCATCTATTTCACGTTCGCCACGCTGATCCTCAGCGGGGTCATCCTGTAGACGTCTTGACGCGGCAGAACGAAGGCCTGATCTGCTCGTGCAGATCGTTCGCGGGTGCCGGTAAGATAGGCATTTCGCCGGCCAGTGCCCGCAGGCCTGGGCGTTCCGGCCCGGGGCAACCTGGCCCGGTCAAGTACAACTCTTTAAGCAGGGGACCAACATGACAACTCGATTAATCTGTTGCGCGTGCGTGCTGGCGGTTCTTCCCCAACTTGTCTCGGCCGCATCCCCGGCTCGCGTGGCCCCGGAGGATTTCGCGATCCTGCCCTGGAGTTGGATTCCCAACGACGCCGAGATGCTGAAGGGCATCTACGAGTGCGGCTTCAACCTGGCGGGATTCGTGCCGGTCGACGCGCTCGACGCCGTGCAGGCCGCCGGGCTGAAGGCCATCGTGTCGGGACTCCACGTGAACGACGGGCCCGCCGAGGACCCGGTCGCGGTGGAGAAGAAGGTCTCGGCGCTGGTCGAGCGAGTGGGCAAGCACCCGGCGATATACGGCTACTACCTGCGCGACGAACCCAATGCCGCGCTCTTCCCGGCGTTGGCGGTGTACGTGGATGCATTGCGCAAGGCCGATCCAGCTGCCCGGCCTTACATCAATCTGTTCCCCAATTACGCCACTGCGGAGCAACTGGGCACGGCCACGTACGACGAGTACCTCGAGCGGTTCATCACGACAGTCAAGCCCCCATTCGTCAGCTACGATCATTACGCGCTCATGAACGACGGCTCGCTGCGCCGCCAGTACTTCCAGAATCTGGAGGCCGTTCGCAAGGCGTCACTGGCTCATCAGCTGCCGTTTTGGAACATCGTGTTGTCCAACGCTCACTTCCACTACGCCGAGCCGTACGAAGGGGGCTTCCGCTTCCAGGCGTTCACCACGCTGGCATACGGCGGGCGGGGCATCAGCTACTTCACGTACACCACGCCGCTGCACGGCAACTACCGATTGGCGCCGCTCGATCAGTTCGGCGAGAAGACCGCCACCTGGGACATGCTGCGGCGCACGAACCTGCAGATCCATGCGTTGGCCCCTACGCTGGTCAAGCTTCGCAGCGTCGGCGTCTTCCATCATCCCAGCGTGCCTGATGGCTGCGCGGGTCTGGCCGACAGCAAGCACGTGGCGAACGTCTCCGGCGGCGATTTGCTCATGGGTGAGTTCGAAGGGCCGGACGGCGAGGTCTACGTCATGCTGGTGAACAAGGACCTGCATCGCTCGATGTATGCCGACATCCAGTTCAAGCAGCCGGGCGAGTGCCGGCAGGTGAACAACTACACGGGTAAATTGACAAGCTGGGCCGGCGAAGGCCGCTGGCTCGCGCCGGGGCAGGGCGCACTGTTGAAGAAGGATTAACCGGGGGCGGGCATCCTGCCCGCCTCATCATGGCACGGTCGTGCAACCCGGAGCCGCTTTCTGGCCGGGCCCGGTGAAACATTGTAGGAACAAGGCGAGATCGTTCTCGTCCACGTCGGTATCGAGGTCGAGGTGGGTGCCGGCGCAAGCAGGGCTGGCCTGGACTACGTTGCGGCCGCTCAGGCAACGTTGGAATAGGCCGTAATCCTCCATGTCCACGTCGCCGTCGTGGTCCAGATCGGCCGGCCGCGGGCAACCCGTGCGGAACTGCCGATCCAGTTCGTCCCACAGCTCGGGCCGCGCGCCGTCGTAGTTGAGCGCCCATATACCCACGCCGGCCAGCCGGTGCTGGCGGGCGAGGTCGTACTTGAGGCCGAGGCTCTCGGCGTCGTCAGCCCACACCTGGTGCCAGTCCGTCCCGTCATGCCAGCGATACCAGGGTGTCTGTGAAACGGAATCCCATAGCCGTCCGTAGAGCATCGACTCCTCGTACGTGTCGCGGAACCGGGTGGAACCAACGTAGGAAACCACGGCGGATCGCGGGTTGGCGGTGGTCGTCTTCCAGTGCCCGCCGTAATAGGGCACGCCCAGGATCAGCTTTTCAGGATGCTTTTGCGTGACCGCCCCGTATTGCACGGTCACCGTGTTGGTGATGTTGATGCTGCCGCCGGTGAGCGGCGCTTGCGGCCCGCTGTTGGCGCTGCCCGAACCGCTGAACGCATAGCCCATGATGAAGATGCCGTCGCAACTGGCCGCCAGTCCCTCCAGATCCCAGGAGTTGCTCCAGTTGACGGCCGGTCCGGCGAACGTCACTTCGCAGCCGGGAATCTCCGCGTGCAGGTAGGCGGTCAGCTCGGCCATGAATCCGTTGATGTGGCTGCGCCAGGGCCCGGAACCTTCGAAATCGATGTTCACGCCGTCGGCGTTACCGGCCAGGATCTGAGCCTTGATATTGGCGAAGAAGGCGCTCTTGTAGGCCGGCGTGGTGATCAACGTCAGGATCGAATTCGGGTCGAATTGCGTGGCCACCAGGATCACTTTGACGCCGTTTGCGTGTGCCGTATTAATGACAGCCGTCCAAGGCCAGTTGTGCGGGTTGCTGATGGTGCCGTTCGGATTGGCGCCCACGGAGAAGCATGCCACGTGTGTGAGCAATTGCCATCGGACGTTGGCGGCGCTCTCCCAGTAGGGCAGGTAGCCGAAGATGGTCGCACAGGGGCCTGTTCCCGGGATCCGAGGCTGCAGGGGCGTGAACGAAGTGGTGATGCCGGCCGTGCCGATCAGGTCCGGCGACACGGGCGCCTCTGCGTGCGCTTCGTAGGCGAGCCGGGCCACGCTGGGCGGCTCGGCCGCCGGTGACGTGGCATCGGAGGCCGGCGTTTCCGTTCCCGCTGAGCAGACCAACACGTGAATGCAGAGCAAAGCGAGAATGATCTTCATCGCCACCGACCTCATCCGAAGGGCGTTCTGGGGCGAGTTTTGAAAATTATACAATCTTGGATCGAAAAGCTCCACGCTCGCCGCCAAACATCGTGCCGGCCCTGCGAGCGGCGCGCGGATCCTTATCGGCTCTTGCTCGAGGCGTTTTCGCCTGGCTGGGGCTTATAATCCACGTGTTTGTGCCCGGACACGCGGGGGTCGTGCATGCGGTTTCGATACAGTGAATTCGACGGCGAGCCATTCCAGGGCCAGCAGGGGCTTCAGGCGTTCGACCAGCTCATGGAGTTCGTGCTGGAGTACGGGGATCATGCCCTGGACGCCCTGCGGCAATTGGAGCTGGATCCCGAGCAGTCGGAGATCCTCGACCGGCTCGTGCAGGACGGGCTGCTGGAGAAGGTGGGGGCGCGCTGGCGGCTGACGCCGCGAGCCGTCGACGCCATGCAGAAGAAGGCCCTCATGGAGGTGTTCGCCAACCTTCGCAAGGGGCATCGTGACGGCCACGAGACTCGCGACCGGGGTCAACTCGGCGAGCGTACCGAGGGCACGAAGCCGTACGAGTTCGGCGATCCGGTCAGCGAATTGGAACTGAACGCCACGCTGCGAAACACCATCAAACGCACCGGCCCGGGCGTGCCTCTGCGGATCGCCGAACGCGACTTCGAACTGCACCAGTCCGAGCACCAGGCCAGTTGCAGCACCGTCATCCTGCTGGACATGTCCGGCTCAATGGCTCGCTATCACCGGTTCTACCACGCCAAGAAGTGTGCGATGGCCATGCACGCGCTGATCACGCAGCGTTTCCCGCAAGACACGGTTGATGTGGTTGGCTTCTATTCCGGCGCCGCGGTCATTCCCGATCACAAGCTGCCGCTGCTCAGCCCCAAACCGGTGACCATCTTCGACTATCAGGTCCGAATGCGCGTGGCCATGGAGCAGATCGATCAGGCCCCGCAGCATTTCACGAATCTGCAGATGGGACTCATGCTCGCGCGGCGCATCCTGGCCCGGCGGGGCGGCGACAACAAACAAATCTTCATCATCACCGACGGCGAGCCGACCGCCCACGTGCAGGGCGACTACATCTACCTGCTATATCCGCCGCAAGCGTCCACGACGATCACCACGCTGAAGGAGGCGGTTCAGATCACGCGGCAGGGCGTGCGCATTTCCACGTTCGCGTTGACCGAGGATTACGCCTACATGGACTGGGTCGGTTTCGTGGATCAACTCACCAAGGTCACGCGCGGCGTCGCGTTCTACTGCGCCAGCGGGGACCTGGCCGACTGCATCATGGAGTCGTATCTCTCGGGGAAGAAGAAGCGCAAGCACGTGCATTGAGTCGCCGACGGCCCAAAACCCGCGGGCTGAACGGCGTCTCATATTTCGCAGCTTGAGTTCGCTTCATGGACCGAGGTCAGGGGCCTCAGATCGCCGCCGCGATTGAGATCTTTTTCGGCTTGCTCGCCACGTCTTGCTCGCGAATGTGATCATAACCCTTCTGGATTCTCGGGCTTATGGGCTCAGCCGCGTTACACGACCGGGCTTGGCCGGTGCGGCGGCAACGGTTCTTCTCGCCCAGGCAGCCGATCGAAAAGGATCTCAGTCGCCATACGCAGAATCTCATTGTCGCCGCACGGATCGAGATGTAAATTACTGCTGAAGAAACTGCAAGTCCGTGAGTGTGTGCAGGTCTGAAGATCCAAACAAAAGGCGATCGGTACCCGAGAAGCCGTCCGTTCTATCTGTATGCCGGCGGTGACCAGTCGAACCGGAACAGGATCGTTCCTCCCGATGCGGCGGCGGCAGACGGGCCGAGTCCCTGGCCATTCGCCCCGAGATCCGATCGGGGCGGCTGACCAGGCGCCGACGGCGAATTCGACGGCTGGCGGGATCTCTGTCCGGCCGGATCAGTCACGAAGGAGCGATACCATGCCTGGCTCGAGGAACGGCAACGCACGAAGCCGGCGATCGGCGTTTACGCTGATCGAGATCCTGGTGGTGGTGGCGATCATCGCGCTGCTCATCTCCATCCTGCTGCCCTCACTGGCCCGCGCCAAGGAAATGTCACGGCGGGCGGTCTGTGCGTCGCGACTGCACAACATCGGCCTGGCGGTCACCACGTACGGGGTCGACAACAAGGGCAAGATCATTCAGTGTCACTCCAGCGGTGCGGGGATCCCGGATACGCAGATCGCCATCAGTCCGCGGAGAAGTACGCCGAGCAAGCTGGGCACTAACCCGGACCACTTGCTCGTCGATTGGCAGGGCGCGGCCAAGAAGTACAAGCTCGACAAAATCACCTGGGAATGCCCGAATCGCGAGGGCATCTTTGCCTACGAGGGGAACCCGGACCCGAGCGTTCAGGGCTACACGGCGGAGTCACTCCGCAGCCAAGGCTATATGGTGTACGACCAGCTCAGCTACAACCAATGGATCATCGGCTTCCAGTACTTCGGCGGCATGCAGGAATGGAGAACCACTTTTCCCAGCAGCACCTCGGTCTACAAGGCACGATCGCCGGTGGATATGAATTCGCCGGGACACTGGGCGCTCGCCGCCGATGCGAACATTATGGTGGACGGGTATTGGGGCGGCGGTGTGCGTCGTGCCTACGAGAAAATCCCGCCACACCCGAACCGCGACGGCTGGCCGGAAGGAGGGAATGTTCTCACGTTAGACGGGGCGGCCGCCTGGATTCACGAAAGTCGCATGTGGATGCTCAATGATTGGCACTCAAACCGAACTCGGTTGGCCTTCTGGTGGCAGTCGGATCTCGGTGAATTCGGAAAGGCCATTCGCGCATACAATTTGCAGCCCGGCATCCGTCGCATCATCAAACAATATGGACAAACGGGATGAAACGCATACTGATTCTTGGCGCGATCGTCGTCGTCGCCACTGGCGGCGTGCTGGCCGTGGTTTCGCGGTTCATGGGGCCGCCCTCGAGTCGCGTCGATTACCCCTACGTGTGCAGAGACTGTAAGGCGGTCTTCCCGTTGGCGGAGATCAAGGCCGACTATCGCAACTACCGCGTGCCGAAAGGGGCGCCCTCGGATTCCATCGTTCATTGTCTGCGTTGCAACAAGGGGTGGGCATTTCCCGTCACCAAATGCGAGGTTTGCGGGACCGAGCGCATCCTGTATTTGTGCAAGGACACCCGCTGCCCAAAGTGCTTCCCCGAAGCGGCGGAGGCCGCCCGCAAGGAAGGCGTCAACGTCCTGTTCCAGCAGCCGTGACGCGACATCCGGCCGCAGGGACTCCAGCGAGCCGCCGTGCGTGTCCCGGCGGTCTCTTTTCCTCCAGCAATTGGCATCCCTTTCCACATCTCTCGAGAGGTGAGCATTTCCACATCGAAAAGAGTCGGCGGGGGTAAACCCCGCCGCTCGCGGTGCTCGTGGTGGGCGATTTGTTGAGGCCAGGGCGGTTCGATAGAATAGCGGGATTAGCCCCGGTTGCCGCCGTCCTCGCAGAACCGGGCGGGCGGAAACGGCGAGCGACTCGACGCCCGGCCGAGCCACGCGAGGCGGTTTATTGCGATCTGCCGCTCGCCGGCACGGCTCCGGGAAGGGTGCTGAACTGAACGAAAGGATTTGCCTGCCATGGCCATGACGATGACGGAAAAGGTGCTCGCCCGCCGGGCGGGTAAGGCTTCGGTTGCCGCCGGGGACAACGTCTGGGTGAACGTGGACGTGCTCATGACGCACGACGTCTGCGGTCCGGGCACGATCGGCGTGTTCAAGGAGCAGTTCGGCCCCAATGCCCGGGTCTGGGATCCCGAGCGGGTGGTCATCATCCCCGACCACTACATCTTCACCGCCGATACCCACGCCCATCGCAACATCCAGATCCTGCGCGATTTCGTCAAGGAGCAGGGCATCAAGTACTACTACGACCCCGACTTCATCCGGGGCGAGGGCATGCCCAATCCCTATAAGGACCCCACGCAGACGAAGTACAAGGGCGTTTGCCACAAGGCCCTGCCGGAAGAGGGGCATCTGCGGCCGGGCGAGGTGCTGCTGGGCACGGACAGCCACACCTGCACCGCGGGGGCCTTCGGCCAGTTCGCCACCGGCATCGGCAATACCGACGCGGGTTTCGTCATGGGCACGGGCAAGCTCTGGCTGAAGGTCCCGCCGACCATGAAGTTCGTGTTCCACGGCCAGATCCCGCCGTACCTGACTGCCAAGGATCTCATCCTGGCCGTCATCGGCGAGATCAGCGTGAGCGGCGCGACCTACAAGGCCATGTACTTCGCGGGTGACGGCATCGCCAGCCTGACGCTGGAAGACCGCATGACGCTGACCAACATGGCCATCGAGGCCGGCGGCAAGAACGGTATCTGCGACGTGGACGACAAGACGCTCGCTTACGTGAAGGCCCGCTCGAACCGGCCGGACTGGGAAGTGTTCAAGGACGACCCCGGTTGCGAGTACGACAGCGTGTACGAGTGGGACTTGAGCAAGCTCGAGCCGCTGGTGGCCAAGCCGCACTCGCCCGACAACAAGGACACCGCTCGCAACTGCCGGGACGTGAAGATCGACCGGGCCTACATCGGCTCGTGCACGGGGGGGAAGATTACGGACATGATCTTCGCCGCGGCCATCCTCAACGGCCGGCAGGTGAAGGTCCCCACATTCGTCGTGCCCGGCTCGACCGAGGTTCACGCGGACATGCTGCGGCTCAACCTGCAGGGGCAGCCCAAGGCCGACGGTGAGAAGAGCATCTGGGACGTGCTCGTCGATGCCGGCTGCACCATGGGCCCGGCGTCGTGTGCGGCTTGCCTGGGCGGGCCCAAGGACACGTTCGGTCGGCTGAACTCGCCCATGAACTGCATCAGCACGACCAACCGCAACTTCCCCGGCCGTATGGGCGACCGCAACGCCGGCGTGTTCCTGGCCAGTCCGCTGACCGTGGCCGCCTCGGCTCTGACCGGCCACATTACCGACCCGCGGGAGTACATCTCCGGACCGATCCCCACCGGCCAGGCGGGTGTAGTGTAACGGACGGCCCCGGGATGGATGGTATAATCAGTGCCATGGCGACCAACCAGGCCATCCTGACCGCCGACGAACTACTCGCAATGGGCGATATCGGCCGGTGTGAGTTGATCGAAAGAGAACTCGTACGGATGAGCCCGGGTAAATTCGAGCACGGTGTCGTGGCCAGCCGAATCGATCGGCTCATCGGTGACTACGCGGAGCGTCACAAACTGGGCCTGACCACTGGTGCGTGCATGTGCGCCGGACGCGCCGAAGATGAGTCGAACTGCGAAGACGAGTCGAACGGCGTTTACCCGTTCGAACTGAGTTCGCCAGGGCAAGCGGCTCGCTGGACGCGGGCATGCGCTTGCGTCACGCGTCGTTCGTTCTACTTCGCGGCGACTTCGCAAAACCCGGTCCGGCCGATGCAGCGGTTGCGGGCGAGCCAATCATTTATCTCGGCGGCGTAAGCGCGGTAGGGGGCCGTCCGTGAGCGGAGCGTGTTGTAGTAGAAGATGTACCACAACGCGGCGAAGCCGTCCTTGATGGAGATCTTCTTTCCTTCCTCGTACGTGCGGCCGTAATACGAGATGGGCACCTCGTACACGCGGGCCCGCGTCTTGGCGATCATGGCCGTGATCTCCACCTCCATGCCGAAACCTTTGCTGGTCAGCGGAAGCTTCTGGATGAGCGGCGTGCGGAAGGCCTTGTAGCACGTTTCGATGTCTGTCATGTTGATGTTGGTGAACAGGTTGGACAGAAACGTCAGGCCGCGATTGGCCAGATAGTGATAGAAGTACAACACGCGGGACGCCCGGCGAACCAGGAATCGGCTGCCGTATACCACGTCGGCCACGCCCCGGACGATGGGATCGATCACCATCGGAATCTCTTCCGGGTCGTATTCGAGGTCGGCGTCTTGAATGATGGTCACAGGGGCGGTGATCTCGGCCACGCCGCGCCGAACGGCTGCGGTCTTGCCGCCGTTGACGGACTGGCGAATCAGACGCACGCGGGGAGAATCGAACGCCTGGACGATCTGCGGCGTGCGGTCCCGCGAGCAATCGTCCACGACGACAATCTCCTTGACACAATCGAGCGCGTCCAGTCTGCGCAGCACAATCTCGATCGTTGCTTCCTCGTTGTACGCGGGAACGACGACGCCGAGGATCGGTTCCGTGATAGTGGGCCGGTCATCCATGACCGTATTGTAAGGCAAGATCGCCGGGACCTGAAGATCTTCAGGCGAACTCCCAGTTCATCAGCGATGCCACCAGTCACGGAGGAATGCCGACAGCCACAGCAGGCCGGTGAGGATCAGCGAAAGCAGGATGCAGGTCACGATCGGAAAGTAGACCTGGACGTTCTCGCCCTCATAGCGAATATCGCCGGGCAGTCCGCGAAATCCGATACGGCCGAGGATCCACACGATTCCGCCAGCGAGGGCCAGGACCAGCCCGGCCACCATCATGATGCGTCCGATCTGTGTCATATCACAACCCAGTAGATCGGCATCCGCCTGACGCCCGTACTTGGCGGGCCAAGGCTCGATGTCTGCTCACGAACGGGTGGGTGTCGTTGCCGTGCGCTCCACCCGATGGAATTGTAGCTTAGCGTGCGGCCCTCGGGTTCGCACGGGATTGTGGTGCACGCTTCCAGCATGCACAAAGACAGGATGCCTGCGCCCCGAGGCCGTCGCTCGTGAGCGAAACCCGCACCCGGTCCGGGTGTGACCCCGGGGACAAGGGGCACGACGGGAGATATACTGGGTGGCGGTCCGGTGCGACGGAGCGAGCGGGGGGCTGCGGCGAAAGGGTGCGCTTGGAAGACCGCAAGAAACGACACGCCTGGTGGAAGTGGTGGAAGTGGCTCGTCGCCGGAATCGCCCTGGCGGCCGTCACGTTCACGCTGGTCTCGTGGATGCTCTTCCAGCACGTGCCCGCGTGGTACCAGCCTGTCCAGGTCCCGCCCGAGCGGGTGCAGGCCGTTCGCAATGACCTCGCCCGCGTCCAGGACCAGCTTGGCGAACGGATCGTTAACGCCAACCAGCCATTCGAGATCCGGATTACGCAGGACCAGATCAACGCCTGGATCGCCGCCCGCGAAGAGATGTGGCCGTTGTCGCGCGAGTGGCTGCCGCCGGAAATTGCGGAGCCGTTCGTCGTCATCCAGCCCGAGGGCGTTCGATTGGCGGCGACGTTCGACAACGGTTCCATACAGACCGTGCTCAGCGTCCTGCTGGAGATAGGGGCCGACGAACAGGCCCTTCATGTTCGAGTTGCCGACGTACGTTCCGGCTCGCTGCCGGTTCCTCTCGGGTGGCTCGAGGATTTGCTCAGACGCGCTGGCGTGGAACAAAAACTCACAGCCTCGTTCGGAGGTCAGGGCGACCGTAAGTTCAATTTGAAAAGCATCTTCGAGGGGGCCTGGCTGCCCAACGAAGGCGTGTGGTGGGAGCCCGAGCGGCCGTACCGCGTTATCGGACTGGATCTCGAGCCGGGCAGTCTGACATTGACGATTCGCCCCTTGCCATACCGTCATTCGAGGCGCTGAAGCACGCCCTCGCCCTGCGAATCATCTCCAGAGACGATCTCAAACGTGCCGATCAATACGCACCCGGCCATCCGGACGCGCCAGCGGTCCGGCTGCCGGGCGAGCAGGTGATAGACGCCGCGATCCACGCGGGTCACGGACCCGCGGTTGCCGGAGACCGGCCCCTCGTAGTCGAGGTAGGCCCGCCGGTGATCGGCGATGCGGCGGAGCGGAAGGGCTGCGACCTCGCGGCGGGCCAGCCGGGCCGGGTCATCCAGGATCTGCCAGGTGGCCAGCGACTCGCCTTGATCGAGGCCGAGATCCCAATGCCGGCTGCCGTCCGGCAGGACGTGCAGCAGTACGACGAACGTTTGCGGGGACTCGGGCATGGGCTGGATTGTACCCCGGAATATCTTGATTCCCCACATTGGGTGAGCTAGGATACCGCCGGCACCAGCGCCCGAGTTCCTTAGCACGGAGGCTGAGGTCATGCACGCACGACAATCTGATTTTTCCATCCCGAGAGTGGTCTGCGGTCTGGTCTTCGCCTGTGTGGCAGTGCTCCTGAGCGGCTGCGCCGAATCCGTCAAGGACATCCGCACCGAGGGTATCGAGCAGTTCCGGGCTCGCCAGTACACCGAGTCGATGGCAACGCTGCGGTACGCCCTGCGGAAGGACCCGAACGACGCGGAAGCCAACTACTACATGGGGTTGAACTACCGGGCCCTGGCCGAGCGGCGGCTCCAGGCCGGCGATCTGCCTGCGGCCAAGCGAACGCTGGACAACGCCATCCTCTACTTCACGCAGGCCATCAAGACCTGGCCGAACTACATGGCGGCCATCCAGGCGAAGAACGAAGCCCTCGAATCGCGAGGCAAGTTTGACGCCGCGCTCGCCGTGGCCGAGAAGCAGGCCGAGAATAATCGCGGAATCGCCGACCATTTCATCTATCTGGGTGACGAGTACCGCGAGCGGGCCGACTTCGACAACGCATTGCGTGCCTACAAGACCGCCCTGGCGATCGACCCCAACAACAGCCGGGCCTACGCCAGCATGGGCAAGCTGTACGAGCGGGCGGGAAGCCAGGATCTGGCGTTGGATGCGTTCAGGCGGGCGAACGAGCTGAAGGCGGCCGAGAACGCCACGGCCAAAAGCGGTGCGGCCGCGCCGTCGGCGGTCAGCCAGGCCGAAGTGGCCAGCCCCTCGCCGCAGCCCATGGCCCCGCAGGAGCCGGCGCCGACTCCCCGGACGCGGATCTACGGCAGCAAGTAATCCCTGTCAGCCAGCACACAAGCCGCGGTGAGTCAGGTAGCGATCACGCCCGCTTCCTGACCCGCCGCGGCTTTTCTGCCTTCCATTGCTCCATTCACCGACGGAAATGATCCACAGATTGCAAGTTTACAAGATGAACAGGCCAGCTCGATCTGGGGACGCTCACCAACTTCACAGAGCGAATTAGTATAGATGTGCACTATATATGTCACTGAGGAAACGTGTTGGTGATCTCGAGCTCAGGTCTCGAGTCTCAGGGCTCAAGCCTTCTCCTCACGCTCGCAGGCCGGTCATCCAGTCGCGGACGGCATCGGCGGCGGTCTGGACGATCGCATCGGGGCTGGCGCCGGCGTCCTCGGCCTCCATGATGCGGCGGACCAGGGCGCTGCCGATGATCGCACCGTCGGCCACGCTGCAGACACGCCGTACGTGCTCGGCCGTGCTGATGCCGAAACCCACGACCACCGGCCGGCCGGTGGCGGCCCGCAGATCGCGGACGTTCTCGACCAGTTCCGGCGGCAACTCCGCGCGCTCACCGGTGATGCCGGTGACGGACATGTAGTAGACAAACCCCGTGGACAGGGCGGCGATGGCCCGCCGTCGGTCGGGGCCGGACAGCGGTGAGACCAGCATGGGCATGCACAGCCCGGCCTGGGCGACCTTCTCTGCCACGGGCGGGGCTTCTTCCAGCGACAAGTCGGGGATGATCAGCCCATCCACGCCGGCCTCGGCGGCTCGGGCCAAGAAACGCTCCACGCCCAGCCGGTGCACGATGGAGTACGAGAGCATCGCCAGGATGGGCATCTGATGCGTGCGGCGGAAGCGGGCGACGGCGGCCAGGATGTCGGCCACGCGGACGCCGCGATCGAGGGCACGAGTGAACGACGACTGGATGACGGGCCCGTCGGCGATCGGGTCGGAGAAGGGGATCCCCAACTCCACGGCCGTGGCACCGGCGTCGGCCAACGCGGCCAGGATGCGTTCGGTGGTCGCCACATTGGGCAGACCGGCCGTTACGTAGGGCAGCAACCCCTTGCCGCCGGACGCCACCAGCGACGACATCGTCTCTTCCAGTCGGTTCATGTCGAGTCCTCATCCGGTCGTGCAACGGCGACGTCCCGTCCGCAGCGACAGGAGGATCAAACTATAACCCGTGGGGGAACGCACTTCCAGGTGGGTGGAAGCTCTGAGCTATAGGCTGTGAGCTATGCGCTGTGGGCCAGGCGACTTTTCACGATCTCCGAGCGAATCCCATCTCCGGAGTCTGGTTCGAGTCGATTCTCGGAAAGCCCTCCACCGTCCGTAGCTCATAGCTGAGAGCCCATAGCTCACAGCTCACAGCTCAAGAAAGACAAAGGCCCTGCCCGGGAGAGCAGGGCCATTTGTCTGGCTAATGGGAAGGCCTTTGTAGTTTGGCTAAAGAGCCGCCATATCTGTAGCAATCAGGATGCCAAATGCCGGCACAATACAAAAAGGGCCGTAAGCGCCTGTAATCCCGTAGTTTATCGGAATGTGGGTCGGATAGGGCGGACCGGTGGAGAGCTGGCCAAATCGTGCCAGGTGGCCAAAATTTTAGCCGGCGTGATCAGTTGGGGATATGGACTCCCGCCTTTTCCAGGCGGTTGCGAAGAGAACCGCGGGAGACGCCGAGGAGCCGGGCGGCTTCGGAAATGTTACCTCGAGCGTGCGCCAAGGCCGCTTCGAGCAGCTTCTTTTCCACTGTGGCGAGCGTCAGATCCTCGCGGGAGAAGTCGAACTGGAGGCCGGAACCAGCCGGCGCCGCCGGCCGCTCGGGTGCCGGGCCGAGCCCCAGGCAGGCACTGTCCAGCGTCGGTCCGTCATTGAGCAGGACGGCTCGCTGCAGCACGTTGGCGAGTTCCCGCACATTGCCCGGCCATGGGTAAGCGCGAATAGCCTCCCGGGCCGACTCGGACAGGCGGGGCAGGTCCTTGTGGAACTTGCGGCTGAACTGCTCGAGGAAGTAGTTGGTCAGCAGGAACAGATCGTCGCCGCGGTCTCGCAGCGGCGGCAGCTCGACGCAGAAGACCTTCAGCCGATAGAACAGATCCTCGCGGAATTCGCCGCGATCGATTCTGGCCCGCAGGTCGTTGTTGGTGGCGGCGATGATCTGGACGTCACAGGCGCGCTCGGTGGTGGAGCCTAACCGGCGGAATCGTCCGCTCTCGATGGAGGTCAGCAACTTGGCCTGCGCGGGCAGCGGCATGTCGCCGATTTCGTCGAGAAACAGCGTTCCTTCGTGCGCGGTCTCAAACAGGCCCTTCTTGTCCGTCCTGGCGTCGGTGAAACTGCCCTTGTCGTGACCGAACAGCTCGGACTCAAACAGCGCGTGCGGGATGGCGGTGCAGTTGATGTGCACGAACGGCCGGTCGGCGCGGGCGCTGCGATGGTGGATGTAACGGGCGAGGAGATCTTTACCCGTCCCGGTTTCGCCGAGCAGCAAAACCGACGTCAGGGCGGGGCCCGTGCCGGCGGGGATCTCGGCGATCTTGCGAGCCAGCGTGAGAACGTCCCGCATGACCTGCGACTCGCCGATGATCTGCAGGTGCCCCGACTCGCGCCGTTGGGCCTCCTGGTAGGAGTTCAGACGCTCGCGGATCTGCCGATGTTCCAGGCAGCGGTTGATGGTCAGGCAGACTTCCTCAATGGACACGGGCTTCTGGAGGTAGTCGGCGGCGCCGTACTTCATGGCCGTGACCGCGTTGTCCACCGTGCCGAAAGCGGTGATGACCACGATGGGCACCTCGATGCCCTGCTCGCGGAGCCAGACCATCAGGTCCATGCCCTGGCCGTCGGGCAACTGCATGTCAATAAGAATCAGGTCGGGCGTTCGGCGGGTGCACTCGTCGATGCCGCCGCGCACGGTGTCAGCTACGCGGCAGCGATGGTTCTGCCTCTGCAGCGCGAGCCGGATGGAGTAGCTCAGGTTTTCTTCGTCGTCGATGACGAGGATGTCGGCCATTCAGCGCGGCTCCTGACCAGCCCGGGGAAGGTCGCCGTGAATCGCGTGCCTTGTCCGGGCACGGATTCGAAGGTCAGTTCTCCACCATGTATCTTGACGATTTTGTGGGCCATTGCCAAGCCCAGTCCGTTGCCGTCTGGCTTGGTGGTGAAGCAGGGAAGAAAGATCTTGTCGCGAATTTCCGGGGGAATGCCGCTGCCCGCGTCTTCAACCACGATCTGCCACTTGTCCTCACCCGAGGGCGCCGGCGACGCGGCGATCCGAATCTGCTGACCGGGCGCGGAGGCCTGAACGGCATTGGTGACCAGCGCGGCCAGGCCCTGCTCGAAGTGAGCCGAATCGATCAATACCGGCGGCATGTCGGGCTCGATCTGCACGTTGAGACTCACGCCGCGACGGTCGAACAGCGGGCCCAATGCCGCGGCCACGCTCTCGACCGGCTCGGCGATGGCCACCGGCTGGAGATTCAGCGTCAAAGGCGAGACCGACTGCTGCGTATCCCGCAGCCATTTCTCGAAGCGATCGACGGTCCTGATGATACGCCGCTGGCACTCCACGACTTCTTCGGACTCGGATCGCTGCTGCATGGTGGCCTCGGCCAGGACGCGGATGCCCGCGAGCGGGTTGCGAATGTTGTGGGCGAGGCGAGCGAACATCTCGCCGGCCGCGGCCAGGCGTTCCTGCTCGATCAGGCGACGCTGCATGTCGCGAATGGTCGAGCACATGTGGTTGACCTCGCCGGCCAGTCGGCCGAGTTCGTCTTTCGAGTTGATCGGCAGGCGATAGTCGAAGTCGCCCTGGGCAATGTGCCAGGTCGCTTCCCGCAACTTGGCGACGGGCTGGACGACCCAATGGTGCATGAATCGCCAACCCAGCCAGCACAGGCCCGCGCCCAGAATTGTGCTGGACAACAGGATGAGAACCACTTGCGATTGCGTAGAGGCGGTTCGGACCACGTTCATCTGTCGCTGGACGTTCAACTCGCGGATGACCTCGCCCAGCGTCTCGTCCAGTTTGACGAACGCTTTGCTGTCCCTTGGGAGCATGGGGCCGGACGCGCCGGCCTGGAGGGCGTCGATACGGTTTCGAGCCGCCTCCTCTTTGGCTTGGGCCGCCTCGCGAATCAGCGGCCAATGTGAGCCGGGGAAGACCGGCGAGTCCTCGAGGCGGGCCAACCCGGACTTCAGTTGCTTCTCGAGTTCGGCGTATGCGTGCGACACCTCCGCCGGCGACCCCCCGGAGTCGAGTAGCATGGATTGACGCCGCACCAGGCCCCGCAACGCTTCGAGATCCCATCCCAAAGCAAGGTCGGTCTCGAACTCCGCGAACGCCGAGTCGAAATACACCACGATGCACCAACTGGCGAGAACCAGGTTGGCCACCAGCGCGGTGACATAAATCAGGGCGACGATCAAGAACTTCTTGCGCAGTTCCATGAGAGCAGAGCTCAGGCCATCTCGAATCCCGGATGTTCGGATTTCAGATTTCGGATCGCCGATTCTCGCGACCAGGTTGCCGGCCGAGGGTTGTCATTCGGCGGCCGCAACCCGCAAGCCGCCTCAGTCCGCGCAACCCGCAAGCCGCCTCAGTCCGGCTGCGGTTGGTATTCCCAATTCCAGCTCGATGCATTCTCGGGCTGCTTGGACGACAGGACGTGGCCCCCGATGAAGGCGGCATTGACGCTGCCGTGCCGCGATGAAGGAAACCAGTACAGGCCGCCGCTGTAGTGACCCGTATCGCCCGCCGGCGGCGCTGAGTAGTAGGGCATCACTTCCCGCTGGGCCGCCAGTTCGCCATCGACATCGAACGCCAGCGGTACGGACGGATGGTGCAGGATCCGGCTGCTTAAGCGGACCGGTTTGAGAACGGTCCGATCTTGGGTCACGATGCTGGCCTCACGTAGTCGCATGTTGAATCCCACCGTCACGTTCTCTACGGGCGCGACCGGGTAATCCTCGCAGGGCAGCGCGGCTCGCCGCTCGAGCACGCGGGGACCCGACGGGCACATGAGGACCTGGCGCGAAGGCTCGTATCGGCGCAGCGATGCCGGCAGTGAGCCCCAGAACTCATCGACGCCGTACAGTTTCTCCTGGAAGGTGTCGATGTCGAATCCGGCCCGTTCACCCAGTGGTCGTTGGTGACGATACGAAGCGCTGAAATCGTCAGCAAACTGAAAGAACTCGAACGCCACGGTCTTGAGCTTGTTCTTGCATTCGAAACTGCGAGCCGATGCGCGCACAGCGGTGAGCGTCCCGCCGAGCAATCCCAACATGAGGGCCATGATGGCGATCACGACGAGCAACTCGAGAAGCGAATAGCCGGGCGGCACGCGCTGCCGCACGCCACCGATCTTCCAGCCGTGTTTCGTATCACGAATGGTCATCGTTTCCGATCAATATAGCATGCCACGAAAATCGACGGAACCACTGAACCTCGTGCGGATGGCTCATCACTGATGCCGGCCCGACGGAGCACACCGACCCGCCAAAGCCATGCCCGGGCGAGGGCCCGCACCGTGCGACGACGGCCCGATTCGCGGAAGCGCCGCCGCGAGGGAAGACAAGGTGCCGGCGGCCTCCGGTTTCGTTCTCCCATCGGCGTTTACGCGGCAGCCCAGGACCGATGGCGAGCGGCCCATGACGGTTCCTATCGCAGGCACGTGGGCGAGGATGGCCGCCCCGGCCCGCTGATGCAACGGGCGAAAAGGGCGAAGTCATCCTGGTCCACGTCGTCGTCCTGGTCGAGGTCCGCGCCGAAGCAGGTGCCGTCGGTCTGTGGCAGCCCCTGTCCCGTATAGCAACGCTGGAACAGGCCAAAATCGACCTGGTCGACGTCCCCGTCGAGGTCCAGATCGGCCGGCTTGCTGATGATCGTCAATGAAACGGGCACCACCTGCGGCGAGTTGACCGCACCGGCGGCGGACACCGTGATGGTTCCGCTGTACTGCCCGAAACTCAGGGCATCGGTATCGAACGTTACCTCGACGGTGTCGGTCTCGGAGATTGCTGAACCGCTGGCGGGGGAGACGGTGAGCCAGTTCGGCTGGGTGGTGATCGTGTAGTCGAGTATTTGCGTGCCCGCGTTGCGAATCGTGAGCGTCTGTGGCAGGGCGTCGCTTTCCACCGGTGTGGAGACCACCAGCGATGTCGGGTTGACCTCGATTGCCGGTCCGTTCGGCCCCAGGTCGAAGACGCGAACGTGGTCGATCATGAACGTTTGGCCTTGGCACTCCGGCTCGAAGCCGCGTTGCCGGATGAACACGGTCAACTGCGTGCCTTGCGAGATCGTCTCGGCGATGGCTTGATTGAAGACACCGCCGGGCTGCGGTGGTGATGGCGTCTGCTGTTGCCAGAGCGTCCAGACGATGCCGGGCGATGTGGGGTCCGTTCCGCCCCACGGATCCAGGCCTAGTGCATGTTCGACGTCCGGGGCCGGTCCGTTGGGCGTGAACTTCATATACGCCTCGACGCGGATGCGATGATTTGCCGGAACCGTGGCCTGTTTGTAGATCACACCCACGCCGTTCGCGCAGGTCAGCGTCAGTTCCTGCGAACGGTTCCCGCGGTAGACGTTCTCGCAGTTCTTGTTCTCGTTGAAGGCGACGGTTCCCCAGTAGCCCGGCGTCGGCCAGTCGGGAAAGGCGGCCCAATGGGTCCAGCCGACGGCTACCTGGGCCTGCTTGTCACCCGGCACGCAGAAGACGTTGCCGCCGCCGGGCGGCCCGGCACAGCGACCGGCCAGGTGATGACGCACAAAGTAGAAGCCGGCTTCGAAGTCCCATTCGCCTCCGCAATGCAGCGTTCCGGGGGCTGGGCACTCGGCGGCGGGTCGCAGGCAGGTCTGCGCACGCGCGGCGACGGCCACTGCCGCAACGATCACAACGATGGCGCTGAGCCTGCTGTCCACCTCTTCCTCCCGCGCACACGAGAGTGCGTGTGCGTGGAGACCATTGTAACGCGCCCGTATAGCTGGGACACGCTTAAAAGCCTTCAGATATGCATATCTTCGCCGACGGGGGAAGGCGTGACGTCGCGGTTCGTGGGGGCCGGCTCGAGGAGGGTCCCATAACGGCCACGCCAGTCGTTCCAGCGGATTCGCAACAGATCCCGCGCCATCTGCCAAGTGTGGACGGACATGGAGACCTTGCTTCCTTCGGCATGGCTCCAGTGGACGGGCAGTTCGCGGATGCGCAAACCCGCACGGCGTGCCAGGTACAGCAGTTCGACGTCGAACGCGAAGCCGTCAATTCGCTGCGCATCGAAGATGGGCTGAGCGGCCGTTCGGCGGAATGCCTTGAACCCGCATTGCGTGTCCTGCAGCGGCAGGCCGGTGGACAGCCGAACCATCAGATTGAAGACTCGGCCCGCGTTGCGGCGCAGCAGGCTCTGCTGCAGTTGGACGAACGAAGGATCGAGCGCTCTCGAGCCTATGGTGATGTCGCACTCGCCGGCGGCGATCGGCTCGACGAGTCGCGGGACCTCATCGATGGGAGCGGACAGGTCGGCATCGCTGAACAACACGATCTCGGCGGTGGCCTGCTGAAATCCGGTTCTCACCGCTGCGCCCTTGCCGCGGTTGGAGGGGTGACGAACCAATTGGAGGCGGGGGCCGCCGTTGTGGTCGGCCTCCTTCGCTGCAGCTTCCACGCGGGCCGCCGTGTCGTCGGATGAGCCGTCATCCACGACGATCACTTCCACCACGCGGGAATACTCCGAACTAAAGCGGTTTACTTCGGCGAGCGAGGTGGTGATTCGGCGAGCTTCGTTGTACGCGGGAATGACGATCGCGACAGTGGTACTCATCAGTTCAGGCCAGCCGGTGCGGCGGGCCGCCGTCCTCGCAGGCGCTGGCTCCACAGGAAGGCTTGGAGGATTACCAAGCCCGCCAGGCATGCGAGCGCCATCCCAAAGCCGAGCCGCAAAGGGGCGGGCTCGAAGCGGAACTCCACGGTGTGTTCGCCGGCCGGAACCGAGACCCCGCGGAAGATGCCGTTGGTTCTGATTATATCCGCGGGTTGCCCATCCACATAGGCCCGCCATCCCGGGTAGTACATGTCACCCAGCACGAGCAGTTGTCGGCCAGTCGCCGAGGTCTGGACGCGAACGCGAGTGGCGCGATACTCGGCAATCCCCGCCCGGCCGGGTTCGTCGGCGTCCGGGGCGACCAGTTGCGAAGCGTGCTCGGGGCTGCATTCGACGGCCGCGGTCTGTATGCCGTCGAGCCGGCCGGACTTCAAGCTTTCGATCGCGTCATCGAGGTCGCGCACGGCCTGGACCGCCGCCACCAAGTACGCCCGAGGCACCTCCCGGTCCGGCTTGACGCGACTGAGCCGAAGAGTGCCCGGGATGTCCACCGGTTCGTAATCGGGATGATCCAGCGGCTTGACGGAGATCAGGTAGCGGATGCCCAACAGCCGATACAGCGGCGAATCCAGCGAGGACTTCTGCTCGCAGGTGGAGATGATGTTGTAGGGCAACTGCTTCAGCGGCTCGATGGCTTCCAAATAACGGGCGTAATCCGTGAGGATGATCGAGTCATAGCCGCCGTAATCCTGGATGCCGAACAAGGTGGGCAGATTGGGGCTGAACATGCGTTGCCAGCCGAAACGGCCCATGCGGAAGATGTCTTTGTCTGACTCCTCGCTCAAGTACCGGACGATGGGCGGCACCTGCTCGAGGAGGCCGGGGTCGGCGTGGGTGTTGAACCGGTACGTGGCCTGGCCCAAATCGAAGGCGATGAACAACAGTGCGAGCGTGGAGAACACACCGACGGCCCGGGGGCCCCAAGACCGCCAATATGCCAGCGAGACGATGAGCACCGTGATGGCTGTGAACACCGCCAGCCGTGCGGCGTTGAGCCACAGCAGACCCGCCAATTCCATCGGATCGGCGAATGTAGCGGCGGCTCGCGGCTCGGCACAGATGATTCGCTGAGCCAGACCCGCCGGGACCTGCGGATAGAAGAACAAGGCCAGCACGATGACTGCCACAATCAGCATGGCCGCCGCTTTTCCTGCGGCGATGACCTGTGTGAGTCGCTGCACGGGCGCGGACAGACGGGCACGCCAATAATCCGCGCCGATCGCCGCCAGGTATGCGCAGGCGAACATGGTCAGCATGGTCCAGCGGAAAGGCGTGCGCACTTGGTCGGTGCCCGGCACGAAGTGGTAAAAGACCCAGTACAGCGGCGTCGCGAATGCCAGGGCCAGGCTGACGATGAGCAGTATCCAGAAGTACAGACGTCGTCGGCCGGGCGCGACCACACCGAGGGCGGCGAAAGCCAGCGGCAACAAGCCCAGATAGTTGGTGGACTCGACGTAGTTCTTCGGGCCGAAGTAGTGGAAGTCCTGCCCGCTGGGAGTCCGAATCGGCTTGCACTCGCGGCTTTCGATATCCAACCGCCGATGTCGACTCGGGTTGCCCAAAGCGTCGGGGCTGATGAAGGTCAGGCTTTCCTGCCATTCCAAGCCGTTCTTGATGGCGTCCTGGTAGCTCAACTCACCGGACCGGACGTTGCGGTCCATGACCTCGAAGAAGGGCAGAAGCTGCGGGGCCGACAGCACGGCGGCCATGACCGTGACCGCGCCGACTTTCCCGAAGAATACCGCGCCGGCGCGGAGGCTCTCGCGACGCAAGAGCCGTGCACCCAGCACGAGCGTGTACAGGCCGCATGCCGCGAAGACATAGAAGGCGATTTCAAAGAAGCCCGACAGGATGGGCATGGCGAACAGCAGGGCTCCTGCGGGAATGCCCGCAATGAGGCTCCGTTTGGCCCGCGGCTCGGCCATCACGTCGATCCACCACAGCATCAGCGGCAGCCAGATCGCCGAACCCAGGAGCATGGGCCAGATGAACCGCACGGCGAAATACGCGCACATCGCAAAGAGCAATCCGCCCACCGAGGCGCCGAAATCGCCCACGCCTACGCGGCGGAAGAAGCCGTAGGCAAAAAGACCGCCGGCGAACAGGTGCAACCAGGTGAAGACCACGTAGGCCTGAGGAATCGGTAGGGTCAAAAAAATGGCATTAAACGGGTAGAACGTCGACGTCTGGCCTGTGGTGTAGATCGGATGGCCGCAGAAGCTGTAGGGCGTCCACAGCGGCCACTCGCCCCGATACACGCACTCGCGCTGGAACGTCTTCCAGGCGAAATTCTCGAGCAGCATGTCGCCGATGAGCTCATTGTGAATGGGGGCGTCGTCGGCGGGCGAGAACGGCGGGCAGTGCGTCATGATGTCCAGCGGCAGAAGGACTTTGCCGCCGAAGATTGACGGCCAGAGCACGACCGTCAGGGCGATCCCCAGCAGGATTGCGAACTTCCTTGTTGTCCAGATCAATTACAGTCTCCACGAACGTCTGAGCAGGCGCATCCTCTCCGAAAGGAGTCGATGCGATGGAATCGTCAGGGCAATCCCCACGTTGAGTGTAACGGTTGAGTCGGTTTTGCGCCAAATGTGCCGAATGTGCGACCGTGCGGCATCCGGCTGAGTATGCGCCGATCCGTCATATTCCCCAGGGACGCATCCGTACGTCCGCTAATTTTCTCATTGATCGAGGGATCGGGATGGGTTCCGGTCTCCCGTCGTGCCGGCGCGGATATCCTTGCATGAGTGAGTGATGCGGCAGTCGTGGCGTGGTAGGCCGCTCATCCGAAGGACTGAAAGGATTTTACCGGGAGGTTGGAACCGAATGCGGGGCGTCAGGAGTACCGGCCTGCTGTTGCCGACCATCCTTCTCGCGATCAGCGGTTGCGGCATGCCCATCATCACGGCTGACGACGTGGTGATGGCGCCCGGGCAGTCAGCCCGTTTCGTGATGTCCATCGACCGCCGGTTCGGCAAGACGGGCGTCGCCGGCGCGGACGTCGAGTTCATCGTCAATGGCAAGCGGATCGGCGTCGCGAAGACCGACGCCGACGGCATGGCCTCGATCCGCGGCGAGGTGCCCGAGCCGGCGTCGAGTTACGTGGTCCGGGCCACCATCGGTCAGGAGAACCTGCGTGCGCAGGGGCGCATTTTCCAGTGGGACCCCAGCCGAACGGCCGTGGCTATCGACGTGGATGAGACCATCTCGGCTACTGACTACGGCTCTCTCTTCCTGACCGACCTGGACTACGAGTCTCCTCACATCGAGTACTCGCCGACGGCCGTGCAAGCGATGGCGGCTCACTACGGAATCGTCTACCTGAGCGCCCGGCCCCGCTGGCTGCACGAGAAGACGCGGGTGTGGCTCGAGGTGCACGGCTTTCCCCCCGGGCCTATTCTGCACGCATCGCGGTTCGAAGCGTGCTGGAAGCAGGAGGAGTACAAGCGGGCCATGCTCGCCGATTTCAAGCGGGAGTTCCCCAACCTGCTCGTCGGCGTGGGCGACAAAGACGTGGATGAGCGAGCCTACGGCGACAACCACATGCTGACCGTCATCCTCCAGCAGGGACCGGCGACGACATACCGGGAGCACTGCGTGGTCCTGCCGGGGTGGCGGAAGATCGAGAGCTTTTTCACAGCCAATCGCGAATCGCTGGCGGACGCCAATCGCCTGCGGGCAATCATCCATGCTAACAACATGGATTTGCGAACGTTCTTCAACGGGCATGAACTGCAGGACACCGATCCAGCGACGCTGGTGGCGGCGGACTCGGCTGCCGTCGCCTCGCCGCCCGCCAAAACTGATCAAGCCGCGCCGAGCCGGCCGGAGCCGCGGCGCCCCCCCCGCGGCGGCTGGACCAACTACGGATATCAATGAGACAGAGCTATCAGCTGTCAGCTGTCAAGAGTCTGGTTTATAGCCTACAGCTTATAGCTTCGAGCTCTTAATACACCGCGACCGCGAGCCGGCGGTGACGTTTTGGTCAAAGTCACCCGCCTGCTCACGGTCGCGGCTGGTAATGCGCTCGTTCTACCGATCAGACCTTAGGCAGCTCGAAGCCCTTGCGGTACTCGCGGCCCAGGTAGTTGTTGGCCTCGGTGTCTTGCTGCGTCAACTCGCGGTCCTTGAAGCAGAGCACGCGGTTGTGATCCCAGAAGATCTTGCGGCCGACCATCAGCGAGACGTTCGCTAAGTGGCAGCTCACCACGCTGTGATAATGCGACTCGATGTTGGCGATGGGAGCCTTGCGGGTTCGCACGCACTGGATGAAATCCAACACGTGAGCCAGGTGGGCTTCACCATCCGCGCCGGGCGCCTCTTTCTTGAAGCCTTCGATGCGGAACGGGCTGTCCTGGCCCATGGCGGCCTTGTCCCAATCCTCGCGATCGGCTTCGAGCCGCCACACGCCGCGTTCCATATGCATGTAGCCGTTGGTCCCGTGCAGGTCCATGCCGTAGCCGCCGCAGCTCCAGGGCTTGCCGCTGGTCTTGCGCATGGTGTAGGTCTGCACGAAGCCCTTGGGGGCCAGCTTGGGAACCGGGCCGAACTCGTAGACGGCCTGCATGACGTCGGGCGTGTCGCGATCGTCTTCGAGCAGCAGATGACCGCCCGAGGTCGAAACCGCGGTCGGGGCCTGCACGCCGAGGCTCCACATGATGATGTCCTGCAGGTGCACGTTCCAGTCGCCGACCATGCCGCAGCCGTAATCGAAGTACCAGCGCCATGTGCTGTGGAACCGCCGGCGATTGAACGGCCGCTTCGGTGCCGGCCCGAGCCAGGTGTCGTAATCGACGCCTTCGGGCACCGGACCGTCGGGATCGTTGCCCAGGTTGGTCGGGTAGTTATTGCCGTAGGTGTACGTGTTGGTCATGCTGATCAGGCCGAGCTTGCCCGCCTGGACGAACTCACGAGCGGCCTGGATGTGCGGCATACTGCGCTGGTGCGTGCCGACCTGCACCACGCGGTTGTACTTCTGGGCTGCCGCCAGCATGGCCTGACCTTCGCGAATGTTGTGGCAACAAGGCTTCTCGCAATAGACGTCCTTGCCGGCCTGGCAGGCCAGGATCATGGGGATGGCGTGCCAGTGGTCGGGCGTGGCGATGATCACCGCGTCCACGTCCTTGCGCTCCAGGACTTTTCGGAAGTCCTTGATTTTCTCGGGCTTCGTACCGAGCTTGGCCTGCACCAGGGCGACCGCCTCGTTCATCTGCTTGTCGTCGACGTCGCAGACCGCCACGACGTTGCACTGCTTGGAGTCGCAGAAGTTGCCCAGCTTGTAGCGGCCCATCCCGCCGCACCCGATCAGGGCGACGTTGAGCTTCTCGTTGGCGCCGGCGGCACGGGCCGAAACCATGGTCCGCAAGGAAGCGGCGGCGGCGAGAGCGGCCGAGCCGGTCCCGATGAACGTACGACGGGTCATTCTGCTCATGTTCTTCTCCTGCAATGATGAATTCTGCCTCGTCTGGCCCAGACCGGGCCGGGCATGCCGTCCGTCTTGGGGCGCCTCCGGGGCGCGGTCTCAAAGGTAACCGCGAGCGGCCGGCGCCACAAGCGTGCCTCTTACCGTACTTACCGTCCCGCCGGGCCGGCGGATGCAGCGACGCCTCACCAGGTTTCCGCGGGGGCCGCCCGCGGGCTTATTTCAGCTTGAGTCCCACGCCCTGCGTCTGCCACTGCTTGATCAGCGTCTGCATCTCGGCCGCCACCTGGCTCATTCGCTGGAACGTCAACAGGAGTTCGTCGTAGAGCTTGGTGTCTCGCAGGAACATTCCGGCCGCGCCCTCGCCCTCGGCGAGTTGCTGACCGACGGCCAGGAAGTAGTCCAGCAGCCGCGACAGCTTGTCGGCGTCGGTGGTTAGCTTGCGGCCCAGCGCGTCGATGTGCTGGTGGGTCATGACCACCGTCTGGTCCACCTTGTCCATCGTGCCGCGGGCAGCCGCCGCAACCGAGCGGGCTTGTTCGCTGAACAGCTTGAGATCCTCCACGGCCGCTTTCACGCCCTCGCTGGCCACGCGGAAGTTGTCCACCGCCAGCTTGACGTTGCTTTGCACCGCCGGGTCGCCCAGCACGGTGTCAAAGTGGGTCAGCACGTTGTAGAGCCGCTGGATCGCGGTGGAAAGATTGGCCGTTACGCCTTGGATGGCAGCCTCGGGACTTTCGACCTGGTCGATCGGACGCCGCTCGAGCAGATCGGTGAAGGCATCGGCCGCCGGCGTCAACGCGGCGGCGAGTTGGCCGATCTGCTCCAGCGTCTTGTCGAGCGTTCCCATGAGTTTGGGATCGATGACGCTTTCGAGCGGGTTGACGACCTCGCCGCGAATCTCGCCCGTGCCGTCGCGGGGCAAGTGCTGGGGATCCACCACGCCGGTGGGGGGCTGGATATCGATCCGCGGCTGGCCCATGAGCGGCATGACCACGCGAGCCACGGAGCCTCGCGGCACGCCATATTTGTGCGACACCCACAGGCTGGCGTACAGGCCTCGCCCGGGGGCGTCCACATCCACCAGTTCGATCTTGCCCACGCTGCCCACGGGCACGCCGGCGATGGTCACTTCCGTGCCCTGGCGAATGTTCGGGGGTTTGTCGGTGGCGAACTTGGCCCGGATCGGATACTCCTGCTGAAAGAGTCCGCGCGTTTCGCCGAACAGCATGATCAGCGCGCCCAGGCAGAACAATCCGCCGAGCGTGAAGACTCCGATGACTGCGTTGCGACTTTGATCGGTCATAGCAACGTCTCCTGAACCGGTTGCTCGTCGCTGCCGGCGTCGGCATCTCCGGTGATGAAGCGTCGAACCCGCAGGTCCTCGCTGTTGCGAATCTCGTCCGGTGTGCCGTCCGCGATGAAGTGCCCGCGGTGGAGCATGAGAATGCGGTCGGCCACTTTGAACGCACTGGTCATGTCGTGCGTGACCACCACGCTGGTGATGGACAGCTCGTTCTTGAGTTTGATGATCAAATCGTTGATGGAGTCCGAACGAATGGGATCGAGTCCGGTCGTCGGCTCATCGTAGAGCACGATGTCGGGATCCAAAGCGATGGCCCGGGCCAGAGCCACTCGCTTTCGCTGCCCGCCGGACAGTTCGGCCGGGCGCTTGTGCTGGATGCCGTCGAGTCCCACCAAGGCGAGTTTTTCGGCGACGATCTGGTTGATTCGCTCTTTCGAGTTCTTGGTGTGCTCGGCCAGCGGGAAGGCGACGTTTTCGCCCGCGGTCAGCGAGTCGAACAACGCTCCCATCTGGAACAGGTATCCGAACCGCCGGCGAATCTTGACCAGATCGCGCTCGCGCATGTTGTCGATTCGCTGGCCGTCCACGAACACCTGGCCCGCATCGGGCCGAATCAGCCCCAGCATGGTCTTGAGCAGCACGCTCTTGCCGGTTCCGGACTCACCGATGATCACCGTCGCTTTGCCGCGCTCCAGGGCCAGATCCACGCCGCGCAGCACGTGGAGCGGGCCGAAGCTCTTTTCGACCGCTCGCAGTTCGACAATCGGTTGGCTCGTCTGGGACACGGATTCTCTCGCGCGGGACCGAAGGCGAAGGCCTAAAAGACCATTTTAAAGCCCCAAATCGACTCGTAGATGTTTTTAAGCAGCAGGGCGGCAAAGAAGTCGAGGATGAGGATGACCACGAACCCGCTCACGAACGATTCGGTGCACGCCTGACCCACCCCCTGGGCACCCGGGCGGCAATGGAACCCCTTGTAGCAGGAGATCAGCCCAATGGTGGCCCCGAACAGCACGCTCTTGAACAAGCCGCTGCCCACGTCCCACGTTTCGAGAGCTGACTTGGTGAACCCCCAGTAATCCTGGTTGGACACGCCGAAAACCGGCACGCTGATGAACCATCCGCCCAGCACGCCCATGAGATCGCAATACAGCGTCAGGATGGGGGTGAGCACGACGCAGGCCACGAAACGCGGGACGACCAGCACGCGCATGGGGTCGGCTCCCATGGATCGCAGCGCGTCCAACTGTTCGGTGACGTTCATGGTGCCCAGCTCGGCGGTCAGCGCTCCGCCGACACGGCCGGCCAGCATGACGCCTGCCAACACCGGCCCCAGTTCGCGCACGACCGACAGGCTGACGATCACACCCATGCGACTGGCCAGCCCGACGGCCTTGAACTGCTCGATGGCTTGCACGGCCAGCACCATGCCCACGAAGGTTCCGGTGACCAGGATGACCGGTACGCTCAAAGCACCGATCGTGTAGCCCTGCGGCACAAGGCGGCTCAGATCGCGCCGGCGTACCAGCGCCGGGGGAGTTCGGGCCACCGTTTGGGCTACGAACACCGCGAACTCTCCCAGCGCGGAAAGCTGGACGAAGGTGAATCGGCCCAACAGGGCCAGGCTTGACGTCAACATCGCGATCACGAATCCTGGTCCGGGACGAGCCGGGCCTCTTACCCCGCGCGGCGACAAGCTCCGACACTCTCGACGTTTATCTCTTATCCGGGAACAAGGGGAGTGTCAAATTCCCGCGAGGCGTGTCGAGATGCGGCGAGGATGCGAGCACCCGGGACCGGACGCGGCGGATGTGAGCGTCACCGTTGCAGCAATTTCGCAAGGCCGCAAGCGATGTTTGTTGTGCGGGGCGACCGCGTGGTGAGGAACGCATCAAGGGCAGCAGCAGGATGCTTTTCGTCGGCAGTCGGCGTTCCGGTCGGCGCATTCGACCTGCTTCATGACCGCGGTGATCTTCTCACCCTCGGGCGTCGTTTCCGTGATCTCGAGCCGGGTGCAGGATTTGCGCGAGGCCTTGTAGACCCGGGTCTCGTCGCCCATGTTCAGGACGAGTTCCTCGCGGCACCAGCAGTAGTCGTAGGTTCCCTTGGCTTTGATGGTCTGGCCGTCCCGGACCGCCAAGGCTTCGAAACTGTCGTTGGGATAGAAGCTGGCCCGAGCGATGGTGAAGCCTTCGTTGCCGATGGCCGGTTGGACCTTCGCGAGCGTCCAATGGCCCTGGACGCCGCATCCGCCGACGGCGGCGATTGCCAACGCGATGAAGCCTGCCCGCAAAATCCACATCGAAACGTCCCCCTTTGAACTGGACCGGTTCGCCCGTCGCGGCGGGTTGTCGTCCGCCGTTGTGCTCACGCTTATATTTCGCCCAGATCGGCCCCGTTCATTCACTCGAATCGCCTGCGTCCGCTAAACACGCCGTTTTTGACCCCAGCGGCGGAGGGCGGATAAGATTGGCCGTGGTCTTCCCCGCCGCGGGGGGACGCAGAAACGACTGGCGGGTACTTTCCGGGGTCGTCCATGCCCACGTTCTTCTCACGACGGTACATGCGCGGTAAGCCCAAGCCGACCGAGAAGCGGGTCGGGGCCTTTGTGCTGGCGCTGGCGTTGCTCATCGTCGGCGTCTTCCTCCTGACCGGAGGACTGCTCAACGGGATCGTGAACGCAAGTCCTGTATTGAAAAGGGCTAAGGGCTGGTTCGGCATCTCGGAGAAGCCGTTGTTCGTCGCCGCTCCGGAAAACCTCCCGCCGCCCGCGCCGCCTCGGGAACTGCGGGTGGCAGAAAGCCTCCTGCCGGCAGCGCCGGGCTCCGAGCTTTCGAGTCCGACCGGCGCGAAAGCGTTTGCACTGCGGCGCGATGCCGATGCCGGCGCCGCCCGTGAAGCCGGCGTGGACGCCGCGCTGGTGGAGGCGGTCAAGGGCTTGAACGGTCGCTGGATTTACACCCGGGCGTATGAAACGGGCACCGCGACTATCGCCGACCTGGGCGATGTGGTGGCGGCGGCCAAGGCGTGCGATGCTCGCCGCCCCGAAGGGAGCCGACCGTTGTCTGCCGGGCGAGGCGGTTGGCAGGCCGACGGGCGGGCCGGTTTCTGGTCCGGCCGGTACTACACCGAGATCGAGGCGGCCGCAGGGCAGGGGGCGAACGTTGAAGCGTTGGCTCGTTCGCTGGCGGGGCTGCAACTGGCTTACGGGCCGTTCCCCGAGGAGCCGGCGGTGACCGCCGTCGCCGAGAAGAGCTCAGACCCCGTGGGCGGGACTCGAACGAGCGGCGCCGCCCGGTTCGCCGAGGTGCCGGGCACCAGCCTGGTCGCGCCGGCTCGCATCGAACGCTATGCCGAGAACCTGTACGAGAAGATCAACGGGAAGGAATCGGCCTTCCGTGCGTTCTTCGTGGTCGATCTGAAGTTCGGCCAGTATGCCGATCCTGAGGCCCAGCAGAGCTACGACGTGTACGTGTATGACATGGCTGCTCCGGCCAACGCCATGGGCATCTACATGAGCGAACGCGTGCCGTCGGCGGCGGCGATCGAGGTGGGGCGGGACGGCTACGTCTCCGGTACCAGCGTGTTCTTCTGGAAGGGGCAGTATTACGTGAACGTGCTCGGCCCGGCCGAGGGCGGGGAACCGGAGTTGAACAACTCCAAGCGGATCGCCGCCGCCATCGCCGAGACCATCGCTGATGCGGGCGAGCCGTTCTGGGCTGAGACCGTGCTGCCTGCCGAGGGCCGCGTGCCGTATACATTCAGCTACCAGGCCACCAACGCGCTGGGCTACGAATTCCTGCAGCGGCTCTATTCGGCCCGGTACGAGATCGACGGCAAGAAGTTGCAGATATATGTCACTCGAGCGGTCGACGCCGCGGCGGCCAAGTCGATGTTCGACCGGTTCGCCGATTCGACCGCCCGGTACGACAAGGTAGTCGCCCGGGAGAGTCTCGCAGGCGGCGATCTGTTCGTGTACGAGACACCCATGCCGGGGCGTCCAAGCAAGTTCGGCGCCGCCTTCCACAAGGGCCCGTACTTCGGCGGGGCCTATGATGGAGAGGATCAACAGCTTGTGCAGAGCCGGGCGAGGGCGCTGTTCGACACGCTGTCGGCCGACGACCCGGGCGATCCGGAAGCGGCGGCTGCCGTGAAGATGGAATCGGACGAAGAGCAGGACGCCGGCGAGGATGCCTCCGGTTCCTACGGGGAAGGCGGATACTCCGGCGGTGAGGAATCCAGCGAGGGCGGTGAAAGTGGCGAATACTGAATCCGGCAACGCAAAACCCGATATCCGTTCGAACGAGCCTGGTGGATCGGCAGGGGAGTCGCGTTCGGAAGCTGCTCGCGGCGTCTCGCCTGCATATTCCCGTCGCGATTTGCTCATCCGGGGCGGTCAGACGGTGGCTGTCGCGGGGCTCGCCGCCGCCGGGGCTTATTGGGTGCACGATCCTCAGGGCGACGCCGGGCTGCAGCCGCCGCCGGCGATCACACTCAAGAATTACTTCGCCAAGATCAAGGCGGACTACCCCGCCTCGGCGCCGCGCATCGCAGTGGCGTTCGGCGACATGAACCGTGTGGAAGAGATGGTTCGCCGGGCCGTGCTCGGACTGGACGCCGAGCGAGGCATGAAGCGATTCATCGACAAGGGCGACGTCGTCTGCGTGAAGCCCAACGTCGGCTTCGACCGCGGGCCGGAACTCGGCGCCACGACCAACCCCGATGTCGTGCGAGCGGTGGTGAAGCTGTGTTACGAAGCCGGGGCCCGCAAGGTGATCGTGGCCGACAACCCTATCGAGAGTCCGGCCGCCTGTTTCGCCAAGAGCCGCATCCGCCAGGCCGCCGAGGAGGCCGGGGCCGAGGTGATGATCCACTCCAACGCCCATGATGCGCCGGTGCAGGTACGGCCCGGCACGCCCAACCCTTCCCGCAACGAAGCACTGGGCACGTGGCCCATCTTCTTCAAGCCGCTCGAGCGAGCCGACAAGGTCATCGGCGTGCCGCCCATCAAGGATCACAACCTTTGCTACGCCTCCATGAGCATGAAGAACTGGTACGGTCTGCTGGGCGGGCGGCGCAACCAGTTCCACCAGGCCATCCACGACATCATCAGCGACCTGGGCTTCATGATGAGCCCGACGCTCGTGGTGGTGGACGGCACGCGGGTGATGATGTCCAGCGGTCCCACGGGCGGACGGCTGGAAGACATCAAGATCGGCGGGATCGCCGAGCGGCCCTGCGTGGTTGCGAGTGTCGATCAATTGGCATGCGATTCGTGGTGCCTGCAGAACCTGCTCGGTCGCGACCCGGCGTCGCTGGCGTATCTCAATATGGCGTACGACAAGTTCGGACAGGACCCCGGTCGCATCGTCGCCCCGTCCTGGCAGGACTACCGCGACCGCGGCCTGATTGCCGAGGTGCGTCTCTGACCCGCCGCTTGCGACTGTTCAGTTGCGAACGGACCAATTCTGGGCGTGTTGTGATGCGCTTCCAGCGCGCAAGTGCAGGCAAGATCCCTGCACCACAACGCATCGCCACCGGCGGCGATCAGTCGGCCTTTTCACAGAGATAGTGCACGAAACTCGCCTGTGTGCGTTCGGCCCGCAGCACGTTGAATCCGGCCCGTTCGAGCAGGCCGTGCATGATCCAATCGAGCGTGCTGTATTCCTTGGCGATGTGCCGAGCCGCCTCGGTCCGCATGCTGGTGGGCAGACCATTGACGAACCCGTCGAAGGCCGCCGCGTGGTTCCCACCCTCCCACGAGAACACCACGTCGCGCAGGAGGAAACGCCCGCCAGGCTTGAGCACTTCGTGGACGCGGTGCAGCGCAACCGCCTTCCACAGATCGGGCAGGTGGTGCAGGACGGCCACCGAGACTGCTGCATCGAAGCTGGCCGGCGGACAGGAGAAGGTGAGAAAGCCGGCGTGGCGAAACTCGATAGAGGTCAGATTCTCTTCCCGTGCACGGCTCGCGGCATACTCGAGCATGACCGGCGAGACATCCAAAGCCACGACGGTGCATCCCGCGCGGGCGGCCGTGCGGGCGAAATGACCGGTGCCGGTCCCGATTTCGAGCACACGGGCGTTGGGGGGCAGATTCAACTCCGCGAGGATGGCCTGGTCCTCGGCGGCCAGATCCCGAAACTGTTGCATCCGGCTTTCGTAACGCTGCACCTCGGCCACGTCGGTATAATCGGTGCCGACCTGTTGAATCTCGTTCCACTGCCACTCGGGCCAAAGCCCCATCCTCAACCTCCAAACGCGAGCGCATGCGTACTGCAAACGTAAAGAGACCGCCGGGGCAAGCCCGGTGGCTCGCTAGCAGTATCGACTGCGATCTTCCAGCGAGCGGCGGGGTTTAACCCCGCCGACTGGTTTCGTTCCCGGATGTCCATTCATTACGGTCGCTGCGACCGAGACGGCTATCGTATCGCCTGTCGCAATCGCGACCGCAAGGCTCACGGCTTGGGCAGCGCCCACTTCTCGCGGTAGGGCGCCATGATCATCCGGTTGGCTTCGTCGTTGCCGATGATGCGCATGGCCGTCGCATCATACTCGATGCTCTTGCCCGTGCGCAGGGCGAGATTGCCCAGGTGGGCAACGGTGGTGACGCGGTGGCCGACCTCCACGTTCATGGTCGGCTTGCTGCGGGTGCGGCAGCACTCCAGGAAGTCAGCCACGAGTTTGACGCGACACAGCTCGGGATCCTCGGCAATGGGGTGTACTTCCCGCTCAAGTTTCTTCTTCGACTTGGCCTCGGGGCAGACTTCCCACTTGCCGGCATCGACGATGACGGTGCCGTGCTCGCCGTAGAAGGCCACGCCGTGCTCGCGTCCCTCGGCCCCGTGACCCGTGCACGCCTGATGCTCCCAGACCAGGCCCCAGTCGCCGAAGTCGTACAGCGTGTTCTGCGTGTCGGGCGTTTCCGCATCATCCTGGTAGAGCCACTTGCCGCCCACCGAGGCGACGCGCTGCGGCGGCTTGGGATCCATGGCCCACAACGCGATGTTCAGCAAATGCACGCCCCAGTCGGTCATGAGCCCGCCCGCGTAGTCCCAGAACCAGCGGAAGCTGAAATGGAACCGGCCGCGATTGAATCGGCGGCTCGGTGCCGGCCCGAGCCACATGTCGTAGTCGACGCCCGGCGGCGTGTCCTCATCCTCGTGATGCCCGACGGGGTTAAACCAGTCCAGCGCGCACCAGCAACGGACCAGTCGAATCTTGCCGAGCTTGCCCGACTGCACGTAGTTCACCGCCTCGCCGAAGTGCGTGCTCATGCGCCACTGCGTGCCCATCTGCAGCACGCGACCCGTCTTGTTCACCCAGTCCACCATGGCCTTGCCTTCACCGATGCTGTTGGCCAAGGGCTTTTCGCAGTACATGTCCTTGCCCGCCTGGCAAGCATCGATGACCTGGCGAGCGTGCCAGTGGTCTGGCGTGCCGATGATCACCACGTCCACGTCCTTGCGATCGAGCAGCTTGCGATAGTCCTTGACCGTATCGGCATTCGGCTTTTGATGGGCGGCCAACAGCTTCTGGCACTCAGCCACCATGGCGTCGTCCACGTCGCAGATGACCGGCACGTCCAGCGTCTTGTCGTGCTTGAAGAACGTCATGAGGTCGTGACGACCCTGGCCGCCCGTGCCGATCACGCCCACACGGATGCGCTCATTGGCGCCGAGAATGGAGGTACCGACGGCCTTGCGGAGGGTTGCGGGTGAGGCATTGGCGAGCGATCCGATGGCCCCGGCCGTGCCTGCGGCCGCAATGGACGTGCCGATGAAACTGCGTCTGGTCATGCTCGACATGCGGTGTCTCCTGATCCTGTGTGACGCTCGCACGCGTCGACTTGGGTCAGCCGAGCCAGGCGAAGAAGTTCGCCCCCATGTGGCTGGCGATGCTGGGCAGGATACTCCCCGTCCACCGCCGCGCCAACACAAAGCAGGTCCCGCCGAGAAACGTGTAGAACAACTGGAACCAGGCGAATCGCGCCGGGATGGGACTTGAAGGTGACGGCAAGATGGACGACAATCCATTGGTCGAGCACGTCTCACGGATCGCTGCCTCGCGGAGGGAGTATGACAGACGACCGCGGACCGTCCGACCTGGGCCAAGCCGAGATGCTGCTGCGGCAAGGCGATGTGCTGTGCGGGGCCGAGCAGTACGAGGAGGCCATCGCCGTGTACGAGCAGGCGATTCGCCTGGCTCCCGCGCATGCCGAGGCCTACTTCAACCTGGCTCACGCTCACTTCATGCTCAACCGCTACGAACAGGCGCTGATTTCGCTGCGGGAGGCGGTGCAGCTCGACCCTTCCAGTTACCGCTTCCAATTGCACTTGGGCATCACGCTCCAGATGCTCCGCCAGCGGACCGAAGCCGAGCAGGCGTTTCTTAGAGCCATCGAGCTTAAGCCGCAGGAGGGCATCGGTTATCATTGCCTGGGCGTGCTATACGAGGAATGGGGACGATTCGCCGCCGCGGCCAAGGCATTCCGTGAGGTGTTGCGGATCTTTCCGAACTCGTCGGACTTTCTGCTCGATTTGGCCCGGGCGTGTGCTGACGCCGGTGACGGCGCCGAGGCCGAGCGTGCCGCCGACGAGGCGGTGCGGCGGTCGCCCGACTCGGCCGGCATCTGCGCCGGTGCGGCCGCCATCTATGCGGCCATCGGTCTGCACGCTCGCTCGCGTGAGATGTGCGAGCGGGCCATGGAACTCAACCCCGAACTGGTTTGGACATTCCTGGAGGTCGGGTACACTTATCTCGAAGAAAACCACGTTCGCGAGGCGATCGACGTCTTCCGCCGCGCCGTCTGTTTGAACCCGCGGGTGGCTGAGGCTCACTGCGGTCTGGGTTTGGCCTACAACAACCTGGGCAACATCGCTGAAGCCAAAGTCAAGTTCGAACGCGCGTTGGAACTCGATCCCCGCTACGCCGAAGCGTGGTTCAACCTGGGCACCGTGTATTGCGTCATGGGCGATGCGACCGGGGCCCGTGAGTGTTACGAGAGACTCGCCGATCTCGATCCGGGGCTGGCCGAGCAACTGCGCGGCGAGCTGCAGCAGATCCAATAATCGGGTGGCGTCCAGGTCGAAGATTTGCCGTGGCTTAAAACGATTTGATTCGCGTTCGGCCGGTCTTTGCGGCCGGGCCGGGAAAACCGCCGGTCGGGCTTGATAGGGGCCATCGAGCGCGGTAGATTGCCGACTCGGCCACTCGAAAGACAAGCGTCGCTGGGCGAGGACATCCCGGGTACGTCTCCCGGGAAGCCTCTTCAGTCGAGGAGACGAACCGCTCAACCCGCAAAATGACGTGACATCCATGAACCGAAAACTCCTGACCACTGCCATCGTTACGCTGACTGCCATGACATCAACGCTGCCCATTGCCGCCGGCGCCGATTTCGGCGATGACCTCGCATTCCTGAAAAAGTACACCGACGTCATTGTCCTCAGCGACAAGGCCGGTGCGGCCAAGGTGGCGCTTGTGCCTGCCTGGCAGGGCCGCGTGATGACCAGCACGGCCGAAGGCGATCGCGGCCAGAGCTTCGGCTGGATCAACCGCGAGCTCATCGCTTCCGGCAAGCTCCAAAAGCACATGAACGCCTTCGGCGGCGAAGATCGCTTCTGGATGGGGCCCGAGGGTGGCCAGTTCTCGATCTTCTTCGAGAAAGGCAAACAGTTCGTGTTCGATGACTGGTTCACGCCGGCCATCTTCGACACCGAGCCGTTCAAGGTCATTAGCAAGGCCGAGGACCGTGCGGTCTTCGGCGAGGAGTTCTCGCTGACCAACTATTCCGGCACGGTCTTCCAGGTGGGCGTCCGCCGGGAAGTGGTCCTGCTCTCGCCGGACGAGGCCTGGGAAAAGCTTGGCGTCAAGCCTGCTCGCGACGTCAAGCTGGTCGCTTACGCCTCGAACAACCAGATTACCAACAAGGGGAAAGAGGCCTGGAAGAAGGAGACCGGCCTGCTGTCGGTCTGGATCCTGGGCATGTTCAATCCGTCGCCCTCGACCACCATTATCGTCCCCATCAGGAAGGGGTCGGAGTCCGAGCTCGGCAAGAAGGTGACGTCGGACTACTTCGGCGAGGTGCCGGCCGATCGGCTGGTCGTGCGCGACGACGTGGTCTTCCTCAAGGCCGACGGCCAGTTCCGCAGCAAGATCGGCATCAACCCGAAGCGCAGCAAGGCCATCCTCGGCAGCTATGACGCCGACAACAAGGTGCTGACCATCGCCCAGTTCAACCAGCCCGAAGGCGTGACCGACTACGTCAACTCGCTCTGGAAGCTGCAGGACGATCCGTACGCTGGTGACGCGTCCAATGCCTACAACGACGGCCCGCCCGCTCCGGGCGCCAAGCCCATGGGGCCGTTCTACGAACTCGAGTCGTCCTCGCCGGCGGCCGCGCTGGCTCCGGGTGAGAGCCTCACCCACGTGCACCGCACCATTCACCTGACCGGGCCCGAAGCCGAGCTCGACGCCATCGCCCGGGCGACGCTCGGCGTGTCGCTGGCCGATGTCAAGACCGTGTTCAACAAGTGAGCCGGACGAGCTCGCATCGTCGTGTGATTTCCAGCCGCCACACCTGTCCCGGTGGCGGCTGATCTTTATCCAAAGAGAGTCGAAACCGTGAGTACCCAGACTGAGCCTGCCCTCAAGCCCTACGCCGACATGTTGGACGAGAAACCTCGTCTCTTCGTCACGCCCGACGGCAAGAACGTGATGTTCACCTTCTGCCTGGTCAGCTCGTTGTTCCTGCTGTGGGGCTTCTGCAACGGCATGATCGACGTGATGGACAAGCACTTCCAGAAGGAACTCAACCTGACGCTGTCGCAGTCGGCGTGGGTGCAGTTCGCGCACTGGATCGGCTACTTCATCATGTCGATCCCGGCCGGGTACCTGGCCACGCGGCTGGGCTATCGGGTGGGCATTCTCGCCGGTCTGATCATGGTTTCGCTGGGTGGGTTCTGGTTCATTCCCGCCACGAGCATCGCGACGTTCTGGGCCTTCTTGCTCGGCGTTTGCTTCGTCGCCGCCGGCCTGACGTTCCTCGAGACCGTCGCCAACCCGTACACCACCGTGCTGGGCGCGCCGCGATATGCGGCCATGCGTATCAACATGGCCCAGTCGCTCAACGGCATCGGCTGGATCCTCGGGCCCATCGCCGGCGGCCTGTTCTTCTACGGTCAGGACGCCACCGGCCGCAGCACCGGCGCCGAGACGCTCTGGATTCCCTACGCGGGCGTCGGCGTGGTCGTGCTGCTGCTGGCGGTGCTGTTCTGTTTCGCGCCCGTGCCGGACATCCGGGCCAAGGATGACTATGCCATCGACGCCAAGGATGATGCGAACAGCCAGGCACCCGCGCCGGCCCGCAAAGTGAACCGCGGCTTGTCGTACTTCCTGTTGCTGGGTAACACCGCCGCTCTGATCGGCGTGCTCGGCATGATCGTCTGGCTGACGCTCGATTCGCTTGGTGTCGGGCCGGGGCTGGTCGGCTTCGTCAAGGCTTTGCCGATCGCCTCGGGGCTCATGGTCAACCCGCACACCGCACTGTTCCTGACCATCTTCATGGGTGGCATCGCGGTGCTCGTTTTGGCGGCCATCTGGCTCATCTTCGTGGTCAAGAAGCTGACGCATCACAGCATCTGGTCGCACGAGCACTTCACCGGTGCCACGCTGGCTCAGTTCTTCTACATGGCCGCCCAGGCCGGTATTTTCAGTTTCCTCATCAACTACATGACTTCCGAGCCGCCGTCGCTTCCTCCGTCCTGGCTCGAGGAGAACAACACGTCTTGGGTGAGCCGCTGGGTGAAGGTGGAGTACCGCACGGCCCTGGCCGCTCACGACTTCAAGGACGTCTCGTCCCTGGCCGACAAGCTCACCGCGCCGCAGAACGCTGTGACCGCGTATCTGGCGGAAAAGCTCTCCGACACGACTCGCGAGACGCTGGCGCACTATAAGGAAGGCAGCGCCAGCGAAACCGCGGCTCGTATCGCCATCATGCAGGATCTCAACGGCCTGGTGCGAAAGGACAGCCTCTGGGCCCCCGAGCGATTCGAAGGAATCAAACTCAGCGAGGCGACGCAGCGGCTCCTGGCCGAGGATCCGGCGAAGCGAAACGAGCTGCGGCTCAATCGGCTGCTCTTGGCCGACGCGTTCCCCGCCGAACTCGATTACCAGGACGGCGTGGTGAGCGTCACCGACCAGTTCGCGTCGAACCTGGTGTCGTTCGGCTTCATCTGCTTCCTCATCGGCCGCGTGACCGGCTCCTGGATGCTTCGGAAGATCTCCGCCCACAAGATGGTCGGTCTGTATGCTCTCCTCAACGTGATCGCCTGCACGCTGGTCTTCTTCAAGCTCGGATGGATTTCGGTTCTGGCCGTGTTTGCGACGTACTTCTTCATGTCCATCATGTTCCCGACCATCTTTGCTCTGGGCATCTTCGGCCTGGGCAACAAGGCCAAGGGAGCGTCGGCGTATATCGTCATGGCCATCGCGGGCGGGGCGTTGCTGCCCAAGCTCATGGGAGCCATCGCCGATCACTACGACATGTCGAAGGGCTTCATCGTGCCGCTGGTGAGCTTCGTGCTGGTGGCGCTGTACGGGTACACGTGGCCCAAGCTGAGCCGGGAGGAATCGCTCCACGGTGTGAGCGCCTCGGGTGGCCACTGAGCCGGGCGTATAAGTAACAATTATATGTCACTCGATGGCGTGTGCGCCTACACGAGCGCACCTGTTTAGTGGGATCGATCCGATTCCGCCCAGAAAGGGCGCGAAGTCAGTAGCCGTGGGAGGGAGCCCACGGGGCCGGCTCCGAACGATTCTCCCCGTCGTCAACCTGAGGGCGGCGAAGCTGTCCTCAGGTTGACAAGGGAGGAGGCTCGACGCGGCTCACCGCCGGCTTACGCCGCCAGCTATTGACCGATGCCCCTGTGGAGCGGGAAGGGCGGCACGCCAGATGTGCACACCCGTATGCACGCACAGGCAGGATGCGTGCGCTAGCTACCATGCCGCCACCCGTTCGCCAGACAGGTGCCGGCAAGTTTCTTGCTGGCCAGTGCTTGCTTTCTTTGTTTGTCCACTCTGTCGGTCGGGCATCGAAAAAACTCACAAGCCGCCCGGTCCGCTGGTTGCGGGGTGAAGCGCCTTTGAACATCTCGCCCGTGCCGCCTGGAGGGCGCTCTGCGATCGCTTCAGGCGCACTCCATCCGGATTCGTTCGCTCGACTCTCCCCAAAAAACTTACTTCATCTGAGACAAGAAAATGCTGGCGTCGCCGGTCGGCCCGCGGCATAATACGCCTTTACAAATCCAAAGCGAGCTGGCTTTTTCTGCGGCGGTGGAACTAACGTTCAATCTCGATGATCATGCCGACACCCGCTGCAAGAGACGGCGAATGCGTAACCTCGACCGTTGGCGCGGTTCGGTGCACGAGGATCCCCAAGATGATGCAGGACTTGTGGGCGAAAGCTCAGGCGGATTTGTGTTTGGGAACGTCCAGTGGCCCGCTCGACAAGCTGGTGTGGGAGCATTCGACTCGCGTGGCCAAGACGGCGGCGTCGATCGCCGGCTTGCCTGAATTGGCAGATCGGGCCATCGATCGCCGGGCGCTGACCGCGGCCGCCCTGTACCACGATGCGGGCTGGGTTCTGCAGTACCGGGCGGGCGAAGCCATCCCTCGCGATCTTCTGCTGCGGCCTACAAGCGAGGTTCAGCGTGAGCTCGCCGCGGCTTGGATCACCGAACGCCTGGCTGGCATCCTGCCCGCGCGCTCGATCGAACTGGCCTCCAACGCCATTCGCTACTGCAACGACCGCCAGACCAACCTGACCGAAGCCCAGATCCTCGCCGAGGCCGAGAGTCTCGAGGAGATCGGTCCGCAGACCATCGTGCTCATGGTCCGCCGCCAGTTGGCCGACGGCCGTACGCTGACCGACATGCTCCAGCTCTGGCAGCGCCAGGAGGAGTACCACTACTGGCAGGCTCGTATCAAGGACAGCTTCCGGTTCGAGCCCGTTCGCCGGCTGGCCACGCAACGCTGGCAGGCCCTGCGCCGATTCATGACCGACCTGGCGGTTTGCACCAACCTCGAGGACCTCGCCGCGCTCGCTTCGCCGGCCACGCTCGACGTGACCGACCTCCTCGTGCCCCGCGCCCGCGCGAGCGCCTGACGCCGGCCGTTCGAAACGGCGTTGACCCTGGGGCGGTGCACTGCTATCCTTCTGCGCCAGCGGCGGTTGGAACGCGCCCGGACAGGTGGTTGCGTTGTGGTGCAGGCATTTTTTCTGCACGCGTGCACGCTGGAAGCGTGCATCACCCCGGCCGCACGCGTAACCTGCGGACTGGTTCCCTCTGGCATCGTGGATTCCTGCCCGTTCGAGCTTCCCGCGTGGAATTCAGCGCTGATGATCGACGACGAGAACTGCGACCGACGAGAGTTCACCCACGGCGATGCCGACGCTGAGGGGGTGGACGCGCGTGCACATGGTGCACCCGCGCATCGCGCGGAGTGCGGGCAGGAGACTGGTACCACCACGGGGGAGGTGCGCTCACGGAGCCGTTTCTCGCGGCCGCATCCGCTCGGGCCGCTGTGGAGCATGGTGTCGCTCGACTCGCCCATCGGCGGACGAGTGTACGCGGCCTGCTTGTTCGCGGCCGTGGTGGCGGTCTTCGTCGTGGCGGCCCGGCTGCATCCGGATGGGCGGCAACAAGGCACGCACCAGCAACTCGGTCTGCCGCCGTGCGGGTTCGCGGTAGTGGCCGGCTTGCCGTGCCCGACATGCGGGATGACCACGGCGTTCGCCCATACCATCCGCGGCCAGTTGCTGCAGGCGGCCCACGCCCAGGTGGCCGGTCTGCTACTGGCGCTCGGGACGCTCGCCGTGGGGGGCGTGGCGCTCTACGCAACGATCACCGGGCGACGGCCGGCGCTGAATTGGTACCGCATCAATCCCATGCACGTGCTGTGGCTGTCGTGCGGCTTGTTTGTGGCGGCCTGGGCGGTCAAAATCCTGCTGATTCTGCTCGAGAGGGGCAGGGAGGCGAGGTTCTGAGGGCGATCGCCTTGTTCGGGGGGCGGGCATCTTGCCAGCCTCGGGGCAGAGAAAGCTGCCTTGCGAGGCGGAACGCCGCAGACAGCAGGTGCCGGAATCGCATTGAAGCTCACAGGGAAATGGAGGAGCACATGTTTGAACGTTCTTCGCGGGCGCACTGGGGCCTGATCGGCATCGCCGGATTGCTGCTGGCAACGTCGAGCGGCTGTTCCGTGATGCGAGCCCTGGCCGTCCAGACCGCGCCCCACACCGAAGAGATCGATGCCGAGTACGCCACGCTGGCCGGCAAGAAAGTGCTCGTCTATGTGTGGGCCAAGCCCGAGGCGCTTTGGGACTACCCGCATTTGCGGCTGGACCTGGCCTCACACATCTCGGCTTACCTCAGCCAGAATGTGCCGGATGTCGAGGTGATCCCGGCCGCCCAGGTCGAGGCCCATCTCAAGAGCCTGCCCAACATGAACCCGGATCCAGTGGACTTGGCTCGGCACTTTCATGCCAACCACGTGATCCACGTATCCATATACAAGTTCTCCATGCGCGACCCGGGCCTGTCGCAGTTTTATCGCGGCCGGATCAGTGCGTCGGTGGTGGTGCTCGACCTGACCGCCAAGGATGAAACCGTGCGGCGAGTCCCGCTCGAGGACGTGGTGGTGGTGGTGCCCGAGGAAGGGCCGCTGGGATACCACAACGTCTCGATCGACCAGGTCCGCGACATGACGTATCGCGAGTTCACGCAGGCCACTGGCCGCAAGTTCCACGCGTGGGAAAAGGAAGCGGAATGATGCGCGATCAAACCGTCCGTTCGTGCGGTGCGAAGCTGTGTCTCCTGTCGATCGGCGCCCTCGCGCTGCTCGCCGCGACCGGTTGCGGCCCGGACTTCGGGGCGTGGCTGTACACGCTGGGGTTGTACCCGACGCAGGTCATCCCCGCCGAGTACAAGCTGCCCCCCGGGCCGGTGATGGTGCTGGTCGATGACGACCGCGACCTGATCCGGCCGACCACTGCCCGCGAAGCGCTGGTGGACGAGCTGGCCAAGCAGCTCAAGGAGAATGCCCAGATCGAGCAGGTCACCACGAACGAGGAGCTGGCTCGTTTGCGGCGAGACGATCCTAGTTTTGAGCGCCGCGGCGTGCGGGAACTCGGACGGGCGGCCAAGGCCGATACCGTGATCTGGTTGACGACCACCGAGTTCTCGCTCAATAGCGATCTCGAGATGGTGATGAGTCCGGCCCGGTTCACCGTGGCCGTCCGCGTCATCAACGCCAAGGCGGAGACGGCCGACGAGGTTCGCCTGTGGCCCACCGAGCGGGAAGGCCGTCTCGTTCAGGTGCAGATCAGCCCGCACGAGATCCGCCAGTGCAAGGACCTCAAGGAAGCCCACCAGAAGATCGCCGCCGCCATGGCGGTGGAAGTGGCGAAATTGTTCTACGAGCAGAAGATCAGAGAGTGACAGGGAAGAAGCCAGGAGTCAGGAGCCAGGAGGAACGAGAAAGAAGACAGAAGACTTGATCGCGTCTCCTGTCTTGCGGCTCCTATCTCCTGTCTTCTGACTCCTGTCTCCTGTCTCCTTCTTTCTCATCCCTACTCGGCTCGATGTGCACGAAGGCCCGGTCCACCATGCCCAGGCTTTCGACGGCTTCGCGGACTTCCTCAGCCACCTCGTGCGACTGAGTAGTCGTCAGTTCGCCGTCCACACGGGCGGTCAGCTCCACATGCACGAACGTGCCGACGTAGTGGCCGCGGGCTTCGGCGACTTCCCGCACGTGCGGTACGCGTTCGGCGGCCGATTGGATCTCCTGCATCAGCTCCGGCTCGGGGGCCTTGCCCATCAGGTAGTTGATGTTCTCCATGCCGATACTGTGGCCCTGGTACAGGATGTATAGACCCACGAGCAAAGCGGCAATCGTGTCCAGCACGGGCAGGCGGAACGTGGCCAGCACCACCGCGATCAGGCCCTGGCACGCCAGCAGGACGTCGTTTCGCGAGTCCACGGCAGTGGCCCGAAAGGCCGGGCTGTGCAACTCCTGTGCGCGGCGATTGAAGAACCAGGCCATGCCGGTCTTGACCACCGCCGTGATGCACAGGGCGATGATGGGATACATGCCGATGTTCTTCGGCTCGCTGCCTTGGACGAGGTTGACCACCGCCTGTCGGCACACCTCGAAGCCCAGGATGCCCGTGAAGATCGCCACCAGCAGCCCGGCCACCGGCTCGGCCCGGCGGTGTCCGAACGGGTGCGACTCGTCGGGCTGCAGGTAGGCCCACCGCACAAACAGCAGCACCGCGATGGCCGCCACCAGGTCGGCCAGCGAGTTGAGCGTTTCGGAGAAAATGGTCAGGCTCTCCGAAAGGCTGGTCGCGGTGGCCTTCAGCACGAACAGCCCGAAGTTGGCCGCCATTCCGAAGATCGTCGCCCGCATGGCCAGCGATCTTTGCATCCGCATCTCTCCCGCGAGCGGGTGGTGCACGCTCCCCGCGTGCATCGTCCAGACGCAGGATACCTGCGCCACAACGAAACGCTGCCCGTCGCACGTCGGCATTGAAAAGAGCCGGGTTCCGTGACCCCGGCAATTTGCGGCATCATAGGGTCACGACCGACTATTGAAAACCGCACCCGGCGTCCAGATCGTCAGTCTCAGCCCATACCGCCGGCGAGCCGCCGGGCTCGACCCGGTGGTCTCGTTACGCCTGCAATGCGCTCTGCAAACAGGTGGTCCGTCGGGTGTGGATGCAGCGGAAGGTGCTTCTTGGATGCGCTGCCGGTTGAAAAGAGTCGGCGGGGCAAGCCCGCCGTTCGTGCGGGATTGTGCGAGATCGCGTGTGCGCGTGCGAGATCGCAGGAGCTCGCCGCGCAAGCGCGCGCGATCAGTTGTGTACGGAGCGCGACTCGTTTGCGCGGGTCGAGGGATGGAGGGGGAGTAGGGGGCCGGGCCGGGGGCCGCGGCGAGCGCCTCGCCGCAGCGCCGGCGGTTGCGCGCATGTCACCGGGGCGGGGGCGAGCTCCTCGACGGTTTCGGTCTCAGACCGTGAGTTGGCCAAGGCGTGGCCGAACCAGGTCGTTAGAGGCACATAGAGGTAGCCGGCCATGAACAGGCAGAGGAAGGGCAGACCTACCGTGATCTTCTGTTCCACGATGCACAGCACGAGGCAGGACATCAGATAGAGGCCGATGGCCAACTCCGCGAAGGGCTGCCACTTGATCTTGCGCTGACCGGACTGTTTGCGCCAGGTGCGGTTACGGTCGGTGACGCCGAATTTGGGCGTCCGGACGAACTCGCCGGGCTTGCCGAAAAAGCCGGTGAGCACGGCCAGCGTGTTGTTGAACGCGATGCCGACGCCAAGTGACATCAAGAAGGGCACGTACTTGAGGCTATCCGACCAGGTCCGGAACAGCACGCGCTGGCTGGCCACGTAGAACGTTCCCGCCGAGCAGGTGGCCACCAACAGCAGCGAGGCGTCGAACAAGTAACGCACGAGCCCTTCCTGGAACAGGTGCAGCTTGAGGTACAGGACGGGATACAACAGGAACGTGAGGATGACGACGTAGAGATACACCGTGCAGCTGGTCAGATGGAAGAACGCTTCCATCTTGATGCGGGCGGGCAGCTTGCTCCGCAGGATGGTGGGCAGGAGCTTCTTGCAGGTCTGAGCGCCGCCCTTGGCCCAGCGGTATTGCTGCTGCTTGAACGCCTCCATGTCGGGAGGCAGTTCGGCCGCACTGGTCAGTTCGGGCAGGTAGACGAACTTCCAGCCTTTCATCTGGGCACGGTAGGACAGGTCGAGATCCTCGGTGAGCGTGTCGTGCTGCCAGCCGCCGGCGTCTTCGATGCAACTCCGCCGCCACATGCCGGCCGTGCCGTTGAAGCTCATGAACCGGCCCGAGCGATTGCGGGCCGCGTGCTCGATCACGAAGTGACCGTCGAGCAGGATAGCCTGCGTGCGAGTGAGCAGCGATTGGTCGCGGTTCAGGTGTTCCCAACGGGCCTGCACCATGCCGACCTTCTCGTCGGTGAAGTAGTCGATGGTTTCGTGGAGGATATTGGGTGGCGGCAGGAAATCCGCATCGAAAATCAGGATAAACTCGCCTTTGGCGGTCTTGAGACCGTTGGCCAGGGCCCCGGCCTTGTAGCCCTCGCGGTTGGTGCGGTGCACGTATTCGATGTCGAATCCGCGGGCCTGCCATTCGCGGACGGCCTGGGGCGATCTCGACAGTGTCGTCGGTCGAGTCATCGAGCACCTGGATCTGCAGCCGGTCGCGGGGATAGTCGATGGCGCAGGTGGCGTCGATGATGCGGCGAGCCACGGCCCTCTCGTTGTACATGGGCAACTGAATGGTGACGACCGGGTACTCCACGAAGCAGGCTTTGATGCGGGGGGTGTTGCGGCGGTACTTGTAGTACAGGTGCACCAGTTGGTAGCGATGCATCCCGTAGACGCAGACCAGCAGCACCACCACCGTATACGTGACCAGGAAAGCCGTGACCAGGCCGTTGTTGTCGAGCAGAAATTGCATGGGACTTCCTATCTCGCGCCAGCGGCAAGTTCGCGGTTTCACCCCGCCCCGGTTCCGCCGCGTTCCGGTCGCCTCTTCTGGCGTCCGTTTCCGCCGGAAAGGGGTACGACCTATCGATCATGACCTTCCCGCAGACCAGCGTCAAGCACAATCCGGTCAAGCCCTTGCCGGATGCTCCGTGCGATGCGGAACGTGGTGGTCGTGGATTCGCTCAAAGCCAGGCGCTGTGAGCAGGCTCGGCTACGGCCACCGCAAACCAGGGGCCAGGAACAAGCGGGGCGGCCTGGCCAGGCGGGTCCGGGAAGTGCGTACCATCCGCCGAACGGCGGGAGCATGGTTTCGGACCCAGGCGGGGCGGCAGCACCCCGAAAAAATTTTGAGCCGCCTCACGGCGAAGGAGCGGCGACTTGGACGTAAGCTTCGATTTGTGTGGCAGTTAAAATCGAAAAAAGGTCGTGCGCAGGGCGACTTGACTCCCCTATAATCGAGTGATATATTTTGGGCCGACGCTGAGAGACGCGTCGCACGAGTGTAGGTGAGTCGGAACCGATTGGCTTTTCTCGGCTGTCTGTCTGGCGACCTGCCTTGAAGGTTGCGGATCAGGGAGACAGCGAAAGGGTAGAGCGGATCGGCTCGTTTTTTCTGGGGCTCGGCCGGTAGAAAGCCGGGTCCAAAGCCCACCAAAAAAGTTTGAAAAAACTTGGTGGAATGCCCCAGAAGCCCTTGACAGGGCCCTACGCTCCTGATAGACTACCGGACTCCCCAGTTGGGGGAGGCCAGTAGCGGGGCCGCGAGGCCCGAAGATCTTTGACAAGTAAACAGTGTGTTTGATTGATCGCCGTGAGAACGTGGGATCGACGCGAGGCTGCTAACAACTCGTGTCGGTCCGATCCAAAACAGTCGTCCCTCCGGACCTGCCAGGTCGGGGCGGACGGCAAGGTGTGTCGCAGATCGATCCGGATTCGTCCGGGTGATCCGCACATCTCACGTTCTCATTAGCAGTGAGAGTGTGAGAGCCCAAGATCGAAGCTCAACCGGGCGGGCGAAAGCCGGTCCGGTTTGCAACGATAAAAACTGAAGAGTTTGATCCTGGCTCAGAACGAACGCTGGCGGCGTGGCTAAGGCATGCAAGTCGAACGGGGCTTCCTGAGTAGCAATACAAGGGAAGTTCAGTGGCGGACGGGTGAGTAATGCATAGGTAACGTGCCTCGAGCTCAGGGATAGCGGCGCCCCGCAAGGGGCTTTAGCGAAAGTGCCGGTAATACCTGATGACGTTTTGGAGTCACATGACTCCTCTACCAAAGGTGGGGACCTTCGGGCCTGCCGACTCGAGATCGGCCTATGTCCTATCAGCTAGTTGGTGAGGTAACGGCCCACCAAGGCTATGACGGGTAACCGGCGTGAGAGCGCGACCGGTCACATCGGGACTGAGACACTGCCCGGACACCTACGGGTGGCTGCAGCAACGAATATTCCGCAATGGGCGAAAGCCTGACGGAGCGACGCCGCGTGAAGGATGAAGTCCCTTCGGGATGTAAACTTCAATAGTACGCCAGGAATCGATCCTGGCTAATACCCGGGAAAGTTGACCAGCGTACGAAAGAGGCGGCTAACTCCGTGCCAGCAGCCGCGGTAATACGGAGGCCTCGAGCGTTGTTCGGAATCACTGGGCTTAAAGCGCGTGTAGGCGGAGTGGCAAGTACCTTGTGAAATCCCCGGCTTCAATCCGGGAACTGCTTGGTATACTGTCATTCTTGAGGCAGGTAGGGGTCACTGGAACCTTAGGTGGAGCGGTGAAATGCGTAGATATCTAAGGGAACGCCTGTGGCGAAAGCGGGTGACTGGGCCTGACCTGACGCTGAGACGCGAAAGCGTAGGGAGCAAACGGGATTAGATACCCCGGTAGTCTACGCCGTAAACGATGCGCACTAGGTTCGAGAGGTTCTGACACTTCTCGAGCCGAAACAAAAGCGTTAAGTGCGCCGCCTGGGGAGTACGGCCGCAAGGCTAAAACTCAAAGGAATTGACGGGGGCTCACACAAGCGGTGGAGCATGTGGATCAATTCGAAGCAACGCGAAGAACCTTACCTGGGTTTGACAT
>JAKPHF010000046.1 GCA_029550525.1 Planctomycetota bacterium
GTTACTGCGGTTTCCACGCTCTACCGAGCGTGGCCCCATTGAAGCGGGAGCCCCTTCGGCATCGGCGGCACGGCGACGGAGTGTTTCCACGCTCTACCGAGCGTGGCCCCATTGAAGCGTTTCGCCGCCTCGGCATAAGCATCAGAATAAGCACCGTTTCCACGCTCTACCGAGCGTGGCCCCATTGAAGCACCCGCCATTTTTCCGAGCAGCTCCAGCATCAAGTCTGGTTTCCACGCTCTACCGAGCGTGGCCCCATTGAAGCTCGATCTCCATGCACGCGCCCAGGACCATGACGGCCGTGTTTCCACGCTCTACCGAGCGTGGCCCCATTGAAGCGTGTAAATGACGGCAGTCTCGGGTCTGGACTGTCGCGTTTCCACGCTCTACCGAGCGTGGCCCCATTGAAGCAAGGCGATCAAGTTCGCGACCCGGTACGCCGATCCGGTTTCCACGCTCTACCGAGCGTGGCCCCATTGAAGCCTTCAAGGGCTTTGCGTGCGCCGTCCACATCGCCACGTTTCCACGCTCTACCGAGCGTGGCCCCATTGAAGCAACCAATCCCGCCGCTTCTCAAGCGACATTGGGAGCGTTTCCACGCTCTACCGAGCGTGGCCCCATTGAAGCCGCAGGACGCGGTAGATGGTGGGCCGGCTCAGGCCGGGTTTCCACGCTCTACCGAGCGTGGCCCCATTGAAGCCATGTCGCACCTCCCATCAGTACAGCCGGTTCCGCAGTTTCCACGCTCTACCGAGCGTGGCCCCATTGAAGGCAGCTCGTAGCAGGAGAAGACGTGGACGGGCCTAGCGTTTCCACGCTCTACCGAGCGTGGCCCCATTGAAGCTCGAGCTGCGTGCCATACGGCGGCGCATCATGTCGTCCGTCCCTTTCTCGCCGCCGTCCGTAACCATCTGCATCTATGTGACATGTGGGCGGAGTTTTTTCGCGTCGTGCTGGAGAGGAGACCACAGATAAACACAACCGAACATGGCGCGGACTACACCCGCATTCGCCCTGCCGCCAGTGATCCGGGTTTCTCATGCCGCTGACCGCCAGGGTTCTCTTGCGTCATTTCTTCACCAGGCCCCAGAACCCATACTTACGGCCATGTTGGGATCGAAGCTGAGCCAACAGCGCCTGATGGTTCTCCTGCAAGCCCGCCCGTTCGGCCAGGTCGCCGGCGATGGCCAAGTAATCAGCGGCGCGATGATAGGCCTTCGACCGCTTCTGCTCCAAAATGGTCAGCAGGAGCGAGCGATACAGTATCCATGCCGACGCGGGGAAATCCTTCCGAAGCGCCTCGGCCGGCGACAGCAGGCTGCCGTAGAACGCCCCGTGGAATTCATCGCCATGCGCATCGATCATCGCGGCGGCAAGATCGGCCCGGCCGTGCTCGAGCAGGAATGTCGCAACGGCGACTTTCTGGGGATGCGTCTGGGCCGCCGCTATGGCTTCGTCGATGAGCGTCTCCTGCTGATCCCTCGACGTCAAGCCTGGCAACCCTTCCAGTGACGCGGTGCTCAAGCCACGTCGGTGTCCGCCTGCGGACCGACGAAGCTGATCAGCGCCCGTCGTAGGTCTTCATTTGCCGCGGCCCGCTCCATGATCCAGGCGACGAGGGTCGCTTGTCATGCTTGGCGAGGAGCTTGCTCAACTGGTCATCCGTCAATCCGCTCATTCTGCACCGTCTCTTCGCCGCTATCGGTCTTCCCCGCCAGCTGTTATTCCTATTTCGCCGCAAGCGGTCCGTCACGCGAGCTCCGCGGGATCGTGCAACTACCGACGGCCTGATCGAGGCTCCATGCGCAGCGGTATCACGCTGTTCACCATGAGCCGCGAGGCAAAACGGCATGATCCGTCGCTGATGCCTCGCAAGCTTTATGTTCGGACGCCCATCAAGCGGGGTTCGCGACATGAACCTTCTCGGAGGGGGCCTGCAATCAAGGCACGCTTACCGCGCAACAAGTATTGACTGGTGGCCGATCACGGGACGGACGAAACGAACAGCCACCGTTCAATGCCCGCCCTGCCACGGTGACGAGAAACGCGGACGTGCTCAGGTCTTGACGTTGTCCATCAGGACGGCGACCACGGGGGTGAAGAGGATGATGGGCAGCCACGCGGGCAGTTCCGGCGGGAAGGAGCCGGAAGCCACGAGTTGCTGGGCGATGAAGGTCACCATGAACGCGGTGGCACAGGTGGCCAGGGCTTTGGCTCCCTGCGTCAGCACGCTGTTAGGCAGCCGACACATGAAGTACGACATGCCGAGCAACAGCAGAATCATGTTGCTAATGGGCAGCGTGAACCGGCCGTGCTTGATCTGGGCGATCTGCCGCCGCAGATTGTCGTCAGGTTGCCGCTGCATCCGGTTCAGCTCGCGCACGCTGAGGAACTGAATCCACTGGGCGTTCTGCCGGCTCAGCAGTTCGTCCGGCGTCAGCTCGCAAGGATAGAAGTCCAGAGGCACGCGGGTAACCGACGCCTCCGAGGTCATGCCGCCGGTAACGGCCTCGGCCGCCATGATGCGCATGCCGCGCTGGGTGAGATCCCACCCGTGCCGCTCCCGATTCCAACGAGCCCGCGTTGCAGTGATAACGTCGCCCAGTTGGGCTCGCTGATTAACGCTGCGGTTGAGCTCCATCACCATCAGCCCGCGAATCTCCTGCTGCTTGGGCGAGAAGTACTGCGCGCTGAGCAGCCGGTTGTCGCCGTCGCGCACGCACCAGATGCCGTAGGACCGCAGTCCCTCCACGTCGTCTCGCTCGCGGGCGAGCTTGGGGGCCACGTGTGGCAAGAGAAACTCCTGGTCGAGCACGAGCAGGCCGTTCATGGCCAGGCTGGCCAGCACAATGGGCGTGGCTACTCGATAAAGGCTGGTCCCCGAGGCCAGGATGGCCACGAGTTCGTTCTGGCGCTGCAGGCGAGCCAGCGTGACGCAAGCGGCAAAAGCCGTGATCACGCCGGACAGTTGAGCGAAATACAGCGGAACGTTGTAGATGTAGTAGTCGAAGATGTCCCGGCCGACCTGCAGAACGGGCTTGCGGTTCTCGGTGAACTCGTCCAGGTTGACGAACAGATCCAGCACCACGTACAGGCTGATCAGCACGCACAGCGACAGCACGTAGCTGTACAGGAAGTTCCTGAGGATGTACCGATCGAGGATTCTCATGCAGGTCCTATCGCTTCAAATAGCGTCCGAGCACGACGACATCGGCGACCAGGAGCAGCCCGATCGCGGCCCAGATCATCACCAGGCCCTCCACGTGCGTCGGCGCCTTCTCGGCCATCTGGCGCCCCATGATGTTGAACACGACCACCAGCAGGCCGGGCACGAAACTGATCGCGAACGCGGTCAGCAGTTGCCCGCCGCGGAAAATGATGGCCAGGGCGGCCGCGAGCACCAGCATCACCAGCGATGCGGCACTGAAGGCCAGCCGGGAATGAATCATGGCTCTGATTTCCAGGCCGAGCCGCACGATGCCCTTGAGCAGCGAAACGCGGGCATTCTCAACCCGATCGCCCAGCCCCAGAGGCTTGAGCTCCCGGTCCACCAGCGTTTCGTAGCGAATGTTGCTGCGTTCTTCGGCGGTCAGCCCTAGAAGATCGTCGTCGCTGATAGCTTTTTCGCCTTCCACCAGCGCGGGCGGGACCGCCACATCCTCGAGCTCCATCTGCTTGGGCTCGTTGACCTTGTCCTTGTCCAGCGAGTCGACGAATGTCACCTTATCCTTCAGCGAGATGTGGATGCTGTCCGGAATCTCGCCGTAACCACGCTTGACTCTCAACGAAGCCCGCTCGGCCTTGTACACGCGCTGACGATTGCCCTCGAACCGCTCGGTCACGGTGACATTTCGCAGATCAGGGGAAAAGTCCCGCAGGTCGTGCTCGGCCCGCTCGGCCTTGATGTCATACCGCCGCCGTGCGTCCTGGAGCGTCAGCGTCTTCTTGGGGCCGCGGAGTTCGGCGATGGCGTGGCGATAGACCAGACACTCACGAATGAGCAGGCGAGTCTTGGCCACATCCTCGCGAACCTTGCTGAACTCGGTGGGCCGGTGCAGATACTTGAACAGATCGGCCAGGTTCAGCCACTTGGGGTTCTGATCGATGTTGCTGGGCAACTCCATCGGGCTGAACGGCTGACGCGGCCACTGGTAGAGTTGGTTATGGGTGAGATCGAGGGCCACCACGTCCACCATGGCCGCCGTCGCGACCGGCGCTCCGCCGCCCTGCCCCAACGAGAACTCGACCTGCACCTGCTCGGCCGTGCCCACGCGAACCAGGGCGTCCTTCTCGATCATGAGGAAGGCGGCGTCTCGGATGTGCAAGCCCTTGACCTTCCTGATCTCTTGCCCGTCCGTCCCCTGACCGGTCTGCCGCTCTTCCTTCTCGTACGGCTCCACGTGCTTGGCGTGCAGGACGTAGGGGCCATACTTGATGTACCCGCGGCTGGTCAGCGCCTGCGTGATCACCCGCTGAATGTCGGCCCGCACGATAGCTTCGAGACGTCCGATGAAGCCGGGAATCACGAAGTTGGCGAAGGCGAAGGTGAAAGCGGCGGTCAGCACGCTCAGCCCCATGGCCGGCGCGAAGAGCCGCAGGATGTTGATGCCGCTGGCCTTGCAGGCGTCGAACTCGTTGTCGGCAGCGAACCGTCCGTACACCACCGCGCAGGCGAACAACGCCGCCACCGGCAGCGTCAGCGTGGTGGCCACCGGCAGGACGAACGTGAGAATGCGCATCACCTGAACGGCGGTGAGCACCTCCGCCTGGATCATGTTCAGCACGCCGCCACACAGGCTGAACACCAACGTCAGCCCGAGCGCGGTGAGCACGAACGTCTTCACCAGTTCGCGGGTGATGTACCACTGCAGCGTTTTGAGCATACAACTCCCAGGGATGAGCGGGGCCGCCTGTTCGCCGGCCGCTCCCCGGCCCTCTCACGCCAGGGCGAAGAACCTAAGCCGGTCGTGGACAGGCATTTACCGCACACAGCCGCCCCGGCCGGTTTATAAACTGTTTCAGGCTACTCAAATTCGCCCGGTCGTCAATAGATCCCCGTTCGGCCCCGCGCCACGAGCCTCTGCCGGTACTACGCTGCCGCTCGCCCGTGAGTTTCCCCCCTTTCTTGGAGGCCCGGACGGCGGCGGATAGAATGGGCACAAGGAGGAGCAGCATAATGTGAGCGACGCGCTCACGGCGGACCACCACTTCGAACAAGCCGGCTTCAACGTGCTTCTCAAGTAACAAGCAAGGAGTTGGGATGGGACGACGCAGGTGTCTGGAAGGTATCTCTATTCTGGTCGCCGCCCTATCGGCGGTCGCCTCACGCAATGCTGCGGCCGAACCGGCGCCTTTCCGCGACACACAACCCGACACATGGGTGGCTACCGACGGTCTGGGACGCACGGTTCCGGGCCACGAACAGGTCGGTCCGCCGCGCCCGGGCAAGTTCGTCGGTGCATTCTATTTCCTTTGGATGGGTCAGCACGGCACGGGCGGTCCCTACGACATCACGAAGATCCTCGCCGCCCATCCCGGAGCGATGACGCAACCCACCCACCCGGCTTGGGGACCGCCGGCGAGCTTTCACTTCTGGGGCGAACCGCTGTTCGGCTACTACCTGTCCGATGACCGGTGGGTGATTCGCAAGCACGCCCAAATGCTCGCGGATGCTGGCGTGGATGTCATCATCTTTGATGTGACCAACCAGGAGACGTACGCGAAGGTGTACCACGCCTTGTGCGAGACCTTCATGCGGGCCCGCCAGGACGGCTGCCGTACACCGCAAATCGCCTTCCTCTGTCCGTTCTGGAATCCGACCAAAGTGGTCGCTCGGCTGTACGAAGACCTGTACGGCCCCGGCCGCTACCGTGAACTGTGGTTTGAATGGAAGGGCAAGCCGCTGATCATGGCCGACCCGGACAAGGTCGCCCCCGAACTGCGCGACTTTTTCACGTTCCGCAAGCCACAGCCGGACTACTTCCAAGGCCCCACCGGCCCCGACCAATGGGGTTGGCTCGAGAAGTATCCTCAGCACGTCTTTCGCAACGCCGCCGGTGAGGCCGAGCAGATGACGGTCGGTGTCGCCCAGAACACCGAGGGCACGCGCTGCTGCGCGTTCAGCGAGAAGAACACGCTGGGCCGAAGCTGGCACAACGGCGCCAAGGATGAACGGCCCGATGCGGTGAACTACGGGCTCAACTTTGCCGAGCAATGGGAACGCGCACTGGCCGTCGATCCGCAGTTCATCTTCATCACGGGCTGGAACGAGTGGATCGCCATGCGTCTGCCCGAGTTCGCCGGCGTGCGCGAGCCGGTCATGTTCGTGGACCAGTACACGCAGGAGTACAGCCGCGACATCGAGCCAATGAAAGGCGGGCATTTCGACCATTACTACTACCAGATGGTGAGCAACATCCGGCGGTTCAAAGGCGTGCGTCCGCGGCCGAAGGCTTCGGGCCTCACCCGCATCGAGATCGACGGGACGTTCGACGACTGGCGCAACGTGAAGCCGGAGTATCGCGACGACCGTGACGACACCATGCATCGCGATCATCCCGGCTACGACGGGGCTGGCCGTTACGTGAACCGCACGGGTCGTAACGATTTCGAGCTGCTCAAGGTGGCAGCTGACGACCGTTCCGTATTCTTCTACGCCCAAACGGTTCAGCCGATCTCGCCGTCGAACGATCGTGACTGGATGCTCCTTCTCATCGACGCGGACTGTGACGCGAAAACGGGCTGGGCGGGGTACGACTATCTGGTCAACCACCAGATGAAGGATGCCTCGACGTCGATCGTTCAAGCATGGCGAGGCGACCGATGGAAAAACGTCGGCGAGGCAACTTACCGCGTGCGAGGCCATGGGATGGAATTGGCCATCCCCCGGGCGATCCTGGGTTTTGCCGATCCGGCCGTCCGACCTCGCTTCGACTTCAAGTGGGCCGACAACCTGCAGTCGCCCTTGCAGTCAGCCGAGGACGTCGCCACCTTCATGCTCAACGGCGACGTCGCCCCCAACAGCCGGTTCAATTACCGTTTCGAGTAGTGGGCTTCACAAGATCGAACTCTGCTGCGAAAGTGGAGCGAAACCGGCGGGACACTGACCGGCTGAAAGTCTCCAAAGCCCAGGCGCGCGCTCGCTTCCCCACGGCCACGATCAGAACCTCTATAGCTTGGCCCCTCGTCAGTGGCGTGCGATCGTTTCATCCCCCTCGGCGGTCCAGATCTCGCCCAGTGAGAAAATGTCCGACTGCTCCTGCACCGTCCGGCTCGCGGAAAGCCGACGTGTGGTCACCGATCCGTCGTCCTGCCGGAAGCACAGTGTCACCTCTTCAGCTGAGAACGAGTTGAGGAGATAGGGCGAGTGCGTCGTCAGCAGCACTTGCGTCTGGCTGCGGCAATTTTCGACGAGATGCCTGACGACGTCCAGGATCTGCTTGAGTCGGTTTGGGTGAAGGCCGTTTTCCGGTTGCTCGATCAGAATGACGCGCGGCGGTTCGGGCAGATGCAGGATGGTCAGGTACGCCAGCACCAGGAGAGTGCCGTCCGAGCTTTGAGCGGCGGAAATGTCACTCTTGCCATCTCTGAGTTGGAAGTGAATGCCCTTGCCGTCGGCTTGTTCTAACTCAGCAATCCCCAGACGATAGTCGGGAGCCGCCACGTACGCTTTCTCCGTTTTGAGCCGGATGCTCCTGATCTGAGGGAATATGTCGATGAACGCGCGCTCCAACGCTTCGAAGAGCGAGCGATCGTGGCTCAGGATATCGTCAAGGCAGGATGCCAGGCCGAAACCCGAAGGCTCCATACGGTATCGGCGATTCGCATCCGGCGCCACCGGCAGAGCGAGCAAACGCGGATCCCACCGGTAATACTGAACCCCGCGGAGTGCTTCTGCGGTTTTCATGGAGGCTGCTGTTGGATCGAAGTCTGTCGGTGACTTCAGGTACGGCTGCGGCTTTGCAAGGTTCGAGTACCCGTGGCAGTGCGGCAAGAGTCTGAGAGGCTCCCCGCAAACAATGACTTCTTCCGTGAAACCGACCTCGGGCGAGCCCAACTTGGCACAGATTCGATACCGAAAGTCCCCCAGATCTCCGTCGAAACCAACCTCCAACCAGACGTCCAGATCCGGGTTCTTCTGCCAGACCAGGTCCGCGCCTTCCCAACTGCCGAGAAAAGCCTCTCGTACCGGAAGCTCCACGCTCCTGCACAGCGCGGCCAGCGCCTCCATCATGCTGGTCTTGCCGGAGTCGTTGGGACCGATCAGCACGTGAACGGGGGTCAAATCCAGTGTGACATCCCGCAGCGCCTTGTAGTTCCGGACTCTGAATTGGCTAATCATGCTGGCTTCCTCGACGTCGAGCCGGCCATTCGCTCAGATCGACGGTCACAGAAATGGCTACGAGTGGAGACGCCGAAGATCTCGCACCGTCATAGTGTAACCGTCAGGCGAGCGTCCACCCAAGGGATCGCCCGACCATCCGCCGGAACGCGGTGCTGGAGGACTGTACTCTTGCCAACGTCAGTAGGCCCCGCGACAGGACAGGACGGCGGGGATGGTACGAAGGAGAATCTGCAGATCGAGCAGGAGGCTGCGGTTCTCGATGTAGAGCAGGTCGAGCTGCATCCATTCGTCGTAGGGGATCTCGCAACGGCCGCTGACCTGCCACAAGCACGTCAGGCCGGGCAGGACATCAAGCCGGCGGCACTCCTGAGGCGAGCCGGTCTTCACCTCGGACAGAGGCAGCGGACGAGGTCCGACCAGACTCATCTCGCCTCGCAGGACGTTGAACAATTGCGGCAACTCGTCGATGCTTGTGCGGCGGAGCCACCGCCCCACCGACGTGAGCCGCGGATCGTGTCGCAGCTTGAATACCGGCCCGGCAACCTCGTTGAGAAAGCTCATGTGCGGCCGCCATTCCTCGGCTCCGTCGATCATGGAGCGGAACTTGTACATGGTGAACGGCCGGCCGTGCAGCCCGGCGCGAGCTTGCCGGAAGAGGATGGGCCCCTTGCTCGTGCAACGAATGGCGATCGCGGCACAGAGCATGATCGGCGCCGTCAGGATCAGCAACAGCACCGCCAACGTCACGTCCATCACCCGCTTGGCGATCGCGTAGGCCCGCTCACGCCACGCGGGTGCTTCAACTTCGACTCGCTCGGCGCATGGAACGACCTCGGCCGGTTGCCGCAGGGCCCAGTCCGACAAGCTTGTTCCAGCAGCACGAGTCATTGCCGTCTCTCTCGAAAAGCATACGTTAACGACCGGGACCGATAACGTACATGTGCTTTGCACTACCAACGCCGCACGGACCACAGCCGGCGGCTCGCTGGTAGTCTCCGCTCAACAACGCGGCGGCGAGCCACCACGCGAACCGGGCGTTGCCTACCACGTACCGACGCCAGCGACGCGACGGATCGACCAGAAATCGATACAGCCATTCGCCCGCGCATCGTCGCAGCCACTCGGGAGCCCGCGGCTCCACGCCCGCGAAATAGTCGAGCAACGCGCCGACCGACCACTGCACCGGCACGGCCGTCCGCGAGCCGTAGTCGCGGATCCATCGCTCCTGCCCGGGACTGCTCATCCCGACGATTAACACATCCGCGCCGCTGTCGTGGATACGCTCCACCACCCTCGCGGACTCCGCATCCGACAGGTATCCGTGGGAAGTGCCCGCGATCCGCAGACCGGGCACGGCTCGTCGCAACCGTTCCGCAGCAACCTCCGCCACTCCCGCGGCTCCGCCGACCAGGAATACAGACAGTGACTCGGCCGCACACGCCCGGCAGAACTCCTCAAAGTAATCCGCCGACGTCAAGCGCCCGGGAACCGCGTAACCGAACAGTCGAGCCGCCCACACGATGCTGATGCCATCGGCATACAGCAGGTCGCACTGCGCGAGCAGCGATCGGTATTCGGCGTCTTGCCGGGCCAGGTTGAACGTGTGCGCGTTGAGGTAGTGAACCGTCATCGGGAGACGCCGCTTCGCCGCGGCGATCATCGCACCGATGAGCTCGGCGCGCGTGACCGGTCGAAACGACAGTCCCGCGAACGGAATCGCGGGCGGCAACTCGGGCAGTTCGAGGAGCGCTCCCGCCGACGAGCGGTTGCTCACGCGCTCAACAGGACCAGAGCCGACCAGCAGACTCATGAAACCGTCACTCCCCTGCCGTCTACCGTCACCGATGCCGGCGGCATGCCGGGACGACTCGCCCCCAGCGATGCGTACAAGGCCGCATATTCCGCCGCGACTTTGTCGATGGAGAAACGCTCGCGAGCGACAGCAACCCCGGCCTGGGCCAACGTGCGGGCCAACGAAGGATCCTGAATGAGCCGGCTCACCGCTTCAGCAAGCGCAGCCGCGTCACCGGCCGGCACGAGTAGACCGGTTCGTTCGTGATCGACGGCTTCGACTAACCCGCCCACTGCGGAAGCGACGACGGGCAGCCCGGCCGCGAAGGCTTCCAGGACGGCGTTGGGCATGCCCTCTGAATACGACGGCAGAACGAACACGTCGGCTGCGGACAACACGGACGCTACGTCGGTGTGGAAACCGGCCAGCCGGACCGTCTCCTCCAGGCCGCGATCCCGAATCTGCCGGGCGAGGCTCTGCTCCAGCGGGCCGCTGCCCACGAGCACGAAACGAGCCTGCGGACACTGCGTGCGCACGCGTGCGGCCGCATCGACCAGCACGTCCAGCCCCTTTTCGCGGCTGAGCCGCGCGACGGTCATGATTACGATGCCGTCTTTCGGCACGGCCCATTGCTCGCGCAGCGTCTGGCGAGCCTGCGGATCGGGCCGCCACGCGGAAAAGTCCAGCCCGGTGCGAATCGTGTGAACGCGTTCTGCCGGCCATCCCAGCCGGACGATCAAATCCTGTCGCACCGCTTCGCAGACCGCCAACGCATGCGAGGCCAGGCTCCGGCACATCCGATCGAGCAGGTTGTCACAGGCGCGTTGGGTCACTCGCGAATACGGGTAGAGCGCATACTGCGTGGTGAGGACGATGGGCACGCCAGCCAGCCGCGCGGCCAGCCCGCCGTACAGGTCGGCCCGCAACAGATGCGTGTGCACGATGTGTGGCCGCACACGCCGGATCAGTCGCAACAGACGCCACAAGCCGAGCGGATCGAGACTGCGGGCGGCCTGCAAATCGAACGTGGCGAAACCCGCTTGCTCGAAAGCCGCGCGCATCTCGCCGCCCCCGTACATGCACGCGATGCTGCTGGCCAGGCGATCGCGAGGAAGGCGTTTCAGCAACTGATACAACCACTTGGTGTCGGTCTTGACGGCGAACGTCGAAACGAGATGAAGCACGCGGAGCGGCTGGTCGCCAGATCCGGTGCATTGAGCGTACGTCGGGTTGTGCCGGTGAGCGCCGATCAGACTGTCCCCCCGCGCATCCGCAACTACTGAGCGCCTATGCTCTTTTCGGCTAGTTGGATATCGGGAATTGAAACCCGGAACCGGCCATGCATTTGGGGCCGATAATATCGGGCCGTTCCTGCTCCGGCGGGCCGGCCCAACATGAGACGATCCGGGCGAGCAGTACATCTCGCCCGGCAGCACTGGATCGGAGAAGGACCTATGCGAGCCAAGGCGTCATACCCCATCGCCGGCGGCAGTCTGATAATGCTGCTCCTGATCACCAGCCCGGTGCTGCGCGCCCAGGAAGTCATCTTCCAGCTCTCGCCCACCGGTCTGCCGGGCGATCTGCCGACGGGCGGCCTCAACGACGTTCTCACACCTGTGGTGGTGGTCGTACCGCCGGGCACGGTCGTGTCGTATGAACTGGCTGTCTTCGTTCAATCCACCCCTGCCTTCCCGAACGTGGGCGGCCTGGGTGCTTTCGTCGTGGACATCCTGACCGACACGGGCCTGCTTCAGCCACCGCTGACCGCATTCGATTCGCGCATTCTGACCAGTTTCACCGTCAACACCAGCCTCGGCGTGCCCGTGGAGGACGACATCATCGGCATCTCCGGCACGCAGGATCTCACCGGTTTCTTCAACACCGGCGTGGGCCTCGGCGCCCGCCAGGTGATCGGCACGGGACAGCTGCGCACGCCCACCGTTGAAGGCGATTTCCAAGTCAGCCCCGTGGGCGCAGCGCAGATCCTCGTCAGCGGTATCACGACCACGCCCACGCTGCAAACCGCCACTGTGGGCATCCCGCGAGGCTTCACCATTCAAACGCGGCAGGATGTGATCCCTCCGGATAACGGGATTCCCGATGACGGACGGGCGGCCGATTTCGGGGCGAGTCTGGTGAACCTGTGCTTCCCCGGCGTGGCGGCGGTTCTGCCCGCCTGTCTGGCCGGACTCTTCTGCCTGCGACACTGCGGATTGCGGCGTCGGTGAAGTTTCTCGTCACGGCCGCCGCGCGCCCAGGAAATGCACGTCCCAGTGTTCGCGGTAAAGCCGATGGCCCTTCTCGAAGCTGCTGATCTGCACGCCGGGCGGCGACGAATGCACGAAGTACGACCCGCCCAGGCTCAAACCAGTGTGGAAGATCTTGCCGGTCTCGTTGATGAAGTAGATGCGGTCGCCCGGTTGCATGCCCTCCGGGAACCACCGCGTCGCGACCAGGCCGCCGGTGACGAACTGCTGAGCAGCATCGCGAGGCAACACCGTGCCATACGCATCGCAAATCGTGCCCACGAGTCCGCTGCAGTCGAGCCCCACGCTCGAACGCCCGGCAAACAAGTACGGCACGTGCAGCAGATCGAGGGCAGCCTTTGCACGGGCCAGTCGCACCGGCGCGTCGTCGACCAACCGGGCGTCGCGTGTCGAAATGTTCGCGCTCTTTCCATCGGGCAGCACGACGCGCAACGTCTCGCCCTCGACGCCGTCCACTCGCAGGCGTGCCCCGCGCACAATTCGCCCGGTGTCGATGGCCACGTCGCGCATCAGGATCGCCACCGGCTTGTCCAGATAGGCACGGAACGCCGCGCGAGTCATGGGCACAATGCAGTCCTCTCGCACCCAGCCCACGTAGCCGTCGCCGCCCTGCACGAGGTAGAAGCCGTCCTGACGATCCAACAGGAAAACGGGCTCGCCATATAGCAACTGGCTCTGCAACGGGCCGCCTTCCGCCGGCCTGCCGAAGTCCAACGCCATGGGCGCCACGCACACGCCAAACCAGCCGTCGCGTTCGAGACGCCCCTCCTCGGGCAAGAGCCGCATCTCGCTGCGCACATCTTTCAGTCCCGCTTGCCGCAACATGGTCTCCAGCGTCTTCTGCAGCACCGGATGATTCGTCGCCCCGCCCACCACGACGGTCTGTCCTTCGACGGTGATCACCGGTTCAAAGTAGACGTTGGTGCGATCGCTGAAGGCGTTGCGCGCGTAGAGATCGCAGAACCACTTCGCCTTGGCCGGCGGCAGGTCGCCCTCGGGCCAGATTGCCGCCACCGCCCGGCGGACCGGCGTGGAAGGCGCGTGACGCGGGTAGAACGGCACCACCGGCGGGTCGCTCTCGATCGATTCGTCACTGTTGGACAATTCTTGCGGTCGCTCGGACACGTAGGCAGCCAGTCCGCGATAGATGTTTTCCGCCCAGGCTCGGTGTGCGGGGATCTGGCCGATCTTCGCAAGCCGTGGATCGACCTTGGCCAGCATCACCGTCACGGCGGGCTGGGTCGAGGTGACAACCGGAAGGGATTTGTCGAGCTTGAATCCAACTCGGGCCACCGCGGCTGCCAACCGGCGCGAAGCTTCGCCATCGGTCGCCGGCGCAACCATCACATCCGGGCCCGGCGAGGTCACAATGCGCACGAAGATGCACCGGCGTGGTGCGGACTGCGTGGGATCGAACGACTGCCGCGCGGGCCGATCGTCGGGCCGAGGCAGTGAAGGGTAGCCGCCCGCGTCGCGCACCAGATGATACAGATGCGAGGCGGTCCACAGACACAGGTCATCCTGAGCTCGGGCGTCCGGATCAGTGGCTGCGCCACCCTCGGCATGAATGACCACCCGCCAACCCTTCAACTCATCGGTCCCGGGCATCCAGAAAGGCTGGAATGATTCGATGGCCTTGGCGATCTGCGGGTCGAGGGCGGCATCCGCCGCTTTACCCGTCGAACCTGTGATCAGAATCAGCGCGAGCCCCCCGACCAGCCCCGTACGAGTCGCCCTGTTCATGGTTGCGCCTATTCCTTTTGTGCCGGGTCACCCGGCTGTGTGGTTGCCCCCGCCCCAATCGTATTGATATCCATCCCCACCATCTGATACAGCTCGCCGGTGGCCGAAATGACCTGCAGGTCGGCCGAGCGGATGTAGTATTGGTTAGCGACCAGACGATACTCTGCCGCCGCCCATTCGGCCAGCGGCCCCAGCACGTCATCGACCGTCAAGCTCGGGTTGGCCCCTGTGAAGTAGGCCTCCGAGCGGAGCCGAAACTCCTGTTCTTTCTTCCGGGTCAGCTCGCGGGCTTCGGTGCGAATGCGATGATACGCCTGGAGCTTGTCGCTGTTGTCCATGATCTTGCGTTCGATGCCCAACCGTTCAGCCTCGATCTCGGCCTGGTATTGACGGATCTGGGCTTCGGCCTTGAGCCGCGATGCGGTGAGCACACGCTGATCGTTCAACCGCACGTTCACGCCGCCGCCCAGCAGCCAGCCGCCCAGCCGGTCGTCGTACGTCACCGCACCGAAGGGAAACTGCGTCCCTTCGACGAACGCAGTGACATCGTATCGGCCCTGTATGGCGGCCTGTTTCTGCAGCTCGGCGTCCTTGATCGCGTCCTGCAGCACGCGGAATCGCGGATTGTTCGCGTACGCTTCCTCCAGCATGGCCGCACGCCCCTCGGGCGTCGAGAGGATCTCCACGTAGGGGCTCGTCTCGCTCTCCGGATCGACCAGTTCGAAAGGCGTGTCCATAGGCAGGCCGAGCAAAGCAAGCAGGAGCAGCACGTACGTTCGCTCGGACGTGCGATACTGGTCGCGGGTGACCCGGTTGGTTTCCATGGCCGAAACCAGCCGCATGCGGTCTTCTTCTCTCAGGTTCACGTTGGCCAGCATGGCTTCGAGGATCTGCGCCTGCTGATCGTAGATCTCGGCATAGCCCCGCTGAAGCAGAGCCAGATGGTAATACTCCAGGGCGCTGGTGACATACGAGGTAAAGTCACTCAGGTACTCGAGGCGGGCTTTGCGGGCCTGCGATTCCTGGAAGGCCTGCGAGATGACCCGCTCCTGGCGCTTACGCGAACCGATGAACGGCACCTCCACGCGAGCCCGCACCAGTCCGCCGCTGCCGCGATCCACTCGGTTGTCCCGGTCGGCATCAGCGTAGGTGAAATGGGACATGCTGGCGCCACCCTCGAGCCGCAGGATGGCACCTTCAAACGTCTCCTTCTGGATACCACCCACGACCTCGCCGGCGCTGCCGCGGGCGTCGAGCCGCTTGGGATAAGCGGCCGTCTCGCCTTTCGTATTGATGTACGGTTCGAATCGGCTGAGATTGGTCCGAAACTCCTCCAGCGCGATCTCCGCCGCAACCATCTCCTCGCGGCTGGCTCGCATATGTGGGCTGGCATCGAATATGCGTTGAATGATGACGTCCCGCCTCAGTTGGATGGGTTCGACGGTGTGTCCGGCGGGCAACGTCGTGGGCGTCTCCGGGCCGGGACCGCCGGTCTCACCCTGCGCCACCGACCCGAGCACGACCGACGGACGCGTTGTGGGTCCTGCTCCTGTAGCAGGCTGCGTGGTGACGCTCCGGCCGGCGGCGGCCCGATTTCCGGCCAGTTGCTCTCGGCGGGTGACGCCAGCCAGCGCCGGCATGGACGCCACCGACGAGGCTGGCGGCTGAAGCGAATAAGCGCAGCCCGACGGGAGACAAGCCAGCAAGCCCATCAAGCCGCAAGCCAGTCCCCGGGCCTTCGCGTTGTATCTAGACACCCACTGCATCAACTCGGGTCAACTCAGGATCCACACGCATCGATTGCGGCGCGGCCACGCGTCCCTTCGCCACCTCACTCCACCGCTTCGACCGAGATCAACAGCGGGCGATCGTCGACCGGCGGCAACGGCCGATCTGAGGCGGGCAGCACCATCGGCGAGGCATCCGCGGGTTGGCGGGCCGGCGCCGCTGACGCGGACGTCCCATCCGCCGTCCTGGCACTCAGGAAGATATCAGCCAATCCCACGTCGGCCCCGGGCAGGTTCTTCAAGCGCCGGAACGTCTCGGCGGCCAATTCCTGCTGGCCGCTGAAGTGCCGGACAAACCCGAGCACGATCCAGCCGTCCACGGCGCCGGGCTCCTGCCGGACGTATTCTTCCAGCCGAGCCAAGTGCTGCTCGAACTCCGCAAGATTTCCGTATCGTGCCCGCAGGTCGAAGCCGCTGTCCACCACGTCAGGCAGCCGCCGCACGCCGCGGCGAATTGCCAGGGCGGCGATCTGATAGTCGCCTGTGGCGAAACGGGCCATCGCATAAGCCAGCGTGGCGTCGATGTTCTGCCGGTCGGCTAACGTGACCCGAAGGAACGTGGAAGCAGCCTCGTTGTACTTGCCTTGCTCGAACAGTTGCACGCCCTTGGCCATCAACTCGTCGAGCTTCTCCGGCGTCAAGCCCGATCCCCGGCGCCGTGGTTCCTCCTGCTGCACCGGCAGTGGCTCGGGTTCCTGGACTGGCTCCGGCGTTTTCTCAGCCGCCGCGGGCTGAGGAGGCGCTTGGATTTCGTTGATGATCATCGGGGGCGAAACAGTCGTCCAGTTCAGTGTATTGACATCGAGGAAGTACGGGTAGTTCGGATACGGATACCACCAATGACCGGACGGCCACCGTCCTCTGGGGTCGTAGACCTTCCAACGGTCTCGATACCGCTTATACCAAATGGAGTCGGGATCGATAGGCGGTGACGGAGGGGAGGACGGCTCCTCCGGTCGAACGCCGCCCTGCGCAGGATTGACCACCACGCCACCCCGGTTGACGGTAACGCCGCCGTAAGGCGGAGACGGTTGCAACGATGCCCCTCGATTGATCGTGCCAGGAGTCCCGTCCCCCGCTCGGGAGGCCCCGGCGACACCTGCCGATGTGCTCCACGAACCACGCGTGATCGTTCCCGTCGCCCGATCGTTCGCGCGGGAAGCACCGGCCACAACGGCCGCACCGTTCGACATGCCGCGCGTGACGATGCCCGGCCCGCCATCACCCCTGCGGCTGGCCCCGGAAACCGGGTTAACCGCGACCGCCGGCTGGACAGCGCTGACCACGGGAGCCGCACTGATCCTGGGCGTCGAAGATGAAGTCCGGATGACCCCCACGGGAGCGGCCGAAGCACGCACGTCCGCCGTCGCCGAGCCACCCCGGACGATGGTTCCGCCCCGACTGACCGTGATTCCTCGGGCGGCGTTGTCCGCCGCGGCAGAACGCCCGAATGATCGGGGAGCGGCAGCGGCTCCCGCCGCGTTAGACGCTCCCGTCGCCCCACGCGATGGCACCACCACGCTGCGAGACCCGAAGCTGCGGGCGTTGTCCGCTCGAGACTGAGGTTCGGCCGCGAACACTGACATGCCGGCAGGCGACACCAGTGCGAGCAGCACGGCCCACACCGACGGCGAAAGGCGAGTGCGATGCATAACTGGCTCCCTTCTCCGGCCGGCGATTGCCGGTCTGGGCCGGATGAGACGGGTGGCGGCGCGGGCCAACCGTAATATTCCTATTCTAACAGACTATCGACCATCACCAGAGGTTAGAGCAACCAATGGACGAAGATCAGTCCAGGTGTAATCCGGCTCGGCCGTACCGATATCGTGGATGCGGCACGTGCGGTTGACCCAGGCAGCCTTGATGCCCACCCCTCGCGCTCCGCCGACGTCGCTGTGCAGGGAGTCCCCGACGTGCACGACTCGATCCGGGGACCAGCCGGTCAGTTCGAGGGCCGTCTTGAAGATCCCCGGTTCGGGCTTGTAGCTCCTGGCGGTTTCAGAGCTTACAACGAATTCGATGTCCAGGCCGTGGTGGGCCATGGCACTGCGCAGCTCATGGTCGTCGGCGTTGCTCACCACGCAAACCGGCACCTCCAGGGCGTCCAGCACTTCCTGGACCTCCTCAAAGATGGTCGGCCGGGCCAGGTACTCGTTGAAGCGGGCGATGTACTTCTCCACGCAAATACGGCCGGTAAACGGCAGGAGCGCGTCGATGAGCGTGTCGCGTTCGATCTGCTTGAGGCACTGGAAGTTTTCGCAGTTGACGGCCTCTACCGCCGCGAAGTACCGCTGGCCCCACTGAACGGCCAACGTCGGCGCATCCACGGTCAGCCCGTAGTCGTCGATGACTTGCCGACAGACCGCTTCGACCGCCTGAGCGTCCCCGCTGGCGATCGTGCCGTAGAAGTCGAGGAACACGCCCTGCCAGCGAATCTTCGCGCCGTCGCCGTTACCGCTGGAGCCGTTACCGCCCGTCATGCAAGCAGATTATACGCGCTACCGTGACGCAGGCATAGGCAGGCCCCCGAGCCAACCGCCGCCGGGGGAGAGTACGCAGTTCGCAGCGGCGACTCAACAAAAGCTCGCCACAGGCCGAGCGATCTCGCGAAACGTGCGACGCGGGACGCTGACTGTTCCCCAGCCGGCGGAGCGTTTGCGGCAATGCCGGCGATAGTCGTCCAGTGCAATGGTCATAAACGCGTAGCAATGCCCCTCGTACGAGTGCGGCCGGCCGGCGGGCCAGCGATCGGCCGGCCCCTGCAACAGGTATGCGAAGACAAAGCGTGCCTCAAATTCGTCACCGAAGACCGCCTGCCATTCGCTTAGGCCGTCGAGATCCTCCTGCGTCACCCAGTTCTCCCAGTAACGACCGGAGCCCCGGCCACTGCCGTCGAGATAAGGGAAGTTGCGGCCCTTGACGTCCACGATCCAGTGAACGTTCTCGGCGGGGTACACGAGGAAATCGAAGGATTTGATCTTGCTGCCCGAAAACAGCGTGCGGCGGGTCTCGTCCACCGGCACGTACGGAACGCCTCGTTGCTGGAGGTAATCCTCAAACGCGCTTTCGTAGTGCGAGTGGCGTTTCATACGAGCTATGAGCTCTGAGCTGTGAACCAGCTCACGTTTGGGCTTTTCCGCATTCTTCGACGAACGCTTCCACCCCCATCTCGACCTGCTGACCGGTGGCCAGGTCCTTGACTGCCACCACCTGCCGATCCGCGAACTCCTGCCCCACGATGACCGCCTTGGCGGCGCGGGCGGCCGCGGCCGCCTTGAACTGCTTGCCGATCCCTTGGCGCTTGTAGCTGAATTCGGCCCGCACGCCCCGCTGGCGAAGCCGGCCCGCCAGCCGCAACACGATCGGGAAGAACTCCGGCGCCGCGTCAATGAGATAAACGTCCACTTGCGGCGGTTCGGCCAGCACCGTCGGCAGCTTGCCCAATTCGCGCAGCACGACCTCGATCACCACGTCCGACGTGCCAAACCCGACGCCGGTCATGGGCGGCCCACCCAACACCTCGAGCAACTGGTCGTAACGGCCGCCGCCGCAGATTGCCCGCTGGAGTTCACCCTTGCCGAAACCCTCGAATACGATGCCCGTGTAGTACGCCAACCCGCGCACCACGCCCATATCGAACGCGCAGTACTCGCCGACCCCCATCTCGCCCAGCAACCGGAACAGCTCGCGCAGCCGGGCCATTTCGCGCTCGGCCGCCTCGTTGCCCGCCGCGATGCCGGCCAGTTCGTCGAGCCCGGTGTGGCCGGCGGCCCGGGCGATGGACATCAGCGTGTCGTATTCGTCCACCGAGCGTGTGGTCTTCTGCACGCTCTCGGCAAACACGTCCTCCGGCAGCTTGTCGCGTTTGTCGAGCACGGCGAAGATCTCGGCGTGCCGATCGACGTCGAACCCGCGAGCCACCAGCAGCGCCGACAACAGCGACCGCGAGTTGATCTTCATGACCATGTCGGCCGGCGTGAGCCCGACCTCACGGAAGAAGTCGATCGCCACGAACACGCATTCGGCATCGGCGATCACGTCGTCGACGCCGAGCACGTCGATGTTCCACTGGAAAAACTCGCGCAGCCGGCCGCGTTGAGGCCGCTCGGCCCGGCACAGCCGAGGCATGCTGAACCACTTGATGGGCCGCGACAGACTATTGGCTCGGGCCCCCACCATCCGGGCGAGCGTCGGTGTCATCTCAGGCCGGATGGCCAGCTCACGTCCTCCACGATCCTCGAAGTGGAACAGTTCCGAGACGATGCCTTCGCCGCTCTTGGCCCGGTACAGGTCCAGCAATTCGAAGATGGGTCCGTCGTACTCCTGGAAGCCGTTGCGCAGCGACGTGCGCCGCCAGGCGTCCATGATCCAGTTACGGACGGCCATGTCCTCGGGATAGAAATCGCGCGTGCCTTTGGGTGCTTGAAACTTCATGGGCTATGAGCTATGGAGCCAGAGCTGGCTGACAGCGGTCAGCTGAGAGCCAAGAGCTGACAGCTCCTCCTGACAAGTAGCTTTTTCTGTGTCTCGGTGTCTCTGTGGTTCCCTGCGATTAGTTGTGGTCCAACTCGATGCGGTTGGACTTCATGCCGACTTCAACAGGCGCACGGGTAATGCCGCTCGCGCCTTCGACTTGCGCTGCGGCGTTTTCGCCCGCCGGGTCTTGGCCCGATTCTTGCTGGCCGACTTGGCCCGGGTCCGGCGGCGTTTCCGCTGCTCGGCCAGGTATTGCTTGGCGTACTGCTCGATCTGGTCGGCTTCGGTGAACAAGTGCTCGTAGTCGTAGTCGTCGCCGTGCCAGTCGCAGTTCTTAGTGGTGTACTCGCGGCAGATCGCCGGCCGTTTCTCGTACACGCCGCAACGATTGTCGGGCAGCAGTTCCTTACAGGGCCGGTTGATCTGCATGTACCAGCGGCCCTTCTCCACGAAGATGATGGTGTCCTGATGGTAGATGTACCATCGAAGATCCTCGAAGTCGCGCTTCGTGGTCGGCTTGTCAATCTCGAAGGCAAAATAGCGGCAACACAGCGCCACGCACTGTTCGCACAGGCTGTTCACGTCTTTGAGAATCGGGAGCCTCACGCGTTCACCTTGTTCTCACGAGCCATACGTCAACGATCGGTTTGGTCCGTCCGCGATACGACTCGCAAGCTGCTTGATCCATTCGGACATCAACTCGCCGGCGGGTCCATCCGGGTACGTATTTAGCGTGCGGCACCTTTTCGCCCCTACGGGGCGAAACCGCGCCGATCTCTTGCCCGCTGGACACGTACCCATCCGCCGGCGGCAGGCTCCGATTCTAAGGCCCCCCCTACCCGACAGCAACCGGCGACGGCAGGCGGCCGCCATTCTTTTCGCCGGGAGACGGGCGGCTTCAGCCAGACGCTTCTATACAGCGAAAGGCCAACCGCTATACTGAATTCCTGAGATCATCCACTTAATGGCCCGCCCGGCGCAGGCAGCCTGCGGGACGGGGGAGCGAAGAACGATGCGGATCGTTGCAGGCAAATGGCGTGGACGGCGTGTGGCCGCCCCCGACACCATGGATACCCGGCCCATTCTCGACCGGGCCAAGGTAGTCCTGTTCGACATGCTGGGCCATCGGCTGGCTCAGCCGGGGTCGCTGCCGCCGCTGGCCGTCCTCGACCTGTTCGCCGGCAGCGGGGCTCTGGGCATCGAAGCACTGTCGCGAGGCGCACGCTACTGCCTGTTTGTCGAGCAGAGCCGGCCCATTGCCGCCATCATCCGCAAGAACCTCGATTCGCTGGAGATCATCCGCGAAGCCGACGTTCTCCAGGCCGACGTCACCCGGGCGGCGTTTAAGCCGCCGCCGCTCCTGCCCGATACTCCGGATGCACCCGCACGCTACGGCCTGGTGTTCGTCGATCCGCCCTATCGGCTGTTGAAAGGTCGCACGCCTGCTGCCGGGCTGCGCGATCTGTTCCGAACGCTCGCCCACAGTCCGCTCATCGACCCCGATGCCCTCATCGTTGTACGCCACGAAGCGCAGGATGCCACCAGCCCGGATCTCGCCCCACTCGTCGAGCAGGAACGCCGCGACGTGGGCAACATGACGTTCCGCTTCATGGTGCGGCCGGTGTGAAAAAGCACGACACGGCGACGCGGAGACGCGGCGAAGGAACAGACCGTTATCCCTTCCCAGATAGATCCGTTAAGATCGAGGAATGTCGCGACGATCCCTTTCCATCCAGGATGCCGCGCTGGCCGTGGTGAAGCGGCTGCGCGACGCCGGTCACGAGGCGCTGTGGGCGGGCGGCTGCGTGCGGGACATGCTTCTGGGCATCGAGCCCAGCGATATCGACGTGGCCACGAGCGCCCACCCGCCGCAAATCGTCGAGCTGTTCCGCCGCACCCGCGAAGTGGGCGTGCAGTTCGGCGTGGTGCTGGTCAAGCAGGGCCCGCACTGGATCGAAGTGGCCACGTTCCGCACGGACGTGAACTACGTGGACGGTCGCCGCCCGGAGCGTGTGGTCTTCACTACCGCCGAGGAGGACGCCCAGCGTCGCGACTTCACCATCAACGGTCTGTTCTACGATCCGCTCGATCGGCGCGTCATCGACTACGTCGGCGGCGAGCAGGATGTCCGGTCGGGCATCGTGCGGGCCATCGGCGAGCCTTCGCATCGCTTCGCGGAGGACCACCTGCGCTTGCTGCGAGCCGTGCGGTTCACCACACGATTCGGCTTTCAACTCGATCCGGCCACCGCCGCGGCCATCCGCGAGCACGCCGCCGGATTGGCGCGAATCAGCGCCGAGCGCATCCGCGAGGAACTGCAGAAAATGCTCGAGCGGCCCACTCGCGCCGACTCGCTGCGGCTCATCGGTGATCTGGGCTTGCTGCCGTTCCTCTGGCCCAATGCCCGCTGGACGGATGAGCAACTCCAGCGAGCCATCCGGGTCCTGGCCGCGCTGCCCGCCGAGGCGGACTTCGTGCTGTCGCTGGCCGGCCTGCTCCGTGAGCACCCGCTCCGCGAGGTCCGGCGGATCGGCCGCGCTTTGCGCTGCAGTAACGACGAGATCGCCGACTTGGCCTGGCTGGTCGAACGCCTCGACACCATCCATGTGGCCGAGCTCGTTTGCCTGCCCGAGTTCAAGCGGCTCGTGGCCCATCGGCGATTCGACGATTTGTTGGCGCTGCATCGTGCCGTCTGTATCGCCCAGAACCTGTCGCTGGACGCCCATGAGGCCGCCCGGCGACGTCGCGACGAAATCCCCCCGGACCAGATCGCCCCTCCACCGCTGGTTACCGGCGATGACTTGATCGCTCTCGGCCTGACGCCCGGTCCGTTGTTTGGTGCCGTATTGGAGGCACTGTACGACGAGCAGTTGGACAACCGCATCACCCAACGCGAGCAGGCACTGGAAAGGATGCGACGATTGGTCGTGGACTATCAGCGGCGAATGACGAATGACGAAGGAACCCCGAGCGACGAATCCTTTTCCGGCTCATAGCTCAGAGCTCATAGCTCAGAGCTTCTTCGTTACTCCGCGACCAATGTCTCGGCCTTCAGACTCGCTTCCTGTCGGACCGCCCGCCACCAGTCATAACCGATGAGCGCGGCCAGCGTGACATAGCAGGCTGGAACAATATAGAAGGCGGCGCTCAGGCCCATCCTGTCGCCCAGGTACCCCATGAGCCAGGTGAACACGCCGCAACCGGGAATGCCCGCGCAGCTCAGCAGGATGAACAGCATGGTGGTGTCGGCCGTGGGTAGGCGGTCGGCGCAATAGCTCTGCACGCTGGGCCAGAATGGAGCGGTGGCGATGCCGGCCAGGAACAGCAGCCCGAACAGCAGCCACAAGCTGGTCAGCCACGGAAATGCCAGCGTGATGAGCGTGCCGGCGATCGCCGACCCCACGATAAGATTCTTGAGCTGGTGCTGGCGGATCAGGTAACCCCACCCCGTGCGCCCGAGCACCATTCCCGCGGCGAAGCACGCGGTCCCCACGCCGCCGGCCCAGGCCGCGTCGAGGAAATGCAACTGGATGAAGCTCGCGCACCAGAACGTCAGGCAGAACTCGCCGCCCCCCGCGACGAACATGGCCGCGAAGAACAGCCAGAAACCGCGCAGCCGCAGAATCGTACCCATCTGGCGACAGACGGTGGTCCAGTGAATGGGCTCGAGATGTTCGGGGAAGGTCTGCCGCCGCGACCGCACCAGCAGCAATCCCGCGGAGACAAAGGCCAGCGCCGCCGTCGCCGCAACGGGCACGCGCCAGTTCACACCGAGCGAGATCAACCCGCCCGACGCGAGCACGGTCACCAGGATACCGACGGACCAGAACGAATGGGCGAAGTTGATGTATCGCCCCGGCTCGTCCGGATGCAGATTCTGCGCGAACGGCGTGGCCAGCCCTTCGACGATGCCCTCGCCGAATCCAGCGATCACCAGCGCCGCCAGCAGCACGCCGTAAACGGGCGCGGTCGCACACAGCGCGACGCCCAACCCCATGAGGGCCACCGAGGCACCGAGCGTGAACCGCTTGCCCCAGCGCCCTGCGGCAAAACCGCACAAGAGCATGGAGACCATCATGGACAGCGTCCGCCCGACGTGCAGAGCGCCGCCGGCCGTCATGCCGCCCGACTCGAGCGAGAAGCCCAGGTCGCGAGCCAGGGCGACCAGCGCCACCGGGACGACCACCGAGCCTGCCGCATATGAGAAAAAGCTGGCAAACAGCGCATAGTCGTACAGGCCGAACGCCATTCGGCGGGAACGACGGTTGTCCGGTGAGCTCATCAGGCGTGTCTCGAGGCGAAGATTATCTCAAGTCGTCATGCCGGCCCCGGGGGCAGGCGCGGGTATGTGCTCCGGCCGGGTAGCGGCCGCCCGTTCGAGCGCCGCCCGGACCAGACCGCGGAAGAACGGTTGAGGCCGCAGCGGCCGGCTCTGGAACTCCGGATGCGCTTGCGTGCCCACGAAGTACGGGTGGACGCTCCGCGGCAGTTCCAGTATCTGCATGATGGGGTAGTCGGGGGCCTTGCCCGAGAAGATGAGCCCGCCAGCTTCGAGCCGCTCGATGTACTGCGGATCCACCTCATAACGATGGCGGAAGCGCAACCGGACTTCCGGCGCGTTGTTGAACAACTCGGCGGCGAGCGTGCCGGGTTTGATCTGGACGTCGCGGCCGCCCAGCCGCATGTTGCCTCCCAGCCCCTCTATTTGCTTCTGCTCGGGCAGGATGTCCACCACCGGGTGCGGCGTGTCCGAGTCGATCTCCGTACTGTTGGCGCCGGTCAGGCCGCAGACGTTGCGGGCAAACTCGACCACTGCCATCTGGAAGCCATAGCAGATTCCCAAATATGGGATGCGATTCTCGCGAACGTACTTGATGCAGGCGATCTTGCCTTCCGTGCCCCGGACGCCGAAACCTCCCGGCACGATCACGCCCTGCAAGCCGGCGAGGTGCTCGCCCGCGTTGGCGTCGGTAATGTCGGTGGTATCCACCCAGACGATTTCAACGCGGCAATTTTCGGCCGCCCCACAATGCTCCAGTGCGTGAATAATGCTGGCGTAGCTGTCGCGGACGGACGTGTACTTGCCCATGATCCCGATACGAACCTGGCGGCTCACCGAACGGATTCGCCGGGCGAAGTCGTTCCACTCCTGTCGCCGCAGGCTCTCGTTCACGGGGTCGATGCGGTCGCGCAGCTGCAGGATATCGATGACTCGTTCCTCGAGGCTGGCCCCCCGCAGCATCTCGGGAATGAGATAGATGCTGTCGATGTCGTGCATGGAAAAGACATTTTCCATGGGCACGTTGCTGTACAAGGCCAGCTTCTCGCGGACCTTGCGGGTCACCGGCTCCTTGCCTCGGCAGGCGATGATGTGGGGCTGAATACCCAGGCCAAGCAGGCTCTTGATGCCCAACTGGGCAGCCTTGGACTTCTGCTCGCCCAGCATGGGCGGGTTGAGGATGTAGGTCAAAGCCACGAAGGCGCAGGAGTTGGGCCCTTCCTCAAAGGCCAACTCGCGCATGGCCTCGATGTAGTACGCGTTCTCGACGTCACCCACCGTGCCGCCGATCTCCACGAAAACCACGTCGGCATCCGACGTAACCGCCAGCTCGCGCAGCTTGCTCTTCACCTCGCCGGTGACGTGCGGGATCATTTGCACGTCGCGTCCCAGGTAGCTGCCCTTGCGTTCCTTTTCGAGTACGCGAGTGAAGATCTGCCCGCTGGTCGCGAAGTTCAGCCGGGACAGGTTCTGGTCGAGCAGCCGCTCGTACGTGCCCAGATCCATGTCCGTCTCCATGCCGTCGTCCAGCACGAAGACTTCGCCATGGCGATACGGGTTCAACGTGCCCGAATCGATGTTCAGATAGCCCTCGAGCTTGATGGGGGCGACGGTCAGCCCCTTGTCCTGCAGGCACTTGGCCAGCGAGCTGGAGAAGATGCCCTTGCCCAAGCCGCTCATCACCGTGCCGAACACGATGACGTACTTGGTCTTGCCCGGCTTGTAGCCGGCCGGTTTGGGAGCGTAGAACTCCGTTTCATCCGAGGCGTAACTCAGCGACGCCAGCATTTTCTCCGGATCCATGGTCGCGTACCCCGTTGCCGAGTGAGAAACGACAAATGAGAAATGCGAAGCATGACCTCATCGGCGAGGTTCCTTCCACTTCTCACCGGCGACGTCTCACCTCGACGCTGCCTTGTATCTCCTCACGAATGCCGCGTACTGCTCGGGCGTGTCGATGCCCGCGCTCTTGTCGGGCACCACGGCCATGGCGATCCGCTCGCCAAGCCACAGGGCCCGCAGTTGTTCCAGTTGCTCAGTCTGCTCCAGCTCACAGGGAGGCGTCGCGGTCAGCCGGGCCAGGCACTCCGGCCGATACGCGTATATCCCCAGGTGCAGCAGCCACTTGCTCACGTCCCCCGGCCTGCCCCCCGCGTCCCGGGGATAGGGAACCAGGCTCCGACTGAAGTATAGGGCATACCCGTCGCGGTCCAGGACCACCTTGACGCACGCCGGGTTCATCAGCTCGGCTTCGCTCTTGAAGGGACAGGCGATGGAGCCCATCCCCACGCCCGGGCGTTCCAGCATGATGGTCACGAGCTTATCGATGGCCCCGGGATCCATCTCCGGCTCGTCGCCCTGCACATTCACGACCAGGTCGATATCGTCTCCATTCCCCTGCCCCTTGGCCGCGTCGCTCTGCCTCCGCAAGGCAGCGACCACCTCGGCCACCCGATCCGTACCCGACGGATGGTCCGCCCGAGTCATGGCCACTTCGCCGCCGAACGCTCGCACCGCCGCGGCAATCCGGTCGTCATCGGTGGCCACGATGATCCGGTCGATGCGCTTGGCCCCGGCCACCGCCTCGTACACGTGCTGGATCAGCGGTTTACCAGTCTCGGCGGCGAGGGGTTTTCCGGGGAATCGGCTGGATGCGTACCGGGCGGGAATAATTGCCACAACGGGCAAGGGAATGTCCTCTTGCTTACCAAATCCTACCTTGTCAGGAGGAACAAAGTCGAATGCTACTCCCGGCCTCGCAAAAAGTCAAACCCTGCCCTGCACATGGGTTGTGAGTTTTTTCGGATCCCCGCGCCGCGACGCCCGCGCGGCACGTCAACCGATCATCGAACCGGGACGCCTGCCTGCACGCGCACGCTGGAAGCGTGCTCCACAACCGCGGCACGCCGACCGATCATCGAGCCAGCCGCATCGCAAGGGAGGCCGGGCGGAGTCAGGGTTCGGACTCGCCCACGCGTCGGTAGGTAATTACCACCGCCGCCGGGCGAGTGGTCGCCGTCACGGGCAAGCCCTCGTCGAGCAGTGTTCGCCCGCTCATCCGCAAGGGCGAGTCGCTGTCCACGTCCGTCAGTTCGTACTGCGCCGCCGGATCCAGCCCGCGCAACCGGAACCGTGCCGACTCGTACGGGCTGTCCGCCCGCCGGAAGCACTGGACGAGGCCCTCGCACTTCTCAGGCACGTTGAACTGCCAAGCCATCCACACGTCATTTTCGAGGCTGTAACTCGTGAGCGGGTAGTAGTCGCCGAAGTAGTACTCCGCGAACTGTCGCCACTGCTTGAACACTCGGCGTAGCAGGTCGTAGTCCAGATCGGTCCGCCGCATGTCGAAGCAGGCGTTGAACTGCGGGCACAACACGCTGCGGAGCTGGTACAAATCGGTCGCACTGCTGCCCGTGCCGTGGTACGGCATCCAGAAGGCGATCCCGTACGTGTGGCATTGGTTGCCGACCGGCTCGATGATGTAGTCGCTCCGCAGCAGGGGTATCGCCCGGCGGAGCGTCTCCAGGTCGTTGCGACGGCCACCGCTAGCACAGGAGTCGATGAGCAGATTGGGATGGCGCCGGCGAAGCTCATCCCAGTACGCCAGGTAGCCTTCGACATGGCGGATCTCGGTGATGCCCGCCCGGTCCGGTTCATCGTTCGCCCGCCAGTACGCCAGCGGATCGAAGTTGTGGTCCTGCCGATACAGGTCGATGCCCTCCTCGCGGAGCAGCCGGTCCACGTGATCGGTCAGCCACTGGCGGGCCCGGGCATCGCCGAGATTCAGGAGCTTCTGCTCGCCGTCCTTGCCCAACAGCCATTCCGGATGATTCTCATACAACCACGTGCCGGGCGTGACCCGCTCGGGCTCGAACCACACGATGGTCCGCACGCCCTTGGTGTGGGCATGATCGCAGATCGGTCGCAGCCCGCCGGGGAAACGCTTCTGATCGACTTCCCACGTGCCGGTGTTGGGCCACCCGCTGGTGTTGATGTACCAGCCGGCGTCCATCCACCAGTAATCGAGCGGCAGCCCCTCTGCCAGGTAGCGATCGATGAACATGATCTGACTGGCCGTGTCGGCGTTGATCATCTCCGCGTACTGGTGCGAGCTGCAGGCCGCAAGGTGCACGCCGGGAAGTTTTCCGCCCGGACGCGGGTAGTTGTGCGCGAGCATCCAGCGCCGCCACACGTTCTGTGATCGCAGCCGCTCGCCCTTGTGGAATTGCAGCACGACCAACGGCGTGCGAATCTCTTCACCGGGCAGGAGCTTCAAATGCGTCAATTCCTGACCGGCTCGAATCCGGAGTGACTGTGTGTAGTCGCGTTCGAACGTCGCCGCCCACTGGCCCGGCCAGCCCACGACCGCGATAAGCCCATCGCCCGGCCAGATCACGTTGAAATACGGCAAATCGGTGTTGGTGGGCCGCCCGCCTGCCGCGGAAATGCGCTTGGACGTCCCCGAGGACAGCACGCTCACCAACGGCTGATAGTCAAAGGGTTGGCAGGGGCTGCCGACATTGTGATGGAGAACGAACTCACCGGAGGGACCGCGCCGCAGAGGCAGGTCCAGAGCCTGGATGCGCTCGAGAATAGGCGTATCCGTCTGGCCGGTATTGCGGAAGTAAAGCGTCCACTCGACGGTAGGAAAGTCGCGGTACTCGATGGCAACCCATCGCACCTGCAGGTTGCCGCCGGTATACGTAACCGTGTGCTCGATCCGGGCCGAATCCAGTTCGCGCGAGCTGCGCTGCTTTTCCCAGCGCGGCAAAAGCTCCGTCGAGGGTCGGCCGTCGTAGAAGAACGAGAACGGCGGCTCGGCCGGCCACTCGCGCTCGTACAAGCCGGTGAGCGGCAGCTGCCCCAATGGCAACTCGCGCCCGTCCGCCAGCGTGACCGTCGCGTCGGCCCAGTCGGCCTGATCGCAGGCAATGCCGTCTCCCCCGTCCGCAACTTGGAGAACGAGTTGCGTGGCCCCGGCCAGCTCGACGTTGACAGGCCGCGCTGCGACGCCTTCACGCATGAGCGGACTCTTGAAGAGTTCGCGCCCGGCCGCCTCGACGCGAAAGATCACGCTGCCCCGCCCGCCCACGGTCTGCTCGTTGCTGTCCACGCCGACGGTCGCCTGGAACGACTTCCCCGGTGCCGGCAGATGAACGACGAGCCGGCTCGGGGCGTGGCAGTACAGCCCGGACGCGTACTGCGTGCTGACGATGCGCAGCGGCCGTCCATTGCGGTTATTGACCTGGACGGGATCGTGGTTGGCGACCACTTCGATCGAGCCATCCGCTCCCGCCGTCCACGGCTCGCCGGTGATTGAGGCCGCCACAAATCGCCGTGCTTCCGCCATTTCGGCCGGCGTTGCCGTCAGCGCAGGACCACTCGCCAGGAGGAATGCAGCAACCGTGACCCCATTCAACATGGCTGCCTCCTGCCTCTCCCCAGTGCGCGCTCGAGCCTCAGGTCTGAGGTCTTTCTTCTCCCGTTACGGGTACACTTTTCCCATCATGCGCGGGAAACCGATGGTCTCACGAATATGCTTGAGACCGCACAGCCAGGCGACGGTGCGTTCGATGCCCAGGCCGAAGCCGCCGTGCGGCACGCTGCCGTAGCGCCGCAGGTCGAGATACCACTCGTACGGCTCCGTTGGCAGGTTCTCCTCGGCCATGCGCTCCAGCAATGCGTCGAGGTCGTCCTCGCGCTGCGAGCCGCCGATGATCTCACCGTAACCGTCGGGGGCCAGCAGGTCGAAGTTGCGGACCACGCGCGGATCCTTCGGATCGCGCTTCATGTAGAACGCCTTGCAGCCCCGCGGATAGTGCGTGACGAATACCGGCCGGTCGTGCAAGCGCGAGATGATGGTTTCGTCGCTGCCTCCCAGGTCCTTGCCCCACTCGAAATTCGCCGCCAACTGCATGTGCGTCGGAATGTTCCGGACCTGCTCTTCCAGCTCGGCCAGTTCCTCGCGATCAGCGATAATCTCGGCGGCCAACTTCTCCTGGACATGCTTTTTCACGCCCTGGGCATCGCGCTGCTTCTCCTTTTCAGCGATGCCCGATCGAAGCTCGGCGATGCGAGCGTTCTTTACCTCCAGATCCTTCTCGAGCAGCTCCTTTGCCCGGGGGCCGCGGAGAATCTCCGCCGCCTCGCTGTAGGTCAGACGATAGAACGGCTTGACGATTCGCTCGAGCCGACTGACGTCCTGCCCCAGGAATTCCAGGTCCGCCCGGTGGTCCTTCAGCACGCGCTGCACGATGGACTGGACGAAATCCTCCGCCACCGCCATCACGTCCTCGAGTTCGGCGTAGGCGATCTCGGGTTCGACCATCCAGAATTCGGTGAGATGGCGGCGAGTCTTCGATTTCTCGGCCCGGAAGGTCGGCCCGAAACAGTACACCTTGCCGTACGCCAGCGCCGCCGACTCCAGATACAACTGGCCCGTTTGAGCCAGGTACATGGGCTCACCGAAGTAATCGACGTTGAACAGCGTCTGCGCACCCTCACCCGCCGACGGCGCGAAGATAGGCGTGTCGAACAGAATGAAGCCGTTGTCGTTGAAGAACCGCCGCACGGCGTCGATCACGGTGTGGCGAACCTTCATGATGGCCGTCGGCCGGCGCGAGCGCAGCCACAGGTGCCGGTGCGAGAAGAGGAATTCGATGCCGTGCTCTTTCGGCGTGATCGGGTAATCGTGTGTGGCGTGGACCACCACCAACCCGGTCACGTGCAGTTCGTGGCCGCCCAACGCTCGCTCGTCGGCGTGGACGGTGCCGGTGACTTCGAGGGATGACTCCTGCCCCAAGCGCGAGGCCGTTTCGAACACCTCGGCCGGAACGTCCGCCTTGCCCACGACGCACTGGCACAAGCCCGTGCCGTCGCGGACGATCAAGAACGCAACCTTGCTCGACACGCGCGAGTTGTACAACCAGCCCGCCAGCGTGACGGTTTTCCCGACATGCTGGTGCAAATCACGGATCAATACCCGATCGTTCATGGTGATGCATCCTCGAGACAAATATGAAAGGCACATGATACGCGCGTGAATCAGGATGGCAAAGCGCGCGAGAACGGATAGCACGAAGCATTGACGCTCAGAAAATACGAGCCGCTCGTGAGAATAAGCAAAGATGATAGTGTGCACACCGCCGGCGCACTGTTCGGATGCAATAACGCTTAACGCGACACGGTGGACGGAATGTGCTTTCAGCAGGATTCATCGCCCGTTGATGGCGCGGCTCGCCAACAGCGGGCTTTCGTGCGATTCGGACGAGGTGCCCGGACTATTCTTCGGCCGACACCTTACCGCGCAGTTGCTTGACGCTGCTGCGCTGCAGTTTGCCGTCGAGCCGGCGGCGTTTGGAGGCCGCGGGCACCGCCGTTTCCTTGCGCGGCTTGGTCGTTTGGAAGGCCTGACCCATCAGCTCGATGAAGCGATTCACCGCCGCCCGCCGGTTGGCCAGTTGCGTGCGCTCTTTGCAGGAGACCACCCGAAGCACACCGTCGCGGCTGATGCGCCCGGCGAGATTCTCGCATACCCGCTTTTTCTGCTGGTGCGACAGCGACAGGCTTCCGTTGACATCGAACAGCAGCGTCACCCGGGTGTGGGCTTTGTTGACGTTCTGACCGCCGGGCCCGGGACTCCGATCGCAGGAGAACGTCAACTCGCGCTCGCTGATACCAAGTCCTGGGGCGATCTCGATCAACGTCCAACCCTCCCATTCCGTGTGGGCCTGAAGTGCTCAGATCCGTCTGTGGATCACGGGACGTGATTATAACCGAAATCGCCGCGGAATGCCACCTCCAGGCAGGGCTCCGGCTGCGATCGAGCCGCCTACGAAATCGGCCGCGCTGCATCGGTTCCGGCACAAGCCTTCTTGCGTTGCCCCCGCCGCCAGCCGCGGATCGGCCTTAAAATCAAAAGGATTTCGTCGCACCACCAGACCAGGCTTTGCCGGGAGCATCCGGGCGTGCCTCTGACCATCTACACCATCGGACACTCGACACGCGCCGCCGAGGAGTTCCGCGATCTGCTCCGGGAGTCGGAGATTCGCCGGCTGGTCGACGTGCGCCAGTATCCCGGCTCGCGACGGCTCCCGCAGTTCAATCGAGCCGCTCTGGAATCGAGCATGGCCGCCGCGGGCATCGCCTACGAGTGGATCCGCGAACTGGGCGGCCGCCGGCGAGCCGCGGCCGAGCCTTCTCCGAATCCCGGCCTGCGCAATCCGAGCTTTCGCAACTATGCCGACTATATGCCCACGCCGGCGTTCCGAGCCGGCATCGAGCGGCTGCTCGCCGGCGCACAGGAGACTCGCACGGCCATCATGTGCGCTGAGGCCGTCTACTGGCGATGCCACCGCCGGCTGATCAGCGACTACCTGACGGCCATCGGTTGCAACGTGCAACACATCATGGGTCCGGGCCAGCTCCAGCCGCATACGTTGACGCCGGGTGTTCTTCTTCGCGAAGACGGCGTGCTCTACCCCGGCGGCGACGATCCCGGTCAACCAGGGCTCTGGCCGTGAACAAAGCACAGTACGAGCCGGAGCCGTATTCCATCGGCACAAACTGCGCTCGGCTCGGCAGTCCTTGCGCAATCGAACGGTTCGAGACGAATCGTGTCATGGCCGCCCTGTCAGCAGGCCGATACCACTGACGTCACACATGCGAGGTGGAGCATGATTGCGAGACTGACACTCACGATGGGGCCGCGTACCGTGGTCGCGCTGTTGGGCGAGGATCTCAAGTGGCGATGTGAGGATCTGCTCACGCAGAGCTATTTGAACGCTTGTCACGGCCCACCCGAGGAAGACACGCTCAGCATGGGACCGGTCGGTTATCACCAGGCCGTCCGGGCATCGCGAGCAGTGCAGGAAGCGGGCTGGGACGTGACGCTGTACATGCCCGCACTCAATCAAAGCGCCGCGTAATCCACCGACGCTTCTCGAAGAGTCGCCCCAGCGAGCGGTGAAGTTTAGCCCTCGTCGACTGTGTTTGCTTGCGTCCGTTCGTTTTTCGACGTTCCGTTACCCGAAGTCTCGCTCGCTTCTCACGCCCCCGCCGGCAAGGTATCCGTCTTCTGCTGCTGCTCGGTCGCCTTCGCGCTCAGCGGTGCCGGCACCACCATCACCGGACACGGCGCGCGCCGCAGCACGCCCGCGCTCACACTGCCCAAAAACAGATGATGCAGCACGCCATGCCGATGCGAGCCGAGCACGATCACGTCGGCGTCGACAGCCACGGCTTCGTCGATGATGTCCAGAACGGCCGATCCCTGCACGATGCGCGTGGTCACCTCGAGACCGCGGGCAACAAGCTCGTCGCGAAACGTCTGCATCAGTCGTTTCTCTTCCGATGATTCGGGCGGAGGGACGTACGGCAAGATTTGAAGCCCCGACTCGTAGCCGACCAGGTCGGTGTCTTCCGGAAGCACGTGGAACAGGTGAACGCGGTGTCCGCTGGCCACCGCCCAGTCGCCGGCCGTGCGAACTACGGTGGGCGTGATGTCGGAAAAGTCGATCGGAACGAGCATCGTTTTCATGGCCATCCCTCTTACCCGACTCGGGGCCCGCCCTGAGGAAAGATATGTGCCGGGCCCGCTGATCCATGATTCAGGACCGGCGTCAACTTGTTTCCAAATCGAGGCAGCAAGCTGACGCCGTCCTGCGCTGACGCCGACCTGATGCCTGCCCAAAGAAATGCCTGAGCTCGTGGTGCAGGCATTTTGCCTGCCTCCTACACGCTGGAAGCGGTGCAGCGCAAGGCACGAAAGCCGAAGCCGCACGAGCGATCAACTGGCGTCCGCTCGCCGTAGCTCGGCTTCAACCTCTTCCAGCTCGTCCATCAGATCGACCCGCCGATCGTTGAGGTCGAAGTACATGGGAGTGTGCAGCGGGCGATCCAACTCCTCGAGCTCGCGTTCGATCTCGTCCCGGCGTTCCTGCAGGTATTTGAGTTCTTCGGTTGAAAGTTCCATGGCTCTCTCCTGCTGCTCACATTCCTGCGTCTTGCGGTCCGGAAGCCCGATGTGATTGCCGCTTCCACGCCGCAGCGTCAGGAGAACCCAGACAGAAGGGGCGAGCCCGAAACCGCCCCGCGCACCTATTATATCGCGCCGGCCGGCCGCGGGGGATACAAATCCCTAAGGGAGACCCACGCATAGGAGGCCAGCATGGGGCATCCCCCGATCAACGGAACGTGGGAACAACGTCTCTTCGATTACCAAAAAATCCAATCGCCCCAGGCGATCACGTACACGTACAGGGCGAGATTGGTCACACCGTGAACGAGAATCAGGAACAGCAAACTGCGCTTCCAGTAGAACAGCGCATTGAAGAGCATCCAACAGAAGATGCTGACGGCCCAGTTGCTCGGGTGCTGGGCGACCGACAGGAGGCTTGTCCCCAAAAACGAGAACCACGTGAATGTGCCCATGGGCACGCGATCCCAACGATGCCAGTCGATGAACGCCCGCAGCATGAAGCCGCGCCAGAACAGTTCCTCGACGATGGGCACTATGATGACGGCGACGGTGATCCGTAACACGGCCTGGGACCACCAAGCCCCAGGGCTGATGCCGGTCCGAGGATCGACGGGTTCGACCAAATCGAAGATGTACCACTTGCCGGCCACCCCGGCATGCGTGACGGCACTGTTGAACAGGTGCTGACCAGCCACCCATCCCGCAGCGGCGATGCACCCGAACACCACGGCCAACGGCAGGTGTGGCCGGCCCAGCGGCGGCAAGTACTTGCGAAGCACCCACACCGCCCACAGCCCGCCAACACCGCGGATGGCGATCGGGATGGCCCGCAACGACTCAGGAAACCGGTCCAGCCCGAGGAGGAGCAGATAGACCATGAACGGGCCCATCAGCACCACTTCCGGCTGGGCCCGCACGAGGCGGTCCACCCAGGTCGGCGCTGCGGCGGAGACGGTAGGTTGCACGTTGTCGGACATTGGACCTCGTGAGTTCTGGTCGCAACGAACGGGGCGGATTCGCTCCACCGAGCGGATCTCGGCGGCCGCACCGTTCCCCATAGTACGTTCCTGGCGGACCGTCGTCCCAGACAGTTCGACCGAGTTCCTACAATCTGCCTGGATCGGCCTGCCGGGATCGGCTCTCCCGGGCTCGGGCTGCTCGGCCAACGCCCGCCAGCAAGCGGCCTTTCCCTGGTCCGGCAGGCTCCCCGGTGGAGCCGAGGGCCGGCAGGTGAAAGATCGACCGCCCGCCCCGTCCGGACCAGTCGAATTGTCTCCCGTTTTCGCGTATTCTCTCGGCAATTTTGGGCGGACCGCGGAACGGCCGTCTCGCCTGTGATCGCCTAGCCCCAGGGGGCACGAGAGGTAAATGCCGAAGCGTCAAGACATTAAGACAGTCATGATCATCAGTTCGGGCCCGATCGTCATCGGGCAGGGCTGCGAGTTCGACTATTCCGGGACCCAGGCCTGCAAGGCTCTGCGCGAAGAGGGCATCCGGATCGTCCTGCTCAACAGCAATCCGGCCACCATCATGACCGACCCGGAACTGGCGGACCGGACGTACATCGAGCCCATCATCCCCGAGGCGATCGACAAGATCCTCACCCGCGAGGCCGAACTGGGCACGCCGGTGGACGCCCTGCTGCCCACGCTCGGCGGGCAGACCGGGCTCAACTGTGCCGTCAAGGCCGCCGAGATGGGCATCCTCGACAAGCACAAAGTGACCCTCATCGGGGCCAACATCGAGGCCATCAACAAAGCCGAGAACCGCACCGAGTTCAAGAACGCCATGCTCCGCATCGGCCTGGACGTGCCTCGTTCCGGCATCGCCCACTCGTGGGAGGAGGCTCAGAAGGTCATCGCCGAGATTGGGCTGCCGGTGGCCATCCGCCCCGCCTACACGCTGGGCGGCACGGGTGGCGGCTTCGCCTTCGACATGAAGGAGTTCGAGACCATCGCCAAGCGCGGGCTGGAGTACTCGCTCAACAGTGAAATCCTCATCGAGGAAAGCTGTCTGGGCTGGAAGGAGTACGAGCTGGAAGTGATGCGCGACCGCGCCGACAACGTGGTCATCATCTGCTCGATCGAAAACTTCGATCCCATGGGCGTGCACACGGGCGATTCGATCACCGTGGCCCCGGCCCAGACGCTGACCGACAAGGAATACCAGCTCATGCGCGACGCCGCCATCAAGATCATTCGCGAGATCGGCGTCGAGACCGGCGGGTCGAACATCCAGTTCGCCGTGCACCCGGAAACCGGCCGCATGATCGTCATCGAGATGAACCCGCGCGTGTCGCGCAGCTCGGCCCTGGCCAGCAAAGCCACGGGCTATCCCATCGCGCGGATTGCCGCCAAGCTGGCCATCGGCTACACGCTCGACGAACTGCCCAACGACATCACCAAGAAGACGCCGGCCAGCTTCGAGCCGACCATCGACTACTGCGTGGTGAAGATCCCGCGCTGGACGTTCGAGAAGTTCCCCGAGGCCGACGAGACGCTCACCACCCAGATGAAAAGCGTGGGCGAGGCCATGAGCATCGGCCGCACGTTCAAGGAGGCCCTGCAAAAGGGCATCCGGTCGATGGAGATCAAGCGATTCGGCCTGGGTCTGGACAGTAATGACAAATGGCTGGCGCACCTGAGGCGCGACGCGGCGAGCTCAGCACGTGAAGGGGCGAAGAAGATCGGAACGCTGGTGATCAAGGATGGCCGTGCCGCCGAGCCGCCCGCCGACACGAAAGAAGAGAGCGCCAGCAAGTGGCCCATCCCGCTGGACCGGCTGCGCGACAAGCTCGCCCGCCCCTGCCAGGGCCGGCTCTACTACGTGCGCTACGCATTCAAGATGGGCTGGACGGTCGAGCAGGTGTACGAACTGACCAAGATCGATCCCTGGTTCCTCGACAACGTCAAGGAACTGGTGGAGTTCGAGGATGAACTGGTTCAGGCGGCAGCGCAAGGCCCGCTGAACGATTCGCATGCCGATCTGATCCGCAAGGCCAAGCGGTGGGGCTACTCCAACGTCCAGTTGGCCACCGTCTTCAAGGTGCCCCTTGCCCGCATGCGCGAATTCTGCCAGAGCCACGGCATCATCCCGGTCTACAAGCTGGTGGACACCTGCGCCGCCGAATTTGAGGCGGAGACGCCCTACTACTATTCGAGCCACGAAGCACCGGTCCGCCAGCTTGGAACGGATGACTCGACCTCTGCGCCTCAAGCCTCAGGTCTCAAGCCTCAGGTCTCTTCCTGCGACGACGAAATCCGCGTCAGTGAGATCCCCAAGGTCATCGTGTTGGGCGGCGGCCCGAACCGCATCGGCCAGGGTATCGAGTTCGACTATTGCTGCGTGCACGCGGTGATGACCGCCCGCGACATGGGCTACGAGACAGTGATGATCAACTCCAACCCGGAGACCGTCTCGACCGACTACGATACCAGCGACCTGCTGTTCTTCGAGCCGCTTACGCATGAGGACGTGTTGAACGTGTGCGAGCGGTTAAACGGCCGCCCGTTCGTGCCGCCAAGCCGTACATCCGAGGACAGGCCACGAACAAAAGCTCGCGGCACCTGGGACGACGATGCGGAGGACTCGAGATCGGGCCTGGTCAAAGGCGTCATCGTCCAGTTCGGCGGCCAGACGCCGCTGAACCTGGCCAAGGGCCTGGAGGAGGCCGGCGTGCCGATCCTGGGCACGTCGCCCGCGAGCATTCACCTGGCCGAAGACCGCGAGGCGTTCTCGCAGATTCTCAACGAGCTCGGCCTGCGCCAGCCGGCCAGCGGCATCGCCTACGATCTGCCGGGCGCGATCGAAGTCGCCAACCGCATCGGCTACCCCGTGCTCGTGCGGCCCAGCTATGTGCTCGGCGGGCGGGCCATGGAAAAGTGCCACATTGAGGCCGACCTCGTCCGGTACATGTCCAAGGCCATGGAGGCGACCGACCGCAAGGCCATCGCCGACGAGAAGCATCCCATCCTTGTGGATCAGTTCCTGAGCGAGGCCATCGAGGTGGACGTGGATTGCATCAGCGATGGCAACCGCGTGGTGGTCTGCGGCGTGATGGAACACATCGAGGAAGCGGGTATCCACAGCGGTGACAGTTGTTGCGCCTTGCCGCCCTACTCGCTGTCCATGGCCATCGTGGACGAGATCAAGCGGCAGACCGAGCTGCTGGCCAGGCGCCTCAACGTCCGCGGGCTCATGAATGTGCAGTACGCGGTCAAGGACGAGGTGGTGTACGTACTCGAGGTCAATCCCCGAGCGTCGCGGACCGTGCCCTTCGTCAGCAAGGCCACCGGCGTGCCCTGGGCCAAGCTAGCCACGCAAGTCATGCTGGGCCAGTCGCTGGATCTGGCCATGAGCCGCTACGGCATCACCGACGCGCCGCAGCCGTCACACGTGTCGGTGAAAGAGGCGGTGTTCCCGTTCAGCAAGTTCCCCGGTGTGGACGCCGTGCTCGGACCGGAGATGCGCAGCACGGGCGAAGTCATGGGAATCGACACCAGCTTCCCCATGGCCTTTGCCAAGTCGCAAATCGCCGCCGGCAGCAGCCTGCCCACGCAGGGCACGGTGCTCATCAGCGTGAACGATCACGACAAACGGCTGATCGTGCCGATCGCCCGCGGCTTTGCCGAGATGGGCTTCCGCATCATCTCGACGCAGCGCACGCGCGAGGCGCTGCGGGCCGCCGGCATCGAGGCCGATTTGGTCTTCAAGATTCAGGACCCCACGGGTCCGTATCTCATCGACCTCATTCACAATCGCCAGGTGGACCTGCTGATCAACACGCCCATCTATTGGGGCAGCTCGGCGATCGAAAGCCGGATCCGATCGGCCGCCATCATGCACAACATCCCGATCATCACCACCATGGCCGGAGCCCGGGCGGCCGTCCAGGCAATCCGGGCTTTGCGCGAAAAGCACTGGGAGGTGCGGGCGCTGCAGGACTACCACCTGAAGCGTTGATATGCGGGACATACGAAACGGGATCGACTCGCCGCGTCATGGTCGATCCCGTACTCCGCCTCCTACAATAGCCCGATATGCGGGTCATGCGGGAAGTCCGTTTCAGCCTCGGGCCGGATACGAACACCGAGGTCACCAACTCGTACGCGGGCTGGCCGTCTGCGGCCGGCATTGCGCCGTATCTGGTCCTGCAAGGCGTAATCGCCGGCGAGCCGGATCCCCGCACAGGCTACCTCGCGAACATCACTCGTATCGACCGGCTGTTCCGCGAGCACAGCATCCCCCTGATCCGCCGCATGTACGAGGCGGGAGAGGGCGACGCCGGCCGGATTCTGATCGCCGTCGCCGAAGATCTGCAGCCGCACGCCCCCGAACGCACGGCCTGGGTCAGCCTGCACCTCAAGGTCACGCCGTTCCTCGTGTTCAGTTTCGATTGGGAGACCCCGAACATGATTCTCCTGACGCAGAGCTTCGAGTTTGCGGCCGCCCACCGCCTGCATTGCCCAGACATGACAGACGAGGAGAACCGAGCGTACTTCGGCAAGTGCAACAATCCGAACGGACACGGGCACAACTATGTGCTCGACGTGACAATCGCCCGACCGCTCGACGAAGCGTCGGCTCGGCCGATGCCGCTCCCCGATTTCGAACGCATCGTCCGGCAGCGTGTCATCGATCGCTTCGATCACAAGCATCTCAACCTGGACTGCCCGGAGTTTCGCGAGTTGAACCCCTCCGTGGAAAACATCGCCCGAGTGATCTGGAGATTGCTCGACGGGCACCTGGGCAGCGCGAAGCTCGCCCGCATCCGAGTCTGGGAGACGTCCAAGACGTATGCGGAATACGAGGAAAGGCGGTGAGGCCTGAGGCTTGAGTGGGAGCTATAGGCTATAAGCTAGAGGCCGTAAGCCATTCTGACCGTTGTGGTGCACGCTTCCAGCGTGTACACTGCAGGCAGGATGCCTGCACCACAAAGCCGTGAGCTATGAGCGGCCTGTTTTCCCGCTCATAGCTCACAGCTCATAGCGCAGAGCTATTCCTCACATCTTTTCGATCTCTTCGCGGAGTTTCCTGAGCGCCTCGCGCTCGAGCTGACGGACGCGCTCGCGGGTCAGGCCGATCTTGGCTCCGATGTCCTTGAGCGTCATGGGCTCCTGGTCGTCGAGCCCGAAGCGCAGCCGCAGGATGGTCGCCTCCCGCTCGTCGATCTTGTCGAGCAGCCGGCGGATGATCTCGTTATCGGCGTTGCTGAAAACGGCCTCCTCGGGCTGCGGCGTGCGATGGTCGGCCAGAATCTCCGAGAGCCCGAACGTGCCGTCGGCTCCGCCCGACTGCGTCGGGGCGCTGAACGCCTTGACCGCCCGGCGGATAATCCGCACCTTCCGCTCGGACAGCTTCATGTGCTCGGCCATCTCCTGGAGCGTGGGCTGGCGGTTGAGCTTGGCCTCGAGTTCGTGGGCGGCCCGCTTCCAGTCGGCGATCATGGCCACCATGTAGGCCGGAATGTGCACGGGCTGGACGGTGTTGATCAACGCCCGCTTGATCGCCTGCTTGATCCACCACGACGCGTACGTGCTGAACCGGGTCTCCTTCTCCGGATCGTACCCCTCAACGCCGCGGAGTAGTCCGATATTGCCTTCCTCGATCAGGTCGGCGAGCGTCATCCCACGGTTCAGGTAGTTCTTGGCGATGTTGACCACCAGCCGCAGGTTCGACCGGATCATCACGTCCCGCGCACGCTGGGCCTCCTCCTCGGCCTGCTCTTTCTCGGCCAGGGTGATCTTCTTCTCACGCAGCAGTTCGCCCAGCTTCTTGGAATACTGGATCTTGCTCCCCAGCTCGCGCTCTTCTTCGGCAGTCAGGAGAGGAGCTTCGTCGATCTGCTTGAGATAGTGCTGGAGTCCGCTTTCGACAGCGATGGCAGCATCCTCCGTGAGAATGGGAGAGCGGCGGGGCTCCCCAAGACAGGCAATCCGCTTGCAGGGGCCCGGCCGAACACCTCGCCGGGCTCTTCCATCCGCATGTTAAGGCCCAGACGACAGCGAGGTCAACGCCGACTGTTAAGATCGGCGTTGACCCCGCCCGGGTTTCGTTCAGATCGCGGTTACTGCTGTTCGGACTCGTCGCGCTCGGTCTCTTCGGGCTGACGGAACGGGAAGGAGGTGATCAGGTCCGTGGACACCTCGCCCTTGCCGTGCAGACCGCCGCGGCGGGCCTTGGCCTCGCCCGGCTGACGTCCTTCCTCGGTCGCCCACTCGGCCCGCTTCTTGCTCAGGCCGATCTTGCGCTCCTGCGGATCGACTCGCAGAATCTTGACCTCGATCTCGGCCCCCACCTTGACCTCGTCGTGCGGGTCCTCGACCTTGTGGTCGGCCAGTTCGCTCACGTGCAGCAGGCCTTCCAGATCGGGCTCGAGCTCGACGAACACGCCGAAGTTCGTGATCTTGGTGACCTTGCCCTTGACGATCTGGCCCGGGATGTACGTCGAGGGGATGGCCTTGAGCCACGGGTCCTCGGTCAACTGCTTGGTGCCCAGGGCCACTCGCATCTTCTCCTGGTCCACGCTGAGGACCACGCACTTGACGCTGTCGCCCTTCTTGAGCACTTCCGAGGGATGGCTGATCTTCTTGGTCCAGCTCATGTCGGACACGTGCAGCAGACCGTCGATCCCTTCCTCGATCTCGATGAACGCGCCGTAGTTGGCCAGGTTGCGGACCTTGCCCTCGATGATGGTGTTGGGCGGGTACTTCTCGGCCACCCGCATCCAGGGGTTGGTCTCGACCTGCTTCATGCCCAGGCTGATTTCCTGCTTGTCCTTGTTGACCTCCAGGACCACCACTTCAACGGTGTCGCCCAGACTGACGATCTCGGACGGGTGATTGATGCGGCGGGTCCAGCTCATCTCGGAAATGTGGACCAGACCCTCGACGCCCGGCTCGAGCTTCACGAACGCGCCGTAGTTGGTGATGTTGACCACCTCGCCGCTGACCTTGGAGCCGACCGGATACCGCTCCTCGATGTGCTCCCACGGGTTCTCCGTGAGCTGCTTGAGGCCCAGAGCGATCTTTTCTTTGTCGCGATCGACGTTCAGGATCTTGACCTCGATCTCCTGGTCGATCCGCAGCCGCTCGGACGGGTGGTTGATGCGGTCCCAGCTCATATCGGTGATATGGAGCAGGCCGTCGATGCCGCCCAGATCCACGAACGCGCCGAAGTCGGCGAGATTCTTGACCGTGCCCTTGCGGACCTGACCGACCTCGATATCGGACAGGACGCGCTCCTTGGCTGCCTGGCGGGCTTCCTCGATGAACTTGCGGCGGCTGATGACGATGTTGCGGCGCTCGGTGTCGATCTTGAGGATCTTGGCCTCGATCTCGGTACCGATAAACTCGCCGATGTCGCCCGGCCGGCGAATGTCCACCTGCGAGGCGGGCAGGAAAACCGGCACGCCGATATCGACCAGCAGGCCGCCCTTGATCTTCCGCATGACCTTGCCCTTGCAGTAATCGCCTTCTTTGGCCGTCTCGACCAGGCGCTGCCAGTTCAGGATGCGGTCGGCCTTGCGCTTGCTGATGACCACCAGGCCGCTGTCGCTCTCGACAGTCTCAAGCCAGACATCGACCTTGTCGCCGATGTCGATGGCCGAGCGGTCGTCCCATTCGCTGATGGGCACCACACCCTCACTCTTGAGGCCCAGGTCCACGACGACGTCGTCGCCGACGATGCCGACGATGCGGCCCTTGAGAATACTGCCGGCCTGGAAGTTCCCGATCGTCTGGTCGATCGCGGACGAGATGCTGGCATCCGAGGTATCGGTGCCCAGTGCCTCGCGCAGTTCAGCTTCCAGATTGTCGTCGTTCATTTCGAGCGAGTTGATCAGAATTTGGTCTACCATGCTGTCCTTTTGTGAATCGTTGGAAAACGGGGAGTGAAGGGTGTTCTTCTCAGGGGCCGTGCCGCCCCGCCGGGCGAGCCCCGAATCAAAAAGAAGCCCATCGACGTCGCGGCACGAACCCTTCGTGCACTTTCTGGACGAGTCGAACTTGACAGTATAACCGCGCCGGGACAAAAACCGCAAGTCCCGGTGAGACCATTCGCTTCGGCAATCCAGGCGTCCCCGCCCCCGGGCCGTCACCGACGCGCCCGCCCGAGCCGGTCGCAACGGCCGCCCGGAGGCAACGAGACTTGCTTTTCCTTCTCGCCCACCCGCAACGAACCTGCTCGCCACGCGTGCGAACCCGTCTGCCGGGAATCCGTAGGAACCCCATACGTCGTGTGGCCCCGGGTTGATTTCCGCTCACCGGACCTATAGAGTGGGCCCGGGAATCGGAACAGAAGCCCCGGCGACGCAAGGACCTGCAAACCGGGGGCATCACCAGGAAGGGAACTATCAGATGAACAAGCACACGTTGGCCCATCACGGCTGGATCATCTTGGCAGGCCTGTTGCTGACTGCAGTGCTGACCACCGCCGGGTGCGGGAAGAAAGACGAGACTCCTAAGCACATCAGCATCGAAGGCAGGGTCCTGGCCATCGACACCGCCACCGGTCAGGTGAAGATGCTGTGGTACAACGAGAAGGAAAAGCGGGAAAGGGAGATCGAAGGGACGCTGGCTCCCGAGGCGGAAATCCTGATCAACGGCCAGACCGCCACGCTGGAGGACGTCAAGGTAGACGATATCGTCGCGGTGACCGGCCGACTCGAAAAGCACGACGGTGAGCCGAAAGCGATTGCGGTCAAGGTCCACATCACTCGCCCGACCGCCACGGAGCCCGCCGAGGCCGAGCCGGCGCCCGCGCCACCCCAGCAGTGACCCTTGCCGGACGACAAACCGCCACCCCACAGGTGGCAACCTCGCGAACCACCGCCACGACGTCTCGCGCGGCTAGCCAGAACAATGCGATGAAAAACGGGCCGGGAGCCTCGTAAGAGCTCCCGGCCCGTCGTATTGTCTGAACGTCCATGGTCTGCCCGGATTACTTCTTGTAGTAGTCCGCGTTGATCTGCACGAACTTGCTCCACTGCTCCGGCAGATCCTCTTCGGGGAAGATCGCCTTCACGGGACACTCGTCCACGCACAACCCGCAGTCGATGCACGTGTCCGGGTCGATGTACAGCATTTCCGCCGTTGCGAAGTTGGCCTCCTCCTTGGTGGGGTGAATGCAATCAACGGGGCAGACCGCGACGCAGGCAGTATCTTTGGTGCCGATGCACGGCTCAGCGATAATATGGGCCATCATTACCTCCGGGTATCATCTCTCGAGCCCGACTCAGTTCAGGATGTTCGTTATTCTAGTACCCCGCGGCCACCTGACAAGCAAATCGTGTTTTCCCCGGTCGATAAGTGTCAGTCCGCCGGCGGCTTACGGGGCGGGTCGTCTCACCGCCTTGTCCTCGGATGCCGATGCAAGTCGGCCCCCGAAGGCGAAGAGATGACTTTGCTGTCGGCGTTGCCCATCCACGAGATAAGCCGGCCGTTGAAAGCCGCGCTAGACTCTGTTCAATCGGACAACGCGTGTCCGGCGCGATCGCGAACGCGCGGAAGTCTGCAGAAGGAGTTGGCTCCGATGGACGTGGGCCAGACGCACGGGATCATCGTGACCGGCAGCAGCGGCTTACTCGGCTCGAACGTGGTGAGCTCTTTGGCCGGTGAGTACGAGGTGTTCTGCCTGGATCGACATGAACCGACCGAGGATCTTCCGCTGGCCGCCGAGTTCATTCCTGTCGATGTGAGCAGCGACGAGAGCGTCCGGCAGGCATTCGCCCGGATCGCCAAGCTTGGCCGGAGAATCGCGTCGGTAGTGCATTTGGCGGCGTACTACGATTTCTCCGGCGAGCCTAGCGACTTGTACGAGAAGGTGACCGTCCAGGGCACGCGGCGCGTCCTCGCCGCCAGCCGTGAGCTGCATGCCGAGCAATTCATCTTCTCGAGTTCCATGCTGGTCCACCAGCCGACCACCCCAGGGGTTCCCATCAACGAGGCCTGGCCGCTGGGAGCCAAGTGGGACTATCCGCGGTCCAAGATCAAAACGGAAAACCTGGTGGTCGCCGAGCATGGTCCCGTGCCTGCCGTCATCCTCCGCATCGCCGGGGTCTATACCGACTCCTGCGACTCGATCCCCATCGCCAATCAGATCCAGCGCATCTACGAGAAGCGATTCACCTCGCACGTGTACCCCGGCGACACCGCACGGGGGCAATCGTTCGTGCATCTCGATGATGTGGTCGACGCGATACGCCTGACCATCGAATCGCGGGCCAAGCTGCCTGCCGTCGTGCCCATCCTCATCGGCGAACCCGAGACGTACGGCTACGACCAGCTGCAACGGGAAATCGCTTTGCTCGTTCACGGCGACGCCGATTGGCGAACCGAGCAGATCCCCAAACTGATCGCCCGCACCGGAGCCTGGGTCCAGGACATCATTCCGGGCATCGAAGAGCCGTTCATCAAGCCGTGGATGATTGACCTGGCCGACGACCACTACGAGCTGGACATCAGCCGCGCCGCTCGACTGCTGGGCTGGAAGCCGCATCATCGACTCATCGAGACGCTGCCCCGCATGATCGGCGAGCTGAAAGCCGACCCCGAAAGCTGGTACGAGCACCACCGATTGACATTGCCCAGCGGCGTCGGCCGCTAAATGCTGTCGTGCCCGCAATCCGGGTGCACGCAGTTGTGGGCACACTTCCAGCGTTGCAAGACGCCTGCACCACATGTCAGAGCAAAAAGAAGGCGGACAAGATGCCCGCCCTCTGCCTTAGACTTGCTTCGCTGGGAGTCTTTCACCAGTCCCCCGCCCCCAGGCCCCCCAACTGCGAGCTCAGGCCGCCTATGCGGCAATCCGATAAATGGCTGAGAGGACTGCGCACAATGAGCGGCGAGCGAACGGTATTCGAGATCCTTCGAACGGTCCAGGACCCGGCGGCCGACGCTGCCCTGTTGGCCGCGTTACAGGACGCCGATCTGCCCACCGCCAGCGCCATCGTCGAAACCATCCTGACGCGAAATACGCGGGAAGGGCTTTATGGACTCATCCAGGCCTTCCACCTCCTCGACGACACGCTCAAGCAGATGGTGCTGATCGAGTGGGAGCGGCTGTTCAGTGTGCTTCGCGAGGCCAGTCAGTCGCGGTCGGATCAGGTGCGGCTCAACGTGCTGGAGATGATCCGGCGAGCCTGTATTTATCGGGCGTCGTACCTGGTGGAGGCCGCGCTGCGTTACCGATCCCCTGCCGTGCGCGAGGCCGCCGCGACCACGTTGGCCTTTCTGGCCGACGAGTTGCTGCGCACGGCCCCCGTCCCCGTCGGGGAGACCGATCTTGCCCAACTCAGTCCGCAGGAAGTGCGGGAACGCATGGCCGACCTGGAGTCGCATGCCGAGGACCGCCGGCAACTGGTGGCGGCCATCGAGGCGGCTGTTGCCTCGTACGACATTCACCTGCAACCACGGGTGGTCGAGATCGCCACCTGGTTCCTCGACGACATGAGTTCGGCGTTCTGGACGCTCCTGACCACGCCGGGGGCACGCGTATCGCAGGTGGCCGTCCGCTTGTTGACGCCGTCCATGAGCCCCCGCATGGTGCCGTTCGCCATGGCAGCTTTGGGCTTCTCGGAATTCCGGCCCCATGTGGCCAAGGCGCTGGCCCTGGGCCCCGACCCGGCCTTCGTCGAAGAGTGGTTTCGCCAGTCATGGCGGCTTGTCCAACCCAAGGTAGCCCGCAGCATGGCCGGCTTGAAGGATCTGGCGTGGGCGAGCAATCACGGTTGGGACCTCCTGCAGTTGCCCAACCAAGTGCACCGCCACGTCGCCCGCTGGATCAGCAGCGTCGGCCTGCCGGTCTCCGAGCGCATCGACCTGCTCCGCGAAATGCAGCAGCATGGCGACCGAACGCTCAGCCGCTCGGCCCTGTGGGCGCTCACGACCATTGCCGATCGCCGCGTGACGGAGATCCTCTGGGCCATTCAGGATGATGACGAGCCGGAAGTCGCGCGGATCGCTCGGCGCGAGCTCGCCCGACGCTGCCCGCACGAACTGCCAATCGCAGAGTTGATCTCGGCGAAAAACGATTGGGACTCACTCGATCGCACCGGACGGCCTACGTCGCCGATGAGCTTCGAGCGGTACTGGACGCTCTACGACCGCATGAGCGTCGAGCAACGAACCACCGCCGCGGCGGAGGTGCTGGCGAGCACGCCGATGTTCGAATCGATCCTGGCCCGCAAACTCGCGTCCGGTGACCCGGGCGAGCGGGTGCGTGCCTTGCGGATCATCGCGGACTTGAAGTTGGCCAAGTCGTTCGAGACGACGCTCTATCAGCTCTGTCACGACCCGACGCCGGCCGTCCGCAGCGCCGCCGTTGCCGCCATGGGTCCGCTGGAGACCGCCGTCTCGCGACGGCTGCTTCGCGGGGCGCTGGACGACGTCGATACCCGCGTGCAGGCCAATGCGGTGGAGGCGATTGCCGCGACGGGCAACGAGTCGATGGTGGACGATCTGCTGTCCAAACTGTCATCGCCTGACAATCGCGTGCAAGCCAATGCCGTCAAGGCCTTGCTCAAGCTGGGCGTGCGCGAGGCTGCCGAAACGCTCTTGCGGATGCTTCGTCACGAGAACCGCATGCACCGAATCTCCGCGTTGTGGCTGGTCGAACGCATGGGTCTGTTCACGCTGGCCTCGCGGGTGACCGCCATGGCAGGCGAAGACCCCGATCCGCTCGTGCGGCGACGAGCTTCCGTGCTCACGCAAGAGCTGCCCGCGACGGCCGGTGCTCGGACGGTGGAATCGGCGACGCGCGACAAACGGGAGGTGACCGTCTGATGCTGACCGGTATGTTGGCCATCAGCAACAACCGCTTCGAACGACTGCGCTACATGCAGGATCGCTTCAACGAGAGCGATCCGCAGGCGTATGTGCAGATCCTCATCGCATTCGTGGCTATTCTGGCCATCTTCGCCATCATCCGGTTCTTGAATTACTGCCAGACACGAGAACGGCATGCCAGCTCTCAGGCCATGTCGTTCTACCTGCGGGTTCAGTCGCAGATGGGTTTGCCTCTCCTGGACCGCTGGCTGTTGTGGCGACTGGCCCGCGCTTCCGGCGGAATCAACCCCACCGCGCTGCTGATATCCCCCGTCCTGTTCGACCGCGCAGTCGAGCGTTATCTGGGGCCCGCTGGACTCGTCGCCCACACACGGCTTGCTGCCATCCGCAGACGGCTGTTCGGCCAAGCCGCCCCCCTGCCCATCGCCCCCGTCGACGAACCGTAGGGCGAACGCTGTTTGTCCGCAGATTTCGCAGATGGCCGCAGGTTTTCAGATGAGGCGGGCGTCATCGACGCCAATCACTTCACTTCTTGTCGCTCAGTGCGCGGCTGAAAGCACGGACGGATTTGAGCAGAGGTCTACTCGGACATCTACGCCCGAACGGCGGCGGGAGCCGACGCAGCACGCTGGAGCGTGTAGTTGAACAAACGATCGACGGCGGCCTCGGCGCTGCGGACGCAGTCGGGCACGCCCACGCCGCCGAAGGCGTTGCCGGCGACGGCCAAGCCCGGCCAGCGTGCGACCTTGCTTTCCAGGTTGCGGACGTAATCGAGATGGCCAACCGGGTACTGCGGCATGGACGCCGGCCAACGATGTGTTTCGACCAGTCGCGGCTCGCCCCGCAGGCCGATGAGGTCGCGGAAATCCTGGAGCACGGCCTGGCGCAGCTGATCATCATCCAGGTCGTACACATGCGGCTGCATGGCCCCGCCCAGGAACGCCCGAACCAGGAGCGTACCTTCGGGTGCCCGGCCGGGGAACTTGATGCTGCTGAACGTGGCGGCGATCAGCGTGCGGCCCTCGACCACCGGAACCACGAAGCCGAAGCCGTCGGGAATATTGGATACCGCCGACGCGTCGAAGGCCATGGTCATGGTGGCGGACGAGGCGTAACGGATGCCGGCCAGATCGTCGGCGACGGCGGGATCGAGCTCGCGAATGATCCGAGCCGACACATGCGCCGGACATGCCATGATAACGGCATCAGCGGATTCGGTCGATCCGTCCTCCAGGTGCACGCGCCACTTCGTGCCGTCGCGCGACACCCTTGACACCGGCGACGACGTCCGGATGGCGCCTTCGGGCAGCCGCTCGGCCAGGGCCTCGATGAGCGTGGTCATCCCCCGGCGGAACGACATGAACATGCTGTAGCGAGCACCGCTGTCGCCGCGTTCGGCGGCCGAGGCGGCCTTGCGCCCCTTGATCATGCCCCAGATGATGCTGCGATACTTGGCTTCCATCTCGAGGAAGCGAGGCATGGTCGTGCGAAGACTCAGGTACTGCGGATCGGCGGTGTAGATGCCGCCCACGAGCGGCTGGGCGACGCGGTCGAGCGACTCGCGTCCGAACCGCCGCAGCACGAACGAAGCGAGGCTCTCGTCGCCGTTTTCGCCGTGGTGCTTGCGGGGCAGGATCAGATCCAGGCCCATGCGGAGCTTGCCCGGCCAGGAGAACAGGCGGCTGGTCACGAACGGCCAGATCCGCGAGGGCGCCAGCAGCAGGAAGCCTTCGGGGATCGCGTGCATCTGGCCGTCGCGGACCACGAACGTGCGGCGGCAGGCCGGGTTGGTGGGGATGAGTTCGCCGTCGATGCCGATGCGCTTGCACAGCGCCAGCGCCCAGGGCTTCTGCGTGATGAACGAGTCGGGCCCGCCCTCGATGAGACAGCCGTCGCGGATCGTGGTCACGATAGTGCCGCCCAGCCGCGGCGCGGCTTCGAGCAACAGCACGTCGGCAGCCCGGCCCGTCTTGCCGGCGATCTCCACGACCCGGTGAGCGGCGGCCAGGCCGGTGACGCCTCCGCCGATGACGATGACCCGCTTGGGGTAACTGACCGACTCTTCAGACATCCATGCTCCCGTTCACAAACGAAGGCGAAGCCACGAACACTTTCAAAGCCCCCGGCGCAGGGGACCGGTTCGCCTCGGCAGACCGCCGTGTAATCCTGACATGATAAGGATTCTGTACTTCACCGTACAGGCGAACTGCCTGCGTCGAGAAGATCATCAGGCGGAAGCAGCGAGGACTCATTCTGGCCATGCGTTGAGAAGCCGGCGAATGAGCACGAGCTGGCCGATGTGGTAGGCGTTATGGTCGGCCAGGAGCATGGCTTCGCGAGCGACGGTCTGGCCGGTGCCGTGCGGGAGCGGATCGAGCAGGTCGGTCTTCGGGTCCGCCACCAGTCGCCGCATTCTCTCGAGATCGGCACGAAATGCGCGGACGGCGGCGGTCCAGGCTTTCGCGTCGGGCGGGCTGTCGCCCTCCGGCCAGTAGCCCTCAGGCCACGATGGCGAAACGTACTCGGGATTCACGGTGAACTCGACGATGTCATGCTGAGAGATGCGCAGGTGTTCGAGGATGCGCCAGGGCGTGTGGGGTAGGCCGGGTGGCTTGGCGCCTCGCAGCCGCGCCGGCAGCCCGGCCACAGCAGCGTCGAAGTCCGTGTGCGCCGCCCCCTCGCCGAGCAGTTCCAGCAGATGTTCGCGAAGGAGCTGGACCGAGCGATCGTTCATGGCGTGAGCCATCCTGTTACTCCGGACAGGCCGTCGGTGTTCAGCGGGTAGCCTTCGTAAAAAGGTTAGCCCCGCGCATGAGCCGCGGCGATCCTCTGTCGCGGGTTCCCCTGCCTGGGGGGCGGGCGTCTCGCCCGCCTCATGGATGGAATTACTGTTCATCGGCGGGTGCGGCGGTCTCGGGAGGCAGACGTCCGTATTTGTCCTGTGCACTGCACGTGTTTTGTGGTGCACGCTTCCAGCGTGCACAATGCAGGCAAGATGCCTGCACCACAATACCATCGCACGTACGCCAAAACGTACAACACGTGAGCCGCCGAAAACGAGCAGAGAATTGGTGCCCATTAACAGAAACGAGCCGGTGAATGCCGGCTCAAGTCTCAGGACTCAGGTCTCAAGCCTTCCTCACCACCCGTCGTGCCACATAGTGGTCACAAACAGTGAGCGGTGGTGTCGGCGCTAGCGTGCGGGTCGAGCGGATTGTTCGTGCACGAAGTCGATCAGCGCCAACACATGATCGACGGGCGTGTTGGGCAGGATGCCGTGGCCCAGGTTGAAAATGTGGCCGGGGCGTCCGGCGGCCTGGTCGAGAATGATCTTGGCACGGCGCTGAATCTCGCCGGGTGTGGCGAACAACGCGACGGGGTCGAGGTTGCCCTGCACGCCGACGTCGTGACCGACGATGTCCCAGCCGCGATCGAGCTCGATGCGCCAATCGAGACCGATGACGTTCCCGCCGGCCTCGCGCATGGCAGCCAACAGGTGGGCGGAGTCCGCTCCGAAATGAATCACCGGTGTGCCCGGCGTGATCGACGCGATTAACTTGCGCGAGTGCGGCAAGACGAACTCGCGATAGTCGGCTTCGCTCAGGCAGCCAACCCAGCTGTCGAACAACTGGACGACCTGCGCGCCGGCGGCGATTTGGGCGTTGAGATAGCCGGCCGTCGCGGTCACGATCTTGTCGAGCAGCGCGTGCCACGCTCCGGCGTTGCGGTACATGAGCGACTTGCTCTCGACGAAGTTGCGGCTACCTCCACCCTCGATCAGGTAGCTGGCCACGGTAAACGGCGCGCCGGCAAAGCCGATGAGCGGCACGTCGGGCCGGAGCGCTCGCCGGGTCAGACGGATCGCGTCGTACACGAAGCTCAAAGCCTCGGCCTGGACGTCATGGAGAGCATCGACGTCGGCCCCGCTGCGCACGGGCCGGGCGATCGACGGCCCTTCCCCCTTGTTGAACGCGAGCCCCACACCCATGGGCTCGACGATCAGGAGAATGTCGGCAAAGATGATGGCCGCATCCACGTCCAGTTGATCGACGGCCATGAGCGTCACTTCGGCGGCCAGCTCCGGCGTCTTGCAGAGTTCCAGGAACGAGACTTTCGCCCGCAATTCGCGGTACTCGCGTTGGTAACGCCCGGCCTGACGCATGAGCCAAATCGGCGTATAGGGCACGGGCTCACATCGACAGGCCCGCATGAACGGCGAGTCGTGTAGAGCGGAAGCAAGCCCCGCGCTCGCCGGCTTGATAGACGCCGGCTCCGCCGTGCCGCCCCACACCAGATCGATGCGGCGAGCGGTCGTGACGTCCACGCCCACGGCGTGAGATGCCCGCTTGCGAGCGAGCAGCTTGTGGGCCGAGCGGGCCAGTCCGCGTATGAGATTGCCCATGTGTACGCCGTCGGGTTCGAAGTCCACGCCCAGACCGACATCGCGAAGGGCTTCACTACAGGTCGGACCGACGGAACCGATGAGCGTCCGCCGGATCGCATCGCGGAACGGCTGCTCGAGGCCAATGTCGGCGGCGACCTTTAGGACGTGTCGCACTTGTTGGGCACTGGTGAACACGAGCACATCAATCTGGCCATCCACCACGGCCTGGATGCCTCGCCGCAAGGGCTCGAGGTCCTCGGGCAGCGCCCAGCTGTAGACCGACACGCCCACCACCTCTGCCCCGCGTTCTCGCAGCCCCTGGTGGAGCCGCTCGTTGGTCTCGCCGTACTCCTGCACCGCCACACGCAACCCCGCGAGCGGTTGCCCCGCTGTGACCGACTCGCCGCGTGGGCGCAACTCGGCCGCGCGCCGGTCCAATGTGGCCAGGATGTCGCGCCAGGTGTTAGGCTCGGGCACCTCGAAGTTCGGAGCCAGCCGCCACTCTCGCATGGCCGCCACCGATTTGGGCCCGCGAGCGACGGTGATGATGCGAGCCAGGGCGTCCACGATCTGCTGCCGCGGGTACTTCTTCTCCATCAGGCCCATGAGGGCACGAGCCCCCACGCCGGTGGTGAAGATCACAAGGTCGAACTTTCCGGCGATCAGGTCGTCGGCGAATGCCTCGGCCCCGGGACTGTGCGGCACGGGCAACTCGCGCATGGACGGAGCGGACAATGCCTGCCCGCCGAGCCGCTCGATCAGCTTTCGCATCTCGTCGGAGAGGCGACTTTCGAATGAGAGAACACGCAAATTCTGGAAGCTGGCTGCCATGCGTCCATTATAGTGGTTTCAGGAGCACTCACCACAGAGCGAGGCAGAGCTGTGAGCCATGGGCTACGAGCCAGACGCCCGGGTGACAGCTCAGAGCTGAGAGCTGATAGCTGACAGCTACCACTCAGAACAGGTTGACCACGAAGCGGATGATGGAATAGGTCAGCGCGGAAGCCGCCGCCGCCGCGGGCAGCGTCAGGAGCCAGGCCGTAGCGATGTCGGCGCCCACGCTCCAGCGGACGTTGGACATTCGGCGGGTCATGCCCACGCCGAAAATCGCGCCAGTGATCGTGTGCGTCGTACTGACCGGGATGCCCAGCATGGACAGGAACAGAATGGTCACCCCGCCGCCGGTCTCAGCGGCAAAGCCGTCAAACGGCTGCAGCTTGGTGACACGGTGGCCGAGCGTCTTGATGACCTTCGTGCCGCCAGCGTAGGTCCCCAGAGCAATGGCGGCCTGACAGCTGAGAATAATCCACCACGCCAGCGGACCGTCGGGCGTGCCGTCGCGGGTCGCGTAATGCTGCAGGCTGGGCACGCTCAGCAGCAAAGCCAGAATGATGCCCATGGTTTTCTGGGCGTCGTTCAAACCGTGGCTCAGGCTGTAGATGGCGGCCGAGACCAATTGCAGCACACGAAAGACCTTGTCCACCTTCCGCGGCATCTGCTTCCAGCAGATCCAGGTCAGTGCGACCATGAGGATGCCCGCCAGCAGCATGCCGATGAGCGGGGACAGCACGATGAACACCACGACCGTTTCAAGCTTGCCCCAGGCCAGTGCGCCGAAACCGCCCTTGACGACGGCCGCTCCGGCCAGTGCCCCGATCAGGGCGTGCGACACGCTGATGGGCAGCCCCTGGTGCGTGCAGAACAGCGTCCAGCCGATGGCGGCCAGGAGCGTGGCCAGTATGAGGTGCGGATCGATGATATGGCCGACGACCAGTCCCTTCCCGACGGTGGCGGCCACGTGCGTTTCGAAAAGGAACGCGGCGAGAAAATTGAAGAAGGCGGCCCACAAAACCGCAAGCTTCAACGGCAACACGCGAGTGGCGACAATGGTGGCGATCGAATTCGCCGCGTCGTTCATGCCGTTGCTGAAATCGAACAGCAAGGCAATGGCCACGATGATGATGATGTAGACGGTGAATGCGGTCATGAAAGACTAAGTCAGGAGTTCTTGAGGATGATGGCGTCGATGGTGTTGGCGACGTCTTCGCACCGGTCGATGGCCCGCTCCGTCAAATCGTAGATTTCCTTCCACTTCATGGCCTCGATGGCGTTCGTCGAGGTGGCATACAGTTCGGCGGCCGCCGCGTGATTGACGTCGTCGCCCGCGTTCTCCATGGCGTGGATCTCGATCAGGTGCATGCGCAGTCCCGCGGGCCGCTTGTTATAGTGGCGAAGCTCGCCAACGGCGGCGGCCACGCACTGCGTGGCCCGCGACAGGATGTCCACCAGCTTGATGAGTGAGCTGGTCGGGGCCTGGATCTGGTACAGGACCAGGCGTTTGGAAGCCGCATCGACCTCGTCGATCACGTCGTCCATCAGCTTCATGAGGGAGTAGATGTCCTCACGGTCGAACGGCGTGATAAAGGTCGTGTCGAGCTTCTGGAGCGTGCGGTGGGTTACCTCGTCGCCTTCGTGCTCGATCTGGCGGATGATGGCGATATATCGCTCGCGCTGCGGGTAATCCCGCAGGAGGTCCACGTAGGCCTGCGAGACGCGGACCAATAGGCCGGCGGCCTCTTCAAACAGGTCGAAAAACCGCCGGTCGCGGGGGATCAGGCTCAGCACGTCAACTGCTCCTGGCGTGGTCTTTTTGCGGCCCTGGCTGTCCTTCGCGACGGGAAACGTCGCCTCCCCTGGTACCGGGCCGTGCGGCCAGGAGAAACTGTTTTTTAAGCGACCCAGCTCGACGCGTCAAGAAACACCAAGCTGCCGTGCCGGCTGAGCATCGGCTCCGCCCGTACTATTGCCCGCTTTTCGGCGTCGCTAGGGGACACGATTGGAACTCCCACAGGGTTAGGCCCTCAGTGGCCTCGAGAATGTACAGGCGCACGTGGCGGGCGGTCACGGGGTCGAATTTCACTGGAGGCTCTCGTCGATGAGTTGGGGCGAGCCCAGATTGACCTCCAGCCAAGCCGAGTGCGTGTCGGCGACGAGAGCATAATTGAGAGGAGCCGCGCGTCACAACCGCCACAACGCCGATCCGCGACTGACTGGTCCGGTCTTGACCGGCTAATGCGAGCCGTCGACAATCCGCTCGGGCCGGTCGCGAGGCTGCGGTGCGGCTTCGATTGCCGGTCGCAGGTCCATTGTTGAAGGGAGAACACATGCGATCTGGGCTGTTCTGGACCGTCCTGGGCGGGTCAATGATGTTGTTGGGTTGCAGTTCGTCGGAGAGCGCGAACGTGCAGACGCGCGAAGTGCAGGTCGCCAAGCCGGCACGCGTGCTGCGTCATGTCGTGTTGTTCAAGTTCAAGGACGACGCCTCGAGCGAGCAGATCCAACAGGTGGTCGATGCGTTTCGGGCCCTTCCGAGCAAGATCGATTTCATCCAGGACTTCGAATGGGGCACCAACGTCAGCCCGGAGCCGCATTCGCAGGGCCTGACGCACGCGTTCCTGCTGACGTTCAAGAACGAGGCCGACCGCGACGCCTACCTGCCGCATCCGGCGCACCAGGAATTCGGGCGGATGCTGGGGCCCATTCTCGACAAGGTGACGGTGGTGGACTACTGGGCCACCGAATGAGCCGCGATGGCACCAGCAAGCTGCCCCACGGCAGGCGGGTAATGCGAAGCTGACAGCGTACGGCTTCGCGAGGGACGGAACATGTCGAACGCACACCGGATGATGACCATCTGTCGGCTCATCGCGCTGTTATACTCGCTCATCGGCGCGCTCCCTGCCCTCGCTGCCGCGCGCCCGAATATCTTGTTCCTCATGGCCGATCAAATGCGCGGCGACTGCCTGGGCGCCGACGGAAACAAGGTCATCCGAACGCCCCACCTCGACCGGCTGGCCGCCGAGGGCGCGCGCTTCCGCTGCGCCTACTCGTCCATCCCCTCCTGCGTGCCGGCTCGCACGGCCATCGTCACGGGCCTGGCCCCCTGGCGGCACGGCATGCTGGCCATGCGAACCATGGCCCTGAAGTACGAACGCGAGATGCCCGCCCTGTTGGCGGATGCGGGCTATTACACCATGGGCATCGGCAAGATGCACTTTCACCCGCAACGGGCACTGCGCGGATTCCACCGCGTCCTCCTGGATGAGTCGGGCCGCATCGGCCATCCGGAATTCCGCAGCGACTACCGCGCGTGGTTCTGGTCGGTCGCCCCGACCCTCGATCCGGACGCCACGGGCATCGGCTGGAACGACTACCGCGGCGCGATTTACGCCCTGCCCGAAGAACTCCACCCGACGCGCTGGACGGCCAACGCCGCCGTCGCGTTCCTCAACGAGTACAAGGGCCAGGAGCCCTTCTTTCTGAAGGTTTCTTTCGCACGGCCGCACAGCCCGTACGATCCGCCCGAGCGGTTCATGCGGCTGTATGAGGACGCCGACGTGCCGCCGGCCGCGATCGGCGACTGGGCCGAACGTCACAACGTGACGCCCAAGCCGAACGACTTCACCATCTGGCGCGGCAACGTCGGGCCGGAGGTTGCTCGTCACTCGCGCCGGGCGTACTACGGCTCGGTCAGCTTCGTCGATGAACAGATCGGTCGCATCCTGCAGACGCTCGAGGCTCGCGGTTGGATGGACAACACGCTGATCCTGTTCACCTCCGACCACGGCGACATGCTGGGCGATCACTATCTGTGGCGCAAAACCTATGCCTACGAAGGCTCGGCCCGTGTGCCCATGCTCATCCGCTGGCCCCGCTCAGTGGATGCACCGCGCGGCCAGGTGCTGACGCAACCGGTGGAACTGCGAGACGTCCTGCCCACCTTCCTCGACGCGGCTGGTGTGCCGGTGGCCGAGGGCAATTTTGACGGACGCAGCATGCTCGAGCTGATCCGCGGACGCGCCGAGAATTGGCGGCGATGGATCGACCTCGAGCACGGGCAGCAATATCCGGATGCCGGCTGGTGGACCGCACTGACCGACGGGGAAGTCAAGTACATCTTCTACGGCTCGGACGGTCGCGAACAACTGTTCGACCTGAAGAACGACCCCAGCGAGTTGCACGACTTGAGCGCTGACGGTCGGTACGCAGCCACGCTGAGCACGTGGCGCGAACGCATGGTCGAGCACCTGTCCGAGCGAGGCGAGCCCTTCGTCAAGGACGGCCGCCTCGTCGGCCCGCGCCCCAACGTGACCTACAGCCCACATTTTCCGAAGTAGTCAGTTGTCAGTGGCCAGTGGCCACTGGCGAGCGGCGATTGCCAGCTTCGGGGGGGCGAACATCTTGCCCGCCTTGTACAGTGACTGATATAGTGCACATGCCAGCACCTGCGTCCGCAGGACACCGCACGAAATAGCGTCGCCGCGTTGGCTCAGCATCCGGCACATATCGAAGCTCTCTCCTGGCCCGAAATAGGCGGGCGGGACGCCCGCCCCCCGGGATGGGACTACTGCCAACGAACTACTCTCGACACCCTTCGACGGGCGGCTCTCCCGGACCGGCGGCACACGCGATGAAAATCTCCACGTCGGCCTGATCGACGTCGAGGTCGCCGTCCAGACGGGCCTCGAGGCAGGCCGGATCGACGACGGCTTGCCCACCGCTCAAGCAGATCTGGAAGGCTCCGAAGTCCTCCATGTCCACGTCGTGGTCGTGGTCCATGTCGCCGACCAGCGGAGGAGGCAGCGGCCCGACGCCCCAAATCTCGATGTCGTCGATATTCCAGCCGCAGTACTGCCAGTTTGCATCGGTCGTGCCCATGGTCCACCGCAGATAGACGGTCGGCCGGTTGTCAGCCACCGCCGAGATGTCAAATTCCTGCGGCACCCAGGCGTTATCCGCGACTTCACTGGTGGCCTGCCACAGCGTCGTGAACGACGAGCCGTTGTTGCTCACCCTCACGTAAGCGTTATCAAAACCGTTCCCTTCAACCCCAAGCCAGCGATAAAACCGCAACCGCGTCTGCGTGATGCCCGTGCAGTCGAGGGGCGTGCTGGTCAGATGCCGTTCGGGAAGATTGCTGGTGTAATCGCCCGCGAGGTTGTATCCGAAAACGTTCTGGCCGGTGAATCCCGAGACCGGATCGGGATAGCCGTGGCTGCCTCCGCCACCCTGCGGCACACCGAAGGCCCAGGCCCCCTGCCGCGTCCAGCCCGGATCGCTGTCCAGGTCAAAGCGATAGATCAACTCAATTCCACCGACGCGCACGCTGGCGACGGCCGGAGCTGAATCGACACCGTCGTTGACCTTGAACTCGAAGCTTTCATCGTAGCGAGCGGCTGGGCGCGATACGTAGCGAACCACGTTGCCGCCGCCGGTGAGGGTATACGGCACCGTGGTGATCGGCAGTCCCGTGGCCGGATCCGCAAGCACGCCTTCCGCCGGCAACGAAACGATCGTCGTCGAAAGCGGCAACGCATAGGCCGAGACGCCGGGCAGCACGAACTCGGCGTAGGAATTGACCGCGACGTCCACCGACACCGATTGGGCCGTCGGAGGCGTGGCTCCCTGCGACTCGTAGATCCGCAACTCGGCTAGCTTCGACCAGTGAGCCTCCTCGCACGTGATGCGAACATAGCGAGCCGTGGTCGGCGCCCCCGCGTAGCGGACGGTGAAGGCGTCCAGATCAGGGTCGGCGGGATCCATGTCGCGACGATCAGACGAGGCCCGATTCCAACTGACCGACTCGCGAGCGAACAAGGTCTGCTCGCCGGTGAATGCGCTTGTGGTCGAGGCCTCGATGCGGAATTTCTGGAAGAAGTCGCCACCGTATCCGTTCTGGAAGAGATCGACCGCGGCGAACGTCCGGTTCGAACCCAGATCGACCTGGATCCAAGTGCCCACGGGAGAGTTGCCGCCGTCCCAACGTGTGTTGGGGTTGCCGTCCACCAGGTATGCCGCCCCGCTGCCGCTGCTCGCGGTCGCGGTGCGTCCCAGTGCGATGTTGTCGCCCAGGGCTACGGGTGCAATCTGCACGCGGACATCGCAGGTGGCTTCCGCTGTATGGCCTGACCAATACTTCTTGTTGAACTCGGTCACCCGCAGAAATGCGTAGTCCTTTTGACCCTGCGCCTTCACGCTGATGAGGAAGCTGCCGTTGGTGCCCACGACGTTGATGCGTCCCCATGGATTGGGCTTGAGCGTGTGGCCGGTGTACGTCGTGAACGGGCCGTTCTCGAGCGTGTTGATGTTCGGAAGCGTGACCACGCCGTCGGCGTCCGCCTGTCCTTCGAAGATCGGCTGCCATGGATAAGGAACGCCGGAGTTGTTGGTCTCCGAGGTCTGTCCGCCGGAACTCTGCCAAATCTTGAACTCGGCGAAGGGCAGCGGTGAGCCGGTCGCATCGACGGCGCGAAGCCGGGCCACGTCGGGCACGTCGTACAGCATTTCGCCGTAGAACCCCCGGCGATACCCGCAGTTGGAGTTGAGGGCGCCGCAGGTCCAGTCTTCCAGAAGGCCGGTCGGCTCGTACGACGGGTTGAACCGTGTGTCATCACCCGCCATCAGGCCCATGAATGACGGGTAGTATCCGCGCGTGATGTAGGTAGTGCCGCCGTCCTTGACTTTGACCCGCGACGGAGCCACCGGCGTGCCGGACTCCATGTTCATGCTGTACAGGTCGATCATCCCCATCTGGTGCGTGCATTCGTGCAGCCACGCCCATTCGAGGATCTTCGAAAACTTGTCCACGTAGGCCTGATCGGGGAGCATGCCCCACTCGCCGTCGATCAGGAAGTTCGTCTGGCCGCCGGGAATGTGGTTGCCGCCCTGAAGCGTTCCATCCGGAACGATCTGGATCTTCTGTACCCGGACCCGCTCGAGACAGCCGTCCTCGGCGAAGCCGGCAAACCGCGACATCTCCAGGTAGGTCTCGTTCCAGATCGATACGTACCAGTTCACCCAGTCCTCGAACGAGAATGTGCCGAGCTGATTGACCTGGGCGTTGAACATGTCGTACATCGACTGCTCGGCATAAATGCCCATGCAGGGCGCTTCGATAAACTGCGACAACGCGTTGTTGTTGCGGCTGTAGTCGGCGATCGCGTCGTCCGGGTCCACCTCGAACGTGACCCAGCGGTCGCGGTGATCGAGTGAGTTGCGATGGGAATCGGTACCGCCGAGGTAATCGTTGGCGTCCCAGACCCAGTTGAACGCGAAAGTCTTCTCCTCACCCGCGGCGATGCCCACCGGCTCCTGCCCGGTCGCCACGACCTGGCCATTGATCATCCAGCGGTAGTTGAACGGGCCCGACGCGCCGCTGAGTCCCTTGTTTCGCACGTGGGCGGTGAAAGTCACCACGTCGCCGTTGGCCGGCCACTTCGGCATGTCCGCGAAGCCGGGCGACTTCAACAGCCCGACCGACTCGTCGTGGAACGTCCTGTATTGATAGGCGTTCGGATTGTAGCGGTAATACTCGGGTGTCCGCGAGATATACGTCACATCCAGATCGCTGGTACGGGCGGGCGGCGTGATCGAGTTGTACGTCACGATGAGTTCGGGCCGCAGGCTCACCACCGGTGACTCGCTCGAGTGAGCGCGGTTCTCGCCCGAGGGCGTGCCATCGAACTCGATCACCCATCCGAAGTTGCGATGTTGCGCGGCATAGAAGATCGCCACGTCCTGGCCGAGCCCGTTGATCTGCCACGTTCCTGCCGAGGCGTTGTAGTTGGCGGACGTGGTCGTGACGACCGTGGGGGCGGAGGCCCGATCAACGCCCGCCATCGCCGCTCCCGGCGCCGCCCAGGTCAGCGCTTCGCCGGGCCGGGCACTGTAGAAGCGATGGTTCCAGGAGCAGGCCCAATGTTGCGGCTGCGGCACGGCCTCCATGCTCCCCTGCCGCCAGGGCTGCAGCAGCCGATAAACCCGCACGCTGTTGCCGAGAGACCACGCTCCCGCAACCGGATGCAGTCGCAGCGATGCGAAGGTGATCTGCTTGTGTGGACCGATCGCCCGGTGCAACTCGCGGAATTGGATCAGCACCTTCGTGCCCGCAGCGGCATCGAGCGTCAGCGTCGCCCGGCCGAAATTCGCATCCGGCTGCGCCGGGCTGATGGTTGCATCCTGCGTACCGTAGTAGTTGTAGCTTTCGTTCGGATAGGTGGTCGGATAAGGCGTGATGGACAAACCGTTCTGCAGCGTCCGTGTTTCGGCGCGCCCGGAAGCTGACACCCACAAAACCACCACGACTGCAATCAACGAACAAACGCTTCGCATACTTCCCCCTCGTGTGGGCAACGCCGGACGGTACAGCGTTCGGTGAATGAGTTGTGAGCTATGAACTGGACATATCGCTGACAGCGGGTCGCTGAGAGCTGCGGGGATACCGACGCCGCCCAGCGCATCAGCTTCCACTCGAGCGGCGTTGCGCGGATGGCGGCCTCGGGGGGCGGGAACTCCACCCGACTTGGCGGGCAAGATGCCCGCCCCCCGAGAGACCGTGACTCGTGGCTCGCGCCCGTTCATCGAACGGGGCTTGCAATCGACCTCAATCCATGCAGTTCGGATCGGCCGTCCCACCGATGGTGTAGCAACGCTGGAACCTGGCAAAGTCGTTCATATCCACCACGCCGTCGCGATCGAAGTCGGCCGCGATCTTGCCTTGCGGATCTGCCGGCGGACAGTCGGGAGGCAAGGCTTGCGGATCGTACGGGATGGCCGGCCCCGAAACGCACGCCTGGAAGATATTGAAGTCGTCGCGGTCCACATCGCCGTCTTCATCGAGATCGGCCGACGGCGGCGGCACCTCGAACGGTCCGTACACCCAGATCACGTCGGTGTACGGATCATCGGGGCTGCCACCTTGCTTGATGAAGACCTTGCCGTCGTGGAAGGCGATGCTGGTGCCGCTTCCGGTCGGTGCCGGCAGGTTGCCCTGGAGGAATCGACCCGATTCGATGTCATAGATGGCAAAGTGGCTGCTCGGCGGTCCCCAGCCTTCGTTGTTCGCCGGCGATCGGCCCGCGACGATAAACAATCCGCCCTCGGCGCCAATCTGCGAAATGCCCGCCCAGCCCGGCGGAACGGCACAGATCGCAGAACCGTACCCGATTTCCCACGGCAGCTGTGCCAAGTTCTCCGCCGTCGAGTTGGCATGATCCCAGTCGTCCCAGTTGGACCCGAAGTAGTTGTTGCGAATCAGTGTGGTCGGATCCACCCTCCACAGCCGATCGCCTGTCCCGCGCGGTTCCGTGACCCAGTCGTTCTTGATGCCGTAGAGCAGACCGTCGCCCGGCCCGGCGGTCATCTGGGCCGCCCGGCTGAACCAGTTGGGGTCGGTTCCGAGAATGTTGCTGAACGCCGCACGCTGGCAGGTGACGGCATCGAGGTTGTCGAGGTCGGCAATGGTGATGTAGCCGCCCTGGTTGACCGCCGCGGCATGAGTGTTGCCGTACACCGTGCCGCCAATCACGACATAGCCCGTGTTGCCGAACAGCCGGCTGCCGCGGTGCGTCCACGTGCCAGTTTCGATGTCGTAGGTGGTCAGCACGTCGGCTTCACCGTCGTGACGCCGGGTGATCAGCATCCCCTGACCGTAAGCCAGCGCTCCGTTATCGCCCGAGTTGCCGCCCGGCGCGCTAGGCAGCGGGGTCCAGGTTACCCCGCCGTCTTCGGTGGCGTACAGATCGCCATAGCTGTTGCGATAGTAGTAGAGCCTGGTCCCGTCCGAGGCCAGCGAGGTTCCAAACGCGCCCTCGATCGGCGCCTGGCGGGTCTTGATGGTCAGGACCGACAATGGATCGTTGACCTGCACACTCCAACTCACCGTGCCGGACCCGCCGGGGTTGATCGCCTCTACCGTGATTTCGAACGTCTGCCCGACGTCGGCCGGGCTCGGCGTCCAGCCGTAAACACGACCGGTGTTGCTGACCTTCAGCCCCTCCGGACCGGCCACCTTGGCCCACCGGCCCGCGGGGTCGCCGCCGGCCACCTCCAACTGAACCACGTACTCGGTGTACACGCCCACGGTGTCCAGAGCAGGCATTGCCGCCACTACCGGGGCAACGAAAGGCCGCATCGCCAGGGCGTAGAGCGTGCCATGCGTACCTTCCTGACCGTCAATGAAGTAGATCGTGCCGTCTGGACCGACGGTCAGATCACGGAAGTTGTAGGCCCCGTTCTGGGGAGCGGGATCGTCAGGACTGAACCACTCCTGCAAGCGGCCGCCGCCTTGGGCGTCCTGAATGTAGATGCGCCGCTTGGTGGGCGGATCGCTGGCGGCCGACGTGCCCGACACGAAGATCGCTTCACCCGCATCGGTCACCAGGGCGGCCAGAGGCTGCGATTCGCCCAGGCTGTCCGGACCGTCGTAGTACCAGTCAACCTGGCTCGCCGGCAGGTTCTCCCCGCCCAGGTCGCCCGGGTCGCTGATGGAGCGGACATCGCCGCCGAAGCCGGCGAAGATGAAACCGGATCCGTCGGGCTTCAGCGTGTGCGTACCGTAAAACCCGCCGTTAAACGACGAGCCGAGCTCGCTGTTGCGCGCCACCCACTTCTTCGTCCCGGTCACCGGATCGTACGCTTCGACCGTCGAGCCGTAGTCGCCCCAGTGCATGCTGTACAGCACGTTCAGCGTGGGGTTGTACATGATGTACGAGACCGCCGTACGAATCGGCGAGTTCGTCCACTGGAGCGTGGCGGCCGTGGTCGATACCCGCACACAGTTGATCTTGGCGTCGGACACATCCGCCCCCGACAGACGGTCGTGATTCCAGTACAAGCCGTGCTCGCCCGGGCCGAACACGTCGGGGACCAGCGTGGTGTTGCGCCAGGTCACGTCGCCGCTCGTCGCTATCGGCGTCGCGTGGAGGATGGCGCCATCGCTGGCGCGGATGGCGAACACGTAGCTCACGCCGAGATCCGCGTCCCGCGTGGTAACACCGTAAATCGTTCCATTGTGCAGGGCCATGTTCAAGGCCACCGGCTTGGGCAACGGATCCGATTCCCAGATTACCGCCCCCGTGCTCTTGTTCAACGCGTAGACGGTGGGGAAATCGTTGTTGTACCGGGCCGAGTACACGGCGTCGGAACCCACAATGGGCGTCAAATCGGAAGCGATGCTGTCGGTCAGCGGGCTTGCCCAGAGAAAACTGCCGTCCGTCTTGCTGATCTTGATGACGCCGGAATTGGCGACCTCCGTGCTGTAGTAGCCGGTGAAATAAAGGTCACCGTTCTCATCGAAAACGAAATTGACGAACGTGGAACGTCGGGTGTTATACGTCGTCCCGATGTCTTTCTTCCATTTCACGGGCGCGTCCTGGTCGATGGCCAGGACCGGGGCCTGGTACACGTACGTGCGAAAATTGTTGCCGCCCGTGATGCCGAACCCAGGCAATGGGTTGTCCTGGGCGTGGAGCAGCGAGCCTGCGAAAAGACAGAGGACCGCCGTCCAGCGCAGCGCGCGCGTTCGCATGAGAACCTCCTCCTGACGTGATACCCGGATCGACATTGCGTCGAGTCCGCCCCTTGGGGAAGCGCGTAGACTCTCGAGACGCACAATTGCACGGACTTTCGGGGATCTTGGGCGGTTCAAACAGGAAGTGGTCTGTCGAAGATCGCCTCCTTACCCCCGAGCGATGGCATGCTACCGCCGCCCGCGGGCCCGGTCAACAAAAATGTTCGCCACGAAGCCGTCCGGACACCGCAGGATCATCCCTGCCTGCTCGCAGAGCGGTGAACGGAGTTCCAGTGCCCTTGGAGACTGGCGGATACGAATTCACGCAGGGGGTAGAGCACGGATTCGGTGAGCTGGCCCTTGCGAACATCGATCTGTGGATCGTGCGGAACGATGATGGGGATCCGCATGCCGGTCAGTTCGGCGATCACTTCGGGATTGGTTTCCTCGGCCAGCGTCCCGGCGGCCGGCTCGTAGCCGTTGATGACGACCGCGGCAACCGTCAAACCGCGGGTTCGGGCCGCCTCGATCGTCAGCAGCGTATGATTGATCGTGCCCAGTCCCGGGCGCGCCACGACGATCAGCGGCAACCCGAACTGGCCTGCCATGTCCGCCACGCTTGTCTTCTCGTCGATGGGCACGAGTAAGCCGCCGACGCCCTCCACGATCATCCAATCGCAGGCGCCGCGAATGCGGACGTAGCTCTCACTGATGGCCGTCCAATCGACAGGGCGATGCTCGCGCCGAGCCGCCGTCATGGGGGCGAGTTCGCTTGCGTAACGAACGGGGGTGATCGTCTCCAGCGTCTCGCGTGCTTCCGCACAGTGGGCGAGAAACTCGGTGTCCTCGCTCACCAGGCCGAGCCGCACGTCATGCCGGCAACCGCTGGCCACCGGTTTCATCACGCCGACTCGCCGTCCCTGGTGGCGAACCAGCCAAGCCAGCGCGCCGGCGATGACCGTCTTGCCGACACCGGTGTCCGTTGCCGTCACAAACCAGCCTTGGGCAGCAATGCTCATCTCGACCCTCGACACGATATACCACTGTACTGTCGCAGGATCGTAAAGCCCAGCGGCGAGCCTGTCCGATCCCGGATCTGCGACCGATCGCCCGATTCCTCGGTCAAGGGATCGAAAGCCCCCGCCCTGCCACGCCGTCGCGATCCGCCCCCTCGCCTTTCGACTCCCGCGGGGACGTGGTATACTCGCACTCGACCAGCCGGTTCCCCGGCCGCCTAGCGCCCGTAGCTCAGCAGGATAGAGCACCGGTTTCCTAAACCGGGGGTCATAGGTTCGAATCCTATCGGGCGCGGTTCTTCCATTCTCAACGCCACGCAGTGTCTTTTTGACTACTCGCTCTGCATCCCTTCGCGATCCGAGCATTGGCCGGTAGTGGCATGTGGTGGTTAACACGATTTGCAGTGGTTTGACTCACTGCCGCGGGCGTGTTAGAGTCCCCGGCCACTTATATGTGGAGGTCATATAGTGGACTTTGACGAATGCCCCTGCACGGGTAAGACGCTCGCCCGGCTGCTGCAACCGGCGATCATGTCGGTACTGGCTCAGGAGCCGCTCCACGGCTACCTCATCGCCCAGCGACTCCGAACACTGGCCATCTTTGAGGGGACAACGCCGGATTATGCCGGCGTCTACCGCACGCTCAATGCCATGCAGGAACAAGGGCTGGTTCGCGCTTCGTGGGACACGCCCGAATCCGGCCCGGCCAAACGCTGCTACCAGCTGACTCGTGCGGGCAAGGCGTGCATGGCCCAATGGCTCGAGACGCTCCAGCGCTATGAGCGGGCCATCCACGAGCTCACTGAAGTCTTGGGGGCGCGACTGGCATGACCTCCACACCCGGCCCGATCCGCGCCTGTCTGGCCGAGGTCATCGGCACGTACATCCTGGTGTTCTTCGGTGTCGGCGCGGTTCACGCAGCGGTTCTGACCGACGCGCAATCCGGAATCTGGCAAGTGGCCATCGTCTGGGGCGTGGCCATCGCCCTGGCCATCTACGCCGTCGGCGCGATCTCCGGCGCGCATATGAACCCGGCCATCACCGTGGCATTCGCAGTCCTCCGCGGTTTTTCGCCCCGGCAAGTTCCGCTGTACATCGCGGCCCAGCTCGTCGGCGCGTTCCTCGGAGCAGCCACGCTCTACACGCTGTTTTCCGGCACACTCGCCGAATTTGAAGCCGCCAACGGCATCACCCGCGGACAACCGGGCAGCGAGTTGTCAGCCATGGTGTACGGCGAGTACTTCCCGAATCCGGCGGTAGCCAAGGCCCTCAGTTGGTCGCCCGGATGCGTCTCCGAAACCCAGGCCATGCTCGCCGAAGGCGTCGGCACGGCATTTCTCGCATTCTTCGTGTTTGCCGTGACCGACCGAAGGAACGCCGGCGGCCCCGGCGCCGCGCTGCTGCCCATCTGCATCGGCCTGACCGTATCCATCGTCATCTCGGTGGTCGCCCCGCTCACACAGGCGGGTCTTAACCCCGCGCGAGACTTGGGGCCGCGACTGTTTGCGTATTGTGTCGGATGGGGCAGCGTCGCCATCCCCGGGCCTCGCTCGGGGTTCTTCACCGTGTACATCGCGGCCCCGCTGTTGGGAGGCATTGTCGGGGCGGCCGTCCATGACTGGGTGCTTCGCCCCCGAACCGCTGGAGCAAGGCATGCAATCGACGCGAATGCTGATCGTGGGAGGGTTCCTGGGCGCTGGCAAGACGACGCTGCTTGCTGAAGCGGCCGGCCGACTGGTTCGACAGGGCCGGCGAGTGGGCTTCATCACCAACGACCAGGCTCCCAATTTGGTGGACACGCGGCTGCTGGCCACGCAGGGTTATCCCGTCGAGGAAGTCGCCGGCAGCTGCTTCTGCTGCAACTTCGACGGGTTCACGCAGTCGGCTGCGGCGCTGATCGACCATGCGCAGCCGGATGTCATCATCGCCGAGCCGGTGGGCAGTTGCACCGATCTGTCGGCCACCATTCTTCAGCCGCTCAAGAAGCAGTACGCGGAGCGTTTTGAGGTCTCGCCTCTGTCCGTGCTGGTGGATCCCGCGCGTCTTCGCCAGATCCTCGGCAAGGCTGAGGGAACGCTGCACCCGGACGCCGCCTACATCTGTTATCAACAGCTGGAAGAGGCCGACGTCGTGGTGGTGAACAAGGCCGATCTGCTGACGGAGCAGGAAGTGGCCGAGCTGAAAAGCCTGTTGCTCGTGCACTTTCCCGGCCGCGAAGTGTGGTTCATCTCAGCCAAGACCGGCGACGGCGTGGACGAGTGGCTCGAGGCCATGCTGACCGGGAAGCGCGGGGGATCGCACATCGCCGACGTGGATTACGACCGATACGCCAATGGTGAAGCGGTGCTCGGATGGTTGAACGGATCGTTCCGTCTCACCGCCGTTGCCAAGCCGGTCCTCTGGGCGGAGTTTGGTCGCGACTTCCTTCAGCTTTGTCGACAGGAGTGCATCCGCCGCTCCGCCGAGATCGGGCACGTCAAACTGATGATCGAGGCGGACACGGGCGTATGCCTGGGCAATCTCACATCCACCGGCACCGAGCCCGTCCTCCGCAATCGCATGAGCGGACGATCAACGCAAGCACGGCTGGTGATCAACGCTCGCGTGGAAACGACGCCGGATACACTGGAGAACCTCGTTCGCGAGGCGCTCGAGCAAGTGGCCGGCCCCGATATCGACGTGACGACGGAAGATCTCCGCGTGCTGAGCCCCGGCCGCCCCACGCCCACGCATCGCATCCTCACGGTAGTGGAGTGAGGGCCATTGGGGCCTGCGGCCCGGGGCTGGGGCCTGGGGGCTAGGGATGACCAGGGGCTGGTTTGTGGTGCACGCTTCCAGCATGCACAGTGCAGGCAGGATGCCTGCACCACAATTCCGCCACACACGTGCACAGTAATGGGCTTTGCCGCCTCTTGCGCGGACCCATGAGATGCAACGGCGTCACTTATTCGTCATTCTGGTTTCGAGCTTCTTTCGTCTTTCGCCATTCGGATTTCGTCATTGCGCCTTCGTCAGTCGCTGCCGCCGATCATCTCCCGCAGTTCGCGAACGCGCAGGATGTAGGCGGCAGCCACATACGAGGCGGCGCCCACCAGAATCAGCGCAGGCAGTCGGATGACCGTGCGGTAATCGATGAGGTGGAACCGATCGGCGGCGGCGACGGCCATCGCCATGATCGCTGCGGCCACGACGATGCGGAGGACACGGCCGGCGATCAGCCGCCATTCGATGACGCGCAGCTTGCGGTCGAAGCGCCATAGGAGCCAGCTCACCTGGAGCGTGCCGGTGATGGCCGACGATAGCGCGAGGCCCGCTTCGCGCAGCGGCGTCTGCACGAGCACGAGGTTGAGGCCGAAGTTCACGACCACGTTGGCGATCGAGGCCTTCAGCGGCGTGCGTACGTCCCCCGTCGCGTAAAACGCCCGCACGATGAGCTGATTGATACCGAACGCCCAGATGCCCAGCGCATACATGAGCAACGCGAACGCGACCCGCCCCACGGCATCCTCAGCCCGAGCGAACTCGCCGCGGTTGAACAGCAACTCGATCAGCGGATAGCGGACGACGATCATGCCCAGCGCGCAGGGGAGCGCCTCGAACGAGGCCACGCAGATGCCCCGTGAAAGCGAACGTCCCAACCCGTCGAGATCACCCTCGGCAGCATGACGCGACAGGGCGGGAAAGATAGCCGTCGCCAAGGCGATGGCGAACACGCCCAGCGGAAACTGGTACAGACGCTGCGCGTACGAAAGGATGGCCGGACCCGAGTCATCCACGAACCACAGCGCCAACAGCGGATCGAGCAGCGCGTTGAGTTGCACCGCGCCCAGCCCCGCCGTCATGGGCAACATGGTGATGGCGATTCGGCGCACGTACGGGTTATGCCAATCGATCCGCAGTCGCAGGCGCAAGCCGGCCCGCCGCAGTCCCCACGCCAGCCAGACCACCTGGGCGATGCCCGCCAGCACGACCGCCACTGCCAGCACCACGATGCCCGCCCGGGGCTCAAGCCTCGAGCCGCCCAGCGCCCCGGCGATCATGAACACGTTGAGCACGATGGGCGCGGCGGCGGCCGGCGCGAACCGGCCCATCACGTTCTGCAGGCTCCCCAGCAACGCGGTCACGCAGATCAAGGCGGAGAACGGCAGCGTGATGATGGTCAGACGCAGGATGAGCCCGGCGGTCTCGTCGAGCGGGCAGCACCACACGATGAGCAGCATCACCAGGTCGGCGACGACGGAGATGCCGCCCAGCAGGACGGCCAGCAGCCCCACCACTCGCCCGGCCAGATCGTCCAGTCCTTCGACGCCCTCGCGAGTGTATCGCTCCGTGAAAACCGGCACGCTGGCCGCCGTGAGGGCGCCCTCGCCGAAGAGCCGCCGAAACAAGTTCGGGATCTGAAACGCGATCGTCCAGGCCGACATGATGGCGCCGACACCGAAGGCGTAGCTGCACGCCATGTCGCGACCCAGGCCCAACACGCGCGAGACGAGCGTGAGGACGCTGATCAGCCGGGCCGATCTGAAAACCTTTACGGACATGGGGGTAAGACGATACTGTCGCGCGACGCCGCCGACAACTGGCCGGCGTGGCGTTCCGCAGGTTTTCCGGTGACGGCGAACTGACCGTGAAATCTCACGAGGACGGCCAAACTACCGCTGCAAAAGAATGGCCGATGCCGTAGTATTCCTGGCCGAGAAGACGCGAGACCAAGCGTGCGAACCGGACGTTCACCCGCCCCGCCCGCGACGCACCGCGAAAGGAGGACACGATGAGCCGACGATCCATGCTCGCGCTGGCAGCCCTTTTGTCAGCGACGGCCGCGGCCGCACCGGGCCCGAATGTGATCATCATTTACTCCGACGACATGGGCATCGGCGACGTAGGCTGCTACGGCGCCACGGACATTCGCACGCCCCACCTGGACGCCCTGGCCGCCAACGGCGTTCGCTTCACGAACTACTATTCCGCCGCCCCCGTGTGCTCGCCCTCGCGAGCCGCCCTGCTGACCGGGCGCTATCCCTTACGGGCGGGCGTGCCGACGAACGTTTCGTCGCAACCCGGCGCCGCGGGCATGCCGGCCGAACAGATCACCTTCGCCGAGCTGGCCCGGTCGCGAGGCTATGCGACGGCCCTCACGGGCAAGTGGCACCTCGGCTTCTCCGACGACACGCGGCCCAACGCCCAGGGTTTCGACGAGTTCTTCGGCCACCACGCCGGGTGCATCGACTTCTACTCGCACATGTTTTATTGGCAGAACCCACCCCACCACGACCTGTACCGCAACCGCGAGGAGATCCACGAGGAAGGCCAATACATGACCGACCTCATCGCCCGCGAGGCCATCCGGTTCATCCGGTCGCAGGCGACACCAACGTCCGGCGAGCGAAAGCCCTTCCTGCTCTACGTCGCGTTCAACGCGCCGCACTATCCGATGCAGGCTCCCGAGCGCTTCCGCCGCATGTACGCCGATCTGCCCGCAGAGCGTGCGATTTACGCCGCGATGGTGACGGCCATGGACGATGCGATCGGCCGGATCCTGCAGACGCTCGACGACACAAACCTGGCGGATGATACCTTCGTCTTCTTCGCCTGCGACAACGGCGCGACGACCGAGCTGCGTGCCAACGGCAAGGGCGGCAGCAACGGGCCCCACCGCGGCCACAAGTTCAGCCTCTTCGAGGGCGGGATTCATCTGCCGGCTATCGTTCGCTGGCCGAAGGTCGTTCCTCGCGGTCAGACGCGCGACCAACTCGTGTGCGCGATCGATGTGTGGCCCACGTCGGCCGAGATCATGGGCGCGGAGGTTCCAGCAGATCATCGCATCGACGGCATGAGCCTCATCCCCGTGCTCAAAGATCCGAACGCCCCCGGACACGACGCGCTCTTCTGGAAGCAGGGCGAGCAGGAAGCGACTCGCCAGGGTCGCTGGAAGCTGGTGATGAACGGCCTGGACACGGGTGAGAACGATCAGCGAACCAAACTCACCGGCGAGGACGCGATCTTCCTGGCCGATCTACAGACCGATCCCGCCGAGCGTCGCAATCTGCGTCGCGAGCATCCCGAACTGGTGCGCGAGCTGCAACAGCGGCACGAACAGTGGCAATCTGACCTGGGACTGGCTTCAAAACCGCGCGGCCTGGATGAGAAAACGCGCTGACCCGTCGTTCGAACCTGACCTTTCGAATTTGTTCCTTTATGTGCCCGTAAACAGGTTCACGAAGCCCGACACGATGGCGCCTGCGCCGGCGAGTCTGATCCAAAACTCGTTCCCGCAGCATGCACCGCACTGGAAGAGAACGGCCGAACCGGCCGCCAACGCTGACCATCGCAGAACACGTTGATAACGCATGTGGTTTCTCCGGTCCGTCAGCGCCGCAAGGAGGCTCCCGCCGCCTCGCCGCCGGCGCAACGGTCTGCATGGTGTATTGTTGGACCGCGCAGACGAATCGGAACACGCCGATCCCGGAGCGGGTCACCCGATTCTCCCCGCGCCTGGCGACCTAAGCATGCTCCCGAGCGGCGGCGCTCACAAAGGATGACCGCGGCATCATGGCGAACCGCTTGGCGGGCAGGCGGGGCGCCGAGTAACATACCCCCACTGATGGCCGAGAATAAGGATTACGTACTGCCGCCCGAGGAAATCCGCAGACTGGTCGAGCTGGATCGCCAGCACGTGTGGCACCCGTTCACGCAGCACGCGCTGTGGAACCAGGTCGAGCCGCTCATCATCACGGGTGGCCGAGATGAATACGTGTTCGACGCCCAGGGTCGCCGCTACATCGACGGCCACTCGAGCTTGTGGTGCAACATCCACGGCCACCGGCGGGCGGAAATCGACGCGGCAATCCGGACGCAGTTGGACCGCATTGCTCACTCGACACAACTGGGCCTGGCCTCGCCGCCCGCCATCGAACTGGCCGCACGATTGGTGGAGATCGCCCCGCAGGGCCTGAACAAGGTCTTCTATTCCGACGACGGCTCCACGAGCGTAGAGGTCGCCTGCAAGCTGGCGTTCGCATACTGGCAGCATCGTGGCGAGCGACGGCGCGAACTCTTTGTCGCACTCGGCAATGCGTACCACGGCGACACGATCGGCGCGGTGAGCGTCGGCGGCATCGACCTGTTCCACCGCGTGTATTCGCCGCTGCTGTTCAAGACCGAGTTCGCACCCTCCCCCTACTGCTACCGCTGCCCGCTCGGCCAGAAGCCCGACACGTGCGGAGCGGCGAATGGCCGGCCCGCCTGCGCCGAAGAAGTCGGCCGCACTTTGGATACACATTGCGGAAAAGTGGCGGCAGTCGTCGTCGAGCCACTCGTGCAGGCGGCGGCGGGCATGATCACTGCCCCACCGGGCTATCTCGCCCGCGTGCGCCAGCTGTGCGACGAGCACGAAACACTCCTCATCGCCGACGAGGTGGCCACGGGCTTCGGGCGAACGGGCCGAATGTTCTCGTGCGAGCACGAGAATGTCGTCCCCGACCTGCTGTGCGTGTCCAAGGGGCTGACCGGCGGATACCTGCCGCTGGCCGCGACGCTGACCACTGACGCGATCTACGAAGCGTTCCTCGGGCCCATTGACGCGGGCCGGACGTTCTATCACGGCCACACGTTCACGGGCAACCCGCTGGGTTGCGCAGCGGCCCTGGCCTCGCTCGAAATCTTTCAGCGCGATCGTGTCCTCGAACAGTTGCCGGCCAAGATACGCCTGCTTACCGACGGACTGGCCCGATTGGCGGAACACCCGCACGTGGGTAACATCCGGCAACGCGGCATGATGGCCGGCGTCGAGCTCGTGCGCGACAAATCCACGCGCGAAGCATTTCCCTACGGGCTACAAGTGGGGGCTCAGGTCTGCGCTCGGGCCCGCGACTACGGCGTGATCCTGCGGCCACTGGCCGACACCATCGTCATCATGCCGCCTTTGTGCATCTCGTCGGAAAACCTCGAGCATCTGGTGTGGACGGTGCGGACCTGCATCGACGACGTGATGCCCCGGCTTGCCCACGGCATGAGTGATGGACTGGAATGAGCTCGGGAACGGGTCTTGCCCGCCGTAAGTCCACGCGTACCACCATCGCTTCCGATCGACTTTACTTCACTGATCGGGGGAGACATCTGCTGCCCTTCTGACAGCGGATGCGACGTCCGCCCCTCGATGCGCGACACGTTGATGTTTGCACGGGCCGCCGCATCGCGTACAGTATGTGCAGGTTGAAACTGCACAAGCATGGAGAACGCACGATGCCGAACAACAAGCCTGTTGCCCTGGTCACCGGCGGCTCGCGAGGAATCGGTCGAGGGATCTGCCAGGCCCTGGGGGCCGAGGGGTTCCGCGTCCTGGTGAACTACAACTCAAACCTGGAGGCGGCGGAAGAGACCTGTCAGATGATCCAGGCTGCAGGCGGGGAAGCCATCAGTTGCCAAGCCGACATCTCCCATGCCGAGCATCGCGACCTGCTGTTGGACTTCTGCATGGAGCATCTGGGCCGGCTCGATCTGCTGGTGAATAACGCAGGCATCGCTCCGCCGACGCGGTACGATCTCCTGGAAATGCCGCCCGAGAGCTTCGACCTGGTCGTGGGCACCAATCTGAAGGCGCCGTTCTTCCTCACGCAGGCCGCCGCCCGGCTGATGATCAAGCAGCTTGAGGAGAAGATTATCCCGTCGGCGACGATCATCAACGTGTCGTCCATCAGCGCCTATGCCGTGAGCACCAACCGCGGCGAATACTGCATCAGCAAGGCCGGTGTGTCGATGGCCACCGCGTTGTTCGCGGTCGAATTGGCCAAGTACGGCATCCGCGTATACGAGATTCGGCCCGGCATCATCGAGACGGACATGACCGCCGGCGTCAAGAAGAAATACGACAAGCTCATCGCCGAAGGCTTCAGCCCGATCAAGCGCTGGGGCAAGCCCGAGGACATCGGCAAGGCGGTGGCCGCCCTGGCCCGGGGCGACCTGCCCTTCTCCACCGGCGAAGTCATCAACGTGGACGGCGGGTTCCACCTGCGGTACTTCTGAAAGCGGTGTCGCCGGACGAAAGTCCTGCCCCCAAATGACGAAATCCAAATAACGAATGACGAATGAAGCCACAAGCCCGAAGTTCGAATGACAGCTTCTGGCTCATAGCTCACAGCCCATACCTCAGAGCTTACAGCTCATAGCTCATACAAACGACGAGCCCGCACGTTGTCTCCGCGCGGGCTCAAGTTATCGCTTCGCATGTTGTTCGTCATGGAAGCGCATCAGTCCAGGTTGTTCTCGCGTCCGGTCTGTGAGGACGCGAATGGCGTCACACCCGCTGGGCGGCCTTGCGAGCGGCGATGATCTCCTCCTGCACCTCGCGGGGGGCCGGGCGGTAGCAGCGGAACTCCATGCTGAACGTGCCCTTGCCCTGCGTGAGCGACCGCAGATCGGTGGCGTAACCGAACATCCGCGCCAGCGGCACCTCGGCGGTGACCACGACCGTGCCCTGGCGGACCTCGGTGCCGTGAATCAGACCGCGACGGCTCGACAGATCGCCGACCACCTGGCCCTGGAACTCGACCGGCGCCTCGACCTCCACGCTGAAGATCGGCTCGAGCAGCGTGGGCTTGCTGCGGCGATACGCTTCCTGGAAGGCGTCGCGAGCGCAAATCTGGAACGCCAGGTCCGACGAATCCACCGAGTGGCTCGTGCCGTCTTCCAGCAGGATCTTCACGCGGACGACCTCGTAGCCGGCCAGCGCGCCCTTGCCTCGGGCCGACTGGAATCCCTTGTCGCACGACGGGATGTACTCGGTCGGAATCCGCCCGCCAGTGACCTTGTTCTCGAACTCGTAATCTTTCCCGGCGTCCTCGTCAAGGGGGATGAGCTTGCCAATCACGTGGGCGTACTGGCCCGAGCCGCCGGTCTGCTTGCGATGCTTGTAGTTGAACTCGACGGTCTGCGTGGGGGCCTCGCGGTAGCTCACCTGCGGCGGGCCGACCTCGATCTGGAGGTTGTGCTCGCGGCGCAGCCGTTCGATGTAGATATCCAGGTGCAGTTCGCCCATGCCCGAGATGATGGTGTCACCGGTCTCGGCGTCGGTCCGCACGTGGAACGTGGGATCCTCGCGGCAGAAGCGGCTCAGGGCCCGGCTCAGCTTGTCGCGGTCCACGTTCTTGCCCGGGATGACCGAGAGCGAGATCACGGGCTCAGCCACGTGGATGCTCTCGAGCGAATAATTGTTGGACATCGCGCAGATGGTGTCACCCGAATTGCACTCGACGCCGATAAGGGCCACGATGTCGCCCGCCTGGGCCACGGCGATCTCCTCACGCTCGTTGGCGTGCATCCGAAGGATGCGGCCCACGCGCTGTTTGCGACCCGTCCGGCTGTTGAGGTACGTGCCGCCCTTTTCGATGCGGCCCTGGTACACGCGGGTGTAGGTCAACTGGCCGAAGCTCTCGTCCACGATCTTGAACGCCATGGCGACGGTCGGAGCGTCGGGGTCGGCGGCCAGAGCGACTTCCGCCCCCTCGTTCCCGTTGTCCTTGGCATAGGCCACGCGGTCCAGCGGACTGGGCAGGTAGCGGGCGATGGCATCAAGCAGGCACTGCACGCCGCGATTCTTGAATGCCGAGCCCATGAGCACGGGCGTGATCTCGCGAGCGATGGTCTGCTCGCGAATGACGCTGTGGATCAGGTCTTCGGAGACCGGCTTGTCTTCCAGCATGAGCTCCATGAGCTCGTCGCTGTAGAGCGACAGCGTGTCGAGCATGGCGTGACGGGCCCGCTCGGCGGCAGCCTGCAACTCGGCGGGGATGGGCTGGACGCGAACCTTTTCGCCGCGCTCGCCGTCGAAGTAGACCGCTTTCATGGCGATCAGGTCCACCACGCCTTCGTGATGGCCTTCCAGGCCGATGGGGATCTGCAGCGGAACCGCCACGTGCCCCAGCTTGGTTTCCATGGCCTGCACCACCCGGGCCGGATCGGCGCCGGTGCGGTCGCACTTGTTGATGAACGCGATTCGCGGCACATTGTACCGGCGCATCTGACGATCCACGGTCAGCGACTGGCTCTGCACGCCGCCCACCGCACACAGCACGAGGACGGCTCCGTCCAGCACGCGCAGCGAACGCTCGACCTCGATGGTGAAGTCCACGTGGCCCGGCGTGTCGATCAGGTTGATGGTCTTGTCCTTCCAGAAGACCGTCGTCGCCGCCGACGTGATGGTGATCCCGCGCTCCTTCTCGAGCTCCATGTGGTCCATGGTGGTGCCGACGTCGCCCTTCACGTCGCCCATCTTGTGAATGCGGCCCGTGTAGTACAGGATGCGCTCGCTCAGCGTGGTCTTGCCCGAATCGATGTGCGCCGAAATGCCAATGTTTCGCAGATTGCTGAGATCCATACTGTTCGCTTCAATTCCGTATGAACGTCCAAGATCGGCTTCCTGCCGATCAGTTCTTCTATCCCGCCGCCGGCCTCATCGCCCGCGGCAACGCGACGGCCCTCGAAAATGAAAAATCCTTCCCCCATACCCGTTGCAACGGGCCCAAACTCTTGCCGCCCGGCGTTTGCCGCGTAGCGGTGTCAGGTAGGTATTGGATGAAGGAAACCCCGAAAACCGGCGGCCCTGAAGGAGGGATCGGCCGCCGTGCGAATCAGCGGACGATCGGGCTACCGGAGGTCAGGCAGTTCCTGGATAACCTCTCGCATGGTACACCTCGATGTCTGGCCCGATGCGACGGTGATGGCCGCTACGGGCATCAAAGACCGGTTATCATACCACCGGCCAGTCACAGTGGCAAGAAAAATTTCCGGAGATTTTCCGGGCCGCCTCATCGGCCGAACCGCAAGCTCTGCGGTGCTTCGCAACGAATCCCGGCCTGGCTTTCCTCTCCTCGAAACATCCCCCCACACCACAACCCCTAACTCTTGCGCATTCCGGCACTGGAGTACGCTTTATCAAACCGCAAGGCACTCGGCCGGCCACGGCATTCAGACGCCCTCGATTTGTGGACACTCCCCGAACACACGAGCACCCACACATCCATGCCCTTCAGTGCCATCCATGGTCACAAAACCACGACAACGAACCGTCTTGCCGGTCAGATCAGCGAGGACACGTCAGCATTGAGCGCGGGCGATCTTCTTGAGCGTCCGGACGGTGGTGGCTTCGGGATTGCGTTCGATGCGGGAAACCTGGGATTGAGGCACCGAAGCCGGGCGGCCAGTTGCTGCTGCGTCAGGCCGGCTCGTTTGCGCGCCGCGGCGATTCGCTCCCCGGCCAGCTCACCGCCGGAAGACGTCAGCGTCAACCCAGGCATCTTCGGACGTGGTCCTAAGCTTATCAGTTGCACTCTTGATCATGCTGGCCTTGACGAGTTCCTCGTATTCATCGATGGGAACCAGCACATAAGCCGCCCGCCCGTGGTCCATCACGTACATCGGCTGCCCCGAAGACATGAGAGCCCACACCCACGCATCCGGGGGGACTCGTCACGCCAGAGCGTGCCGTAACGATCGCGGTTCCTGAGCGTGCCGTAGCCCGCCGGGCGGCTCGCCACGTAGCGAGGGACTTATGTCTTCTCGCAGGAGATCGCTCCCTTACGGTCGCGGCTCATTGGGGCCGGGGTCGCTCGACCTCGCCGATGTTCTGAGGGCCAGCGGTCGATCAGCCGGCGGGCGGGTCGTCACGCTTGGGACGGAGCTGGCCAATGAGCTGCGTAACCGAAGTGAACGAATGGCGGCGGAGGTAATCCTCAATACCGGCCAGAACCCGCAGCGGCGTGGTGGGGTCGCGGAACATGGCCGTGCCGATGCCCACCGCGGTGGCGCCGACGAGCATGAACTCGACGGCGTCCTTCCAGTTCTGGACGCCGCCCATGCCGATGATGGGCACGCCGGCCGGGCCGGCCACCTCGCGGTAGACACGATAAGTCAGATGCAAGGCGAGTGGCTTGATGGCCGGGCCGCTCAGCCCCCCGGTGAGGTTGGCGAGCACAGGCCGGCGGGATTCGACGTCGATGGCCATCCCCACGAACGTGTTAATCATGGAGAGGGCATCGGCTCCACCCTCGACGGCCGCTCGGGCGGTGGCGGTGATGTTGGTCACGTTGGGCGAGAGCTTGACGATGAGCACCGCTCGACGGACCACCTCCCGAACCGCGGTCACCAACTCCCGCAGGGCGTGTGGATCGGTCCCGAAAACCAGCCCGTCACAGACATTGGGGCAACTGACGTTCAGCTCGATGGCCTGCACGGTCTCGATGGGGTCCAGCCGGCCGCAGACGGTGACGTAATCGGGAATGCTGTGACCGGCGACGTTGACGATAGCGGGCACGTCCAGCTGAGCCAGGACGGGCAGCTTCTCGGCCAGGAAGCGATCGATCCCCACGTTGGCCAGGCCGATGGCGTTCAGCATGCCCCCGGCGGTCTCGACAATCCGGGGCGGCGGGTTGCCCTTGCGCTCCTCGAGCGTGACACTCTTGGTGGTGAACGCCCCCAGCCGGGACAGGTCCAGGAACGGGGCGTACTCATCGCCGTAGCCGCAGGTCCCCGAAAGCGTGACGATCGGGTTGCGCAGGTGCAGGCGGCCGATCTTCACGCCCATGTCGATGCCGGTCGCGGAGGTCGCAGCGTCCATGCTTCCAGCATGGGCGGGGCGGGCAGGACTGTCAAGGCGAGCCGTCGGCCGGAAAAGCCCGGGCGTATATACTTCGTGCCGCCGGACGGACCGCGATCGTCGCGTCCCGGCAATCGCTGCCAGACGATTGATAGGCGAGCAGGGAAACCGCTCGTGACGTTCGCGACGAGTGTGTGGTATGATGCCGGACCGAATGGGAGACTTCCGTGGAACTGGATCTGCAACGCTTCTATAACATCAACCGCCGCGTGCTGATGTGGGTGGCTTTCTTCGGCATCCTGTACCTGCTTCGGCACTTCTTCGCGGTGATGTTCCTGACGTTCATTTTCGGGTTCGTCATGCGGCGAATCGCCCGGTTCGTGGTCGATCGGACGCGGGCTCCTTACTGGGCGGCGGTGATCGGGCCCTACGCCGTGGTGCTCACGCTCCTGATCGCGTTGATCGCGGTGGCCATACCACGGGTGGCGATCGAGGGCGCCCAGTTCTCGAAGGAAGTGCCCGATCTCCTGAACACGCTGGCCACCGAGGTGGCCAAGACGGCTCAGCGGTACAACCTGGAGCCGGCTCTGGCGCGTTTCGTGACCAATCCCGACCCGGCCGGCGCGCCGATGGTCACGACCGCCGCCGCCCCGGGCGCCGAAGCGGACAAGTCGGTGCCTGACGCGGTGAGCGTCGCCCACATCAGCAGCAAGATTCAGGATTGGCTATTGCAACTGTTCCCGCCGGCCATGATCCTCGAGTTCATCCGGGCCGTGGGCAGCGGCGCGTTGCAGTTCCTGCTGGCGCTGCTGTTATCGTTCCTCATCGTGCTGGACTTCGACCGGGTCACGCACGAGCTGCAGATTTGGCGCGAAAGCCCGGTAGGCCGGTTCTTCCACGAGGCGGCCGCCAGCGTGGTGACGTTTTCGGAGGTGGTGGGCACGGCATTTCAATGCCAGATGTTCATCGCCCTGCTGAATGCGACCATCACGTGCATCGGGCTGATCGTCCTCGACATTCAGCCGGTGATGCTCCTCACCACGATTGTTCTGCTCTTCGGGCTCATCCCGGTGCTGGGCGTGTTCGTCTCGTCCGTGCCCATCATCCTGATTGCGTTCAACGATCACGGCTTGAACCACGCCCTCCTGGCCCTGGCCATGATCGTGGTCGTCCACATGTTGGAAGCGTACGTATTCAACCCGCGGATCTACGCTGCCCGGTTCCACCTGAACCCGGTGATGGTCCTGATCATCCTGCTGGTCGCTCACGAGTTGTTTGGCGTGTGGGGGATGCTGCTGGGCATTCCGGTCACGCATTACGTGCTGAACATCGCCCAGATGCCTTCGTATCCACGCAAGCGTCGCCGCCGGCGTCGGGCGGGGATGGAACCGAGCCGTGACGAACGGACCGCGGCGGCCCCACCGGCGGAGATCCCGGCTGCACCGGAAGCGCGAGCCAAGTGAAGGAAAGATGACGCGGCGACGCGGCGAAAGTGACTCGTACGTTGACCCGGACGCCGGATTCAGTTCGTCATTCGGATTTCGTCATTCGTCATTAGCCCGCTACCGGAGAGCCTTGCGGTGCCGCATCGCGGTTCGCCGCGTCGCCCCCTCGCCGCGTCGTTCTTTCTTTCTCACCTGCCCACCGGATTCCACCAGCACTCGCCCTTACCCTCGATGGCGCGAGCGGCGCGAAGGCGAATCTCGGCCATGCGGGCGTGATCGAGAGGCTTAAAGCCGGCCGCGGCGGCAAGGGCGGCCTCAATCTCGTTCGGAAAGCTCATGCCCAGCAGGACCACGTCGGGGTCACAAGTCATGGCGAAATGCACGCATTCCTCGACCGTGAGCCGCGGTAACATGGGCGAGGCATCTTCGGCCAACGGTTCGTCGCCGGTAGTGGCATGGGCGTGACCCACAGCGGGTTCGGGCAGGCCGCCCGAGGAAAGCTTGCCGCGAGGACGATTCTGGAGCGGCCGACCGTAGCCCTGCGTGTCGCCCAGCAACTTGCCCGCGCCGAAGGCTTTGAAGCAGACCGTCCCCACGCTCTTCTGCCGAGCCAACGGCAGAATCTCATCGATGTACCGCGAATCGACGAAGGGCCCCACCGGGAACATGACCACGTCGCACAGCCCCGACTCGATGGCGGCTCGCAGCGTGTGCGGGTCGTGGCTGGAGATGCCGCAAAATCGGCACCGACCCGACCGGATGAGTTCGCCGATCTGATCCATGGATCCGCCTGGTGCGGCCGCCTTGTTCCAGTCGTCGAGCGTGGACAACGCGTGGAGCACGAACAGATCGACCCGGTCGAGCCCGAGCCGCTGCAGCGACGCCTCGGCTTGCGGGCGAACGGGCCGGTCGAGTTCGTCGATCTTGTCGATCACGAACAGATCGTCGCGTGAGATAGTACCGGTCGGTGCGCCGCGACCATTCGAGCCGGTCACGCGGGTCACGGCGGTTCCGACGATCTGCTCGCTATAGCCGTCCTCGTACATGGGCGCGGTGTCGATCAGGTTCAGACCGTGGGCCAACGCCTGACACAGCGTGTCCACGCATTGCTCGAGCGGCACGGATCGGTCGGCCAGATCGCCGATGCCAATGGCGGTTGCGACAAAGCCGGTCCGACCGAGTTCACGCCGGGGAGAGAAGGCGGGTTGCAGGTGATGGTTCATGATCTCATTTATAGCCCTGGCCGGTCCAGGAAAGAAGCACGCAGGGTCCGCTGCCATCGTCGCTGCCGGCGAACGCGACGGCAACGCTCTTCTCGACGCTCACGCACCGGCAGCGGTCTGCTCGGAGAGCCAGCGCTGCAGGTCGTCGAAATAGGCGCCGGGATCGGGCTCGAATTCGAGCGTGTGGTGAGCATGCTCGTATTCGATGATCCGGCGCTCAGGCCAGGACAGCTTCCGGACGAACTCGCGCGTGGCGTGGTTGTTGATGATGCGGTCCTGGCCGGCCAGGAACAGGCACAGCGGTGGTCCGGTTCGACGAGCGGCGACGCGCTGGGCGAGGGCGTCGAGTCGCCGCGAGGTGATGAGAAACTGCGACGAGACCTTGCGAAGCGTCAGCTCATCGGTGCGGATGAACTCCTGCCAATCGGGTTGAGCGGTGAACAGCGCCGGGTCCTGCAGCGGGATGTCGAACAGCGCCCGCCCCCCCACCAGCGCGGATAGCCCCACGCGGACCTTCTGTGACGTGGGGATATCGACGGCCGGAAACAGTCCGGGGGCGACCAGCGCGATGCTGGCCACTCGTTCGGGCCGGCGATCGGCAAACGCCAGGGCCAGTTTACCGCCCCAGCTCACGGCCACGATGTGCAACCGTTCGCAGCCGGTGCGGCCGCGCAGTTCGTCGGCACACTCGTCCAGATCGGCCAGGAGCCGTTCGGCGGATGGGGCATGGCCGCGATCCTGCGGGTTGCGTCCGCTACCCCGGCGGTCGGGCATGAGCACGGCAAAGCCCGCGTCGGCCAGCCGCTGAGCCGATGCGAGGAACCACGCCCCGTGCGATTGGATGCCGTGCAAATACAACACGGCCCCACGAACCGAAGCGGGTTGCCATAGCCGAGCGAACGCCTCGTAACCGTCGGAATAAGTCAACTGGATCTCTTGGACGTCTACCATGCGCTTTCACATCACCTTCCGTGTGCACTTGCTCTCATGCGTGCTCACCGTCGCATTCCGCCAACCGGTTCTGTCAGGCGAAATCCAGATCACTCGAGCCAGCCGCGGTCACCATGCGGAGGCAAATACGCTGCCCGTCGGCGGCGGCGTAGCGGCATAACAGGTCCGCCACGCGTCGGCAGTAGTCGGCCACTTTCTCCGGCCCGACGAACGACAGCACCGCAGTGAGCGTGGAGGTGGTTTCGAGTGTCACCTTGGTTCGCTCGGAATCGCTGGTCGGACTACCGAACGGCCCTTGTCGGTCGCAGAGCAGCGGCAGCCCCTCGACGTTCAGGAGGTCGCGGCCGATGCCGTAGTACGTCTCGCCCGGCAGGCCCGCCCGGATGACCACCGGTCCGTCAATGCGGGCCATGTCGAACGTGCCGAGAGAATGACAGCTCTCCATGGAGACCAGATTGTTGATGTCCACCACCGTGTTGACGTGGTAGAGCCCTTTGCCCTTGAGCACGCGACGGAGCAGCGCTTCCTGCGAGCCACGGTAACGCGTTGGGTCCTTGCCGAGCGTGCGATACGCTTTGCGCAAACCCGCGATCTGCGGCACGGCGGCGATGTCCTCCACCCGCAGCGTGCGGCCGATCTCCGCCAGACGGGCGTCGATCTCCGCCCACAGTCCGGCGTCGTGCTCGGTCACGGTCACCGAATCGGCCTCGACCACGCCCACGACGAAATCGGGCAAAGCGACAGCCAACGACGGATCCAGCGAAATATCGATCATGCTTCCATCCTATCTCGCGAGCCATCGGCCGTCACGGCCCCGCCTTCCGAACTCTGCGAGCGCCTTGCCGGAATCGATTGAGTCTTTATGATGCCGGCATGCGACGGCATGTCCTGCTCCTCATCAGCTTGGGTTGCCTCGTCTCGCTGGGCTGTCACGCCGCGCGGCCCGAACCGGCGGAGCGTTTCACCATTGAAGACGGTCGCTTCGTTCTCCGTCGGGGCCAGGAATCGCGTCCCTTCACGCCCTGGGGCTTCAACTACGACCGCACGGTCGTCGATGGCCGCGACATGCTCCTTGAAGACGTCATGCGCGAGCGGCCGGCGATCGTGAACGAGGATTTCGCGGCCATGCGACGGCTTGGCGGCAACACCGTCCGCATCTTCATCAGCACGAGCGAGGTCCTCGCCTCCCCCGACCGGGTGAACGACGAGGGGCTGCAGCGGCTCGACCGCGTGCTGGACATGGCGGGCGCCAACGGGTTGAAGGTCATCCTGGTCGGACTGGCCACCATCCGGCCCGCGAGCATCCCGGAATGGATGCAGAACGCGTCGGACGAGCAGATGGAAGCGGCCGAGCTCCTGTTCTGGCGGACGGTGGCAAGGGCCTGCCGTAGACGAAGCGAGATCTTCACTTACGACCTGCAGAACGAGCCGGTGGTCCACTGGTCGAACAGTGACAATTGGATCGTCGGCTGCTTCGATATGCCCGACGGGCAGCGGTTCTGCTACGTACACCAGCACTACCGGCAAATCGAGTCAAAATGGACGCGGCATGTGCAGGCCAAGTACGGGACGGTCGAAGCGCTGCGGCAACACTGGCCGGATTTTCCCCGCACGGGCGAAACCTGGGACAGGATTGCCGTGCCCGCGTTCGACGGCAAGGATCCGCGCTTTGCGGAGTACGCTGCCTGGAACCGCGGCGTCTTCGCGGCATGGGCCCAACGGCTGGCGGATGCCATCCGCGTTGAGGACGACACGCACCTGATCACCGTGGGCGCGCTGGACCCCGCCCCACTGGCCGAGGCCGTGGACTTCTACTGCTATCACCTGTACCCGCCGGCCGCCGGACCGGGCGAGGATTATCTCGCCAAGTGCCGCCAGGATTGGGAACAGCGGCTGAGCAAGGTACCCGCCGACAAGCCGTTGGTGATCGAAGAGTTCTATCCCATGTGGAAGCCTGCCGGCGTGCCGACGGCCGACGTCTTGGAAACCATGCTCGACGTCACGCGCGACCGGTGTGCGGGTTGGATCAGCTTTTACTGGGGTGCTGCCGACCGCCTGACGTGGGTGGCGACGGAGAATCGCCGACTCTACGAGGAGTGGCAGGAGGCGTGGTCGGCCCACGCGCCGAAATAGCGGCGTGAGCCGTCGAAATAAGGATCTCGCTCGCAGTGTTTATGTTAGCCACGCCGGGTTGGCTGCGGGCAAGGTGCCCGTCCCCCGAAGAGAGACACCGGCGGGGTTGTCTGGCTCATGGCTCACAGCTCATAGCTCACAGCTTCAATAAAAGGGACACACGATGAAGACGGCATTCAAGCTCTTTCTCGCGTTCGGAATGGCTGCGGTCGCACAGGCCAAGGAATACAGCGTGATCGACGCCGGCGCGGTGGCGGACGGCAAGACTGACTGCACGGCCGCGTTTCAAAAGGCCCTCGACGAGGCGGCTCGTCAGGGCGGCGGAATCGTCAACGTCCCGGCCGGTCACTACCGCATTGACGGCCACCTGCAGATTCCCGGCGGTGTGACGCTGCAGGGCGTCTTTCGCGCGCCGCCGTCGAATCGCAAAGACAATCAGCCTCAACTCAACGGGTCGATCCTCCTGGCTTACGCGGGCCGCGGTAAGCGCGAGGGCGAGCCCTTCATTCGGCTGACCGCCAGCACGGCCGGCATCGCCGGGCTCATCATCACGTACCCCGAGTGGAAGCAGACCGACGTACCGCCCGTCCCCTACCCGCCGACCGTGGCCGTGACCGAGCCGTTCGACAACAACTTCGTCATCGATTGTCTGTTCGTGAACTCCTACGAGGCCATCTCCATCCAGAACGCGGGCCGATTCCTGATCCGCAACGTGTACGGCTACCCGAGCTTCCGGGGCCTGTACGTGGACAACTGCCTGGACATCGGCCGCGTCGAGAACGTCCACTTCTGGCCCTTCGGCGTCGCCTACAACCCCGGCGATCCCTACTGCAAGTGGGTCAACACCAACGGCGTGGCGTTCGAGTTCGCCCGCACCGACTGGCAATACGTCACCAACACGTTCTGCTTCGGCTACGGCGTGGGCTACAAGTTCTCGCGCTCCGCGAAAGGCGCCTGCAACGGCAACTTCCTGGGCATCGGCGCCGACTGCTGCGTGCGCCCCGTGCTCGTCGAGGATCTGCAGGATTCCGGCCTGCTCATCACCAACGGCGAGTTCGTGGGCATGTGGGGCAGCAAGGACTCGGTCGGCCTGGAAATTGCCGAGAAGGCCGCCGTGGGCAAGGTGAGTCTGAACAATTGTTCGTTCTGGGGCCCCATCGACCGCTGCGTGTGGGCGCGCAGCCCGTGGGTGCAGTTCACGGTGATGGGCACGCACTTCATGACGCATGACGTCGCCGGCCGAAACGCCCCGGCCCTGCAGATCGACGCAGGCAAAGCCATTATCCAGGGCAACACGTTCGGCGACGGCGACACGCACGTGCAGATCGGCCCCAAGGTGCGCTCGGCCATCATCATGGGTAACCAGGCGGTGGGCGGCCTTCGTGTGGACAACCAGGCGGGCAAGCGAACGCAGATGGTCGCCAACGAGGAATCGGCGTTCAACTGGGACGCCGCGACGTCGGCTCACTATCGCCTCGACATCGGCACGCCCGGCGATCGCGCGTACATCCGGCATTGCTTCGGCGCTGAGCGCTTCCCCATCGGCGACCGCAAGGATATCACCATGCGGTGGTCCACCGGCCGGACCGAACTGCGGCTGCCGGTCTTGCCCGGCAAGAAGTACACGCTCTCGCTCGACACGCACGTGCCGGCCCCGGCGATCCATTCCGGCAACGGGCTGTTCCTCGGCGACACCCGCGTGCTCGCCCTGCCTGGCGAAGCCTATACCGGCGTGCTCACCGGCACCATCCCGGCCACCGACCAAAACGAAGTCGTGCTGACGTTTCGCGTAAAGGAATGGCAGCCACGCAAGGTGATCAAGGACTCGCAGGACTATCGCGATTTGGGCATCGCCTTGTTCTCGATCACCATGAAAGCCGAGGACGCCACCGGCGATCCGGTCGACGTCCTCGCAAGCGAATAGCCAGTCTCTCGGGAGGCGGGCGTCTCGCCCGCCTCACCCGGCACAATCTCATCCATCAGGCGGGCCAGACGCCTGCGCCCCGAGCCGCCATCCGCACGGGATGAACCGGGCCAAGATTCTTCCCCAGCCCCCAGCCCCCCGGCACCGGCCTCATCCGACAACCTTCAAATAAATCACCTTGTCATCGTCGGGACCGTAGAACTCGGCAAGCGTGGCCTCGCGGATGTAGCCGCCATGCTCGTAGAACGAGCGGGTGGGAAGATACTGCTCGCGACCGGATGTCTCGACGTAGATGCGGCGGCCGCCGGCGCCGGCGATGCGTTGCTCGGCCTCGGCCAACAGTCGCCGGCCCAGACCGCGACCCTGGAAGTCAGCGTGGACGACAATCCAGTACAGGTCGAAGCTGTGCGCGGTGCAGGCGATGGGCCCCCAGCATGCGTAACCCGCCACGCGATCGTCGCACTGGGCGAACAGAAAGAAGTAGCCGCTGGCCGGCCCCCTGGCCAGCCGTTCGGCCACCAGTTCCACCGCGACCTCGATCTCGTAATCGTGGAAGAACCCGGTGGACGCGACGATATCGCGGACCGCCGCGGCATCCGCGGGTACGACGTTCTCACGCAAGTGAATATTCAAGCAACATCCTTCCAGCAAGTCTTGTCTTCCAATCTGTGCAATCTTGAAATCTGTGGATATATACCTCGTTCAGGCCCCGAACTTCGTTCACAGTATTCTCCCCCGTTACGGGAGAACTATCCACAGATTTCAAGATTACCAGATTAACAGACGGGCACGCGATATCTGGCTCATAGCTCGTAGCTCACAGCTCATGGCTTCCTTCAGCGCGGATACGGATTGGGCGATCTGGCGGCCGGCCGGCCGGCGTGTGGTGAAAGCGCGAAGGCGCTGGCGGCCAAGCCGGTGAAGAACCGCCGAGCGTTCGTTCCCAGCGTGCGTGTGCGGTAGCCTCCCTCCTGCACGACGAGCGTTGGCAGGCCCATCGCGCCGATCAGTTGGCCGTTGTACTCGAAATCCTTCGGCCCCAGCGACCAGCTCCCTGTTGGATCGCCCTTGGCCGTGTCGAACCCCAGCGCCACCACCAGGAACTTCGGCCCGAATCGCCGCACGCGCGACAACGCGCGCTGCAGCACCTCGGCATAGCGGATCCCGTCGAGCTTCTCGGGCATCGCGTAGTTGATATTGAACCCCTCGCCCGGACCTTCGCCCTTCTCGTCCTCGAAGCCCGAGAAGTACGGGTAGGCGAATCGCGGGTGGCCGTGAATCGACAACGTCAGCACGTCGTTGCGACGATAAAAGATTTCCTGCGTGCCGTTGCCGTGATGGTAGTCGATATCCAGCACAGCCACCTTGCCGTATGCGGCCAGGTACTGTGCGGCCACCGCACCGCTGTTGAGGTAGCAAAAACCGCCGAACGAACGGCGCTCCGCGTGATGCCCGGGCGGCCGAACCAGGGCATAGGCGACGCGTCCACCGGCCAACACGGCATCGGCCGCGGTCAGTGCACAATCCACCGCCCGCTTGGCCGCCAGATACGCCTTGCGGTTCAACGGCGTGAACGTGTCGATGCAGTAGTAGCCCGCGCAGACCGCTCGATCCTTGGGCGGTCGGGTCGCATTGCGGATGGGAAAGACATACGGGTACAGCGACTTGTTTTCCGGCACGCTTTCGCACGTCTTCTTGAGATAGTCCACGAACTGCTCGTCATGCACCTTGCGGATGTGGCCTTCGGCATAGACGCGCGGTTCGATTTGGCGAAACAAGCCCGAGGGCTGAAGCTCACTGAGAATCGCCGAGATACGTACGGGCGCCTCCACGTAACCTCGCTCGTGCACGTGGTGGACCTGGTGTTGGTCGGTCACCACCAGGACGATACGAGCGTCGGCCGGACGCACCAGCACCGGCGCGGGCGCCTGCTTCTTGACGTACTTGTATGGGCGAAGCTGGATCACCTCGTCGCGGAACGATTCCACGACCCGGTCGATGTAGTCTTTGGAACAGATGTGGCCGTACTTGCGCTCGAGAATCGCTCGCACGATCTGCCGGATGGTCTCGCGAGCGACCAGCCCTCCGCCGTCCAGTCCGTCGAACATGAGATAAGGCAAACCGGTCTGCCCCGGCGTGACCGGAGCCGTGTAATCGTTGTTGATGATCGGACGCGCCCCGTAGCGTTCGTAAAAGCGCAAGCGCGCGATGTTACGTTTGAGCAACTCGGGATCGGTCACCTCGGCCGGATCATCGGGCAGGCACTCGAAGAGCAGGCCGATTGCTCCCAGCCCTTTGGCTTGGTCGCGGACGCGTTCATAGAGGGCACCACCGACTCCCGAGCCAGCCAGGCTCGCCGCTGACGCCAGGTAATCGAGGTAGGCGAAATGCAGGATAGGCTCGTACGACATGAAGGCGCAGCCGCGCAGGTTCCGCGTTGCGTCCTCGGCGATCAGCAACAGATGGCGAAAGCGATACTTGAGGGGATTCTTCAGCTTGGCCGGCAGACTGGCGATCTCCTCGGGAGCCACGCCAGGGAACTGGGCACGCAACATCTCCTGAACCTGGGCCACGGCAACCTGGTCCACAGGCAGGACGTCATCAAACACCCGCCGGATCCGAAACATCGTTCTTGTTCCGCAAGGCGTCGACGACCAACCGCTCGACCAGCTGAGCGAACGTCAGGCCCGCTCGCTCGGCCGCGGCCGTGAAGCCGGCATCGGGCGCAATGCAAGGGTTGGCGTTCACCTCCAGCACCCACGGGCGGTTCTCGCCGTCCACGCGAAAGTCCACGCGAGCGTAGCCGCGCAGGCTCAGCACCTGCCAGCATCGCTGGGCGATCTCGATCAACTCGGCCAACAACGGGCGGTCTGCGTCGCTAGAGTCGAAGGTCCGCGGCGTGTGGTGGTACTCGTGCGTGTCTTCCCGCCACTTGGCGCTGTAGCCCACGATCCGCGGCTTGCCCTCGGCAAAGTCGATAAATTGTATCTCCGCCGGCGGCAGAACCTGCACGCCGACCGATGCCGTTCCTCCATCCGCCGCCAGCAACGAGAGATTGAACTCGCGACCATCGATGAAGCACTCGGCGAACGTGCTGCCACCCAGCCGGTCCCGTCGGGCGGCAAGTTCGGCCGCCAACTCGGCCGCGGAACCAAACTCCCGAACCGAATCGTCCTCCAGGCCGACCGAAGCCTCTTCCCAAACCGACTTGATGATATATCGGCCGGCTGCCGGTTCCGTTCGGCCCTGAAGCATCTCGGGCGTGAACCAAGGCGGCGTGGGAATGCCGCTTGAGGCCAGGATCTGCTTCGTCAGCGTCTTGCTCGACGTGACGAACATCGCTTCCGTACCCGCACCTGTGTACGGGATTTGCAGACTGTCGAGCAATGCGGGCGCCAGGTAGATCAGCCGCCCCTGGCCGCCGACCGACTCGACGAGATTGAACACGCAATCGGGCTTGCGGTCCCGCAATTCGCGCGCCGCTCGCTCGAGATTGAGTGTCAGACCGAGCCGCTCCGACTCATGCCCCAGCTCGCCCAGCGCCTGGGCGACGCAGTCGGCCTGTACCAGCGTGTCCAGCTCGTCCGGCCGAGCATCGGCTCGGACTTCGTCGTGGAGAATGACGACCTTCATCGATGCTCCGCTTGCGGTCACCGGCTTTTGCGCCTGCCGGGGGGCGGGCGTCTCGCCCGCCTCACATTCATGACAATATGAGTGCACGCCGCAGCCTGCGCAGGTTCAATGTCCGGGCTCTTTTCGCCCCGCAGAGGCACTCACGCGCGTCATCGCCGAGGCGACAATGCGCTCAATGAGTTCCACGTACGGGATCCCCACGGCCGTGCACAGGATGGGCAGGTCGGAGTGCTCGGGATGCAGGCCCGCCAGCGGGTTCACCTCTAGCACGCAAAGCCGCCCGGCGGCGTCGGCTCGCAGATCCACACGTCCGGCATCCCGGCAGCCCAATCCGCGCCAAGTCCGCAGGGCCAACTCCTCGGCCTCGGCGGCGAGCGAGGCGTCGGCCAACTGATAACGGCACAGTTCCTCGCAGTTCTCCTTGTTCACGTATGTGTAGGCGTCGCCCTCGGCGTGGGCGAGCAGCACGATTTCCAGCGTGCCGATGGCCCGCGCCCGCGGACCTGTTCCCGTGATGCCCACGGTGACTTCGCGCCCCGGCAGGAACGTCTCGACCAGCACGGGCTGTCGATACGTGGCCAGCAGATGCCGGCACTGCCGCTCCAGTTCGGCCGCGTCGCGCACCTTGGACTGTGCCGTAATCCCTTTGGCCGTACCCTCCGCCACCGGCTTGACGAACAGCGGGTACGGCAAGTGCACGTCCGCGATGTCGGCCTCGCACTCGACGACCTTGAACCCCGCGGTGGGAATGCCAAGGCTCGCCAGTACGTGCTTGGTCAGCCCCTTGTGCAATGTCAGCCCGGTGACCACCGGATCCGAAAACGTGTACGGAATGTCGTAGGCATCCAGCAGCGCCGGCACCTGCGACTCGCGGCCCACGCCTCGCAATCCTTCAGCGATGTTGAACACGAGATCCCATCGGCGGCCCACCGCCAGCGCTTCGACCAGCCGGCGGACGTTGCCGATCCTCTGCGTCTCGTGCCCCAGTCGCCGTAATGCGCTCTCGATGGCGTCGATGGTATCGGGGCGATCGAACTCGGCGGTCTCTTCCTCGCCGTAGCCTTCGGCCAGGTAGTCAGCCCGCAGATCGTATGTGAGTCCCACTATCATGGAAGCTTTCCTTGCCCGCCCGCAGTTCGGCATACAGGATGCGGTGCCAGCGGACGGCATCGGCGGCTCGCATGTTCAGGACCTGCAAAATCGTGCTGCCCGGCGGAACGACTTGGCTCGGACAATCGCCCGACACGCCGATAATACCCACCGCGGTGTACTCGTACGGATACAGCCGGCATACCAGCGGGCGCACCTCCAGCGGCAACTCGCATCCCGCCGGACCGAGGAACCGGCAGTCGCCGTTCTCCTTTCGAGTCAGCACGGGTCGAGTCCCGTCGGGCAGGAACACCGACTGGAGCCAGACCGGATCATCGTCCTGATCGAGATAAGAAGGATCAGCCGGCGCGCGATACTCCCAGAAGTCCCGGATGCCGGTGTGAACAGCGATTCGCTCGCGGTCGCCCGCGGTGACGAATATCTCACGCTGCTGGCAACAGGTCTTGCCCAGCTGCGCGCATTTCACACAGCCCCAGACGTCCGGTTTCTCCCGGCCGGCCACGACAGCCGGAGAAACCTGTTCGCCCATGATGCCTTATCCACCTTGCGGTAACGGATCGGGATACCGGAACACCTTGCCTTCGTAGTTGCGAAGCAAGAGGTAGTCGCCTTCACGACCGACCACCGGTTCGGGAAAGAGCGGGATTTTGCCGCCCCCGCCGGGAGCGTCGATGACGAAGGTCGGCACGGCATAACCGGTCGTGTATCCGCGCAGCCCGGCCACGATCTCGAGCCCCCTTTCTACCGGCGTGCGGAAGTGACTCGAGCCCGAGATCGGGTCGCACTGATACACGTAGTAGGGCCGAACGCGGATCTTGAGCAGGCCGTGCACCAGCCGCTTCATGGTCTCGACGTCGTCGTTCACGCCACTGGACAGCACGGTCTGGCTGCCCAGTGGGATGCCCGCGTCGGCCAGCCGGGAACACGCCTGGGCGACTTCGGCCGTAATCTCCGCCGGGTGCATGAAGTGGATGCTCATCCACAACGGATGGTAACGGCGCAGCATCCGAACCAGTGACGGCGTGATACGTTGCGGCAGGACGGCCGGCACCTTGGTCCCGATCCGCAAGAACTCCACATGCGGAATCGCCCGCACCCGCGACAGAATCCACTCCAGCCGCTCGTCGTTCATGGTCAGCGGATCGCCGCCCGACAACAGCACATCGCGAACCTCGGGATGCGCCGCAATGTAGTCGATGGCCCGCTGATACTGTGCTTGGTTGAAGTGATACTCCCCCGAATGCCCGACCATGCGAGCCCGGGTGCAGTATCGACAGTACGTCGCGCAGAAATTCGTCACCAGGAACAGCACACGATCGGGATAGCGATGCACCAACCCCGGCACGGGGCTGTGATGGTCCTCGCCCAACGGGTCGTCGGCTTCACCGGCGGTTCGTGTGAACTCCGCGCTAGTGGGGATCATGGTCTTGCGCAGCGGATCGGCCGGATCGTCCGGGTCGATCAGCGCGGCATAGTACGGGGTAATCCCCACCGGCAGCCGCCCGCCGATCCGCATGACCGTCTGCCGCTCATCTTCGGACAGCCGAAACACGCGCTCAAGTCCCGCCAGATCTCGAATGCGATTGCGCAGTTGCCATTGCCAGTCGTTCCAGTCGAGCTGCCGGGATCCCGGGAAAACTCGACGGCGAAACGCCTCGGACTGCTTGCTGATCAAGAGGGAGGGTGAGCGTGGTGGTTCGGCCAGCCGCCGAATGCTTCTTGACTTGGTGGTTGCTCCGTTGACCCCCGTGAGGACCGGCGAATCCAGGGTTGCCAGGGCCGGTTCCAGGACAGGAAGACCGATTGAATTACGGCCTGCGCCGCCGGGCTCCGGATCGGAGCCCAGACTCTGTTCGTCCATACGGTTTGAGATACCTCATGCGGCAATCGGTCGCGTCGGTCCGCAGACGCACGGACAACAGAACTGGATCTCCTGTCGACTCGAACCGTCTTGCCGCGCATCCTTGCGTTTGCGTGTGCATTGCATGAGTAAGTACCTCAGAATTGACGGAAGTCAAGAGGAATGTTCAGAATTTATGTGGAGAAGGTCGTTTTTCTATCCGCCTAGACCGCTTACGACAGTGCGCAAGCCTCTTGGCTCTCGGCGCGCTTGCGACGGGTAAGAGCAAGGGTTGCCGACGCCGATCACGCTCGTGGACGAATCGAACACTTGGCGGTAGTCTTACGCCTCCGGCAAATCACCATAACCTGACCCCGAACGAGAGGACCCGTATGCGATCCATACTCGCCGTTCTGGTAAGCCTGATGCTGGCATCCGTCGTCTCGGCGCAATCCCGGCCCGCGCCACCCGATGACTTCCCCCGCTTCATCGTGCCCGGCCAGGAGACCGCCTTGACCAGCCTACGGGAGCTCTATTGGCTGCACTACCAACCGCCGGCCGGACCGCTGGCCACGCTCTGGGATGACTGGATGACCAGCCCGACGCTGTGGCCCGCCGTAACCACCGGCGGAAGAAGCGACGCGCTGCGGCAAGCCTGGGCCCACACGCTGTTGACGCGGCACATCGATCCCGACGGCTACGTGGCCACGCATCAGCATGCCTCCATCGCCCACCAGGATGGCTGGCCCTTCCCGTTCTGGGGCGATGCCGGCACCTGGGGCCACCACTTCTCCCTTCAGCATGTGCCCCCGGGCTGGCATGGGACGGCCGAACAGAACCAGGACGGCTGGGAGATCCTCGGCGGACGGGACCTGGGCATCGAGAACGCCGCCTGGAACATCCGGCTGACACAGCCGGGCGCCGGCGTGCGCACGCCCTCCACCATCAACCCGGCATTCAAGCTGGGGATCCTGGCCGAACGCGCCCCCTTCCTCCAGCTCCGCTGGCGAGCGACCGGCCTGGAGAAGGCCCAGCCGTACGTGGAGTGGGCGACTGAAGACCAGCCCGAGTTCAGCCCCGAGCGCCGCTTCTACTTCGCCCCTGTGAGTAATCCGGCCGCGAAACGGGTGACCACGAAACCTGAATCCAAAAACCCACATCTCCAAGCCCCCATCACGTATACCATGATCCCCGTCTTCCGCTCGCCCGCTTGGAAAGGTCACATCACCCGCCTGGGCATTCATTTCGACAACCCTGGCGAGGCGACGGTCGGCATCCAGGCCTTCTTCACGCAGTACGACACCCGTCACAACATCAACAACCAAAACTTCATCCGCGGCAGCGCCAAGTACTTCTGGTGGACGCGGGACCTGAACTTCCTGCGGAACAACCTCCAGCGAATGCGCCTGGCCCTCAGGTATCTCATGACCGACCTGGGCGGCGAGCGGGAGAAGTGCATCCTGGCTTCCTTCCCCGGCCACGACGGCCGATCCGGCTTCACCCGCAAGCCTGACGGAACCAAGGAACTCCATCCCGGGCGGAGCATCGGCCACAACTACTGGGACATCCTGCCTTGCGGCTACCGCGATACGTTCGCCACGCTCTACTACTATGACACGCTCCTCGTGATGGCCCGACTGGAGGCCGAAATTGCCGCCCATCCCGAGTGGAACCTGCCGGCGGGCCCGTTGGCCGTCGATCCCGCCCGGCTCATCGCCCACGCCGCCGAGGTCAAGGCCTACGCCAACGAGCACTTCTGGAATCCGGCGACCGGCCGCTTCATCCTGGGGCTGGACGTCGACGGCAAGTTCCACGACTACGGCTACACCATGGTGAACTGCGAGGCCATCCACCACGACCTGGCCACGCCCGAGCATGCCGAGTCCATTATGAGCTGGCTCACCGGCGAACGGACGGTCGAAGGCGACGATGCGACGGGCGAGGATATTTACCGCTGGCGCTTCGCCCCGCGATCCAGCACCAAGCGCAACATCGACTGGTACTGCTGGTGCTGGAATGCGCCCGAGAGCATCCCGTACGGGGCCCAGGTCCAGGACGGCGGGGCCGTCCTCGGCTTCTCGTATCATGACATCATGTCACGATTGAAGGTCCGCGGTCCCGACGACGCCTGGAGCCGCTTGACCGAGATCGCCGCCTGGTTTGACGAAGTCCAGGCTGCCGGCGGCTATCGCGAGTATTACAAGGACGGCAAGCGCGGCACCACGCTCCAGGGCGGCGGCACGGCCGGCGGACTCGGCCTGGACGCCGAGTTTTTCGAGAGCATCCTCGTGCCCCAAGTCATCCTCGACGGCTTCCTCGGCTTCGCTCCGCGCGCCGACGGCTTCGCTCTCAACCCGCGCCTGCCCTCGAGCTGGCCCGAGCTCACCGTCACCCGCATCCGTTTTCACCGCACGGTCCTGTCCATCACCGTCAAGGGCGGCTCGATCTTCATCGATTCCGAGGGGACCATTCCCTGGCCCACGTTCGTCTATTTGCCCGCGGCTCGCTATCGCGTGGCCTACGGCGCTGCCGACGACACGACGGATTCGGACACGGACGCGCGCACAGTCGAAGTCGCCGCGGGCCAGGGTATTCCTGTTGACCTAGGCAACAACCGCCGGCTGATTCTGCAGAAGAAGTAGCAATCAGCGCGAGCCGCCGGACTTGCCTCGGCGGACTCAGTTCGAATGGGGTTCGTCCGTTTGCGCGAGCGGTGTGCGAACAAACGGAGAAGCCAAATGGCTCACAGCTCATCGCTCATCTTCCGAGAAGTGCGCGAACTGACGGACGAAGGAGTCGGCGGGGTCAAGCCCCGCCGTTCGCTGGTTCTATAGGAGTCGCTGGATCCATCAGAGCCGCGCACAAAAAAAGCCCCGGTAGGGGGAACCGGGGCCATCGGCTAGCCATCGCTCGCTCCAGCTCATATTCCGGTCGGGGTAAACCGGAATGTATGGTAGGTTGCTGGCGCTTGCGAATAGCCGTCGGCCATCCGGCACGAAGCCGGACAGCCCAAAGGGGAAGCAACCATTTGATTCTAGCCCGGTAAAAGTGACCGGGAAGGCTCCCCACGCATATTTTCCGACTGAAAATCAAAGCACGTTCAGCTTTCGGAGGTAAACACCTCTTTCTTTCCAGCCACAGCACAGACACGCCAAACAGGCTTCAAATCCATGCGCTTCTCGTGGCCGAAAACGACAAGCCGCCGAGCCGCCGTCACCCCAACTTGCGATAGGTTCGCAGCAGATGAATGAGCTTCGCCAGATCTTCCGGCGGTTTAGCCTCAATTTCGGTGGTGGTTTCGTAAATGGGATGCTTGAACCGGATGCGATACGCGTGCAACGCCTGCTGGTTGGTGATCGGCAGGTCGCTGCCTTGGCCGGTGAGCTGGAGTTCGGAAACGTGGTGGCCACCGTAGAACGTGTCGCCCGCCATGGGATGGCCGATGTACGACATGTGCACGCGAAGCTGATGCGTGCGTCCGGTTTTCGGATGCAAATGCACGAGTGAGTAGCCGCGGAACCGCTCGACGACTTCGTACTCCGTGATGGCTTCCTTGGCCAAACGGTTCATTACGCCGGCGTGGCAACCGGGGATGATATAACGATCCTTGATCGTCGGATGTGCTGCCAGCGGCGCATTGATCACGTCGCTGTCCAGTTGCGGCGATCCTTCGACCACGCCGAGGTATGTTTTGCGCACGATTCGCTGCTCGAACTGTAGCGACAACCGCCAGTGAGCTTCGTCCGTCTTGGCCACCAGCATGACACCGGTGGTGTTCTTGTCCAGACGATGCACGATACCCGGGCGGAACGGGTCCTCGCCGTGGCTCAACGAACTGGCATAGTAGGCCAGGCCGTTGGCCAGCGTGCCGGTCTGCGTGCTCTTGGACGGGTGGACGATGATCCCCTTCTGCTTGTTGATGGCCAGCAGGTGGTCGTCCTCGTAGATGATGTCGAGCGGGATATTCTCCGGGATCAGGTCGTACGGCTCGGGCGGCGGAATGACCAGTTCGATGCGGTCCTGGCTGTCGGGCTCGTAGCTTGCCTTGGTCGGCTTGCCGTTGACCAGGATGTCGCCCTGCTTGATCAGCCGCTGGATCATGGTTCGCGACAGCCGCGGGAAACGGGCGTGCAGGTACTTGTCCAGACGCCGGCCGGGCAGACGGCGACGAACCACCAGCGTCACCCGCTGCGCTTCGTCGCTGTCGGTATCGAGCGGACGATCGGCCAGCTCCTCATTCAACAGAACATCATCTTCAGGCTCGATGCCCATTCACACCTCAAACCGGCACATCGCGGTAAGTACAGGAGAATCCGGAGGAAACGTCCAGAGCCTTTATAGGTTAGCCGTGCCGGCGGAGTGTGTCAAACGCGCCCACGCCACCGACCAAGGCCAGTCAGGCTCCTTCCGCGAGGGGCGCCCCCAAACGCAGATGCCTCGCCTGCGACCGGCCGTTTACGGCTGCCGCTGGCGAGGCATCGTGTGTTGGACTTCAGGCTTGGAGGATCCCGCCGAAGCCGGCCTCCCAAAACCGACTTGCGAAGTCGGCGTCACAGGCCCTGGTTGCCCAGCTTCCGGCGAAGTTCGTCTCGTTCGCGAATCGTCGCTTCGCGATCGAAGATCAGGTACTTGATCATCAGTTGCCACTCGGCGACGGCCTCGCGCACCCGCGCGAAGTTTTGCTCGAGTTCACGGTGCCGCTCGATGGTCTCATCCAGAATCTGCAGGAGAGCCCCCCGCTGCCCCTCGGGTAACTCGTTGATCCGCTGCCTGGCCTCTTCGATGCTCGTCCTGAATGTCTCTTCGGTCATTCTGGGCTCTTCCCTCCGGCCCCCCAACAGCGGGATCGCTCTGTCCCGCGACCGGTACTCAACTCTATGCTTGCGGCAAACGCATAGTCCAGAGGCCCGCCAAATATTCGTGCCAATCGACCACGCCGCCCACCCGCGACGCCCGGTAATCCAGTCGCTACAATCTGCACCCTGCTGTTTTGGGATATCCGGGATGAATGACGACCGAAACGTTTCCGACGCTTGGCCGGAGGAGCCAACCGAGATGATGCCGTCCCATCCGCCGCGCGGGCCGGTGGCCGATGCAGCGGGCGAGGACGCCTCCGCTCGCGCTGCCGAAGCGCGGCGTCATACACGCCAGGAGAACCGAATCGGCATTGTCTACGGCGTGGCCGCATTCTCCTGGTGGGGACTGATGCCCGTTTACTTCAAGGCCGTATCCCGCGTGCCCGCACTGGAGGTGCTGGCTCATCGGGTCTTCTTCTCCACGCTGTTTTTATGGGGACTGTTGTTGGGGCGCCGCCGGATCCGTGCGGCCGTCACCGCGCTGGCCAACCGGCACACGCTGCTGATTCTCGGTGCCTCGACCAGTCTCATCGCCGGCAACTGGCTCGTGTTCATCTGGGCGGTCGGGCATGCCCAGATCACGCAGGCCAGCCTGGGCTACTTCATCAACCCGCTGTTCAACGTGATGCTCGGGTATGTCTTCCTGGGCGAGCGCTTGCGCCCCATGCAGAAATGGAGCGTGCTGCTGGCCACACTGGGCGTGGTGATCCTCACCGTTCACGTTCGCGAAGTACCGACGGTGGCCTTGCTTCTGCCGGCTACGTTTGGGCTATACGGGCTGATTCGCAAGGTGGCCCACGTCGACGCCCTGGTCGGCCTGACCGCCGAGACCACGCTGCTCACGCCGCTGGCTCTGGGCTATCTGGTGACGATTACACTCCAGGGACGCGGGCATCTCGGCACGGTCTCACCCGAACTGGACGTGCTGTTGGTGTCGTCAGGCGTGGTGACCGCCCTGCCGCTGATCTGGTTCCTTAACGCCGCCCGCCGTCTGCGGCTGTCCACGCTCGGATTCCTGCAGTACATCGCCCCCACGGTGCAGCTGCTGCTGGGCGTGATCGCGTACCGTGAGCCGTTCACGACCGTGCACCTGCTGAGCTTCGGCCTGGTCTGGACCGGTCTGGCCGTGTATATCATCGATGCCGTGAAACGCATGGACCGCTGATGTCCTCTCCGATTCGTCGTTCTTCGGGGAGCGAGCATCCTGGCCGCCTCATCATGCCTCATCCGTGCGCGCTCGTGTCATCCTTGGTCTCAACCCGCCGGTCCCCGAAACCGCGTGCTCTCGCGTTCCCAGATTTTTCCTCAGCAGCCACTGGTCGCCCTGGACCAGAATAGCAATTGGATCGAACGTGACTTCGCCGTCGCGCACGGGCCGGGTGTTCACCCGCGTGTAGCCCAGGCGCTCGTACAGCCGAAGCGCGGCCACGTTCGAACGCTCCACGCTCAATTCCGCCCGGGCGAACTGGCGGTCACGCAGAATCCGCTCGGCAGTTTCCAGCAGGCGCCTTCCGATGCCCCTGTTCCGCAGGCAGGGAAGAACACGAGCGGCCCAGATCACACCCGTGGAATCCACTTCACGTCGCGTCAGATCGATCCACACCTGGCCCGAGGCGACACCGTTGACCTCGGCCACGAGCATGAGCGACTCGCCGCGTGCCTGAGCGGCGAACGTGTCCTCCATGATGCCGCGATCGGGCGTGAACTGCCCGAACCACTCGAGCACCGGCAGATCTTCGCGCCGACAGGTCCGGATGACCACGTCGAGTGTGATCCCAAAACGGTCGAAAACCTCCGGCTCGGCCAACCACTCGCAGTGGTTCGTGACGGATCGCTCATTCTGCCGGTGACGCTGCATGATTCGCTCCCGATGCCGGTCGAAGCTGCGACGGCGCGCGTCAGACGCCGTCGCCGGGTCGGCCGATCGCACGCCCCCACTCGTATTTGTAGTCCTCCCGGCCGCGGAGAACATCGAATCCGCGCATCCCCTCCCCGATGGCTGGCTCGAGGGCGTGGGCAACGAGCAATTTGCCCGGCGAAAGCCGTCCATATTCGGGATCGAAACCGCCCAGGTAGTAGTACAACCGACGGGAGCGCACGCCGGCGTGATCGGCCTGCATGGCAATGCTTCTCCGAGCATCGCGTGCTGCCTCTCGGTTCGCTCCGCGAGCTCACCTCGCCGCTCCGAGCCCGATTTCGCCGGCGGCGCCGCAGGGCCGGCCGGTCGTGCGGGCGCTCGTGCGTGCCGGCTCGGCATAGCGCCGCAGCATCCGCACACAGAACTCGGCGTACTCCTCCGGCTGCCGGGGTGGACTGGTGTGATGCGGCGCCATTCCCCGGTGCTCGGGCGTGAAGCAGAACGTCACCGTCACGTTGAAGTCCCGCAGCGCCTCCATCTGGCGGTCGAACCATTCCATCGCGTTCGGTTGGTATGAGTCCGCCCAGCTCAGGCCGGTCCGTAAATAGCGAACGCCCAACCGGCGCATCCATTCGACAGCCTCGTCCAGCCGATGATCCTGGTAATGGAACCACTGACACAAGCCCAATTGCGGCGTGTGCCGCATGAACTGCTCGAGCGCGGGCTTGGGACTCCCATCCTCGCGAAGCAGGCCGAGGTAGAAGTGCCGATAATACGCCGAGCCTTCCGCCTCGCGATGGCGCGTGGTCGCCGGCCACGCCCGGGGCAAGTCATACAGGCTGTACCAGTGAATGCGATCGGCCCGGCCGCAGAGCAGTTCCGCCGTGCGCTGCACGCCCCAGACCTGCACCTCCTCCGCGCCGAACGAAGACACCCCCACCTCCGACACCCACACCGGCAGTTGCGTCACGGCTTGGATTTCGGCAAGTTTCGCCGGCCAATCGTGAATGGGCCAATGATTCCAATCCAACGGAAAACCGTGCACCGCCACCACGTCCACGTCGTCGAGAACGCCGAAGCCGTCCATTCGCTCGATGAACAGCGGATCGATGGGCGAGATGCCGCCCAGCACCCGCGGCAAGCCCGGCCACTCCGCCCCGATCGCCCGACCCGCAAGCTTGACCATGTGGGCGAACCTCGACCAGTCCTTGTCGATTTCAAAGTCCCAATGCGACTTGTTGTTCGGCTCGTTCCACAGCATCACTGCTTCGATCATCCGCGCGTTCTCCTCCCGCCAGTGCGGCACCGGCATCCGCCAGTGTCGATGAACGAACACGACGGCTCACGACGAATGCGATCGTCGAGCCGCGTACACGGGTCGCGGCCCGTCTGGACCGTCCGGCATCTCCCGCCGCCGGCAGACGAACACCTCCGGCTCGGGATGACTCAGGATTTCGAATCCGGCACTGCGTAACATCGCTTGCGAGCAGGCGAGGTTCGGAACCCACCAGTTCGTCTCGTCGTTGGCGTACTTATGCTCGATGAAATGCAGCTTGGGCCATCCCGGCGCATTGAAGATGCCCGTCTCCCAGAAGTCGTAATCGGGCTCGACCTCGACGACCTCACGACTGCCTCGCTGCATGGATTGAAAGATCAACAGATCGCGAGCCACCTCGGCGTGAATGAGATCCAGAGCGAGCAGCGGGTGCCGCAAGTGATAAAGCACGCCCAGAAACAGCACGATGTCGAATTTCTCGCCCAGCAGCCCCACGTCGTACACCGACAGCCGGCGATATTCGACGTCCACGCCGAGCACGCCAGCCGCGAATCGGGCCTGCTCGAGGTAGGAATCCGCCCAATCGACCCCGACGACCCGCTCCGCCCCTCGCCGCTTCATCTCGATCGCGTGGAAACCGGCGTTGCAGCCGATGTCCAGCACGGTCTTGCCTCGCAGATCCTGGGGCAGCGCGTCGGCGAATGCTCTCCATTTGACACCCGGGTAGTCGCCCAGGTAATGATCCGGCGCAGTCTGCACACCCTTCAGATTGATGTTGTGAAACCACGGCCCGAGCTCCTTCACCCTACGCTCGATCTCAGCCCGGTCCAGTTCCCAACCCGGATTGTCACCTCGCTCTGCGCTTTGGGGTCTGGTTGAAGCCATAACACACTCGCCGAAGAAGCTCACCGGTCGACGCGTCCGATCGTCGCCGGCGCGGGCCCGGCTTCGGACGACACCATCGAGCTCAGCAGCCGGATCGCCTCGCGGTATCCATGCAAGGTCCCCACGTGCGTGTAGGCTTGGCGGGCTTTCACGCCCCGCGCCTGGCCGCCCCACTGGAAATACGCGTTCACCAGCGTTCCGATGTACTCGCCGCGGCACTGCCGCTCGAGCCCCAGTACGTGCAACTCCTTAATACAAGCCGTGCCACAACGTCGCATGACCATTGCCCCAGGGCGAATTGATCGACAGGCCGAACACGACAATCTTCATGCTGCCCCCTGAACGCATCAGCCGGTTAGAACCGGGGAGCGAGCATCTTGCCCGCCTAATCAGCACGCCTCTTCGCCGCGGATGAACGCGTCCAACCTCATCCGGGCCTGGCTGTCGGTGAACTGTTGGGGCGGCGTTTTCATGAAGTAGCTCGAGGGGCCGGTCAGCGGGCCGCCGATGCCGCGATCCAGAGCCAGCCGTGCGCAGCGAATCGCGTCGATAACCACGCCGGCCGAGTTAGGCGAGTCCCAGACCTCCAGTTTCATCTCGCACAACAGCGGCACGTTCCCGAACGTCGTACCTTCCATGCGAATGTGGCAGAACTTGCGGTCCGCCATCCAGGGCACATAATCGCTCGGGCCGACGTGAGCGTCGGCGTCGGCGATGGGATAATCGAGCTGGCTGGTGACGGCCCGGGTTTTGGACAGCTTCTTGGATTCCAGCCGCTCGCGCTCGAGCATGTTCATGAAGTCGGTATTGCCCCCGAAATTCAGTTGGTAGGTCCGGTCCAGCCGCACACCTCGATCGCGGAAGAGGTTGGCCAACACACGGTGGCTGATGGTCGCACCAAGCTGGCTCTTGATGTCATCCCCGATGAGGGGCAGACCCTTGTCCTCGAAACGGACCGCCCACTCCGGCTTCGAAGCGATGAACACCGGAATGCAGTTGATGAATGCACAACCGGCCTCGAGCACCTGCTCGGCGTACCACTCGGTGGCCTTCTGCGATCCCACCGGTAGGTACGACACGACAACCTCCGTACCCGTGTCGCGCAGGACGCGAGCGACGTTGACCGCCGGTCCCGGCGCCTCTTGGATGATTTCCCGAAGGTACTTGCCCAGCCCGTCGTGCGTTGGCCCTCGGCGGACCGGCACGCCCAACTCGGGTACGCGGGCAAACTGATACGTGTTATTCGGTGCGGCGAATATCGCTTCGGCCAGATCGCGTCCGACCTTGGTGGCGCTCACGTCGAACGCGGCCGAGAACTCGATCTCGCCCACGTGATAGCCTCCGAGCCGCACGTGCATCAGCCCGGGCACGAACTGTCCGTCGTCGGCATGGCGGTAGAACTCGACGCCCTGCACCAGCGCCGACGCGCAGTTGCCCACGCCGACGACGGCCACGCGTATGGGTTTTCTTCGACTCATCTTCGTATTGACTCCCGCGAGCCAGAGTGGCCGGGACAAGGCACAAGTGTGGCCCGCCGCCGCCTTGTTCGCCCCTGGAGATCATCCGCTCCCGACCCCTCCTCATCTGCTTGGGACGGATTGTGGCTGGACTTTGTCCCCGTCGGCGACAGATATCTGTCGCGCGCATACCGGGACACCCGTCGGCGACCGCATGATGTCGGTCAAGATGACGCGCCGGCGCATTCTAGCGCTGTATCCGCCGGCCGGCCCTTGCCCATTTCAGGGACGCTGGCATCTCGCCCGCCCGATGCATGCAAGATGCCGTCCCATCAAGTGGTCTGACGGAACCAACGGCAAACCGCTCGCGTACGGCCACACCATCCGCCACAGCGGTGCGTTCAGGACATTCGCGGAGAGAAGATGAAGCCGGAACAGGAAAGCGATTCTACGCCCTCAGTTCCCGGCGAAGCATGGCGGGCAAGTCGAAATTCTCCTGAGGCATGGTGCGCCACTCGCGGTGAAACCGGTCCACTTGCAACTGCCGTTCGGCCATCGACCGATACAGGCCGCCCTGAGCGAGCAGCTCCTCATGCGTGCCCTGCTCGGCGATCCGGCCGCGATCCATGTAGTAGATCATGTCGCAGTCGGTAACCGCGCTGATCCGGTGCGACACGAGGACGATGGTGCGCCGCCCTTTGAGCTTCCGCAACGACTCGGTGATCAGGTGCTCGTGATGAGCGTCCAAAGCGCTGGTCGGCTCGTCGAGCACGATGATGGGGGCTTGCGTCAGCAGAGCCCGGGCTACCGCAATGCGTTGGCGCTGGCCGCCCGAGAGGTTCATGCTGCCTTCCGTGAGCGCGGACTGATAGCCTTCGGGCAATGCCTCGATGAACTCGGCCGCGCCGGCGAGTTCGGCGGCTTCACGGATCTCCTCGAAACTTGCGTCGGGCCGCGCGTACGCGATGTTCTCTGCAATCGTGGTAGGCAGCAGCACGCTGTCCTGCAACACGAGGGCGAGGTGCCGGCGCAGATCCTGCAGTCGAATGTCGCGCATGTCGTGCCCGTCGAGCGTCAGCCGGCCGCCGGTCGGGTCGTAGAAACGCGGCAGCAGGTTCAACACCGTGCTCTTACCGACGCCGCTCGAACCGACGAACGCGACCATCCGGCCCGGCTCGATGCGCACGCTCACGCCTTGCAGCACCGGCTTGTCATCGCCGTATGCAAATGACACGTCGTGGAGTTCGAGCACCCGGGGCTGAACCGGCAGCCGCACCGCCCCCGGCTTGTCCGTGATGACCGACTCGCGATCGAGGACCTCGAACACACGCCGGGCCCCTGCCACGCCGCCCTGAATGTTGGGCCCGATGCCGGTGATCTTGCACAGCGGATCCCACAGCAGGCCAAGGTACGAGGTGAAAATCATCAGGTCGCCCACCGTCAATCCACCGGCTCCGGGTTCGACGAACAGGTTGTGCCAGACGAGATAGCCGCCGTAGCCGAACACCGCCGCACCGCCCACGCCGAAGATCGTGCCCACGGTCAACCAGTAGAACATCTCCTGCCAATTGAGCCGCCACCACGCTTCGATGTTCCGGCGGATCGTGCCGTGAAACTGCTGAAACTCGTCCTGCTCGCGGCAGAACGCCTGCACCAGGCCGACCGACGACATGGACCGTTGCACCGTGGTGGTGTACTCCGACTCGACCTCGCGGGCCTCCAGCGTCCGCCGCTCGAGCCGGCGGCCGAACAGCACGTTGGCAGTCATGAGAGGCGGCGCGATCGACAATGCCACCAGCGTGAGCGTCACGCTGCGAGAGCTCAGCGTCCACAGGATGAACACCAGGCTGAAGACGGCGATGAACGTGGAAATGAAGACGCCCAGGATGGCCTGGCAGCCGTACGTGTCGTAGCTCAGGCGAAAAATGGCGTCGCCCTGCGGCTGCGCGCGATGATAGCTGAGATGTAGCGCCTGCAGCTTGCGATATAGATCGCAGCGAACCCGCATCAACCCGTGGTAGTTCACCCGGTTGTTGACCACCGTGCGAGCCATGGTCAGCAGGTCCTGCGTTGCCTTCATGAGCAGCCCGATGACCGCCAGACCGATGATCTGGCCGAGACGACTCTCGGGAAGCGGCGCGAGGAACAGGCGATAAATGAAGCCCTGCTGGAGACTGTTCGACAGCACGGAGTCCACCAGCACTGCCATGGGCCAAGCCATCAGCAGCCCCAGACCGGTGTTGGCGGCAATGATGACAAGCAGCAGCACGACCAACGGCAGGTCAGGCCGAAAATAGGACAGCGCCCGCAGGTAGAACCGCACCTGCTCGCGCCAGCGTTCCCGCGCCGTAGCGCGGGGTCTGCCGCCCGAACCGTCCGCCTCCGAATCCTGGGCTGCCTGCGTCTTCCAAGTAGCCGCGCTCACCAGAAAACCTCCCGCCGCCTACGGTCGGGACCGGCTGATGCCCGATCCGCCGCATGGGCAAAACTATTACTGGATGATCAGCGAGAGGTTCGAAGGAAGTGAAAAGAACCATCCAACAACGCCGCGCCGTTGCGGGCGGGCGAACGATATAACCCGGCAAGCGGTGGCGACGCCACTCGGAGGCGGGCATCTTGCCCGCCTCACGTCCTGATCGGCAAGAGAACCGGGTTCAGGCTTCGGCGGGCTGAAGGGCCCGAAGCTTCTCGGCGAACTCATTGATGATGTAGTCGGGCGTGGAGGCGCCGGCGGTCACGCCTGCGACCTTGTGGCCGGCCACCATCTCGGGCCTGAACTGATCCCACGACTCCAGGTGATACGTGGGCAACCCGTGCTGCTCGCAAATCCGAGCCAGCTCGCGCGTGTTCGCGCTGTGCAGTCCGCCCAGAACGAACATCACGTCCACCTCGGCGCACAGCTCCGCCACCGCTTCCTGCCGCCGCACCACTTCGAGACACAAGGTGTTCACGACCTTGAGCTCGCGGAAGGGCCGGGCGGCGATGGCGCCGATCATCCGGGCCACATGCTCGGGAGCGTGCGTGGTCTGGGCGACGATGCCGAGACGCTCGCGCCGCGGCAACAGCCGGTCGAGATCGGCTTCGCTGTCCACCACGATGACATCCGGCGCATAGCCGATGACGCCGCGCACCTCGGGATGGTTGGCGTCGCCGATCATGACCACGCGGTAGCCTTCCTCGTGCAGTTGCTTGACCACCGTCTGGGCGCGCTTCACCAGCACGCAGGTCGCGTCCACGATCTCCAACTGTTTCTCGGCCGCCCGAGCGTACGTGTCGGGGCCGGCGCCGTGCGAGCGGACGAGCACGGTCGTGCCGGGCGCCAACTGCTCCAGGTCACCCGACTGGTTCAAACCGGCCTTCTCCAGATCCTGGACGACCTGGGGGTTGTGAATGACCGGCCCCAGCGCCACGACCTTGCCCGGCTCGTGCTCCCGAACGGTACGCTGGGCCAGTTCGATGGCGTCCTCGACGCCGAAACAAAATCCGCGTTTACGTGCCAGCCTGACTTCCATGGACTGATGGGGCCTCCGTTTCGAACCATTGTAGCCGGCGGGCCGGCACGCGACGATGCCAACGCGTCTGCATTTCGATGATGCGGCGGCGGATCTCCTCGGTGAGTTCGTCGGGCGTCATGTCCGCGTATTCTTCCGCGGTGATGGGCTTGCCATACTCGATCACCACGTTGCCCAGGCCGGGAAACTTGCGATGGCGCGGCCACGCCCGCTCCATGCCGTCTATGAGCGTGGGCACGATCGGGGCCTTGACCTTTTTGGCCACCGTGGCCAGACCCGCGAACATGGGACCGATGCGCCCATCCCGCGAGCGCGTGCCTTCCGGAAACGCCGCCACCACGCGTCCTTCCTTGAGCCGCCGCATGGTCTCCTTGATGGCCACCATGTCGGCCGTCCCCCGCTTGATCGGGTAGGCGTTCAAAAACACGATCAGCCGGCGAAACCACTTGTTCTCGAACAGCGTGTCGCGGGCCATGTAATTGCCCTCGCGATACAACGCCATGGTCACCAGCACCGGATCCATGAAGCTCTGGTGGTTACTGACCAGCAGCACGCCCCCCCGCGCGGGAAAATGGTGACGGCCGAACACCCGGGCCTTGAGCAGCAGCACGCAGGTCCATTGGCAGATCAGCCGGCAGAACCAGTAGGACAACCGCATCTCGGGCAGGACTGAACTCAGGAGGGACGGGCGAGAAGTCTGAAGAGAGTCCCCATTCATCGATTCATTTCACCTCGGATGTCTGACTCGCCGATTCGCACTGTTGACTTGACACTGCTCACTTCGCACTTTTCGCCCCGTGTTCCCTGCTTCTTACTACTTCCAGCATCCGTTCCACCACCTCGTGAATGCTCATCCGCGTGGTATCGATTACGACGGCTTCGCCCGACTCGAGCAACGGGGCCCACTGGGCGCGGTCGTTGTCGTCACGGCTGCGAATGTTTTCGAGCACCTTTTCGTAATCGACTTCCTCGCCCTCGGCCACCATATCGATGTACCGCCGCTCAGCCCGCTTGGCGTCGTCGGCGTTCACCAGGAACTTCACGTCGGCGTCCGGGAACACCACGCTGCCCTGATCGCGCCCTTCGGTGACCAGGCTTCCCAACTGTCGGCCGATCTCCCGCTGCTTTTCCACCAGCACCTGTCGAACTCCCGGCACGCGCGAGATGAAACTCGTATGCTGGTTGACCCGCATGGAGCGGATGGCCTCACTGACGTCCTTGCCGTCCATGACCACCCGCACATGCGTGGGACCGCAATCGAGTTGAATCGAGGTCTGGCGAGCAAGTTCGACCAGCACGTCCGGATCATCCAACGGCGTGGCCGTCTCGAGCGCCTTGTACGTCAGCGCCCGGTACATCGCGCCGGTGTCCAGGTACGGAATCTCCAACGCCGCCGCCAGCTTGCGGGCCGCGGTGGACTTCCCTGAACCGGCCGGACCGTCGATGGTGATGATCATGGTTCAGCACACTCCGTTGGCTGAGCATCGTGCACAGGCGGCAGTCTGAGGTGCTCGCTTTGTGGTGCACACTTTGTGGTGTACGCTTCCAGCGTGCACGTGTGCAGGCAGGATGCCTTCGCCACAATACCTGCACGTTCAAGGCCCACCCTACGCATGAGGCGGGCAAGATGCTCGCCCCCCAAAGCCCCGTTCGAGCGTTGGCCTCCGCCGTCAGAGCACGTTCAACGACGTCCGCCGGTCGGCCTGCGTCACCACTTCGCCATGCAGCGTCAAGGCGGTGGCCGAGGTCACCCGGATGCGGACGAACTGCCCGATGAGCGTCTCGGGCCCGGTAAAGACGACGATTTCATCGCCTCGACTGCGGCCCGTCAACTGGTCGGAGCGCTTCCAGGACACTTCGTGACCGCGCGTCTGCTCCGCCTCCTGAGCCTTGATCGCGGCCTTGCTGTAGCCCTCGACGAGCACCTCGATCTCACGGCCGACCATTGCTTGATGATGAGCCAGACACATGCGCTTCTGCAACGCGGCTAGCTCGGTGTGACGGCGTTGCTTGACGGCCTCGGGGACGTCGTCCGGCAGCCGACGGTCGGCAACCGTGCCCGGCCTCTCCGAGTACTTGAACATGTAAATGTTCTTGTACCGCGTGCGCTCCACCAGCGCGAGCGTCTGCTCGTGATCGGCCTCGGTCTCGCCGCAGAACCCCACGATGAAATCGCCCGCCAGCGAGATCCCCGGCACAACCTCTCGGGCGCGGGCCAGGAGCTCTTCGTATTGCTCGACCGTGTACTGCCGCTTCATGCGCTTCAGCACCTCGTTCGAGCCACTCTGGGCGGGAATGTGCAGGTACTCGCAGACCTTGGGCAGGTCGCGCATTGCCTGCAGGATGTCGTCGGTGAAGTCGCCGGGATAGCTGGTGACGAAGCGAATGCGTTCGATCCCCCCCACATCGTGCACGAGCTCCAGCAGGTCGGCGAAGTTCACGAGCTTGCCCGACTCGTCGCGGTACTTGTAGCTGTTGACCGTCTGACCGAGCAGCGTGATTTCCTTGGCGCCCAGGTCGGCCAGCTTGCGGATCTCCTGCACGATGTGCTCGGGCGGACGGCTGCGCTCCGGCCCCCGCGTGAAGGGCACCACGCAGAACGTGCAGAACTTGTCGCAGCCGCGCTGCACGCGCACGTACGACTGCAGGACACGTCCGTCGGGCGGCACGTCGCGCGACAGGTCCAATGCTTCGATGCTGTCGAACAGCTTGGTACGTTCGGCCGCCGGCGTTCGCCGCGAATGATTCCGCTCCAGCGCGACAGCCAGTCGGTGCGCGTTACCGTCACCCCGCAGCCGCCCGCCCGCACGGCTGGCTTCCGCAGCCTCCCGAGCTTCGAGGACCTCGGCCAGCAGACTGGGGATCTCGTTGAGATTCCCCGGCCCGCAGAGCAGATCGACGTGCGGCGCCTTGGTCTGGATACCGTCGTGGTCGCGTTCGGCCATGCAACCGATGACGCCCACCACCATGTCCGGCCGGCGCTTCTTGAGCTTGGCCACCTCGCCCAGCCGGCTGTAGACCTTGTCCTCGGCATGCTGGCGAACGCTGCACGTGTTGAACAGCACGAGGTCGGCCGTCCGCACATCGTCGGTCGGCTGATAGCCCATACTCGAAAGCTGCCCGAGAACCAGCTCGCTGTCGAGCACGTTCATCTGGCAGCCAAAAGTTTCCAGATAGACGGATTTCATCTGCAAATGCCTATCGCTCCGAAGCTTAGCGGAACACAAACGCCGTCGGCCCTGTCTGATTGTAAAGAATCAGCCCCCCCGGAGCAACGCGGCGGCCCATCCACCGCCCTTGCCCCTCCTGCCCCGCGGGCTCCGCATTCGACATGCATACAAGAAAAGGCTTCCGCCATCCCGCCATCCAGACAGCGGTTGGAAGGCAAGCTTCTGGTGTATTAGTATGCTCCGGCGATACTGGAAAGGACTGCCCGCGGGTCACACCGACCGACGTAGATAAGATACATCATGAGCGACCACCAACCACCCCCCATGCCGCCGTTCGTCGAGACGCCGCCTCGCCGCCAGCCCCCGCCGCCGCGTTCTCACACGCCGCTGCTGCTGGCCATTCTGCTGGGTTTGATCGTGGGCTGGGCGATGTATCGACTGGCGGACGACTGGATGGCTCGCAAGGCTGCCGTGCCTCGCGTGGTCACGCCGCGTGGCGAGCTGGCCGCCGACGAGGCCGCCACCATCGCCATCTTCGAGAACGCCTCGCCGTCGGTGGTGTTCATTACCAGCGTCGCCCTTCAGAGCCGGTTTTTCGGCCTGGACGTCACGCGGATTCCCCAAGGCACGGGCTCGGGCTTCGTGTGGGATCAACAAGGCCATATCGTCACGAATTACCACGTGGTTGCCGGCGCGGCCAACGGTCCCGTGACCTTCGAAGTCGCGCTCGCCGACGGCACCACCTCGCGAGGCGAGGTCATCGGCGTCTCGCCGGAGAACGACCTGGCCGTCTTGCGAATCTCCGTGCCGGCCAGCAAGCTGCGGCCCATTCCCATCGGCACGTCGGCCGATCTGCAGGTCGGCCAGAAGGTATTCGCCATCGGTAACCCCTTCGGCCTCGACCAGACGCTCACCACTGGCATCGTCAGCGCGCTGGGACGTCAAATCCCCTCGCTCAACAACCGCGTCATCAAGGACGTGATTCAGACCGATGCCGCCATTAACCCCGGCAACTCCGGCGGGCCGCTGCTCGACAGCGCGGGCCGGCTGATCGGCGTGAACACCGCCATCTACAGCCCCAGCGGCGCCAGCGCGGGCATCGGCTTCGCCATCCCCGTGGATACCGTCAACCGCGTTGTGCCCGAGTTGATCGCTCACGGCCGCGTGGTTCGCCCACAGATGGGCGTCGCCCTGGCTCACGACAGCCTCGCCCGGCGACTCGGCATCAAAGGCGTGCTCATCATCCACGTCGAGGAGGGCTCGCCGGCGCAGCGCGCCGGCCTCATCGGCACACGGCAGGACGCCCGCGGACGCTGGATCCTCGGCGACATCATCACCGCCATCGACGATACGCCGGTCGACACGGTCGCCGATCTGCTCACCGCCGTCGGCGAACACAAGGCCGGCGACACCGTGCGCCTGACCATCCAACGCGGCGACCGCCGCGGCACGGTCGAGGTCACGCTCGAATAGCCCGCCGGCTTCGCCTGGCACCACACCCCGCGAGCGTCAAGAGCGTGCTGACCTGCGACTTTGGGAGGCGGGCACCTTGCCCGCCTGTTCCCTGCAGAATCCCGGCCCGCGCCGTGCGCCGTTCTCCCATCTGCCTCAATCCACAGAGAACCGTTTCTCTGCTACCTCCGTTCCCTCCTGTCAGCCACTTCCGCGATGCATTCATTCGCATCACCCGCTCCCGATTGACGGGGCGGGTTGAATATGTCAAACTGAGCTTGCCCTGGCATGCCCGCCCGGGCGAGGCCGCCCGCGGCAAACGCGCCGGTGGCGCCCCCCAAGGGGGGCACCGGGGCTGGCTCAGCCGAGCAGGCTCGTTCGGACGTTGTCCGGGGCAAGCGCAAGATCGTCAAGACGTTGCACCCGTAGCTCAATTGGACAGAGCATCGGTCTTCGGAACCGAGGGTTGGGGGTTCGAATCCCTCCGGGTGTAGTTTCCTTGGAAGAAAGCTGTGAGCTGTGGGCTGTGGGCCGGACAGGCCGACGGTTGGGCAACCCCAGCCCCCCGTTCGATCGTGCGCAGATGACGGTCAGCCCCGAACAAGGCGCCCCCTCTGCGATCCGTGGACAATGCAGCCCTCCGACATGACGGCTCACGACATACACCGTTTTCCGCTGCCATGGCTTGTCTGTCACCCCTGCCGGGGCTCCTTCCCATGATGGTGGGGTCGGGTGGCACGCTTGCCGACCGGGGGTTTACGCCGCCCGGTGAGTGACTACTGCCCCTTGCGGGGCAGAAGAATGGGTAGCGCGGTCGCCGACCGGGGGCGGTACGGCTAGTGGCTGCCGCCCCTTACGGGGGCAGAAGAACGGCTACAGAAGACGCGGGCGCGTCCGGACTCGTTCGTACTCGTTGGCTCGGCTCGTGAGCCGCCGACGGTCGATGCCCGCCCCTCGCGCTTCGCGCAACGAAAAGGGGCGGATCGAGTGACCCGCCCCGGATGCGTGTTCGTGATAACCGCTGAGCCTTACAGCGCTCGGCGCTGTCCGTTGCGCCGGATGGGCGCCAGTCGTCCGCCGACTTCCACGATCGACTGCGTCTTGATGATCGTGTAGTCCGCCGGGAAGGAGTGGAACGCCTGCACGTGGAACTCGCGATCCCGAGCTTCAAAGTCGATGAAGCTGAACGGGACGAGCTCGTTCTCGCCAGCCCACTCGTTGAACGTGACCAGGATGCCCCGGTTGCTGCCGTAGTTCAGCAAGTCCCGGTGCGAAGCGTGGAACAGGTTCTGGTTCATCCGCTCGACCTGGGTCGAAAGGATGTACCGCATCCCGTCATCGAACTCTTCCATGTGGTCGCGCTCGCCGCGGAACTGGAAGTGAGTGACCAACCCGTTCTGCGGCAGGACTTCCAAGTCGTCCGTGGTGACCTCGGCGACGCAGCGGCCGGCGGACTGAACCGTCAGCACATGCGACAAGCCGATCACCCAGATGTCGGCCTGGTAGGAAGCGCGTTCAATGTGGCGACTGTGGTGAATCCGGAAAAGCTCCGGATGCAGCGGCCGATGATACAAAGCGAACTTCAGGTCCGCCACACGCTGCAAACTCTCACCTAGTTCCAGTCCCGGTTCCTCAGATGACATAACAAAACTCTCCACAAAACCGACGAGCCTCTCCTCGCCGGTGTTAAAAAAAAGCCAGGGTAATAAACCCGGTACTCAATGCGTCGCTTGAGGTACCGCACCCGGGAGGCTGCTCTGTGCCGCCAAAAACGAATCAGCAACCACCACCACGGCGGCTACTCCCTCCAGGTAGGCGGGGGGGTGGGACGAACGCTTAAGCGGTGATTATACTAATCGGCTCAAGCCCCACCAAGGAAAATCTTTGAAATTTCGCGCCCGGCAGCCAAAAAACTCAGGTTTTGTGCGTACTACGCTTCAACCGCTCCGAAAGTTTTTGCAGGGAAGGTGATTTGGCGTCACCTCCTGTCTTTTTGTACACTCGGGCTCTCGCCCGAGACGCACGGAAGGGACGTGTTCGTGGGTGGAGAAGCGAAAAATCTCGAAGCAGGGCCGTCGGAGTCTGCCGGCGCCGGGAGGCGGCGGCTGATCACCCGCCGGCGCGTGCTGGGGAGCATGCTGGGCTCGGCCGGCCTGGCCGTTGGCGGCGCGGGCTATGCCTACGGGATCGAGCCGGTCTGGCCCGCTGTCACTCGTCTGCAGATGCCTCTGGCGAACCTTGGGCCGGAGTTCGAAGGCGCCCGCCTTATCCAGATCAGCGATCTTCACGTCGGCTCGTCCGTCCCCCTCGACTACCTGCAAAAGTGGATAGACTGGATTGCCGGCCAGCAGACCGACTGGGTCGTGGTCACCGGCGATCTGGTCCACTATTCGCACCACTTGGCCGTGGGTCCCATGGCCCGGCTAGTCAGCCGGCTGCGGGCCCGGGAGGCGGTCCTGACCAGCCTGGGCAATCATGAGTACGGCGCCTGTCGGCCGGGCGGCGGGATGGCTGGTCTGGCCCAACGGGCGGTCAACGCGCTGGCCGGCGAAGGGGTACGAGCGCTTCGGAACGAGGTGGTCACATTCCGCCGGGGCAGATCGGAACTGCACATCGTCGGCATGGACGACCTGTGGGGCGAGCAGTACCGGCCCGACGTCGCCTTCGCCGCCCTGCCGTCCACCGCTCCCACCATCGTGCTGTCGCACAATCCGGATACGTTCGTGGACCTGCTCGATCGGCCGTTCGACTGGATGCTGTCCGGTCACACGCACGGCGGCCAAGTGAACATCCCCTTATTCGGCCCGCCGGTGCTGCCAGTACGTCACCGCCAATTCGCTGCCGGACATTCGTCGCTGGCCGGCAAGAACCTGTACGTCAACCGAGGATTGGGATGGGTGATGCGAGTCCGGTTCAATGCCCGGCCGGAGGTGACGATCTTCACACTGACGCGAGCCTCGACAACGTGACGCTTCGCCACGGTGAACCCGCAGAACGGAGCGCAGGCTCCCAGAAGTGAGTCAAGAGGCGGGCGAGACACCCGCCCCCCGAGCGTAACGGCACTAGCTTAGCCTCTCGCGGACCCAGGCGGAAGCAGCGGCGAGGGCATCGGGGATGCCTTCGGGCTTGTTGCCGCCGGCTTGGGCGAGGTTGGGCTTGCCGCCGCCGCGGCCGTCGATGGCCGGCACGATGTGCTTGATGAGATCGCCCGCCTTGACGCCCTTGGCGATCAGGTCGTCGGTCACCGCCGCGATGAGCATGGGCTTGCCCTCGGCGACGACGCCCAGGCAGACGGCGGCCGATCCCGCCTGCGAGCGCAGCCAGTCGGCGGCCTCGCGAATCTGCTCGACGGGCACCTCGGGCAACTCGCCGACGATGATGGCGGCGCCGTTGACACGCTCAGCCTCTTCGAGCAATTTCTGCCGGACGCCCTTCACGTCTGCGGCCGCCCCCTTGGTCAACTGCTTGCGGAGCTTCTTGATCTCCTCCTGCATGGCGGCGATGCGAGCGGGCAACTGCTCGGGGCCGGTGTTCAGCAGGCCGGCCGCCTCCTTGGCTGTGCGTTCGAGCTGCTGCACGTGCTCGACGGCTCGCGGGCCGGTGACTGCGGTGACGCGGCGCACGCCCTTGGCGATGCCTTCCTCGGCCACGATCTTGAAGAACCCGATCTGGCCCGTACGCTCCAGGTGCGTGCCGCCGCAGAACTCAGCCGAGAACGAGTCAGGCCCGATGCTCACCACGCGCACGACGTCGCCGTACTTCTCGCCGAAGAACGCCCGCACGCCCGGCAGCTTTCGAGCCTCGTCGATGGGCAGCTCGCGCGTGGAGACGTCGAGATCGGCGTAGATCTTTTCGTTGACCAGCCGTTCGACGGCCGCGATCTCGTCGGCGGTCATCGGGGCGTTGTGATCGAAGTCGAACCGCAGCCGCTCGGGATCGACCACCGAACCGTGCTGCTTGACGTGCTCGCCCAGCACGGTCCGCAGGGCCCAGTGCAGCAAGTGGGTGGCGGTGTGGTTCTTGCGCGTCAGGTCGCGAACGGCGGCGACCTCGAGCTGGGCGGCCTGGCCGGCCTCGACCGTGCCGTCCGTCACCTGCCCGACGTGCAGGACGGTGTCGCCCAGCCGTTGCGTGGTCATCACCTCGAACACGCCCGTGCCCGTCCGGATCTGACCAGTGTCACCTATCTGCCCCCCCTGCTCGGCATAGAAGCACGTCTTGTCGAGCACCAGGGCGGTCTGGCCGTCGGCCTCGGTCAGCGAGCCGTTGCTGATGAAGGCGTTGCGGACCACCCAGCCGAGCACCCGGGCTTCGGCGGCGCGGCCGAGATACTTGGGCGAATCCTGCGTGGGAGGCAACTCGCCTTCGACGGCCACCACCACGTGCTGCTTGGCGGCGGCGCGAGCCTTTTCCTTGGCCTCGGCCATCAGGTCGGCAAAGCCCGTCTCATCCACGCTCATGCCGCGCTCGCCTGCCATCTGCACGGTCAGATCGATGGGGAAGCCGTACGTGTCGTAGAGCTTGAACGCGTCAGCGGCGGAGATGGTCTTGCCGCTCTTGGCGGCCTGCTCGAACAGGGCGATGCCGCGATCGAGCGTGCGGCCGAAGCTCTCCTCCTCCTCGCGGATGAGCTGCATGACGCGGTCCGCCGATCCCTTGAGCTCGGGGAAGACGTCACCCATGGTCTCGACGATGGTGGGCACGAGCTTGTGGATGAACGGCTGCGTCTGGCCCAACTGCTGCCGACCGAAGCGGGCGGCTCGCCGGAGCAGGCGGCGCAGGACGTAGCCGCGGCCATCGTTACTGGGTTTGGCCCCGTCGGTGATGGAGAACGTCAGCATGCGGACGTGATCAGCGATCACCCGCATGGCGTTGTCCACGTGAGCATCAGGGCCGACGGCGCCGGTGTACGCATGTCCGGTCAGTTCGCCGATCTTGCCGAGCAGCGGCGCGAACACATCGGTGTCGTAGTTGCTCTGCTTGCCCTGGAGCACGGCCACGATGCGCTCGAAGCCCATACCCGTGTCCACGTGCCGGGCGGGTAACGGCGTGAGCTTGCCCGATTCATCGCGGTTGAACTGGATGAAAACGAGATTCCAGATCTCCATGACCCGCGGGTCGCCGGCGTTGACCAGCTTGCCGCCGGACTTGTCCGGCGTCAGGTCGATATGGATCTCGCTGCACGGCCCGCATGGACCGGTCGCCCCCATCTCCCAAAAGTTGTCCTTCTTGCCGAAGCGCCGCACGTGCGCAGGGTCGATGTCGGTGACCTCGGTCCAGAGCTTCGCCGCCTCTTCGTCGGCGTCCAGGCCTTCATGTTCGTCGCCGGCGAACACGGTCGCGTAGAGCCGATCCTTGGGCAGGCCCCACACCTGCGTCAGGAGTTCCCACGCCCAGGCGATGGCTTCCTTCTTGAAGTAATCGCCGAACGACCAGTTGCCGAGCATCTCGAAGAACGTGTGGTGGTACGTGTCACGGCCCACTTCCTCGAGGTCGTTGTGCTTGCCCGAGACGCGGATACACTTTTGGGTGTCGACCGCACGACGGTATGGCCGGCTGCCCGTCCCCAGGAACACGTCCTTGAACTGGTTCATGCCGGCGTTGGTGAACATGAGCGTGGGATCGTCCACGGGTACGACGGGCGCGGACGGCACGGCGGTGTGAGCCTTGCCCACGAAGAACTCGATGAACTCACGTCGGATCTGGTCAGAGGTTCGCATGTGTCTGGTCGTTCCTGTTGTTGTCCGCGCGGACAGCCTGCAAGGCCCGGCCGGCCCCGCCCAGCGCCAACCTCCCCCACGGGGGAAGGCATGTCGAGAACTGGTTATTGTAACGGACGGCGGCGGCCTGGGAAGTCTCCTGCCCGGCACGCGCCGGTCCCGGACCACCGACCCGCTGACGGTCGGCTACGGCCGACGATCACGTCAGGCCAGCTTGCCGACGACCGGCCAAGCCCGGGACCCCGGTCCCCAAAGGCCTCTTATCCCCCGCGGACTTGCCGATCGCGCGGCGCCCCCGGCCGGCGACGGAAATCGAAGCGTCTCGCCCCTTCTGTTTCATGGAGAGCCGCTTAGACAGGAACTCCAGATGCAACGCGGTTGGTGTCGTCGGTCGGGACGTCGGAGGACGCTGGCGCGGTTCACCGATGGGATCGGCACTGCCGCCGAGCTCGGGGCAGACCATCGTCTGCTCACAACCGAACGGGGCTGACGCTCCCGTCTCTTGACTGCGGCCCTCATGCGAGCAGGGAAGACGGTCTGCGGAGAGCTGTTCTCCGTGTCATCGGTGGTCACGGCTGCGGCCGCGAGGCCGCCGGCACGGGCTTGCCCGCGAGCAGAGCATCAAGCTGGCCCCGCACGAACTCCACTTTGTTGAACCCGATGTTGACCGCGGCAATCCGTGCATCCTTGCCGACGACGACGCAGGTGGGAAAACCATCCACCTGGAACATGCGGCCCACGCCAAATCCGGTGTCGGCGGCAACTTCAAGGTGCGAGCCCAGGCTGGTCATCAACTGCGTGATCTCGGCCGCCGAGTATTCGCGCCGACCGCTGGGGTTCGTGGTCACCACGTTGACGAAGCGGATGCCCTTGTCCTGGTAGGCCGCGCGAATCTTCTCCAATTCCGGGATCTGCTTCTTGCAGAATCCGCAAGCGGGTGAGACGAAGTTGAGCACGGTGACCTTGCCCACGAGATCGGCACTGCCGATGGGCCGGCCGTCGAACGTGTCGAGCGAGAACGCCGGCGCGGGCTTGCCGACCAGCAACTCGGCGGGACGAATCCGCGGCGTGGCCGGCTGGGTTTGAGCCGCCAAGTTGGCCGGCGCCGGATTCTGCCCCGGCGGCGGATAGATGCGAGCCTGGAGCGTGGGCAACTCCGAATCATCTGTCTCCACGGTCAGCACGCGGCCCTCGGCAGGAATGACCGCGCCGGCCGGAACATCGACCTGGATCCGGAAAGCCTTGCCCGGCGACCGAGCATCAACGGTGGTCTTGAACGTCGCATCATCGACGCTGGCCTGCTTCACATTGACCAGGCTGGCCCCATAGTTGTTGAGCCAGAACTGCAGCGAGCCCTGGTTCTGCCCGGGCATGCTACGCGGCGAAGGCGTGAACCGGGTAGCCGACGGGTACAGGTCGAGCCGGTGGGGCACGCGGCCGGAAGCCTGCACGCGAAGGATTTTTTCTTCCTCTATGTTGGTTTGAAGATTGGCCACGACGCCCAGAAAACCGGGCTTGTACGGTGTGACCGTGGTGAAACTGAGCTCGAACACCTTGCCCGGTTCCTTCTCGGTCAGTCCCACCTTGAACTGTTCGGACGCCAGCGGCTGAAGCTCGAGCTTCAGCGGCGTGTCGGTATTGTTGCGGATTCTCACCACTTGCGTGATGGGTTCGTTGGTGATGATCGTCCCGAACGAGGCGGCAGCCGGCTGAATGTCGATCCGCTTGCGGAACGTGCCGACCAGTTGGAGCGTCAGGTTGGGCGTAACCGGATCGTTCGAGGCGATGTTGATCTTCTTGGGAGCGATACGACCGTTGAGCCCCGTGGTCTTGAGCCCGAACAGGAACTGCCCGGACTGGCCCGGTTGAATGACTTTCGGATAATCGCCAACGGTCGTGCAACCACAATCCACACGGACGCTGCGGATTTCCAGCGGCGCGTTGCCACGGTTGTGGATCTCGAAGGTCTGCTGGACGTCGGAGCCGACCCACACGTCGCCGAAGTCGTGCTCGGTTTTCTCAACGTGGATGACAGGCGCAGGCCGGTCGGCCGCCGGTTGCGTCGCGGTAGGTTGACCGGCGGTGGATTGTGCGGCGGCCGACGGCACGTCGCCCGTCTGAGCCGTGCTCTGGGCGAACGTCATGCTGGCCAAGGCAAGGCCGACCGATAGCCCGTAAGTGAAGACGGCCGGGAAACGCACGAATGCTCCTGATCCCTCGATGACCTGCCGCATATGAATCTCCTCGGGCCAGTGTGGGGAGCGCCCGGCAGTTCCGGGCGGAACGGACCATTATAAAGCTCCGCCAATCGTCCGTGAAACGTGCAATCTCCTCCAGACTCGCCAGCCGCCGCCCTCACGAGGTGGCCGGCTGCCCCCCGGCAGAGGACGTTGACCCTTTTCCAAGGGCATCGTCCAGAAGTGCGACGATCTTCTCCTCGGCTTCGAGCATCGCCTGGCGGGTCCGCTCGCTGAGTATGTCGCCGAAATCCCAGTCGTATCCCCGAATGCCCACCAGCCAGGCCTCGGGCACATTGAGATGCATGGCGGCGGTGAGTCCCAATAGCACGTCGGGCGGACAATGATGTGTGTCAAGACCGCCCGTTTGGGCGGGCAGCAGGCGCCCGAACGTCACATCCGCTCCGTCCTCGTGGGCGTGAGCGTCCACGAAGATGGCTAGCCGGCAGTGGTGCAGATCATCCACCAGTTCGGGACCGAGCTGGTGATACTCCTGCACGACTACGTCCGATACGCCCGCGTAGCGCTCGGCCAGCCGTTCGGCCAGAACCAGCGCCGAGCCGTCGTCGCGACGTCCCATGTTGCCCCAGGCGATGATGCGAATGGGTTGAGACACGGTCGAAAGTCCCGGCGCGGGCAAATGGGTACAGGGCGGCGCGGCGAGAAACGCCCGATCATCCCCGCGCGAGCACGTCGATGACGTTTCCCGACGCATCCAGCAGTTCGATCCGCAGCGGCATCTGGCCGATGGCGTGCGTGCTGCACGACAGACACGGATCGTAGCAACGGATGGCCGCCTCGACCTTGTTGAGCATGGGCTCGGTCAGGTTGGCGCCGTCCACGTGGCGCAGCGCGACGTCCATGACGGCCTTGTTCATGGCGTAGTTGTTCTGACCGGAAGCGACGATGAGGTTGACCCGCTCGATCCCTCCGCTCTCGTCCACCATGTAATGATGGAAGAGCGTGCCCCGCGGCGCTTCGATCACGCCGATACCCTCGGGCAGAATCTGGTAGCTCTCGGCGATAAGGTCGTCGCCGCAAATGTCGGCGTGGTTGAGCAGTTGCTCGACGCGCTCGATGCCGAACAGGATCTCGACCAGCCGGGCGTAGTGGTAGTACATCGAGCCTTCGACTTTGCCGCCGCCGTTGAGTTGGCGGAAGGTCTCCAGTTCCCGGTTGGCCTCGGGCGTACCGGTGCTGTCGCACACATTGAGCCGAGCCAGCGGGCCCACGCGATACGAGCCCTCGGGATAGCCGAGCGGCCGATAGAACGGGAACTTCAGGTACGAGAAGTCCTCGGTGGCTTCGGCGATCAGCGACAGATAGCTGTTGGGATCGTACAGATCCTCGAGCAGTTCGCCGGACGGGCTCATCATCCGCAGCAAGCCGTCATAGTGCTCGAGCTTGCCCTCGGGAGTGACCAGGCCCATGTAGTTGGTAGGGAAGCTCGCGAATGTGTCCACGAACTCGCGGTTGGCCTCGTAGTAGCCGAGCAGCAATTTGATGCCGGCCCGCGTGATTTCCTTGGCTTCGGGCACGCCCTGAAGCAGCCGGTCGCGATCCTCGACCTTGAGAGAGCGGTTCATGCCGCCCGGCACGCAGACGTCGGGATGGATCTTGCGCCCCCCCACCGCGGCGATGACTTCCTGGCCGAACTGCCGCAGCCGGATACCCTGCCGGGCAATCTCCGGGTTGGCCGAAATCACGCCGAAAATATTGCGCTTCTCGGGCGGACAATCGAACCCCAGGAGCAAATCGGGCGACGACAGGTGGAAGAAGCTCAGGGCGTGCGACTGGATCATCTGGCCCATGTGCATGAGCTCGCGCAGCATGCGGGCGGTCGGCGTGGGCTGCACGCCGCAGATGGCGTCCACCGCTTTGGCCGCGGCCAAGTGGTGGCTCACCGGACAGATGCCGCAGATGCGCTCGGTGAGTGTCGGCATCTCCGAAAAATGCCGCCGCTCGCAGAACTTCTCGAAGCCCCGGAACTCCACCACGTGAAAGCGAGCCGCCGTTACCTTGCCGGACTCGTCCAGGTGCACGGTCACACGGCCATGCCCCTCGACGCGGGTAACGGGATCGATCTTGATTACGCGAGACACTCTAGCACCTCAACTCCGTTGAGCAATGCCGAAATCCGAATGACGAATGACGAAAAAGCTGTGAGCTATGAGCCGGAGGAAAAATTCGTCATTCGTCATTCTGGCTTCGTCATTCGGATCTTAGTCGTAAGCCAGCGCGACCTTCTTCTCCGCCGGCTGTCCGGTCAGCAGGCCCGAAACCGCAGCCCAAATCGCCTCGGGACTGGGCGGACACCCCGGAATCCACGCATCCACCTTCACGCATTCGTGGATGGGCAGCACTTTGGGCAGCAGCTTGGGCACTTCAACCGTCGGCACCTCGCCGAAGGCCGTGCTCTCCACTTCCACATACGCCCGCTCGAGCACTTCCTCATTGGAAAACTGGTTACGCAGCATGGGCACGCAACCGAAGCCCGCACAGTCGCCCAGCGAGACCAGGACCTTGGCCTTGGCCCGCAGGTGTTTGAGCACTTCGAGGTTCTCCTCGTTGGCCACGCTGCCTTCGACCAGCCCGATGTCGCATTCCGGGATGTCCTTCACGTCGGCGATCGGCGAGGCGACCACGTCGGCGAGCCGAGCCAGGTCGATCAGCTTTTCATCCAGGTCAAGAAACGACATGTGGCAACCCGAGCAGCCGCACAGCCACACGGTTGCAATCCGTTTCCTGCCGGTGTTGTTCTCACTCATCTCGCATCTCCACAGGGCCGTGAGCCATGGGCTCAAGCTGTGTGCTATGAGCCGTGGGCTATGAGCCATTGCTCCGGCTCACCGCTGACAGCCGAAAGCTGACAGCCGAGAGCTGATAGCTGAGAGCTCTCACACTTCTCATTCTTCCACCATCTTCTCGAGACCCGACAGGTCGATCGGCTTTTCCTTGGGCTGGCACGGGACCATATGGCCATCGGCCAGGTGGCGGATCGTCTCGGGAATGTCGGGAGCGGACCACCCACAGTAAGGTCCGCGCCAGGTCTTGGCCAGCGACTCGAAGAACGCCACCTCGTCCACGCAGTACGGCGCCGGATCCATCAGCCGCGTGCTCTTCTGCACGCGACCCTCCAGGTTCACGAACGTGCCCTCCCGCTCGGCCCAACTGGCCGTCGGAATCACCACGTGGGCGATGTCCATGACGTCGTGCTCGCGAGCGATCATGGCCACCACGAAGCTCACCGTCCGCAGCCGCTCCATCCAGTCGCGTTCCCAGGTGGGCTCCTCGTCGCCGAGCACCACGAAGGCGACGTCGGCGCTCTGCGGCTCGAGCATCCGGATATCCACGCCAGCCGGGCCGAGCAGCCGTGCCCCGGCGCTGTTGGCGCCCATGGACAGTTCCATCAGCCGCCACCGCCCGGTGGGTGTCTTCTGCCGGCACGCCTTGACCAGGTTCATGGCCGCGGTGATGCCGGCCGAGCCACGGCGGGTGATGCCCCGGCCGCAGAGGATCATCGGACTCTTCGCGTTAGCGTACAGCTCGGCCGCCCGGCGGATGTCGGCCGCGGGCACGCCCGCCTGCCGCGTGATCTCGTCGTCGTCCAGCGCCCGCAGCTTCTTCTCGAGCTCCGGCGGCAGCGTCAGCTTGGCCCGGCCCATCTCCCACAGGTACTTGAGCATGGCCGCCAGCACCACCGTGTCCTTGCCCCGCTCGATCTGCAGGCTGATGTCCGTCCAGTCGCTGAGCCACGTGTGCCGCGGGTTCACCTTGACCAGCTTGGCCTTGCGATGCAGCACGCCCCGCCGCACGTACGAGGCGATCACGCCATGCGATCGCTCGAGGTTGCAGCCCAGCAACAGGAACATGTCCGACTCGTCGAGGTCATTCAGACCGGCCAGCGGAGCCAAGCGGTTGTCCAGGTCGAGGGCCTCCCGCACGCCGGCGGCATCGGCTCGGTCGACGATCGACCACCGAGGGCTGCCCACCACGCGAGTGATGAAGCTCTGACAGGCCGCCAGCGTCTCCAGCGGCAGCCGCGGGCTGAACAGACCAATGACCCGCGACGGATCATGGTGAATGGGAGCGGTGCTCAGGCGATTCGCGCATTCGCGCACGACCTCGTTGAGCGAACGCTTGATCCACTGGGCGCCGCGGCGAGCCTTGATCTCATCGATTCTGCCTCGCTTGGGGTTAACCAGGCCGAAACGGCCACGCTCGCAGAGCACGCAGTTGCCGTTGGGTCCGCCGGCCGACGTCACGCTGCCGATCTGGCGGTGCCGCACGGACGCGTTGATCCGGCATCCCACGCCGCAACTGGGGCAGATGGTCTCCGTCAGCTCCAGCGGCAGCCGGCCTTGCCAGTGGGCGCTACGCTTTTCGAACAGAGCCCCCGTCGGGCAAACCGTCACGCACGTGCCGCACGATACGCACGACGACTCGCCCAGCGGCACACCCTCGTCGGCGATGAGCAGCGTCGCTGAGCCGCGGTGATCGAGATCCAGCACGTGCGCCCCCACCCACTGGTCGCACGCCCGGATACACCGCGTGCACAAAATGCAGCGGTTGTGGTCCAGCGCGATCCGCGGATGCGAGTTGTCCACCGGCAGTTGCGGGAAGAGGTAGTCGTACCGCACATGGTCCATGTGGTGCTCGTACGCCGCGGTCTGCAGCTCGCAATTGCCGCTCCGCGGGCAGAACGGGCAGATGTGATTGCGCTCGCCGAAGATGAGCTCCAGCGTCTGGCGGCGCAAATCCTCCAGCAGCGGCGTGTGCGTGCGGATGACCATGTTGTTCTCGGCCGGCGTCGTGCAGGCCGGAACGGGCCGGCGCTGGCCCTGGATCTCCACGATGCACAAGCGGCACGCTCCGATGTCCTTGAGCCCATCGTAGTGACAGAGCGTGGGGACGTGGATGCCGTTCGCCCGGCAGACCTCCAGGATGGTGGGGCCGGACTCGAGCGTCAATTCCTGGCCGTTGATGGTAACGCGAATCTCGCTCATAACCTTGTCAGTGGCCGATCCGCCGTTTATCAGTCATAGGCGGAAACCGGCCACATCACTCCTTCCAGTCACACCTACTGCTTGAGGACCGCATCGAACCGGCACACCTCGAAGCACTCGCCGCAGTGGACGCACCCGTCCGTCTCGATCCAATACTTGCGCTTGTCGTCGAACTTGTGGATGATCGCCGCGGGGCACGCGCGAGCGCACAATCCGCAGCCGGTGCACTTGTCGACGTCGATGCTGTAACGCAGGAGCTGACGGCACACGCCGGCCGGGCAGCGATGGTCGCGAATGTGCGCCTCGTACTCCTCGCGAAAGTGCTGCAGCGTGCTGCGGATGGGATTGGGCGCGGTCATCCCCAAGCCGCACAGGCTGGCCATGGCGGTCACGCCGGCCAGGCCTTCCAGCCGCTCGAGTTCGTCGGGCCGAGCTTCGCCCCGCGTGATACGGGTGAGCATGTGCAGCATCTGCCGTGTGCCGATGCGGCACGGCGGACACTTGCCGCACGATTCGTCCACGCAGAAGTCCATGAAAAACCGGGCGACGTCCACCATGCACGAGCTGTCGTCCATGACGATCAGACCGCCCGAACCCATGATGGAGCCGATGGCCTGCAGCGAGTCGAAGTCCAGCGGCGTGTCCAGATGCTGGGCGGGAATGCAACCGCCCGACGGGCCGCCGGTCTGAGCCGCCTTGAACGTGCGGCCGTTGGGCACGCCTCCGCCGATGTCGAACACCAGTTGGCGCAGGCTCGTGCCCATGGGCACTTCGACCAGACCCGTGTTGCGAATCTTGCCGGCCAGAGCGAACACCTTGGTGCCCGGGCTTTTGGGCGTGCCGATCTGGCTGAACCATTTTCCGCCGTTGCGGATGATGGGCGGCACGTTGGCGTACGTCTCGACGTTATTGATGATCGTCGGCTTGCCGTACAAGCCCGACTGCGTGGGATACGGTGGACGGGGCTGAGGCATGCCGCGGCGGCCCTCGACCGAGGCCATCAGCGCGGTTTCCTCGCCGCACACGAACGCGCCAGCTCCCACGCGGATCTCGATATCGAAGCAGTAGTCCGTGCCCAGAATGCGTTCGCCGATCAGATCCTTGTCGCGGGCCTGACTGATCGCGGTCTGTAACCGCTTGATGGCCAGCGGATACTCGGCCCGCACGTAGATGAAGCCTTTGCTGGCCCCCGTCGCGTAACCGGCAATAAGCATGCCTTCCAGCACGCGATGCGGATCGCTTTCCAGGACGCTTCGGTCCATGAAGGCGCCGGGGTCCCCCTCGTCGGCGTTGCAGATCACGTACTTGGTCGGGCCGGGAGCGGCCGCCAGCATCTGCCACTTAACGCCCGCGGAGAACCCGCCGCCGCCCCGCCCTCGCAGGCCGCTCGCCAGCAGCTCTTCCACCACTTGCTTGGGGGCCATGCCGCCCAATGCCTTCTGCAAGGCGAGATAGCCGTCGCGAGCGATGTACTCGTCGATGTTCTGCGGGTCGATGAGGCCGGAGTTCTCCAGCACGACCTTGAGCTGGTGCTTGAAGAAGGGCATCTCGGCAGCCGTGCGATAGGGCTGCCCGTCCTCGGCCTTGTGGAGCAGATCGGTCACGATCTTGCCGTCGCGCAAATGCTCTTCGACGATCCGCTTGACGTCCTTCTCCGTCACCTTGACGTACAGGACGGCATCGGGCATCACCTGCACGACCACGCCAAGGTCGCAGCAGCCCACGCAGCCCGTCTCGATGAGCTTGACGTACTCGCGCAGGCCGCGCTGACCCAGGACCTCCCGAAACGCGGTGGCCACGCTCGCGCAACCGCAACTGACACACGCTCCGCCCGCACAGACCAGGACCTCCCGATAGGCGCACGGCGCATCGGGCCGACTCTCCGGCGCCTTCCCCAGCCGCAGAGCGAGCGACGCTTTCGCTTGCTCCCGCCACTCGTACAGTTCCTTGAGCGTCATTTGTATGCCTTCAAAAGCTTCTTGATCTCGTTGCTCTTCAACTGCCCGTGCACGCGGTCACCCACCATGGCCACCGGAGCCAGCCCACACGCGCCCACGCAGCGAGCGCAGCGAAGACTGAACCGTCCGTCGGCCGTGGTCTGGCCGTTGCGGATTCCCAATTCCTTCTCGAATGCCCGCAACACCGTTTCAGCCCCCCGCACGTAGCAGGCCGTCCCCGTGCAGACGTTGATCGTGTGCTTGCCCTGCGGCACGCGGCTGAAGAACGAGTAGAACCCGATCACGCCGTACACCTGGCTGATGGGCAGCCGCAGCTCGTGGGCGATGTACCGGATGACGTCCTCACGCAGGTAGCCGAACAGCTCCTGCGCCCGGTGCAGGATCTGGATGAGGGCGTCGGGCGCGCGGTCGTAGAAATCCATGGCCATCTGCAGTTCGGCGAACAGGGCCTGCTCATACGGCGCCGCCACCGCCCCGCTTCGGCTGATGCCCTGCTGAATGTTGCTCAGGCTCGTCATTGTGTACGTCCTCAGTCAGGACTCCGTTACATCTTTCACAAATTGCTGCGAAGGCAATCCATCCCCCGCGTGTGCTCGTTCAGTCCCCTGCTGTATATCGGGTAATTCCAGTCCGTCAGTATCGGCGACTTTGAACCGCCGCGAGCGGCCGGCGGCAGGAAGGACCCACAAAACGGTAAGTCTAAAGCCGCACACGATATCTGGCAAGACAAGCCCATCCGCGGCGCTTCCACCGGGCCGATAACCGGCCCGGCTCCGATCAGCACTCACTCGGAACTAGGCAACCCCCATGCCGAACCCGCGTCGGCCGGTTTCCGGAGCATCTGCCCCACAAAGCCTCGTGTGCAGGTGAAGGAAATTCGGGATCTGTTCACGAGCAGGTCGTTTCTCGAGGCTTGGTTCGTTAATCGGGCGCGAAGCCGCCTGGCTGAGGAACGAACGGCTTGCCGTGGCGGCGCTGCCGTTGGCCATTTGCCGAGGCGCTCGGGTCATCTGCCCCGCCCTCTCCGCACGCGCGTGGAGGACCGATCGCGAGGCTGGCGCGAGGTCCGTCCTATTCGGACGCCACAAAAGACGGTGCTTGGATGCTTACTTGGCGTTGGAGTTCTTGGCGGCTTCGATCTCGTGCTCTTTGGCCACCAGTTGGGCGATGGTGGTGTCGTCGAGCAGGCTGCGGAATGCTTCCTTGACCGGCCGCCACTGATCGTGCATGGCACAGGGGTTCTCGTCCGTGCACTTGGCATGGCCGAGCGGGCAGCGGCTGCGGGCAGGGATATCGTCGAATGGCTTGACCACGTCGATCAACTTCAACTTGTTGGCCCGCCGCTTCAGCCGGAAGCCGCCCCCGATGCCTCGGGTCGACGTGAGCACACCCGCATGGACAAGATCCCGCAGGACCTTGGAGAGGTATTTGTTGGGGATGTGGCCCTTGCTGGAGATCTCACGGGCCAGAACCGGCCGCTCTTCCTCGACCTTGGCAATGGCGACCACCGCTCGAAGTGCGTATTCAGCAGTCTTGCTCAGCACGGTGAAACCCTCTCAGACCGGCAACCGATGCTTGGTTATTTGCCCATATTCAGGTAGAACTATAGCGCACGGGCCTGTACCGAGCAAGAGGCTTTCTACATTAATCTGATTTTTTCATCTTTAAAGCGTCGCCGGGGCGGCACAACACGACCTCGCGAGATTGCACCAGGGTTGTCCCGTATCCGAATCAGACCCCGAAGCGGCTTGGCTTTGCGCAGACGCGAGCCGATGGTAAGGGAGCTCCAGCCTGTATGGGTGAACCGTATTCCGTACTCCGGCCTGATGGAGAACCGGCACCCGCCTCGAGATCGAAACACTATTCCAACCGACGCCTTTCGACGTCAGGAGGAGAAGATGTCTGCTGAGCTGCTGCGAAATGAACTCATCGTCATCCTGGGTCTGGCCGTGACTGCGGTGGCGAGCGAACCGGCTACGCAACCGGCCAGCCGCCCCGCCGCGATCGACTGGGCGAAGCACTACTACCGGCGGGTCGAGCAGTTCGAACGGGAAAACCGCGAGAAGCGAAACATCGTCCTCGTCGGCTCGTCACACATCGAAGGCTTCATGCAGGATCGCCTCCTGCCCGGGCGGAGGATCGTCAACCGCGGCATCTCGTCAGATCGAATCGGGATCGGCGAGCGCGGCGTCCTGCACCGGTTGGAGCAGTCCGTATTCGACTGCAACCCCGGCATCGTCTTTCTCGAAAACGGTGTGAATGACCTGGGTGAGTTGTGGCGGCACGGCACGCCCAGCCTCGATGAGATCGAAGCCTGCTACCGCGAGGTCGTCCGCCGCATCCGCGAGCGGCGTCCCGACGTGAAGCTCGTCATCGTCGGCCTGTTCCCCACGCGCGACCGCTTCGCCGGACTGAAGCCACTGATCGTGCAGTTCAACGCACGACTCGAGAAGATCGCGGCTGATTTCGGCTGCCCCTTCATGGACGTGTATGCACCCTTTGCTGACGATCAGGGCCTGCTCCGGCAAGACCTGTCGCGTGATGGCCTGCACCTCACCGATGCGGGCTATCGGCTCTGGGCCGACATGATCGATCGGACGCTGACGCAACTCGGTGCAGACCAGTTGAGCGCTGCCGGTTCACCCACCAGCCGTTCTGCCCGATAGCTTGGCCTTGGAGAACGGGCGTCAGCGTTGTTGGGCGAGCGTCTCGCCTGCCTTTATTTCTGCTGACGGCTTGTGCATGTCCGGCGTGCCGGTTGTGGTGCAGGCATCCGCGCCTGCGGCCTATGCACGCTGGAAGCGTGCACCACAACAAGCCGGCAATGCATGATTGTCCGCGTTCGAGGCGGGCGGGACGCTCGCACCCCGGTCACAGCGACAGGGTATCCTCGATGTTCAACCCACGACGAGAGGCCATCTCCCGTCCGACGTCGGCGAGTTCACGACTGTCCAGCAAACGGCCGGCTGCCGGAAAGACTTCCGCGTCTTCAAGATGAATGTGTTCGGCGTAGGCCTGCTCGAGCGCTTCGATGTGTTCGAGCAGTTCTCGCGTTTCGTCGGCGGCCAGATGATTCCGCTCGAGCCATTGCCGCCCGAGTCGCTCCACAACGTCGTGGCCGCCCCGAACCGCCTGGTGATCATGCTCCAGGCGGGATACCACGGCCATGAGTGCAGGATCCTGACCGGCAGACGTGCTCCTGAGCCGCGGAAAGAGCGACTCTTCCTCATCGGCGGTGTGGTTGGGCGCAGCGACCCGGAAGTATCGAAGCGCCGACTCCAGCGCCCGGCGGCTCTCAGGGTCCAGCTCGCCCCCCTGCAGTGTCCTGGTCACGTGGGCCAGGATGCCCAAGAACCGCTCGATGCGACGATGGCAATCGGATAAGAGGCGTAACGGCTCATCGAATCCGGCATCGGGCCGGCCGCCGATCTGAATAGGCACGTGAACCTCCCGACGTTTTCGAGGCCGAGTCTCGCTCGGCCGGTCCGCACCGTCCGCACGAAACCCGATAACTCACTCCTCCGGCGATGGTAAGCCGCCTGATGGCGACCGCCCACCTTCGTCCGGTCCGCAGGTCCGCATGGCGGCCTTCTTCCCGGCGATCGAGGACCGCCCCGCCCGCCCGTTTTCCAGGCCGTTGGCCCGCTTTCTGGACAAATCCATCGACACTCGTAACCGTTCGCGGTACAATCACGAGTGCATCTCTGATTCGCACCTTCGCGAGACGACGTGCTTCACATCTGCAGCCCTCGGCACGGGAGGACACATCATGTCGCAGCAAATCGTTGTCCATTGCCCATCGTGCAGCCAGAAATACCGAGTCGACCCTGCCACCGTGGGACATCGCGCCCGATGCGCCAAGTGCGGCCAAAAATTCCTGATCTCGTCCAAAGCCCCTCTGGATGAGGACACCATCCTGGCCTGGATCAGCGATTCGGATCCGGCATCCGAGTCGGTGATGGGCTCGACGGGGCTGTTCCAGTCGTCGGAAGCTTCGCAGGCCGTCGCGTCTGCCCACTCAGCTGGCAATGGGGCCGGCCCGTCCATCGCGGCAGCCTGGTCGCGGACAACACCCGCCGCTGTCGCCCCGCGCAGCGTCGCCCCCGATGACAACGATGCCGGCGTGCGGCTGGCGAGTATCGGCGACGATGGAGCGCATTTCGAGTTTCCCGTCTCCAGTCTGACTCGCGGCGATCTGCGCGACGCCTTCCCTCGCAAGTGTGTCGGCTGCGGTGTACGCCAGGGGCTGTTCGTCCACCTGGTGTACTGGCCCGACCGCATGAAGAGTCACGAAGCCGCTCACTGGCAGGAGTTGCAGAACACAACCGTGGGTGACTGGGAACACTTCGCCCACCTGCCGGGTCGCACCTGGCTCAACCGACTGCCACGTCCACGGCACTGTCTACCGCCGTTCAACGAACCCTTTCCGTTACTGCTCTGCCGGCACTGTCATGCCGCGCACGAGGTGCAAGGCCGTGTAATTGCACACGGCACGGTCGAATGGTGCAGCCTGACGATTCACTCGTTGGCCACTGCCGTGGAGTTCTACCGGAACAACGGCGGCCGCCACACGCCGGAGTATCAGCATCTCATCGAACAACGCGACATCCGCCACGATAAGCGCAACGAACTTCATCCGGACGTGCGAAACCGGCTTTCACACTGGTTCACGCCGCTGCCCGGCGAGGAATTCGTGCGTTATTTCCCCGATACTGAGTTCTCTGCCGCCGAGGCGGGCAACGCGGGCGCAGTCCTCACCGTTCGCCGGCTGGTATTCAAGAAATTCGCCGCTTATCGCGACTATCCGCTTCACCAGCCATGCCGTATGGAAATCAAGCCGGACGGGCCGCGTTCGATCGTGCACATCTTCGAAGAAGGGCACCGCCCGGCCGTCTTCTCGCTCAGCCAGGCCGACGCCAATCAACTGGTGACCTCGCTGCGCACGCTGGCCTGCCGATGGCGGATCAGCCGATGACAGGAACAGGCCTGAGACCTGAGTCCTGAGTCTGAGGCTTGAGGTCTCAAGCCTTTTTATCGCCGGAGATGAACCGCCGAGGTCGCAGAGGAGCACAGAGGTAGGCATCGCAGGCTTTCTTCTCTGTGCCCCTCTGCGACCTCTGTGGTGAGTCAATTCGAAGGGGGCGGCTATTCCAGAAGAAAAGACCGCGGCGCGAAAGCGGCGACGTCGCACTCGAAGCAGCCGTGATTGATCGCGATGGCATCGCCGACGGACCGGCCGCGCAGATCGCACGGTTGTGCGGTCTTGAATCGTGAGCCGGGTGGAAGCGTAACGACGCACGATCCGGTCCGGCCGGACAGCTCCCAGATGCGCAAGAGCGTGCCCGCGCCATCCGGATTCGCTCCAAATGCTGTGACCACAGTCCCGGTTCTCGACAGGCTCAGTCCCGCCTGCGACGCCGGTAGCTTGCCGGCCGGTGCGTCGGAGAATGCCGCCAGCACGGGATTGCGTGCCTCGACCGCCGCGACGGCCAGGATCGAGCTTGCATCGTCGGCTTTGCCCGGCCAGATCCGCACCCGCGCCGACCACGAGCCGCCTACCCACTGCGAGAAGTTGGTGGACCACTGGTTGTTGAACAAGTTCACGTAGACTGCCGGCGCCTTCGGTTTGAACTCGCGGCTGAACCGCCACAGGCCGGGCTCACCGATACTCACCACCGGCGAGTCGAGCGGACAGATCCCCACCAACGCCCCATCACTGCCTCTGACCGTCATGCCGCTGCTCAGGCAGAACATGTCGGCATTGCTGGCCGGCTGACGATCCGTGGCCGGATCGACGAACGCGCCGGGCCTCCCCAACAGATAGGAAGCGTTGTCCATAGCCAACGGCAGGCAGAGCCAGCCGGCTTCGGGCCACGGTGTGGCGGGCTTGTCGACGATCGTCCACTCCAGATCGACGAAGGGCAGTTCGTGGTAGACGGTTACCGCCAGGCCTACCGCATGCGGAATCGTCTCGGTGGGCTTGGCCGTCATGATCGCCCGCAAAGCGACGCCGTCTTGCTCATAACGCAGATCGAAATCGCCCGGCGAAGCATCTCGCCCCGGTGCCTCCGCCGCCGGCGGCAGACCAGGCTTGCCGAAGTCGCCTTCGATCCAAGGCCACTTCCCTTGCGAATATTGTTTGATGTAGCGCTGGGCGTCGTCCGCATCGAACGTCTGATACAAGTAGCGACCCAGCACCTCTCCAGGCGCAACGAACTCGCGACCGGACTGCTTGTCGAGCAGGCTGACCACACCGCCGCGGGCAGGATCGACTTTCACCCGCAGTCGCGCGTTCTCGATCGTGCGGCCGGCTTCGTCGAGCTTCGCGACTTGCGCACCGTCGCCGTCCACATCCGCCAAGGCATACGCTTTGTAGCCCATGGGCGGCAGATCGCAGGCAACGAATCGAGCCGTCGTTCCGTCCGCCCGCTCGAACGAAACGACGTCAGTCCGCTTCCACGGCAACGGGTTGTAGACCACGACGCGCGGGCCGGTCGTGGCGACGTTATCCGCCAGCCGCTTCACGTGCTCGGCCAACGCGGGCTCAACCAACCAGGCAGCCTGTCGGATGTAGTCGCCCTGCTCTTCCCATGATTCTTCCGCCTTGGCATACGTGCCCTTGGCGTAGCTTTCCTCCCACGCCTTGCCGTACAACCGCGGAAAACGCTTGGCGTCCATCCCCCAGGTGTGCTCGCCATACATGAGGCTTTGCTCGTAGGCCTGGGCGATCGTGTCCTTCACCTCGGGCACCGCCACGCCCCAGCCGCTCAGCAGCGTGTTGAGCGCTTCCAGCTGCGCGATCTGCGGCCGCACTCGCCGAGCGGTGGCCGTATCCTGCGGATGCGACATGATGCCGTGAATCCAACTGTCGGGCATGTCCGCCCGCACCACGGGCAGGTCCGGATTCTCGCGGCGGATCGCATCGGCGAAGTCTGACAGCCGTCCCATGCGAATCTTCGCTCCGGGCAGTTGCCGTGCGGCGTCGGCGAGCAGCTTCTTGACCTCCTCCGGCGTGGGCGGGCCGTGATTGTCGCCCGTGTGAATCAAGGCCAGCCACGTCTTATGCGGCCAGTTCTCGGGCGGCAGCAGGCCCGTGCCGTAGCCCAAAACGAGCATGGTCATCACCCGTGAACCGTCGGGGCCTTCCCACCAGAACAGCGGCGGGGCTTGCGGCGGTGTCGACGCGCGGTTGCAGCCCAGGTGCAGGAACTCGACGCCGGCGTGGGCGAGAATTGTGGGCAACGCCCAGCAATGCGAGGGCACGTCCGTCATCTTCGCGTCGCGCGGCAAGGGCTGACCGTACGTGCGGGCCAATCGCGACGAGAAGCCCATTCCGCGCACGATGTCCTCCAACTCGAGCGATTCCGTGTGCGTGGTCACGGGCAAAGCATGCCAGACGAAGCGCCCGCTGCGGATGGCGTCTTCGATACGCTGCCGTCGCCCCGGCTCCTGGCCCGGCCAGAGAATCTGCGTCAGCGGCCAGCCCGGGATTGTCCAGGCGAATTGCTGCTCGGCCGGCAGATCTCGCGTGGCGTCCACCGTACCCAGCGCCTTGTCGATCATGGTCGTGCGATAGCTTTCCAGCACGTTCCGCGCCAGGTCGGTATAGCCGATGTCAAAGTGCGTCTTGCAGACGACGATCACCTCATCGACCCGGGCGGCGCGGGCCGAGGGAACGAAGGCCACAGCGCACCAGCACGCCAGCCGCAACCATCGACGAGTCGAGTTCTGCAACAACATGCGCGTCTCCAGATGATGCACAACGGACTATCGTTCGTCCGCGACATACTTCTCGTAAATCACGACCGCGTCCGCGGGCGATTCGTTTTTACGAACCACCAGCCTCATGACGGCGCGGGCGGTCTCACCCGATTTGACATCCCGCCCGAACAGCGACAGGTACGTGGAATAATGCCCGGCGATGCCGTCGGGCGGCTCCTGGTTGTACGAGCAGTAGAGTGTCGAGCAGTCGATCGGCCGCGACATGATCGCCAGGCTCGTGTTCGTATGGGCATCGTGACGCACGGCCAGCGGACCGGCCATGTATCGCGTCACCGACCAATGCACCGGATGCAGACCCAGCTCCCAGCGGCCGTCGAACACGAGCTGCGCGGCCGCCAAGTCGCGCGGAAACGCAAGGTATGTACCCACCGTCAGGGGCGTAACGTCCACGGGCACCATCGTCGGCTTGCCGGGAGCGTGCCGAGTCGGCGCGAGATAGACGTGACCGCGAGTGTCCTTCTTGAAATACGAGCCGATGAACAGCTCAAGGCGCGGGATCTCCGTGTGCGGCTTGATGGTCGCTTCGACGTCCAGCGTGTCGGGGGCCGTCCAGCGGTACGTGCCCGTGATATCGGCCGGATGCACATCGTCGCCCTCGGCAACTGCCGGCCACTCGATTCGCACGCCACCATCGGGCAGCAGCGTCGCCGACTTGGGCCATTCCCACATGACGCCGCCCCACCGCCGGTTGCTCGACACGAGGCGATAGAAGCTGAAAATCCCATACTCGGGCCGGCCCTTGGCCAGTTCTACCCCGCTGGCCTTGTCGATGAGCGAGACGAGGCCCTGGGCCTTCTCGCCCGCCACCAGCCGGCCGGTAAATCGGCCAGTGTCGAACGTGAACTCACCGGGCTTGCCCGACTTGAACGCCAGATCTGTCGACTGGGCCCAGACCGGTCCGCTCATCAAGCAGAACATCAGGACGATCAGTCTGCACATGTCGCGCCTCCGGGAATGTGTCAACCGCGGCTGCCGGTCCGATGGCCGCTGTCTGCGCATCAGGCGTGCCACACCATCACGGAAGAACGATATCGACCGCGTCCTCCACGATTGCATCATGCAGCCGTTCGCCCGCCAGCGTGATCTCGCCCGCCCGAACCCCGTGCAGGGTCGTGGGCGTCCAGTTCCCGCCCGACTTGTGGAATCGCAAGGCTACGGCCACCGCGTCGGCTCGCAGTTGACGGCCGTCAGGCAGCGTGACCTGCATCGGTTCGGCCGGACCGTCGAATGCCTCCAACCGGTTGCACGCGGCCAGCACCGCGTCGTTGTCGCGCTCCAGCCAGATGGCCCGGCTGTCCGGCGCACTCGGCTCGCAAACCAGCAACTGCTCGTGCCAAGCCATTGGATCACGCGTGCGGCTCGGGCTCAACGTCGAGGTCATGGCCAGCGGCAGCCTGGCCTTCACGCGATACGTGGCCAGCGGCACCTGCCGCAGGTCGCCCAGGAGCAGTTCGCCCCGGTCGTTGCGCTTCTCGACCTCGGCCCACACGGCAATGCCTTTGCCCATCTCCAGCTTGGCCGCCGGCTGCGACGTGACGTGAATATAGAGATTCGCCGCATCCTCCGTGGTCCACACGCAGCCGCAATCCGGATCGTGGGTCATCTCCAGCGGCGCGAAGCGATACCGCAACGCCACCTCATGCTCGCCCGTGCCCGTCACGTCGTCAAGCACGAGCCAAAGATCCGGCGCGCTCTTGACCGACTTGAGGAACCACACCCGACGATGATGACGCACGTCTTCCAGACCGCGGTATCCGCTGTTCGTGCCGGCCACGAAGTCGAATCCGGGCGTCGTCACCCACGCGTTCGCTTTGGCGCTGCGCGAATCGAGGTCATCGACCGTCACCGTGTTGTGCGAACGAGTGGAAGTCAATTCGCGAGCCTCGGGCGTGCCGTAGGTGTGGATGCCCGGGTCGATCAGCACCGTCCGGCCGTAGGCCGCCACCACGATGCTGAGCGGGTCCAGGTGCCCGTGGCTGCCATGCGGTCCGCAGCGAAAGCCCATGTAGTTCGACTGGCGGCTCCAGTCGTTGCGCATGTAGTAGTAGCCGCCGTGCGGGAACGCGTATGACTTCTCCTGGGGCGGACTGCCCTGCTTGCCGTTGCTGTAGACGTAGAGGAAGTCCTGCCGGTCGTACATTCGGGCCCCGCGCTCCAGGAAGTCGGGCCGCGTCGGATGGTTCGAGTCGCCCCAGATCGGCAGCGTGCCGTCAGGCAACGTCGCGTACATGAGGTACTCGAACATCTTCTCGGTCAGCCGTACCATTTCCTCGGGCACTTCGAGGCCTTCAACGTGGCTGTCGCGCACCTGTTGAATGACTTTCGAATACCGGTTGAGCACGAGTCCGTGATAGTTCACCGTCGGCTCATGCAGCGCGCCGTCGGGATAGACCGTGCGCTTGGCGTTCTCGATCAGCGTGGCCAGGCCCCGTTCGGCTCGCTCGCGAGCCTTCTTGAACTCGGGGTAGGTCACGCCGAACTGGAACAGGGCGTCGGCCATCTGCGTTTCCCAATTGCCGCCACCCTTCTGCCGCTCGAGGACATCGGCCAATTCGCCCATGTTGAAGATCCACTTGGCCCGCACGTCCTGCGTGAAGAACGGCGAGTCGGCGAAGATGCTGTAGTAGTGAAAGCCGTGGAGAATCCGCGCCCCGACCGACAGGGCCGACCACATCGAGCCGCCGGGCGTACCAGCCGGCAACGCCGCCGGGATCGGCTCGTCAGGTCCGTACGCCCCGTTGAGCGCCGGCGAGGGCAAACTTACGTAGAAATCCGCCAGCATCTCGTTGAATGCCCGGGCATACTTCTCGTTGCCCGTCTTGGCGTAGGCTTCGCCCAACGGCTTACGCAGGCCGCCGCGGGTCAGGCCCACGCCCCCGCGCTGCGGCCACAGCGCGTAGTAGTTCCAGTATGGCGCCATGTTCACGATGCTGCCGTCCTCGTGGACCCACACCTGCTGGATGGACGCCAGATCGGCCTCCCGTGTATCGTACGTTGGGTCGAACTGGAACTGGCGTTTTTCGGGCACGACCAGGTCCGTGCGCTGCGTCTCGAAGTACCGGACCAGCTCGGCGACCGCATCGTCCCATCGCTTGGCTTCGACGAGCTCGCGCACCTTGGCCAGCGGCGGGTAGTCCAGGTCCAATCGGTTGAACGCCTGGCGGTACAGTTCGTCGCGGTCCACTTGCTTGCGCACGTGCACGTGGAACCAGACGTCGAAGTCCTGCGGCTCTCCGCCGACGTAAGCCTGTCCGGCGGCATAATCGTCCGACGCCTTGCCGATGCCGTCGAGAAACGCATCGCCGCCCGCGAAGCCCGCACGCGTCTTGGTCAACAACCACTCCGTCGGCACCTCAGCCGGCCTGAGCGACTCGGTTTCCACGGTCAGCTCGAAGTAATACTCGCGATCGGGCTCCACGCGAGCATCCAGCGTGAACATGGGAATCGCTCCTTCCCACATGCGCTGGAAGTACGGAATGGCGAAGCGACCGCAGGCATGCCGCTTGGCCGGCGAATCCCACAGCGTCATCACCAGCACTTCGTCCGGATGCCAGCTTTCGTTCCAGAACGCCTGCCAGATCGCGATTCGGTAGATTTTTTCCACCTTCGGGCCGGTACGGAACGTTTGGCCCAGCGGCTTGTCCCGCCCGACCTGGAGAAACTCGTCCTCCGCCCGCTTGTCGGTGTGGGCATCCAGTTGGATGGTGTTCAGGTAAATGTCCAGCGGTCGCGGGGCGGCCAGGCCCGCGGAAACGAACAAGCCGAGGCCCACCACACCGGTACAGATCTTTCGTCGCATGCTGCCCTCTCCTGGATGCCCGGCCCACCGCAGCCGACGCGTATTGGCCAATGTAAAATCGTTTTAATTCCGACGCAAGCCGCGCTGCCCGCCGATGTCGACAGGCCGCGACCGGTCGATTATGTTTCACGCATTACTGCCCGGCAGCTCTGACCAGTCTACCTGCTAGCTTCGGAGGCGTCATCATGCGGTCGCACGCGATCTCGTGTGTTCTGTCAGCCGAAATCATGTTTTTCGCTTCATCGCTGGCCGCGACGTCAGCCGAGATCGGGCGGATTCCCAACGGCTTCGATGCAGCCCCCTTCGGCGAGCGATTCACCGAAGACGACGGAAAGATCGTCGGAATTCGTTGGGGCGAGCCGCGCAAGATCCGCCAGCTGATCCTTACGTTCAAGCACGACGTCGATCCGGCAAGCATCCGCGACGCGATTCGAGTCGAGTACTGGCACCACAATTGGAACGGCAAGGCCGACCCGGTGGCCGACGAACTCGACGCGGGAGCGACCGGCTGGGCGGATGTCGACGACTGGTACAACGGCAACTGGCGAAAGGCCGAGACGATCCTGGCGGCGAACAACCGGGAAGTCGTCATCCACTTTCCCCCTACCGGCCCCAGCGAAGGCTACAAGAATCCGCACATACCGGGCGTGGCGTATCGCAAGACGCTCAAGATCCGGCTGGCGTCCGACAGTCCGCTGCCGGAGTTGGCAAAGCTCGAAGCCATCACCGAAGCGGTCTGTCGGCCGTTAACCGTGCGCATCTCGTTCGACGAGCCGGCCGACGCCGCCTTCAAATCGGAACCGGGTCTGCATGGCCGGTTTGAAGCCTTCAACGGCAGTGTGAACGCGATCAGGAAACCCGGCGATTCCGCGGTCGTGGACGTGAATGATTTCCCGCTTGAGGGTGAATTGCTGGCCGACGTGACCATGACCGTCGATCCGGTCGACTCCCGGTATGATCGCACCATCGTGACGCTGCGGGCGGGCGTTCGCTCGTTTTCATTCGCCGCCGATGAGGTGGCCCGGGGCGATCGCATCTTCGTGGACGATCTGGGCGTTCTGGTCACTCGCGGCGACGACGAGATGAACGTCCGCGCGTATCGGCAGCACATCAAGCAGTTGCCCGGCAAGACCGTATACCACCGCATCTTCGAGCATCCCGAGCAAACGCTGGACCGGGCCTGGAACGACATGCCCCTCAAGCGGCAGATCATGTTCGTCCACGGTCTGCCCGGCGACCGCAACGTCATGGGCCAGGGCGCCGGCGGCGACATCCGCGTCAGCGGCCACGGCCGATGGTTCGCGCTGAACCCCAGCCCGCGGGACAGCGCCCGCCAGAAGTGGGACGGCCAGATGCTGTGGTTCGACTTCGGTCTGCCCGATCAGGACAAACGGGCGGGCCGCGAACTGAAGGACGGCTACCTTCCGCTCCTGCGCTCCTGCTGGCAGGACGGGCCCATCTTCTACGAACAGCTCACCGTGCTCGACACGCTGACCGGCAAGCTCGACGACATCCCGCTCGACGAGCCCACCGTACTGCTCATGCAACTGCGGGTACTCAATACGACCGAGACACAGCCCGGCACGGCGAGGCTTCGGCTGATCGCCCGCGTCAGTAATGCCGATCGCGAACACCCGTTGGTGCTCCAGGGCAACCGCGTCTTCAACCCCGCCGGCCCGGGTGAGCAGCGATTCCGCTACCTCTTCGAGACCCACGGCAAGGGCCGAACCGCCTCGGACGGCAAGGGGATCGACTGGTCGCTCGAACTGGCCCCCGGCGAGTCGCATAAACTCTTTGTTGCGATCCCATCCATTACGCTGGAGACTGATGAGGAGATCGAGCCGCTCGCCCACCGCGACTTCCATGCCGATGCCGAGCGAATCTGTCGCTTCTGGCGCGAGCTCACCGAGCGCGGCACGCAGATCATCACACCCGAGCCGTGGCTCAACGACTTCCACAAGGCTCACCTGCGGCACATGCTGATCAACTGCCAGAAAGAGCTCGACTCCGACCGCCTGCACGCCCACGTGGGCACGTTCTATTACGGCATGTATCCCAACGAGTCGGCCATGATGGTCAGCGATCTCGATCGCCGCGGCTATCACGACGAAGCCCGCCGCAACATCGATTCGATGCTGCACTACCAGGGCACGGTCCAGTTCGCCGGTACCTACACCAGCAAGGAAGGCCTGCTCTACGGCGACGGCGGACACGAAACGGGCGACTACAACAAGTCGCACGGCTACATCCTGTGGCTCATCGCACACCATTGGCGGATGACCCGCGACCGGGTCTGGCTCGAGGCTTCCGCCGACAAGATCGTCAAGGCCTGCGAGTGGATCGTGCACGAGCGGCGGACCACCATGAAGACCCGTTCCGACGGCAGCAAGCCCATCGAGTACGGCTGCCTGCCCGCCGGCGGCCTGGAGGACGTGCAGGACTTCTGGTTTTGGCTGGCCACCAACGCGGCCACCGATTGGGGCTTCCAGGCCGCTGCCGCGGCCCTGGCCGACATCAATCACCCCCGAGCCGGTGAACTGCAGAAAGAAGCGGCCGCCTATCACCACGACTTCATGGCCGCCATGACCGAGGCCCGTATCCGCACCCCCGTGGTGCGGCTCCGCGACGGCCGCTACGTCCCCAAGTACCCCAGCGAGCTGTACACCCGCGGTCGGGCCTACGGCTGGCTCCGCGAAGTGCTCGAAGGCTCCCTTTTCCTGCCCGCCTACCAGTTGCTCGACCCGAACTCGCCCGAGGCCCGCTGGATCATGCAGGACTACGAGGACAACCTCTACATCTCGCGACAGTACAGCTACGACATCCCCAACTTCGGCCGGTTCTGGTTTTCGCGCGGCGGCTTCTGCATGCAGGCCTGCCTGCTCGACAGCCCGCTGCCCTACCTCTGGCGGGATGAGATCAAGCACTACGTGCGGGCCTATTTCAACTCGTTCGCCTCGGGCTTCTACCCCGAGACTCGCATGCTGTGCGAGCACGCCCTGCCCGAGCTCGGCTACTGGCGCGGCGACCACTTCAAATCGTCCGACGAGGCTCAGTCCACCTACTGGCTGCGACTCATGTTCGTCCGCGAGGAGGGCTCGGACCTGTACCTCGGCCAGGCCATCCCCCGTTACTGGCTCGCCGACGGCCGTGGCGCGAGCATCGAGCGAGCAGCCAGCGAGTTCGGGCCGCTTTCGCTCGCGTACCAGCCCGATATCGCCGCCGGTCGTATCAAGGCCACGCTGGTCCCCCCGACGCGAAACGCCCCGGAGACGATCTATCTGCGTTTCCGACATCCTGAAGAGAAGCGGATGACCCGTGTGACCGTCAACGGGCAGCCATACGATCGATTCGACGCCGAAAAGGAATGGGTCATACTGCCGGGCGCGCTGCAAGGCGTGCAGGAGGTGACCGCGGAGTACAGGTAAAAGACGAAATCCGAATGACGAATAGCGAGTGAAGATTCATCCGCTGGCTCATCGCCCGCGGTGCCTTCACCCGCTGCGCATGTCATCCGTGGCGCGCGGCATACGGTAGAAGAAGGAGTCCGTCCCGCAAATCAATCTGCGTCCATCTACGGACATGCTTTTCTCTGTTCTCTCTGTTGCCTCCTGTTGACCTTCTTCGCGAGCCAGCGCGCCCATGATTTTCAAGAGGAGCAAACATGAGGCAACGGAGAATGAACCTTGATTGGCCGGAATCTGCAGTTCCGCCAAATCTTGTAATCTTGAAATCTGTGGGTCATACTCTCCGGCATCCGACTGTGTACCATGACCCAAGCGAGTGGTGACACCTTTACGAGCTCTGAGCTGTGAGCCAGACATCTGGCTGATAGCTGACAGCTGAGAGCTGACAGCTACAAAATGACCCGGCCGACGAGACTACAGCGATTCGCCCGCTGGCTGGCCGCCGGCGTCTGCGTCTTCATCATGCTGGTGTGGGCGGCCTCGCTGATGATCGAATTCGTCTATGTCCGTCCGGGCACGGCTTGGAACAGTTATGTCCGCATAGCGCACGGTCAGATCGGCGTCTACAGCCAGGCGCGCCCCTTCTTCCCTCCTCCGACGTATCGCTGGTTCGTACGGCGCATCGCGTTCGCGCCGGATTGGGCCTGGGACATCAACATCGTGGATCTGCGGAGCTGGGTAATCATTCTTCCGTTCTGGATGATCCTCAGCGTGACCGCCGGCATCACCGGTCTGCTCTGGCTGAGGCCAGGGCGCCGACCGCCGCCCGGCCATTGCCCGACCTGCGGCTACGACCTGACCGGCAACATGACCGGCACCTGCCCGGAATGCGGCCGTGAGAGTCGCTGGCGACACGGGACGGAAAGCCGACAAAACGGCACTTCGCCGCCGTCGCATTGATTCTTTCGCCCCTCGCCGGTACGTTCTGGCCTCATGAACATCTTCATCAGCGCGGACATGGAGGGCATGGCGGGCATCGTCGGCTGGCACCAGGCCGAGCATACCGAGCGGGACTACGGCATGGCCCGGCTGTGGATGACGCAGCAGGTCAACGCGGCCATCGAAGGCGCCATCAACGCCGGCGCGACCTCGATCCTGGTCAAGGACGCGCACGAGACCGCCACCAACATCCTACTCGACAAGCTGCATCCGGCGGCAGAGCTGATCAGCGGCTGGGGCCCGCTCGGCAGCATGGTCGAAGGCGTGGACGAAAGCTTCGATGCGGTCATGCTCCTGGGCTATCACGCCCGGGCCATGACCATCGGGGGCACGCTGGCTCACACCTGGTCGGGTAATGTGCTCGACCTGCGCCTCAACGGAGAGCCCATCGGCGAGACCGCCTGGGCGGCCGCCTTCGCCGGCCACTTCAACGTGCCGATCGCCCTGATCACCGGCGATGACAAGCTCAAGGAACAGGTGGACCACGAACTGCCGCCCGGATTCCACTACGTGATCACCAAGACGGGCATGGCCCACAAGGCGGCTCGGCTCCGGCCGCTCGCCGACGTGTGCGAAGAGATCCGCGACACCGCCGCCGCGAGCCTGGCCGACCTCGAAGGCCTGCCCGTGTTCAAGCCGCATCTGCCGGCCACGGTCTCCATTCGCTTTCGACACTGGGAAGGACTCGACATCTGTGCCGCCGTTCCCGGCGTGCAGCGGTTGGACGTGGCCACGTTCCAGTTCCAGGCTGCCGACATGATCGAAGCCCAGAAGTACTTCGCAACGCTTCACCGACTCGCTCCGCGATCGTGACGAGCCCCTATAATCCTTACCATCATCTTCCGCAGGAGGATTTGTCATGCGCGTTGCCGTCACGGGTGCCACCGGATTCCTGGGCCGCTACATCGTCAATGAACTGCTGGGGCAAGGCTACGAGTGCCGATGCTGGTACCGGCCCGGCCACAGCGACCGGGAAGGCTTCTACGAAACGGAACAAAGCCGAATCGATTGGATCCACGGCGACTTGGGCGATCATGCGTCGATGCACTCGCTGGTCAAAGGAGCCGACGCCGTCGTTCATGCCGCCCTCTCTCGTCCGGGGGCCGGGTTCATGGGCGCCGAAGGCGAGTTGATCGGGTTCGTGGAAACGAATTTGGTCGGCACGCTGCGGCTCATCCGGGAGGCCGTCGATTGCGGCGTGTCGCGCTTCATCTTCATCTCCACCTGCGCGGTTCACGACGTGATTCTCGATGACCGTCCGTTGGACGAGACTCATCCCCTCTGGCCCAAGAGCCATTACGGCGCGCACAAGGCGGCCATCGAGAAGTTCGTGCATAGCTTCGGTTTTGGCGAGGGCTATCCGATCTGCGCCCTGCGACCCACCGGCATCTATGGCATCGCCCGTCCCGTCGAAAAGAGCAAGTGGTTTCGGCTCGTCCAGGACGTCAAGGCCGGCAAGCCGATCGACAGCGCTGCCGGCGGCAAGGAAGTCCACGCCGCCGACGTCGCCCGGGCCGTGAGCATCCTGTTGCGAGCCCCCGACATCGCCGGGCAGTCCTACAACTGCTACGACATGTACATCTCCGACGAGCACGTTGCCGGCATCGCCAAGCGCCTGAGCCACAGCAACAGCGAGATCAGCCGGCGCAACAAGGGCCCCAAACACCAGATCGTGACCGACAAGCTTCGCGAGCTGGGCATGACTTTCGGCGGCGAAGAACTCCTCGAACGGACGGTGGCCGAAATGCTTCGCTGCTCGGGTTGAGCCCGGGGCCTGGGGACTGGGGAAGAGCGTCGGGATGAGGGCGTTCCGGGGGACGGGCGTCTCGCCCGCCTCGTGTTGTGGTGCACGCTTCCAGCGTGCGCGTGCAGGCAGGATGCCTGCACCACAATACTATCACCGGCGCGCTCCTCACGTACCGGCATCATCGGAAATCAAGGCGGGCAAGACGCCCGCCCCCCCCCCCCCCTCAGAACAGGTCGCGATACGAGATGTTGCCCTTGGCCCAATAGGTGATCAGGCCGGCACACTCATAGATGATCGACGGAATGTTCTTGATTCGCCACTCGCAGTGGTCCCAGTACGACTTGCCCGGCCGAGGCGATCGGCCCGTGTAGACGCTGAGGTTCTTGTAGCCAGCTGCGGCGAAGCAGGCCCGGGCCCGTCGGGCGTGCGTATGCTCGGTGACTAACACGAACCGATGGTTCTGAGGATCCACGCCCGGCAACTTCGCCACACCTGCCGGGTGCATGTGCGTGGTATGCGAGCGGTTGTCCACCAGAATCTGCTTGCGCGGCACGCCGCATTCCACGATCAGGTTGCGCATCCACTCGGCCGCACCGGGTGCGTTGCTGACGATGACCACCGGCGCCACCTTCTGAAGCCACAATTGGGCGGCCTTGACCTCGCGGCCAGTCCCACCCCCCAGGCAGACAATGTAGTCGGCTTCCTTGGGCGGCGGCTGACCCACCGCCAACCAGTAGTAAACCCGCTCGGGCAGCGGCGCGAGCACCATCACGATTTCAAGGAGCATGGCCAGCGCGAGCAGGTTGCGCGTGGTGCGAAACAGCCATCCCGCCCAGCGACGAAGCTGCCGCGGTTTCGAGGGCGCCGCGGACAAACCCGGCGAGTCGCTCGCGGCCGGGCCCACCCCGGCGGTCTGGGATTCCGAACCTGAAATTTCCTTCATGCGCCAAGTGTACTCCAACTGGAAGGACCTACTCAAACCGGACCGAACGGACTGAGTGAGTCCACCGGACACCGGATGAAGCGACGGGTCCCGCGGCAGTAGGTAAGAGAATGGCAGCCGCCGACAACAATAGGTAGAGGGTTCTTGAAACCCGCAGGTTCTGCGGGAGTGGACTCGGGCCACAGGAAGGATATGACCATGCGTACATCCACACTGCTGCCCAAAATCATCGAGACCTTGAACCGGCCATTGTTCGGAACGCGGGTGATTCCGCCCGGCGTCGCCGTGCCCGCCGTGGATTTTCCGGAAGACGAGTACGCCGTGTTTTGCCCAGGCTGCGACTACCTGCTGCGGGGTCTGGCATCTGAGCAGTGCCCGGAGTGCGGTCGGCCGTTCAACCGCGGGCAATTGCTGGTGGATCAATACGTGCGCGAGCGCGATCACCGCGTTTGGAAGCAGGGTGGGATCGGCCGATGGGCGGGTCGCATTGCTGCCTTCGTGCTGGGCTTCCTGCTGATCTACATCGCAGCCGCGCACCTGGCCGCCCTATGCCTGCCCTGGCTCGGTCGCACGATGACCAAGGCCACTGCCCGCCAAGTGGACGCCTGGGTAAGCCTCGTCCAGACGGCGCATGAGCTCATGTGGTGGGGACAGCTCGTTCTGCTGGCCATACTCCTGGCGAGCGTGGGCGTGTGGCTGCGCGCCGCTCGTCGCAATGCTCGCAAGCGCCGGCGCATCCTCGATGCACTGCCTTGATCGCGCGGTTGCGGAGAGAGCGTTACCAAACGCCGGGAAATCCGCCGTAAAAATCGCCGTAGCCCCAGCCCCAGTCGCCGTAACCCCAGCTCCAATCGCCGAACACCGGATCATCGTAGTATCCGAAGTCGGGGAAGAAGACGTCGCCGCAGCCATACACCCCGATGCCGGGGCCGCATCCGACCACCGATGGTCCCAACAGCGGTGCGGGGAAGTAACCACCGTCGAAGAAGTCGTTGTCGTCGAAGACCCCTTCGCTGAAAAAGCCCCACGGACAACCACCCGAGACCAATAAGACCAACGCCAGGCAGATCGCCGTCGCTCCAAGCGGATGTCGCATGAGCGCACCTCCTTTGCCCGGGAGCCCACGGTTCGGCTGAAACAGTTCATTTTACCCTCGGCCCGCGCCTGCGAACCGCGCACGAGGAATGAAGCCCATTCTCCCAGGATCACCCGGTCGGTGTGCGACCTAATGCGAACTCCTGCAGAAGGCCTGAGAGCTTAAGCTTGAGACCTGAGGCTTGAGGGATGCCTGAAGTACGATCCTATTTTGAAATCTTCACCGGCCAGTGCTCGCTGTCGGTTCTCGCTTCGTCCATGATGCGTTCGATGCGTGCGGCCACCTGCGGATAACGGTCGGCAATGTCGGTCTGCTCGCCGAGGTCTGTCGAGATGTCGTACAGTTCGATCGGCCCCTTGTTCTTGCGGATGCCCTTGTACTGGCCGAAGCGCACACCCTGCGCGAAACCACGTTCGTGGAACTCCCAGTACAGGTACTCGTGCTTCGGTTGATCCTGGCCCAAGAGTGCGGGCAGGAACGAAATGCCGTCGATATCCGCAGGCGGCTCGACGCCCACGATCGCCGCGAACGTGGGCAGCACGTCCCAAAAGGCCAGCGGCACGTTCGAAACGCCGGGCCGAATTCGCGCCGGCCAGCGGGCGATCATGGGCACGCGAATGCCCCCATCGGTCAGATCGCGCTTGATACCCCGAAACGGCCCATTGCTGTCGAAGAACTCCGGATCGTAGCCGCCTTCCTTGTGCGGGCCGTTGTCGCTGCTGAACATCACCAATGTGTTCTCGTCCAGGCCGAGCTCGCGCAGCTTGGCCATCACGCGGCCGATGTCGCGGTCCATGCGGTAGATCATGGCCGCATGGCCCTTTTGGCCCACCGTCCAGTCTCGATCGGCATAGGGACCGTAATCGGGCACCTCCATGCCCATGCCCTCGGCCTGTTGACGCTCGTTGTTCGCGTGCGGCACCGTGTACGCCAGATAGAGGAAGAATGGCCCGCTCTTGTTCTTCTCGATGAAGCTCAACGCCTCGGCGGTGAACAAATCGTGCGAGTACTGCCGCCGCTGGTTGTCCCGGTTGCCCTCGAGCTCGACCCGCTCCTGGTTGCGCCACAAATACGTCGGATAGTAATCGTGGGCATGTCGTTGGTTCAGATACCCGAAGAAATAGTCGAAGCCCTGTCGGTTCGGAATGCCGGTGGTGTCCGGTTCGCCCAACCCCCACTTGCCCACCAACCCCGTGATGTAGCCTGCCTGCTTGAAAATCTCAGCCACCGTGACATCCTGCGGCCGAAGCGGAATCCGCTCGTTGCCGCGCACCCAGCAATGGCCGGTGTGCTTTCCCGTCATGAGCGAGCAGCGCGACGGCGCGCAAACCGTGCTGCCGGCGTAAAAGTCCGTAAAGCGCAGTCCCTCGGCCGCCAGCCGATCGAGGTTCGGCGTAGCCACTTTCTTCTGCCCGTAACAGCCGAGACTGCCGTATCCGAGATCGTCGGCCAGGATGAAAATCACGTTGGGCTTGGCGGCAGGCTCGGCAAAAGCGCTGATCGCGACCAGACCGGACAACAGTACGAAATGGACAGGCGAATGAGACATGCTTTTCGCTCCCTGGGATCGAGTTGGCAAAGCCAGCCCATGTTGTAGAATAGAATCGATAGCCGAGCAAGACCTTTCCATGAACACTGACTGAGGCATGACAACGCCGGGAGATGAAACATGGCTGCAAAGAAGATTCTGATGATCGTCGGCGACTATGTCGAGGACTACGAGGTGATGGTGCCGTTCCAGGCCCTGCAGATGGTGGGCCACACGGTGCACGCGGTCTGTCCGGGGAAGCGTTCGGGCGAGCAGGTGCGGACGGCCATTCACGATTTCGACGGAGCGCAGACGTATAGCGAGAAGCCGGGCCACAACTTTACGCTCAACGCCACCTTCTCGGCCATCACGCCGTCCGATTACGACGCGCTGGTCATCCCCGGCGGGCGGGCCCCCGAATATCTGCGGCTCAACGAGCAGGTGATCAAGATGGTCCAGCACTTCGCCAAGGCCAACAAGCCCATCGCCTCGCTGTGCCACGGCCCGCAGCTGCTCGCCGCTGCCGGCGTGCTCGCGGGCAAGACCTGCAATTGCTACCCGGCCGTCAGCCCCGAGGTCAAAGGCGCCGGCGGCACGTACGTCGAGCTACAAATGGACCAGGCCCACGTGGACGGCAACCTGGTGACCGCGCCGGCCTGGCCCGCCCATCCGGCGTGGCTCGCCAAGTTCCTCCAGGTGCTCGGGACGGTCATCCAACCTTGACCGCGACCTGTCTTTAGAAAATACCGAGATCCGGCCGAAAAAAGCGTCGCGATAGGGCGGTCCAAACCGCCCTATCGCGAAGGAAGGAGAGCAAAAACGGGTTGTCGCTTGCCGGCTTCGCGCAGGAGTATCCCGCCCGGTCGACTCACCCGTTCGTCGGATCGATAATCCCGAAGCTGTCCTCGGTCAGCACGGCGCTGACGGGCGTGCCCTTGCCGGCGGCCAGATACTTCTGATTGGCGTCGGCCACCCGGGCGGCCGCTTCGATGATCGCCACCAGCGGCACGGCCGACTCGGCATCGGCGTACGTGCCCGCAATCGCTTCACGCGTCGTCAGCCCCAGTTTCACCCGCGAGGCCGCATCCAGTCCCGCCACCAGCGAATCCTTGCAATACCCGATGCACGCCGTGGCGTCGGTCGGCCGCGATTGTACCTGGTAGTAGCCCCAACGCGGCACTTCCGCCTGGAAGTGCGGATTGTGCGTCCGCGTGCCGTTGCCCGTGATGCACGACCGCAGCCCGCGGTCCTGTTGATCCACGAACACGCGGCCCTTGCTGCCGATGATCTCCATCTCCTGGTTGACGGCACCCTCGAAATCCTCGGGGTTCACCCAGGCGTTGACGTACTGCACGCTCATGCCGTTGTCGTACTGCACGGTCACCTGCATGGAATCGAACGTGCCGATGCCGTTCGGATTGCGCTCGTCGCGCCAATTGACCAGCAGCTTCTTCTGACCGATAGCCCACAGGCTCACGGGCTTCATGTTCAGGTAGTAGCCGAACAGATCGGTCCAGTGCACGCCCACATAGCTGAATGGATTGCTGGTCGCCGCCCACTTGAAAATCTTGGTCGAGACCTCCAGCGGCTCCTCGAGGACAGCCCGACCATAGAGCAGATCGCCGCACCGTGGAACGAGGTCCACGAACGCGCTGCGCAGGAACGAGTCGTAGCGCTTGTGCATGTCCACCGCGACCACGAGCCCCGCTTTGCGGCTGCGAGCCACGATCTCCTTGGCCTCGTCCACAAACAGCGCCAGCGGCTTCTCGCACACCACGTGCACGCCCCTCTCGAGCGCGGCCAGGATCGGCGGCGTGTGCAGCGAGTCGGGCGTGGCGATGAACAGCACGTCGGGCTTGGCTTCGTCGAGCAGATCGATCCATGGCGTCTCGCCCCAGTAGGGCTTGGGGTTACCCGACGGGCACCATTCCTTGAAGCTCTTGACCAGATCGTGGGCCAGCGGCTCGAACCGCTCGCCGATGGCCACCAGCTTGTACTCGACATCGCCCAACTCGCGAGCGTGGTGGTCCAGTCCGGCCGTGCCCAGGTACGGCGCGATGCCGCACCGCTCGAAGTCGGCAAGGCTCCGCAGCACGACCCCCTTGCCGAACATCCCGCCGCCGATCGACGCCATCCGAATTACTTTATTGGCCATCACTTACGTTCTCCACAAGGCTTGGTTTCGGGGGCCAATGATCGGCCCGGCGACCGGCTGTGTCAAGAAGCGCGTCCTCTTGGGTTACCCCCGGAGGCGGGGGCTGGGGACTGGAGGCTGGGAGGTGGGCATCTTGCCCGCCTCGTGAAGAGGAAGAGGGTGCACAGGTTGAGCGCGCAAGAGGGCGTGTTGTGGTGCGCATCTTATGCTCGTCCACTCTCCGTCCCCTCCGTGTCTTCGTGACGAACACGAATTTCACCAGCCGGCTGTGTTTCGCTGCGGCCGGCACGGATCACAAACTCCAGGATCCGCCGGGCGTCGCCGTAGCTGGTCGAGTGGCCGCCGTTCTCGCGGTAGATCAGCAACACGGGCCGGCGCAACTTCTCGAGCACGCGGGCCAGGCGCACCACACTCGCGCACGGCACGCTCGTGTCCTTGCCGCCCGCAGTGATGGCCACCGGCATGGTGAATCGCTCGGGCCAATACTCGGCGCTGCGCTTCTTGTACTCCAGCGGGATCTCCGCCTTGGTTCCCCCGAACGACTCGCGGATAGCTTCCTGAAAGCTCTCGTACTCCAGGTGGTTGGCTGTGCCGTTCATGCTGGCCACGCCCGCCACGAGATCCGGGTGCAAAGCCGCGAACGTCAGGGCCCCCGAGCCCCCCATGGACCCGCCGCACAGAAAGACTTTGCCGACCCGGTAGTCGCGCCGCAGATCGCCGATGATCTGCACCAGGTCTGCTTCCGCCTTCGGCCCCATCCATGACGTCTTGGCTCGATAGTCCGGCGAAACGAACAGCATGCCGTGCTCGGCGGCCACGTCGCGAGCCGCCCGGCACTCGTCGCGGGCGTCCTCGACGAACTGCCAGCGATCCGAGCCGTGGCCGTGCAGGGCGATGAGAACGTCATGAGGTTCGGCAGGCTGGTAGTTGTCGGGAAACACGATGACATAGCGTTGCGTTGTCCCGTCGCAGGCGGCCGTGAACGCCACGTCGCGGATCTCGCCGGCCAGGGCAGGTCGCAAGCAAGCGAAAACAACACCGAGAAAGAGCGTTATAGAATGGCTGCTCACGACAATCACATCTGGAAATCCGTCGATTTCGAGTCATCTGCAACTCGTTGCTGCGAGCCTCAAGGTTCGACGGCCCCCGTCGGCGTGGGCGCCGATCGCGGCTTGCGCGTCACCCAGATCATGATCGCGCCCAGAACGACCAGTCCGCCTCCGATGATAAGATTGAGCACCAGAGCCAGCGTGCCGGTCCGGGGATCCGAGCCCCCCGTCGTCTTGATCCACGGTTGGATGGCCAGCATCATCACGCCGGTGAGTACGATCGTGGTCCCCACGATGCGGAACGGCGAAAGCACAGCCGACCCCGAAGCGCCCGCCGGCAGCTTGTCTTCCTCGAGCGTGCCGATGGGGGCGGACAATCGGGCCTGGAACTCATCGACGCGAGCCTGTGCGGCAGGACTGATGGGGAAGAACGGCATGGCGATCAATGTCGCCGCCAGCGTGGCAACCAACGAGCAAAGCAAAATCACCGTCTCTCGCTGCCACGTCATGCCCTGCCACTCGATCTCCCTTGGCAACGTAAGGAAGAGCGTGAGCCCCAGCCCCAGTCCGATGCAGAATCCGACCACCGAGCTGCCGTTGGAAAGCCGTCGTGAGACCAGGCCGCCCAGCATGGGTACGGCCACCGGCGCCACGGCGATGCTGAAGAGTGTCACCATGTTCTGGAACAGCGATTCGCCTTCTCCCCTGTACATCAGGAAGGCGATGCCCAATGAGACGATGCCGACGAGCAGCGTCATCAGCCGCCCCACCACGACCAGTTCACGGTTGCTCGACTGCGGCCGAATCAGCCGTTTGTACACGTCATTTGTCAGCACGCTCGCGCACACGTTGTAGTCGCCGCTGAGCATGGACATGGTGGCCGAGAACATCGCGGCCACCACCAGGCCGAACATGCCGGCCGGCAGCAGCTTGGCACACATGAGCGGGTACACCGCCTTGTCCGCCACGCCCTCGCCCAGGAAATGGCGGGCGGCCATGGCCGGCGCGAACATCAGCGGCGGACCAATGATGTTCAAGAACACCACCAACCAGCCGACTTTCCGAGCATCCTTCTCGGTCGGAACGCAATAAAACCGCTGCACCAGCGACCAGTTCACGCTGTACGACAGGCAGTACATGAGCACCGTAGTAAGGATGTAGATCCACCCGAACTTCTCGTTCACTGGATACCAGAAGCCCGGCGGCGAGTTGTGCCACACCTGGCCGAACCCGCCCGCCTCGTGAAAGGCCAGCGGGAAGAGCACGAGTACGGCCGCCATCATCACCACGAACTGCACGAAGTCGGTCACCATGACCGCCCACAAACCACCCATGAACGTGTAGGCCAACATGATCACCGAGGACCAGAACATCGCTTGGCCCATCCCGATGCCCAGGCTCACCGAGATGAAGGCACCGATGGCCACGATCTTCAGGGCGTCGTCGATGATCTTGACGGGGATCCCCTGCCACGCGAACACCTGCCTCAGCAACGGGCTGTACCGCGTCTCGATGTACTCCACCGGACTGGTCAGTCGGGCCCGACGCCACCGCGTGGCAAAGAACAGCACGCTGAACAACGTGGCCGGCACAGTCACCCAGTACACCGTCACGCCCAGCAGGCCGTACTTGTACGCCAACCCCGAGTACGCGATGAATGCGAACGCGCTGAAGCTGCTCATCCAGTACGACACGCCGCTCAGCCACCAGGGAATGGTGTTGCCGCCGGTAAAATAATCCTTCAGCCCCTTCATGAAGCGATAGAAGTACAGGCCGATACCGAGCATCACCACGAAGTAGCAGACCAGAATGAACCAGTCCGGGCCCTGCAGTTGACGTGTCGTCTGTGCCAAAATGTTATTCGTGAGCATGCTGTCGGTATACTCCGGCCCGGGGGCCAACCTCGAATGTCAATGACGAATGCTCAAATGACGAATGACGAATTCGGGCTCAGAGCCCATGGCTTCCATTCGTCATTCGGATTTCGTCATTCGTCATTCCCTACGCCTTCAGACTCTTGCGATGCGCCCACACCTTCTCGAACGCCTTGACGTACTGCTCCACCAACTCCGGCACCGGCTTGGTGAAATAAGGCAGGAAGATGGCCGTCGCGTTGCACTGCTCCGACCCGGGCAGGACGTCGGGAATGACCGGCTTGTGATGCCACCATTGTGCTTCGGCGTACAGCGCGAGCTTGTGCTGCAGCGGATAGACGAACGGCCGAGCCATCACGCCCTCGGCATTCAAGGCCTTGATGAGCGTCTCGCGGCTCATGCCGGCCTCGGCCTCGTCGATGAACAGCGTGTTTTGGTCGTAGTACAGCCGCTGGGCGTCGGGCCGGGTCTTCTGGTCATACAGGCCGGGCAACTGGGTGAGTCGATCGTTGAGCGACCGCGTCTGGGCGACGCCTTCCTTGCTGCGCTGATCGAGGCGTTTAAGTTGCAACCGGGCCAGCACCGCGCACATGGGATGCATCCGCAGCTTCAACCCCATGCCCGAGACGGCATATCTGCGATACGGGCTGTCCTCCGGGTACGATTTGGGCACCTCGTAATGCCCGAGCGCCGTCGCTCGTTCGTAGCACTCGCGGTTCTGGTAGATGCCCATGCCGCCTTCGATGCCCGGCACGGGCTTGGTCTGCTGGAAGCTCGTGATGGACGCCTCTCCCCAGGTGCCCATGAGCTTGCCCTTGAGCCTCGTGCCTTGCGCGTGGGCGCAATCTTCCAACACGATCAAGCCCTTTTCCTTGGCCCAGTCGCAAATCTCGTCCATGTCAGCCGGGTTTCCGAACCAGTGCACGGGCAGCACGGCCCGGGTGTTCTTGGTCAGCCGCTTCTTCGCGTCGTTCAGGTCGAAGTTCATCGTCCGCGGATGAATGTCCACAAACACCGGCACGAGCCCGAACAACCGCATGGGCACGATCGTCGCGAAGAACGTGTAGCTCGGCACCATAATCTCACTGCCCGGCGGCAGGTTGAGTCCGAAAAACATCGCGGTCAGCGCGCTGGTACCGTTGCAGTACGATTTGACGTACGGAACCTGGTAGTACTCCTGCCACTCCCTCTCCAGCTCCTCGTTGGGGCCGTAGCCGGGGTTCCGCAGGAAGGCCACGATCGCGTCTTCTTCCTCCTTGCCGTACAGCGGCCAGCGAGCGGCATCGGCATGCGGCACGGTCACCGCCTTGGGCCCGCCGTGGAGGGCCAGCGTCTCACCCGCCGCTCGAGCTGCCGAGGGACGAACTAATGCCGCCCCTGCCGCTACCGCCCCCGTGGTTCCGAGAAACCGCCGCCGACTGGTCTTCGCCGTCGAATCACCCTTTCGCTGCATGTCAAGCCTCCTATCGAATTGCGGAGCCCGTTTGCCCTGAAGGCGGATGTCGCCACGGCCCGCCAGAATGCGCGGGCGGACAGGCGAACCCAATCTATCGGCCCTCCGAGGATCGGTCAACGAACGCCCGAATTGTGAATGGGCATGTCGAGTGACATGCCGCGACAGCATCTTTGCATCAACGACGGATCGGCTACAATAACCCAATGGCCAAACCGCCCGAGCAAATGACTGTGTTAGGCATCGAAACCTCCTGCGACGAAACGTCCGTCGCCGTGGTGACGGGCGGTCACCAGGTGCGCTCCAACGTCGTCGCCACGCAGTTCGATGTTCACGCCAAGTACGGCGGCGTCGTACCTGAGCTCGCCAGCCGCGCCCACATCGAGAATCTCGACGCCTGTGTGGCTGAGGCTCTCGCCCAGGCCGGCCTGACGCTCGAGCAAGCACGCGAAGAAATCGACGCCATTGCCGTATCCAATCGGCCCGGACTCGTCGGCTGCCTGCTCATCGGCGTCACCGCGGCCAAGACCCTCTCGTTCGTCTGGGGCAAGCCGCTCATCGGCGTCAATCACGTGCACGCCCACGCCTGTAGCGCGGCCATCGAATTGCCGGCGGATCAGCCGCTTTGGCCCGCCGTCGCGCTGGTCGTCAGCGGCGGCCACACGTCGCTCTATCACGTGCGCGACCCGCAGCAGATCGACCTGCTCGGCGCGACCATCGACGATGCCGCCGGCGAGGCCTTCGACAAGGTGGCCAGCATCCTCAACCTGGGGTTCCCCGGCGGACCGATCGTCGAACGCACCGCCGCCCCCGGCAACAGCACGGCATATTCGTTCCCGCGCACCATGCTCGGCCGCGACTCGCTCGACTTTTCATTCAGCGGCATCAAGACCGCCGTCCTCTATACCGTGCACGGTCCCGGCAAGACCACCGGCGGCCTCGAACGCCTCAGCCCTCAGGAGATCGCCGACATTGCCGCCAGCTTCCAGGCGGCCGTGACTGACGTCCTTGTGGCCAAGACCATGCTCGCCGTCGAACAGACGGGCGTACGCACGGTGGTCGTCGGCGGTGGTGTGGCGGCCAACAAAGCGCTCCGCAGCGGCCTGACCGATGCCTGCGCTCGGCGCGGCATCACGCTACACCTGACGCCCATGCGTTACTGCACGGACAACGGTGCCATGATCGCCCACCTGGGCCATCACCTTCTGGCGGCCGGCCGTACCGACCCCCTGTCGCTCGAGGCCCGCGCCACCGCCTGAATAGTGCGGAATCAATGGAACAACCCTGGCCTGCACGCAGGTGAACGCCCGATGAAAGAGGGTGTGACCGACCTCCTTGGACGAGCAACGAGAGGAACGCTTGTCGGCGTGCCCTTATCGTGTCCGGGCGTTTAGGGTATCTTTAATGCTTTGTGTTACCCCCGGATGGCGGTAATGGGGGGCGGGCGTCTCGCCCGCCTCAAATGTGGGTCCAATGCCCGCACCCGCCGAAACAGGCAAGAGTGGGCGACCGCAAGAGCGGCATGAATGCATTGTGATGCCCCGGATGGCAGGCTTGCCCCGGGCTTTGATGCGGCCGGGTCGGATCCGGTCCCAAGATCAAGGTGAGTGCGAAATGGCGAAACGACAATTCCTGGTGACATCCGCCCTGCCCTATTCCAACGGCCGGCTGCACGTCGGCCACATCACCGGCGCGTACTTGCCGGCCGATACCTACGTCCGCTATCTCCGCGCCCGCGGCGAAGACGTACGGTTCATCTGCGGTAGCGACGACAACGGAGTGGCCTCGTTGATCTCCGCCCGCAAGGAAGGCCGCAGCGTCGAGGAACTGACCGCCCACTACAACGCCCGTCAGGCCGCCGACTTCAAGGGCCTCGGCATCGAGTTCGACGTCTACGGCGGAACGCATCAGCCCGGCTTCGTCGAACTGCACAACCAGATCAGCCAGGGCTTCTTCAAGCAAACCTTCGACAAGGGCTACTTCGTCAAGAAGACCACCGAACAGCTCTACGACGAGCAGGCCGGCCAGTTCCTGCCCGATCGCTACGTCAAAGGCACGTGCTATCACCGCAAGGCCGACGGCACCCCCTGCGAGTACCCCGAAGCCTACGGCGATCAATGCGAGCAGTGCGGCAACAGCATCGACCCCATGCTCCTGAAGGACCCCGTGAGCACCATCACCGGCACCCGGCCCGTCCCCCGGAAGACCACGCACTGGTACATGCAGTTGCCCAAATTCGAAAAGCCCTTGCGCGAATGGCTGGAGTCCAAGCGCGAACCGAAGGACGGCAGCCCGCCCTGGCGCGACACGGTGCTGAACTTCGCTCTGGGCCAGATCAAGCAGGGCCTGCCCGAACGGGCCATGACGCGCGACCTGCATTGGGGCGTGCCCGTACCGCTCGACGACCCGGACGCGCAAGGCAAGGTGCTCTACGTCTGGTTCGACGCCCCCATCGGCTACGTGTCATTTACCGCCAAGTGGTGTGAAGAACACGAGGGCGACTGGAGGGCCTACGAACGCTGGTGGAAGAATCCCGACTGCAAGATCGTTCACTTCATCGGCGAGGACAACACCGTCTTCCACGCTCTCACCTGGCCGGCCATGCTGATGGCCGAAGGCTCGTACCAGCTTCCCTGGCAAGTGGTGGCCAACTCGTTCCTCAACATCAAGTTCCCGGGCCAGGAGGAGCAGAAGATCAGCAAGAGCCGCGGCACGGCCATCTGGATCGAGGAATACCTCAAGATGTTCGAGCCGGATCCGTTGCGGTACTATCTGACCTCCATCGCGCCCGAACGGCAGCGGACGGCCTTCGACGTGGATGCGTTCATCGAAGCCAACAATGCGATCCTCAGCAACACGCTGGGCAACTTCGTGAACCGCACACTGACGTTCGCCCAGAAGTATTTCGACAACCGCGTGCCGGAGGCCGGCACCCGCGGGCCCGGCGAGCAGCAGCAACTCGCCAACATTCGCGAAGCTGCCGCCCGAACGACCGAACTGCTGGAGGCCTTCCGCTTCAAGGATGCAATGGAGGCGGTGATTAACCTCGCCCGCCAGGCCAACGGCTACTTCAGTGAGAAGGCGCCCTGGGCCCAGCGCAAGACCGACATGGCCGCATGCGGCACGACGATCAACGTCTGCATTCAGATGGTCAAGGCACTGACGGTGCTCATCGCACCGTTCATGCCTTCTTCGGCCCTGAAGTGCGCCCGGATGTTGAATCTGCCGGTGAGCCCGAGCGGTCAACTGGCGCTGCCGCCCATTGCCTGGGACGAGGCCACGGTCGAACTGCCGGCGGGCCACGCCCTCGGCGAGCCGGTCATCCTCTTTCAAAAGCTCGACCCCGGCCAGATCTTCGCCGACGGGAAGTGATCGGTCGCAGCCGGGGGGCGGGCGTCTCGCCCGCCTTTTTCCTGCGCGGATATCGGCACGTATATGTTCAACGTGCGGGCATGGCATTGTGGTGCAGGCATCCTGCCTGCACGAGCACGCTGGAAGCGTGCACCACAACCTGGAAGCGTGCACTAAGACAGCGGAGTGATCTCCGGTTTGCTCAGGCAGTCGCGGCTTCGGCGGCGGGTGCACGGTGCCGGCCGGCGGCCACCCACGCCCGCATGGCGTTGAGCGTCTGCGGCCAACGGTTCGACAGCCGCTTCCGAATGAATGCGGTATACAGATCGTCGCACGCCTGGATCATGTCGCGAAGTTTCTCGATGCGATCCTCGAAGATGGCACGAGGATTGGACGCATCCTCCGGCGGGGGCAACTGCACCCCACTGTAGTGCATGACATCACCCCGCAGGTTCAGGCCGTAGCTCTCGCCCGATGCCGCCAGTTGCAGCCCTACCCGCACGGGTCGCTTGCCCTCGGCCAGCGCCACCGCCGCTTCCGGCAGATGCGTCGGATCGTCGGCCTGTACCGACAGCTTGCCCGTGATGCCGAACGCACATTCGAGCTGGACGGACTTCTCGAACAGGACCGTCACCGACTTGCCCAACTGCGTGCTCACCTGCGCGCTTTCGATTTGTGACGTGTACCACAGCCAGACCAGCCATTCCGTGCCGAGGAAGTCCTTGCCCCGAACCTCGTTCTCGTAGTCGTCGGCGCTGACCGCCCCGTCCGGCGGCTGCACGAAGTGGGCCGGCTTGCAGTCGTCGAACGCTCGCGCCTCGCCCGCGTGGGCCGCCCATCGCGCCGCCAGCTCCGACGACGAGACCGGCACGAGCATCAGTCCGAACGTCATGCGGAACAACGTCATGAACGGCTCGGCCACGCTGTTGCCCGTCGAGCCCAGGTAGACCTCGTTGCGCTTGAGATCCCAGAACACCGGCACCTGCTTCATGCGACGGAACGCGCCCTCGCGGGCCTCGGCTTCCGCCCGCGCCAGCGCCTCCTCGCGTGCCTGCCGCCGTTCGGCCTTCGACAGGAACTCGCGGCCCGACGCCTCCAGCAGAGCCGCCTCGTTCTGACGCTGGTAGCTGCGGACCAGGTCGCTCGGCGGCTTGTTCGTGTCGATGCGCATGGAGAACGCCAAGCCGTCGCCCACTGCGTTCTTGGCGAAACTGAAGCTGGTGTCCAGGATATGCTCGCCGGTGATCCAGCCCATCTCGGTATGATCGGCCGTCTGGATGCTGTCGCGGCCCATCGCCCGCGCCGACAACTGCTCGATCAACGCCTCGTCCACCCGCTGCGGCGAGTTGCCCTGAACGAAGAACCGCTTGAACGTGATGGAACCACCTGCGAAACCCATGGAACCTCTCTCCCGCGCGTCGAGAACGCCAATTGGAGTCTTTCAACAGGTCAGATCGTATGGGCAGCACGCCCGGCGTCAACCGCTCGCGAGGAAGACGAGAACCGGCAGGCTGTGAGATTCTCGCCGCTCACAGCAAGGAAGCGAACATGATGATCTTACGCTGCAAACGTTTAGAACCGCGCCACCGCTCTGACAGCGATGGCCGGCGACCAATGGACTCAAACCCGCGCATCTTTTCAAATGAAGCGCGTGTGAACGCATCAATCATCACATGCAGGATCGAGCGCACCGCCAACGCTCAGACAGCGCTGCAGAATGGCGAAGTCGGCCATATCCAGATCGCCGTCGCCGTCATCCATGCACCGGCACTCGAAAGAATCGACGATGGGCAAGTTCGGGCCGTTGGCACAACTCATCCAGAAAAGCATATCATCCGCGTCGACCTGTCCGTCGCGGTTGCTGTCCACCACCGGGTCCGGACAAGACACGGGCACCTCGCCCTCGAACACGTGAACCGAATCGAACCACATGGTGTCGTCGCCCGGCACGGGCGTCAGTTGCACTTCGTTGGCGGGTCCTTCCCAGATCGTCGTCGCGCACGTACCCCAGGCGTGCTGATCGGTGGTTTCGTTCAGGTAGGCGTCGAATTGTCCATTGCTGCGGACCACCACTCGCAGCGTGAAGAACTCACCGGCATGCGGCCCCGCGACCCCTGGCTGAGCCACTTGCACCGTCCGGCTGAATAGCGTCTGCGCGACCGCGTAGTGCGTTTCGTCCAATTGGTTGGTGGCATCGACCAGTGTCAGCTTGCCGTAGTCCGCACTGCCCGGTGCGCCGTCCACGCCGAAGGCGAACCTGCGCTGGAAGGCACGAAGCTCCACGAAATGACGGCCGGCGGCCCGGGGCCCGGCCGCCGCCTTGACCACCAGCGTCAGCGCGGTCACGCCGTCGGGCACCGTGAACCCCTTGCGGATCTTGGCCTTGCCCATGTTGCGGTGATTACCCGGACCCGCCGGCAACGTGGCGTCCATGTTGTTCCCGTCGCCCGTCACCACTCGCAGGACCGGATACAGCGGAGCCCTTACGAACCCCGGTGCTCCCCAGGGCGGACTGTGCGGCACCATCGAGTCGGGAATGATCAACGGACGATAACCGGCGTTGTTTCCGTCGTCGAAGGCGATCCATTCGGTGTATGAGCTGTGCGTGGCATCCGCCAGCGGATCGGGTGCGTTGTAATGCTCGGTGAAGGGTTGCTTCTTGTGACAGCCGATCCCCGGCCGGCAGTTGTTGTCCGGCCAAGTGTCCGCGTTCAGATCCTGCGAGCCCTGATACCAGCAGGCCAGGTCGCCTCTGATGTTCGGGCAGTCCGCCGCCAGGCTGCGGCCTTCATGGATCCAGCCTTGTCCTTCGGGTGTGGTGGCCAACACGGATTCGTATGCCAGGAGTACGTCGCCGTCGGCAGCGCGCACGCCAGAAGTGGCGGTACTCACTCCGAGCACCGCCGCCAGCAGCAAGAGCGGAGAAATGCACTTACAGTCGCTCGCCATCCCACTCCTGTGGACTCGGGACCGGGCATTCTAAACTGACGGTCCCATAGACTCAGGACCATCCTCAGCCGGCTGAGTCTCACTTTATCATTTCCTCCGCCTGCCCGCCGGTCGAGCCTCCTATCCGGAAATGCGGGGACGAATGGGGCGAAGCCGCACCCCCGGCACTCGATCCGTTCAGGCCGCCACGCACTCGCGTTCCATGGCCGAGCGCAGCTTCTCCAAGGCGCGTTTCTGGACCTGACGAATGCGTTCCTTGGTGACGCCCATCATCTCGCCGACGTCCTTGAGCGTCATGGGCTCGCACTCATCACCGCCCTCATCCTGGAGCCCGTAACGGTAGCGGATCACTGTTCGCTCCAAGGGCGTGAGCCCCGCCCGATTTTCCGCGAGGATCTCCCGGAGTTCGTCGATCCACGCCTCCTCCTGAGCCTTGTGACGCCGCGCGAGCGTGTCGTCTTTTTCGAGGTTCTGGTCGAAGTCGGAGACAAATCGGCTGCGGTATCGGCGGGTCGCATCCACGACATGCAGGATCCGCTGGAGAATGCCCTGGCACGCATACGTGCTGAACTTGAACCCCTTGGCGCAATCGAACCGGTCGATGCTGCGGAGCAGGGCGTAGTTGCCCGCGCTGATCACCTCACTGGCATCCAGCCCGGCGAACTGCGGCCGTTTGGCCATGCTGAGGACCAGGGGAATGTTCGCCTGGGTCAGCCGGCCGCGGATCATCAGCGCCCGGTGCAGCCACGCGAGCATGAGTTGCAGGTCGCCGCGACGGACGCGGCGACCCCGCCCGCTCTCGAGAAGCCGCGCCACCCGCATACGGGCGTAGTTGAACCGTTGGAACAGCAGCTTCTCGTCCGCCGCGTTCAACAGGCACGAGCCGGTCTCGGCGGGACCGGACGCGGCGGTCTCGATGAAGTACGTGGACTGAGCGGAGGCCAGCACCGCCGGGCCGCCGAACAGGATCTCCTCGGCGTCGGGCTCCGCAAAGAGCGGATGGTCCACATACATGAACGGCTCGGTAAGGAGTTTCTCAGCCAGGTAACGGTCCGCCTCACCGAGCCAGGCCAAGTCGCGAGGCTTGACGGCCGGAACAAGCGGCTCCAGGACCACAATCCGATCGCAATCCGTCCCCCCCACGGGTTTGCCGGACGCAAAACGGCTCGTGGCCCCGGACCGCCGCTTCGAGACGGCGACTGCCGGGCGAGAAACGCTGGCCGGATCGGCGGCGATGGTGGTGGAACGAGAGCAGGTGGTGCAACCGGGCATCTGACTGTACATAACCCGTCCTCCACTCGTTGCCTCGGGAGATCCGCCCCGAGCGAGTTTGCCCCCCCATTACCGACTTCGCGGGTCAGCGGGCAAATCTGCCCGACTTTTTTGTCACAGTCGAACAAAAAATCTGCGAAACTGCCGCGCGACCGCCCATTGGACTTTTATATAACACCGCAGCCACAGCCATGTGGCAGATGGCTGCAAGCTGAGAGCTGATAGCTTCATAAAGCATGAGGCCCACGCGTTTCGGCGTGGGCCTCAGCACCCGAGAAAGGCAGGTTGACACAAAAGCAGTGCGCTCCCCCGCACTGACCTCCCTGGAGGGTTTTCTTTCCTTCCCCTCCATCACTGAATTCGCCGCCGCCCCCCGCCATCGGCCCCGAAAAACAAAAAACTTTTCGCCCCGCCGAGATCGACCGAATACGAACCATGCGCACCACAAACGGACACACCTCGAAAAGCTCTTCCTATCCGTGCCGTTCGTGTCATCCGGGGTCCAAAACGAAACGCGCGGAAGCGGAATAGCACCACGGCTACGGGGGGCCATACACCGCCATCAAGGGAAATGGCCTTGCTTTTGATCCTCGGCGAAGGCCTGCTGCATATCGCGGAAGGGAATGACCGTGTAAGCGGCGCAGACGTGAATGCCCTTGCGGATTTCCACGAAGCTCACGTGCCCGTCGACGAACGCCACGTTCTGCCGCGAGGCATACATGGGATCGTACGGAATCTCCGACGACCTGCGGTAGCTGCGAGCGTGGAACTCCACGGGATCGAAGCTGTTGTCGGGGTTCTGCCAATCAGTGAACCCATAATCGCCGAACAGGATCAGCCGGCTCTCGTTGGAGAAGGTCGAGACGTTCAGGCTGAGCTGGTCGAAGCGTGTCCGCAGCGTCCGAATGAGCGCCTGACATGGATCGTACCAACTGGTCTCGGGCGGCACGGGGCCGATCACGAACCGATTGGAGCGGTAGCTCGTGCCGTAGAAGTCGAAGTGACTCGAATGCACCCGGTCGGGATAAGCGGGGATCCAGCCGCCCCGGTCCCCCGGACAGGAGAAGACCTGGGCGGTACTGCTGTTGTCGGTCACCGGCGGGATGCCGACGTACCGGTTGAGAATCCTGGGGCCCTTGTACTCTTCGGGAATGCCTTGCTTGCCGCCGAACGTGGTCCCCTGCAGGTAACCGCGAGGCAAGCGATCCTGATGATCCTTGAGGTAGGCGTGCCAGGCCATGGCCACATTGCGCTGATTGCTCTGGCACACAATCAGTCGCGTTTTCTCCCGCGCCGCCGACAAACTCGGCACGAGCAGCCCGATCAGCAGCGCGATGATGGCGACGACCACCAGCACTTCGATGAGCGTGAAAGCCGGCAAGCTCGCAGCGCCGACGCCATGAGCGTTGCTGCGGCTGACGTCCGCTCTTGCCCGTATGCGGCTGGTGTCGTCACGTTTGATCACGGCTTGGGCTCCCCGCGCCGATTCCGGGCGATGTCCAGATCCCGCGGAGCGGGAGCCGGAAAACCCCGGTCCTCGGCATAATTCTCCAGCGCCCGCCGCAGCCGGTCATCATACTCCGGAACCAGCGCCAATCCTTTTTGCTGCGCCAGCGCGGCTGCCTCCGGATCGTTGTTGCGGCTGTGCGCCAAAGCCAGCGTCCCCAGGGCGGACGCGTCTTTCTCCTGGCTGAGTTCCACCGCCTTTTGAGCTACGACCAAAGCCTCGGCCGGGTTCCGCAACGACGTGACCGGACAATTCAGCAACGCCCGGGCGTAAGCCTCCAAAACGGTATAGTCCGCTCGCGGATCGGCGGCCAGCCGCTGGCGCACGGCGATCGCTTCACGAGCGAACGCCTTCGCCTCCTCCAGCCGGCCCTGGCGGACCAGCAGTTCGGCCAGCCGCTCCTGGCTCAGCGCCAAGTGGCCTTGCAACCCTTTGTGGTTGGGCACGGCCTCGGCCAACTGCTTCATCTTCTTGTGGAACAGCCGATAATATTCGTCGGCCCGTTCGTAGTCCTTCTCGTGCATCGCCGTGTCGCCCAGCCGCAGATAGTTGTCGGCCAGCCGCGCCTGCGAAGACAGATTCTCGAACGAGCCCGCCGCGATGTGCTGATTCCACATCAGCGCCGCCATGTATTGCGATCGCGCTCCTTTGGCATCGCCGCGTTCCAGCGCCCGGTCGCCGAGTTCCATCAGCACGCCCACGAGTTGCCCCTGGACGTCGAGCACGCGGCGGCGCTCGGCCTCGGCCCGCGCCCGCTCGAAGACCTGCGTGCGGTACATGTTCCAGATGATGCCCGAGAACACCGTCGTCAGGATGACCGCGCCCACGGTGGCGGCCACGGCGGCCTTGTACCGGGCCAGTGACCGGCGGAGCACGTGCAGACCGGCATCCCGCTTGGCCTCGATGGGCTGACCGTCAAGGTAGCGTTGAATATCCTGCCGCAACGCCTCCACGTTCGGGTAGCGCCGGGCCGGATCCTTGGCGATGGCCCGCAAGATGATGGTCTCGACTTCCTCGTCGATCGGACACTGCGTCGAGCGGGGGGCTCGTTCGGACCAGCGGATGCCCCCTTCCGCGGCCGCCCATCGCCGCCGGGGGCTGGCCGGCTCGGTCTCGGCGATGTGGTTGAGCACTTCGGCGATCGGACCGTTGACCGGATAGGGATACTGGCCGGTGAGCATTTGGTACAGCATCACGCCCAACGAATAGACGTCGCTGCGGATGTCCACTTCCGACCGACCGCCCCGCGCCTGCTCGGGCGACATGTACGGCAGCGTGCCGACCACTTCGCCGGTCATGGACGTCCAGGTGTCAGCCCCGTTCATGACCGGCTTGGCCAGCCCGAAGTCCAGTACGTGAGGGACGCCCTGGGCGTCCACCAGCACGTTGGAGGGCTTGAGGTCACGGTGAATCACGCCGCGCTGGTGAGCGAAGTTCACCGCATCGCAGACCACCGCGAAAAGGCGCAACACCTGCTCGAGCGAGCATTGGTTCTGCCAGACGTGCCGATGTAGCGGCAGCCCCTCCACATAGTCCATCACGTAGTAATGATGGCCCGTGGACGAAACGCCCGATTCGAACACCTTGATGATGTTGGGATGCTGCAGGCCGGCCGCCAGCTCGATCTCCCGCTCGAAACGCTTGCGTGTGCTGCGCGACGCGTGCACGCCTTCGCGGAGAAACTTGATGGCCACCTGCCGCTGCGTCTCCAGTTGAATCGCCTGGTAAACCACGCCCTGCGTGCCGCGATGCAACTCGTGATGAAGCTCGTAGCCGGGAATGGTGTCGGCCAGATACCGCGTCTCGGGATCGTCCAGATACTGTTCGATGATGCTGGGGCTGGCGGCCGACTCACGGATCAGTCCGCTGACCGAGCGGACGAAGCAGAGGTTCTCTTTCCACTCGTTGAGGAGTTCGCGGCAGGCGGGACACTGATCGACGTGGGCCTGGAGTGCGGCGGCCTGAGACTCGGGCAGCGTCTCGCCGGCCAGGCTCTCGAGTTCCTCGTCGGTCAGACATTGAGACATGTCCGCCCTCTACCAGTTCGCCTGGAGATACTTGTACGTCTCCCGCATGCGGGACAACACGCGCCGCTTCGCCTTGAACACGGCGTTCCGCGACAGGCCCAAGTGGGAAGCGACGCGGTCGGCCGGCCATTCCTTCAAGACGAACAATTCAAACGCTTTGACGGTGGAAACCTCCATGTGCCGGCAGACGTTTTCCATGCACACCTGCAGCAGCCGTCGCTCCCACTCCGACTCCCACAGTTCACTAAGGCTGTGGTCGTCGGGGGCGGCGTTGAGCACCCGCGTCTTGTCCGCCGGCTCGACGATGACAAAATTCCGGCCGTTCCGCCGTTGGACGTCGCGGATCTTGTTGATGGCAATGCCGAAGAGCCAGGTTCGGAGCCGCCCTTTGCTGCGGTCGTACTGCCCCTTGCGGTACCCTTCGGCGAACGACATCAGCGTCTCCTGGGCCGCATCCTGTGCGTCGGCATCCGACAAGCCGAGCCGCCTGCCCACCGAAACCAGCAACGGCTGATAACGGGCATAGAACTCCGACCAGACCTCGTCGTTCGACGGCGCCTGCAGCCCGACCAGCAACGCGGTGTGGGTGACTGTACTCACATCAGGGTTCCGGAGGTGAATCCGCTTTCCACATCGGGTACGAACCTATGTGCCCCATTGTACTGAATATACGAGCGGTGTCGCAATACATACCCTAGCACGGCAGCGAGATTCGGACCGTCGCGGTTGCATCGGGGAACCCGCCCAGCGGCCGGGGCGGATTTCGGTCAGACCGGGCCGTGAGGATGGCATGGCTCCATTCCTCCGGACGCTTTTCGCCTGAACCCGAGAAGCTCGCGGCCCCAGGCCCGGATCGCTCGGCGCGGACAGGTGGTCACCTGGCCCGTATAATGTTGTGGCCGGTCAATCAGGCTGTAGATTTTCAGTTCGAGGCGGGGAAGAGCTGTGCGGATTTCGCGAGCGCGTCTGTTCCGGCACGTTTTGAAGAGCCGCTCAGTGATCGTGCTGGCTGGTCTGGCCGCACTGCTGTCTTCCTCTTCGCGGATTGCTCGGGCCGAACCCGTCGGCATCGACCGGGCCACGCGAGTTGCTGCGGTCCGGATCGAGCGGGACGGCGTCCGCGAAAAACGAGCAAGACCGCTTCCGCCCGGTCCCCCGACGGCTCCATCATCCCCACTCGTGGCAGCGACCGCCGCGCCGGTCCGGCTCGCTGACGATCAGGACCAAACCGTCGCCTACCGCTTCGACCTGCCCGAGGGTGGATCCGTGGTGGTCGCTGCGGACGACAGACTGCCTTGTATCCTCTTCCACTCGCGCGTCAACCGGTTCGATCCCCGGGCCAACCCGGCCGCACAGGCCTTCTGGCAGTACGTGTGCAAGCTGTCGGCTCAGGCTCGAGACGATCGAGAACGCCCGGTCGATTCGAGTTGGGCGCGGGTGGAAGCGAGCGACGCAGCAGTTGCCGAAGCGGAGCCGGCGAACGCGACCGGCCCTGTCCGCCGAGGCCCCCTGGTCCGCACTCGCTGGGGCCAGGCCACGCCCTGGAATGACTTGGTGCCTCTTATGTGGCATGACCCGCCCGGTCAGTGGGCAAAGCCGCCCCTCGGCTGCGTCGCCACCGCCCTGTCGCAAGTACTGCGATTCTGGCAGTACCCCGTTCGCGGCCAATCCAGCCACTGCTACACCTGGTACAACGGGCTCGAGCCGGTGAGTCTCTGTGCCGACTTCGGCGCCACCACTTACGACTGGCAAAACATGCCCGATACCACGACGGCGACCGATCCGGTGGAATGGAAGCAGGCTATGGCCGTGCTGGGCTATCACTGCGCGACGGCCATCGACATGAAATACGATCTGTCCGGCTCCGGCGGTCGTCCCGATCCCACCCCCTTGGCGCGATATTTTGGGTACGACCCGGGGTTCATCGATTTGCGGTTCCACGCGTTTCGGCCCGAAGAGTGGTTCGATCTCTACGTTCAGGAAATCGACAACGGCCGGCCGATTTGTGCCACCGTCGAGTTCCCCTCCGGCCTGCACCAACTGGTGATCGACGGGTACGACCGATCGCTGCAACTGGCCCATCTCAACTTCGGCTATGTCGGCGGTGCCGACGGGTGGTACTCGCTGGCCGCAATGCCCGTCACCAACATGATCGTGGGTATCCGGCCGCCACGCAAATCGGGCGGGCCCAATCGAATCCGGACCGTTGCCCCTGACGGCATCTCCGGAGAGCATGCCACCATCCAGGCCGCCATCAACGCCGCCGACCCCGGCGACGAAATCGTCCTTATGCCGGGCATCTACCGCGGCTGGGGTAACTCCAATCTGGACATGTGGGGCAAGCCGCTCACGGTGCGAAGCATCCAGCCGAACGACCCGGCGATCATCGCCTCCACCGTGATCGACTGTGAAGGTACCAGCCACACCACGCCACGTCGTGCGTTTCTCTTTCACAGCGGCGAGACGTCCGAATCGCAGGTTATCGGTCTGACCATCGTGGGCGGCAACGGCCGGGTCGGCCACCACGAACTGGAGTTGTTCGACGCCGAACAGGCGAGCAGCGGCGGCGCCTTCCTCATCGTGGGAGCGAGCCCGACCATCAGTCGCTGCATCATCCGCGGACATGCCGCCCCTGTCGCCGGCGGTGCGATCGCCTGCTACAACGCGAGCCCGACGATTCGCGACTGCCTCGTCGTAGGAAACACCGCATCACGAGGCGGCGGGTTGGCTTGCCTCCAGGACAGCGCGCCGCGGATCATCAATTGCACGCTCGCCGACAATTCGGCCGAACAAGGCGGGGGCGTGTACTGTCACTCGGCCGCTCACCCGCAACTGACGAACACGATCGTCTGGGGCAATGCCGCTCTTGACGGCACGCAGGTGTCGCTGCAGGATTCAGCCACTCCCTCCGGCATCCGGCTGAGCCATTGCACGCTCCAAGGCGGCTTGTTTGGCATCGAAAAAGCCGCCGGCGCGAGTGTGGACTGGGCGGCGGGTAATCTGGAGAACGATCCCCTCTTCGTCGATCCGCTCAACGGCGATTACCGCTTGAGCCCCGGCTCGCCGTGCATTGATGCCGGCCTGAGCGACGCGGTCACCGGTGAGCAATCGCTGGATCTGGACGGCAATCCGCGTGTGTTCGGCGACGGCGTGGATATGGGGCCCTATGAATTCGGCTCCATCCACGATTGCAACGGGAACGCAATCCCCGACACGAACGAGCCGGACAGCGATCAGGACGCAATCATCGACGCGTGCGACAACTGCCCTGACACGGCCAACCCAGATCAACTCGACACCGACGCCGATGGCCAAGGTGACGCCTGCGACGATGACGATGATAACGATGGGCTTGCCGACACGACCGATAACTGCCCGGTCCACGCGAATGCTGATCAGGCCGACCTGGATGGCGACGGTGTAGGCGATGTGTGCGACAACTGCCCGCACCTGCCGAACCCCGACCAGGCGGATGCCGACGGTGACGGTGTCGGCGATGCCTGCGAGCCGGCGGTCTTGTTCGTCAACGCCCAGGCCGCGGACGGCGGCGACGGCACGAGTTGGTCCACGGCTCTGCGGCGCCTGCAAGACGCGCTCGACCGGGCCGCCGGTTCGGGCGGCACGACCCGCGAGATTTGGGTGGCCGCCGGTGTGTACAAGCCGACGTGGCAGCTCGACCCCGGCGCGGCGCGAAGTGTCACCTTCCGCTTGCCGTCTGGCGTCCGCGTCTACGGCGGCTTCCGCGGGACCGAAGCGAGTCTCGACCAGCGCGATCCGAACCCCCTCAGCAACGGCACAGTGTTGAGCGGCGATCTGGCGGGCAACGATGTCGATCTGCCCGACTGGTGGTCGACGACCGCCGGCGACAATACGTATCACGTGGTGTACGTGGCCGGCCCCGGCGAGCCGCCCGTGCTGGACGGCTTCACCGTTACCGGCGGATGGGCCCTCGATGGCGGCGGTGGCTTGTATGTCCTCGACGCCTCGATTCACGTCGCCAACTGCGTCTTCTATCACAACTACGGCAACAGCGGCGGGGCCGTGAAGACGAAGAACGCCACGGCCACATTCACCCGCTGCTACTTCATCGGCAACGAGGGAAGACTGGCCGGCGGCGCCCTGCGCATGGAGGGCGGCACCTGCACCATGAACGCGTGCATCGTAAGCGGCAACACGTGCAACGGCATTCAATACAGCTCGGGGGCCGGCGGTGGCGTGTACATCCTGACCGGCTCACTCATGCTCGACCGCTGCACGTTCGGCAATAACTTCGCCACACGCTGGGGCGGCGTCGGATCGTTCGGCACATCGTCGGCCACCGTCCGTAACTGCATCTTCTGGGGCAACCGCCACTATCAGGGCACACTGGCGGAAGGCCAGATCGGCGGATCGAACGTCTCAGTGAACTACAGTTGCATCGAGGGCCTCACTGAGGACATGCCCGGCGAGGGCAATATCGGCGACAACCCGTTGTTCGTGCGGCCCCTGGGCTCCGACGGCCTGGCGGGCACGCTCGACGACGATCTGCACCTGCAGCCGTTCTCGCCCTGCATCGGCCGGGCCGACCCGGCGTTTACTGCGCCCGACGACCAGTGGGACATCGACGGCGAGCCGCTCGTTCAACATTGCCGTGCCGACATGGGGGCGGACGAAGCGTCGGACTTCGACGACTGCGACGGCAACGGCGTGCCCGATGCCTGCGACATCGTCCAGGGCGTGGCGACCGACTGCAACGCCAACGGCAAAATCGACTCATGCGAGCTGATTTCGCGGCCCCGGTTCATCGTGGCCGACCTGCAGGGATCGCGATTGGTCGAGGTGGATGCAATCACTGGCGATCCCATCCGCGAGTTCGCGCCGGTGGCGTCGGCGCTGCCGGGCCTGGGCACGCCCATGGTGGTGGACGCCGATCGCCAGTTGTACGTGGCCGACGTGGCGAGCAACGCCGTCCTGCAGTTCGCCGGCACAACCGGCCGACTGGTTCGACAACTGACGGAAGGCGTCAACCAGCCCAGCGCCTTGCTGATCGACGCTGCCAACAAACGTCTGCTTGTGGCCAACTGGGGCGACAACAGCATCATTGCCTTCGACCTGCTCACGGCGGAGATGAAGTACATCGTGCCGCCGGACAACCCGTACCTCGCGGGTCCTGCCGCCCTGCTGTTGGAGAGCGGCCTGCTCGTCGCGAGTTGCGGAACCAACCAGGTCCTGCGCTTTGACAGCTTTTCCGGCGAGCTGGTCGGCGTGGTGGCGGAGGGCAACGAGCTCGCCGAACCGATCGGCCTGGTCCGCGGCAACGAGAGCATCCTGGTGGTCAGCAGGGCCCATAGCGCGGTGCTCGAGTTCGCAAACAGCTTTTTCACCGGTTATTTCGTTCATCCCGGGAGCGCGGGCCTGGCTCAGCCGTCCTGGATCGGCGCCAGTGGACGGGGCACGTGGCTCCTTTCCACCGTCGCCGGCGATCTGTTCGAATACCGCCAGTCGGACGGGATCGCGGTGGATCATGACCTCGCCGCCCCGGGCATCCAGGCCCGCCTCATCGGCTCGCCCACGGTCATCGCCTCCGGTTGGACGGTCATCGCTGCGACTGAGTGCAACAATAACGGCATTCCGGACCCGTGCGAGATCGAGTCCGGCGCCGCCGACTGTGACGAGGACCTCATCCCCGACACCTGCGAACTCGACACCGACGGCGACGGTGTGATCAACGACTGCGATCCCGATTCCGACAACGACGGCATCCCCGACAGCGGCGATGGGGACAGCATCGTCGGCAACCGTCCCTGCCGTGGCAGCAACACGATCGGCTGTGACGACAATTGCCCGTTGGTGCCCAACCCCGACCAGGCCGACCGCGACGGCGACGGGATCGGCGACGCCTGTCAGCGCATCATCTTCGTCAACGCCGCGGCCACCGGCGCGAACAACGGCACCGACTGGCCCAACGCCTACGTCGATCTGCAAGACGCCCTCGCCGACGCGGCCGCCACCGGCACGGCCCGGCAGATCTGGGTCGCCCGCGGCATCTACCGCCCCGATCGAGGCACCGGCGATCGCACCGCCACGTTCACACTCGTCGGCGGCGTGCGGATTCACGGCGGCTTTGCCGGCACCGAAACCACACTGGCCCAGCGCAATTCCACGCTACATGCGACCATTCTCAGCGGCGATTTGGCCGGCAACGATGCGGAAGGAACGCCGTTGTCACGGGTCGACAACAGTTATCACGTGGTGACCAGCGACCGCTCGGCGGGTGCCGTGCTCGAAAGCGTCACCATCTCGGGAGGGCAGGCCGACCATCCGCAGTGGCCGCACGATGCCGGCGGCGGTCTGTTCGACATGGGCGGCGCAGCGAGGATCATCAACTGCAGGTTCGTGGACAATGTCGCCCTTCGCGCCGGCGGTGCCGTCTACAGCGAAGCGTTCGGCCGTCCCTTGTTCATGAACTGCCTGTTCGTGGGCAACCGGGCGTTCGAGGGCGGAGCCATCGCCTGCGACGCGAGCAGCCCCCGGTTCATCAACTGCACGATAGCCTTCAATGATGCTGCGACCGGCGGCGGCATCCACGCCCGAAACAGCTATCCCACGCTGACCAACTCCATCCTCTGGGGCAACCGCGGTGGTGCGCCGGACTCCACGGCGCAGATCGTCACCCACGGCGGTGCCGCCACCGTTACGTTCTCGTGCGTGCAGGACGCCGTGGCCGGCGACGGCACGGTATGCCCGGGCCAGGGCAACATCGACCTGCCGCCGCTGTTCCGGCTTGACCCCGATGACGGTGGCGATGGTTGGGGCAACGGCGGCAATGACACCTTCGGCGATCTCCACCTCCAGTCCGGCTCGCCTTGCATCGACGCCGGCAACAGTTGGATCCTGCCGGCCGATGCCGAGGATCTGGACGCCGACGCCAACCGCTCCGAACGAATCCCCCTCGACCTCGATCTTCACGCCCGCAGCCGCGACGATCCGGCCATGATCGACTCGGGCCTCCGCCGCGGAAGCGATCCGGTCGTGGACATGGGCGCCTACGAGGCCTGGGAGGACTGCAACAACAACGGCGTGCCCGACTTCTGCGACGTGGACTGCGGCACGCCGGGCGGCGCCTGCGATGTGCCGGGCTGCGGCCAGAGCGGCGACTGCAATCATGATCGCGTGCCCGACGAATGCCACCCCGACATCGACGAGGACGGCCTGACCGACGTGTGCGAGATGATCTTCGGCGATTTCGACCTCGACGGCGATGTCGATCAGGAGGACTACGGCTACTTCCAGCGCTGCCTGGGCCGCTGCTGCTTTCACGTCGACCCGTCGTGTCGAGCTGCCGACCTCAACTTCAGCGGCGAAGTGGACCGTGACGACTTCAACATCTTCCAACGCTGCCTGAGCGGCCCCGACAACCCGCTCGACCCCACCTGCCGGAATTGGTGATCAGCCGCCACCACCGTCCCGCCGAGGCGAACGATATTGCCGGACGCCGGGGCGACTCTTCCCTGATGCGGCGGTAGCGAAGATGAGCGCTGACTGCATTCGCCGTGTCCGGAAGCGGGTACCTGGCCTATATATGGCATGCTCGAGACCGCCTTGATCGGTCTACGGCTTCATGCGGTTCCGCGTCTGAACGCCCCAGTCCGCGCGAAGCTTCCCGAATTGCTGAAAAGGAAAGCGAGGAGGAGAGAATGTTGAGACTCTGTGTGATGTTCGCGGTTGTGGCCGGTGCGCTGAGCCTGGCAGCATCGCCGGCGGATGCCACGTTGCTTACCTGGACCTTTGGCAGTGCGACGCTCGAGTTCTACGACACGACGTTGTCCGAGCCGGACTGGGTTCCGTTTGATGTAACACCGACTGTCAGCGCCAGTCAGTTCGATGGAGGTCTGAAGCTGTTCGGGACGGGTCTGGACAGCCAAGCGTTTTCTTTACCGGCCGCGGAGTATATCGCCGCGCCGCCGTGGTCCTTCGATGGTGAGGTTCAGGCCAGGCTCCTGCTGAGCGGCACGGGAACGATCAACGGTGCGGCTTGGCAGGATCCCGACGACACTATCGTCACCGCATTCGATTTCGGTTTTGATTTCGACAGCGGCCAGTTGGACCTTAATGACGTCAGCACCGGCTTCTTGCTGTTGGACGCCGAACAGAGTCCACGGGTCGGTGTGGGTAGCAGCACAGGGCTGGGCCTGCACGACCCCGGGAGCTACGGGTACGGTTTCCAGTTTGTCGATCGTTTCAACAGCGGCTACGAGACCGCCGAAACGTTCATCTGGCAAGTCCGACTCGACTTCGAGTGGGTTGATCCGTCTCCCAGCAGCTCGCTGACATTCACCATCCCCCAGAATTCCATCGACCTCAGCCACGTGTCAGTTCCCGAGCCGGCGAGTGCAGCGCTCTTACTCGCTGGCGGCCTGTTGACCGTCGGCCGGCGGCCGGCCGCACGGCTGCCCGGTCAATGAGGCGGGGAACGCCGGTGACACCCAGCGGACATGACCAGCACGAATAGAGTTCCGCGGAACCAGATAGCGCGGGTGAATCTGCAAGGAGACGGCGGGATCAAGCCCCGCCGCTCGCTTGCGCGGAAGCGTCAGGATTCCTCGGCGGCGTCGGGGGCGACGCGCAACGACTTGGTGATTTCGCGCAAGACTGTCGTGGCGTAGCAGCCTGACTCGAGGAAGAACGTCACCTCGATGTAGTCACCGGCGTCATCGCGGCCTGCGGTCACGCCGGCATCGTGCGGTTTGAAGCGCAAGGGACGCCGGCCGCCCGGCGTGCGGCGCTTGCCATCCTCCAGCCACTCGACGCCGCCGAGGTTCTCCTCCTCCAGCAGTCCGCGCTCCATGCGGCCCGGCTCGCCGTCCGGCTCGGTCATGCGGTGACCGAACAACGGGCCGGTCGGCGAGATCTCGAACGCGTCGCAACGCGGCTGCTCCTTGGCTACATCCTCGACGCGAAAGACCGCTCCCTGCGGATGCCGCCAGGCCAGATCGCCGGCCATCAGCGTGTCGAGCGTCTCGATGCGCCGGGCCACGATCTGGTTGAACAGCATGGATTGAAACGCGGAGATGTAGAACCGCCGGGCTTGCTGATCGACGGCCCGCAGCGCCTTGAACGCCTTGCCGCGCGTCCGGGCCAGCTCCCGGCAGGCCCGCCGCTCGTTGCGGTACATGTAGGGCCAGGCGGCCGCTGCCGCGTCGTACTCGCCGCGATCGAACAGTTGCCGCGCTTCCAGGATCTTGCCGCGATCAACGGGCGAGGGCCGGCCCAGCATGACCGCCAGCGCCTCGTCGAAGTCCTTGCGCACCAGGGCCCGGCCGATCTCCCACGTGTCGCCGCGCACGCCGAAGCGTTGCGGCCCGAAGTAGTTGGGCACACCACGACGCATGAGCACGTCGAGGATGGACCGGGCGTCGTCCACACGACCCGCGTCCACTTGACGCAGCTTGATGGTAAAGCGGTTTCCGCGATGATGGCCCAACTTGAGCTTGTTGGTATGACGCGACACGCTCAACACCTTCACGCCGGGCACACTCAAGGCTTCGACCCGGGCCGGATCGACGTGCTCGAGGCTCAGCGTTTGCCGCGTCACCGCATCGGCGTCCTTGAGACCCGCGTAGCCGATCTCGTACTTCTGGCGTCCCAGCGCCCGCGCGATCTCCTGCACCGCCTGCGTGGTGGGCAGCCCGACCTTCTCGATGCGAAAGTACACATGCGTGCCACTGCCTGACGCTTCGTACAAAGGCACCTCGTCCACGACGAAGTCCTCGGGCCGTTGTTTGATGACGCCGCCCACGCCCGGAATGGCGGAGGTCAGGAAGGGTAATTGATCGACACTGAGCATAGGATTGGGTCGCCGTTTGTGTGTTGGAGTTTAGTTGTCTGGAGCTGGCCGTTCGACGCCGGTTACTTGGACGGGCCTTCCAATCCTCGATTCCGTTTATCCGCAAACGACGTCAGCCAATACTGCGCCTCGATGGTCGGCACGGGGAAATTTAATCGCCGGGCCCGGCGCACCGGCTCGCCCAAAATCGCCTCGACCTCCAGCGGCAAACGGTTCTCGTAATCCACGAGCATGCTGGGTCGATACCGGCCCATGGTGGCGGTGTTGGCCATCATCTTCTCGAGCATCGCCGGCACGTCGATACGGCAACCATCCGCGTTGCCCGCCTCGCCGGTCTCGACGATCAGCCGCCGGGCCATGGCGTTCAGCCCCGGGTCGTCGATGATCTCCTGCGTGGTCACGCCGCCCGCGGTCACCGCCAGCGTGCTGAAGGGGATGTTCCACATGAGCTTTTCCCAGCGAGCCTGCCGTAGCGATGGCCGCACCATGGTCTCGAAGCCGGCGTCGGCGAAGAGCCGGGCCATGTCCTCGACCTGCTTCAAGTCGTCGAGCAGATGGCCGAACGCGATACGCCCGTAGCCAAAATGCTGCACCACGCCCGGATCGCCCCGGTTGATGCACACGAAGGCCATGCCACCGAAGATTCGCCACGGCTCGAACCATTCGCCGAAACGTTCCTCGATCCCCAGGCCGTTCATCATCGCCAACACCCGCGTGGCCGGCCCCATGCACGGGCGGATCAGGGCCTCGGCCACATCCATCGCCGTGGCCTTCAGGGCACACAAGACCAAGTCCACCGGGCCGATTTTGCGAGAATCGTCGTAGGCCTGCACGCGAGGCAAGTGGAAGCTGCCCTCGGCGCTCTCGATCCGCAAGCCGCCTCGGCGAACGGCATCGAGGTCACGGCGCATGAGGAAATGCACGTCGTGGCCCGCCCGCACGAGCCGTGCGCCGTAATAACACCCCACCGCGCCTGAACCGATGACCGCGATCTTCATGTCAAAAAGAGAAGACAGGAGACAGAAGTCAGTGGACAGAAGTAGCAACCAGCCCCATGCCCCCTGTTTCTGTCGTCTGTCTCCTGACTCCTATCCCCCGATGGTCTTCAGTCCGCAGCACTTGCGGACCTCGCGCATGGTCTGTGCCGCGACCTCCCGGGCCCGCCGCCCACCGTCGGCCAGGATGCGTTCGACCTCCTCGGGATGTCGGGCGAATTCCTCGTACCGCTTGCGGCACGGCCCGAACGTCTCCTCGAAAAGCTCGGCCAGTCGCTTCTTGGCCTCCCCGTAGCCCATGCCGCCTTTGCGATATCGAGCGTCCCACTCGGCGACTTCGTCCCGCGAGGCCAGCAGCCGCAGCAACGCGAACACGTTGCACGTCTCAGGGTTCTTGGGCTGATCCACCGGCGTGGAATCCGTCTTCATGGACATGATCCGCTTGCGGGCCTGGTTGGGCGGCCCGAACAGCTCGATGGTGTTGTCGTAGCTCTTGCTCATCTTGCGGCCATCGATGCCCGGCACGACCGCCGCTTCCGCACTGATCAACGGCTCGGGCCGAACCAGGACATTGCAGTTGAACGCCTGGTTGAACTTGCCCTGGATGTCCTGCGCCATCTCGATGTGTTGAGCCTGGTCCTGGCCCACGGGCACGAGGTTAGCCTTGTAAATCAGGATGTCGGCCGCCTGCAGCACGGGGTAGGCGAACAGTCCGTGATTGGGCGAAAGCCCCTGGGCCACCTTGTCCTTGTAGGAGTGAGCCCGCTGCAGCAGCCCCATCGGCGTGAGGCACGAGAGAATCCACATCAACTCGGTGACCTCCGGCACGTCCGACTGCCGGAAGAACACCGCTTTGTTCGGGTCGAGTCCCAGGGCGAGATACGTCAGGGCGACCTCGCGCGTGAACTCCTCGAGCCGCTCGGCCTGATTGATCGTGGTCAGGGCGTGATAGTTGGCGATGAAATAGAAGCATTCATGCTCGCCCTGAAGCTCGATGTGCTTGCGCAGCGCGCCGAAGTAGTTTCCCAGGTGCAAGCGTCCCGACGGCTGAATACCCGAAAGAATTCTCATTCCCGCAACGTCCTCAAGAGCAGCCCATTTCTTCCGCAGCGGTGGACCGGTCGTTCAGGTGCTCAGGGCATGTGATCCATCCACCGCTACCACAAAAGGCCCCACGTACCCGGACTCCAGCCCGCGAACTGCGGCCCTGGCGCCGGGATATCAGGCCCCGCCGGAAGCTGGATCAGCCGTCCGGACGCCCGATCATGACCGGCGCTACAAACTGGTACGACCTCACCGGCGCGACGTCGTCATCGGCCGCCGCCCGCCCGGCAAAAACAGCTCCATACTAACGTGATCATCTTCCGGAGGGTAGGCCGGGCCCCTTCGGGCTTTCGGCCTGTGACCGTCCTATCATAAGGCGATTATCGAGGAGTTCTGACGTGAGTAACTGGGTCCACAAATACAAACCCGCGGCATCCCGGCGGACGCACGTGCTGGCGGCCGCGACGCTCTGGACGCTCGTGGGCGCGGGTCTCCTGACGACTGGATTGACCTGGAACCGTTCGAGCCCGGGGCCGTGGCTCGTCGCATTGCTGGTGGCCGCCGTCGGCGTGGGGCTGCTCAAAGCACACCTGGCCCTTCGCAAGACCGCCGGCCGCATGGTCGATCGCATCTGCGCTCGCGGTGACGGCCGCTGCCTGGGCGGCTTCCTGTCCTGGCGCATGTGGTTGGTCGCAGTGGCCATGATGTTCTTCGGCCGATTGATCCGCAGCGGCCCCCTTCCCGATGTGCTGGTGGCCTTCATCTACCAGGCGGTCGGCGTCGCGTTGCTGGCCGGAGCCGTCAGCCTCTGGCGCGCCTACGCTCGCCTCCCGCGCCCCGCCTGATTACAGGCCCCCATTTTCCACCCGGCGCGCAACGACCTTCCGCGGGTCCACACACACCCCGCGCATAGTGCCACATATCGGACCCTGTAGCCACACTTCATCCCCTCAAGTCTCAAGCCTCAGGTCTCAAGCCCAACTTCACCCCATTTACCGCATCTTCCCCAAATTCTCACGTTTTCGCTTGCTTACCGGCACCTTGGATTGCATATCGCTATGGTCAAAACAGGCGGGGAAACACGCAGCAGATTTACCGGCCCTTTTTTGGGGGGAGGCAATGTCATGTTATCGGTTCCGGCAAGAACGTTAAGATGGTCGCTCGTGCTGGCCACGCTGGCGATGCTCGCCGGCCCTGGCACGTTGCGCGCCCAGGATCCCACCGATCCTGCGTCGCCCAAGGTCATCCGAGTGGAAGAGGATTGGCTGCTATGGGTCGTGCAGCCGAACGGCGCGATCTATTCGCCGCAGTTCCACACCGTCATGTCCCCCCTGCAGGATCTGGACTCCTACTACTTCCAGATCACCTGGAACTATCGTGAGCTGCCCGAGTTCATGCCGGGCGGGTTCCAGGTGCAAAGCTGGAATGGTGAAGACAACCTGAACCTCCAGAACATCAACAACACCGAGTTGAGCCGGGCGGCTGAGCTCATCACCTGGACCCAGGTCATGGAGACCAACGGCACGCAGATCGCCTTCTCGATCATCAACGGCCTCTCCTCCACCTGGGGCGCGTTCGGCCATCCGGACACGTTGCTGGTCCACAATGGCGCCATTCCCGATCTCAATCGCTATTCGCCTGACGTCTCGGTGGACAACTCGTGGATCACCTTCGGCCAGAACCGGGTGTACCTGCTTAAGGTTTACGCCGTCCGATACTACGGTGAGCACGGGTTGCTGTGGGAGGACACCACCAATCGCGTCGTGTATCAATACGAACAGGTCGACGACTAAACCGGACGCTCGGAGGAAGAGCCATGCGTCATCCGAAACATTTTCGCAGGAGAGGAGCCGCCGCGGCCGCCGTGGCCGTGACGGGGACCGTGCTGATCGCGTTTGCCGCTTTGGCCATCGACATGGGTGTGTTCTACAACACGCGCATCGAGGCCCAACGCAGTGCTGACGCCGGTGCGCTCGCCGGTGCCTGGAAGCTTCTGGGCGACGAACGGGTCAAAGGCGCAACAGGAGTCGCCACGCTGGTCGACCAGGCCCGCCAAGCCGCGGCCGAGGTCGCGGGACTGAACGAAGTGTTCAAGGCCGGACCGCAGGTCGATCTGAACGTCGCGAACGCGGCCGGCGGAGACATCATCCTCGGTCGGCTCGACAACCCGTCCAATCTGGCCGAGCCGCTCGCCACCGCCGTCGACCCGTCCGAGTTCAACTCGGTCAGCGTCCTCGTGCGGCGCGACAACGTCCGTAACGGCCCCATCCCCTTCTTCTTCGGCCAAATCTTTGGCTTCAGGAACAAGGATATGTCGGCCCGAGCCGTCGCCACCGCGCGGAACACCATCGCCGGCTACCGGGTCACCAACAAGACCGGCAACGCTCAACTGCTGCCCTTCACCGTGCATGTCGATGCCTGGAATGGCCTGCTCAACGGCACGGTCACCACGGGTGACAACTTCCGCTATGACCCCGTCACCAAGACGGTCTCGCCGGGCAGTGACGGCATCTACGAAATCAATATGTACCCGGGCGCCGGCAACGGACAGGGTAACGGCAAGAAGCCCAAGGAGAGCAGCGACGGTCAGCTCCCGCCCGGCAACTTCGGCACGGTGGACATCGGAGCCGCCAACAACAGCACCGCCGACATCTCCCGCCAGATTCGCTACGGCATCAGCGCCGCGGATCTCGCACACCTCGGCGGGGAACTGCGGTTCAACAATGACGGGAAGATCTATTTGAACGGCGACACCGGCCTGAGCGCCGCGGTCAAGGACGACCTCGAGGCCATCAAGGGACAACCGCGGGCCATCCCGCTGTTCACCCACGTGAGCGGGCCCGGCAACAACGCCACCTACACCATCGTGGCCTTCGCGGGTATCCGCGTCATGGATGTGAAGCTCACCGGCTCCATGAGCAGCAAGGCTGTCATCGTTCAGCCCGCGGTGGTGGTCGATGACGCCGTCATCGTTGAAGACGTCAACGTGCCGAGCTATTTCGTCTATTATCCTCCTTCTCTCGTGCGCTGAGACGCGGCACTAGCCGTGCCACGAATCCCACAGCCGCCGCAGCCGCCGGTGACCTGACCGTCGCCGCGCGGCTGTGTCTTTTTCAGCCGGGATCACACCCGCTCGAACGGCTCGAACAACCGTTTGTACTCGTCCTGACAGAAACGGTCGGTCATGCCCGCGATGTAGTCGCAGACCACGCGATGAGCGCCTTGCTCGGGAATGCGGGCGGCGAAACGTGGAGGCAGCATGCGGGGCTCGGCCAGGTAGGCCGCAAACAACTGCCGGATGAACCGGTCGGCCTTGGCGTCCATGCGAATGAGCAGCGGATGACGGTAGACCCGCTCGAACAGGAACGTCTCGAGCTCGCCAAGACGCGACTCCATGCTCGTCGAAAACGCGACCAGCGGCTGTCCGCATTGCCGCACGTCGTCCACGGTCTCGACCCGGGCCGCGGCGATGCGGGCTCGCGACTCGGCCACCAGGTCGTCGAGCATCATCTGCTCGAGCCTGTCGAGCACGGGCCGACGGATCGCACCGAGTGGAAGGTCCGGATACTGCCGGCGTATGTCACCCGCCGCCTCCTGCCACAACTGGATCTCGTTCAGATCCTGCTCGGTGATCAGCCCGGGTTCGAGCGAATCCTCGAGATCGTGGCAGTCATACGCGATCCGGTCGGCGATGTTGGCAATTTGGCCCTCGATGGGAGCCTGCGTGCCGTCGGCCAGCGGATGCGAGCCGGGCTTGTCATAGATGGTCGAATGCTTGGCCAGTGACTCGCGCACCTCGTAGCTGAGATTCAGCCCTCGAAACGGCGGATACGGGTGTTCGAGATACTCGATGACCCGCAGCGACTGGCTGTTGTGCTCGAACCCGCCGTAACTGCTCATCAGCTCCTTCAGCGCCACCTCGCCGGCATGGCCGAACGGCGGATGGCCCAGGTCGTGCGTCAAAGCGATCAGCTCGCCCACCGACACGTTCACCTGCAGGGCCGTGCACAACCGCCGGGCCACGCTGGCCACCTCCAGCGTGTGCGTCAGTCGCGTGCGATAGTGGTCGTGCACGCCGGTGACGAATACTTGCGTCTTGTACTCCAGCCGGCGAAACGCCGCCGCGTGCAGCACGCGCTGGCGATCGAGCGCGAACGGATCGACCATACGCGGCAGTTGCTCGGGATGAGCCCGCCCTCGCGAATTCTCGGCCGTCACGGCGTAAGGTTTCATCTCAACCGCGCCTCTGGTCATGCAGCTCACGCGAACAACCGGCGCACGTATTCGAGATTCTTCTTCGTATCAGCCACCACGTCATGGCTTGGGCTCGGCGTCTCCAGAACGATCCAACCCTCGTAGCCGATCTTCCGGATGGCTGCCACCGTCTTCGGCCAATCCACCTTGCCGCTGCCGTCCTCGAGATAGGGTGTGTCCTTGAAATGGATTTGGCAGATGCGCTCGCGTCCCAGCGTCTCCAACGCGGCGACAGGATCGTGACCGGCATCGGCCATGTTCTTCACGTCGTAGTACACCTGCACGAACTTGGACTTCACCGCATCGAGGATCCGCAGGTGATCCTCCGCCGAGAGATAGCTCTCCACACCGAGCACGACACCGGCCTTCTCGGCCCGCGGCGCCAGTTCCGCCAGGACGTCGATTGTCCGCCGCATGTCCTCGGCATTCGTGCCCTTCAGTTCCCCCTTGCCGAAAAAGGCGAGCAACATTTTGTTCACCTTCATGCGGCGGGCGACCTCGATGGCATCCGCCACCCACAAGGCGGCCCGCGGCTCGGACATCAGCGGCACGTGGTTCAACTCGCCCAAGGCCAGCGACGGAATGGCCATGCCCTGGTCGCGGGCGGCCTGCAGGTACTCCGCCTGCACCTCCTCGCGGCGCAGCCACATGTTGTTCTCGCGCGTGCCCACGCTCACCTCGACGCCGTCCAGGCCGATTTGCCGGGCCAGCGACATCGCCGACGGATTCATCTGGCCCAGCGACCAATCGCACATGCCGATCTTCGGCACGGTCGATCGCGAGCCCGCCGGCGCGGCGCTGAGGAGTCGGGCCGTGCCCAGAACGCTGAAGGTCGAAACCGTACCGGCGAGAAATTGCCTCCGCGTGGGTCGCATCGGATAGGCTCCTGTTCATGTGCCGACGAGCCGGCTATGCCGCCCGGCATGCCGAGCCCGCGCTTGCGCCTGCTGGAAAAGCCGGTTCATTATGCACGGGCCTTTCCCGCCTGCCAATCGAGGAGGGCCCTCCGACCGCGCATAAACTGCGCCCCGGCTCAGGACGTGACGTCGGCTGCGGCCCGGTGCCGTGGAAACCAGTTGAGCTCGAACCGCCGACTCACCGATACCCTGTAACGGGAAACTCAAGGTTCAGGGGAGATGCACATGAAACCAACGGCATTCAACACCGTGCCAACGACGCGAAAGGCGTTGCGGGCACTCGCCATCGGCGCCGGTCTCCTGGTCGCGTCCGCCAGTATGGGCGTCAGTTGCGACCACGACGCCCAGACCGTCTTTCGCCAGACTGCCACCGCCAACATCGGCCAGGGCGTCAAGGAACTCCTGAGCGGTGACTCCGATCAGGCCGTCAACACCATCGTAAACGCCGCCATTGACGGCGTGGTAGCCAGCATCATCCAGGCCGGCGACGGCCCGCCCGCGAGCAAGTAGCAGCCGATCCAAGAAGTGGTCGATACTTGGCCCGGCGCTCGTTCCGAAAAAAAGCGCAAACGATGCCGGCGACGGCGCGTTGTTTGCGCGTCCATGGATCGCTGCCATCATCAGTGGTAGCGCGGGGCGGGCAAGGAAAGGAACCGTCCGCGGTCGATGGTCATCTGCATCATACGGTGCTGCTGGCCCGTCGTGCAGAAGTACTTCCACTGGTCGCCGGCATCGACGAACCCGGCGTTGCGATAGCATCGGATGGCGGCGACATTTTCGGGGAAGACCACCAGACTGACGCGGTATGCCCGGCGGGTGCGAAACGCCAGCTCGAGCGTGAGTGCGATCATGATTCGGCCGAGGCCCATTCCACGATAATCAGGATGTGTGACGCAGTGACCGAGCCAATAATGGCCCCAGTCGGCGGGCATGGGATTGAGTTCGAGGTAGCCCAGCGGGTCGGGAGTGTCATCGCGGTAGAACAGGAGCGGCCGGCCATCCGGCGTGGCCCATGCGACCACTTTGGCCGCGGTCAGCGGCGGTGGCGTCTTGGGGGCCAGCCAGAACAATTCTTGATCGTCGCGAGCCCAACTGGCGACCAGCGGCCCCATCAGCTTGTCGAAAGGGGCCAGCCGGTACGGCCCGCGCCGGACAAGTGCCTGTTCCTGCGTAGAATGGCTCGCTGCGCCTTTCATAGTCGGCTCCCGTCCTATGATACGCGCTTGTTAATCGGCAAGAAAGGACTTGCGTAGTGAACGAATCCGCGCCGAAAGAGGTGGTGCGAGGCTATGCCGTCCGCCGCGAGATCTGGCAACTCGGGGGACGCCCGATTCAACTCGTCTGGCCCGAGGACATGGACGCTCTCCTCGACTCGCGTCAGACGCAGGAACGCTTCGCCCGCAACGAGTACATGCCCTACTGGGCCCAGCCCTGGCCGGCCGGTATCCTGCTGGCTGAGCACATCCTCGCCGGCGAGCCCGGCCAAGGCCGTCACGCCGTCGAGATCGGCTGCGGCGTCGGCCTGGTCAGCGTGGCAGCGGCCATGATGGGCTGGCGCGTGACTGCCAGCGATTACGACGACGATGCACTGGCGTTCGCGCGGTTGAATGCCGAACTCAACGGGGTCCGTCTGGAAGCCACGGAGTGGATCGACTTCGTGGAGCAGGCCCCTCCCCGCCGGTACGACTGCGTATTCGCAGCCGATTTGCTGTACGAACGTCGACTGTCCGAGCCGGTGGCTCGCTGGATCGCTGCGGCTCTCGAGCCCGGCGGCTACGCCCTGGCCAGCGACCCCAACCGCTCGGCGGCGTCGAGCTTCCCCGAGTTTCTCGCGGGGTACGGTTTGAACGGCGAGATGCAAGAGGTCCAGACCACGGCCCCGGCCGGCCTGCTCACGCGCGGCCGCATTTGGCGCATCACCCTTATGGCGAAGCCGTGATCGCCGCCGACGTGACCGGTTTGCCCGCTGGATGCAACTTGCGGAGTAGCGCGAAATAAGGCTCGTACTCGCTCCGGTCGATCGGCTCGGCAAAGCCGCTTACGCCCGGAACGCCCAGCACGACTGCCTTATTGTTGAGTTCTTCGAGCAGGTAGCGCTTCATAGTCTCGCGCAGTTCCGGCGGCGTCTGCAACGAGGCGAGGAACGGCCCTTCGGGCACGCGGACCGTCCGGCCGATGACCCGCACCTGCTCCTTTGAAGGCGCGAGCAGCATGAGGCTGCCTCCTCGTTCCGGCCAACTCAGATAGTCCACCTCATCGATCACGCCGACCGCATTCTCCAGGACCACGCTTTTGGCCACCTCGAGCGAGTTGATGTGTGACGTATCGAGCCCGAGGCCCAGAATGCCGGCGTCGATTTCATGGCGGGCGATACCCGCCTCCAGCAATGCCCCCGCCGCAGCCTCGTTCAGCGCGTCGCCCGCGGGTAGAAAGTGGAAACGCATTCCCTTGGTCTGGCTGACGGATTCAATCCGCGACTGCGGCGAGACGATGATGAGCCCCTGCCGATATGTCCGGCCATGAGCGTTCGTCGCCACCGCCAGGATCTCCGCGTTTCCCGCCGGCGCGATCTCGGCGTAGTCGGCAGCGCTGACCATGGCGAACTTGAGTCGCCCCGTGCCCAAGTGCACGCGGATTTGCCGGGGAGTCATCAAGTCGAACACGACCGGCTCGCCCAGGTGATTTTCCAGCTCGCGTTGGAAAAGGATTCGCTTGGGCAGGAACGGCGGCAGAGGAGTCAGGTCGAACGAAGTGACGCCGATACGCGTCGGCGATCGAAACTGCGGACCGCAGCCGGCTACCAGAGACAACAGCACCGCTCCTCGGCTCAGAGCGATCACAGCCCGGATTCGCCTGGAGGTGTGCCGGGTGTCGGCAGGTTCGAAGTTCATGCCACGACAGTATACCAGTGTGAGGAAACGGACCGCCAAGTGGCTGCTTCGTGCTGCAGGCTTCGGCCGTGTCATTCCGCCTGCGCGGCTGGAGCGGCCGACTTCTTGGCGTTCTTCGTGTTCTCCGCGGTCGGGACGAGGAAGTCCCGGCCGCACTTTCCGCACCGGACCTTGCGACCGCGCGTCGCGTCCGGCACCTGGAGAATGCTCCGGCAGAGCAGATTGGGACAAATCAGCGTGATGGGCATACGCGTCTTCACACGATCCAAGTGTGTCCATTCAGTGCATCGGCCCGACGGCCGCCATCAATAACATAAAATACGACGCCCCCCACGGCTCTCCGTCCGGCCTGTATCGTTTCCAACACAAGCTCGCAACATGGCCGTCAAATGAAAAGCTCTTATTTTTCCAAAGGTTACGCTCATTAATCAACCGGTTTTTGTTGACAGAGGATAGCCCGCGACTAGAATAGGCATACGCGAGTTTACTCAGTGCAACTGCATCGTGATCAGCAGCTATGAATCGATTCACCGCACTCTGCCGCGCTAACCCTCTGTTTGCAGCACCGTTCTACCCACCACCGGTCAATAGTCCCTGTCACCATCGGCGGCTGGAGGCGGCGTGGTTCCGCGCATGGCAGCGACCGGCAGTTGCACCGAGACAGCATGCGGCAGGCCGCTTCTGCAAGCTGCACGACTCTTTTCCTGACATGCCCTCGCTCCTCGGAAGGGAGGGCTGACGGATGCCCGACACACCAAATACCCTCCGTGAGGCCGTTGTCGTGCGCTCGCCCGCCAAAATCAATTGGACGCTGCAGGTCGCGGGCAAGCGGCCGGACGGCTATCACGACATCGCCTCGCTGGTATCGGTGGTAACCCTCTATGATCAGTTGGAGTTTGCCCCGTCGCCGGTGCCCGGCGTGGCTGTGGAATGTGACGTTCCCGGCCTCCCGACCGACGGCGAGAACCTGATCTGCCGGGCGGCCCGGATGATGGCCGAGCGGACGAATCGGTCCGCCGGTCTGCGATGCCGGCTGACCAAGCGCATTCCGGTCGGGGGCGGACTCGGTGGCGGCAGCTCGAATGCCGCAGCCACGCTACTGGCCTTGCGGCGATTGTGGCAATTGGACTGGCCGCCGAACCGTCTGGCCGAACTGGCCGCCGAACTGGGCAGCGACGTATCGTTGTTTCTGGAAGGCGGATCGGCCGTCATCAGCGGTCGCGGCGAACGCGTCCGCCCGGCACGGTTGGGTTGGACGGGCTGGATCGTCTTAATCATGCCTGGCCTGTCGGTTTCTACGCCGGCGGTGTACCGCGCGTGGCGGCCGGGCGTGCAGGAACCGCGGGCGGTCGAACCCCCGCCCGCACGCAACGCCGTCGAGTGGATGAACGCAACGTTTAACATGCTGGAGGCCCCGGCCATCGAGGTGTGCCCGCCACTGGGAGCCCTGCAGCGTGAGGCCTCCCGGATGGCGGACCGGCCGGTGCGGATCTCCGGCAGCGGTTCGACGATGTTCACCGCTTTCGACACTCGGGATGAAGGCCAGGCCTTCGCCCAGGCCGTCGAGGCCCGGTTGGCCGTACGGACTGAATTGGTGCAACCAGTGGAGCAAACGTGAACGGGTCGAAACCTCAGGCCACGAACGCCGAAAGTTTTTCGGGAGGAACCATCATGGACATCACCGAAGTGCGAATCAAGCTGGTGGCGAATCCGAGCGAACGGTTGCGGGCCTTCTGTAGCATCACGCTGAACGGAGACTTCGTCATACGGGATCTGAAGATCATCGAAGGCGTCAATGGCGTTTTCGTGGCCATGCCTTCGAGAAAGCTGGCGGACCGATGCCCGCGTTGCGGGTGCAAGAATCACCTGCGGGCCCGGTACTGCAATGATTGCGGACTGCATCTCAAGGAGAACCGCGCCCCCAAGGACAGCCAGGGCCGGGCCAAGCTCCACGCGGACATCGCCCACCCCATCAACGCCGCTTGTCGCGAGCGGATTCAGAAGGCAGTGGTCGAGGCCTACCAGAACGAACTGGAACGGTCCAAGTTGCCGGGCTACAAGCCGCAATCATTCGACGATCTGGACGATTACGATTCGGAGTTCCACGACGTGGAGGAGTCGTATGCCGCACCGTCGGCGACGGCCGACTCCGGCGCACCTGATTCGGCCAGCGACTTCAGCGAATACAACTCGCTCATCGCCGATTTGAAGCGCGATGCCGCCAACCGACGTGGCGAGGCCCAGACCGCATCCGCCCCGCTGCCGTCCCGCCCGGCACGCTTGCCCGGCAGCGAAGGGGAGAACGCCATCGGCAAGCCCATTTACAACCGCAATCGCCGACCCGGCCCGCCTTCGCCGGAATCGCAGCCGGCCCACTCGCCGGCGGGCGAAAGCGCCGACCGTCGCCAAGACGACGACCCCTTCGGCGCCGGCCTGATCTGAACCTGGCCGCGCCCAAACGGAACTGGACAAGAACGAAAAAGCCCCGGGTAACCTACCGCCCGGGGCTTTCGTGTTTTTGTCTTTTCTGGCTTACAGCTTAGAGCTTATAGCTTACAGCTCATGATGACGACGTCGCCGCCTGACGCATGGTGATCTCCGCTTCGGTCTTGAAGCCCGCGCGGATACGCAGAATGTCGATGCGCTCGGATACTTCTTGCGCCATCCGGCTGTTCGGGAATTCCTGGCGAATCTGCAGCCCGATCTCCAAGGCGTCGCGCCATCGATTCTCCGACACTGCCAACCCGAACTGCACGCCCAGATTCAGCAACCGCGCCTTGAAGACGCCACGAGCGGAGTCCTGCAGGTTCTGAGCTTCCTCGCGCGTGAGGTACTGGTCCAGCTCCGTCAGGATCTCGATACCCTGGTCGATCTCGTTCCGCGCCACCGCCTCGTTCCAGCGAGCCAGCAACGCCTGCTTCTGCGCCTCGCGGCGGCGTTCCAGTTCCTTGGGCAGGTTCAACACGCGCTCGTGCCGGGGAAACAGCTTGACGAGCCGGTCGATTTCCGCCCGGGCTCGCTCCCAGCGATGCTCCGACAGGATCTTTTCGATATGCGTCAGAGCCTGGTTGATCTTCTCTTCGATGGTCATCTCCCGGGCCGCGGCGAGCTCCTGGCGAAGCGTCTCGGCCTCCTGCTTGTAGCCGAACCGCCGCTCCATTTCGTTCACCAGGTAGGTAGCCGCTTCCCAATCGCCGCTGTACATCTCCTCGCGGATGGCCTGCCGCAGCGCCTCCCGCTCGCTCTCGCGGTGCGTGATGGACCGCACGGCATCGGAGATCTGGCTGTTGTCGGCCACGATCTTGACCAGCGGTGCCATTCGCTGCACCACTTCCTGCATCTCCAGCAGCACGTTGTGAATGCGGTTGACGTTGGCCTCGGTCTTGGCCGTCACGACCATGATCGCATTGAGAATCAGCGACAGCGAGACCAGGAGCAAACCCGCGCCCAGAGCCACCACTCCGCCGAGCCGAGCCTCCGGCATGAACAGAAGGATCAGGCCGGCGATCAGCAACACACCACCCAGAACGCACGCGGCGACGGCGGTGAACAGCGTCGTCTGAAGCGGGCCACGATTGCGCAGAGGCATGTCAGACACGGGAAAGTCTCCTCACAGGCCGGCGCCCGGTTCGATCAAGCCAATGGTATGTCGGAACAAAATGACCGTCAATGCGAACGTTATCGCCCCCGGACGGCGAGGCCAGGCCAACCTCATGCGGACCAACCGCTTGCATCAAGCCGCCTGGCTCATCGTATCGGGTGCGTCGGCCGGGTTGCTCGCCTCATCCGCCTCCCCTTCTTGCTGGGCGCGAGCGGCTTCCATTTCAGCCAGCGCCTTTTCCTGCTCGGCCAACCGCAGCAGGAGGTGGCGATGACGCCGGTTCTTCTCCTTGGCGACAATCCGTAGGAAGACGCCCGCACCGAGCAGGCCGATCGCCAAATGGGTCAGCACGTCTGAAAAGCTCCTGAGGCGAAACCGTCGCCGTCATTCCGCCCCGACCGAGCCGGGATCGGCGACGCGGACAGCACCCCACCTTTTCATCGGCTGCTCCACAGCGCGAATTCACTTGCATGGCCGATAACCCGGCCCGAAACATTCGCCCGCCGTCTTCCCTGCCCGTCCCCACTCCTACTTCCGTGCCAGCACCGCCCAATAACCGCCGTCGTGCCAGTCGATCGCCGTATCGCCGGCGTCCGGCAGCGTCAAATAACTGTCAGCGAGCATCCAATCCGGATGAGCCTCGAGAAAACGCACGCAAACCTGCTGGTTTTCCTCGGGATCGATGCTGCACGTGCTGTACATGATGCGGGTCTGCGGGCCGGCCAGTCTCGCCGCCTGATCGAGCAGGCCCAACTGCACTTCCGCGATCTTGATCAGACCCCGCATGCTGAGCCGGTAGCGAATCTCCGGACGGCGGGCCAGCACGCCGGAGTTGCTGCACGGCGCGTCGACCAGAATCCAGTCCAGCCGACCCAATGCCCGTACGCGGTCCTCTAGCTCGTGCATGGGCACGACGTCAACGCTGCGGTAGCCGAGCCGCTGCACGACCTCAGCCAAGCCGTCGAGGCGAGCCGCGTCGATGTCGGTGGCCAGGATGCGGCCGTCGTCGCCCATGGCCTCGACCATCTGCGTCGTCTTGGTACCCAGCCCGGCACACAGATCGAGGACGGTTTGGCCGGGCTGTAACTCCATCCGCCGTACCGGTCGCGTGGCGGTAGGATCCTGGGGCTGAAACAGCCCGGCTCTCAGCAGCGGCGAGCCCGGGAGGGCGGCCGTCTGCTGGACCAGGATCGCTTCGCCTCCCGCCGCCAACTGCGGCTGGAAGCCCGCCTCGGCAAGCTGCTCGACCATCGTCGCCGCGTCCGTCCGCAGCCGGTTGGGCCGCAGAAAGATCGGCGGCCGCAGCATGCCCGCCCGGCAGATCGCCCCGGTCCGCTCCGAGCCGAAGGCATCCATCCAGCGGGACACGAGCCAGGCCGGATGCGACGTCGTCTGCGATAGGTGGTCGATGGGCTGCCGGAGCGGGTCCGCAAAGACGGGATCCGCCAGCTGGCAGCAGGTCGTCCGATCCACCAGGATCGCGCGAACGGGGTCCGCCTGCGACACGGGCACCCGCCGGTGCTCGATTCGCCGCTCCAACTGCCGCAGAACCGCGTTGACGAACTGGCCGGCCCCCCGGCCCCCCTCGGCCTTGGCCTGGTTGACCGCTTCGTTGACGGCCGCGAACGCGGGGACCGAGTCGAGCCAGATGAGCTGGTAGGCCCCCAGCATGAGGGTCTGCTGCAGGCGGCGGGAAACGTGCTTCCATCGGTGATTTGTGAAATGCGCCAGCACCGTCGAGAGCGTCAGCCGGTGCCGGACGACGCCCGTCACCAGCTCCATGGCCAGCGATCGGTCCCGGTCGGCCAGGCCGTACCGCCCCACCACCGCCTCGATGGCGTGGCGAGCCGTCTGCCTGCCCTCGCGCAAATCTCCCAGCGCTCGTAATGCCGCCGTCCGTGCGTCCATGCGTCCGTTCCCTCGATCCGCGGCGGAAAGCCCCCCGAGCCCCCGGATCGCTCCGGGCGCACGGGTATTGTTGCGTTCCGCGCCCGCTACGATCATAATAGATCTCTCTGTAATGTGCCGAAAGCGGTCACCCGGGCTCGCGAGGGATGCGAGCCGGAACCGTTGGTCTTTTAAGGACTCGTCTGTGGCCCAGTCGGATAGTATTCAGTTTGACGCGAAAGTACTCAAGGCTCTGCCCAACGCGCAGTTCATCGTCGAAGCCGATGCGGGCGGAACCAAGCACGAAATCCTCGCCCACATCTCGGGGCGAATGCGGAAGAACTTCATCCGCATCGTCCCCGGCGATACCGTGACCGTCGAGGTCTCGCCCTACGACCTGACTCGCGGTCGCATTGTCTACCGCCAGCGATAGTCCTTCTCCCCGCCGCCGATCCCGACCGTCTCACTGCGCTATCCGCTCCCCGGCGAATTCAGCCGTACTCGATTGGGCCGGGTCCGACGTGCCCTTATAATCGGAGGTGTTCGGCCATCCCCTTTTTTGACAGGATGACGCATGACGCTTCGTGAGCGGGTCAGTGAAGAACTCTTGCCGTACGTCAAGCAGCCGGGCCAGTACATCGGCGGCGAGTGGAACCAACTCGTGCGCCCCGGCGACTGGCAGCAAGCCGAGGTGAAAGTCGCCATCGGCTTCCCCGACACGTACGCCATCGGCATGAGCCACCTGGGCTGCCAGATCATCTACTGGATCTGCAACCACATTCCGGGCGTCTGCGCCGAGCGCGTGTACGCCCCCTGGCTCGACGCCGAGCAGATCATGCGGCAACGGCAATTGCCCCTGTTCACGTGGGATACCCGCCAGCCGGTCGCCGACGCCGACATTTTCGCCATCTCGCTGCAGTACGAGATGGGCTTTTCCAACGTCCTCATGATGCTCGACCTGGCCGGCATCCCGCTGCGCGGCGACGAGCGCTCCGACGCTCACCCGCTGATCGTCGGCGGCGGCCCCCAGGCCGACAACCCCGAACCGCTGGCCGACTTTCTCGATCTCGTGGTCATCGGCGACGGCGAGCACAGCATGACCGCCCTCGTCGAACTCGTTCGCGAGATGAAGCGACAGGGTGCGTCGCGGCGCGACATGATTCTCGAAGCCGCCCGGCGGTTCGAGTGGATCTACGCCCCTTCGCTGTACGCCTTCGACTACCACGCCGACGGCCGCATCGCCTCGGTCACACCGAGCAGCGCCTGCCCCGCCGGGTTCGTGCCGCGAATGCACATCGAGCGCTGTCAGACACCCGACTTCGAAACCGTTGCGTTCCCCACGCGGCCGCTCGTGCCGTTCACGCAGATCGTGCACGATCGCATCAGCATCGAGGTGATGCGCGGCTGCCCGCAGCGCTGCCGGTTCTGCCACGCGGGTTACACCAAGCGGCCGCTCGGACTGCGCAGCGTGGATCGCATTCTCGAGATCGCCGAGGAAGCCTGGCGTGCGACGGGGCACGAGGAAATCGGCCTACTGAGCCTCTCCACCGCCGACTATCCGCATCTGCGCGTGCTGGCCGAGCGCATGCAGGAGCGATTCGACAGCCGACACGTGAACCTGTCCGTGCCGTCGTTGCGCGTGGACAAGATGCTCGCCAACATCCCCTGGCTGGTCAGTTCCGTCCGCAAGAGCGGCCTGACCGTGGCCGTCGAGGCGGCGGCCGACGACTTGCGAGCCGCCATCCGCAAGAAAGTCACCGACGGCAATCTGCTCGACGGCATGCGAGCCGCCTACGAGGCCGGTTACAATTCGGTCAAGCTCTATTTCATGTGCGGCTTCCCCGGCGAACGGCGAGAGGACATCGAAGCGATCTTCGAGCTCGCCCGGCAGGTCAGCGAGGCCAAGCGCGGCATCCGCGGCGGCCCGGCCAGCGTCAACGCCAGTGTGGGTTGGCTGGTACCCAAGGCACACACACCCTTCCAGTGGGCCGCCCAGAAGACCGTGGAATACTTCGAGGAGGCTCGCTCGCTCCTGCGGCAGATCTCCAGCCGATACCGCACGGCCGTGCGCATCAAGACGCATCGCCCGCACCGCAGCATCCTCGAAGGCGTGTTCGCCCGCGGCGATCGCCGGCTCGGTGCCGCCATCGAGGCCGCCTATCGCCTCGGCGCGCGGATGGACGGGTGGGACGAGGCGTTCAACTACGACATCTGGCAGCGTGCGTTCGAGCAGACCGGCATCGACCCGGCCTTCTACGCCCATCGCGAACGCAGTTACACCGAGATCCTCCCCTGGGACCACATCGCCGGCGGCGGCCGGCGCGAATACCTCCAGGGGCAGTACGACGACGTCTTCGTCAAGCTCGGCACGCCTCGCGAGCCGGCGACCATCGACGGTTAGCCATCCCACGCGATCGCCGCCCCCTTCCCGCCGTAGCACACACCTAGTTGCTCGGGCGGCAGCCGGATTTTGCTTGCCTGCGCCTAGCCCTGCGATACAATGGCCCCGGAGGTCAAGAGCGTGACAACGTTCCTGGTCATCCACACACGTCGGTCCGATTCCACAGGCCTGCCGTCGAACACGACTGTTCCGCGCGGCCGCTTCTCGCGCACTGGTCCTCGGCCCCAAGCATCGGGCGCGAGTTATTCACTCCTTTTTCCTCGTTCACATCTCGGAACAAGCCATGAAGCAAGCACTCACCGTCGGAGTCAAGGTCAAATTGGTGGCCCCCATGCCCGTCCCGCCTTGGTGCGAGTGCGACGACGACCGGGGCCGGGTCTCCAAGCACGTCAAGAACGTCATCCGAGAACGGTTCTTCAAAGCTGATCCCAAGCTGACGGCCGAAATCGTCCACGTGGCCAAAGAAACCGAGCGGGAGCGACTCCGCAAGGCCGGCCGGACCAAAGTCCGCGTGCGGTTGCCCAGCGGCGACACCATCGTCATTCCCGTCGAGCTGGATATGCTCACCCGGGCGTGATGCTGCACCGGTCGTATCTGCAGCGCGTCGGCGCATCGAAAAGAGCGAGCGACGAGAGGAGATCCCGCCGCTCGCTCTGAGACTCTGCGTGTGCGCCCGAGCAGGGCTGGTCACTTGATGAACAGCATTTCCTGATACGTCGGCAGCGGCCACAGGTCGTCGGCCACCATGCTCTCCAGCGTGTCCGCCACTTTGCGGATCTCCACCATCTTGGGCAGCAGCTTCGTACAAATGTGTTTGGCTTCCTCTTCCTTCGAGGACGCTTCGTGCCGCATCAGCTCTTCGAGCTCGGCCAGGCTGTCCTGCAGCTCCTTGACCAGCGCGGTCATCTTGTCCAGTGTGTTCGTGTCGAACGTGTACCCGACCGCCTTGAGATTCGCGCAAGTCGTCGCCAACTCGCTCTGGTAACGAATCGCCGCCGGGAAGATCTGCGTCCGCCCGAGCTTGAGCATGAGGTTGGCTTCGAGCATGACGGTCTTGCAGTACTGCTCGAGGTAAATCTCGTAGCGGCTGTGCAGCTCACGTCGCGACAGCACCTTGTGCCGCTCGAACATGGCGGCCACTTCCTCGTCGAGCAGCGCCGGCAGCGCGTCCACCGTCGTCCGCAGGTTGGGCAGACCGCGTCGCTCGGCTTCCTTGTGCCACTCTGCCGAGTAGTTGTCGCCGTTGAAGATGATCGCGTCGTGCTCGGTGATGATCTCCTTCAGGATCTTCTGCACGGCCGCGTGCAGCTTCGACGGATCGCCCTGCGTCTCGGCCTCCAATCGCGTGGCGATGTAGTCGAGCGAGTCGGCCACGATGGTGTTCAACGCCACCAGCGGTCCGGCGATCGACTGGCTCGAGCCCACCGCCCGGAACTCGAAGCGGTTACCCGTGAACGCGAACGGGCTCGTGCGGTTGCGGTCCCCGGTGTCCTTGGGCAGCGGCGGCAGGACATCCACACCCACCGTGAGCACGTCCTTCTTCTTGGACGACTTCAGATCGCCCTTCTTGATCTGGTCGAAGACGTCGGTCAACTGCTCGCCCAGGAAGATGGAGATGATCGCCGGCGGCGCTTCGTTGGCCCCCAGCCGGTGATCGTTGCCGGCGCTGGCCACGACGGCCCGCAACAGCTTGGCGTGCTTGTGAACGGCCCGAATGACCGCGGCACAGAAGACCAGGAACTGGGCGTTGGCGTGGGGCGTGTCACCGGGATCCAGCAGGTTGCCCTGCGTGGCGCTGCCCAGCGACCAGTTCAGATGCTTGCCCGACCCGTTGATGCCGGCGAACGGCTTTTCGTGCAGCAGGCAGGCCATACCATACTTTTCCGCCACCCGCTTGAGCGTCAGCATGATCAACTGCTGATGATCGGTGGCCACGTTGGCGAACTCGAACGACGGCGCGATCTCGTACTGAGCCGGCGCCACCTCGTTATGGCGGGTCTTGATCGGCACGCCGAGCTTGAACAGCTCGCGCTCACATTCCAGCATGAACGCCAGCACCCGCTCGGGAATGGCGCCGAAGTAGTGATCTTCGAACTCCTGGCCCTTGGGTGGCCGGCAGCCGAACAGCGTACGTCCGGCGTTGATCAGATCGGGTCGGGCGAAGAAGAAGTTGCGGTCGATCAGGAAGTACTCCTGCTCCGGACCGGCCGTGCTCATGACCATCGCCCCGTCGGTGTGGCCGAAGAGCTTCAGGATCCGCTGCGCCTGGCGATTCAACGCCTGGATGGACCGCAGCACGGGGGTTTTCTTGTCGAGTGCCTCGCCCGTGAACGACACGAACGCCGTGGGAATGCACAACGTCGTGCCGTTGGGATTCTCGAGAATATACGCCGGGCTGGTCACGTCCCAGGCGGTGTAGCCGCGGGCTTCGAACGTGGCCCGGATACCGCCCGACGGGAAGCTCGACGCATCCGGCTCGCCCTGGATGAGGGCCTTGCCGGTGAACTCGGCGATCGCGCCGCCGTTGCCGTCCGGCGTCAGGAAGCAATCGTGCTTTTCGGCGGTCAAACCGGTGAGCGGATAGAACACGTGCGCGTAGTGCGTGGCCCCCTTCTCGATCGCCCAGTCGCGCATGGCCGCGGCCACCGCGTCCGCGATCGACGGATCGAGCTTCTCGCCGCTCTCGATGGTCTTCTGCAGCGACTTCACGACGTTCTTCGGCAGCCGCTTCTTCATCTCCGACAAGCCGAAGACGTTGGTACCGAAGAGTTCGCCGGGTTTGGTCTCGGCGAAATTCAAAGGCGGCGTGATGGGCTTGTAATTCGTTACCGCTGCGATTGCCTGCAGTCTTGTTGCACTACCACTCATCGGTTGCCCGACTCCCTTCGAATAGCCATCGCCTTGCACCGGGCCGGATGGAGAACCATCCGCAGGCTCGCCACGGTTTTTTCGCCAGCGTCCGCCGTCCCCTCCCGCCCGGGAGGATAAGCGTACGTGGCACAAGGTGTCCGCGTATATTATGAAAACTAATATTCGTTGGCAAGTCAAAAATCGGTCGGCCCTGCCTAATGCGCGTCCTTTCGGCCGGCCCGGCCCCCTCCTCGGCCCCGTCCGCGACGGCGACCCGATTCGCAGAGCCTTGATACACAAAAGGATACAGTAGAACCCTCAATCGCGAAAGACCCGCCGGGCGTGCGCGGTCGACTGCCCAAAAAACAGACAATCGCTGGCCGCCAACAGGAGCCCGTCCGCTCGGCCGGGACCTCTCTCACGCCCGGTCCACCCTCCCGTCGCTCCTTCCGCACCGGGGCCGGCGACTCGATTCCACGTGGAAGATCAAACGCCGAGCCGTCCCCCGTTGACCGCGCAAGCGGTGAAGGCGGCCGGGCTTTCTGCCGGCAGGCTCGCTGGGGTCAGACCTGAAACGTACGCCCGTCCGAGTTGAAGCCACCAGACACGGTGGAAACCCAATCGTCAGCCGACAAGACTCTTTCCAGAACGGGCGAGTCGCGTCAACCGGAACGCGGCCCGCGCCATCACGTGTAAGGAGTAGTCGATATGCAACGAATTCACGAAGGTCAGTGCGGGCTGTGTTCGTTCTTCAAGGATCACAACGGGCAGCTTCAGCAGGTCATTGAGGACATTCAACGGTCGTATCAGGCGCCGGAGGATCTGGTCGTGGACTGCGACCATCCTCAACACGCGTCGCTGTCGCTGAGAGTAACACCGATCAGTGGCTGCAAAGGGTTCAAGCCGGCTCCATTGCTGGTGAGCGGCACGGCCTGACACAGACACATACGTGCGACGCAAGCGTTCAGCCTGCAGGGGATGCCCCACAAGCATGCGGAAGCGCGAGACGAGCCCGAAGCTCGCGAGAGAATACCTCGTGCGGTTCGGGCTCGTTATGTTGACCCAGTGAACGGCCTGTCGCGGGATCAGCCTTCCGCGAGAACTTCTTCGAGCGTCACCACGCGGCCCTCGGCCAGCGCCTTGCGGCACATGAGGCCCACGATCACCGCGGCGCGACCACTGTCGGCGTTGGCCAGCGGCTTTGAACCCGACCGGCAGCAGCGGAAGAAGTCGTCCACCGCCAGTTGCGTGGTATCGCCCTTGGGCTCGGGGCTGACGTCTTCCTTGTTGTCCTTCGACTGGCGGTGATAGATCTTGCCCCCGTGGATGTCCACCGCGCCGTTTGTGCAATAGACAAACTCGTTGAAGCCGTCGCAGCCGATGTTGGGCACGGCGATCCACGAGTGCGTGTAGCCCACCACCTTCTTGTCGCCGTAGTCGAGCGACAGCGTGAAGAAGTCATGCATGGGAGCCTTGCTCGCCCGCATGGCCTGGCCGCCGAACGCCGCCGCCCGCTTGGGCACGCCGCCCAACACGGCGTTGAAGATGTCGAACTCGTGCACGGCCTGCTCGAGCATGACGTCGCCCGACTGCACAGGATCTTCGAACCAGCCGTTCCGCGGGAAGTCACCGGCATTGTTGCGGTAGGCCCGGATCATGATGGGCTTGCCGAGCTTGCCCGAGGTGATGGTCTCGATGGCGGGCCGCCACGGGCTGCCGTATCGCAACTGCGTGCCGATCTGGAAGATGCCCTTGGCCTTCTGCGTGGCCGCGTAGATGGCGTTGAGCTCGGCCATGGTGATGGCCATGGGCTTTTCCAGATAACAGTGACGGCCCGACTCCAACACCGCGATACCCATCTCGGCGTGCAGGTTGCACGGCGTGGCGATGAACACCGCGTCGAGCTCCTTGAAGTCGATCAGTTCCCGATAGTTCTCGAACAACCGGGGCTTGTCGTCGCTCACCGCTTTGGCGGCCCGCTCGAGGTTGCTCCGGTTGATGTCGCACAGCGCGGTCACGCGCACGCCCGGCGACTTGTGAATCGCGTTGAGCACGCCGAAGCCGCGGCCGCCGACGCCGATGAACCCGCACCGGATGTCATCCGGGCTGTCAGCCGCCCGTACATGCTGCGACGCCATGAGCACCGCCGAACCGGCGGCCACTCCCGTGCCCAGAAAACGCCGACGGGAAATACTCGTGTGGTCAGACATATGCGCAACCTCTCTCTCGAAGAATGCCGGACGTTTCGCCCGACACGGGTCCATGATGCTGAAACAACCGACCAAGCGAACAAACGCGGTTCGCGTTTCCGGGAAGGCGAGATCCACGCGAGCCTGAGAAACACGATCAATCCACCGCGGCCACCAACAGGCAAAGGCTCTATTCGAACTGCCCGATCGACCGCATGTATGCGGTGGACTTTTCGATATCCGCCTTGATCTGCGCCTCCGAGCGCTGCACCCCTTTGACGCCCTCGATCTCCATGGTGACCGGACCGCGATAGCCCCTTTCCTGCAGCAGCCGAATCACGCCCGGCAAATCCACCTTGCCCTCACCCAGCGGTGGAAAAACCCATGCTTCGAACTCGCCGTTGTGGTCCTTGACTTCGACCGTGGCGACGTAGTCGACGCACTTTTCGAGCTCCGCCACTGCCGTCGTACCCCGGTTGTAAAACGTGATGTTGCCGGTGTCGAAGTTGACGCGGATATTGGGATGATTCACCTGCCGCATGGTCTCGACGTGTACGTCGCCGTTGGTGCCGAATTCCGGATGCGTTTCCAACGAGATGATCACGCCGTTTCGGGCCGCGGCGTCGCCGGCCTCACGCAGCCGCCGGTAAACGTCGGCTTTGGGCGCACCGTGGTGCTTGACCGACAGGAACAAATACTTGACGCCCATGTCCCGGCAGATCGCCGTCTGCGCCGCCAGTTCCTCGACCGCCGAGTCTTTCGAGAAGTCGGCCGTCCCCCGCATGACCAGCGGGGTGAGCTGATGCGCGCGAAGCTTGGCCTGGACGGCCTGAACCGTCTCGGGCGAGGGCACATTGATGAACACGTATCGAATCCCGAGAGACTGCAGGTGGGCCCAGCCCGCCTCCTCATTAGGGGCGTAATTGGCGAGACGACACGCCAGCTTCATCGGCTGATCGCTGGAACCGGTGCGGACCTCGGTCGTCGCACAACCACTGACCAACGACGCCGCGATCACGCTTCCAGCCAAGGCGAGAAAACCGGCGGCTCTCATCCTCTTCTCCTTTTCTCCTTGCAACCCCCGTTGCCGCCGGTCGGAAAGCCCGGCATCTGTGAGGCCTAAAATACGCCGCTCAGTCTATGACACCTGTGCATGGAGATCAACGGATGAATCACGCGCCGTCCCGGTAGTACTCAGCCAGGAACGGTTCGTAGTTGTACTCGGTTGTCGAGAAGCGCTGCTCGTAATACTGCTCTTCGTTCAGGTTCGGCGAGTCTGCTCGCGCCGCATCGCCCCCCTGTCGGCCGGCCGATCGACTGCATCCCACGTGCAAGCCGGTCACGACCGCCCCCACGAGTGCCAACGTCAGCAGTCTGGCCATCATGGCGATCCTCCTTGACTGTCCCCTCGGCTGCCCGATGACCGCCGGGCAGCACTTTCCAGCCAGGCTCGATTCCGCCGGGTTGACAGCCCGGCTCCATTACCCATCCGAAGTAATAGACACGGCACAATTGTTTACGTTAGAAAATTATCTCCGGATTGGCGGGGAAAATTACCCCGGATTTGAACTGATGTTGAAAAAAATCGCCCAACTCCAGAAGCACCCAGGCCCAACCGATCGTACAGTTGGTGAAATTTTCACCAACAGCGCTTCCGCGATCCGGACTTTCCGGGGCATTGCATATCGCCCCAGTCAGACCGCGACGACCCGCCTCGCTCAAGGCATGGACGGTCGTACGTCGTGCGGTCGGGAAAGAGGTTGGCAAGACATGAGCGTTACCATGGTCGACAAGGTCCGCGCGGCGGAAACGCTGCCGTCACTCCCGGGGGTTGCCGTCGAGATCCTGGAGCTCACCCGTAGCGAGACGGCCTCAGTGAGCGATATCGCCCGCGTGATCGAGCACGACCCCGCCCTCACGAGCAAGATCCTGAAGGTCGCCAACTCCGCGCTGTTTGGTATGGCCCGCCAGGTCTCCTCCGTGCATCAGGCCATCGTCATCCTCGGCCTGCGAACGGTGAAAGTGATGGCCCTCACGTTCTCGCTCGTCGAGGCGGTCCAGGACGACCGGCCCGGCGGGTTTGATTATCAGTCGTTCTGGCGGCGATCGCTGACCAGCGCTGTGGCCGGCCGCGTGCTCGCCGGCCACGTCCGATCGCCGCGCGCCGAGGAGATCTTCATCGGAGCTCTGCTCAGCGACATTGGCATGCTCGCCGCGTTCCATGCCGACAAGGCCACCTATCGCCAAGTTCTGGCCGATCATCAATCCAGCCTCGAACCCATTCAGGTGTTGGAGCAACGGCATCTGGGCGCTACCCATGCCGAGTTTTCCGGTCAACTGCTTGACGCCTGGGGATTGCCCGCGGAACTCGTCCGTGCCATCACGCATCACCACCAGGATCCCCGACAGTTGTACCGGCCCGATTCGCCGGCCGACGAACTCGACCGGGCGGTCGCGGCGGCCGCGCTCATCGCCGATCTGTTCTGCGCGGCCGACGGACCGGCTCGCCTGGACGACGTTCGCACGCACGTTCCCCGGCTCCTGCCCATCTCCGAGGACGATTTGGAACAGGTCCTCAAAGACCTGCAGGTGCAGGTCCAGGAAACCGCTTCCAAGTGGGCGATCGACATCGGCGCGGCGCGCTCGTACAAGGAAATCCAGGCCGAAGCCGTCGTGCAATTGGCCAGGCTCACCATGGCCGCGGAGTTGGAGCGGGCCCATCTGGCTGCCCGCGAACAGGAACTCCATACGCAGAATCGGACGCTCGCCCGCAAGGCCACTACTGACGGCCTCACCGGCATCGCCAATCGCATCGCCTTTGAAGAGCATCTGGCCAAGGTCTGCACCACGGCCCGGGCTCACGGACATGCGATCGGCATGCTGCTGCTCGACATTGATCGGTTCAAGAAGCTCAACGACACGTTCGGGCACCAGGCCGGCGATGCCGCATTGCGATGCGTGGGTGAATACCTTCAGCGCCTGAATGACACGCGGCGCCTGGCCGCTCGCTACGGCGGCGAGGAATTCGCCGTCGTTGTGGTCGATCCTGCCCCCGACGAACTACGCTGCCTCGCCGAGCAAATCCGCCTTGAAATCCAGCAGAGTCGCATTTTCTGCCACGATCAACAGATCCGCATCACCGTGAGCATCGGCGGCGCCGTACTCGACCCGGCTTGTCCGGAGCTCGAGCCTGCAGACTTGATCGCCCGGGCCGACAAGTGCCTGTACAGGGCCAAGCAAACCGGTCGAAATCGGGCCATCTGCGATGAGACGGCACATCCGTCGGTCAGGCCGGGCCATGTGTGCCACGGGACCGCATTCAAAAGAGAATCAGCGGGACGAAAAACAGCGTGAGAGCCAGGAACATGGTCAGCAGGCCCAACGCGATGTTCGGCGGTGGATCGCCCATGAATGAACGCGCCCAGGAAGGAATGCGCCGGACGTTGAGCACCTGCGAGCCGAGCACGAGGGCCATGAGCGCGGCGATCATGACCAGGATCCAGACGAAACCCGTGAGGTACGTACTGCCGACCAGTTTGGCGAAGCCCAGGGCAAACCAGCTCGACAAGGCGATGATCAACCCGGTCATGGCATCCTGGTTGGCGTGACGAAGCCGCAGCGTCATGCCCCAAATACGCCGCACGCGCTGCCGAACCTCGCGCCAGGTGAATGGTGTCCCGCACTCGGGGCAGCGCTGCTCGGAAAGACCGGTCAGGTTGTAGGCGCACTTCCGGCACGTAGGGGGCAGCGGATAGCGCCACTCGTCCGTGGGACGAAGTCGCTCGAGCTCTTCCCAAGTCATGCTCATGATGTGCGACCTATCGCGGCACGGAAGTCTTGAATTGCCGGGCCGCCTTCTCCACGTCGTCGGCCGAGATCACCGCCGAACACACGCACACGCAGCGGCAGCCGGCCTGATACAGTATACCGGCGTTTTCGGGAACAATCCCGCCGATGGGAACAATCGGAATCCCGGTCCGCGCGGTAGCGTAAGCCGCCAAATCGGGGCCGGGCACATGGTCCTGCGGTTTGGTGGATGATTGAAACATCGGGCCGACCGCGATGTAGTCCGGCCCCGAGGCCACCGCGGCGTCGAACTGCTCGCGGTTGTGCGTGCTGACGCCGATGAGCCGATCCGGCCCCAGAATCCGCCGGGCATCGACCATGGGCATATCGGTCTGGCCCAAGTGGACGCCGTCGGCATCGGCGAGACGGGCGATGTCCGGCCGATCGTTCACGATGAACAGCACATCGTGCTCGCGGCACAGCTCGCGCAGCCGGCGGGCGCGACTCAGCAACTCGCCGTCGTCGAGGTTCTTTTCGCGCAACTGCAGACAGTCCGCGCCGCCGGCAATAGCCGCGCGCGCCACGGACAGCCAATCGTCCCGACACAGCGACTCGGTCACCAGAACGTAAAGTTGCACACGGGCAAAGCGGGCCGATCGATCGCCTCGCATCATCATCCGCTGCTCGAGATCGTACGCCCGGTATCGCAACGCCTCGATCTCGGCCGCCACGGCAGCGTCGAGCGTCTTGCCGTATTCCTCCAGCGTTCGCAGCGCTTCGGGCAACCGCTTCAAGGCCGCGACGCAGACGTCGCGAGCATCGGCGCGATGCTGCTCGGACTCCGTGACAATGTGCGTGCCCACGTCCCCCGGCGTGTCGCGGGCGGCCAGGAGCGCGTCAGCCAGTCGCTCCGCGGATGCATCACCCCAGGCCGCGTGGACGCTTCCCGCCAACCGGCGGATACATCCGGCCAGATCGTGCCGCAGGTGCTTGACTCGCTCACATCCGACCGGATCGTCCTGGACAAACCGCGCGTAGTCTTCGATGACTCGCAACGCCTCGCGAGCCCGGTTGAAATTGGCGTCCAGTATTCGAGCGACCGGTTCGTTCATTGATGAGCTATGAGCTGTGAGCTATGAGCCAGACATTGGACGCACATCCGAGAATTTATGGCGTGCGCAATTAAAACGAACTCGATCGTACACGAAACACGCACCATCCGGCGAGTGGCTGAGATCCGATGGCTGACAGCTGAGAGCTCATAGCTGATAGCTGATAGCTGATAGCTGACAGCTTCAATCCAACAAATGCCCCATCTTCTCCTTCTTGGTCTGGAGATAGCGCCGATTCACCTCGTTCGGCGGAATTTTGATGGGCACCTGTTTGACGATTTCGATCCCGTACAACGAGAGTCGATGCACCTTCTTGGGATTGTTGGTCAGGATCTCCAGCCGTCGCAGCCCCAGGTCGCGGAGAATCTGCGCCCCGATGCCGTAATCCCGCTTGTCGGGCGGAAAACCGAGCTTCTCGTTCGCCTCCACCGTGTCCAGCCCCTGGTCCTGAAGCAGGTAAGCCTTGATCTTGTTGTGCAGCCCGATGCCGCGCCCTTCCTGGCGGAGGTAGACGATGGCCCCCTTGCCCGCTTGCTGAACGAGTCGCATGGCCGTGTGCAACTGGCTGCCGCAGTCGCAACGCATCGAACCGAACAGATCGCCCGTAATGCACTCCGAGTGCACCCGCACGAGGACCGGCTCTTCGTGCACGATGGGCTGGCCGTTGGGCTGTCGCTCGCCCACACCGCCGCAACACAGCGCCAGGTGCAGGTCGGGCTCAACCAGCGACTTGTACGCGTGCATGGTGAACGGGCCGAACTCCGTCGGCAGCTGAACCGTCCCCACCCGCTCCACGAGCGACTCGCGCTGCTCGCGGTACTCGATGAGCGAGGCGATCGTGCACATCTTGATCTGGTGCTTGGCGCAGAACCGTTCCAGATCGGGCACGCGAGCCATCGTGCCGTCCTCATTCATGATCTCGATGAGCGCCCCCACCGGCCGCAGCCCGGCCAGCCGCAGCAGGTCCACCGTCCCTTCGGTCTGCCCCGCCCGCACGAGCACGCCTCCATCGCGGGCCATCAGCGGGTTCACATGGCCCGGACGCAGGAAGTCGTCCGGCTGGGCCATGGGATCGGCCAGGCGGCGAATGGTGGTCGCCCGATCGAACGCGGACACGCCCGTGGTCACGCCGAACTGCGGCGCGGCGTCGATGGTTACCGTGAACGCCGTCCCCAGTTGAGCCGTGTTCTCGTGCGTCTGCGAGTGCAACTCGAGGTGCCGGCATATCTGCCGCGGCATGGCCACGCACAGAACGCCCCGCGCGACGGTCAGCATGAAGTTGACCATCTCCGGCGTGATGAATTCGGCGGCGCAGATCAGGTCGCCCTCGTTCTCCCGGCGTTCGTCGTCGACGAGGACGACGAACCGGCCGGCGCGAAGTTCGGACAGCGCTTCGTCAATGGTGCAGAACACTCTATGAATCCTCGCTTGTGGCGGGCTCTCCCGCGGGCCGATCGGCAGCCCCACAGTGGATTACGCTAGGGTCCAATCCGGGCGTGCTGAGGTCTGCAAGACCCGCGGTCGGGCCGAGGCGGAGAGAGCACACGTGGGCATTGTAACCCATTCCGCCCCGCGCCGGAACTGCCCGGGCCTCCGGCCACCGAAAGACAGACCGCCGAGTGGCGGTCGCCGGGTGACAGGCCAGCGGGTGGCGGACGCGCCCCGCCATCGCTACCATGAAAATTGAGGGGCCCTCCGCCGCTGTCGCGGTCACCGGGGCGGCTGGCTCCAACTCTGTCTCCCGAAAGGAATTTACGACCATGCACCTGCCGAGGTTGGCGCTGCGGCCGGCGTTTTGTCTTCTTTCTTGCGCGGCATTCCTGGTTTTGGTCATTGGGTGTCCTCCCGCCGACGATTCCGACGGCGACGGCGTGCCCAACTCCATCGACAACTGCCCGCTGGCCCCCAATCCCGACCAGGCTGACGTGAACGGCAACGGACTGGGCGATGCATGCGATCCCGAGACGCTGGACAGCGACGCGGACGGCATCGTGGACGCCGCCGACAACTGCCCGGCCGCTTTCAACCCCAACCAGGTGGATTCGGACAATGACGGGTTGGGCGACGCTTGCGACCCCGACCTGATCGATTCCGACGGCGACGGATACGTGGACGCCCTGGACAACTGCCCCAGTGTGGCCAATCCGACGCAGGCCGACATCGACAACGACGGCATCGGCGACGCCTGCGATTCAGACTTCGTGGACACCGACAACGACGGCATCATGGACTCGCTCGACAACTGCCCCACGGTCGCCAATCCCAACCAGGCTGACGCCGACAACGATGGCGTGGGCGACGCGTGCGATCCCGACCTGATCGACACCGACGGCGACGGCGTCGTCGACGCCCTCGACAACTGCCCCACCGTGGCCAATCCCACACAAACCGACGCTGACGGCGACGATGTCGGTAACGCCTGCGACAATTGCCCCACCGTCTTTAACCCGACGCAAGCCGACGCCGACAACGACGGCATCGGCGACGCCTGCGACGCCGTCACGGGAACCGACACGGACGGCGACGGAGTCCCTGACGCCACGGACAACTGTCCCAATGTCGCCAACGCGAATCAGCTGGACACGGACGGCGATGGCCGCGGCAACGCCTGCGACAATTGCCCTACCGTCGCCAACGCCAACCAGCAGGATACCGACGGCGACGGTGTTGGAGACGTTTGCGACAACTGTCCCACCGTCGCCAACCCCAATCAGGCGGATACCAACCAGAACGGCATCGGCGATGCCTGCGAAAGCGGAACGGTGCTGGTCAACCTGCCCAACGCTCCCAGTGCACCGAACGCAACTTTTACGCCCAGCGCCGTCGGGCGGCTGATCACCATCATCGTCAGGACCACACCTCCGGTCGGCCAAGTGCAAATTGTGGTCACGAATTTCCAGAACGGCCCTGAACAGACGGTCGCGCAGCTGTTGACGCCGACCTCTCCCGGCTTCTCGACGCTGTCGTTCAGAAGCACGGCCGCCATCGTGCACAATGTCAGGACCAACGAGTTGGTCGGCGGCTTCCCGCCGAGCCAATATCAACTGATCGTCACCGAGCAGTAACCCCAGCCGGGGGGCGGGCGTCTCGCCCGCCTCTGGAGGTCTCGGGCCCGATCGTCCATAGGAACAACAGCACCGAGTCGATTGCGCGCGTTCGGCCGAAGGAGTCCGCGCGTCAGGCGAGCAGGATGCCCGCCCCCTCCGGCTCAAAGCTCATAGCTACAAACAAAGAATCCGCCGGCGCCTTCATAGACGCCGGCGGATTCCATGCGGGCTCACGCCCACACGGCCCGTCACAGGTCCGATGGAGGCAGACCCGTCCCCGACTGCTTCCCATTGAGCCGATGGCCAAACCGCCATACGCCGAAAGACTCGCCCGGCCGTCGCGCTTGGCACGGGGGATCGATCCGGCCAGTCGGACCGCGCCAATGGAGGCACATGTTATCGCAGACGGAGGCCGTTTTCACCGGGCGGTCCTACGAAGATAAGGTCGGTGGAGCCGCTGAGATGAACCGGGGAGATTGCCGACGCTGGCGCAGGGTCGGCCGACCGAATGAAGCGTGCCACAAGCACGAAGCGTGTCAGAATGAATTTCCGCGCTGAATGAGACTTCAGCCGGTTGACCCGGCGACCGGTCCGGCTCATGATGGCGATGCGGACGGCAACCGCGGCAGTCTTCGCGCAGACCACGCGGAATCGGCGTAGCCGCTTGTGTCCATGAGATTATGCGATCCTTGGGAACCGGCCGGCACGCCGGGCGTCTAACATGGCAGATAAATCGGCAACCATGCCCGCCAGTCCCATTGCCCTGGAAGACGCTGCCGCCGTGCGCCAGGTGCAGGACGGCGACATGGGAGCGTTCAGCCGGCTCGTCGCCAAGTACCAGGACCGGGTCGTGAACATCTGCTGGCGAGTGTGCGGTAACCTCGAGGACGCTCAGGATCTGGCCCAGGAGACGTTCCTGCAAGCCCTGCAGAAGATCGGCTCGTACCGGTTTGCGGCGAGCTTTTACACGTGGTTGTTTCGCATCGCCGTGAACCAAGCGTTGTCACATCGACGCAAGAGCAGGAGAATCACTTTGTCGCTGCACGACGGCGATGGCGAATGGCCGGAAGGCGCAGCCGAGGGCCGGACGCCCGCCGACGAGGAACCGCTGGCCCGCCTGGCAGCACGCGAATTACAGCAGCGGCTGCTCAGGGGCCTGGACAGCCTCGATGATGATTATCGGGCCATCATCGTCCTGCGAGACATTGAATCGCTCGACTATCAGGAGATCGCCGAGATATTGGAGATCAGCGTGGGCACAGTGAAGTCCCGACTGCACCGGGCTCGGATGGCTTTGCGGGAAAAGATCAAAGCGACGGACTGAGAACCGCCGCCGACCTTGCTTCTGTGGCTTCTGTGACATCATGAAACAGCGTCCTGAACAGTTCGAAGCCGATCTGTCGGCTTATCTCGACAACGAGCTGTCGCCCGCGCAGCGCGACCGTGTCGAAGCCGTGCTGTCTCGGGATCCGGCGGCCCGTGCCCTGTTGGCCGATCTGCAAGCGATGCGGTCGGGCCTGCAGGCCTTGCCGCGAGCACGGGCGAGCGCGGACATGATGGAGGCCATTCGCGCCCGCATGGAACGGGACGCGCTGTTGGGGCCGGCACCCGCCGTCACTCGCCGGCAGACGGGATCATTCGGGTCGGCTACCCGCTGGGCTGCCGCCGCCAGCATCGTCCTGGCCGTATCGCTCGGCGGCTACTTGTTGTGGAACTCGAGTCAGCCGGAGGCCCTCCGCGAGAATCGCGAGCTGGCTTTGTCAAATGCACCGGATGCATCGGGTGGTCATCTCGCCGATGACAGCGCTACCGTGTCGGCAACCGATCGGGCAGCACGCTGGCAATATGAATCGGCCGACGCCGAAGAGTCCGGCCGTTTGGCGCAATCGCAAGAGCGTCGGGAGGATGTGGGTCTGTTCGGCGTGCCCTTCCAGCCGCCCGCCGCTTCGCCGAGTACGCCGGCGGCCGCTCCGCCGCCTCTTGCCCTCACGTCGCCCCACGAAGCTGCTGACGGACTGACAGTCGCCGACCGTGCGACCGAGCAGAACGGCGTAACCGAGCAGGATCGAGAGCGCATCTACCTCGACCTGACCCGCGAACGTGGGATGTCTGCTGTTCCGGGACAGCTCCTGCAGTCCGACATCGCGAGCGATCTATCCGACGCCGACGCGCGGGTCGTGACGGTGTCGCTGGCCGACGCAGGCAGCAAGCAATGGCTGCTCGATGAGCTCTCCGCGCGTGCCGTGCTCATTCGGCAACTGAAATCCACCGACGGAACCGCAAGATCGCCGGTCGCCCGATCCGCCTCACCGGCGAGCCCCGCTCAAAAGGCGAGGGCCGCAGACCCCAGCGCTCCGATCGAAGAGACTCCAGAGTACGTCACGGCTCTTCCGTCAGCACCGGAGCAGCAGGTTGCCACAACCACCGGTGATGGCGAAGTTGCACCGACCGAACCCGTACGGGCGCGGCGCCGCGAACAGGCAGCCACCGACCTGCTCGTCGTCGTGCCCGACGAGCGGGCTCGCGATGAGATGCTTGCCCGGCTCAACCAGTCGGCCGCGGCGACGAGCCGTGATGACGACGTCGACGCCGCCGCCGCCGAAGGCGAACCGCAGGCATTGCCAGTCGAGAGTCAACCGACGGTGCTACGGGCCAACATGCCGGCCGCGGAAATGTCGGTACTCACGCCGCCGGGGCGACCTCGGACCGCCCCGGCCGATATCGTCCACATTGTGAGACGCTTTGGAGCCGGGCAGATCGTGCGTCTCCACATTCGCGTGCAGGAAGAGCCGACGGACGCGAGACGAGCCACAAGACAGGGCGATAAGGCCGCGAGCTCGGCCACTGCTCCGGCCGACATCCTGCCGCTCGATCCATCCGTGCTCGATCTCGGCGGCCGGCGCCGAACCGAAGCCGCCAGTCAACCCGCCGCCAGTCAGCCGCGATAAGCGAGCCTTTCTTTAGTGACATTATTGCGACGCCACCATTTGGTGAGACGCGGCCGCTCAGTACGACGAGCAAACGCCCACCGGCTCAGAGCTCATAGCTCACAGCTGATAGCTGCCGACTAACACGACCTCCGCACGCCGTTGCCGCCGACTCGCTCCGAATGGGCCAGCTTGAACCGCACGCGCAGCAGATCGCCGGGCGACATGAGCACCTCTTCGTACACGCGGGTGATGATCTCCTCATTGATCCGTTCGAAATCGGTTCCGCGTGGCAGGATGAGCAGACCCGCGACGTCCACCGCGCCGGGGCTGATGAGGAATTCGTCCGGACCCAAGCCGTAGAAGCTCGGCCGATGAGCCGCCCGCGGGTAGAGCCAGACGGTCCAGCAGTTGTCGGCGTACCCGACGAACAGGTTGAGCATGGGCTCGGGCCGGGCCGGGCGAACCTCGGCGAGAACTTCCAGCACCCACTCGAGCGCGCTCAGCAGTTCGTCCCGAGACCGGCTCATGAGGAAGATCGCCGACCGGTGGCCGGGCCGGCTGACACCGATGCGCACCGGCTCGCAGTGCACCCAATCGATCCAGCCCGGGCTCTCGGCGGTCCGACCACAGCAGATGTTGCGAACCAGCTCTTTTTCGTGCGGTAACAACGCCACCGGCGCGGCCTGCAGGTGCAGATGGTCGGGCGCCGATGCCCCACTGCTCGGGCCGTTGTAGAAAATGGTGTAGTGGCCGTCCAGATCGCGAGCCAGGTCCAGCATCACCGGAGCGGCGACCTGCACCGATTGCGGCTGGTGCGTCATCGAACTGATGGTGAAATGGGGCTCGAAGATCGGAGCCGGGTTGCACAGGATCAGCCAGTCCTTCCGGTAGACGATCCCACACTGCGACTTGGGCAGATTGTCTTTGCAGAGAAAGCAAGGCCGGGCCGCCAGTGAGGCCGCGTCCACCTTGGCCGCGCTGCTGGCCTCGCGCCCGGGATTGTATTGGACGACGACCGTCGAGAGCCCCAGGCGGAAGCTGCGGGTGCGCACTTTACGGAGCCCGTCGAGCGCCTCCCGCAATCGGGGCCAGTCTTCCACCTGCTGACGCCAGAGCGCCGGCACGAGATTAGCCAGCGAGCCGGGGCCGATAAAGCTGCGATCGAAAGCCATAGGAATCGAATACTCACTCAAGACGAGCGGCCCGATTGTGCGATCGGCCGACCCCGTTTCGTGCCGCCATGGCATGCCCCGTTCGTCCCCCGCCCGCTCCGCAGCCAAGGGCCGCCGGCCGAGCCACCCGGGGACGACAACACAAGCGCCTATCATACGACGGGGCCCCCCGGTCGCCAAACCGGCGCCGACCGCCCCCAATTTCCGGGGATGGCAGATGTGTGACCAGCCGGCGCATGGCGCAACCAACCCTCGGCCGCCAGCCGACGCCGGCAGCTGTGCGAGCTGAAAGCCGATAGCCGACAGCTGACAGCTGATTGCCGATAGCTTTCTTAACGCATCTCGAGCTTGGTCAGCACGTAACCCGTTCGCTCGATGGCCTGTACGAGTTGTTCGCGGGTGGGCGGCTTGCCGGAGGCCAGTGTCACCGTCGCCTGTTCATGCTCGTAGTCCACGTCGATCTGCTCGACGCCTCGAACCGCCTGCAACTCTTTCTTGATCGCCTGCACGCACAACGGGCAACTGAGGCCCTTCACCCAGATGACGGCCGAGCGCGGTTGCGGACTGGCCGGCGCCGACTCGAACGTCCCGGCCGGCTGCACCATCCGTTCGGGCTCACCCTGGGGCCGATTACATCCGACGAGGCTCAGCGAGCAGAGCACGACTGTCGCACACATCCACTTCGCCATACCGCTTCTCCTTTCCGCATTCAGAATTGAACGCACCACTCAAGCTTAGGCCTGCGCGGTTCGGAGCAGCAGCAACAGGAAAAAGCCATCAGGAAGAATGGCGCGAATGACGCTTGTGCGTCGCACGCTCACCCGCTGAACCTGCCAAATGACACTCACGCCTCGGCGTCGTATGCGGCCAGCGCTGCCGGCAGACACTGGACGACGCCGTGGCCCGCCGCGGGCAGGCCGAGCAGGATGGCGCTCAGTACTTCCTCTCGAGAAGCCCCTCTTCTTGGCCAACCCGACATGGAACGGGATGCCGCTTTCCAATCTCATCGCTGCCAGTACGGCCAGGTAGGCCAGTTCCTTGGTCTTGGCGTCGAGGGCACACGCGCTGTCGAGCCCCCGGACCGCCCCATCCAGGCTTCGGCATGTCCGGCCGCTTCGGTTAAGACTGCCTGGAACGCTGGACTGACCTTCGTGTTCGCATTGCTCATGGGTGCGCCCTTAGCTATGAGCTATAGGAAGCTCTAAGTTACAAAAGATTAACGTGGCGAGCGAACGCTCAACTACCTGACACAACTGTTTCACCCAAATAAAATCGGCTTCGCCCCAATCTTGTTTGGGTGAAGCCGGAGATGACGGGAAAACTCAATCTTTTCGGGTGACTGTTTCGGGTGAGACACCTCTATTTTCTTCGTAAGTCCTTAATGGAGCCGATGAGATTCGAACTCACGACCTCTTGCATGCCATGCAAGCGCTCTCCCAACTGAGCTACGGCCCCGGGGATCCTAATTGAGGTAGAATATCGTCCTGCACATCCGGCGGGCTCGAGCCCACCCGCAGGCAACAGATCCACATTAGAACACGAATCCGGTCCGGCGCCAAGGGGTCGGCGAACCGAATTTTTTGAGGCACTCCCCCCACCTCGCGGCGGCAGGACGAACAACGGGCCGGGACGAAGCGTGCCGTGGCCCAGCAGCACCGGCGCTGCCGACGTCCGATCACGCAGCCTCGACTGCTGCTCCTCACTGAAACGGCTGCCGACGGCCGCTCGCCGCCACGTCCTAGTCCTCACTGTACAGCGTGCGGTCACGCATCTGCTTGGCGTCCTCGAGCAGTTGCTCGGCATCGACCGGCTTGGCGGGCTCCAGCGTGTACGTCAATTCCCGCTGGTCGTGGATGGTCCAGGGAACCAGCACCTCGGAGATAAAGTCGAGGCCGGGCAGTTCGTACCAAGGCGCGTCGATTCGCTCGTGCGTCGAGAGCGTCTGGTAGCCTTCCTTGCGGATCACCACGTCATAGTCGCCGTACCAGGTGAAGTCGGTGGACACCGGCGTGGTGCCGATCGTCTGGTCGTTGAGGTGCACGGTGGCTCCCTGCGGATCGGTGCGAATGGTGACGGTCCGGCGAACGCAGCCCGTCAGGCCGCCCGCCAGGACGGCCGCGGCCAGAATGCCCACAGAAGCCCGTCGTGCAGTCATTGCGGTACCTCGATGATCTCAGCGGTCAGCGTGTCGGTGTCGAGAACCGCCACCGTGCATCGTCCGGTCAGCCAGCCGCAACATTCCCCCGGATTCAGGAACAGCCGGCCGTCCCGCGTCTCGTTCACCACCTCATGCGTGTGGCCGGTCACCACGGCGTCCGCCCGGGCGATCTCGCTCGGCGGACACCAGTCCACAAAATGGTGCAGGAGGATGCGCCGCCCGCCCAATTCGACCCACATAGGCCCGTCCTGGATCTGCGGAAGAACCGACTTGAGGCCCTTACGCTCGCCGTCATTGTTCCCGTACGTGATGTACAACGGCCCCGTCCAGGCGAGCAGCCGTTTGGCGGCGAACGGTGCCACCACGTCCCCCGGATGCAGCACAGCCTGCACGCCGCGGTCGCGGAGAATCTGTAGCCCCCGATCGAGCGTCGGAAGCCGGTCGTGCGTATCAGAGATCACGCCGATCAGCATGCCGATCTTATACCGGCCCCGCGGGCCGCCGACAAGAACGGCACCGCACCGGCAGCGGCTCGTTGAGAGCCCTTCTGCGGTCAATTACAATCCCCGGCACGAGAATGACCCCGGCACTCTCACCGCCATTGGCAGCCGCTGCCGCCGCGCACCGGCGGCGCTGGGCCATTCGGGCCGGAGCCGCCCTGCTGTTGACGTTCGCACTGGGCTACCTGGCGCTGCCCCTGTGGCTTCCCACCGAATACATCCGGCTGCAGTTGCAATCGCAACTGTCGCTCGATCTCGGCACGCCCGTGCAGATCGATCGGCTGCGGGCGGGCTGGCTGGAGGGCGTGGTCATCGAGGGACTGACCGTCGTGGACAACACGAGCCGCGACGGTGAAGCCTTTGCCCGCATTGGGCGCATCCGCTGCGACTTCTCGCCCTTCACGCTCTTGGCCGGTAAACGGGTTCGCGTGCTGGAGTTCTTCGATCCGCAGATCTGGATTCATATCGACGAGACGGGCGCCCTGCGGCTGCCCCAGTTCAACGACCAGCAGAGCCCACGTCTGCCGAGCTTGAACTACGCCGTGAACGGGCTGACCTGTCACGTCCTCACGCCGGGCGTCAGCCAAAGCTTCCGCATCGATCGGCTCGACCTGCAACTCGACCCACCCAGCGGCTTGCTCCACCTGGCCAGCGTCACGCGCGTTCAGCGACCCCGGTCTGACACTGACGAGCCTGCCGCCGGACGGCTCGACTTTGACGCCAACATCCGCATCCCACGGCTCAAGGCGACCGAGCGGCTGAACGGCACGTTCGAAGCCGAGTGGACCGACTTGGCCCTGAACGACCTGCCAGTGCCGCTCATCTCGCACGTGCCGGTCGAGCAGGTGGACGGAATCACCAGCGGCCGTGTGATCATTCGGACCCACCCGGACCTGGGCATCGATTACGCGGTCACGATCGCCATGGACGGCGTGCGGATCATGCGGCCCGACCTCAACCGTCCGGCTCAAGTGCCCGACGCCGAGCTGTCCTGCCGCGGACGGTGGAATCCGAATAGTGGGTTGGTCGTCATGGACGAACTGACCTGCGAGACGCCGTCGATCCGACTGGAAGCGGGCAGCCCGGGCGAGCCGGCCTGCCGTCTGGAAGAAAACGACGAGCATCCGGCCGAACTCCATCTGCGCGGCACGATCAAAGACTGGCACGGCTTGCGCCAGGAAATTCCCGAAGTCGATCACTTCGCCCGTTTGGCCGGTGTGGAGATTGAGGGCAGCGCGCAATTCACGCTCACCGCCATCCGGGGGTTGCGCGAGGATTTCCTGGCCGTGACGCTCGACGCGAACGATTCTGACTGCACAATCCGCGGCGGTGGCACGGAAGTCGTTCGCGCCGGCGAGGGCGTCGCCAAGCATTTGGAGTTGGAGATTCACCGCGAACGAACCACCGGCCGAATCCGCCAGCCCGGGTTCTCGTTGACGCTGGGTGATACCACACTGTCGGCCAGCGGCGAGCTTGTGTTGCCTGCCGGTTACGGTGATCCAACCGGGGCCGAGGACGCGACCCTCGCCACCGATCGACTGGCCGAGATCCTGCCCACCTTGGCCGGCCAGCTGCACGTGCGATGCAACGACGCGGGGAAGCTGCGGCAGCTCCTGCCCGTGCTGGCCACGCTCCGCGAGCTGGATGAACTATCGGGCCCGATGGAGTTCAGCGCGACGCTCGAACCACGCGAAACCTGTACGCGTCTGCATGTCTCAGCCAGCCTGGCTTCCGAATCGGCCGCCCGCTACGGCGATCGGTTTTACAAGCGTCGAGGCCGCCCGCTAAACCTGCGTGCCGTCGCAGAAATCCCCTTCACCGCCCGCGGCCGCATCGATCCGTTGAATCTCCAACTGCGACATGGGACAGGCATGCTGGAACTCGCGTCGCGCAACGGCAGCCTCGACTACCAGTTCGATCTGCGCGAGACACTAACCGGGTTCGCCCTGGTCGCTGCGGGCGGCCGCTGGCAAGCCGATCTCCGCGTGACAGCGATCGAGGACCTGCTCGATCTGATGCCGACAGCCGCAAGCGCTTTGAAAATCGGCGGCCTGAATTTCCTCGCCGGTGGTATCCGCGCCGATCTGCGCACTGAGTTTTCCTATCGCCCAGGTGACGCCGTCATCCGCAGCAACGCGCACGTCATCGCGGACGGCATCGCACTCGACTTGGATCGCAGGTTCACCAAGCGCGCGGGCGAACGAATGAGCATCGATCTAGCCCACAGCGTGCGTCATGCGTCACAGCAGTTCGAGACGGCGTGGGATGCGACGCTGTCGACGTCCGCGGGCAAGCTCAGCGCTTCATGGACCACATGCGAGGCCGATCCTTCAGAGCCGGTCAGCCGCTTCGAAATGCTGGCCGCTCGGGCCGACATTTATCAACTGGCCGACTGTCTACCCGCCATCCCCGACGTGGCAGAGCGGCTCGGACTCCGCGGCGCCGGCAAGCTGACCGTTGAGTTGCACCGGTTAGCCTTGGGCGAATGGACAACGTCCACCGCCCGTTTCGACGCCACGCAGGCGGACCTGGCCGACATACGGCGGATCGGCTGGCGCAAACCGCCGGGTGTGCCGGTGCAGGGCGAAGTGGCTTGGACGAGCGTGCCTGAGACCACGGGTTCCGGTCGTCGGACGTACCACATCACGAAAGGAACTGGTCGATTGGCCGGCGCCACCATCGACACGGTTGAGGGAAGCATCACGCTAAATCCCGACGCTCTGCGAGCGTTCGATCTTTCCCACAATCTCGGCACTATCGAGCTAACCGGCAGCATCGACTTCGACCAATCGTTCGACGCGTTGCACCCACGCCTTGGTGAGTATGTGCGAGCCCATGAACTGGCGGGCCGGCTGGACTGGCGACTGGAGACGAGCATCGCCTCCGATTCGATCTCGCTGGGCGGTGCGTGCGATGCGTCCGGACTGCAGTTCAAAACCGCATGGAACGATCGCAGCCCATGGTTCATCGAAAAGCCGGCGGATTATCCGTTGGCCGCCTCGTGCGTCGTTTCGTTGAGACCTCCGGCGAACGGTCACCCGCTCTCGATCACGCTGCACGATGTCGCCGTGTCCGCTGCGGGCAACACCATCTCCGCCCGGGGCGAGCTGCCATTGAGCCTCAACGATGGCCAGGCTGCCGGCCGGACGGCCCTGCAAGTTGCCGCCGACCTGCCGCGTCTGGAGGAGTTGCGAAAGCTCGTGCCGGCCGCCCCCGTCGAGACGCTGTCGGGCCGTACGCAGGTGGAGTTCGCGCTGGCGAGCGACGGACGCTCCGTGGAAATCGACGACGGGCACATCGAATTCGATGATGTTCGGGTTGGCTCGGCAGCACGGCCGCTCCAACTGACCGGATCGGCACAGCTCGACGGGACCCGCGGGCTCAACCTCGAGCGCTTGCAATGGAGCTGGGGACGATCGGCGGGAACGTTCTCCGGCCTGTTCGCCTCACAGGCCGGGCAGTACGACGTGCTCCTGGGCATCGGCGGTGACGAACTGTACATCGAGGATCTGCTGGACTGTGTCGATGAGTTCATGGCCGGCTTCAAGACGCCGGAGCAGCAGGCTTCGCCATCGCCTGCAAAGCCCGGCCAGGATCCCGTCCAACTCGTCATGGACCTGCTTCGCCGAACCAAGGCGAACGTCACTGCCCACGTAAAGACCGCTGTAACGCCGCTGCCGCTGGGCATGAGAGCGACCACCGACGCGGGCTGGCAGGAGTTGACCATCGACCGTGGTCGCATCGAGTTGCAGTTCGGCTGCCTGGTGGACGGAGGCTGCGTGGACGGCCGCGTCACCGCCGACCTCACCACCGACGATCCGCAGTATCGCCTGACGTACACCGCCGATCGAATCGCCCCCGGCAGCCTCGTCGATGCTTACCTGCGGCGAACCTTCCCCGGCATGACCGCGACCGGCCCGCTGACGCTCATCGACGAGTCAATCCAAAAGCTCAGGCCTGCCCCGGGCGAACCCAACTACGAGGTGGGCAAGGGCGAACTGATCATCGACGGCGGCGTCGTCTCGGGCCGGGCTGCCCCCCTGTGGATGGCTCGCATCTTCCCCAACCTGAACCTGGCCAGCTTCGAGTTCTCGCGTATGCACAGTTGGTTCGACAAGTCGGTTGACGGGCGCGTTCAGCACCAGATGATCTATCACGGGGCTTACTACAACGTGTACATGATCGGCTGGAGCAACCCGGAGGGCTACTTCGACTACGAGGTCGGCATCGACTTCCTCGCCGGCCTGGAGAGCGAGTACTGGGCCAACACCGGTCAGGGGCGGGTACCCCTATTCAGCAAGACCGGCCAAGTCCGCCCTGACGGCTCGCTCGCAGACGAAACCGTCACGTTCGTCTCGTTCCGTCGCGTCCTCGAAACGCTCTTCGTCCGAAACAATCCCGTCGTCACCGCCTATCACGCCGTCCGGAAGCGGGCGATGGCGAATGAATAGCTGTCAGCTGTGAGCTATGAGCTGTGAGCTGTGAGCTATCAGTCTTGAACCGATGGCTGCCGGTTCAGGGGGACATCTTGCCCGCCTCAAATCATTCTTGCCATTACTCGGTCACAGCACAGGCATCGCGTCCGGCGTACAGACCCTTCTCGACCCACAGCAGCAGAGGTCAATCGCCGTACGCTCGCGCCGTCGGCTGTTGACTTTCGCGCCCTTTCGGGGCGGAATCAACTTCCGCCACCTGCCGGACGATCTGGAGAAGCCGATCGACGTCGACCGGTTTGAGGATGTGTGTGGCGAAGCCGGCATCCATACTGTGGTGAACATCTTTTTCCTGACCGAAGCCGCTCAAGGCAATGCCAGGTAGTAGGCACCCGCTGGCTCGCAGCTTGCGCATGAGGTCCACGCCGCTGCCGTCCGGCAGCCCCAGATCGCTGATGAGCAGGTCGAACGGCTCGCGGGAAGCCAACTCCAGCGCACCGGCCACGTCCACCGCCCTTACCACCCGGTGTCCTTCCGCCGCAAGCACGATCTCCATCATCTCCGCCGTGTCGTCGTGATCCTCCACCAGGAGAACGCACAGACTGCGTGACGGCGGCTGCCGGGCTGTCGTGGCCGGCGGACTCGCCGACGCGGACGGCTCCGGCGCCTCGGCGAGCGGCAGGCGGACAACGAACGTAGCCCCCAATCCCGGGCCGTCGCTATGCGCCTCGAGACGCCCACCGTGCATCTCTACGAGCCCCTTGCTGATCGACAAGCCGAGGCCAAGCCCGCCGTACGCCCGATTCGTATCGCGCGGCCCCCGCTCGAACGCGTCGAAGATGCCGTCCAACGCTTCCGCCTCGATGCCGATACCGTTGTCGCGGACTTCGATCACCGCCTCATCGCCGTCTGTCCCGCAGCGCACGTCAATATGACCGCCGCCAGGCGTGAACTTGGCCGCATTTCGCAGCAGGTTCCACACCACCTGCGAGACTCGCGCCGCGTCCGCGTCGACGATGCAGGGCTCGCCGCCTAGCTCGACGTTCAGTTGCAGGCTGCGACTCTCGATCTCCCCGCGACACGTGTCGATCGCCCAGCGTACGGCTGTCCGCACATCCACCGGCGACCGATGCAGCTCCATCCTGCCCTTGGAGATACGAGCCAGGTCCAGCAAATCGTCGATCAGCCGCGCTTCCAGCTCGAGATTGCGGCGGGCCATGTCCAGCGTGTCGTGCACATCGGCCGCCAAATCCTCCCGCTTTTGTAGCATGGAGATGGCGGCCAGCACGGGCGTCAACGGTGTGCGCAACTCGTGCGAGAGCACGGCCAGGAACCGGTCCTTGGCAGCGCTGGCCTGCTCGGCAGCCATCCGAGCCTCTTGCTCTCGAATGCGCCTTGCCGTCTCCGCCTCGGCCCGCTGCCGGTCGGTCAGATCCACCAGGGCGATGCGGCATGTGCGTCGCGGTTCCGCGACGATGCCCTCTGTCCGAACGGGAATCGGATCCCGCCCGTAAGGCTGAATCCAGATGTCTTCGACCTGCCGGTCCGCGCCGTCGAACACCGCATCAAGAAGCGCCACGAAGCGGCCCCGGCTATCCGGCGCGATGAACTCGGCCAACCGCCGTCCGGCCAGCCGTCCGTGCTCCAGCCCGAGCAGTCCCGCCCCTGCCGGATTCGCTTCGAGGATCAGCCCGTCGCGGCCCAGCGTGAAATAGCCGATCGGCGCGGTATCGCACAGATCCGTGTAGCGGCGCCGCCAGGCGTCGATCTCCCGACGGGCCCGTTGCAGTTCCTCGTTCTGCAAATCCAGCGCGATCCGTTGGATCTGCAGTTCGGCGAGCAGCCGGCGCAGCTCCTGCGGGCTCACCTCGCTTGTCGAGGCATGCTGAACCTCGAACTGCTGTTCGGCCCGGCGGCGAAGCTCCATGGGGTATCGGTTTTCCACTGCTTATCTCCGGCGATCGTCGACGTAACGGCACGGTCGCCGTCCATCGCTGTTGCATTCCTGGCATTAACCGAAATGAGAGCAGGCGCAGCGATCGACTCGCCTGCCCCCCGGTTACGCGAATCGAACCGCGCGGCTTGTATGTTGTTTCGCTTGGTGACGCCAGGAGTTCCCCCACCAACCCCTCAATCTCGTCCTCCATTGTTGATAGGGCAGCGCCCGGATCCCATGCCAGTCACCGCCCCGTATGGCCAGTGTCTTTTCAAGAGGGCCGCCCATGCCCGGCGTTCCCGTCGCCCCCCCCCGAGAATTCGGTCGCTTCTTGCTCGACACGACACCGGATCTCCGTTCCCCTCGCGCCGTGCAATGGGATGTTGCGCTCAAAGTGGTGATCAACCGTGCAGACCTGCTTGGTCCCATCAGCCCTGGCTTGGGGAGTCTAAGAGAACCACCCGAGCCCTGCAAGCAGAATGTCTCCGTAATTTGTCAACCGGGGTTTTATGGGTTCCGGCCGCGGATTCTCCCCGACCCCTTTTGTTCCCTTCTTCACTCATGCCGTCGATGAAATGTTGTCCAGGATTGCAGCGCACGGGTGACACCATACTGTACGGGCGGACGGCTCACCGGCCATTCCGGGATGGCGATAATGTGGCACAGGTGCCGCGCATGACGGATCGCAGCTCGACGGCGCTTCACTGGGATCAAGCTTGAACGTCTTTTTTCGAGCGCATCGTACCTGGCATCCAGGCGACGCCGGCGTCAACAGCCAGCCCCCGACTGGCGGAATCGTGGCCAGGGCGCCCAGCTCCGGGACGGGACGGGTGGGCGTCTCGGCTCGTGCTCGCCTAGAATCCGGCCGGGTCGCAAAACAGGCTTGCGAGATTCGTGGTCTCGGTTCGCCGTCCACAGACGTGGAATGTCTGGCGGCGACGATCATCGTCCGTTTCGCCCGTTCTGTTTTCTTGACGGGCGAGCACGCTATGTGTGAAGACAGACAGGAGTTCGTGCCCATCTTCGCCGCCGTCGCGGCCGTCATCGTCGCTCTCGTGGCCGTCGCGGCGAGTCTCTGGCAGGTTCCCATTCTCGAGACGCCCCTCTGGCTGGCCGCGGTCGCAAGTCTGGCCGCACTGGGTTGTCTTGGGTGGGCCGCCCGGAGCATTTCACGAAAGAGCGCTCGCGCGGAGCAGGCGACGGCCGCACTGCGCGCCAAAGAAGCCGCATTGCGCGAAACCGAGAATCGATTCCGCGCCGTGTGCGACAATGCCCGAGCCGCCTTCGGCATTCTGGACGGCACGCGGCTGATCTACGCGAACCGGTACTTCTCCGAGTTGACGGGTTACAGCAACGAAGAAATCCTGTCCATGGATTTTCGTCAGATGACACACCCGTCGTTTCACGAACTGATGCTCGAGCGGGCACGCAAGCGGTTGGCCGGCGAGCCCGTACCCAGTCATTACGAGTTCCTGAGCATCACCAAAAACGGAGAAGAACGCTGGGTCGACTTCTCGCCCGCCGCAACCGAACTGAACGGCAAGCGAGTCATCATCGGGACCGGTTTCGACATCACCGAACGCAAGCGGGCCGAGGTTGCCCTCAGGGAAAGCGAGGAGAAGTTCCGCCTGCTCGCGGAAAACTGCAAGGTGTTGATCTGCATCTGCCGGGACCGCCAGGTCCTGTACGCGAATCCCTATCTGCTTGAACTGAGCGGATACACCCAAGAGGAACTGACGTGTCTCGACCTGGCCCAGATGATTCCGCCTGAAGACCGCGACATGGTCCTCGATCGAGCCCGGCGACGGCAGAACGGCGAGCCGCTGGACCCCAGCTACGAGTACAAGCTCCTGGATAAAGGCGGCAAGCTTCACTGGGTCGAACTCTGGGGCGTCCGTATCGAATACCAGGGCCGCCCCGCCATCCTCGCCGCCGGAATCGATATTACCGAGCGCAAGCGCGCCGAGGAGGCGCTGCGGGAAAGCCAGGAGCGATTCCGCATCGTCGCCGAGAACGCGCGGGCCGCTTTCGGGATCGTCCAAGGCAACCGATTCGTCTACGCCAACCCGTACCTGGCCGAGATCAGCGGCTACACCATCGACGAGATCCTTTCGATGGACTTCGTCGAGTTGATTCGCCCGGACCAGCGCGAAGCAGTGGCCGACTCCGCCCGTCGGCGCCAGCTCGGCGAGCCCGTGCCCACCAATTACGAAGTGGCTTTGCTCACCAAAGATGGACAGATCCGCTGGCTGGACATGTCCCTCGGGCGCATCGAGTACAACGGCCGACCGGCGATCGTAGGGGCAGCCTACGACGTCACTTTCCGCAAGCAGGCCGAACAGGAACTCCGCCGCCGAGAAGAGCATTTTCGGCTGCTCGCCGAGGCCATGCCCCAGATGGTCTGGATCGCACGCCCCGACGGCTACCTCGAGTACTTCAACAGCCGCTGCTACGAGTACGGGGGCGCCACCTTCGATCAGGGAAAGGGTGATGACTGGATGAGGTGGCTGCACCCCGATGACCTCGAGCGAACCAAACGCCGATGGCATCACAGCCTGACCACCGGCGAGCCGTACGAAATCGAGTATCGCTTCCGGCGAGCCCACGACGGGACCTACCGATGGTTCCTGGGGCGGGCCCTGCCGGTACGCGACGAATCGGGCCAGATCGTCAGTTGGTTCGGCACCAGTACCGAGATCCACGAGCAAAAGCAGTTGCAGGAGCAGTTGGCGGCGGCTCAACAGGCTGCCGAACACGCCCGGCAGGTGGCCGAGGATGCCAGCCGGGCCAAGGACCGGTTCATCGCCGTCCTCTCGCACGAGTTGCGAACGCCTCTCACCCCCGTCCTGGCAGCCGTATCATTGCTCCAGCGCAGACCGGAGCTCGACAGTCAGACAGTCAAAGACCTCGAGATGATTCGCCGCAACGTGGAACTCGAAGCCCGGCTCATCGACGACCTGCTGGACATGACGCGGATTGCCCGCGGCAGGATCGACCTGGATCGTCGGCGGGTGGAATTGGATACGATCATCCGCCGCGCCGCCGAGGTCTGCGGCCCCGACTTCAAGAATCGCGATCTGAACTTCGGCGTGGACTGGGGGAGCGATCCGCCCTACGTCGTGGAGGCGGACGTGGCTCGCCTGCAGCAGGTGTTTTGGAATCTGCTGAAGAATTCCATCAAGTTCACGCCCCACGGCGGATGCATCGGCATCCGCTGTCGAGCCGAACCCGGGCACGTGGTGGTCGAGGTGAACGACAGCGGGATGGGCATCGAGCCCGAAGCGCTCCAGCACATCTTCGACGCATTCTCACAGGCGCCCGTTGCACGGCAGTTCGGCGGCCTGGGTCTCGGTCTGGCAATCACCAAGTCGCTCGTGGAACTCCACGGCGGCACCATCGAAGCCTGCAGCGAAGGCAGGGGAAAAGGAGCGACCTTCACGGTGCGACTGCCCCGCGTCGACGCCGCTGTCACGGCCGCTCCGCCACCCGAGCCGCCCTCGGCTCAACACCGCGGATTGCGGATGATGCTGGTCGAGGACCACGGTGACACCGCGGACATGATGAAGCTCGTCCTGGAATCCGAGGGCCACCAGGTCACGCTGGCCGGCGATGTCCAGACGGCCCTGGAGAAGGCCGAGCAGGACGAGTTCGATCTGCTGATCAGCGATCTGGGGCTGCCCGACGGCACGGGCGTGGACCTCTTGCGGGAACTGCACGCGCGCGGACGCGAGATGCCGGCCATCGCCCTCAGCGGGTACGGGCGAGAGCAGGATGTCGAACAGAGCCGCAGCGCTGGATTCGCCGCCCATCTGATCAAGCCCGTCGATACCGACCGGCTCGTGCAGGTCGTGTCGCAGATCAAGCGCTGACAGACCCGAATAGCGACAGAAATCCGAATGTCGAAGCCGAATGTCGAATGAAGCCCGAATGCCGAAGCCTAAGTCAATAACAGCGTCCGGCCACAGCTCATAACTTCATTCGTCATTCGTCATTCGGACTTCGACATTTCATTCGTGCGGCTTCAACACCGAGCAGGCCGTGCGATTGATTTTGTACGGGCCGGCGTTCATGCGAACGTACCAGGTCGTCACTGCTGGGGACGTCCGGGTTCCAGCAGTGCACGTGCAGAAGCTTGCCCGCCGGCGGACGCATCGAGACGGTCATGCCCTCGATGCTTTCGAGTGTCAAATCGTCCAGCGTGTCGCCGGGCTTCAGTGCCGCGTGTTCGGCGGCATACAGCCCGCTGCACAGCCCGAGACCGACAAGGCTGCCCCACCGGCAGACGAATCGCCAGGCGTTACGCCCGCCGGTCCAACCACCGGTCGCTCGCCAGATGGACGTGTCAGACCTTTCCGAATGGTTTGATACTCACCGCGCCGTTTGAGCAGCAACTCGTCTCCCTAGACACGTTCCAGGGACAGAAGGTTTCGGTTCCGCGTTCTATTTCTACAGAATTTTACCCAGAAGGGCAAGAAGAAGGCCTGCCGGAATCGAGATCCCGACAGGCCTGTCGCTCTATCCCTGATTGACGGGGGCCGGCTCGTGGACCGGGCCGAGACTACACCCCGAGTCAGGACGCCGCCTGCCCAGCCGGCTCGCCCTGCTGGTCCGCCTGCTCCGGACTCTGCTCCGGCTGAGTAGGCTTCCAATCCGTCCGGGCGTGGATGCTCTCGGGTGAGAACCAGTCGAACAGGAAGGCGATCCGCCGCTGCGTCAACAGGTAGTCCCTCGCGAGATCACGGTACTGGTTGTATTCCTCCTGCGTGACCGGCAGTGTCTGCTTGTATTGGATGACGATGTGCCGGCCGCGGTTGTCCTTATGCGTGGTCACCGGCGAAGGCTGCGTCGTGGTCGCCCGGCTGGCCAGCTCGAAAGCCGCGTCTACCAGTTGCGGATCGAAGCCCACGCCGGGCACGAACGTGCCATACACCTGAGGCATGCCGCCGTTGCGTCCCGGGAACACGCTCTGCCGAGCGAACGGCTCGGGCTGCAACAGGGCACTGCTCTCCAGCTTGGCCGCCAGCGCGGCATCGGACTGGAACGCGGTCTTCAGATCCGATCCCTTGGCTCGCTCGGCCAGATTCTGGGCCGTCTGTTCCGCCTGCTCGCCGGCACGAATGGTCCGCAGATCCTCGACGAGCTTGTCGCGCACCTCCTCGAACGAGGCCGGAGCCTCGGCCGGCTGTGTGGCGATGTTGCGGAAGACAAACACGTTCCCCAACGCATCCACCAGCGGCTCGGCTGAGGTCTCGTAGACGTTCCGGAAGAGCCGGGCATTGGCATCGTTGCGCCCCTCGACCGCACTCAGGCCCGCCACCATGAACGCTGCCTGCTGGAACGGCACGGTCTGCGGCGTGCCGGCGAAGGCTCTGGCCCGCCCGATCCGGGGGTTGCTTGCCAGTTGGTCCGCGGGAGCCAGCTCGGTACGACCGTAGCTCAAGACACCGGGGTATCGCTCCTGGTACCGGGCGACCAGCTTCTCATACAGATCGCCGGCCATTTCGCTCTCGGGCGGCTGCTTGAAGTTGCCCGGCTGCGTGGTGGGCTGGTTCGCCCACGGCCGTGACAATTGCCGAATCAGGTCGGTTGCCAAGCGATTGGCCGCCTGCTTGGCCTTGTCCTGCTGCAGCTTCTGGCGGACCAGGGATTTGGCCTCGGTGAACGTATCGTAAGGCTTGGGCTGCTCGGGACGAGTGGTCGGCTGCGTCGAGGCCGGCTGCGTCGCAGGCCTCTTGAACTCCGTCTTGTGGGCAAGCCAGTAGCTATAGGCCTCGTCGTCAGTCACCTCCTGCGTCTTGGCCAACTCATCCACCGAGATCTCGATGTACTCGACCTGCGTGGCCTCCGGCTTCTGATAGCCGAAGTCCCCCGGCCCCCCCGCCGGTTGGTCCTTATACTTCTCGAACTGCGCTTTCAGTTCCTCTTCCGTCGGCTGGTACGTCGTGTCGATCAGCTTCTGCGGATCGACCACCACCATCTCGACCTGGATCTTCTCGCCCACGTTCCGGACGAAGTCCCGGATGTCCGCCTCAGAAACGTTCACCGCATCCACTGCTCGCGCCGCGGCTTTATACACCCGCAGGTAGGCCAGCAGGGCATCGTCGATTTGCCGAATGGAAACCTTGAACTGCTCGCGGAACGCGTTCAGGGCCTCGGCCGGCAAAGCGGCCTTCAATTCGTTGACCTCCGCCTGCGAGACGTGTACCCCCTGGCGCTTGGCCTCCGTCTCCAGCAGATACCACTCTTCGGCGCTGAGCCGGTCGCGCCCCCGGGCCTGGAGGAACTGGATGACCTGCAGGTCATTCGTGGCGCGCGGCAGAATGGCGTTCCACGGCTGAGACCAGTATTGGCCGATTAGCCGGGCCCCAATCTCTTCCTGGCTCGTGATCCGGGCGAGATCCGCCGTCTTGACTGGCTGACCGTAGGCATGGCCGACCACGAACTCGGCGAAGTCGTTGCTGCGGTTCAGGAAGCTGGTAAGGGCTTCCCCCCCCAACCAGACAATCAGCAACAGGGCCATGAACACGGCCAACATGGTCTTCATGTACTTACGGAAGAATTTCATCATGGCAGTAATTTCCTGGGATCTCGCGAGCGTTCCTTTATAGTGACAAAGGAGTTAAGGATACTGGACCGGACCATAAAAGCAAGGGCAGGGGGCCATGCGAGCCGCCGCCCCCCGCCCCGGGGCCCACACTGATCCCGTTTGCGATTCATTTTCAGCTTTAACCGAACCTGACATTGACTCCGGACGAAACTGTCTATAATACTCCCGCTCCAGGGACCGCCCGACCCCGCCGATAACTGTCAGGAGGGGTGGCGCTTCAAAAAAGGCCGCTGGGCTTGAGCCCACATGTTTGTCGGCAATCACTCACGCGGCCCGGCGTAAAAACAGGGACATTCAAGCGCAAGCGGGCCACAGCCCCAGCCGGTGACCAACCACTGATGCCAGATAAACAGACCCAAACGGCGACTGCCAGCGACAAGAAACCGTCTCGAGGACGTTCCGACGGGATCGCCCTGGTCATCGTCGAGTCGCCGGCCAAAGCCAAGACCATCTCCAAGTACCTGGGGCCTGGCTTCGTCGTCGAATCCTCCATCGGGCACATCCGCGACCTGCCCTCGACCGCCGCCGAAATTCCGTCCGAATACAAGGACGCCGAGTGGGCTCGTATTGGGGTGGATGTCGCGCACGATTTCAAGCCCTTGTACATCGTTCCGGCCAAGAAGAAGGCCCAGGTCAAGAAGCTCAAAGATCTCGTCAAGAAAGCCTCAATGGTCTATCTCGCGACTGACGAGGACCGGGAAGGCGAGGCCATCGCCTGGCACCTCATGGAGGAACTGAAGCCCAAGGTGCCGGTCAAGCGGATGGTGTTCGACGAGATCACCCGCAACGCGATTCAGGCCGCCCTGGCCAATCCGCGCGACCTCGATCAACAGTTGGTCAACGCCCAGGAAGCCCGGCGCATCCTCGATCGGTTGTACGGCTACGAGGTTTCGCCTGTTCTGTGGCGAAAGGTCGGTCCCAAGCTTTCGGCCGGCCGCGTGCAATCGGTGGCGACCCGACTTATCGTCGATCGCGAACGCGAACGCATGCGCTTCGTCAGCTCCGAATACTGGGATGTCGAAGCGACACTCCGGCTGACTGGAGGCCCGGCCGACCCGATGCTGACCCGGCTGGTGGAACTGCAGGGCAAACGGGTCGCGACCGGCAAAGATTTCAACGAACAGGGCCGATTCACCGGCGAAGGATCCGCCATTGCTCTCGACGGTGTAGCCGCTCGATCCGTCGCCGATGAACTGCAGTCGGCGGTTTTCACCGTCACCGACATCGCCGAGAAGCCGTTCACGCAACGCGCGCATCCGCCGTTCATTACTTCGACGCTACAGCAAGAGGCTGCTCGTAAGCTGCGCTACCCGGTGGCCCGGACCATGCGGCTGGCCCAGAGCCTGTATGAGAACGGCTACATCACCTATATGCGTACGGACTCGACCCACCTGTCCACGCAAGCGATCCATGCCGCCCGGACACAGGTGGCTGAGTTGTACGGGCCGGACTACCTGCCCGCCCAGCCGAAGATCTACGCCACCAAGGCCAAGGGTGCCCAGGAAGCCCACGAGGCCATTCGGCCGGCGGGTGAAGTCTTCCGCACTCCTCAGGAAGTCCGAGGAGAATTGGACGACGACGCTTACGCCCTCTACGACCTCATCTGGAAGCGCACCGTCGCCTGCCAGATGAAAGACGCCATCGGCCAGCGGACGACCGTGCGCATCGACGCGCCCACTCGCAGCCACGGCACTGCCACGTTCACCGTCTCTGGAAAGGTCATCACCTTCCCGGGCTTCTTGCGAGCCTACGTCCAGGGCGCTGACGATCCCGACGCCGAACTCGAAGATCAGGAGCGCGTGCTGCCCGCCATGAAGCGCGGCGACCGGCTCGATCCGGTCAAGATCGAACCGCGTCAACACGCCACCACGCCGCCGGCGCGGTTCACCGAAGCGAGCCTCATCAAGGAATTGGAAGATCGCGGCATCGGCCGGCCTTCCACCTACGCCAGCATCATCCAGACCATCCAGGACCGGGGTTACGTGTGGAAGAAAGGTACCGCCCTGGTCCCCACGTTCACCGCGTTCGCCGTGGTGAACCTGCTCGAGTCGCACTTCACCGATCTGGTCGACTTCGAGTTCACAGCCCGGATGGAGAACGATCTCGACGCCATCGCCTCCGGAAAGCTCGAGCCCAAGCCGTGGCTGCACGTTTTCTATTTCGGCAAGAGCGACGGGTCCAACGGCCAGGAAGACATCGGCCACGTCGGACTCAAGCGGCGAATCGGCAGCGGCTGGGAGGAGATCGATGCCCGCAAGGTGTCCACCATCGAACTGGGCACCGACGAGAACGGTCAGACGATCGCCGCCCGGATCGGCCGCTACGGACCGTACATTCAGGTGGGCGACTCCGAAATCCGAGCCAATATCCCCGAGGATATCGCTCCCGACGAGTTGAGCCTCGAGCGGGCCAAGAGCCTGCTCGCTCAGGCGGCCACCGGCGACCGCGTGCTGGGCCACGATCCGGCTACCGGCAAGCCCGTGTTCCTCAAGAAAGGCCGCTTCGGTCCCTACGTGCAGCTCGGCGAAGCCGAACGGACCGAGTCGGGCAAGCTCAAGCGCGGCGGCAAGCCCAAGATGGCCAGTCTCTGGCCGTCCATGTCCGAGCAGACCATCACGCTCGACGAGGCGCTGATGCTTCTGTCGTTCCCGCGGGTCATCGGTCAACACCCCGACACCGGTGAAGAGATCACTGTCCAGGACGGCAAGTACGGCCCCTACCTCAAGTGCGGCGAGGAGACGCGCAGCCTCGAGAATCACGAGCAACTGCGGTCGATCGATCTGGCCGGGGCGCTCGAACTGCTTGCGCAACCCAAGAAAGGCCGTCGTGGCGGCCCCGCCCGCGGCACGTCCATCGAACTCGGCGTGCACCCGGAGTCCGGCGCCAAGCTTCAGATCAAGAGCGGCCGATTCGGTCCCTACGTGACCGACGGTGTCGTGAACGCATCCGTTCCCAAGGGCACCGATCCTGCCACGCTCACCGTCGATCGGGCGGTCGAACTGTTGAAGGCTCGCGAAGCCAAGCTCATCGAGCAAGGCAAGGATCCCCGCGCGCCCAAACCGGAAAAAGCCAAGCGCTCCAGCCGCAAGAAGCCGGCCGGCCAGAGCTGATTCGCCCCAACCGCGCGGCAGTGATGCCGGTGCCAGATGCCGGAGCGCAACACGATGGTCACGCGCGCACGCCCCCCCCCCGCACACATTCGATGATTTCCTCGAGTTTGGAGCATTGATCCCGACGAGAAGCGGGCGACCTTCCTGATCAGAGAGCCCGACGGGTTTGTCGATGCAACTCCCCAGTACGGCACGTTTGCCAGCCGCGTGCTCCCGGGTCTGAAGCTGGAAACGCAGTGGCTTTGGCAACGACCGTTGCCGTCAACGCTGGGCATCATCACCTCGCTGCTTGCCTGAACAACTCGCCATCCCTGACCTGAATGCGCGTGGAGACGCGGCATAGTAGCACGGATAGGACCGCTGCCACGGATGAACAAAGAAGAAGATATCGGTCTGCACTTCTGAGCCATGCCACTTCTCGTGTGCACCATAAGTGTCCGAAATACGTCACACCATCAGGGATCCACTGATGCATTGCGTAAGGGTTTAGATTTCCGCGAAAACCTGAGCGATCAGACGGCAATTCCTCCGTTTTCGTGGCTGTAGGCTGCTTTTGCTGAAGATTGGCCGTTTGATCAGCCGAGCCATGCATGGCCCGCTATAGTATTTCAAAGGGCAGCACTGGAAGCGGTTTCCTTCGCAAAACGTTGCTGCGGCTTCACTTACGACCTGGATTGGTTGTCTGGGCCATCAGGTGCCACTATGATCGGTTGGGTCCAGTCTGACAGCTCATCGATCCGCCTGGTTCAAGGCGTGCGACGCGCTACACGCGTCCCTGGCGTTTTGTGCAGGGGCCGTGGTTTGCCGTGCGCGGATCCGTCCTGAACGACTGAACCCGCCTTCAGACGATAACCGGCCGGAACCGGCAGTCCGGCGGGAGAGAGACTTTCGGCCCGCACTCTTGTCTGCATCGCAGGCATGAGCGTGCAGCCGGCCAGACAAGACGGGTCGTCGCGACGACGTTTCACGGCCGCGGCCGCCCAGTTCGAAACTGGGACACGAACGAGGTGTACACAATGGCGGACAGAAAAACGATTTTGTCCATTGTCGATTCGACCATCGATCAGAAGCAATTCCTGAGCCATCACTGGGAAGGCTCATTCAACGACTATCTGGAACTGGTCACGCAAAACCCCGGCGTGGCCCGTAACGCGTTCCAGCGGATCTACGACATGGTCCTGTACTTCGGGTTCGAGCGGTACACGTACCTCAAGCAGGATTACGTGCGATACCACTTCTTCTCGGATCCGATCGAAAACGGCAAGGATGCCATTTTCGGGCTGGACGCACCGCTCATGCAGCTCGTCGATTTCTTCAAATCGGCGGCGCACGGCTACGGGACCGACCGCCGCATTCTCCTGCTTCACGGTCCGGTCGGCTCCAGCAAGAGCACCATCACCCGCCTGCTCAAGAAGGGCCTGGAGTACTACTCCCGGCTCGACGAAGGCGCGTTGTACACCTTCGCCTGGAAACTCGAGGGCGAGGACGGCCACAAGCACGTCTACCCCTGCCCCATGCACGAAGAGCCGCTCAAGCTGATTCCGGCTGAGGCCCGGCCCGCCGTGCTCAAGACGCTCAACGCCGACCTGCCGGAAGGCCGTGAGATCCGCATCGAGGGCGATCTCGACCCGTTCTGCCGCAAGAACTTCGAGGATCTGCTCATCAAGTACAACGGCGACTGGCGACGGGTCATGGATCACGTGGTGGTTCGCCGCGTCATCCTGTCGGAGAAAGATCGTCGCGGCATCGGCACGTTCCAGCCCAAGGACGAGAAGAATCAGGACAGCACCGAACTCACCGGCGACATCAATTATCGCAAGATCGCCGAGTACGGTTCGGACAGCGATCCGCGAGCTTTCAACTTCGACGGCGAACTCAACATCGCCAATCGCGGGCTCATCGAGTTCATCGAGGTGCTCAAGCTCGACGTGGCGTTTCTCTACGACCTGCTGGGAGCTTCGCAGGAACACGTCATCAAGCCGAAGAAGTTCGCCCAGACGCCCATCGACGAGGTGATCATCGGGCACACCAATGAACCGGAGTACAAGAAACTCCAGAACAACGAACTCATGGAAGCGTTCCGCGACCGGACCATCAAGATCGACGTGCCCTACAACACCCGCTTGTCCGACGAAATCCGCATTTACGAGAAGGATTTCGGCAAGCACCGGGTCCGCGGCGTCCACATCGCGCCTCACACCATCGAGGTGGCGGCCATGTGGGCCGTTCTCACTCGGCTCGAGCCCCCCAAGAAGGCCGGCCTGACGCTCATGCAGAAGCTCAAGCTGTACAACGGCAAGAGCATCCCCGGCTACACCGAGGACAGCATCCGTGAACTGCGGGCGGAAGCCCCCCGTGAGGGCATGCAGGGCATCAGCCCGCGATACATTCAGGACAAAATCTCCAACTGCCTGGTCAGCGACACCGCCATGCAGGACCGGACCATCAACCCGTTCATGCTGCTGAATGAGCTGGAGGCCGGCCTGAGCCATCACAGCCTGATCAGCGACGAGGAGATCAAAAAGCATTACCGGGAGTTGCTCAACGTGGTACGCGAGGAATACGAGGACATCGTCAAGACGGAGGTCCAGCGGGCCATCAGCGCCGACGAGGACGCCATCAAGCGCCTCTGCGCCAACTACATCGAGAACGTGCGGGCCTACACCCAGCACGAGAAGGTCCGCAACAAGTACACCGGCCGCGACGAGGAGCCCGACGAGCGCCTCATGCGAAGCATCGAGGAGAAGATCGACATCCCGGATTCCCGGAAGGACGACTTCCGGCAGGAGATCATGAACTACATCGGCTCGCTCGCCCTGGACGGCAAGAAGTTCGAGTACCAGACCAACGCCCGGCTGCAAAAGGCTTTGGAACTCAAGCTGTTCGAGGATCAGCGGGATACAATCAAGCTCAAGAACGTCGTCAGCGGAGTCGTCGATGATGAGACGCAGGCCAAGATCGACGTGGTCAAGCAGCGGCTCATCAAGTACTTCGGCTACAACGAGACCAGTGCCACCGACGTGCTCAACTTCGTGGCCAGCATCTTCGCCCGCGGCGACAGCAAGCAGGAGGACTAACGGGGGGCGGGCGTCTCGCCCGCCTCAATCCCCGTGCTGACCGCGGACAACGGGCAACTGACCACTGACAACTGACAGGTATGCTACTGAAGATCCAAAAAGACCATCAACGCTTCCGCCAGATCGTCAAAGGACGAATCCGGGAGGATCTGCGCAAATTCATCACGCGCGGTGAGTTGATCGGCAAGGAAGGCAAACACCTGATCAGCATTCCCGTGCGAGGCATCGACATCCCCAACTTCCGTTACGGAGACAACTCCGACACGGGCGTCGGAGCGGGCGACGGCAAGCCGGGTGATGAAGTCGACGCCAACGGCGAAGGCATCGGCCCCGGCGGCACGGAACCCGGCCAGCACCTGCTCGAGGTGGACATCACGCTGGACGAACTTGCCGACATCCTCGGCGAGGAACTGCGGCTGCCTCGTATCAAACCCAAGGGCCGACACTCGTTGACCAGCCAAAAGGATCGCTACAGCGGCGTCCGTCAGGCCGGCCCCGAGTCGCTCCGCCACTTCAAGCGGACGTTCCGCCGGGCCTTGAGACGTCAGATTATCAGCGGCGTGTACGACCCCGAGCGGCCGCGGATCATCTTCGAGCGTGCCGACAAGGTCTACCGCAGTTGGAAAACCATTCTCCAGCCCCAGTCCAATGCCGTCATCATCTACATGATGGACATCTCGGGCTCCATGGGCGACGAACAGAAGGAGCTCGTGCGGCTGGAGGCGTTCTGGATCGACGCCTGGCTCCGCCGCAACTATCAGGGGGTGGAAAGCCGCTACATCGTTCACGACGTGCGGGCGGCCGAGGTGGACCGCCACACCTTCTTCCACCTCCGCGAGGATGGGGGCACCAAGATCAGCAGCGCGTTCAAGTGTGCCCAGGAGATGCTCAAGAGTCATTACGCCTCGGATGAGTGGAACATCTACCTGTTCCACTTCTCCGACGGCGACAACAGCAGCGAGTCTGACAACCGCGACTGCTGCCGCATTCTCCGCGAGGATCTCCTGCCCCACGTGAACATGTTCGGATACTGCCAGGTGGCCAGCGCCTACGGCAGCGGGAACTTCATCAACGTGCTGCACGACTATCTGCACGACGATGAGAGAGTGATTACCACCCGGGTCAACGGGAAGGATGATATTTACGACAGTATCAAGAGTTTCTTTGCGCCCGGAAAGTGATCCCGACCGGCGAACCGCGCGCCGCGGCCAACCGGCGGATCACTACAACGGATGACCAACAGACTCATGTACAGAGCCTTGCCCCGAGAGATTGCCGAGCAGATCGAGACCATCGCCGGGTACGCCCGCGACGAGGGCCTGGACTTTTACGAGACCGTCTTCGAACTACTCGACTTTGACCAGATGAACCAGGTGGCGGCCTACGGCGGATTCCCCCAACGCTACCCTCACTGGCGGTTCGGGATGGAATACGAGCGACTGCGCAAGACGCACTCGTACGGCCTGGGCAAGATCTACGAGATGGTCATCAACAACGACCCCTGCTACGCCTACCTGCTGAACGACAATGACCTCGTCGACCACAAGACGGTCATCGCCCACGTATACGGCCACTGCGATTTCTTCAAGAACAACATCTGGTTCCAGCACACCAACCGCCGCATGATGGACGAGATGGCCAACCATGCCACCCGCATCCGGCGGTACATCGACCGCTACGGCTTCGACGAGGTTGAGGAGTTCCTCGATGTCTGCCTCACCATGGAGGACCTCATCGACCCGCACAGCGTGTTCATGCGCCGAATGCCTCATGAGCATCCGACCAACATGCCGCGGCCCCGGCACATCGAGGAAGAGGTCGTGCGTTACCCGGCCAAGCGCTACATGGACCGGTTCATCAACCCGCCCGAAAGACTGGCCCGCGAGCGCGAACGGCTCCGCCGCGATCATGAGAAGGACCGCAAGGCCGAGCCGCCCAAGCCTGTTCGCGACGTCCTGCTCTATCTCCTGGAGAACGCCCCTCTGGAGGACTGGCAGTCCGACATCCTGTCCATCATCCGCGAAGAGGCCTACTACTACGCCCCCCAGGGCCAGACCAAGATCATGAACGAGGGCTGGGCGACATATTGGCACTCGACCATCATGACCCGCTACTGCCTCCGCGACGACGAGGTGGTCACCTACTGCGACCACCACTCCGGAACCGTCGCCACGTCGCCGGGCCGGCTCAACCCCTACAAACTGGGGCTCGAACTGTTCCGCGACATCGAGGAACGCTGGGATCTGGGCCGCTATGGCAAGGAGTACGAGAGTCTGGAGGACATCGAGGCCCGCCGAAACTGGAACAAGGACCGCAAGCGTCCTCAACGGGTCAAGGGCAAGGAGTCGCCGGGGCGCGAAAAGATCTTCGACATCCGCCGCATCTACAACGACGTGACCTTCGTCGACGAGTTCCTCACGCCCGAACTGGTGGACCGCCTGAACCTGTATCACTATCGCTACGACCCCAACACCCGCCGCATGGTGGTGGTCAACCGCGACTTCGACAAGATCAAGCAGCAGCTACTGTTCTCGCTCAGCAACTACGGCCGGCCTTACATCTACGTGCTGGACGGCAACTACGCCAATCGCGGCGAACTGTACCTCGGCCACAAGCACAACGGCGTGGACCTCCAGATCCGCTACGCCATCGAGACCCTCAAGAACGTCTACCGGATCTGGCAGCGGCCCGTACACCTACAGGCCCGCATCGACGACGAGATGGTGCTGTTCAGCTTCAACGGGCGAGAGTCTCACCAGCAGACCATCACTTCCGACCTGCCCGAACCGGCCCACAGCGTCTGATTCGATTTTCTGGTCCAGCGTCAACACTCCAACCGGCCGGCCTTTTTGCCTGTGTCCAGCTCCGGCAGCTTGTCGATCGCCGCCGGATTTAGTACAGTCGAGAGTCGGCCGGCTGGCCTGGGCCCACGAGCCGGTTGACCGTCGCCAATACACAAAGACCGATGCTCATTTTCATCACCGCTGTCCTGACCGCATTGTGCGTTTCCGCACTCTGCTCGCTTTTGGAAGCCACGCTGCTGAGCTTTACGCCCAGCCAGATCGCCGAACTCGAACGGCGCCGGCCCGGCATTGCCGCGGTGTGGAGACGCTTCAAACAGAACATCGAAAAACCCATCGCGGTCATCCTCATCCTGAACACGGCCGCCCACACCATCGGGGCCACCATTGCCGGCGCCCAGTTCGAGGCGGTCTACGGCAAATCCTCTCTTATCGCGTTCTCGCTCATCTTCACCTACCTGATGCTCCAGTTCACCGAGATCCTCCCCAAGACGCTCGGCGTGCGCTACAACCGGGCTCTAGCCCCGATGATCGCCCGGCCGCTCGAACTGCTGGTGCGAGTGGTCACGCCGGTCCTCTGGCTGGTCCACCTGGTCAATCGGCCCTTCCAAGGCCGACGGCGAGCAGAGGATTCACACACCGTCGAGGAAATCTCGGCGCTGGCCAGCATCGCCCTGACCGCCAACGACATCGACGCCACGCAGGAGCGAATCATCCGGACCGCCTCGCGGTTTCGTGATCTGCACGCCCGTCAGATCATGACCCCTCGCCCGCAGGTCGATTACCTCCTGCTGGGCCAGCCCATGAGCGAGATCCTGACCACGGTTCAAAAGAGCGCCTACACGCGGCTACCCTTGTGCGATGGCTCCATCGACAAGGTGGTGGGCATCGTGCACATGAAGGACCTGTTCAATCACCTGAAACTCAGCCCGGGACGGCTGCGGCTGGCCAAAGGCGACAACGGCGAGACCATTGCCATCATCGACGGCATGCCCGGCTCTGCCGTCCACGTGATCGGATCAGGTGACATCGATCTGTTGGCCATCAAACGCCAGGCCGTCCACGTGCCTGAACAGATGCCCCTGCCCGAATTGCTGCGGCTCTTCCAGGAGAAGCGCAACCACATGGCCATTGTGGTGGATGAGTACGGAGCCACGCAGGGCATCGTGACACTCGAGGACGTCATCGAGGAGTTCATGGGCGAGATCGACGACGAATTCGACACGCCCGTGAGCGTGACGCTGCGGAAAGAGGGAGATGTCTACCGAGTGTCTGGCCTCTACCCCATGCACGCCCTGATCGACGAACTGAACGTCGAAGATATCGATCTCGGTGACGTCCAAACCATCGGCGGCTACGTCACGCGCGAACTGCAGCGAATGCCCAAGCCTGGCGACACCGTCCCCCTCGGCACGTTCACCGCCCGTGTCGAATCCATTCAACGGCACCGCGTGGACGAGGTGGTTCTCATCGCAAGCGATGCCGAGAATCGAAACAGCCGTTCGTGATCAGGACGGACGTTCGCCACACCGTCGCCCTCGGTGCCCTCCAGGCGAGCCCCAATATGCTGATCTACTGTAAGTATAAGGGATTACGCAAGATATGGACGCAACTGGCCGAAATGCTCGCAGGAGGGGTGTTGGAACCCGGCCAGGACTGGGTCGATTGGGGCCAAAGCAGCGACGAATGATGAACTGAGCCGAAAACATCCAAACGTCGTTGTCCGTCTCGCGCGACATCGGACCGCGCGCTGGATGTCCCGAAACGCCGGCCATGCCCGATCAGGTCCGAGAATCGGCCCCAAACTGGCGGGGCCTTCAGCGAGTATTTATACTACGAGTCCTCGTTTGGACACCATTGGCTGCTGTTCGTAGCTTACGGAGCACTCCTATGTCCAGCTGGTTTTCTGACCGTCTGAACTTTACTTCCCCCTCTCGTCGGATGCAGGCGGGTCTGGCGTTCTGCACCGCCGCGATCCTGACCGCTGCCGCCATGGCCGCGCCCGAGGGCGCTGCCGGTGCCCAGGCCGCGCCGGCCCAGACGCAGCCGGCAGGTCCCCTCCCAAAGGCTCGCTGCGATCAGCCCGAGTACAACTGGGGGCAGGCTTGGGGGAGCGACAAGGTCGAGCACACGTTCATCATCGCCAATGACGGCGATGCCGTACTCACGCTCGAAGCCCGCCCCTCTTGCGGATGCACCGTGGCCGAGTACGACAAGACGGTCGCGCCTGGCGGCCAGGGCAAGGTCAAGACCATCCTGACCCTCCCCAACGCCAACCAGGAGAAGATGTCGAAGGCAATCAGTGTTATCACCAACGATCCGACCAAGCAGACCCTGGCTCTGACGCTGGTGGGAGCGGTGAAGCAGAAAATTTCGTCCGATCCACCGCTGTTCGCCTACTTCGGTCAGTTGACCCCTGGCCTGAATCTGACCAAGACGTTCAAGATCACCAACAACACCGACCAGCCTATGAAGCTCGAGCTTGTGCCGCCGGCGGCTCCGAGCTGCTTCAAGGTCGAGATCAAGGAGTTGGAACCAGGTAAGACGGCTGAGGTGATCGTCACCGCCGAGCCACCGTTCAAAGATGACACCAACGCCGCCCAGTTCACTATCAAGACCGGGATCGAAGGCGTGGCCGACCTGTCGCTGCCCTGCAACCTGATCAAGCCGCCGCCCGTGCAGGTCACGCCTTCCGCGCTGCGTCTCCCGCCCGTGCCGCTGCAGACACAGTCTCGCCAGACGGTCGTCGTGCGCAACAACACCGAAGCGCCCGTGCAGATCATCTCCGCCGAAGCCAACGATCCGGCAATCAAGACCGAGGTGAAAGAGTCCTCGCCGGGCAAAGTGTGGGTCATCCAGATCGAGGCGCCCGTCGGCTTCAACCCCGAGCCGGGCAAGTCGCCGACGCTGACGATCACCACCGACTACAAGGACAAGCCCGTCTACACTGTGCCGATGATTCCGGCGCCGAGCACTCCACGGCCGCCCACCACCGCCCCCGCGCTGGTCAACGCCGATTCACTGATCGGCGCTGCCGCCCCCGTGCCGGCTATCTCGACCACCGACGGCCGGCAGATCCAACTCGGAGCGAGTAACGGGCAGGTCAAGCTGGTCAACTTCTGGGCTTCCTGGTGCACACCGAGCCGCACGCAGGTAACGCTGCTCGATCAGTTGTACCAGACCTACCGTCGGCGAGGCGTCGAGTTCATTAACGTGAGCGTGGATCGATACCGCCCTGCCGACGAACTCGAAGCCGTCCGCCGCGCACTCGACAGCAAGATCCCGTTGGCTCTCGATCCCGAGCGCCGGCTTACCCGGGCCTTCGGCGTGTCCGAAGCGCCCACGTTGTTCCTGATCGGCAAGAACGGAATCATCGAGGCGGTCCGCCGCGGCGTGGGCCGAACCGACCGGGATCTCGAGATGTTGTCACAGATCATCACCGAACAGTTGGATGCCCTGCTGGAAGGCAAGACCCGCACCCAGTTCACACCCCGGCCGGTGTCCATCGGCATGACCTGCCGCCTCGAGCAGATCACCATGTCGCCGCTGGCGGCCAGCGGGGCTTTCCTCAGCGTGGACGCCCTGTCGCAGGACGCCGGCCTGTTCAAGCCCAAGACCAAGGGCGAGTTCAAGCTGTACTTCCGCAACGATGGCGCCCAGCCGCTGGAGATCAAAGACATCCAAGCCAGCCCCGGCCTGACCATCGAGCCAGGCTATCCCACGCTGGTCGCCTCCAAGGCCACCGCGTTTGTGACCTGCTCGTTCGAGACATCGGCCCGGCCCGAGCAGTTCATGCACTACGTCACCTTCCACACCAATGGTGCCAACCCGACGGTGAAGGTCACCATCGTCGGCCGCGTTCGGCCGTACATCGAGCTCCAGCCGGTCAGCGGAATCGACTTTTCCAACCGCGCCCGCACCTTCTCCGTGCCGCGCATCGCCACGCTCATCTATAACGGCCCGGGTGAGATCGAGTACAAGAAGGCGACCTCGTCCTCGCCCAAGTTCGAACCGGCCATCGACGTGCGCAGGCCCGACATCGCGATTCTGACCGTCTATCCCAAGCCGCCCTTCGAACCGGGCGAAAACAACGCCATCATCACCATCGAGACCAACCAGCCCGAGCAGCCGACCGTCCAGGTGCCGGTCAAGCTGTTCATGCCCAAGCGCATCGAGGTGACGCCAGCCACTGTCCAGGTGCCGCCTACCCGCACCGTTTACCAGACACAGGTGAGCATCACCAACTCGGGAACGACGTCGCTGGACATCCTGGGGATCGACAAGAGCAATCCCGAGATCCAGACGCAGTTTTATCCTGAGCCCGATGGCCTGTCGTACAAGCTGCAGTTGACCTTCCCGCCGAATTTCAGCGCCGGCCCGGAGGGCGAGACGGTGACCGTCCGCACGTCGGACAGCGAGTTTGCCAAGATCGTGATTCCGATCCGCGGCGGCGCCGGTCCGCGGATGCGAGGTTCCTCGCCGCAACTCGTATCCCCGGCGGGTCGACCGGCCGCTCCGGCCGCCCCGCAGCCGGCTGCCCCGGCCGCCGGTCCGCAAGACTGACGCAACCGGATAGCGACATATAGAAGTCACACAGTGAGCGGCGGGGCTTGACCCCGCCGTTTCTTTTCGAGGTCAGAGTGCCTCCGCCCGTTTCTTTTCGACGTAGCCCCCCCCGTTCTCTCGCGGATCAGAACTTGCCGTCGCGAGCGTCGTAGTGAGTGGGCTTGTTGAGCGTTTCGCCGCCAATGCGGACCCAGTGGGCGACCCAGTCGAGCATGCGCTCGACGGAAACGCGCGGCGGCCCCAGACGGCGGACGTATTCACCGGCGTTGCTCAGCAGCGCGGTGGCCGCCTCGCTGCCGGTGAAGACCGGCTCGCGACCCAGGCGCCGGCCGAGCCCCTGGGCCAGTTCGCGAACGCTCAGCACGCCGGGGCCCGTGAGGTTCAGGATGAGCGGCGGACTGGAGGTGAGCAGCAGGCTGCGCAAGATCGCCTCGTTGGCGTCGCCCTGCCAGATGACATTTACATGACCCATGCTCAAGTCGATGGGCGTGCCCGCCTGCACACGAGTGGCAATGTCGAGCAGCACGCCGTAGCGCAAGTCGATGGCATAGTTGAGCCGGATAAGTGCGGTCGGCGTACCGTGCAGGCCGCTGAAGTATTGGAACATGCGCTCGCGGCCCAGACAGGACTGGGCGTACTCGCCGACCGGGCCCACGGGCGCGGTCTCGTCGGGTCCGCCGCTGTCCACGGGCGTGAACGGATACACATTGCCGGTGGACAACGCAACGATGCGCGACTGGCGGAAACGGTCCGCCACCAGCCCGGGCAGGAACACGTTCATGGCCCAGGTCAGCGGCTCGTTGCCCGTCGAGCCGAACTTCTGTCCGACCAGGAAGATCACGTTCGGGACTTCCGGCAGGCGATCCAGCACGGTGGGAGCAAGCAGGTCGGCGGCAATGGTCTGGACACCGGCCGACTCGAGCCGCCCGCGCAGGTCGCCACGGCTGAAACGAGCCACACCGATCACCCGATTGTCCTTGCCGGCCTCGGCGAAAGCCCGCTTGGCGAGCACGGCCAGCGTCGGGCCCATCTTGCCCGCCACGCCAAGCACCAGCAGATCGCCCTCGATCCGTCGCAGATCCTCGATCAGCGCCGATGAAGGCGTGGTCATCACATCATCGAGTTGGGCAACCGTCTCAATCGTCGCAGGCTGATTCATGATGCTGGATCCTGATGAAGCAGTTTGCTTCCTGCCCCTGTCTCCTGTCTCCTATCTTCCGTCTCCTATTTCAACCACTCCTCCCGATGTTCCCGCACAAACTCATCATCGTTCAGTTGCGGGTACGCCCGGTAGACGCGGTCGATCTCGTCGGCCTGCCCGGGGGACAAACTCTCGTCAGGATCGAGACACCAGATGCCCTCGAGCAAGCCTTGGCGTCGCAGCACCTCGTGCAGTCCGGCGATGCAGCCGGCAAAGCCGTTGGCCGCATCGAAGAAAGCGGCGTTGCTGTCGGTGACGGCCACGCCCAGAGCCAGCGTCTCCGCGGGCACGGGAGTGTTCGTCTCAACGATCCGATGGACGGCCTCGAGTTGCTCGACGGCACGCTTCGTCCACACCGCCCAGTGACCCAACAGTCCGCCGACCACCCGCTGGCGCACGGGCTGGCCGTTCACCATCGTCGTGAAGGGCGTGAGCAGATCCGCGATGATGTTGTCGTCGTTGCCCGTGTACAACGCGATCTGGCCGGCCCGCCCCGCTTCGGCCACGCCGCGGATCACGTCGAACGTGTGATACCGGTTGAACGGAGCAATCTTGATGGCCACCACGTTCTCGATCTCGGCAAACCGCCGCCAGAACTCGGCCGGCAGCACGCGCCCGCCCACCGCGGGCTGCAGATAGAAGCCCATGACCGGAATGATCGAGGCGATCTCGCGGCAATGGGCGATCATGGCATCGACGGTATCACTCTTGAACGCCGAAAGACTCAACAGGCCGATGTGGTAGCCGAGTTCGCGCGCCAGCTCGGCTTCTTTGACCGCCTGGTCGGTCCGGCCACACACGCCGGCAATGCGGATGACCGTCCGGCCCTCGCGAGCGGTGTAACGGCTCGCCTCTTCGGCCGCGAGTTCCAGCACGGGCCGCAGCAGCCCGACCGACGGCTCTCGAATGGCGAACTGCGTGGTGTGTACGCCGACAGCCACGCCGCCCGCCCCTGCCGCCAGGTAATATCGCGTCAGCGCCCGCTGCCGTCGCTCGTCGAGCTTGCGCTGAGCGGTCAACGCCAGTGGGTGGGCGGGGATGACCACGCCTCGTCGTAACGGTACGGCCCAGTCCTCGGACGATCTCGGATCTGACACGGTCACACTCCTTGCCTGGTTTCGGCGAGGGCGAGGCATCCTGCCCGCCTCGTCAGGCGGGGGAGACGCCCGCTCCCCGTGCTTGGTCGGTGAGTGCAGAGGATACTCGGCGCGGCAGGATGCGCCAACGTGCATCGCTCGCAGGTGTGGGGCCTACGGTCAACGCACGCTGGAAGCGTGCACCACAACCATGACTCATCCGTGGGCGGTGCGCTCGCAGCGATCGACACACGCGGCAATGGCCAGATCGCCGACGACGTTCACCGTCGTGCGGCACATGTCGAGCAGGCGGTCCACGCCCAGGATGATGCCGATGCCTTCGACGGGCACGCCGACCGATCCGAGCACGACGGCCACGAACGGGATCGAGCCGCCGGGCACGCCGGCCGTCCCGATGCCCGCCAGGATGCACAGCAGCGCGACCACGAGTTGCTGCGCCAGCGTCAGCTCGATGCCGAACACCTGGGCGAGAAAGAGCACCGTGACGCCTTCGTACAGGGCCGTGCCGTTCTGATTGGCTGTCGAGCCGACGGTCAACACGAAGTTGCCGACCTCGGGCTTGAGGCCGAGATTCTCGCGAGCCACGCGCAGCGACGTGGGCAGCGTGGCGTTGGACGACGACGTGCCGAACGCGGTGACCACGGCATCCGAAATCCGCGAGAAGAACCGCCATGGATTCATCCGCGCAGCCACGACCAGAAACAGGGAATAGACCACGAGCATGTGCAGGCCCAGCCCGCTCAGCACCGTGCCCACGTACAGGAAGAGGATTTGCACAATCTGCAGGCCCAGCATGGCGGTCAGGGCGAACATCAGCCCGGCCACGCCCAGGGGAGCGAGCCGCATGGCAAAACCGACGATGGCCAAGGTGGCGTCGTAAACGCCTTCGAGCACGGCAATCACCGGGCCCGCCCGCTCGGGCGTGTACAGCAAGGCGATGCCGACGGCCAGAGCAAAGAACATGACCGCCAGGATGCCGCCCGAAGCGCTGCCGTCGATGGCTCCCACCAGTTCCTGGAACGGATTGCGCGGAATGATGTCGAGCAGCGCGTCGCGAACCGGCCGTGCCTGTTCAGCCTGCGAGGCGATACGTTGCGTCTCGTCGGCGAACCGGGCTCGCAGAAGGTCGCGCTGAGCCTGAGGCAACCGGGCACCCGGCCGCACGGTGTTGGCCATCAGCAAGCCCAGACCGACCGACGCCGCCGAGAACAGCACGGTGAACACCAGCGTCAGCAAACCGACTCGCCCCAGCCGCCGCACGTCGCCTGTACCGGTCACGCCCAGCACCAGGGCACAGAACAGCAGCGGCAACACGATCATGAAGATCAGGCGAAGGAAGATTTGCCCGGCCGGCTCGGCGAGATAGTACACCATCCACTGCACCCGGGGATCGGCGGTGCCGTCGGCCGCCGGCGGACACAGCCACCGAGCCAGGATGCCCCCGCAGGCCCCCAGCAACAGCCCGATCAAAATGCGCCAATGCAGCGCGAGCCTTCGCCGACCAGGTTGTCCGGGAGCAAAAGCCGGCTCGCCCGAAGCAGTCGTGCTGTGTGTCTCCACTACTCTCAAACGTCTGTCCTGCACTTAGTCTGCCGCGCCGGTGCCTTCTGCAGACTCAGAAGGGGAACGCCAATGGAAGCACGCTGACCGCGACGATCCAACAGAGAATGTCGATGGCCAGCCCCACCTTGAAAAAGTCGCTGAAACGGTAGCCGCCCGGGCCGTAGACCATCAGATGCGTCTGGTAGCCCAGCGGCGTGGCGAAGCCATAGCTGGCTGAAACCGCCACCGCCAGAACGAACGGAAGATAGTTCACGCCCAGTTGATGAGCCGTCTGCAGCGCGATGGGAAACATGAGCACGGCCGCAGCGTTGTTGGTCACCAGTTCGGTCAGCAACAGGCACACGCCGTAGATGGCAATCAACGACAACATCGGGCTCCCCGAGGCCCAGCTGGTCAACTGGGTGGCGGCGACGGCGGCCACGCCCGTGATCTCCAGCGCCCGGCCGATGGCCAGCGACGCCGCAATGGCGATGAGTACGCTCCAGTCCACGCTCCGCCGCGCCATGGTTCCCGTGCAACAGCCGGTGACGATCATGGCTCCGGCCGCGATCATGCCCGCCTCCAGCATGCTGAGCCACTCGAAGCTGGCCACCAGGACCATGGCGATCATGATGGCCAGGGCGAGCAGACCACGCTCGTGACGAACGGGCTGCGAGTTCTCGACGGCGCTGACCAGGTAAAAATGGCGGCTGTTGCGTTGCTGCTCGACCAGCGAAGGATGCGTTTCGAGCAGCAATGTGTCACCCGGCATGAGCACGATGTCGCCGATCTTGCGGTTGATGCGCTGACCGCTGCGGGCCACCGCAATGACCACCGCGTTGTACACCGATCGGAAGCGACCATCGCGGATGGTCTGGCCGACAAGCGGGCAGCGCTCCGACACCACCGCCTCGACGAGGCAGCGTTCGGACCGCGAACTGGTCAGTTTGAACACCTGATCGGTCGCAGGCAACAGGCCGCGGGTCTTGCGCAGATCGACGACCGAATCCACCACGCCCACGAAGACCAACTGGTCGTTGGCCTGGAGCTTCTCCTGCGGGCCGACCGCGGGGATGATGCGGTCGCCGCGGTTGATCTCAGCCAGGAAACACCGGGGCAAGTGGCGCAGACCGGCCTCTTCGATGGTCTTGCCCACCAGCGGCCCGTGCGGATCGACCTTCATTTCCACCGTGTACTCGCGGGGGTCGGCAGTGTCGCTCAGGAGCGGCTTGCGATCGGGGAGCAGCCACTTATGCGTGGCCACCATGAACAGGATGCCGGCCACCGTGCAAGGCAACCCCACCCACAGAAAGTCCAGCATATTGAAGCCGGGCAGATGTTCGCCGGGCCGGTTCGGGTCCGGTGTCGCCAGCAGCAGGCCGTGCACGATGAGGTTGGTACTGGTGCCGATGAGCGTGCAGCAGCCGCCGAGGACGGCTGCGTAACTCAACGGAATCATCAACTTCGAGGAGGAGATTCCGTTCTTGCGGCCCCAGTCGTTTACCGCGGGCATGAACATGGCTACCACCGGCGTGTTGTTGAGCCAGGCGCTCATGAACGAGACCGGTGCCATCAACCGCACCAGGGCTCCCCGCACCGACTTGGGTCGGCGCAGGAAGTGCTGCACCACCCAGCCGGTGGCGCCGGTGGCATCCAGCGCGCAAGCCACCACGTAGAGAACCGCTACCGTGAGCATGCCTTCGTTCGCCATCCCGGCGAACGCCTGCTTTGTGTCGAGCACGCCGGTGAGGACCAGCACGGTCACGCCGGTCACCAGGATGAGGTCAGCCCCGTACTGGGTGAACAACAGCATGCCCAGCACGAACAGGATCACACCGACCGTGACCCACGCATGCCAACCCAGAGCTGCCCACGCTTCCCAGGCCATTTACTGAGACTCCTCGGTCTGGTCACATAACTCATCAAGTTCGGCCTTGCCGCTCCGCGCGGTGGAAGCGGTGGAACCGTTCGGCTTCACCGGACCGTCAGCGTCCGGCCGGTTTCGCGAATCAGGCCCATCATAGGAGGGCTCCTTCGCCTGTGTATTCGCGACCGATGCAGCGCTCGCCGCCGCCCGAGACTCCAACTCGTCGATGCGCCGCTGGAGCCGCTGAAGCTCCAGAACCAGCGCGGCCCGGGGCCACTTGGCGTAGTCCGGCCGCCCGCCAACCGCGGCCACCTCGGCCCCCTGCCGGAACCGCTGCGTGAAACGCAGGCCCAACAGCACCGGCACCATCGTCCGCACCGCTTTGAGGCCTACGCCGCGCAAAGCGTACAGCCGGCTCACCTGCACGACCCGGGCCACCTGCAACGGTTTCAAGAAGCGGATCGTTCGAAAGCCCTGCAGCGGACGGAGGAACGGCAGGATGATAATGATCAGGTCCAGCCAGTTGCGGGCGATATAACCCAACCGGCTCTGAGCGATGCTCACCTTGACCACGAACTCGGCCAGGAACGCGGTGGAAATGGTCACGTGGGCGATCATCACGCCCGTGGTGAGCCAGTCCTTCCGATGTTCGCCGCGGCTGACGTAGTAGTCCACCACGAGCAACGGCAGGACCAGCACGGCCAACGCCAACATCGGGCCGTTGAAGAACCGGTCCACCGCCCGGCGAACGTCATCATCGACGTCCAACCAACCGCGAAACGGAACGTGGATTCGCCGGCAGCCCGGCGGCGGTGGAAAGTCCGGCCGCGTCGGGTGCCAGACAGCAGGTGATGCGGCCGGCGGCTCGACCGTGACGGCGACAAATCCGCCATGGGATTCCGTCCGGAGCAAGACCCCGCAGTGAGGACAGACCCCAACCCCTTCCAGATTGCGATCGCCGAGTTGGGGGGCCTGACTGGTCATTTCTGCACAACGGCCACCCGACCCAGCAGTTCATCGAGCGCCTTGGCCTTGCGGTGCACGAACAGCACGGTTTTCAGCTCCTTTTCCGTCTGAGCGTCACCGAAATAAAACACCAGCTTGCCCGAGCCGAGCAGGCCGTACTCGACGATGTCCTCAACGACCATTCGGAAACGGGCCTGGGCAGTCGGGTGCCGTTCCTGCTCGTGCATGAACCCTTCGTGGATGATGATCTCGTTGTTCTCGACCTTCCAGTAGTTGAACCGGGTCGTGATCCAAGCGATGGCCAGGTTCAGCAGAAGCACGAGCGAAAACGTGAAGTAGAACGCCGCGTTGGCCCAGACCTGAATGCTCAACGCTCTGGCGATGCCCTTCCACACGCGGTGCCCGAACTGCTGGTTGAGCAAGAAAATGGCCAGCACCAAAGCCAGGATAGCCAGGGCCACGATGATGAAGCCGCGCAAGCTCAGGTCGTACAGCAGCAGCGTCATGTTGATCGCCAGGATCACCAGAAACACCAGCCCGACGTAGTGAATGCGGGCGAAATGATCCGGCGGCGTCGTGCCCCACAAAGCCATGATGATCCCGCAAACCAGTCCGGCAACAAGCGTGGGCCACATCATGATGATCTTCGGCCAATCGCGCAGGATCACCGGTTCGGGGACCGATCGCCTAGGGGGCGCCGGCTGCGTCTGATTCGGCTGCGTGGCGGAATCGGCCATGACTTGCGTCTCCGTGTTCGTTTAAGTGCTGTATGTTGACCGGCTTAAGTGTCCCCGGAGCAAGAGGCGGCGTCAAGCCGGCCGGAGCATCCCCAAGAAGTACGAGCCGTGGACGGAGGTCCGGAGTGCCCACAAAAAAGCTGGCGACCCGCACCGGTCGGCGGATCGCCAGCGTCCGTCTTTGCTACATGGCCGATTCGAGTCGTTCAGCGACGACGACGGAGCAGCGGCAGACCGAGCGCCACGAGCATCAGGCTGGCCGGCTCCGGCGTGATGGCCAGGTTGTCCACAGCCGTCCAGGTCCACTCGGCAAAGCGGACTCCGAAATTCACCTTCAGTTCGTCATTGCCGGTGGCCGTGACGGGCACGCTGAAGGAGACCCAGGGGAAGTCGGCCGCCCACTTATCCTCGGAAGGCACGAGAAGACTCTGGACCACCGTGCCGTTCCAAAGCACATCCACCGAGGCGGGCCGCTCGGAGTCGCTGTAACGCGCCGCCGCAAACAGTTCGCCGCTCAGGATCTGCTCGCCGGTCACGCCCGTAACGATCTGGGAGATGCTTCCCGAGGGACCGTCCCAGCTTCCGCCCCATGAGATGATCACGCCCGCCGCCGGCGCGCCCGACGGGGAAAACGGCAGACCGAAGTCGTCGTTCACGACACGGGCACCGCCTGACACCGTCCAGCCATCCAGACCGCTATCGAACGTTCCATTGATAATCCCGGCCGAGGCCACACTGGCCACTCCGGCCACCAACAATGTACTGACCCACAATCTGTTCATGGATTGTCCCTCCCCACAAGAGATCCCCTGAGACGTGAATTGCACTCGCCAATCGCGCACCGGCTGCCCGGGCCGATTGTAACCATCAACTCTCTGCCAAATGCCTGCGAAAGAAATGGTCAGACGGGAGAACGACAACCGTCTCTCCTCCTCCACGTACACCCGCCAAGATAACTTCGGCAGTGGAAAAAGTCAACTGAAAATTGCTGTTCGATGTCGTTCCAAAGCGGTTTGGAATGGGGCTAAAACCCTTTGAGACGAATCAACGTCCCGATCCGCCCCACGTGACGGTTTTGGGCCACAGCACTGAAACACGGGCCGGGATTCGAACCCCTCTGTTCCGATGGTGTGCCCCATTTTTTTGCCACATTGCCGCCGGTCCAGGCCCGGCGTAGGCTATTGCCCATTGCCACCGCCCGCTTGGCGCTTTTCGGGAGACGCGTCTCGGCCACCGCTGAACGGGCGAGCCGTCGATCCCGCGAGTTCCAAAGTCCTCGCAGAGCGGGTTGGTCGGAAATGGCACTGCAACCATGCCTGAGCATCGCGACACAAAGACCGTCACCCGTTACGACGTCCACACGCACGTGGGGGCGGACACCGGGTTCTATCTGCGCGGCTGGTGGCCCTACTCGGCTACCGCCCAGGATCTGCTCGGACACATGGATGCCGCGGGGGTCGACCGGGCGGTCTGCTTCCCATTCACGCTCCCGTCGGCGTTCGACGCGTGCGCATTCGCCGACGGCGGACAGCTGTCACTCCTGCCCGGTCGATTCCCCTTCGACCGCGAAAACGAGCTGCTCGTGCGGGAGTTGGAACGGATCGACACGCACGGCCGGCTGTACGCGTTCGCGTTCTTCGACCCGAGCCGATGCGTCGACCAACAGGTCCGTGCGCTCGAGACACTCGCGGGGCGGATTCACGGGCTCAAGACGCAGACGACCATTCTCGAATCGCCCATCCGAGCCCTGGTCAACGAGGGGCGCGAGCTCATGGAGTTCGCCGAACAGCATGACTTGCCCGTCCTCGTGCACACGGCGGTGTACCCGAAGGATCGCTGGGCCCAGGCGGCAGACTGCCTGGCCGTCGCCGAGGCGTACCCGCGCGTCCGGTTCAACCTGGCCCATTCGCTGCGGTTCGACGCGGAATGCCTGAAGCGGGCGGCGCAGCTGCCGAACGTGTGGGTCGATTGTGCGGCCCACCTGGCTCAGTGCCGACTCGCTGCCGAGCCCGATTCGCCGTTCGTGGCGCCGCCCTCGCGCCGCGTGGATGCGGACTACCACAGACCGGCGGAGGTCCTGCAGGCGGTCCACGCGCTTCTGGGCGGCCGATACCTCTGGGGCTCGGACAACCCTTACATGAGCTGGAGCGACGACACGCTGCGGATCGTGTATTCGTACGAGCAGGAGGCCGCAGTGCTGGAGCAGGTACCCGAAACGGTGCGCACGGACATGGCGAGCGTGGCACCCGTGGCGTGGTTGTTCGGAAACGGAGGACGCGGGGCTGATCGGCCCGGGCGCTGAAGGCTTGCGGAGGTGAGGCGTGTTTGATCTGAAAGGCCATGCCGCCTTGGTGACCGGCTCGACCAAAGGCGTGGGGCGGGCGATTGTCGAAGCGCTGGCCGCCGCCGGCGCCGACGTGATCGTGCACGGCCGGGCGATGAGCGTTGAGGCCGAGCAGGTCATGGAGCGCTGCCGGGCGAAAGCCGTGCAGGTGGCATTCGTCGGGGGCGATCTGTCCGGCCCCACGGAGCCGGTGATCTCGCAAGTGTTCGAGCAGAGCATCGCGGCCATGCCCGGCATCGACATCCTCGTCAACAATGCCGGCCAGTATTTTGACGTGCCCTTCCTTGACATGACGCTCGAGCGCTTCGAAAAGACCATGCGGCTCAACGTGGCCGCCGGCTACTTTCTCACGCAGCGCTTTGCCCGCTATTGGATCGAACGCGGCACGGCGGGTCGCGTGCTGTTCGTGGGCTCGGTCAACGGCCGGCTGGCGGAGGTCGATTCCACCGCGTACGACACGTCCAAAGGCGCGGTCGACATGATGGTCAAGACGCTGGCGGTGGCACTGGCCCCCCACCGGATTCGCGTGAACGGACTGGCTCCCGGGCTGGTCCGCACGGAAGCCACGCGCTGGCTCGACGGTCAGCCGGCCAAGGCGGCCTGGCTCGCGCATCACACGCCCAATGGCCAAATCCCCCCCGCCGACGTGTGCGGTCCGGGCGTGGTCTACCTAGTCAGCGATGAAGCCGACCACGTGCACGGCCACATGCTCATGATCGACGGCGGGATGAGCGCCTGGCAGCAACCGGAGCCGATGTCGTAAGTGCACTGACGGGGAACAGAGGCGACGGGGTCAAGCCCCGCCGCTCGCTGGGAACACGAGGGATCATTCGCAGGCGGCTCGTCTACCAAACCGGGCCCGTCCTGCCGACAAGCTTGCGTCTTTTCGCTTCTTCGATACACTCTCTTTTCGCAAAACCCCGGCCTTGGGGTGTAACGCCGGGTGTACCCACGCGACGAGCACGAAGGACAGGACGACACGACATGGCCAAGAAGAACGAGATCCCGCCGTATGAAAAGCGAATCAAGTGGTTTCACGAGGCCCGCTTCGGGATGTTCATCCACTGGGGCCTCTACTCGCTGACCGGTCGCGGCGAGTGGACGTTCTTCCTCGAGCGCGAGAAGGCCGCGAGTTACATGAAGCTGGCGGACAAGTTCAAGCCGGCCAAGTTCGACGCCAACGCCTGGGCCCAGGCCGCGGTCGATGCAGGCATGAAGTACATGGTGCTCACGACGCGGCATCATGACGGCTACTGCTTGTGGGACAGCCAGTGCTCGGATTTCACGTCGGTCAAGACCGCGGCTCGCCGCGATTTTGTGGCCGAGTATGTCAAGGCCTGCCGCAAGGCCGGACTGAAGATCGGGTTCTACTACTCGCTGCTCGACTGGCGCTTCCCGGGCTACTGGGAGCCCGACAAGTACCCCGACTCGGCCAAGGCCATGGTGCAGCAGGCGCACGACCAGGTACGCGAGCTGCTCACGCAGTACGGCAAGATCGACATCCTCTGGTACGACGGCGGCTGGCTGCGGAACACGTTCCCGCCGCAGATCGATCTGATGATCCCCTTCTGGCGGTCCAAGCAGCTCAACGCCATGGCTCGCCAACTGCAGCCGCACATCCTCATCAACAACCGTAGCGGCACGCAGGAAGATTTCGACACGCCGGAGCAGCATGTGACGGCATCGGAGAAGGGTCGCGGCTGGGAAAGCAACATGACCATCGGCGATCACGTGGGCTGGGGCTACGTCAAGCACAACCCCAACTTCAAGACCGTGCCGCAGCTCCTGCAGTACCTCGTCCAGGCTGCCTCGGGCGAGGGCAACTACCTGCTGAACGTGGGCCCCAAGCCCGACGGCACCATCCGCAAGGAAGAGCTCGAGCGGCTCAAGAAGATCGGCGAGTGGATGCGCGTCAACGGTGAAGCCATCTACAACTCGGAGCGTTGTGACCTCGAAGCGGTCATGCTCGGGCTGTGGACTCGCAAAGGTAAAGACGCCTACCTGCACGTCTTCCGCTGGCCGGGCAAGGAGGCGGTCATTCCGCTGGTCAAGTCCAAGCCGCGGGAAGCGGTGATCCTGCAGACGGGCCAGAAAGTCGAGATCCGGCGCGAGTACAACGGCCGACTCATCCTCTCGGGCATGCCGGAAAAACCGCCGCATCCGTACGTCACGACGATTCGCATTCGGTTCGCCGAGGTGCCGGCCAAGCTGCCCGAGCCGGATCTGTCGGCCTGGCTGACGGGTATTTGACGCAGGTTACGACGCGGAATTGTTTTGACAGGAGGCAACGGAGGTAACAGAGCTCATGTTTCTCTGTTACCTCCGTTGCCTCCTGTTCATCTGATCTTCACGCTTTTGGGCAAACAGGCGGGCGAGACGCCCGCCCCCCAAAGAACGCACGCCCGGATATGCCCCTCATGTCTGCGACGACAACGGCCGAGCGACGACGCGCAAGACATTGCGGGTCATGCGCGTGAGACGAGCCCGGCCGTCGATGCGGAGAGGCACGACCCAGATCGGCCCCAGTTGATCGCACAAAATGACCAATTTTTCGCGACGAGCGGCCTCGATTTTCTCGTCGATGAGGAAGTCCGAGATCTTCTTCATGCCCGGACTGCCCAATGGGAAGAAGCGGTCGCCGGGGCGGCGCGGCCGGGCGATCAGCGGTGGACGCACTTCGTCGGCGTCGAACCACTCCTCGTAGGAGAACTGCCCGCGATCTGCCCGCTGCTGCAGGTATTCGGCAATTTGATCCTCGCCGGCGGCGAACGAATCGATCTGCAGTTCCATGCCGAACGCCGGGAGCTGCGTCGTGCCGTCGATCGAGACGCAAATCTCCTCTTCGATGGCCCCGCCGGCCCGCTCCTGCCCGCCCTCCATCTCGAACACCAAGCGCGAATATCGCCGCGCCACCCGCAGGCCGCCGGGCAAGTGCACTTCCTTCGTGCCCTCCTCGCTGGCCAGCAGATCGGCCACCGCGTTCAAGTGCGAGAACGTGATTTCGCCCTCGCCCACGCCGAGGCGCAGAATGGCCTCGCGCACGAGCTGCGTCTGGATGACCCGCGGGCGGCGGGCCAGCGACGGCCCGTGCAACACGAGCTGCCGGTTGTTGTGCTCGACGATGAGCGACTCGAGCATGCGCGTGCAGGTCTCGCGCAAGTACGCTTCGATCGCACGGGCCTGCTCGCACAGCCGCCCCACCGCCTCGTCCACTTGCGGATTGAATCGCTCGCGCAGCAGCGGGAGCAGATCATGCCGCACACGGTTTCGGGCGTAAGCCGTGCTGGCGTTGCTGGCGTCGACGCGGAACGGAATTTGCATTGCAGCGGCGTACGCCTCGAGTGCAGCCCGACGCACGCCCAGAAGCGGCCGAACCAACACGATGTCGCTGCCCTCCCGGATCGGCCGAATGGGCCGGATGCCGCCTAGGCCGCGAATGCCCGTGCCGCGGATGATCCGGTGCAGGACGGTCTCAACGTTGTCGTCCGCATGATGGGCGAGCAGGACCACGTGAGCGCCGAGCCGCAGGCACAATCGCTCGAAGAATTCGTAACGGCATTGGCGAGCGGCGAGTTCGATGGACAAGCCGCGGCGGCGGGACTCGGCCGGCACGTCGGCCGAATCAATCGTACACGCCACCTTCAGGGCGCGAGCCTGGGCCTGCACGAACTCGGCGTCGGCGTCAGAATCCTGCCGCCGCAAGCGGTGATTCAGATGGGCGACATGCAGTTGCAGTCCGAGCTTCTTGGACTGGTTGAGCCGAACAAGGATGTTCAGCAGGACCATGGAATCGACACCGCCGGAGACGGCCAGCACGACGGTTTCGCCCGTTTCGAAGGGCCGGATGTCACTGATGGCCCGAAGAATGCGCGTTTCCAGGTCTGACTTGGGCATGGCCTGCCATTATACGTCATCAATCCAGCCGGAGCGAGGCACTCTCCCTATTGTTCTTGCCGCGCACGACCACTCCTCTCCTGCTCGGTGCGTCACGGTTCCGCCAATTTTGCCGTGCTGAATGCGTGCCACTCCGCGTCGAACCGCTCCGCGTCCGGCCGCCCGGCGTGAATCAGGATGCGATATCGCAGCACGAGCTCCTGCCCGGCGGGCAACGTGTAGGGTTCAGCCCACAGCAGGGCCGGACTGAAATAGCCGAACGGAATGCGGTCGTCGATCAGGTTGTGCCAGTACGATGGGTGCCGCAAATTCGCCGGATGATCGAACACCGTCACCCCCGCGGGCGAGCCGGTGAGCATGCCGACCAGGCTGAAATCGCACCATTTGGACCGTTGGCCGTGCGTGTGCCGGGCCATGCCCTCGCAAGGCTGGTCGCGACGGCCTTCACTGTCAAGTAATTGCCACTCGCGCGTGCGTGGGCTGATCCGCACGGACAGGCCCGCGTAGCCGCCGCCTGCCGTCCCCCCTTTCAAATGGACGTCCTCGGCCCCGGCGGTAAATGCACTCGTCCAGTCAATGCGATATGAGCCGTCGGCCTCCGGCGGATGCACGTGAATGCTCCGCCGCTCGGTCAGCAGCGCGGGTTTACCGTCGGGATGATAGCTGACGGTCAGGTCGATATCAGCCGAATGGTCGGGATTCGCCCGGGCCCGTCCGTCGAGCACCCGCGTACGGCCTTGGCCCGGCGTATTCCACTGTTCCCAGTAGTTCAGACCGTTGATTTCCTTCCACGAAAACCACAGAGCAAAATGCCACTCGTGATCGGGCGGGCTGAGCCAGACCAGCTCGGTTCCGTCGGGCAGGTTGAGCGGATCGAAATACGCTTTGGGCAAGTCCTTGCCGTAATTGAACCGCCACACGATGCGATCGCCGTTGAGCAGAGCGATACTGTCGTCGGTCTGTGCCCAGCGGTATGCAGGGCTTGCCGCGGCCGATGGCGTCGAACCCGGTTGCGATTCCGGCGTTGCCTGCGGCCAGTCGAAAATCTCCAGTTCGCGGATCGCCGGCGACGCGGGATAGTAGCCGGTGATCCTGAGTTCCAACGTCGTGCACGTGACCGGCTCGAACGTGAAGAACGCCTCCACGCTCGTGCGGTCGTACACGGCATTCGAGACGCGCTTCACCACCTTGTCGTCGCAGAGAATGTCGAAATCCTTCGGGCAGTGCGACTCGTACTCATATCCGACGATGTTGATGGCCGAAACGCGGGTCGGTTGCTCGAACGTCACCCGCAAGCGATACAGATCCTTGTTGTCCACCTCGTCCCAGTAGGTCTTCGGATCGCCGTCGATGGCAGCCTGGTCACCCCCCGCGCCACCATCGGCGTCCAGGCCATCCGGGCTGTCGGCTGCAGCGCCCCGGGCGAGATTCGGCGGACGCTCCGCCCGCCGCTGAAGGACGTCGGCCCGCTTGATGATCTCCGGCGACCTGGCGTTGGCGATCAGTTCGCGGGCAGCCAGCCGTACCGCATCCTTGTGTGTATCGACCAGCGCGGTCGCGATTTTCAACGCGGTCTCTGCCGCCACGTCCGCAACGTCCGCTCGCTGCGTCTGCGAAACCGCAAGGCTCAATGCCTCGGGCGTGGTGATGTTGCCGAGAATGTTCAGTGCCGCCTCGCGTTCATCGGGCGAACCGGCCGTTTCGAACAGCTTGCCCACACCGGCCACCCACTCGGCGGCCGGCAATTCGCCCGGCACCATCCGGGCCAGCGCGGTCAGTATGGCCGGCCGCATGGCTTCGTTGCGATGGTCCTGAAGTGCCTGAAGCAAAACGCTGGCGGCAGCCGATGTCGGCCAGTTCATCAACGCGCTCAGCGCCGCCGACCGAACGGCGGCACTCTCGGCCGCAGCCTCGTCCTTCAGGATCGCCAGCGCCTCATCATTACCCAACTGGTCGAGCACGCCGAGCAGCGCGACCTGCACGTTCTCCTCACGGAAGTTGCCAAGCACCTCGAACACTTTGGCGTTGGCTGGACGATTCACCAGAGCGCGGGCCGCCGCCGATCGCGTCTGATCGTCCTCGCCCAGGAGCAGATTGACGAGGGTGTCTTCCGCCGCTGTTCCCGGCATTCGTCGCAGCGCATCCATGGCCGCTGTCCGCTCGGGCGGCTCCCCCCGCATGGCACGATCGGCAAGCAGCCCAGCATCCGACTCGTCTCCGAGCCGGGCGAGCGCATCGATAGACACCAATCGGACTTGCGGGTTCTCGTGCACCAATCCCCTGCGAGCGTTATCCACGGCCGCCTTGTCGCCGCGCTCAGCGAATGCCTGGATCATGATCACTTGCAGATCGGCCGGCACATGCAGGGCGGCACCGGCGATGGCTTTCGTGTCGCCGACTTTGGGTAATTCGCGCACGATATTCGCCACTGCAACGATGAGCTCGGGCACATTGCTTTCAAGCGCTTCCTTTATCAACGGCGTGGCCTGCACGGGCTGCGAAAGAATGAGCCCGCGGAATGCCGCGGCGCGTACGGCAGGCGGCTCGGCCGGAGCGTACAGGAGCTTGTACACACCCGCGGCCGTTTTCTTGTCACCGGCGGCGATGAGCCGTTCGCCGCAGGCCAGATACGCATCGGTAAGCACCGCTCGCATCGCCGGGTCCGAGGTGGCCAGCCGGGCCGCCTTGATTGCCTCGGCGGCTTCCGGCGTGCCAATCAGACCCAGTGCTGATGCGGCCGCCCGCGCGACAGCCGGATCGGTGTCGCGCAACAATGGCACGAGTGCGGGCACCGAGTCGGCATCCGCTCGCGTGCCGATGCTGGCGATGACGCCGATGAGCAGGTTGCCCTTCAGCGTGGACAGCGCCTCACGCAGTGCCGCTGCCGCTTCCGGACCCGCGATCCGCTCCAACGCGAAGCGAGCCATCGTCGCCGTGCCCTCGTCGGCCAGGAGCGGTGCGATGACAGGCACCTGCGCCGGCGTGCCGATCATGCCCAGTTGACGACAGAAAAACGACCTGGCTTCGGCGGTCTTGCACGCGGCAATGGCTTCGCCGAGTTGGGCAGCCAACCGGGCCCGATCCTCCGCCGCCGTCTTGGACGTGTTCGACGTGGCGTGATTGACCAACTGTTCGACCACGAACAAAGGCTCGCGGGGCTCGCCGTGAGCGTACTGCGTGGCGGCTCGGATCGCGGCGTCCGCATCGACGCCGACGAGAGCCGCGGCAGCCGGCGTGCTCGGCCACTCCTTGGGAATCGGCACCGTCACTTTACCCGTGGCCGCCCACTCGGTGGCTCGCAGCATGATCGTCTGCCACGCAATATTGCGCATGGCCGGCACGTCGTGGCCGAGCAGGAAGTTCACGCCTCGCCCCTTGCCCAGTTGCGTGACGATGAGCATGGGCTCCCACGCCCCCGTGCCCGACACATCGGTGTTGGCAAACGCCGTCGCCAGCGTGCGGAAGTCGGTCGGCGTCAGCTTGACCATCCGCTGGTACAACTCGTCGGTGATCCAGAAGTCCGGCATGCCCCGCGTGATCGGGTGCTTGTTGTCGTTGATGACCACCTTGAATGTGTGATACGACGTGTGGCTCGTGTGGCCGAGCTTCCAGGTCAGGCCCGAGATCTGCTGGAACTCGGGCCAGTCGTTGCACGCGGCACTGGCGGCGTGAAACGACACCATGCCCGTGCCCTTGCGGATGGCGTCGGCGAACGCCTGTTTGCCTTCTTGCGTCCACGGCCCGCCGGTCATGGTCGGATGGCACGTCCAGTTGCTCACGATGACGTCGCAACGAGCGAACGTCTCGGCTGTGATCTTGCTCACGTCCTCGACGATGTCGAGCACATTGAACCGCTTAGGGTCGGCCGCGTAGAGCCCCTCCAGGAACGGCGTCGTGGATTTCGTATCGTGAACGGTTTGGCCACTAAGGATCACGATCCGAACAGGAGCGGCGTGTCCGCCGGCCGTGCACGCCAGTGTAACCATCAGACCGCAGATCACGTGGGTTGTCGTCCGGTATGCTTTCTTCATCTTTCGCTCGCGAGTTGCAGGCCGTTGATGTCGTCGCGTTCGCGCGGGCTCAGGCCGCGCCGCTCGTTCGCACGTTTCGCCCCTTACAGATGCCACGGAGCCCGCATGGCCCGCACGAGCCGGGCGTTGGCCTCCGGATCCTTGACGAACTCTTCCTTGACGGGGTCCCACTTGAGCTTGCGGCCCAGGTGCACGGCCAGCCAGGTCAACTGACACACCGTTTCGGTGCGGACGGCCACGTCGATGTTACAGATCGGCTGAGCCCGTGTCTTGACGCAGTCGATCCAGTTGCGCTGATGGTTGGTGCTGACGGGTAGCTGGATCTCGCCCGGCCCGATTTTTTCGCGCAGGAGCGACGCGGGCTCGGCCGTAATGCTTCCACGATCGACGTGAACCCAGCCTCGGTCGCCTTCGAAGCGAACGCCGTGACGAATGGGCCCACCGTCGCTGGTGAAGTGCAGGATCACGCCGTTGGCGTACTTCATCGTCGCGTCCCAACTCAGCGGGTTGTCGCACAAGCTGTCCTTGGCGGGGAACACACCGGAGGCTTCGATCTCCGTGGGCCCGGTCAACTCCGTGCCGTTGCCCCACTGAGCGATGTCGATGTGATGGATGCCCCAGCCGGCGATATAGCCCAACGAATAGTCGCTGATGTGGAACCAGAACGGCGAGACGCAGCGTTTGGGCGTGTACGGCGCCGCCGGCGCGGGGCCGAGCCACATCTCGTAATCGAAGCCCTCCGGCACGGGCGCGGGCGTGTATCGCACGTTGCCCGTCCGCTCAAACACCCCCACCGGTGCGGAGACCTTGATGGCCCGCAGCTTGCCGAGCCGGCCGTTGATTGCCAGCTCGCAAGCCTGACGAAACTGGGGGCTGGACCGCTGCTGTGTGCCGAACTGAAACCGCCGCCCGTAACGATGGCAGGCGGCGCGAAGCACCTTGGCTTCCTGGATGCTCATGCCCAACGGCTTTTCGACGTAAATGTCCTTGCCCGCCCGCACGGCGGCCAGCGCGTGCAGGACGTGCCAATGGTCGGTCGATGCGATCTGGACGGCGTCGATGTCGGGCCGAGCCACCAATTCGCGGAAATCGTTGTACGCCGCGCAGGCGTCGCCTTTGTAATGCTCGTTGACGATCTGACGTGCCTTGTCGCGCCGGTCGCGCTTGGGGTCGCAGACGGCCACCACCTGCACGTCGGGTAGCGCGAGTAGTTGGCCCATGTCATAGAGCCCCTGCCCGCCCACGCCGATGCAACCGACCGTGATGCGATTGCTCGGCGCGACCGCGCTGCCCGCACCTAGCGCGGAAGCTCGCACGATCCACGGGAACCCGAAAGCGGCCGTCGCCGCCTTGAGCACGCTCCGCCGATGGATCCGTCCGTTCTGGCTTGACCTGGTCATGGTTGTCCCGTCCTGACTGGTTGCTCGGTCAATTCCCATATAGCGTGAATCTGTCTCTTGCGGGCGTCTTCGCTCCGACCGTAGTCCTCGAGCACCTTCTGCAAGCCCGCCGCGAGTTTGATCGCCGTCTCGCGGTAGCTGCGATCGGCCGCGATCTGCGAGGCTTCACTCACCAATCGGGCGAGTTGACCGGCCTCCTGCATCCGGCTTCGGCGGACGGCGGTCGCCGCGCACTCGAGCGTCAGCCGGGCATGCCGCGCCTCGTACGTCTCGCCCAGACCGGCGGCGACCAGACGCTCATGCAGCTTACTTATACGCTCCAGCGAGGCCTGATGTCGCGGCTGCACCCGCGCCGACGCCACCTGCTTACCATTCACGTAAAGCCGCAATTCGCCCGTCGCGTCATGGCTGCTCGCCACGTGCGCCCACGTGCCGGGGACCAATCCGGCTTGATGCGTGACCGTCCCGTACGGCGTGATCAACCGCAGGTCGTTCCGAGGAAACGTGTCGAACGTCCATCCGTCGGCGGTGCCGGCCGGGCACTTGTCGATGATTCGGCCGCCGCCGAGCGGCAGCTCGCCGGGGCAGATCCACGCGTCCAGCGTGAACCCGTCGAGCAGATCCAGCCGCGGATCGTCGGGGATTTCCAGAAAACCTTGGCCGCGGAACTCCAGCGCATTGCGTGCAGCGTCCTGTTTCACCGCCACCGTTTCGAGTTGCCCCACCACATTGGCGTCGAGTCCTCCGCCCGCCTGGTTAATCAACACCTCCTGCTTGCCCGCACCGGCCATCCAATCCCCCACCAGCGCGGTCCCGGTCAGCGTGGCATTCATGTTGCCGGCGAGCGTTTGAATCTCGGCCGTGCTGAGCGCCCGCGCATGAACGCGGACACGATGGATCTGACCAACGAACCGGTTGGCGCCGTTGCTGTCCGCGCCGATGCGAACCGGCAAGCCGTTGCCTTTCTCGGCCGAAGTGAATTCTTCGAGGCTGGCGACCGGTACGCGCGCATCGTCAGCCGTCTCGGAATTCCACGCTGGCCCCGGAGTCGCCCCGCCGCGGAAGATTTCCACGCGTACGAGATTCGGCGTCCGCGCATCGTCCGGCAGGAATACTGAATTGCCATCGAAGCGATCCCATGCCTGGCCGTTCATCCGCACGGCCGTGATGTTCCCGGTACCCACAGTGCGGATGTACAGCCGGCGCGGACCGAAGCGAATGGGAAACTTCTGCTCGATCCGCGTGATGCTGGGCGGGATTTGCGGCACGAGCTTCAATCCGTCGGCGGTGTAGGCGTACTGGTACAGGCCGCGGATCATGGCCGCGGGCACGCCCCAGTTGTCGTACACGCAGTTGATGGGCACGTGCGGCTGATAGACGTCGTTGCCGAAGTCGATCAGCGGATTGTCCATACGGAACCGCCGGGCGTAGTCGAGCATCTTCTTCATGGACCGACGAGCGTCTCCGAATTGACCGAGCCGATAATAGGCCATGATCATGCGGGCCTCGCAGGTGGACCAGTGCCCGCCGTTCACCCAGTGGCCAAACTTCCAGATGCTCGTCTGCTCCTGGTACATGTCGTCCAGCGCGGGGTAGTTCGTGATGATGAGACCATACGGCCGCAGGCCGGGGATCGACGCGATCTTGTCGTAGATCCGGCGAGCTTGCGCATCATCCACCACGTTGAAGCAGATGGCGTCGTGATTACACACCGCCTCGAAGTAGCCGTGCTCAGGCGCGCCGTACACGCCATGCTTCGTGCCGTCCGGGTCGATGTATTTGACGAAGTAGCCCTCGTCGGTGACCAGCCGCGGCAAGCCCTGGCGGGCCAGATCGCGCCGCCGCGTATAGAGCTCCGCTTGCTCGTGGCGACCGGCCATCGTCTCCAGCTCGATCAGACGATCCAGCGCGGCGATGTACGTGATCGACAAACCGGACAGGTACGCCATGCTATACGAACCATCGGGTTTGCGGTAACCGGCGTAGCTCGGCGCGAGCAGATTGCCGGCCGGGCCGGCGAGAAACAGATTGGTCTCGGGATCGCGCCGCGTCTCGATGAAGTTCGCGCTGCGTTCCAGCTTGGGCAGATACCGTTCAATAGCAGCGCGATCGCGGCTGATCAGCAGCAGTTCGGCCTGCATGACGATCCCGGCCGCCGTGAACTCCATACCCCAGTCGTGAATATCAATGCGGCCATCACCCTGCTTGTAAATGACTCGGCCAGGCGAGGCGGCATCGCAGAGACAACCGTCGGGCGCAACCCAATCATGCTCGCCCTTTCGCCGGCCGTCGCCCATCTGGTCGAACCACAGATCCTGCGAGTTCTGAATGAAGGTCGTGTACGGCTCGGTCCAGAACGGCAGCGCGCAGTAGGTCGTCCCGTAGCTGTTCTGGATCCACCACGCATCCCACGTCGGGCCTTCGACCAGGCCGTTCCACGCCGGGGTGTAGAGCATGGGCAGATTTTGGAACTCCGGGTCCGGCTCGAACATTCGGCGGGAGATATCGAGGAGTTGGAGGTACTCGACGTCGCCGGCGCCACTGAAGAATCGGCCCTCAAACTGCGACGCTTCCGCTGGCGTGACAACCAGCGTCACCGCGATCAAGGTGGGTACTGGTATCATTGTCTCCGCTCCTCAAGCCCCGGCCACACCTGGCCCGGAGACCTCTTGGGGGGCGGGCATCTTGCCCGCCTCGTACGTGTTTAGCGTCCGGTACCTTCGCGCCCCTTCGGGGCGAAGCCGCGCCGATCTCTTGCACGCTAAACAGATGCCCCGCCTCAGGCGGGCGAGACGCCCGCCCCCTTACTCGTGATCATCAGTCTCTCACCCGACTTGATCACGATCTCCGGATCGAATCGGATTCCGTCCGGTTCGTAGTGCGCAACTTGCACCTCATGGCCGCTCAGCGTCGCCCGTATCTTCGCGTTTGCCGCATCCGCCAGGCGGATGGTTCGCAAGCGCAACTGACCGTATTTGACCTCGATGAACGCCCTCAGACCATCCGCCGTACGTTGTTGCTCGAACGTACCCCAGCCCTGGGCGGCGGTGAACGCGGCGCGGAATCGCTGGCCCGGCATGCGTGGCGCGAAACCGATGTGACCTTTCGGCCCGTCGTACTCAAAGCCACACGCGGCCAGGAACGTGCCGTAGCTGGCCATGGCCCGCGCGTAATGATCCGAGCACTCAACCTCGTTGTACGGGTTGCGCAGGCGTCCGTGGTAGCGATCGTGAATGGCCCGCGTGACGGCCAGTGCCTCGAGCGTCATCCCCTCCCACATCATGTGCGAAGCTGCCTGATGCTCGAAGCCGCTCATGCACTCGTTGAAGTAGCCGGCCGACCAGGCCCCCGGGCCGGTGAACTTGCGTTCGGACGAGAACGGGAACGTCACCATGATCAGCCCGCCGTCGCCGGCCAGGGCATACCAGCGTCCGGCCTGCTTGGCCTTGCGCCACGGTCCGACGTCGGGCGTGAAGTTGTACGTCCAGAGCGACCGCAGGGCCGCCTTCACGCGCGCGGGCGTCATGACCTGGCCCAGCCCCACCTGCCACGCCCAGCCCTGGCCCAACACCTGGTCGATGTGACAGCCGTCGTAAGCGCCGACCTCGTGGGCGTGCGCGTCATCGCCGCGATGAACGTAGTACTGGTGATCCTCGCTCCAGCATTTGGCGTCGAGATTGCGGGCGGCCACGTCGAGAATGGCCCGGCACTGGTCGGCAAATTCGCGATCGTTGACGAGCTTGGCCATTTCCTCGGCCGCCCGCAGCGCGGCGTGATACAGCCCGCACAGCCAGGGCACGTAGCCGAACCAGTCGGCGTCCAGCGTGTTGTGTAGCGGGCCCAGCAGCAGGCCGTCGCGCTTCGGGTCGGCCTGCATCAGCCGCTGGGTCGCGAGCTTCACCTTGGGCCAGATCCGCCGCAGAAATGTGTCGTCGGCCGACATCAGGTGCTCGCGGTATGCGCCGAGGATGCGCCCGGCTTGGCCGTCGGCGGCGAACAGGTCGCCGTGCTCGGCCCGGAAGCGTATGGTGCCGTCGGGCTGCAGCGCCAGGCCGAAATCCACCCGTTCGCGCTGGTCGCGCTCGATCTCGGGGAACAGCCTTGCGAGCGCCTGGGCATAGTGCCACACGTGCGTGCACGTGCCCGGGCAGCAGCCCACGCCTTCCCACGCCCAGAACCGGCCGTCCTCGAAACGGTGACAAGTAGTGGTCGCAAGGTTGCAGGTGTTGGCGAACGTGCGGTCCAGAAACCAGTACGGAAGCGTCGAGTCGTACCACGTGTCGCGCCACAGTCGCGTCTGGCCGGCAAGCCGCTCGAAGTTTTCAGCCACGTAGCCCACGACGTCGGCGGCGGTCTTGAACCTCGCCGCGTAGTGACGGCGGTTCCGGCCGATGATGCCCACGTTGGGGAAATGCCACGCGATGACGAACGCGATCTCGGCCCGCTGGCCGGCGGCGAGCGTCAGTTGCCGCCCCAGCCGTCCCACCAGCTTGCGCTCGAGTTCGGCCTCCGCGTTGCCGCTGCTGACCTGGGCGGGCGCGCCGAGCAGGCCCAGGGCCATCGTACCGAAGTCCGGCTGCTGCTCGGGGTCGACCACCCCGACGGGTGTGTCGCTGAACACGATCCGGCCCACGCCGATGTTGCCCCAGCCGCCGGTTTCGTTGTCGATGATCTCGATGGTCGCCTGTTGACCCTCGAACTCGTGCACGGCGATCGACCGCTCGGTCATGCGGTTTTCGTTGCGGCCGGTCTCGCTGCGCACGACCTTGCCGTCCACCAGCACGTTCAACGCGGTCTTGTTCTTGTGAGCCCCGCCGCCGATCCACACATTGATGAACCGCCTGTTCACGGTGAACGGCCGGCTGAGCAACGTGCCCGTGGCACCGTCCTTGCCGCCGATCGCGTCGCCCGGCGCGGTCGCGTGCGAGTTCACCACGCGCGGTGTCGGTCCGCCCACGTCGCCCTGGTACGCTGGGATGTCCTTGCGGGCAATGGGCCCCTTGCCGAACGCCTCGCCCAGCACCTGCCAACCCACGTAGTCTTCCTTGGACCAGTCCTCGAAAACGATGTCGGGCCTGGGCGTGAAGACTTGCGGTTGCGGCTGAACGGATCCCTGCATCACGGTGGCCCCGGCCCGGGCCATCACCTCGTTACGCCGCGTGCCGCTCCAGTGCTGCGGGCCCTTGCAGGCCGCGTTTTCGAGATGTCCGGTAAGTTCGATCTCGACAGGTTCGTTGGCGGTGTTCTCCAACTTGAAAGCGAAGATCGTGGCGGGCAGACTGGAATCATCGACATTGAGCGGAATGAACGGCGAGAACGCCTCGAGCGTGACCGCGAGCGGAACAGCCGGATCGGCATAGCGGATCGTGCCGATGGGATACTGGCCCGTGAACGACACGTCGCGAAAACCGTTGCTGTCCAGCGTCCGCTCGATCATGCCCGAGCCGGTCTTCACACGGAGTGTGAAACCCTGTTCGAGATTGCGATGTTGATCGGCGACGGCCGGCTGAACGTAAGCCGCCCCGCAGATCGAGTCGAGTTTGTGGCCGTAGAAATCGACGGGCTCGGATAGGATGCCGTTGCGGTTGCGGTTGAAGATGTCCCACAGCCACAGCCGTCCGTCGCCGCCAAGATAGACCGTGCCGCAGAACAGGCCGCCGACCGGCATGCCGATGAACTGCAGCTCCCGCCCGCGGTACGTCTGGGCCTGGCCTCGGGCAAATAAGCTCTCGACCCACTCAGGGCGAAGCTTTTTGTCGCGCGGGATGAGACGCTCGAAGTCTGCCGCTACGAACGGGCCGGCAAACGCCAGCCACTCCGGCACCAGCACCGCGACCGCCCCCAGCCCCGTCGCCTTCATTAGCTCGCGTCGGGAAATGCCGCCCTGTTCCCCGCATCCGCAGCCATCGCCACAGTCAAGACTGCCCATTCTCCGCCCTCCAGTGGCCCCAAGCAGACCATCGTTTTGTGCTCGAGCAGTGTGCCCAAGATTAACTGTCAGCGCGATGGACGCGAACAATGAAGTCATGGCTTGCGCCCCTGCTACCTGGCCGATGCTCGGCCAAGGTTTGCTGCCATCCACGCGTTCTGCATCCAGAGATGACTCGCCCGGTATTGTGCCCCCGATAGCGCAGCGGAGCAACCTCGCCGCCGCCGGCCGTCGCCACCGCTTCCGGAGTCCGTACTCGCTCCGCGCAGCGCCATCCCGCCGACGATGTGATGATCCATAAATTGCAGGATGACACAGCGCAGCTGCTGCCCCCCCAAACGATCCACGAGATAAGCTCGGAAAAAGAGGCGCGAGCGCGCGGCATGCAGAGTCGGGTAGATTCGATACGCCAGGAATACCGCTACCAGGACGGCTCTTGCCCCGCAAGGGGCAGCGGTCAATAGCCGGGCGGCGTAAGCCCCCGTTCAGCGACGGCAACCAAATTGCTTCCTCCCCTCTATTTGATGGAGCCCCGACAGGGGCGACAGTGCAACCCGGCGCCGCAATACGATGTATGTCGTTGGCCGGCGCGTTCGAGGGGTGTTTGCGTTGTTCGCCGATCGGATCACTACTGTCGGCTTTATGGCATGTGCTTTCGCTGCGCGCGTACACCACAAGCCCGGCTCATAGCTCATAACTCACAGCTCAGAGCTCACAGCGACCGCCCGCCTTGACGATCATTTGCCCAGCGTACGGGCGGACGGGTCGGACGATTCGGCCGTCGCCTGGGCCACGTTGGCGGCGGCCAGACTGGGCGCGGATTCGGGGTAGCAGATACCCACGAGGAGCATGCGGCCGTAGCGGGCCCACAGCGTCTCCGGCGAGAGGTCATCGGCCGAGCGAGCGAACTCGACGGTGATGATGGGCGTGTTGAGCGAGATACCGGCGAACGAACCGAGCGAGCCGGCCAGGCTGCCGAGCTTCTTGAGCGGCAGCCGCGAGCTGGTAGCCATGGCCCGGGCCAGCCCCTCGGCCGGACCGTCGTAGTCGATACAGTTCAACGGCTGATGGATGCTGATGATCCGCCGCGGCGGGTATTTGACGATCAGCTCGTGAAGGGCCCGGCTCTCGGGCTCCGACAGCGGCTGAGCCCCGTGATTGCCCGTCGCGCTGTAGTTCCACGCGGGAAAGTTGCGGTTCAGATCGACGCCCCGCGCGTTGGTCCGGCGGTTGGCGGCCATACCGTCGGGATTGGCCACCGGCACGAGGATCACTCGCTTGCCTTCGAGGATCTCGGGGTAGGCGACCAGATACTCCGAGAGCTTGCGAACCAGTGGCGTGCCCGCGGTCTCGTTGCCGTGAATCGTCGCGAGAATAAGGATGATGTCCTCGCCGTCGCCATGGATTTCGGCCGTCAGAGGCCGGCCGCCGACCGAGTGACCGAAGACGATTTCCTCGAACGCCGGCTTGGGTGGAGGCGGCGGTGGCGGAGGCGGCGGCACGACCACGCGAGGAGGCTGGCGGACCACCGGCTCGTGCCGGACCGGTTCGGGCTTCGGTCCGCACGCGGTCAGCGTCAACAAACCGCTCAACGCGGCCGCCCATGCCAAGCGGGAAATCGAGCACGGCTGACTGATCATGCGCCTCCCTGCCACAGTCTTCCCAGAGCGCAATGAACAATGGAGAACGGATGCCCCGCCCGAATGAGGCGGGCAAGATGTCCGTTCCCGACCCGTCCGCAACAGACTAACGGCAAAAGCAAGGCACGGCAACGCACAGGCGCGCTTCGCCACGGCTCGTACGTCGCCGGCGCTGTGAATTTTTCGGATCACACAGGTCCGTCCGCCGGCCCGGCTTCATTTTGTCGATGTGGCGGGCTGCGTGGCGGCCGGCGCCGGCCGAAACTCCGGCGGGATCCGCTCGCTCGGAAACACCTGCTCGAGCTTGAGCGGCGGATTCACCGCGAACGGCCGGTAGAGCGGGTCGCCGATCAACAGCATCATCCACGAGTTGAAGTCGGTCGTGTACGCAAAGCACTCGGCCAGCGTGAACTGCCCGGTGAGCAACAGGCCGAAGAAGTCCCGCGGCTTGGGGAACGCCTGCAGGTAAGGCTCGGCGACCGAACCGAGCGTGGCGGCCACGCCATCGTTCAACAGCGCCTTCACCCAGCCGCGCTCCGCCGGCGCCTTGATGCTGATGGCCTCGAAACTGGCCATGTGATAGCCGACCGCCCCCGGCACGAAGTCGAACGCGTCCACGTATTGCCGCAGCGAGTACCAGCCGCAATACAAGGCCGCGTTGGGGCAGGACCGCGGCCGAAAGACACCCGGCTCAACGTCGAGTTTCAAGGGCAGATCCGTGAGTCGGGCGAGCAACGCCGCCAAGTCCCGCAGGTTCTGGTCATACGGGACCAGCCCGTCGTCACCGCTCAAACCGCGGGCGTCGAGATAGACCTTGCCCTGCAGGCCCGTCTTCTCGACGGCGATGGAATCGTCGATGATGCGGCGAGCCACGCTCAGCGTCGGCCCGTCGATACGGCAGGCCATCAACACGGGCGCCTGCCGCTGACGCGGCGTAAGACCCGCCAGTACGCCCGGATTGGCCCGCACGTTCCAGCTCAACAGGTTCGGAACCCAGCGATACAGGATGTAGTCGTCCCACCAAACGAGCGACAGCTCGCTGTCCAGCGAGGCGGTCGTCTCATCGGCGCGGCTCGAGGCGATGTCGTGCAACAGGCTGCGCAGATAGCCGGCCAGACCGTGGTTGTAGCGGATAAGCTGGCGGGCTTGCGCCCGCGAAGGATCGGTAAGCCCCTTGTCGAACAATTCGCGGATGCGGGCTTCGTTGGCCTGAATCTGCTCGACCGCCTTTTCCACCTGGACGGCGTTCTCCGAAGCTTGCGGCGTATTCGCCGCGGCAATGGCCACCACTCGGGCTACCCCTTCCACCGCCTGGATGATGGCGACCGTCTGACCGAATTCCTCCTGGCCCTTGCCGTCCCGGCGTAAGGCATCAATCCGCTGACCGGCCGCCACGCGGGCCCGCTCGTAGCGTGACAACAGCGCCGCCAGCGATGGCTCGTCGGCCGCCGCCGGCGCTGACTGCGGAACCGCCTCGCCGGCCAGTTCCTCCAGCCGGCTCACAACCGCCGCCAGTTCCGTCAGGCCTTTCTTGAGCTCTTCCTCCAACTGGCGAGCCACGCTTTGCTCCGCCGCCGTCGGCTTCTTGGGCCCCACGCGGATGGGCAAACCGTAGAACAAGACCAGACAACGGATGTTGCGACCGAACGGCTGCGACTCCAGGTACGCCCGGACGGCCGGTCGAATGAACCGGTCGAAATGCTCTCGCGAAATCTCTTCGGCGTTGGCGTTGGCTCGCACGCCGCACAGCCGGTCGATTGGAACGGAGCGTGCTTTGGCGTAATACTCAGCCAGCTCGCGCGATCGCGCATCGTCACGGTTGTACACGAGGAGCAGTTGGTCCGGCCGCAGCGGTTCGGCCGCGGCCGCCGGCAGGCTCAATCCGGCCGTCATCGCCAGGAGGACCGAGAAAAACAGTCGGATTGGCAAGGAGCTTGGTGTCACGATAACCATCCATAAGCAAGATTGACAGCGTTCGCCTGCCACCGCTCATTCAGTGTAACGGAACCTTCCGGCGACGGCCAAAAACCGGCCGAGATCTTGTGGTACCCCGGACGCCGGTGACTCACGCATACGGCATTTCCAAGAGCATAGGCTCTTGGTAGCTTATTCGCGATATGAGCAAGCCAGATCCGCAAAAGCGGGCCGCCGAACTTCGAGAGGAAATCCGCCGGCACGATTATGCCTATTACGTGCTGGCCGAGCCGGTCATTTCTGACCGTGAGTATGACCGGCTGTTCGCCGAGCTCAAGCAGCTCGAGGCCGAGCATCCCGAACTCGTCACGCCGGATTCGCCCACGCAGCGTGTGGGCGGTCAGCCGTTGTCCGGGTTCCGGCAGGTGCGACACGCCGTCCCCATGTTGTCGATCGACAACACCTACAACGAGTCGGAACTCCGAGCCTTCGATGAACGCGTGCGCAAAGGCCTCGGCGGCGACGACTATCACTACGTCATGGACCCCAAAATCGACGGGGTGGCCATCTCGCTGCGGTACGAGCAGGGAAAGCTGGTGCTGGCTGCCACCCGCGGCGACGGCACGACCGGCGATGACATCACGCAGAACGCCCGGACCATTCGCGCCATTCCGCTGACGCTTCGGCAATCTGACCAGATCCCGCCCGTGCCCGACGTGCTGGAAGTTCGCGGCGAAGTCTACTGGCCGGTGTCGGAATTCCAGCAGTTCAACGCCGCCCGCGCCGCCGCCGGCGAGCCAGTGTTCGCCAATCCGCGCAACGCCACCGCGGGCACGCTCAAGCAACTGGACCCGCGGATCGTCGCCGGCCGCAAGCTCTCGTTCACCGCTCACGGCTTCGGCGAGGTCCGGCCGCTGTCGGTCGATACGCAGTGGGAGCTGTTCCAGCGTTTCAAGGCGTGGGGTATTCCCGTCAACCCCTATCTACGGCGCGTGGCGTCGATCGACGAAGTCATCGCCCAAGTGCACTACTGGGACAAGAAACGAACCGAACTGGACTACGCGACGGACGGCCTGGTCATCAAGGTGGATCGGCTCGACCAGCGGGGCATCCTGGGCATGACCACTCGCTCGCCACGCTGGTGTATCGCCTTCAAATTCGCTGCCGAGCGAGCCCGCACGCGGCTGCATTCCGTGCGTTTCCAGGTGGGCAAGCTCGGCACGATCACGCCTGTGGCCAATCTCGACCCTGTGCTTCTGGCGGGCACCACGGTCAAGAGTGCGTCACTGCACAACTTCGACCAGATCGAGCGTCTGGGCGTGCGGGTCGGTGACATGGTGTACGTCGAGAAAGCCGGCGAGATCATCCCGCAGGTCGTGGAAGTGGACATCGCCGCCCGTCCGGCCGATGCCGAGCCCATCGTGCCGCCGGCCCAATGCCCCGAGTGCAGCCAGCCCACGGTTCGCGACGAAGGCGGCGTGTTCCTGCGCTGCGTCAACCCGGCCTGCCCGGCCCAGATCAAGGAACGTCTGCGGTACTTCTGCGGCCGCGACCAGATGGACATCGAGGGCATGGGCCCGGCGCTGGCGGAACAACTGGTGGACGGCGGACTCGTGCGGGAATTCGCGGACCTCTATCGGCTCAAGGATCGCTGGATGGCGCTGATGAGCCTGGAACGCATGGGGGCCAAGAGTGCCGAGAACCTGACCAACGCCATCGAGAAGAGCAAGGACAGGCCTCTGTCGCGCTTGCTAGCCGGCCTGAACATCCCGCACGTCGGTGTGAGCACCGCCGCCCTGCTGGCTCGTCATTTCGGCTCGATGGACCAGCTCGTGGCCGCCGACGTGGACCAGTTGCAGCAGATCGAGGGGATCGGCCCCGAACTGGCCCGTAGCATATACACGTTCCTGCACAGCGAGAGTGGCAAGCACACCATCGAATCGCTGCGCGAGGTTGGCGTGAACATGATCGAGCCCTCGCGCGAGCCCGCAGGGCCTCAGCCGCTGGCGGGCAAGACCATCGTGGTCACCGGCACGCTCCAGCGCTTCGGACGCAAAGAAGTCCAGGATTTGATCACCGCACTCGGCGGCAAGCCGGCTGGTTCGGTCAGCAAGAAAACGGACTTCGTGGTCGCCGGCGCCGACCCGGGCTCGAAGCTGGACAAGGCTCGGAGCCTCGGCGTGGAAGTCATCGACGAAGCCGAGTTCTGCCGCCGCGCGGGGCTGGAGTGATAAGGTACGGGTGGAGAGTGACTGTGGCACCAGCGTGCCGCCGTTGCTTGCATCGGCGAAGCGCGGGTGCCACAGCACGAAAAGCTGTAAGCTGTAGGCTGTAAGCTGTGAGCTGGAAGCGTCGGCACGACGCAGGGCCCACATCACGGGCCGTTTGACGGGAGCCGTTCCGCGATCGGCCTTAGAACGTCGCGTCGATCCAAGCGATGACCGGTGCCTCGATCAGCGCGGCGACCGCCGAGGCCAACCCATCCGTGAACCCGTCGCGCAGACCATCCTCAGCGGCGCAGCCGGCGAACAGAGCGAGCCCCAGCCCCGCGAAAACCGTCAGAAGCTTCTTGCTTGCCTTCATGCACGTTTCCTTTCTCGAAACCGCGTATAAACCCGGCCTGGTCTCCGCATCCGTTCGGACGATCCCCAGAACCGTTGGATGCACTCTTCTCAAGACGGGCCTGATGTCATCGGCGAAAGGTCGGGGAGCCAGCTCCCCCCGCTGCGGACTGCGAGCAGTGTCACCCCGTTCGCGGTCAGACGGCCTTTCGCTCCATCGGCAGGCCCTTATCGCCCTCCCGCCTCCTGAACGCCCAACATGTAGCCGATTATCCGCCAAAACGCAACTGCCGATCGTCCGGCGACGTCACGCCCGCGGAGCATTGGACAGGCTGCCATGCCCCCGATATCGTGCGACATTTTCCGAATGGGGGACGAATCCACCTGATGCGACGAGTCGATCTGTTTGCGGTTCTGTGTCTGGCCGGAGCCACGCTGAGCTGGGGCGCCACCCCGGTCATGCTCCGGGCGCTGACGACCTCGGTCCCCGACGGCTTTACAGCCAATGCCGTCCGCTATCCGTTGGCCAGCTTGCTGTACCTGCCCTGGCTGATCCACGGCGTCCGGCAGGGCGTCGGCCGCCGATTCTGGCTGATCGCCCTGATCCCGGCGGCCATCAATTTCTTCGGCCAGACCCTCTGGGGTATCGCCCCCTACTACCTGTCGGCCGGAATGATCTCCTTCCTCCTGCGGTTTTCAGCCATCTTCGGCATCCTCGGGGCATTCATCTTCTTCCCCGACGAGCGTCAGTTGGCCCGCAGCAAGGTGTTCTGGACGGGCACCGCCATGGCCCTGGCCGGCTTCATCATCATGTCCTGGGCCCAGATTACGCAGGTGGCCGGTGCAAGCTGGACCGGGCTGATCATCATGGGATTCTGTGCACTGTGTTACGGGGGTTACGGCGTGTCGGTCCGCTACGTGGTGGGCAACCACAACCCGCTGTTCGTGTTCAGCGTGATCGGCTCGTATACGTCGGTGGCGCTCATCCTGGCCGCCCCGCTCGGCCGCCCGGAGTCCTTGCTCGAGGTGTCGGGAGCGACCTGGCTCCTTCTGGTCATCTCGGCCGTGGTCGGTATCGCCCTGGCCCACGGCATGTACTATGCCGCTCTTCAACGGCTCGGAGCCGCGGTCTCCATGCTCATGCTGAGCGTCACGCCCTTCGTGACCATCGTGGGCTCGCGTGCCTTTCTGAACGAGCACTTCACCGCCGGCCAGTGGCTGGGCGGCTGCGTCCTCGTCCTCGGGGCCACCGTGGCCATGTCCGCCCAACAGCACCTGCCCCATCACCCGCCCGCGGACCCGCACGAAACCGCCAACGAGTGATCACCGCACGCGCCGCGTTGTTTTACTCGCAACGACGTGAGCACCCTCGCGAGCGGCGGGCCGTGCCCCCGCCGTCCCTTTCCGACTGCAGCGTGTTTCTCGGCGCGATCTCTTCCAGCGGATTCTGGCGCCGCTGCGTCACTCAACCCTTGCTCAGATCGTCCACGGCGCACGCATCGGCCGCGAGCGGAAGCCGTTCGCGTCGGCGTCGGCGAATTCCGCCTTCGCCGGATCGAACTTCATATCGCGCTTGAGCCACATGCAGATGTTGGCCGCGTGCACGGTGGTCATCGTGTGGTACATCACATCGGCGTTGGCCACCGGCTGCTGGCGCGAGCGAACGCAATCGAGGAAATTGCGCATGTGGTTCAATGCGCGGCCCGTCCGCTCCTTGTACGCCGACACGATCTTGTCGAAGTCCGCCAGCATGGCCGGATCCGACACGTCGGGCCGCTCGTAGTTGTCGGCCGCAGCCACCCAACCTTCCGTGCCCTCGAACCGCATGCCGCACGAGCCGCGCCAATAGCCCTCGCGATGCAGCGTCATCTTGACCCCGTTGGCGAACCTCGTCACCATCCCGTCGCCGGTCGTGTTCTTGACGTACTCGTATTCGACAGGCGAGGTATCCAGCAGGTTCAGACCCGCCTGGCACTGGGCGAACGTGTGGGCGCCCCACTCGCCGATGCAGCTCGTGTGGAAGTCGTAATGCCCGCGCCAGGCTCCGCGGACGTAGGACGAGTTGAACGGCCGCCATCGGCACGGCCCCAGCCACAGATCCCAGTCCACCTCATCCTTGGGCGGCAACGGCTCCGGCGGCAGCCATTCGTGCTTCAGTTCCGCCGCGTCCCACGGCGCGATGTGAGCCCGCGCCGTGTGCACTTCGCCGAGCCGGCCGCTGCGGGCCATCTCGAAACAGAATACGAAGTTGGGTTCGCTGAGCCGCTGCGTGCAGGTCTGGTAGACCCGGCCTAGGCTGCGAGCCGTGTCCATGACCGCTTTGCCTTCCTCGATGGTCATGCAAGAGGGCTTCTCGCTGAAGACGTCCTTGCCCGCTCGCATGGCCATGACGGCAGCAGGGGCATGCCAACGATCGCCGGTCGCGATGAGTACCGCATCGATGTCCTTGCGCTGCTCGAGAAACTCTCGCAGGTCACCGTAGACCTTGCAGTCGCTGTTTCCGTACGTGGTATCCACCAGCTTCTTGACCGCTTCCCGCCGCGACTTCTGCGCGTCGCAAACGGCCACGAACTGCACGTCCTTCTCCGGCAGCATCCACTTGAGATCGTGCGTGCCTCGCCGGCCGATCCCGATGCCGCCGACGACAATCTTCTCGCTCGGCGGAACCGCACCGTTACGACCCAGCACGGACGCCGGCACGATGTATGGCGCCGCCCACGCGCCGCCCGCTAACGTCGCCGTGCCTTTCAGCATCCGCCGCCGCGTCACCTTGCGCGACGATGACGCCTCGGTCGATGGATTGGCCGATGGTCCTTGAAGTGAATCATTTCCGTTGTTGTGTGAGATGTGTTTGGATGACATGAACGGAATTATATATGCGAGACAATGTACCGCAAGCGAAAACCCGGAGAGCGGACGTCTCGCCCGCCCCAGTTGAGCAAGCGATTTGCGCTTTCGCCCTGCGAGCGCGCAGAGTCAACAGCCGTGGGCTCGCCCTGAAAGGGCGCAGAGTAAGTCGCCGTGGGCGTGAACCCACGGGCTACCGGCTTCGCAAAATGTATTCCTTGACCATCTGAGGGCGGCTTCGCCGTCTTCAGATGGTCAAGGGGGAATTTTAGTAAAACGTGCTCACCGGCGGCTCACGCCGCCGGCTATTGACCGCCGCCTCTGCGGGGCGAGAAGAACGCCATGCTGTATGCAGACACTGAAATAGTGCACAATAATCGTCACTCAGCATTCGAGGCGGGCAAGATGCCCGCCCCCCGGCATGCGTGAAGCGGCCCGCGACACGGCACGAGCCTGCACGCCCCGCGTCGTCCGTCACTCCGACCGGATCTCGATCTTGCCCCAGTAGGCGGCCTCCCACTTCCATCCGTTGGCCGCATTGATCAGTTGCACGGTGATGATCTCCCCGGCGTACTCCGACAGGTCCACGTCGATGGTCGTCCAGCCGTTGACCGTGGTCTCCGGGCCGATCACCTTGCGCACCAACTCGCGGTCGGCGGTCACGCTCAGCAGCCAATCGCCCTCCGGATGATGCCCGACTTCCAGATGCAGCGTGGTCTTCTTGTCCGGCAGCACGTCCAGCCGGCGGCCCAGCACGCAAGGCATACTCTCGCTGATCGGGTGCGTGACCAGCACGTTCTTCCGACCGCCCACGTCGCGAATGCCCGGCGACATGGCCGCCCCGCAGTCCTTGGCCATCCAGCCGGGCGCGAACTTGGCCACGGCCTCGTTGATGTCGATCCGGGCGGCTTCGTTCGGAGGCGGCGGCGGGTTGATCCGGGCCATCTCCTCGGCTGTGAACCGGCTGCCCGCGATCGGACCGGGGTTCCAGCACTGCTCGAGCTTGCTGGGCACGGGCCGCGTCACCGGCAGCACGAAGACTTCCTGCCCGTCAGCGTCCTTTTCGATCCGGCCGCCCGACTGCACCACCGCTTCGCGAGCCACCTTCTCGCACGCCGCAATCAGCTTGGCAAAGTTGTATTCCGTGTAGACCCAGTACTTCTCCTCGTCGAGTTTCTCCTTGAACTTCTCGGGCACGTTGGAGAATCCGAGAGTGGTGAACAACACACCGGCCGCGTTGGAAGGGTTGCAGTCCGAATCCTGACCGGCCCGCATGGAAATGACGATGGTCTGATCCAGGTCACCCTTGCCGTAGAGCATACCCAGCACGATGTAGGCACCGTTGATCTTGGCGTCGATATTGAAATCGCCCTTGTCGCATGACGCCTTGCGATACGCCGGGTTGTCCTGGTACTTCTCTTCGATCCGCCGCCAGGTCGCCTCCCAATCGTTCGGGTTCTCCCGATACCAGGCGAGCACGTCGCGAACGCATTCGGCATACTGGCTGCCCGGCGGAATGCAGGCCAGCCCCGCCTCGACCAGCTTGACCGGATCCTTCTCGAAGAACGCCTCGGCGTACATGCCGCCCACGAACTGCCCGCCGTACAGGCCGTCGCCGTAGTTCATGAGACGCCCGAACTTCTCGCCCAACGCGATGACGGTGTTGGGCAGACCGGGCGACACCAAACCCGCAAAGTCGGCCTCGATCTGATAATCGATGTCGTCGGCGTGCTTGTTGAACTGCGGATGGCCCGAATCGGGCGGGGCGATGCCCGCGCGCAGCGCGTCGCGACCGGCCTTGTTCGCGTGCCACAGTTGATACCCGCTGTTGGCGAAGTCGATGCCGGCCTGTCGAATGGACACGCCGAGCCCGTACACCTCGAGCGTACGGAGGAAGGTCATGTCCACGTACAGGTCATCCTGCCAAAAGCTATCGTTGATCATTTCGGGCTGCCACGCCGGCACTTTGTCGGCAGGGATGATCGCGCCCTTCCACTTGAACTCGGTCGGCGCCCCCCAGGCCACACCCGCCATCTGCCCCAACCAGCCCGCTTTCATCTTGTCGCGGTATTCCGACACGGGAAGCCGGCGATACTCCGCGGCCTGAACCCAACCGGCTGCGGATGTGGCGATAAGCAGACTCATGACGACGCGCTTCATCATGCTGGTCCTCCTGGGTGAGGTATGGATCGATGCGAACAACTTGGAACCGCTCGCAGTATGCCGGTGGCCAGCTCGCCCGTCACCGGGCTCCTTGCTGCTGTGCCGGCGTCGTGCTGGCCCTCTGGCGGACACGTCCATCCCGCCTGCCAAAAGGCGGGCAAGATGTCCGCCCCCCATCAGACCTTCCAGCCCACGTCGGCGCAAATCTGCTTGAGGGCGTCGGCGGCCACCTTGAACAGTTCCGGGCCGGTCTGACCGGTCGAGTGCATAGCTTTGCCCAGGTGCGGTTCGAGCGCGAGGAAGCCGTCGTAACCGTCGGCGGCAGCGTCCCGCAGCATCTCGGGGATGTTGCCGTCGCCCTGCCCCGCCGGCACCGCGTGCTCTTTCTCGCCGTACTTGAAGTCTTTGATGTGGAAGTACCCGACGTAACGGCGCAGCGGCAGCCAGCACGTCTGGTAGACGTTCTGAACGTCCATGTTCACGAAGTTGGCCGGATCGAACGCCATCACCAGCTTGTCCGACGGGATGGCCGAGTGCAGATACGCGCAGCGCTCCGGGAACGCACCGAACAGGTGCGACTCGTTCTCCAACACCAGCGTGACCGGACGATTGCTGACGTAGTCGACCTTCTCGGTCAGCCGGGCCACGACCTCGCCGCGATAGTCGGCCACGTCGCGGCCTTCCGGCGGGTAGTAGCTGAAGATGCGGATGTAGCCCGCGTCGAAGAACTCGGCCAGCTCGACCGCCCGTTTGAACTCGTCGAAATGCTTGCGGTAATCGTCGTCGATGCGGACCTTCCCGATCGGCGATGCGATGCACGAGACGCGGAAGCCGCGATCGCTGAACTGCTTCTTCAGATCCGCCGCCTGCTCGTCGGAGAACTTGAGCACGTTCAGGCCCAGAGCCCCGCGCAACTCGATGAACTTGATTCCATTGGCTTCCAGGGCATCCATCTGAGCCTGTGGATCCTGGCTGATTTCGTCGGCAAAAGCGCTCAGCGTCGGCATCGATTCGTGCTCCCGAATGCGGGGCGTGGGCACCGGCTCCAGCCGGTTCCGGGCACCTCCTTCATCCTCCGCCCCACCGCCCGGGGCCGGCCATCGTTCCTGCCGGCCCGTTCGGGGCACACTATACCGGCCATGCGACGCCTGGGCCAGACCGCCCCGGCCTCGCACTCACAACCTGCGCGATGAAGACATGGAATGAAGCTGAATACGCCCGACAGGATTCGAACCTGTGACCGCGGGATTAGAAATCCCGTGCTCTATCCAGCTGAGCTACGGGCGCACGCGGCGTTGCCGCCGGCAGTGTTCCGGCCGAGCGTCGCCCGCCCCGCCGACACTGCCACCCCATTTATCTACCAAATTTCCGGACCGCCGGCCAGTCCATTTGCACGGGCTCCGCCCCGGCCGCAACGACAGGGCCGCCTCTCCCAACCGACCGCCGGCCGCCAGACCGACGCCCCCCAGCCCAGCCGACCGCAACGCAACCCGTCCCCTCTGCGACCGTCCGGCCCACCGCCCGTCGACGCGGACCAACGTCGCCAGCCCGACCGCCGGCCCGACCCGCCTCGCTGTCACGGTGTGCCATCGCTGCGTTCTCATCGTGCACCTCCGCCGGCGTGTGCCGGCCTGAACGAGAAAAAAGAAAGAGATATGAGTTCGCCGTGCCCTATCGCTGCGCCGAACCGACAGCCCCTCACGGAGTCGTCACCCCGGTCGAAGGCCTGCAGCGCCTTCGCCGGGCCGGTCAACGCAACCAAACCGACCAGCAATGCGCCCATGCTGACGTGTCTCATGCCCTATCCTCCTGCGTTTATGGCAGACTACCCTGCTACTTCGCTCCCGATCGGCTCGGAGAGCCGTGAGCCGAGCAGCAAAGCAGAGAGATCGCCGGCTCCCTCTCAGCCTTACTGTCTACCGGGTATCCGTAGGTCCCCCTTCGGCCCGAGTGCTCCAAAATTGACACACTCAAGCAGATACCCGGCCCCACAGGGATATACAACTACGAAATTGAGCGGGACACAGTTGCGTCAGCTCCCCTTACTCGAAGTACTTGCGCGCACATCTCCACGAGCAGCCGGCTTATCCGTCGTCCAGGTCCGCGTTCAGCGTGCCAGGCACGTTTTCGTCGCGCGGCTCAGGAACTTGGGTTAAGTCTCTCCCCATGCTGTCCGATAAGTCAGTTACGTGCTTCGATCGGCTGGTCCGGGGGTTGGACGGCATGTCTGCCGGTCGGGCGTCATGATCCTTCCGGGGCTGCGGCGTTCACGGATGGGCCCGGAGTCCATGATTCGGAAGGACATGGAGGAAGCCGCATGTCATCTGCTCGCAAACCCAAGAAGGCCACGAGTCGGGCCGACACCGATTCCGACACCGCATACGCCTCGCCGGCCGCTCCCCCGCTGCCGGTGGATCGCGACGACTTGGCCTACTACGTCCGGCATCATCTGAGCCGGACCGAGCGACTGATCATCATGTTACGCTATGCCGAGGAGCTGGACTTCGACGAAATCGCCGGCATCCTCAAGATGCCGCAGGCCGAAGTGGAGGAAATCCACAAGCTCATCGTCGGACGACTCAAGAGCAGCCTGATGCCGTGCGAGGCCTTGGCGGGAGTCTGAACGCTTGGCGTGGAACGCATTTCGCCGTCGACGGTACTCAACCGCGATCGGCTGAACGGGAAATGCGCCCTTCCCGCTCGGGCGAATCCACCGGGTTCCCGTGGGTCGAGTCGTTTATCGCCGAGTCGCCTGAAGTCTCACTCGGATCGGGCGCCTCCGGCGACTGCTTCTCCCGAGCCGCCAGTTCCGCCTCGGTGGGCAGGCGAATCATCAATTTGCAGCGTGGGCACTGGCCCCGCCGGCCGTACGATCCGTCCGGTGCCTTGATGCGGTAGCCGCAGACCGGGCATTTCACGCGAAGCGCCATGCCCCATTATACCGACCGCCACATTTCCCCGCCCACGACCGGGCGGTCCGCGATTTCTCACGCCACCCGAATCTTCGGCCAGTCGCCGGAGAGTTCGTCGAACACCGGCATTACGAAGTTGCGGGCCACCACGTCCCAACTCATGCGGCTGGCCAGCTTGTAGCCGCTCTCCAGGAGCGCTTCCATCGCCACGTCGCCGTCCGGCAGCAGTTCCGCCAGCTTGCTCGCCACGCCGGCCGCCACTCGCGTCTCGTGCACGTGCCGCTCGCGCCGGGTCATGCCCAGCCACTGCGCCTCGCTCCGCCGCTCGGGCCCGAAGTTGCAGTAATCCGCCACCAGCACGTTGGGCACGTCGTGTCCATCCGTGATCCGATCCACGAGCCCCGCGCACCCGCACACCTCGCTCATCACGCAGATGGCGCCGTACGTCAGCGGTTCGAGCTGGGCGATGCCGAAGGGCTCATAGATGCTCTGGCCGAACTCGACGTCCGTGCCGCGGCGGATGTCCAGCGGATCCATGTCGCTCGGCATCAGCCTCCCGCACAGCTCGGGCGACCAGCCGAACTGGTTCACGAACACGATCTTGATCCGGCGCGATCGCGCGTTGAAGTGCTGCACGCCCGTGTAGTAGATGGCCTCGCCGTACGACAGGTCGGCATCCTTCTCGCGATGGGCCACGGGCCAGCCCCACTCGGCTTCCATGCGCACGATGTCCTGTGACGAGCGGGCGGGCAGTTCGGTCGAAAGCACGAACATCACTGCCGAGCGGCCCAGCCGCCGGAACAAGTGCTCCAGATGTTCGAGCACGCGAAAATCACGCCAGAGCCCTTTACTTGTCACCATCCGGCTCACATGCGTGAAGATGTAGTCGGGCCGGTCACCCAACAAAGCCTCGGCGTAATCGCGCATGCGCTCGCGGCTTTCCTTGCGCTCGTGCAACGTGATCTGCTCGGCGGGGATGCCGTTGTACACGACCTCGATGTTCGCGTCGGCCATGCACGGACCGAGGAAGCGCAGCTCGCGTTCCACGTAGTCGCCCACGGCCAGGATCCGATCACATTGCGAAGCAGCCTTGACCAGGGCGTGCCGGTAGTAGTGGTCCTGCGAGCCGAATACGTCGTCCACATACCGGCCGCGATTCAAGGCGGACTCCAGCACGTTGTAGAACGTCACGTCGTGGCCGGGATGGTGCTCGATGATCGGCCGCACCGAGGCGGTCTCATGAGCATAGAAAACCGTGCGGAACGCGCCGGTGCGGTCGAACGTGGTCGCCAGGGTGGTGGGCAAGCCCATCCACTCGTGCGCCACGATCACACATTGCCCCGGCCTCGACGCCGCCCCCAGCGCCCGCAGCACCGCGAGCGCGGGCTGGGCCAGCTTGACGTACAGATCGTATTCCCACGAGTGCTCGTACCGGATCGAATCGATCCCGAAGGCGTCCCATAGTCCGGCTTTGAACGTGTTGACCTTCCCCAGGCACATCCGCGACACGTCGATGAGCACCACCTCGGTGGTGGCTCGCGCTCCCGTGTGCGGATTGACCCACGTGCGGTGTCCGTACACCAGTTCGACCTGAAACTCGCGCCGCACCTGGTTGAGCGCGTCGGCATACGGACCGCGCGTCACGTGATCCGGGCTGCTGTAGAGCACCTCGCCGTGTTCGCCCAGGCGGTGGCGGGCGTCGCCCGGCGCATGAAACAGCGGGCCGATCAGAATGGAGCGAAACTCTCTCGCGCGATACGGCTCGCTGGTGAGCAGGCCTTCGAGCACCGCCCCGATGCCGCCGGCCTTGTGAATCGCTTCGTGTGTCACATGGGCAATCGTGCGCATTTCTTTCCTCGCCAACCATTCGCCCCGTTCCGTAGGATTAATGCGGCGCACCAAGTGACCCGCCAAACTCTTCCCGTCCCGTCATCTCTGATGGTCAGCGAGAACGAAAAAAGGGAAGCGGCAACGCAGACCCGCGCCCGTTCGCGGTGCTCATGCGTGACGTCCGCGTCCCGGGCGCTGCGGCAGGATCATTCCACTCAAGTCCACGCCAGAACCCGTCCCGCCTCCGCGAACGGGCGCCGCGTCGGCCGTTTTCAACAGACGCACAGACCGGTTCCGCTCCCGCTCGAGGTAATGCTGCGAACGCGTCTCGCCTTCTGGTGTCACATATACAGCACGTCGGTCGCCTACCACCGGGCATTCCATCTCGCACAGGCCGCAGCCGATGCACAGCTGGGTGTCGATCTTGGGCAGCTTGAATTCGAGGTTGATCTCGACAATGGCCCCGCGGGCGGGCGGGCGTGTGAACCGCGATCCGCTGATCACCTCGCCCCCGACCGGGTCGATCTCGCCGATGAGCAGCGTGTCCGCGTCGTTGTTCAGAATCCGGTGCGTCTCGCTCGTGCCGTCGCGGTGGATGACCCGAACGTGATAGCTCGTGGTCTGATCGCCCTTGAACTCGCCCGGCCGGAACGTGCATGCCTCGCCGAACGCCATACCCGGCGGCGGATAGTCGGCCAGCGTGACCGTGACCGGCGTGCTTGCCGTCACCTGCTTCTTGCCGTCGCGGATGAGCAACTGGCGATACTCGGAATGGATCGCCTTGGGCGACGTCGGGCACACTTCCTCGCACACGACGCACGGGATGTTCTTGGACCACGGCAGACACCGCCCCAGGTCGTAGTGAGCCGTGCCGAGCTTCACCGGTCCGTCCTGAGCATGCGGACCGTAGCCGAGCTTCTGCTCGATGGTCAGCCGCTGGATGGCGCCGGTCGGGCAGACCTGGCCGCACGCCGTGCAGTTCAACTGGCAGAACCCCATGCGGAAGTTCATCACCGGCGTCCAGATCCCCTCGATCCCCGCCTCGAACATGGCCGGCTGGAGCACGTTGGTCGGACAGACGCGGATGCACTGATCGCACTTGATGCAGCGCTCCAGAAACTCGCGTTCCTCCACCGAGCCGGGCGGCCGCACCACCTTCGCCGAGAAATCCTTTGTGGTTTTGCCCGCCAGCTTCGCGAACGGATAGAACAGCACGCCCACCACGCCCGCGTAGATGGCCCGCCGCTTGGGCAGGTCGGGCCAGGCGATCTCGTGCTTGCGCGGCGGCAGCAGAGCGAAGCTCAACGCGTCGTGCGGACAATCCTCGATGCAGTTGAAGCAGACGAAACACTCGCTCTTGCGCAGCTGCGTGTGCGGGTCGCTGGCGCCCTCGCAGCTCTGCAGGCACAGATCGCAGTCGGTGCATTTGTTCGGATCGCGCTCGATGCGCCAGATCGCAAACCGGCTCAGCACGCCCAGTGTCGCCCCCAATGGGCAGAGCACGCGGCAGAAGAACCGGGGGATCACCAGGTTCATGCTCACCAGGAACAGAATCAAAAAGCCGATCACCCAGGCGAGTTGATGCTCCTTGGGGTCGCCTACCACGCGAGCCACCGGGCCCGGCATGTTGAGCGCGGGCAGAATGGATGTGCTGAACGAGCGATAGAGCAGGCAGATGGGATCGAGCAGGCCGATCTGCAGACTGCCGAAGATCGCCGCCACGATCATGCCGATCAGGATGTAATACTTCAACGCGTACAGCCGTCGATATCGGTTCGACTCGATCCGCTGCTTGGCGTTGCGCCGGTTGAACAGCCACCCCGTGAACTGGTGCATGATGCCGTAGGGGCAGATCCAGTTGCAGAAGATCCGGCCCAAGAACAGCGTGGGGATCAAGAGCACCAGCGCCCAGGCCAGCCCCTTGTACAGCGTGTGCGTGGTGATGACCGTGGCTGCGGCCACCAACGGGTCGATCTCCAGGAATTTGCTCACCCAGAACTTCAGGGCCGGCGCTTCTTCCAGCCAGGCGAACGTGGTCACGAACACGAACGCCAGGAAGAGCGACATCATGAGCGTCTGGACAATAATCCGTACCGTTGTGATCCGCATTGGCGCAATCCCACCCGATCGGTCAGCAAGTCCTCATCCGCCCGTGCGCGGCAAGCCTCGTCCGAGGCAAACCTCACATGAGGCGAACCTCACATAAGGCAAGCCTCACATGATACGTCTTTCAGATGCCGGTTTCATCCTCCGGATGACAAAACGTCCCCGCATCCGCGGGCCGGCGGGCCCGGGACGAGGGAAAACTCACTCGCAGCCTTCGGCGGGTCGTCACTTGCCCGGTACGTTGCAGTTACAAGGCGCGGGAATGAGACAGATGAACTCGCAGGTCTCCCGGCTGGTGTTGCAAAACTGGTGAATCTCGTTCGGGGCGACGTAGATGACGTCCCCGGCCTTGAACGGCCGATCCCCGTCCGGCGTGTGGGCTGTGCCTTCGCCCTTGAGCACCAGGATCTCATGCTCGTAATCGTGAGCGTGCCGGGGCGTGCAGCCGCCCGCCTCGACCTCGAAATGTCGCATGTGGAAGTTGCCCGCCCCATCGTCCGGTCCGATGAGCACGCGAATCCGCGCCCCCTTGGCCCCGGGAGCAACCACGGGTTCCTGCCGGTGTGATTTGAGAGATCGAATCTTCATGCCAACCCAGTGTACCCATCGGCCATGCCGGGGGGAAGAGGGTTACCAGTATAGGATGTACCAGTTGTCATCGCGCAGTTGCGCGTTTGTCGGGTCGGTCCCTCCCTCTCACCGGGTCCCTTCTTTACTCCCCAATCCCGCCGGCGGCACCAGGCTCGCCAGGGTCTGGCGAGCCACCCGTACCGCGGTCTGCCGCTGAAGCGGATAGATCGTGTCCTTGATCCGCTGACGTGCCCTCCTGCCCAGAACGAAAGCCCCCGCCAACAGCGTCCCCACGATACTCAGGAACACAATGAAAGGCTCGTCGTCCTTGCCACGCTCTATCCACCTTAGCATCATCACTTCCCCGAAGGCCAGCCCTATCGTCGTCGGAACCACGACCACCAGACCATAGAGATGACAACTCAGCAACGCCCGCCGCCATTCGGGACTGCCTCCACAAGAGTGCTTGAAGGCAACAGCAGCCCAGATCCACGCCACGATCGATACGACCAAAGGTGTTCCGCAGCAGACGAGCCCGTCGGTATCGCCCCTTTAAGAGCACGAGCGTGATCATGCCCGCGAACAACAGCGCGGCGAGCGTCGCCGCCACACACACGGTCGGCGCGGTCTCCATCCGCCGCAACTCCCGGGCGACTGCACCCGCCGGCACTGTCATGACGCTCATCGGATCCCCCGACAGGCCGCGGAGGTTGTACCCGCAGTTCAGACAGTACAAATCCAGGTCGGCGTCGTTGCCTTGTCCGGTCATGGTCGTCTCTGCGTTACACCATCGGCTGGTCGGTTTCGCTTGCGGATGTGGATCGTAAGCTCACCGTCCCCGTCGTGAGCACTGACCGACCGCCAAGCCACTGTAACCCCGGTTCCCCGGTTTTCCACTCCATCCACACTTGCCAAATCGGCAGGTTTCCCGGAAAGTACTCCGCATGTCTTGTCTGGCGGCTTCGTTCATCACATTCAACCGCCGGCGTGTCGGTGGTCGCCTTGCCGCAAGCGTAGCGCTGCTTGCCCTTGCCCTGCTGGCCGGCTGCGTGCGCAGCGAGCCCGACGACGGCAAGCTCCACTTGACCTATTGGGAGAAGTGGGAACGCTTCGAACGCGAAGCCATGCAGCGGGTGGTGGACGACTTCAACGCCTCGCAGGACCGCATCGTCGTGCACATGCACACGTTCGGCTCCATCGACAAGAAGATCCTCGGCGCCACCGCCGGCGGTAACCCGCCCGACGTGGCCGGCGTCTGGATGCCCTACATCGTGCCCTTCGCCGAACGCGGCGTGCTGACCCCGCTCAACCCCTACCTCGAACGTGATGGCATCAAGCCCGACCACTGGATCAAGGTCTACGCGGACATGTGCACGTACAAGGGCACCATGTGGGCCGTCCCCACCACGCCCAGCGCCACTGCCCTGTACTGGAACAAGGCCATGTTCCGCGCCGCCGGCCTCGATCCCGACCGGCCGCCCCGCACCATCGCCGAGCTCGACGAGATGGCCGAGAAGCTCACCAGGTACGACGCCGACGGCCGCATCATTCAGATGGGCTTCCTGCCCACCGAGCCCGACTGGTTCCTGCCGGCCTACGGTGCCTGGTGGGGTGGCGAACCGTTCGACGGCCAGAACATCACTGCCAACACGCCCGGCCATGTCGAGGCCCTCGATTGGATTCGCAGCTACAGCCTGAAATACGGCGTCGATCGCCTCAAACGCTTCGCCAGCGGATTCGGCAACTTCTCGTCGCCGCAGAACCCGTTCTTCTCGGGCAAGCTGGCCATGGTCCTGCACGGCGTCTGGCTGCACAGCTATATCAGCCAGTACGCGCCGGGCATGGACTACGGCGCCGCTCCCTGGCCCAAGACGCCCCGCGGCCCCGAGAACTTCACGCTCGCCGACGCCGACGTGCTGATCATACCCGCCGGCCTGCCTCAGCATCGACGTGACGCCGCCTGGGAATTCGTCAAGTTCGTCTCCTCACAGCGGGGCATGGAGACGCTTAACCTCGGCCAACGCAAGAACACGCCGCTTGCCGAGGTGAGCGAAGGATTTCTCGAGAACCATCCTCACCGGTACATCCGCTTGTTCATCGATCTGTCCAAGGGCCCGGGCGTCTGGCACTATCCGCAGATGGGCATCTGGAGCCGATACGACAACGAGATCCGAGCCGCCGTCGAAAAGATGCGATACCTCGAGATCAATCCGGAGACAGGCCAGCCCTACACGGGCAAAGAGGCTCTCGACATGGTCCAAACCCGCATCAGCGCAGGCTGGGCCCGCTATCAAAAGTCGCTCGCCCTGCGGGCCGCCCGGCAGGAGGCTGCCCCATGACCCGCGCCGAACGACGGCATTTGCGCAACGGACTGTTGTTTGCCGCCCCGTGGCTCGTCGGTCTGGGCACGTTCCTGGCCTTCCCCATTCTCTCGTCGCTGTACCTGAGCTTCTGCGACTACTCGACGCTGCAGCCGCCCGTCTGGATCGGCCTGCAAAACTACCGCGACCTCATGGGCGACACGGTCTTTCACAAGTCGCTCTCCAACACGTTCATTTTCGCGGCCATGGCCCTGCCCGCGGGACTGGTCACCGCATTGTTCCTGGCCATCCTGCTCAACAGCGGCGTACGCGGCCTGCCCATCTTCCGCACGCTGTTCTACTTGCCCTGCCTCGTGCCCGCGGTGGCCTCGGCCATGCTGTGGCTCTGGGTATTCAACGGCCAGTACGGCATTCTGAACTACGCGCTGAGCGGCGTGCTCGATCCGCTCAACAGCTTGATCAACTCGTTGCTGAGCAGCCTGGGCTCGGACGCCCGGGTCCATCTCGCCCCGCCCACGTGGCTCAGCGACCCCAATTGGTCCAAGCCGGCCCTGGCCATCATGAGCGTCTGGGGCGTCGGCGGCACCATGATCGTCTATCTCGCCGGACTGCAGGACGTGCCGGCCGAGCTCTACGAGGCAGCCGAAATCGACGGCGCGGGCTGGTGGCGAAAGCTCTTCCACGTCACAATCCCCTGCCTGTCGCCGGTGATCTACTTCACGCTGATCATTGGCCTGATCAACGTCATGCAGTTCTTCACCGCGGCGTACATCATGGGTGGCGGGCCCATGGGCGGCACGGCCGGCATGCCCGCCCGTTCGACGTTGTTCTATGCGATTTATCTCTGGGGCCAAGCCCTCGAGTGGCTGCACATGGGTTATGCCTGCGCCATGGCCTGGATCCTGTTTATGATCGTCGTGATCCTGACGCTCATCGCCCACGGCACGGCCCGGCGCCGGATCACGTATTTGGGATAGCTATCAGCTGTCAGCTATCAGCCATCAGCTGGATGTCTGGCTCATAGCTCACGGCTCAAAGCCCACAGCTTTTGCCCATGGAACCGAGGACGATCTACGGCCGAGTTCTGACCTACATCCTGCTCATCGTGGGCAGCTGCGCGTTCGTGTTCCCGTTCGTGTGGATGCTGGGCACGTCGCTCAAGCCCATCGAGCAGACCAACACCATGCCGCCGCGGTGGGTGCCCTACGACTACAAGGCCACGCTCAACGGCCGCTATCAACCGGTGATCCGCGACAACAACCCGCTCACCGCGCCCGTCCTGGTGGTCCGCATGACCGAGGGGCCGCAGGCCGGCATCAAGCGAGTCATCGGCGTGGATGAATACAAGGACGGCAAGGCCCGGACCGTCATCGCCGGATCCACCGAGTGGCTGGGCGCCACGCTGCTCTACCGGGCCGAGCCGGGCTGGTACTACGTGAAAGAGCGCAAGGAGACTGAGCAGATCGACGCCCCCGCCGAGTGGGATCTGCTCCCGCCCGAGAAGATCGACGGGCGGGCTCGGCTGTTCTGGGAAAACTACCCCAACGCGATTCGCAAGATGGGCACGACGCGCGTGTGGATCCCGTTCCTCGGCGAGCGAACTATTCCGCTGTTCTTCCTCTACCTGCGCAACTCGCTCATCGTCTGCACGCTCGGTGTGATCGGCACCGTAATCAGTTCCGCCCTGGCCGCCTACAGCCTGGCCAAGATCCCCTGGCGCGGCCGCGGCGTCCTGTTCGCCGTGACGCTGGCGACCATGATGGTGCCCTTCCCCGTGCTCATGGTGCCCATGTACGCCCTGTTCAAGACGTTCGGCTGGGTGGGCACGCTCCTGCCGCTCTGGGTGCCGCCGGCTCTGGGCACCGGCTTCAACATCTTCCTCCTGCGACAGTTCTTCCTGACGATCCCTCGCGATCTCTCGGAAGCCGCCCGCATCGACGGCTGCAGCGAGTTCGGCATCTTCTGGCGGATCATCCTGCCACTGAGCCGCCCGGCGCTGGCCGTCGTGGCCCTGTTCCATTTCCTGTATGCCTGGAACGACTTCCTCGGCCCGTTGCTCTACCTGACGCGCCGCGAGACCTTCACCCTCTCGCTCGGCCTGCAGGCGTACCAATCCCAGCAGGGCGGCGTCGACTGGTCCAGCCTCATGGCCGCCAGTACGCTCGTCTGCGTCCCCATCATCGTGCTGTTCTTCTTCACACAGAAGACCTTCATTCGCGGCATCGCGACGACGGGGATCAAAGGGTAGAAAAGCTGTCAGCTATCAGCTGTCAGCTATGAGCTGTGAGCTATGAGCTGTGGGCCATACGAGAGGCCTCACGCAAGCGGCGGGGCTTGACCTCGCCGTCTCTTTTCCTCGTCAGTTTGCTCCCCTCTCGAGAGTTCCGGCGCGGACGACGTTGCACCGCCTCACTGCGGAGCCGCACTCACGAACGCGCCGAGGTGCGGGCGGTTTCGTAGGCGGTGGCCATGGCGATGCGCTTGGCCGTCGCCGGGTGGTCGTCGAAGAGGATCTCTTCCCACCGCGGCGGGTCGGGGTCGGCCAGATTCATGCGGGTCAGCAGTTCGAACGCTCCGCGGAACGCGGCGGGGTCGTCGGTCATTTCCAGCGCCTTCCAGTCGGCCTGACGCTCGAAGTGCCGGCTGATCGCGTTGGTCAGCGGCCCGATCAACAATGGGTACACCGTCGAGATGAGCATCACCGGCGCGAAGGCTGCCACCGCCCCCGTCCAATCCGCCTGCGATCCCGCGTACGGATTGAGCCGCCAGTAGAACAGAGCAACCAGCACCGATGTCACAGCGGCCGACAATGCGATCATCTTGATGATGTGCCGATGAACGTGATGCCCCAGCTCGTGAGCGAAAACGACGGCGATCTGATCGGCGTCGAACGTCCCCACGAGCGTGTCGGACAGGTACACCCGTCGCGTCGCACCCAGCCCGGCCAGCATGGCGTTGGCTTTCTTCGTGTCCTTGCTCAGGCCCAGGTTGTATACACCGGTGATGGTCATGCCCGCTCGTCCGGCCAGCTCGCTCAGCCGCTGTTCGAGTTCGGGCTTCTGCAGCGGCGTGGCCGGATAGAACAACGGCAGGATCACCAGCGGAAACAGCTTGGCCAGCACCACGCTGAGCACCATCAGGCCGATCCACAGCCACACGCCCCATAGCGGACCCGCGTACCAGACCGCCCCATACAAGCCGCCCACGAGAATGACCGCGAGCACGCCGCCGACCGCCCAGGACTTGAACTGGAACACCAACCAGGTCCACGGCGTCTGATTGCTTAGCTTGAAGCGCTGCTCGACGACGTAGCTGCTGTAGTAATCCAGCGGCAGACCGACCAACACGCTGCCGCCCACCATCGCGCCGGCCGTCACCAGCAACCCCAGCCACCGGTTGTCGATGAAGCCGTCGAGCCAGCCCACAAACGAAAAGGCGACCGCCGTCCAGAAAACCCAGTACGCCACCGAGATTGCGATGCCAGACAAATGGCACCAACGCTTGACGCGGGCGTAGTCCTTGATCTGAGCCAGGTCCAGCGCGGGCACGGCCGCCGACGTATCGGCGCCGTCGGCATCAGCGACGCCGGCGGCTGCTTGGCCATTCTGTTGATCTTCACGAACGGGTTGATCGGTCATCGTGTCGCCTTTATCGGGTCCGAGATCGGCCGCGCGTCCGGCCGGGCGATCGCGTCTTCGTCTCCGGTGCCCTTGACTTGCCCGCCGGACCGGCCTGAGGTTGCGCGGACGGCTCCGGCAAACCCATGCTTTCGCGAAACTGCTTTTGTGTCGCTCGAATGCGCTCACCGAACTCGGCCTCGAGTTGCTCGGGCGATACAAGCGTCATCTCCACCGCCCCGGAGGCCAGGTGAACCGGCCGCCCGGACCGATCGACGATGATCTCGTTCACCGGCGGCAGGAGTCCTTCGCAATCCTCGATCTTGTAGCCCGAGACCCGCCGGCCGGCGACCGTCACCTGGGCCGGCCCCGCCACGCGCAGCGTCCGCAACGACATGCCCCGCCGCTCCGTGTCATACATGCTGAAGGCGTACAACTCGGGCGAGTCCAGATCGACCAACCGCGGCAATAGCAGCGGCAGACCGGTCGAGCCGTACGAACGATCGATCTCGATGGCCTTGTCCTGCCGATCGTTCGGGTTCTGCCCCGCGTACTTGACAATCAATTGATCGCCCCGGCGAATCCCCGCCTCCATGTGCATGATCACCCGCTGTTTGGGGTCCGTCTGCTTGCTGGGCATGAGCTGCGTCAGGTTCCGCCACTCGTCATACGTGAAATCCGCCGAGATGAACTTCTCCTCCTGGAGGAACTGAACACTCCCGTCGGGATTGAAGATCCATGCCTGCTGGAGGTTCCGCACGCCCTCCTTGCCGGCAATCTTGTCCACCTTTTCGTGAATTTCCACCATCCCCACGGGCTGACCTTCGCGCGTCAGCCGCAAGGTCACCGGCTCGAGAATGCGATCGGTAATCTTTTTCTCCCCGTGCCCCGCGCGTTGCAGGAGATCGGCTCCGCGTTCCAAAGCCGCCTCGATTTGCTTCTGCTGCGTCTCGGTTCGCACGATCTGGAAGCTTTCGAGGATCTCGGAAAACGTCCGGCCCGCCACGTCCAGATCGTCGTGAGGCGTGGTCAGGATCAGCAACACGTACTCTTTCGGCCGAAGTGGAACGACCAGTTGTTGCCGCAGCCAGATCTGCCCCTCGCCCGAGAACGCCGCGGCCAGCCGCACCCCTTCGCGCGGGCCGACCTGCACTGTCTCCGCGAGCGTCACCCGCCAGTCCGGGTATTGAACGGACAGGTCGAACTCCAAGGCCTCCCGGGCTGCCTCGACGTCGATGGGCCGCTGGCTGCTCGACAGCCGCACGGCCAACGACCACGCCACGTCCAACCGGACAAACTGCGCGAGTTGCAGCCGCCCTTCCACCGTTCGTTTTCGCCGGTCGATGGTCGCACCGGCCAGCGGCCGAAACCCGAATCCGAAACTGGCATCCACGTACTGAGGGCCGAGCGTTCCCTTGGGCACCGCGCCGGCTGCCGGCGCCGGTCCGGTCTGCGAATCCGGCGCGGTCGCGCCCGCTCCCGCCGGAACCTGCCCCGTGCTGACGGACGCCCGGCTGCCGAGCACCAGGATCGAGGCGCACACACCGGTCAGGAGAGAACAACGCCTCATGAGTCAGAAAACTCCTCTGGGATGAGCGACGCCGAATCCGATACGAATGACGATCTCAGGCTCCGCCGACGCCTTCGCGCACCAGCGTCACACCGGCTCCAGGCCCACCGGGCTCTTCGGGTCGGTAGACCTGAACCGAAGGCGACGGACCGGGTTTCTCGGCATCTTCAGCCCCCTCGACCGGTCCGTCAATCGCGTCGTCCGCCCTGCCGCGAGGCGACGGCTGCGACTGGTAGATGACATTGTCGCTGAATGCCGCGATCAGCCGCCGGTCCCGCCGGGTAACCGGCCCCTCCGTAATGAGCAGCACACCGACGACGTGTCGATCGGGCGTGGTCGCCACGTTGGCCAGGCCGCTCTGCAGCCCCCCACCCATCGCCGGCGACAAGACCATTAACTCGTATACCTCGCTCTCGAGCCCCCCGAGCTTGGATGGTCCCCCACGTCCGGGTTCGCCACACCGGGCGTCAGGATCGATCGCCCGGACCGCACGCAGCACCGCCGCCAACCGCGTCATCTGTCTCGGCCCGCGCACGGACGGACGCATCCGGAACACAACCAGATGCCGACCCAGCTCGCTGGACGGGTCACTGGCGACGACCACTTGCCCTCCCGCGACCGCCTCGGCCGGCGCGATCTCCCAGCCCCGGGGGAAACCGGCCTGCAGATGAAGCCCGGGATACAACTGCCGATCCCCCAGAACAATCTCCGCCTGCCTAGACTTCTGATGTGAAACCAAGCCCGCAATCGCGGTCGTGAGGAGGAACAGAATCGCGGTGGCCATAACCGCCCAGCGGGGGTTGCCGGCCCGGTTCATGGAGAAAACCTCGTACATTCACCGGCATCTTAGGGCTCCCGCCCAGGGATTGCAAACCCTAGCCCATGAGCAGGTTGGGGCAGTTTGAGCCTCTATTGACGCAGAACGGCCCATGCCGTACATTCGAGTCGAGTCATGGCTCGGCCGGGCGCCGCCCCCGGCGTCGCCCCCCGGGTTTTGACTTACCCGAAGGTCGCCACAGGGGTGCGCACCGCTCGGCTGGACCCGACTCGAACCCCGGCCCCGAGGGCCGGATCAGGAGACATGCCTTGGAGATATCCGTCACGGGACGACACCTCGAAGTCACGGACTCCATGCGTCAGTTCGTGAACGAGAAGGTCGCCCGACTCCAACGCTTTTACGACCGGATCGAGTCGATCCAGGTACTCGCGGACCGGGAATCGATGCGGTTTCGCACGGAACTGCTCGTACGGACCGATCATAAGCAGACATTCGTGGCCCAGGTGGAGGCCGACGAATTTCACGAATCGGTGGATCTCGTCATCGATAAGATGGAACGACAATTGCGTGAGCACAAGGAGAAGCTCCGCAACCGCAAGCACCAGCCCGGGTCCCCGCCCCAGCCCGAGAGCTGAGCCGTCCCCGTCAAACGAGCTGAACGAGTCCCGCGTAAAGGGTTTTTTATGAAACTGACTGACTTCATTCGGACGGATGCGATTATCCCGGAACTACAGTCGGCCGACCGTAACGGCGTGATCCGGGAATTGGTGGACGCTCTGGCCAAGAGCATGGGTTGGGATGAAAAAGAGGCCACGGCCATCAGCAAGGCCGTGATCGCTCGGGAGAACCAGGGCAGCACCGGGTTCGGCAAGGGAGTCGCCGTCCCCCACGTCAAGCATCCGTCCATCAAGCAGATTTGTGCGACCATCGGGCGCTCGAGCACCGGGGTGGACTTCAACGCCCTGGATCGGGCTCCGGTCTACCTCGTCGTGCTCCTGCTCAGCCCCGTGGACAACCCGGACCAGCACCTGGCATCCATGGAGAATATCTTCCGGCACTTGCAGCGGGAGAATTTCCGGCGATTCCTCCGGCAGGCTGCCACCAAGGAGGAGATCATCGAGCTGATCCAGGAAGCGGACGAGTTACCTAGTTGAGTTGGTGAGGAAACACAGGCAAGACCCCGCCCGCCGGCCCGCCCGGCGAGCGGATGATCAGTTCAGTCGAGACCCGTTTTGGCAGAGGAAGCGCGCATTGTCACTGTCGTTAACCCCCAAGGGCTCCATGCGCGCCCGGTAATGCGGTTTGTCGATCTGGCCAACCAGTTCAAAGCCCAAGTCCGGGTCAAGAAGGGCGAGTGTGTCGTCGACGGCAAGAACCCCATGGAGATGATGCTGCTCGAGGCCTCTCAGGGGTCGACCATGGAGTTGGCCGCGGATGGCCCGGACGCCGCCGGCGCCATCGAGGCCCTCGCCGCCCTGGTCGCCAGCGGATTCGGCGAAATGTAAATACGTCGGGGGGCCCGGCGCAAATTGGCCCGTTCGTGGGCACGCCGGGCCGTTTCCAATCGGTCCCCCGCCGGCCGGCCAGCAATAATATCGAAGCTCATGGAGATCAAAAAAGGCATTGCGGTTTCGCCCGGCGTGGTCATTGCCAACGCCGTCGTGCTCGACTCCGGCGAGTACCGGATCCCCTACCGGAACGTTCCCGCCGAGCAGGTCGAGGCCGAACTGGAGAAGCTCCGGAAGGCCTTCGAGGACTCCATCACCGAGCTGAACAGCCTGCGTGACGCCACCGCCGAGCAGTTGGGCCGCGACATCGCCTCGATCTTCGATTTCCACTACGGCGTGCTCACGCAGGGCCGCCTCCGCGAGCAGATCGCCCAGCTCATCCGCAACCAGAACTACTCCGCGGCGTTTGCCGTCCGCGAAGCTTTGCGAGGCTACCAGCGGCGGTTTCTCAAGATGCAGGACCAGCTCCTGCGCGAGCGGTACAAGGACGTTCGCGACATCGAGCGGCGGCTGCTGCGCAACCTGATCGGCCAGGAACACGAGGATCTGAGCAACCTGCCCGAGCCGTCCATCCTGGTCGCCCACGATCTGACGCCGTCGCAGAGTGCGAATCTGGTCAAGGCCAAGATCATCGGCGTGGCCATGGACGCCGGCGGACTGACGTCGCACACCGCCATCGTCGTGCGGTCGATGGGCATCCCCGCCGTCATGGGGCTCCAGAACATCTCCGCGGGAGTCTCGACCGGCGATACGATCATCCTCGACGGAACCAAGGGTCTGGTGATCGTCGGGCCGGACCCGGAGATGCTCGCCGAGTACCGGGCCGAGGAGCGGCGGCTGGCCGCAGTCAGCTCCGGTCTGATCGAGCTGCGCGACAAGCCTGCCGTCACCGAGGATGGCGTTCAGATCTCGCTCCTGGCGAACATCGAGTTTCCTTACGAAGTCCAGACCACACTCGAAAAAGGTGCCGAGGGCATCGGCCTGTATCGCACCGAGTTCCTGTACCTGCGGAGCGAGAAGGAGCCCACGGAAGAAGAGCACTACGACGCCTATACGCTGGTCATGCGCAACATCGGCCAACGGCCGGTGATCATCCGCACGCTCGATCTGGGCGCCGACAAGTACACGCAGTCGCAGGCCCGCGATCCGGAACGCAACCCGTTCCTGGGCTTGCGCTCCATCCGGTACTGCCTGCAGAATCTCCAGCCGTTCAAGGTGCAGTTGCGGGCCATCCTGCGGACCAGTGTGGAAGGCGACGTGCGGATCATGTTCCCGTTGATTTCGGGGCTCATGGAGCTACGGCAGGCCAAGATGGCCCTGGGCGATGCCATGGAAGATCTGGAAGAATTGGGCATCCCCTTCCGCCGGGACATGCCGGTGGGCATCATGGTCGAAACGCCCGCCGCCGCCATCCAGATCCGCGAACTGCTCCGCGAAACCGACTTTATCAGTATCGGGACCAACGATCTCATCCAGTACACGCTGGCGGTCGATCGCGGCAACGAGCGGGTGGCCCCGCTGTACACCGCCTCGCATCCGGCCGTTCTGCGAATGCTGCGAGACATCATCCGGGAGGCCAACCGGGCCAACGTGCCATGCAGCCTGTGCGGTGAGATGGCCGGCGAGCCGATGTACACGCTGTTCCTGCTGGGCATCGGCCTGCGATCGTTCTCCATGGCTCCGAACGACATCCCGGAGATCAAGAAGATCATCCGGTCCACCACGATTGCCCGGGCAGTCCGAATCGCCCGGCGGGCCCTGTCGTTCGACACCGACCGGCAGGTGAGCAACTATCTGCGCGACGAGACGCGCCGAATTGCGCCCGAAGCGCTGTAGGACAAGACGGCCCGCCCGCGGGTGGGCCGCGCGATCGATATCCGGCCTCGACGGCCGGGAAGGTCATCCGGCCGACTCAGGCCGGGAGGTCAGGAGGGATTAGACGACGAAACACGGCCCGCACGGTGCGGTGCCGAACGAATCGGAACACTGTTTTCACAGGTAGTACAGAGCGATTTGCGGTACAAAGTAGCGATCCGTTTCGCTGTCCAGGACGATGTCCGGTTCATCTCGCATCATGACATGATGCGGCTGTTCGAGCGGGCCCTCGCCCGCACCCAATTGCCGGTGCGGTTTTCCGAGGGATTCAACCCCAGGCCCAAGCTTTCGCTGCCTCTGCCTCGACCGGTTGGCATCGCTTCCACGGCGGACGTGCTGGTGGTTGAATTCACTGGCCCGATGGACCCGCAGGAAGCCCTTCGACAACTGGCGGCCCAAATGCCAGGCAGCGTGACACTCGAGGAGGCGTGGATTCCGCCCGGGCAGCGTCCCATGCAACCGGAGTCGGCCACCTACAGCCTGGAGCTTCCCGCCGATCAGGTCGCCCCCGTCGGCGAACGGATCGGCGTTCTCCTGCAGGCCTCGAACTGGCCCATTCGTCGGAGCGACAGTGAGTCCGAACCGGGCAAGGAGCTGGACCTGCGAAGCTATTTGCTGCACGCGGGCATCGAAGGCCGCCGCCTTTCCTGGACCGTTCGGATCAGCGGTGGCGGCACCATCCGGCCCTCGGAGTTTCTGGCCGCCGTCGGACTGGACCCGGCCCAATGGCACCATCGGGTCTGTCGAACGGCGATCGCCTGGCGAACCCAGGCCCCGGCCGGTCCCGAACCGCACAGCCCCGCAGACGAGTAGAAGACTCGGCGAGCTGCTTTCACCGCCATCGCTCAGGACAAGGATGTCACCGAGCAAGTAACCATGACAGACAAAGACAAACCCGAAGCACAAGACAAGCCGAAGAAGACCGGACGAACCACCAAGTCGACCACTCGCAAGACCACGACGACCAAGACGGCGACGCGAGCCAAGAGCAGTACCGCCGCCAAGAAGTCGACCACTGCCAAGGCGACGAAGGAAACCAAGGCCAGGACCACACGGACTCGCCCTCGCCGCGTGAAGCCGAAATCAGAAGAGACCGTTGAAGCGACGGAAGCGATCGAGTCGGCACAAGCGGTTGTGGGAGCTTCGACAGTCGAATCGTCGGCCCCCGCAGAGTCCTCGGCACTTGCCGAGTCATCGTCAATCGCCGAATCATCCGTGCCCACCGTGCAGGAACTCGAAGCGCCCGTGGAGGCGGTGGCTCAGCCTGAGCCGGTCGAAGATCCCGGTGCAACGGCACTGGCCGAGTGGGCGGCCGTGGGCGCGAGTGACGACCGCCGCCGGCTGGCTAACCGCGGACGAGGTCGGCCGCTTCGTCCCTCACGGCCGACTGGTTCGGCCGTGACCGAGAAGCCCGCCCCGCGTGCCGATTCCGAGTTGCTGGACATCCCGGCGTGGCCGGAACTGTCCGATGATGCCCCCGCTGCTGCGGCCAGCCCGGCGCCGCGAGCCGAGCCGCAGACTCCTGCTCGTGCGGACACCAAAGCGGCAGAGCCTGCATCGAAAGCGGCACCTCGTCCGACCCGGCAGGCGCCCGCTCAGCCCGCCAAGTCGCAAGAGGCCGGCCGCGAGCCCTTCCGTCCGGTGGACCAGAAGGAAGCGGACGTCGATTCCGACTTCGGTGCGGGACTCGAACTGGAGTCCGAGGCGCAAGCCGAGCCCGATGCCGAGAGCGAGGTCGAAGATCAAGCCGTTGCGGAGGCACCTGCGGGTGAACCGACCACCGATGAGGAACGGCCTCAAAAGTCGCGCCGTCGTCGTCGCCGCCGTCGCGGCCGTCATCGCAAAGACCAGCAGGGTCAGGATGAGCCGGGCGAAGCACAAACCAGCGGACAGAGCTCCGGTTCAACGGCGGCACCGGTTCAGCCCGAAGCGTCCGCCGACAGCTCGGCCTCGTCGACGAACTCGCCTACCTCAGAGACCGCCCTGGCGGCACCGCTACCGGCTGACACGGAGTGGGACGCCGAGTTGTCCGAGGAGGAGCTCGAACCGACAACTCCCGTGGACGAGAAGAACGGCCGGCTCATGCTGATCAACGTGGCCGAAGGCGAAGAGTGCCGGATCGCCATCCTGCATCAGAATCGGCTCGAGGAACTGTTCATCGAACGAGCCAGCGCCGAGTCGCACGTGGGTAACATCTACAAGGGACGTGTGACAAACGTCGAGCCGAGCATCCAGGCGGCCTTCGTGGATTTCGGCCTGCCCAAGAACGGCTTCCTGCACATTTCCGACCTGCAACCGCAGTACTTCCCCGGCGGCATGAAGACCGTCGAGGAAGTGGGCCGCAAAACCCCCCGCCGGGATCGGCCGCCCATCCAGAAGTGTCTGCGCCGCGGGCAGGAAATTATCGTCCAGATCATCAAGGAAGGCATCGGCACGAAGGGTCCGACGCTGACCACGTACATCTCCATCCCGGGGCGATACCTGGTGATGATGCCCGGCATGAACCGCCTGGGCGTGTCGCGGCGAATCGAGGACGAAGAAGCCCGGCGGAAGATGCGCAAGGTTCTGGAAGAGCTGAACCTGCCCAAAGACATGGGTTTCATCCTGCGGACCGCGGGCCTGGACCGCACGAAACGCGAGCTCCAGCAGGATCTGCTCTACCTCCAGCGATTGTGGAAGGTCGTGGAGCGGCGCATCAAGACCGAGCGAGCCCCCTGCGAGTTGTACCGCGAATCGGACCTGGTCATCCGGACCATTCGCGATGTGTTCTCGCCGGACTTCTCCAAGATTCTGGTCGATGACGCTCAAACCGCGGAGAAAGTCCGCGATTTCCTGGCCATCGCCATGCCGCGCAGCAGCGCGCCCGTGGAGGTGTACACGGGCCATCGCCCGCTCTTCCACGAGTACAAGCTCGAACAGGAAATCGAGCGGATCAACTCGCGATACGTTCCGTTGCCCTCGGGCGGCTCGCTGGTCATCGAGTCGACCGAGGCTCTGGTGGCCATCGACGTCAACAGCGGTAAATACCGCGAGCACGACGACGCGGAAGAGACCGCATACCGCATCAATCTCGAAGCGGCTGAGGAGATCGCCCGGCAGTTGCGACTGCGAGACCTGGGCGGGCTGATCCTCTGCGACCTGATCGACATGCGGCTGGAGAAGCATCGCCGCGGCGTCGAGCGGGCGCTGCGTGAGGCCCTCAAGAAGCACAAGGAACGGGCCAAGTGCCTGCGGATGAGCCAGTTCGGCATCATCGAGATGACGCGGCAGCGCATGCGGCCGTCGATCAAGCGCAGCATCTATCAGGACTGCCCGCACTGTCGCGGCACCGGCCTGGTCAAGAACAGCGAGTCCATGACGCTGGACATCATGCGGCTGCTGCGTCTGGCCACGCATCACGACCAGGTGGACACGGTGGAGGTCCGCGTGGCGCCCGCCGTCGGGTTCCAATTGCAGAATCGCAAGCGTGCGGCCATCCACGCGCTCGAGCAGGAAACCGGCCGGCGCATCATCATTCGGACCGACGAAAATCTCGGACCCGACCAGTACTCGTTCGAGTGCCTCGACCAGCGCGGCGGCACGGTTCGCATCGAAGATCTGCCGGAAAGCGCACGATCCATGCCCGAGCCGCGATCCAAGCGCCGCTCGGGCGGCGGCGGGTCCGATGCCCGCTCCAACGGCAACGGCCGCGAGACGCTGGAAGATGTCTTCGATTGACCACGCCCAGCCCCCCGCGCGGTTCCCCGGTCCTTCGCTCGCCGGCGAGCGGAAGCGACACGGCTCGTTCATCGCCGTACTGCTTCTGCTCGTCGGCGTGTGGGTGCTGGCCATGCTCTTTCGCTGGGAGATTCGCGCCCAGTGGTGGGCGTGGCAGGCCGTCCGGGCGGAAACACGTGAGACGCGCGACTACTACGTGGTACGGCTGGCGTCCATCCGCGATCAATCCTTGCCCGCCCTTGCTCGGCTGATCGATGATCCTCGCGCGGAGGTGCGCGAAGCCGCAATCACGGTTCTTCGTCATTGCGAGGGTGCTCGCGGCGCCGATTGTCTCCTCGACTTGCTGGCCGACGAAGAGCCGGACGTAGCGGGGCTTGCGGCCACGGCGTTGGCGTGGCGGCGCGATGCCCGTCAACACGTCACCACCCTTCAGCACGTGTTGTCGCGGGGCGACGATCCTCGGGCCTGGGGTGCTGCCGTGGCTTTGGGGCGGATTGGAGGCCCGGAGGCGCAAGCCGCGCTGTGCGAAGCCGCAAGCCGGCCCGCGCCGCCGCACGTGGCCGCCCAGGTCATCGATTCGCTCGGCTTGCTGGGCTGCCGCGAGGCGGTGACGCTCATGATGCGAGCTCGACATGATACCCGTCCGATCGACGTGTTGCCCTACTCACAGATGAGTGCACAACGAGCTATCCAGGCTCTGCAGGGTGACTTGCGCAGTCGCGGCGTGGATCCGGCGTCGGCTCTGGCGTCAGCCTCGAGCCCGGCCACCGTCGCCGGCGTGGCCGAGCACTGGATCCGCCTGCTGACAGGTACGCCGGCCAGCGACCTTGCGACACAACCCGCCACCATTCTGGCCCCGGATTCGCAACCCGCCCCCCGTCCGGGCTGAAAGCGGAATCGCCGGCGGTTATGCTGACGTCATATGAGTCGGCACGATGCTATTCCGCTCACGCCCGAACTGCTGGTCGCGGCCTACACGGCCGGCCTGTTTCCCATGGACGTCGATGGGCAGATCCAGTGGTTCAGCCCCGACCCGCGGGCCATCATTCCGCTGGACGAGTTTCATGCGTCGCACACGCTCCGCCAGACTTGCCGCCAGGGGCGGTTCGAGGTGCGCATCGACGGCGACTTCGAGGCCGTCATGCGCGGCTGTGCCGATCGCGCCGAAGGCACCTGGATCTCCGAGGAGATCATTGAGGCGTATGTCACGCTGCACCATCTGGGGCTGGCTCATTCCGTGGAATCTTGGCGAAACGGCGAGTTGGCGGGCGGGCTATATGGCGTGGCACTCGGCGGTGCGTTCTTCGGTGAATCCATGTTCAGCCGCCAGCGCGACGCCTCCAAAGTGGCCCTGGTCGCCCTCGTGCAGCGTATGCGCGACCGCGGCATGACGCTCTTGGACATCCAGTTCCTGACCCCCCACCTGGCCCGGTTCGGCGCCCGCGAAATCCCCCGCGACGAATATCTCGACCGCCTCCAGGCCGCCCTGGCCATCGAAACCCGCTTCGCGGATTAGTGATGGCTCCCGTCGCCGACTTTCACACAGGGTATGACCACCTTGCCCGCCTTGGCCCGCCGGGCCTATTAGTTCTCCAGGCGAGGCTCGGCCGATATAATGGTTGACGGGACGTCCGGGAGAAAACACATGGTCATCAGAGGGCATTTTGACGGGGAGAACATTGTTCTGGACGAGCCGATCCCGGAGGAAGTGCAGCCCAATACTCCGGTGGAGGTATCGTTCCAAGCCCCCAAGCCGACCGTATTCGACGAACTCGTCAAGCTGGCGCGTCCTTGCGAGCTGCCTCCCGACTTTGCCGCTCAACATGAGCACTACGTCAAGGGTGGCCCCCGCCGATGAAATACACCTTCGTGGACACCTCGTGGCTTCTCGCCCTTCTTGTGAGCAGTGACGAACTCCACGAAAAGGCGCTTCGCCTCCAGCTGTTACTTCGCCCGCCCGTTCTCACCACCGAATACGTGCTGGTCGAATTTGCGGATGCATTGTCCAAAAGAGCGCGCGACGTTGTGAGCCGCACCTTGAAATACCTTCGTGAGGATCCCGACACGAGAATCGTCCAGTGTTCCAACGCGCTGTTTGAGAAGGGCCTCGAACTCTTTGAGAACCGGCCGGACAAGCCGTGGAGCTTGACGGACTGCAATTCTTTCATCACCATGCGCGAGCACGGTGCCACCGATGCCCTCACCTGGGATCACCACTTGGAGCAGGCGGGGTTTCGGGCGTTGCTGAGGTCGCCGGTGGCTGGAGCGTGACGGGATGTCGCGCGGATGGGGTTGTGGCAAGGATGGCCAACATCGCAACAATGCAGCAAACGGCCGACGCGGTGTATTGCCGGAACATGGCGGCGTTGTTCCGGTCGGACCCGCGGCTGGCGCAGCGCATCGATGAGACGCCAGACGACGGAACCGTCGTCGTCGAGCCAAGCCGTGCCGGTCCTCCCACCGCTTCGGTGAAGGTGAACGGCCGCTCGCTCCAGTTGCACAGCCGATTCGATCCGCTCGCCGAGGCTCGGCAACTCGCCGAGGCGGTCGAGGTCGGCGAATCCTTCTGCTATTTCGTCAGCGGCTTCGGCCTGGGCTATCACCTGCAGGCCCTGCGAAACCGGCTCAAGGGTGATGCGTTCCTGATTGTGGCTGAGCCGAATCTGCAGGTGCTCCGCAAGGCGATCGAGTCGGTCGATCTGGCCGACTTGCTGGCCCATGATCGCTGCATCGTGCTGACCAGCACCGACCGAAGCGAAATTCAGACCCGTCTCGAGCCGTACAACAACCTGATGATGATCGGCACGCAGTTCGTGTCTCACCCGGCGTCGGAACGGTTGGCCGGCGAGTTTCACGCCGCCATGCGCAAGCTGATCGCCGAGCACATGACCTACTGCCGCATGTGCATGGTCACGCTGGTGACCAACTCGCGGATCACCAACCAGAACGTCGCGAACAACCTGCCCGCCTTTCTCGCCACGCCGCCCATCGACTGCCTGCGCGACCGATTTGCGGGCTATCCGGCAGTAGTCGTTTCGGCCGGTCCCTCGCTGCGCAAGAACATCGACCAACTGGCGAGCCTGCGGGGCAAGGCGATCATCATCGCCGTTCAGACCACGTACAAGCTGCTGTTGGACAGAGGCATCGAGCCGGACTTCGTCACCTCGCTCGATTATCACGAGTTGTCGCGCAAGTTCTTCGAAGGCATCTCGGATTTCGGCCGTACGCACCTGGTGGCCGAACCCAAGGTCAGTTGGCACGTGGTCGACGCCTACCGAGGCCGCGTGTCGCTGCTCGCCAACGATTTCGCCACGGCCGTTCTCGGCGAGAAGCTCGGCCGACGCGACGGGCTCAAGGCCGGCGCCACCGTCGCACATCTGGCGTTCTATCTCGCCGTTTACATGGGCTGCGATCCCGTGGTGCTCGTCGGACAGGACCTCGGTTACACCGGCCACGTCTATTATTCGCCCGGCGTGGCCTACCACGACCTGTGGCGGCCCGAGCTCAACCGCTTCTGCACCATGGAGATGAAAGAGTGGGAGCGCATCGTCCGGCACCGCAAGATCCTCATGAAAGTCAAGGACATCGACGGGCACGACATATACACCGACGAGCAGTTGTTCACGTATCTCCAGCAGTTCGAGGGTGATTTCGCCACGGTGCCGGGCCGAGTGATCGACGCGACGGAAGGCGGCGTGCGCAAGGCCGGCACGCGGGTCATGTCGCTCGCCGAGGTCACCGAGCGTTACTGCACGCGGCCCATTCCCCAGGAGGCGTTCGCCGAGCTCGATCGCATGACCTGGCGCGACCTCTCCAAGCTGCCGGCGGGCCGCGAGCAGGTAGTGGCCCGCATCGCGGAGGTTGACGCGCTGGAGGACACGTGCCGAGAAATGCTTTCCGTGTTGCGGGCGCTCACGGAACTGCTCAACAACCCCGTCGAGTTCAATCGCCGGATTGCCGAGGTGGACGCCCTGCGGGTCAAGATCAAGTCGCACGAACGGGCTTACCGGATGGTGAGCAGCGTCAGCCAGCACGCGGAACTGCAGCGATTCACCGCCGATCGCCGCCTGTCGCTGGCCGATCTGGACGGTCCCGCCCGGGCCCGCCGCCAACTCGAACGCGACATTCGCTTCGTCGAGGCCGTTCTCGAAGGCGCGGAAGCGCTCAAACAGATTCTTCAGACCTGTCGCGATCGCTTCGACGCGGCCCTTGCGGAGGCGGGCCGATGAAGACGATCGCGGTCATCTGTGCCGACTTCGAGCGGAGCTTCCTCGGCCTGCCCTCGCGGCTGCAGGAGGAGTTGTGCGGCGAAACCGTGATCCGCCGCACGATCATGCAGCTTCGCAAGACGCCGCGGCTGGCGAGTATTCACCTGCTCGTGGACGTCTCGCAGGAGGCGACCGCGCGTTCCGCAGTGGGCGACCTCGATGTGTCCGTGGAGACACATCAAGCGGGCCCGCCGCCGTGGAGCCGCTATGTCGCCAGCGGTCGCAAGTGGTCGCTGGACGCCTGGCGCGGCGGCCTGGCCGGCACGATGGTCTACGACGAGACCATCCATCCGTGGCTGCTCGAAGCCCTCGCCAGACGAGAGAGTGCCGACGCGGTGATCGACGTGCCGGCTACTGCCCCCCTGCTCGATCCCGTGCTACTGGGCGAGCTGGTGAGCTACTACGAGAAGATTCGCGACGACGTCCGATTGGGACTGGTGCAAGCGGCGCCAGGGTTGTCGGCCGCCATCTATCATCCGGTATTCCTGGCCGGCCTGGCGGAAGCAGCCCAGCCGCCCGGCCGGGTGTTGGCGTACCACCCCGAAGATCCCCGGCACGACGCGATCCATCAGCCGTGCTGGTTCGCCGCTGACGCCACCATCGCGCACGCCTGGGGCCGGTGCATCGCCGACACCGGCACGGCCATAGCTCGGCTCCACCGAGCTTACCGCGACTTGGCCGGCAGCAACGGCGAAACGCCCGACGCGCTGACGGTGTCGCGATGGCTCCTGGATCACCGGACAGAGGGATTGGGTTCTCTCCCGCAAGAGGTGGAGATCGAGATCACCACCGACGACCCCTTGGCGGACTCGCCGCTACGGCCACGCGGCACCGCCCTCGGCCGACGCGGCGTCATGGATTTCGAGCAGTACCGGCGCATCATCGACGAGCTGGCCGCGTGTGACGATCGGCTGGTGGTCCTTGGCGGCTTCGGCGACCCGCTCTGTCACCCGCAGTGGCCGCAATTTGTCCAGTATGCCCGCAATCGCGGCATCCTGGGGATCGCTTTACGCACCACGGGCGTCAACCTGGACGCGGCGGCCATTGACGCCATGATCGCCTGCGAGCTCGACGTGCTGAACGTGCTGGTCGATGCCGCCACGCCCGAGACCTACCGCAAACTGCATCATTCGGACAATTTTGAGCGCGTCGTCGCGAACATCGAGCAACTCTGCTGCGTACAGCAGCAACGGCAAGCTCCGCGCCCGCTGATCGTCTGCGAGATGATCAAGACCCCCGAGTCGATGGACGACGTGGAGCCGTTCTACGATCGCTGGATGCGTCAGACGGGCTCGGCGGTCATTGCAGGCCCCAGTCATTACGCAGGACAATGGCCGGACCGGGCGGTGGTCCGGATGTCGCCGCCCAGTCGATCCGCGTGCGTGCGACTGGCCAAGCGGGCGATCATCCTGGCCGACGGCCGCATGACGCTGTGCGACCAGGATTTCCGAGGCCAACACGCGATCGGCTCACCGGCTGAGAACGGCCTGGCCGCGATCTGGCACGGGCCCGCTCTGGCCGAAATTCGACAAAAGCACGCCGACGGCGCCTATCATGATTTGTCCCTTTGCCATGGCTGTGACGAGTGGCACCGCCCGTAGATCCTGATCCGGTGTTGTGGATGTCTGCCCCTCTTTCGCCTGCGGCGCAACCTTGTTGCGGTCCGTTTTCCGAGTTGTTACTTTGAACGTGATGTTAACCCTGGAAACCGCTGAACAACTGATCCTGTCCTCCAAGCCTCGTGGCGGCCTGATTCGCGGCCCGATGTTCATTTTGCTGGGTTTTTCCGTACTGCTGGGCGCTTTGTCGGCCGACACGCAGTTCCTGCCGCCCAACGGCGTTCTGACCTGGCTCCTGCCTCAAGTCGTCCTGCTCGCGGTGGCCGGGATGATGGTCTATTCCGTCTGGCGTCAGAAGGAACTGGCCCACTACGTGCAGGAGAGCATCGAAGCGGTGCAGCTCAAGCAATGGCCTCGGGCTCTCAACGCGCTGCACCGGCTGTTGCGACGGCCCGTTCCACACCCGACGGCACGGGCGGAATCGCTGCTCGCGTTGGCGGCGGTGGCGGAGGCCGGCGATTCGTTCGATGTCTCACAGCGCATTTACGAGCATCTGTTGGAAGAACGGCTGGCCGACCCCATTCAATTGCACACCGCCCGTGTGGGGCTGGGAGCGGCCATGCTGCGGACGGGGCAGACGACCGACGCGGTGGGGTTGATCGATCGGCTCGAGCGTGAGGAACTGCCCGGCTCGCTGCGAGCGCATATCGAGTTGCTCGGACTGTTCCGCGAAGTGACCATGGGCCACGCGACCGATCGGCTGGACCGCGCGGAAGAGCGCCGCGCCTTGTTCCGCCGGCACCTGGGCAGTCGCGCGGGCTACGGCTACGCCCTGCTGGCCGCCGCATTCGACAGCGCGGGCCAGACGGAGCAAGCCGCTCGCTACTGGCGTGCTGCGACCATGCTGCTGCCCGCGTCCGAGTTGACGCACCGGTTCAGCGAACTCGAAAGTGTGGGCCGCAAGTATCCGGCAGCAGTGATCCCGCCCGGGCTGCGCAACTCACCTTCACCAGCGGAGGTGGCCGGGTGAACACGCCGCAACTCGATGCGCTTCTGCGAGGATTTCGCCGCCAGCTGCGAATGATCCGGGTGGCTCGATTCGTGCTGCTGGCCGGCACCGCCGTCGCTGTGATATGGGCGTCGCGCCTGCCCCATCCGGACAACAAGCGGATGATGTTCGCGATCTTCATCGGCACGCTGGTGATCTGGGTGCTCACGATGATCAAGAACGCCAAGGACGGCCGGTACGTCCAAACCGCCGGCGCGTTGCTCAGCGTCGGTCAGCTCGACGATGCGGAGGTCTGGCTGCGGCGGGTGCTCGAGCAGTTCTCGCTCTCGGCTCGCGCGAAGTTGGTGGCCTGCCAACAACTGGCCTCGCTGCTGTTTCGCCGCGACGACCACCAGAACGTCGTGCGAGTTTGCGCCGAGCTCCTGCAGCAGCGGTCGGGCCGGCTCCACAGCATCTGGATCAACACTCGCCTGATGATGGCGGACAGCCTGCTCATGCTCGACCGCGTGCCTGAGGCATACGACGCGATCCGGCCGGTGTACGACGCCACGCTCTCGCTGTCGGATCGGATGAAACTGCTCCCGCTGCAACTGCGGTATGAACTGGCGGCCGACTACCCTTCCGCGGCGGTGCAGGCGTTGCCGGAAAAGCTGCAGATCGCCGAGTTGCTCGATTCGCCGCGAGCGGCCCTGGTGCACGCCCTTCTGGCCGAGGCGTGCCGGCGCACACACATGACCGAACAACAGGCGTTTCTCACCGAACGAGCTTGGCTGTATCACGACCTGGACGAACTGGCCGTCCGCTACCCTGTTATCGCCCCCATTGCGGCTTCACGCGCGACCGGCGCGTCGGCGTGAGCTTCCCCCTTTCCGCTCGCTCCACCAGCGGGCGTATAGGCGTTTTTTGTTGAATCCGGGCGGGGTTCCCCTAAAATATGGCGTACCCGTGTTTTACGCTTCCAGACTTTTGACCCGCTCGGCGGGAACGAGACAGATTGGAAACAGATCAAAGAAGCAAGTTTTCGGTTGCACAAGAGCGAGCCATCCTGGTCGGCCTGGTCGTCCGCGGGGCCACACACGACGGCGCGGAATCCCTGCTCGAACTGGCGGAATTGGCGGAATCGGCCGGCGCGAGAGTCGTAGACCGCATGCTGCAGCGGCGCGACGCGGTGGATGCCCGGTTCTACATCGGCAAGGGCAAGGTCGAAGAACTGGCCGAACGGGTCAAACGGCACAAAGCCGACGTCATCATTTTCGACGATGATCTCTCACCCGCCCAGTTGCGGGAGGTCGAGGAAGTTTGCCGCTGCAAGGTCATCGACCGCAGCGAGCTGATCCTCGACATCTTCGCCAGCCGGGCTCGCACGAGCGAAGCCAAGCTGCAGGTCGAACTCGCCCAGTTGGAATACACCGCTCCGCGACTGCGCGGCATGTGGACCCACCTCGAGCGGATCGCCGGCGCGGGCGGCGGCACGGGAGCGGGCACGGTCGGCGGCATCGGCACCCGCGGCCCAGGCGAGCGACAGATTGAAATCGACCGGCGCATCGTCGATCGGCGAGTCACGTGGCTCAAACGGCAGATCGCCGCGATCGACAAGCGCAAGGTACGGCAGGTCCGAGCCCGACATCAGCACTTCAACGTCTCGCTGGTCGGCTACACCAACGCGGGCAAGAGCACGCTCATGAACGCGCTGACCGATGCCGGCGTGCGAGCCGAGGATCGGTTGTTCGCCACGCTCGATACCAAGACCGCCCGCTGGAACCTGGGCGACGGATTGCACGCCCTGCTGAGCGACACCGTGGGCTTCATTCGGCGGCTGCCTCACCACCTGGTCGCGTCGTTCCGGGCCACGCTGGAAGAGGCCATTCACGCCGACCTGCTCCTGCACGTGGTCGATGCATCCAGCCCCACGGCCTGGAAGCAATACCAGGCGGTGACTGAAGTGTTGGCAAGCCTGGGCTGCGAGCAGGAGACGCTCGTGCTGCTGAACAAGATGGACCTGGTCACGGATGTGGCCGAGGTACAGGCGATCCAGCGCAAGCTGCCGGATGCACTGCCCATCTCAGCTCGCACGGGCGTGGGGTTGGCGGAAGTCGTGGAGACCGTACGCAAGCTCCTGGCCGGCACACCGCAGCAGCTCACACTGCGAGTCAAGCTCAGCGACGGGAAGGCGATCAGCGACATCGAGAAGCATGCCGAAGTGCTGGAACGCCGGTACGTGGATGGTTCGGTCGAGATGGACGTGAGCATCGGCGCGAGCACGTTGCACCGCTTACAAGTGGCGCATCCGCAGATTCAGATTCTGCAGCCTGCCGTCTGAGGCGATGCGTCACCGCGAGGCGCTCGGCCACCGCGGAGCGGCTCCTCGCACCTCGGTCTGTCGTTGACGCTCCACTTCCTCGCCGGTCGCAGGATCGGTCGTTCGGACGGTTTCCGTCTTGATCACGCAGCCGATTCCCGCAAACAGGAGCGACCACAGGAAGGCAGTGAGCAGAACACACCACTTGCTCATGTGAACCTCTCCTTGACGCGACGCGAGCATCCGTGCCGAATCCGAGAAGATGCCGGCGTCAGTACATCTTGGGGACCTGCGGCCGAACGCTGTCCAGTTCGGTCGTGTCGCCGGGCTCGGGCTCGACGTACCCCGCGGCCTGACTGCCTCGGACGTCGCCTTCATCATTGGAGGCACAACCCGAGGCCCATGCCGCCGCAATCAACAAGCCCACCGCCATCCAGCGGCCAACGGTTCGCCACACGCTCATGGGCTTCTCCCTGTCGGTGTGAATTCCGCCCGCCGGCCCCACCACGCCGGCGGCACTGGCGGTTGCGGCCACGGCACAATTGGCAGTATTGTAGGCCGTGTCTATCACCGCGACGCCGCGTGTTTCCCTGAGGCCGCTCTACTCGCGGTTGCTCGGGTTGATCGAGAGATACCGGATCAGTCCGAGCCGGGCGTTCATGACATGAGGACGATGAGAGTGTACGGCCGGACATTGGCGACGCTCATCTTCCTCACCGAGCACGACGATTGTCTCGGCGTCGGGCGGTAGAGCGAAATCAGGGCAACTTCGCCCGGATTTCCAGTTTCTTCCGGCCGGTGATCGGGTACCGAAGCAGTGCACCGGCTTGACAACCGGCCTGGAACCACGAGGAGGACACTTCATGGCTGACATGAACATCACGCGACGCAATCTGCTGGTCGCCGGTGGATTGGGGATGTTGCCGGTGGGTTCATCCGCGAACGGACAGCCCGTCGCATCCACGCCCCATCGCGGAACGGGCGTTCTCGAAGCGGACGTGGTAATCGTAGGGGGCGGGATGGCCGGCGTGTGTGCAGCCGTGGCCGCGGCCCGCTGCGGTGTGTCTGTCATCCTCGTGCAGGACCGCGCGGTGCTGGGCGGCAACGCCTCGAGCGAGGTGCGCATGCACTGCGTGGGCGCCGACATGAGCGGCGGTCGCCGGAACACCGACTGCCGCGAGAGCGGCATCATGGAGGAGCTGCGTCTCGAAGACGCGGTGTGGAACCCGCAGCGGTCGGCGAGCATGTGGGATTTGCTCCTGTACGACACCGTGCGCAAGGAGTCCAACATCCGGCTGTTGCTCGATACGCACTGTTACGGCGTGAGGATGGCGGACGCGCGGCGGATCGAGTCGATCGAGACCCGCTGCTCGACCTCCGAAGAAACGTTCACGATTCGCGGCAAGGTGTTCGTGGACGCCAGCGGTGACGGCTTCCTCGGCGCCACCGCCGGAGCGGAGTTTCGCATGGGCCGCGAAAGCCGCAGCGAGTATGGCGAGTCGATGGCCCCGGAGAAGGCCGACAAGCTGACGCTCGGCAGCACGCTGCTGTTCATCACGCGGCCACACGACAAGCCCATGCCCTTCAAGGCTCCGAGCTGGATTCGCAAGTTCCCGAACTGCGAGGATCTGCCCCACCGCAGCCACGGCAGCTGGGAATACGGCTACTGGTGGGTGGAATGGGGCGGCGAGCTCAACACCATCACTGACAACGCCCGCATTCGCGACGAACTGGCGGCGGCGGCCCTGGGCGTGTGGGATCACATCAAGAACAGCGGTAAGCATCCGCAGAGCGAGAATTGGGCGCTGGAGTGGTTCGGCTTCCTGCCCGGCAAGCGGGAGAGCCGCCGCTTCATGGGCGAGCACGTGCTGACACAGCAAGAGGTGCAGCGAGGCGAAGTGTTCGAAGACGGCGTGGCCTTCGGAGGCTGGCCCATCGACCTGCATCCGCCGGACGGCATCTACAGCAAGGAAAAACCGGCGCTTCAGATCGATGTGCCGTTGTACAACATTCCGCTGCGCTGCCTGTACTCCCGGAACATCGCCAACCTCTTCTTCGCCGGCCGCAACATCAGCGCGTCGCACGTGGCCTTCGGCAGTACACGCGTGATGGCGACCGGTGGGGTCATGGGCCAGGCAGTGGGCACGGCAGCGGCTATGTGCGTGCAGGGCAAGGTGCTGCCGTCGGCGCTGGCTCGCGATGGTATCGCCGAGCTGCAGCAGCTCTTGCTCAAGCACGATGCCTACATCATTGGCGCGAGCAACAGCGATTCGTCGGATCTCGCCCGCAAAGCGGACGTGCGTGCCTCCAGCGAGACACCGAACGGTGCGGCCGCTTTGGTCATCAACGGCGTTCATCGCGGCGTGGGTAGTACGACCAATCGCTGGATCTCCGATCCGGCCCAGCCGCTCCCGCAGTGGATCGAGTTGCGCTTCGGCGGCCCGACCCGCATCGGCGAGGTACACCTGGTGTTTGACACGGGCCTGAACCGGCCGTTGACACTGAGCCATAGCGATCATTACACGAGCCGAATGATCAAGTCCGCCCAGCCGGAAACCGTGCGCGACTATGACCTGCAGGTGCTCGACGGCGAAAGCGTGCGCACGGTGGCCGAGGTCCGCGGGAACTACCAGCGCAAGCGGATTCACCGCTTCGATGCCACGACCGCGAGCGGGCTGCGTCTGGTGGTAAAGTCCACGAACGGCGACAAATCCGCCCGCGTCTTCGAGATCCGGGCATACGCGTAGCGATGGTGGTGCAGGCACCCTGCTTTGTGATGCAGGCATCCTGCCTGCACTGTGCACGCTGGAAGCGTGCACCACAACAACCGTCAGGCCAGAAGGAGTGTCGGAGCCTTCGTCCGCTGTCCGTTCATGGTGAAAAACGCTTGCATCGGGTGAACAACTCGGGGAAGATACCGCCCGATCGGTCCGCCTGGCCCGGAGGCCGTCGCAGGACAAGTCGGCCGGCAAACTGAACCTGAAAACCGCATGACACAACGCACGGCGCTTCCACATCCATCGGGGCTGACGTTCAAAGCGCTGCTGTGGGCGGCGGCGTGGCTGCAGTTCGCGGCGCTCGCCGCCGGACAGCCCAGCTCGCCCTTCCTCCAGCAGCAACGGGCCATCGAGGAGACCGTTCGCGAGGAGTTCAACCGGGATCAGCCCACCGACCAGCGCTTCGATCTGGATTACGGCGGCTGGTACAGCTTCTATCTGTTCCTGTGGGACGACGGCGTCAAGAGCTCGCGCACGTTCCGTCAGCACGATCTGCGGCTGTGGAGTTCGCTCGGACTGGACGAAGGGGCTCACTACTTCTACGCCCGCCTCAAGATGCAGTGGCAAGACTTCAACCACGGCGACGGCTTCGACGACGAAGACGACTTCGTGGGGCCTGACCTCGACCGAGGCTTTTACGAGTTCAACCTGGGCCGGGCCTTGCGGGCGTATCGCGGCGACGAGGTCGAGAACAACCTTCGGCTCAAGGTCGGCCGCGATTTCGTGGACTTCGGCACGGGCTTCGCGCTCTCGTTGCCGCTGGACCAGGTGCGTCTGACCGCCGACCTCGGCAAGCTGGAGATCCAGGGGCTGGCCGCCACGACCATCCGCAGCAGCAACGATATCGACCTGAGCCGGCCCAACGCAGGTGATTCGGAGCGGAACTTCTGGGGCGCCCAGGTTCGATACAAGGGTTTCAAAAAGCACCAACCGTTTGCCTACTTCTTCTACAACGAGGATCAACACCGGGAAGCGTGGTACAGTCTGCTGAACAACTTCGATTACGACAGTTGGTACGTCGGGCTGGGCTCGGTGGGCGAACTCGTCCGCAACCTGCGCTATCACACCGAGTGGGTCATCGAGGGCGGGCGAAGCTACATCTACCGCCGCAGCCTGCTCGAAGAGAATCGCCGGGCGGCCATCCAGGCCTGGGCAGTGGACTTCGGACTGGACTATCTGACGCAGTGGCCCATGCATCCGAATTTCAGCGGCGAGTACATGTTCGCCAGCGGCGATCCGGACCGTTGGGGCAGTCCGACCAACGTCATCGGCGGCAACCGCAAAGGCAATGACAACAGCTTCTCGGGCTTTGGCTACCGGTACACGGGTCTGGCGTTCGCCCCGCGGCTGAGCAACATCCACATCTGGCGGGCCGGTGCCGCATTCTTGCCGCTGGAGAAGCTCCGGGGCTTCGAGCAGTTCGAGCTGGGCACGGATTGGTTCCTCTATGCCAAGAATCGCTCGCACGGCGCTGTATCCGACTACACGGCGGACGAGGCGTCGGGCTATCTCGGCTGGGAGATGGACTACTTCGCGAACTGGCGAATCACGTCGGACCTTTCCTGGACCATCCGATTCGGCTCGTTCTTTCCGGGCCGGGCCTTCAGCGACCAGACTTGCCGAACGTTTTTCCTGACCGGCGTGACCTACAGCTTCTGACGGGTTGAACATGCGACACACCAGGTACATGTGGGCGGTCTGCACGATGGCGACACTGGCAACGGCGCTGCCGTCCGGGTGCAGTCAGGTTTCGCGGCCGGAGCAGGCCCAGGCCGGCGAGCGGGTCGGTCCCGACCAGTTTCTGCATGAGCACCTGCAGCGTCAGGCTGTGGTCACGGTGAGTGAAGCCTACCGGGCAATGGTCATGCTGGCCGAGGGCGACGACCGGTTCGACTCGTTCGCCGCTCGCGAGGAGTACCTCCTGGCCAAGAAGATCGTCCGTCCCGAGTGGAAGCTGAAGCGAGACGCGGCCATCGACCGGGGCAGCGTGGCCTACATGGTGCTGCAGATTCTCGACCTTCGCGGCGGCGTGAACATGAACGTCTACGGACGGCTGCTGGGCGTGGCCGACCGCCGATACGCCGTGCGCGAGTTGGCGTACAAGGGGATCATGGTCAATCGTCCGCCCTACCGTCTGATCACCGGGCCCGAACTGGTGGATGTACTGGCCCGGGCCGATACGTACATGGCCGAGAACGGCCGATACGACGAGCCGCCGACCAGCGTCGTGGAGCAAGTCGAAGCGGCCGACGCGCCGTAGTCCGGTGCGGGTCCTATCGTATGGTATGGCACCGGCATCTCGCTGGTCATCCTTGCATTCGGGGACGGGGAACGATCCATGAGACTCATCGCGAGCGCATTCGCAAGCTTGGCGATCATTCACTCCATCCTGGCCCAGGCGTCCGCCGATTCGCCGGTAGCGACGGCGCCTGCCGATGCACCCGCCGCAGTCGGCCCCGCGACGCAGCCTGCCCCCGACATCGACGAGCCGTTCCAGGCCACCGTTCTGCGAGTCGTGGGCAACGTGCAGTACGCGCTTCCCGATCCCGACGGCCAGCCGGGCGAGTTTCAGCCCGTCCGCGAGGGTGATCGCCTGCCGGCCGGCGCCATCATCCAGACGCGACTGCGATCCAAGGTCATGCTCGCCTTCGGCCCCGATACGGTGGTGCTGATCGACCGCGTGACCATGGCCAGCATCGATCAGTTCCACCGCACGGGCGACACCAAGAAAGTGCAGTTGGGCCTGGGCCACGGTCTCATCCGCGCCGCCGCCGTGGAAGGCACGCTTCGCAGCGACATGACCATCTCCAGCCCGGTAGCCACGCTCAGCAAGCGTGGCACCATGGATTTCGGCATGCGTTATGAGCCGGGCACGGGACGTTACATCGTGTTCCTCAACGAGGAAGGACTGGTCGAGCTGATCGATTGGCTTCGCGACGCCCAGCGGACGCTCGAGCCCGGCCAGTACGTGACGCAGGCCCTGCTTCGCTGGATTGAGATGCGAACGCTCGACCGCTACGTGCCGATCAACGATCCGTGGGGCATGACGGTGGCCGAGTTCCGCTGGAACGCCTGGTACGGCAGCCAGGGCCTTGGCGTGGTGGAACCGGGCTTGGGGGCCTACACCTTCCGGGCCGATTACAGCCCGTCGAACCGGCCGCCGCCGCGGCCGACACAGATTCTGTCCGTCCCGCCCGTGTTTCTGCCGCCGGCGCCGGGCGGTCCACTACAGGTCGGCCGTCCCGAAGGCAACTTCGGCACGGGTTTCGGCCAATAGCGTGCGGGGGACAGGCGTCTCGCCAGGCTCGGCCAAGGCAATGCCCTGCTGCCCGGGCCACGGACAAGCGAGATGCTCGCTCCCACAAGATCCGCGTAGGACGTCTTCATGTTGCGGCAATGGTTGGTTCAGCAACGGCTCGCCCTGACCGTTGGGTTGTCACTCACCATCGCGACGGCGGCCGTTCATCGCCTGGGCTGGACCGCGCGAGTCGAGTTGCAGCTCTACGATTGGCTGGTCCGCCACTTCAGCCACGTGCCCGCCTGCGAACACATCCTGCACGTGGACATCGATGACGAAGCACTTACCCGCTATGCGAGCTGGCCTTGGCCGCGCGATGTGCAGGGTGAACTGATCCGTCTCCTGCACGAACTCGGCGCCGAGCGCATCGTGGTCGATCTCGTCTGGAGCGAGCCCAGGCCGCGCGAATTGCGCGGGCCCATGCTGGACCCGTATGCCGAGCTGGAAGGCGACATGCCGCTTCTGGGCGAGTGGTCCGCCGCGAACCAAGTGCTGCCCGACGACGAACTGGCGGCAGCCCTCCGCAGCGTCGGATCCGTGTACCTTTCCTTCTATCACGAGCCGAAAGCATCGTTGTTGCAGGACTCGCCGCTGGCTCGGCGAATGGCAGAATGGCTGCGTAGTGAGTTCGGACTCGATGCGAGAGCCATGGTTGAGAGGTTGAAAGAGTCCGCAGAGTTGAACCCCACCGATCGTGACGGTTGCGCTCAACCGGACGAACTGCTCGCTGAGATCGAGGCGGTACTCGCCACTGTCAAGCGACTCGTCGGGCGCGAGTTGGTAGCCGACCACATGAAGGGCGATTCGCTGCCGAGTGCACGGCAGATCCACGAGGCGCTGCTCGCCACGCCATTCGAACGGCCGACCCCCGACCGCGCCGACATCCTCGCAGCGTATCACCGCGAATTGGGGCTGCGCAATCTGCGACGGCTTTGCCCGCCGGTTCCCGAGCGGCTGCGAGGCAAGCTGCCGGTCGTGCACGGCGTCATGCCACCCATCTATCAGGTAACCGCCGTCGGTCCCCGCGTCGGCTTCGTGAACTTCGAGGCCCAGGCCGACGCGGACGGCTCGCTGCGACGAATCCCGCTGATGGTCGAATGGGAGGGACGGCTGCTCGAACAGTTAGCCTTCGCGGCCGCCCGCGACGAGCTGGGTATCCGGACCGACGAGTTGGCCATCGACGACGCGGGCGACCTGCGTATCGACGCCGGGGCCGACCGGCCGGCCATGCGCGTGCAGCTCGACGATCGCGGCCGGGCGCTGATCAACTGGCACTCCGCGTGCAAACAGTGGCAACACTGCTTCGCCCACCTGCCAGTCACACGGCTACTGCAGGTGCACGACTTCCGCAGGAGCATCCGTCATAACGAAACGCTCATTCAGGCACGCCTGGGCGAGGCCATGCGTCTGATCAAGGACGATGTTGGTTTCGCCGCCTACCAGGCCCAAGTGCGACGGCTGAGCGAGCTGCGTTCGTTCCTGCATCTGGCCGAATTGAAGAATCAAGTCGATACCGCCGAGGCGAGGCAGGCCCGCGACGAAGCCGAACAACTGGCCCGGGCGATCGACCAGGAACATGACCTGGGCGTGCGGCTCATTCGCGAAACATGGGCGGAACTCGAAACCGAGGCCAATCCGGATGCCCCGGAGATTGCCGCGGAATACCGCCGGTTTCGCGAGGCCCATGCGATCGTCAGCGAGATCATTCCCGACATCCAAGCCACCAACCGGCGGCTGACTGATCAGGCGGCACAGCTCCTGGCCCAGCTCCGGCCGATGGTGGCGGGCAAGACCTGCTTTCTCGGCTACACGGCGACGGCGTTGGCCGACATGGTCACCGCCCCGCCGTTCGACCGCATGCCGGGCGTGATGGTCCACTCACAGTTGTACAACAGCTTCGTCGTGGGCCGGTTTCGCACGTGGTCGTCGCCGGCCGTGCAGACACTCGCCATCTTCGCGCTGGGTCTGAGCGTCACGTCGGTCGCCACGCTGCGAGGCCCGCGCGCGAGCCTCCTGTTCGTGATCTCGGTCATCGTGACGGCGCTCGTCCTCAATGCGGCAGGCCTGTTCGCTCGCCAGGATCACTGGCTGCAGTTGGTGACGGGTCTGGTGCTGACGTTCGTTGCCTGGGCGCTGATCGTGATGATTCGTTACCTGGTCACCGACCGGCAGCGCCGCCGATTCAGCAAGGCGGTGGCCCAGTACGTCTCGCCGGCCATGGCCCGGCAGATCGGCGAATCGTCACAACCGTTGAGCTTCGCCCCGGTCGAAGCCGTCGTCACCTGTCTGTTCACCGACCTGGCCGGCTTCACGGCCATGAGCGAAGAATTGGGCCCGGCCGGCACGCGAGCCGTCCTCAACCCGTACCTGGAGAGCATGTCGGCCGTCCTGCATCGGCACCAGGCCCTCATCAACAAGTTCATGGGCGACGGTGTGTTCGCCTTCTTCAACTCGCCCATCCTGCCCTGCCCCGAGCACGAGATTGCGGCGTGCGAAGCGGCCCTGGATAGCCGTGAAGCCCTGTTCGAACTGGTCGCCCGTCATGCCGACTCGCCGCTGGCCGGCTACTTCCAGCGGCTGCAGGTCCGAACCGGGATCGCCAGCGGACGGGTGTTTGTGGGGGATTACGGGAGCGAGGACAAGCTCGACTACACCTGCATGGGCGACGTGGTCAACCTGGCGGCGCGGCTCGAGTCAGCCAACAAGCAGTTTGCCACCGCAATTCTGGTGTGCGGCAACACGCGTGCGGCCACGGGCGACCGATACATTTTCCGCCATCTGGGCATGATCCAGGTCAAAGGCCAGCGTCGGGGCATCTCGGTCTACGAATTGTTGGGGCGGCGCGGGCAGGTCGATGCCGCCATGCAGGAGCACGCCGAACGCTTCGATCAAGCGGTGCTCGCATTCGCCCACCGGGACTTCCAAGCGGCCGCCGCCGGCTTTGCCGAGTGCCTGCAAGCCCGACCCAGCGACGCTGCTGCCGCCCGGTATCTGCCTCTGGTTCGTCACTTGTCGGCGAACCCGCCGCCGACCGACTGGACGGGTGCCATCGAACTGACGGAAAAGTGACCGTGCCTGCCGACGCGAGCCGCCTTGTGTCGCAGGGGTACCGTGCCGGAATTCTGTCCCACCCAACGCTGCTCACTTGAATTGGGGAATTCGACCCCAGGGAATACCCCTAATCTCCCCGATGGGCAAGAACGGCAAAGCTGTAATAGGTGAAGAGCCGACGCGAACATTGCCGCGGCGAGTCATATTTACTTCACAACTACTGCGTGTAAGCGCACCCGAACGCTGGAACACATGCACAAAATCGCTTAGAATAGAGATATTGTTAACTGCATCGGAACTTCGGGGTCGATCATAAGGCACCGTGGTGCTCGCCCGCTGCGTGGCGAGAGGTACTTGTGGATCATCCCGTAGAGTTCCGCTTTTGTCCGGTTCAGCAAGGAGCAAGACCAATGGCAAAGAAGAAGACGTTTGTGCAGGGGATGGGCATGCTCAACCTGCTCAGCGACCGTGACTGGATCACCATTATTGCAGTCCTGATCCGGGACGGCGGGAAGGAGGCCCAACCCCTGGCGGAGACCTTGCTCTCCCGGACCAAGCATGGTCGCCAGATTCGACTGCTGCGGCTGATCCACGAGAAGCAGCCGACCATTCCGGAAATGCAGCGAACGATGAAAGTCAGCCGGCGCACCATCTTCCGGGATTTGAACAGCCTGGAGGAATACGGCGTTCAGTTGAACGTGGACGACTCCTATCACTACAGCATCACCGACCTGCCCAAGAACATGAGCCGGCTACTGTAGACGGTTCGCCTCCCGGCAAAGCACCGATAGTCGCGGCAGTGACTCCCCGAAGCACGCTGCATTCGAACGAGGCCACCGGGCCAAGCCCGGTGGCTCGCTTTTATGCGCGCAACGACGCGGGCCTTGATCAGCGAGAAACGGCGTTGAGCAGGTGAACGCGGAAGAATGCGGTGAGGGCGTCGAGGTCCACCTCGTGCCCGCCGGGATGGACAACCAGCCCCGCGTAGCCGGGCACGCCGTAGTGCGTGTAGATCCGCTTGATGTCCATCATGGCCTCGCGAGCCAGGGCGACCGTGAACTGGGTGGGCGGCTCGGCCTGTCCGTTCTGGCACTGCAGCGGACGCGGGGCGATCAGCGAGTAGATGTCGGCGAAGTCCACCAGTTCGCGCAGTCCGTCGAACTTCCAGCACATGCAGTGGTTCTTCTCCATCTGATCCATGCAGGTCAGGAAGCCGCAACTGACCGTCCCAAAGATGCGCGTGTCCAAGGCCCCCAGCCACATGGCCATCTCGCCGCCGAGCGACAGGCCGGCGCAGCCGATCCGTTGGGGATCGACCTCGGGCAAACTCACCAGAAAGTCCACGCAGCGCACCAGATCGCAGAGCCGTTCCCCCATGAGCGTGCGGCCGGCTTCGTAGACTTCGTGTTGCCCCACGTCGGTCGAGATGGTCATGTAGCCGCTCGCGGCCAGAACAGCGGCGAAGCCCTTGTACGGTCCGGTCGCATCATAGACCGACATGCGGTCGCCCCCGTGACCGTGGATGCAAACCACGGCCGGGCACTTCTCGCCCGGCGGTAACGCGGTGGGCACGGTGACGACGGCCTTGATCCGGCGTGTGGGCGTGGAGTTGAACTCGACCTCCCGCAACCAGTAGCCCTCTTTCCGCTCGTTGGAGAGCAGCTTGGGGGCCAGCGGCCAATGGGGTTCGAGCAGGTCGGTCACTTTCATGGCCGCCGCCAGACGTGCTCGCACGTCGGCCTGCCAGGCGACGGCGTCGTCCTTGTCGCGGCCGGTATAGCGTCGCGTCCGCAACTCGGCAGCCGGCCGGCTCGCCGCCGCATCGTCCAGCGACCTGATGGTGATCAGGGCGGGTTTGTTCGCTTCGAGCGTCAACGGGAACGCCCACAACTCGCGCCCGCTGACAATTCGGGCGGACTCGCCATCGAACCGGATCTCGTACTTTGCATCGCCGGCCACCGTGAACCACTCGGGGAACTGGTTGATGCGAGCGTAATCGATAGGCATGTTGAGATACTCGCGATGCCGCGCCCGGTCGAATCGCAGCCGCCCCGCCCACGGATAACCGCTCTTGATAAACACCCGTACCACGCCGTCGGCGTCGCGGCTGGCTCCGACCTCGAGGTCAGTGCGCCACGGCACCAGCGTCAACCCCTGCGTTTTGTACAAGGCATACATGAGCGCGGTCCGTGTGGAGTTGCCGTCGCCGTACCAGCCCTCCATGATCCCGTCGGGCCGCTGCTTGGAGAACAAGACCGCCATCTCGCGATCGATCCACTCGAACGTGCGTTCCACCGGCAGGCGATTCAACAGGTTGAGCGCTCCCTCAACGGAGTCGGCCAGTTCATCCACGCTGCGGTCGAGCCCCGGCGTGTTCAGGTGCTCGTACTTCACGCAGTTGCACAGCGCGTGGGCGACAGCGTCATGGTAGCGCGGCTCGTCGTCGACCGCGGCCACGGTCAGAAACGCGTCGTACACGTAGCCCCAGCCGTCGCTGATCTGTTTGTCCACCGGCTCGCCGGTTCGCGTGTTGATCGAGACGTACATCATGCCGTCCTCGTTCACGCCATGCCGGAGGATGAAGTCGAGCACGGCCCGCAGTTCGGGACGGTACTTTTCGCGGCGCTCGGAATCCTTGTAGGCGGCGATGACGTAGGCCTCGGCCAGCCCGCCGATGATCTCGCAGCCGTGGTCGCGCAGCTTGATGGTGTCGAAGCTCAGCAGTTTCTTGTGAAACAGGTACAGATCGGCGATTTTGAATGTCCACTCCTTGTACTGCTCGTCGCCGGTCAGCCAGTACAGTCGGCTCATGGTCTGCAGCAGATCGCCGTCCACTTCGACGTTGGTGGTGGGCACCTTGCCGAGCGGCGAATCGACGGCGGCATGCTTCCAGATGTCGCGGATCAGACCGGTCATGCGTTGCGACCACGGGCTCGGGCCGATCCACTCGGTGATGGGGATGAGCCCGTCCTTGGCGTATTCGGCGGCGCCGAAGATGAGGCTGGGCATGTGCGGTCGATCGGTCTTGAACGCCTGCGTGTCGAAGGCGAATTCGTCGGGCAGGCTGTCCACGCGAATGGTGAGCTTCTGCTCCTGCTCGAAAATGTGCCGGGCGATGCGCTCCAGGTGATAATCACCGGTCATCAGAGCATACAGCGTGAGGAACGGGTAGTTGTCGGCGGCACAATCGTGAGCGTTCCAGAAACGGTGGGCGGAGTTGTCCACGCGGCGAGGCAACAGCCCGGTGACGGGATCGGCGTGGGCGAGCCAGCCATTCACGTAACGTCGGCCGAACTGGATGGCCTGCTGGCTGTGCCGAGCGTTCTGCTGAGCGATCCGCCAGGGATCATCCGCGGCCTGCACGCCCGCGACGGCCACGAGAACGAGGATTGACGATAACCTCATGCTTGACCTCCTCGACGGGATAGGCTGACGCGACAACGGGGATGAGTACAACGCTTCGGCGGGCTCTTGTCAAAAAACAGCCGTCCGCGCGAGACGCCCCCCCCGTGCACCGAGTGCAGGCATCCCAGCCGCACGCGCGAAACGGAAGTGACGCCACACGCGAAGAAGGCGGGCGGGACGCCCGCCCCCCGGTGCTACGCGCGGAGGAGGCGGAGGGCGTTAGCGGCCACGACCAGTGTGCTGCCCTCGTGAGCAATGACAGCCCAAGGCAGGTCCACCTTGCCGGCCACCGCAAACATGGAGAGCACGACGATGACGCCGATCGCCAGCGTGAGATTCTGGAGGATGATCCGGGCGGTGCGACGAGCGTGGCGGGCGAGGAATTCCAGCCGCTCGAACTTGTTGCTCATGAGCACGATGGGCGCGGCCTCCAGGGCGGCGTCCGAGCCGATGGACGCGATGGCGATGCCGACGTCCGCATGCGCCAGAGCAGGCGCGTCGTTCACGCCATCCCCCACCATGGCCACCATCCCCACCGATTCGCGGATCTGCCGGACGTGCTCGATCTTGTCCTCCGGCAGCAGGTTGGCGTGGTAGGCGTTCAAGCCGAGCGTCTCGGCCGTCCGTCGCGCCACCTCGGGATGATCGCCCGTCAACATCACCAGATCGCGGAACCCCATCGCTCGCAGATGGGCGATAGTTCCAGCCGCGTCCTCGCGGATGGGATCTTCGAACAGAAGCACGGCCGCCTGACCGTCGTACGCCATCAACGTGGCCGTGCGGCCCTCGGCGCGAGCCTTCTCGACGGCCTGCAGCATCGGCTCTTTCACCGCCGGTGCGAGATGGTTTTCGACGAACTCGCTGCGGCCCAAGGCGACGGTCTTGCCGTCGATGTTGCCCACGAGACCGTGGCCGGCCGCCATGCGCACGTCAGCCGCCTGCAACGGACGCAAGCCCCGCTCCTCCAGCTCGCGGTTGATGGCCGCGGCCAGCGGATGGCTGCTCGACGACTCCAGCGCGCCGGCCGCCTGCAACGCCGCCGCATCGGTGAGTCCGTCGCTGGTTTTCACACCGACGAGTCGGGGCTGGCCCACGGTGAGCGTGCCCGTCTTGTCGAACACGATACCGCGACAACGGGCGAGCAGCTCGAGATAAACGCCGCCCTTGATCATGACGCCGTGGCGAGCCGCCGAGCCGATGGCCGACAGATAAGCGGTAGGCGTGGCGATGATCAATGCGCAAGGCGACGCGACGATGAGCAGTGCGATGGCCCGGTACAGTGATTCTCGCCAGGAAATATCCGCAATCAGCGGCGCCAACGCCCCCACCGCCACCGCAGCGGTGATGATCACGATCGAATACGTCGGGCCGATACGGTCGAAGAGCCGCTCGAGCTTGGCCTTTTGACTGCGAGCCTGCGTGACCAGCCGGATAATCTTGGCCAGTTGCGTGTCCGACGCGGCCCGGGTGACCTCGATGACCAGGCGACCCGCTCCGTTGATCGTACCGGCATAGACGGCATCGCCCGGACCTTTTGGCCGCGGCGCCGATTCGCCGGTAATGGGCGCTTCGTTGAGCGTCGATTCGCCTTCGATCACCGTGCCGTCCAGCGGCACGCGATCGCCGGGCCGAACCAGCACGCGGGCCTGCAGCGGCACAGCCCGGGTGGGCGTCTCCCGATGCGTACCGTCGGGCTGGAGCACGAGAGCATCCGACGCGCTCAACTGATGCAGCGCTGAGATCGCCCGCTGCGTGCGGCGGGTGGCCTCCTCTTCCATGGCCCCGGACAGCGCGAACAGGAACAGCAGCAAGGCCCCTTCGATGGGTTGACCGATAACGGCCGCGAGCACCGCGCCGAGAAGCATGAGGACGTCGATGTCGATCTGCCGGTCGAGCAACGACTCCCACGCCGACTTGAGCCCCGGAATGCCGCCGAGCACGAAGGCGATGAGGATCGCCAAATCGGCCAGCGGCTGCGGTCCGCCATACTTTCCGAGCAGGTAGCCTGCCAGCAGACACGCCCCGGCGGTCAGCGCGCCGATCAGCGGAATGAACCGCTCGACACGCAAAGCCGCGGGCGTGAGGAAAGCAAGCCGAGGCCGCTCCTCGTCGAACACCAGACGGTCGGCGAGGATGGGGTTGAGGGCCCGCCGGGCCGAGAACGTGAGCGTCTGCGTGGTCATGCGGCCAATCCGACGAAGAATCGCCCCAGTAAGAACGCGATGCCCGCGACGAACCCGGCCAGAATAGCCCAGCGGGCGAACGATTCGATTCCCGCCCGTACGGCCAGGCCGTGCCGCACCAGGCACAGGATAGCCAGCACGATGGCGGTGGTGACGACGGTCGCCACGGGTTCACCGCTGCCGGCGGCCAGCGCCACCAGCACACCGCTGGCCAGGGCCGTAATGCCGGTAAACAGTCCGGTGACGATCGGGTGGTTGCGCTGCTCGAAGAAGATGCCGAGTTCCTCTTCCAGCATCACCTTGAGCAGACGTTCCTCGTCGTTGAAGATAGTGTTTACCACCATCTCGAGCAGTTCGCCGCTGAACCCCTTGGCCTGGTAGAGCGTGCGCAACTCCTCGCGCTCGTGTTCGGGCTGAGAGCGGATCTCGTTCCGCTCGCGGACCAGTTCGGCTTCCCAGTATCGCAACTGAGCGTAGACGGCCAGGGCGTTGCTGATTCCGGTATGCACGGCAGCGGCCATGGCGGCGGCAAGCAGCCCGGCGAACGCGTGCTCCATCGCTCCGATGCCCGCGAGCACGGCCCACAGCATCAGGACCACCACGACCGCATCACGCCCCGCGGTCGCCGCGTGCACCAGCTCGTAGGGCCGGTCGTGAGCCACTTCCGCGCCAAACAATCCGCGTGCCCGCCGGCGAGCCTGCTCCAGATGCGCGGCGGTGGTGCTCTCAGTCTCACTTGCAGGTACGGTGGTTCGCATCTCTCCGGATAATTTGCTGCTCCCGCCGTGTCGGCATCGGCGCCTCGCCGACGGACCGAGCCGTCTCGCCCATGGCGATACGGTGTCACGCATCGGGTCGCATGAATGGTAGACGTCGTCCCGGCGAATGGGTACCCGAGCAGCCGATTACCGGACCACATGGTCGCACAATGGAGTATCCGCAACCGTAAGAGCCGGACGTCCGGCAAAGGTAAACGGCCGTGAATCCCCGCCCGCTTGACAAACCAGGGCCCATGGAGCAACAATGGAATGATCATCGGTCGTGCTACCCCACGGCCGGAAAGCAGGACGCATGAGCCTGGGAACGCACAATTCGGCGACCGCTCACAACGTCGCGCCCGGCGTTGTCGCCCCTTCCCTGTTCAGCTATTATTCGTGGTTCTGGTTTAGCCGGGAGGTGCGCTCCGGGGCATAGTCCGAGCGATCGTGACGAAAACCGTAATGCCCTGAGACGCACCGAGCGGCGACTCAGGGTTTTTTGTTTGTCACGTCGGCACGGACTGACAGAGGTCATCTTTCGCGGCACTTTGGAAGGCAGAACATGATCGACATCAACGCCATTCGCCATGATCCGGAGCGTTTCAAGCAGGCGGCCGTGCTCAAGCGGGTGAACTGCGACATCGACGCGCTGCTCGAGCTGGACAGCCGCCGCCGGAGCTTGCAGGCTCAGCTCGATCAGCTCAAGCACGCCCAGAACGAGACCTCGGGGCAGATCGCCCACTACCGCAATCCCAAGAGCAAGTGGTTCCAGGATCAGGTGGCCAAGGGCCGCACGCCCGAAGAGCTCAAGGCCGAGGCCGAGCAGTTGGTGGCCAGTGTGACCGAGATGAAGGCCCGCATGAAGGACCTGGAGACCGAGTTTCGCGAGGTGTCCGAGAAGTTCGACGCGGCCATGCTGACCGTACCGCAGCCGCCGGCCCCCGAAGTACCCGTGGGCAAGGATGAGAGCGAAAACGTCGAAATCAAGCGAGTGGGCGAGCTGCCCAAATTCGACTTCGAGCCGCTGGACCACGTCAAGCTGATGACCGCGCTGGACATGCTGGACATCGATCGCGGCGTGAAGCTGGCCGGCACGCGAAACTACGTGTTGAAAGGCGACGGCGCCCTCCTGCATCAGGCGGTGCTGCGGATGGCCATCGACATGATGGTCGAGCGCGGCTTCACGTTCATGACCGTGCCCGTGCTCGTGCGCGATGCCATGATGGTGGGCACGGGCTACTTCCCGGGCGGCGAAGAGCAGGCCTACCGCTGCGAGCGCGACCAGATGAGCCTGGTCGGCACGGCCGAGGTGCCGCTGACCGCATACTACAGCGACGAAGTGCTCAGCGAGGACGAACTACCCAAGAAGTTCGTGGCCGTTTCCACCTGCTTCCGGCGCGAGGCGGGCGCAGCCGGCAAGGACACCTACGGCCTGTACCGCATCCATCTGTTCGACAAGGTCGAGCAAGTGATCGTCTGCAAGAACGACGAGGCGACTTCCATCGCCTTCCACCAGGAGATCCTCAAGAACTCCGAAGACCTGCTCCAGCGGCTCGAGCTGCCCTACCGCGTCGTCAACGTGTGCACGGGCGACCTGGGCCAGGGTCAGGTCCAGAAGTTCGACATCGAGACCTGGATGCCGTCGCGCAATGCCTACAGCGAAACGCACTCGGCTTCGCGGTTCTATGAATACCAGGCTCGCCGCCTGAAGCTGCGGTACAGGGACAAGGATCGCAACCTGCGGTTCTGCCACACGCTGAACAACACCGTGATCGCCAGCCCGCGGATCCTCATTCCCATCGTGGAAATTCACCAGACCCGCGAGGGCGGCATCCGGATCCCGCCGGCGCTGCGGCCCTACATGGGCGGGCGGGAGATGATCGAGAAGAAGGGATGAGCACGTGACGTGTGAACGCAATTCCGAAAGGGATTTGCAGAGGAGAAATTGAGATGAATGCCGAACAACGTTCAATCACCCAACTGGTTCACCAGGCCCGATCGCAGGTCCGCCAGGTGTACACGCTGTGCAACCGAGTCCGTGAGAGTCTGACCGCTCTGCAGAGCGGTGAGGAGGCCGCGGAGGGGGGTTGGCGTCGCTACGCTGACTGAACCGAATCGAGAAACCCCATGTTCGTGCACCCCGTCCATCCCGTTCGAGTCGGCAGACAGCCTTTCGGCCGCTGCGTGTTCAACTTTAGCCGGCCGCCGGAGCGCTGATCCTTCAGCCACGGCGGCCCAACCCCATGCTGTCCCTCGCCGAGGGTCCCTCACCGAACACCAACGGCTCAAGACTGAAGATTGCGAAACCGGCAGTTCCTGCCCGTCGAGGCGAGCTGCCCGAGAACCAAACACTGGAGATCATTCCATGATTGTCGTCATGCGTGCAGGCTGTCAGAAGCCCGATGTGGATCGGGTCGTGCATCTCGTCCGCGAGATGGGGTTGAAGGACCATGTGATCGTCGGGACCGAGCGTACCGTGGTCGCGCTCATCGGCGACGACCGGGCCAAAGACAAGTCCAAACTCGAAGCTTGCCCCGGCGTCGACCGCGTGGTGGATATCCTCGCCCCCTACAAGATCGCCAGCCGCCAAACGCATCCCGAACCGAGCGTGATTCCGCTGGGCGGCGCGCTCAATCCCAAAGTCGGCGGCAAGCAGGTCTGCATGATGGCCGGCCCCTGCAGCATCGAGAACCGCTCCATGCTCATGGAGATCGCCCACGCCGTGAAGGAAGCCGGCGCCACCTGCCTGCGCGGCGGCGCGTTCAAACCCCGCACCAACCCCTACGAGTTCCAGGGGCTGGGAGAAAAGGGGCTGGAGATGCTGGCCGAGGCCGGCGAGGAGACCGGCCTGCCCGTGTGCACCGAGGTGATGAGCATCGACCAGGTGCTGGTCGTCGCCAAGTACGCCGACGTGCTGCAGATCGGCACCCGTAACATGCACAACTTCAACCTGCTCATGGCGGTGGGCAAAACCGACAAGCCGGTACTGCTCAAACGGGGCTGGAGCGCGACGCTCAACGAGTTCCTCCTGGCCGCGGAATACATCATCCAGAGCGGCAATCCCAACGTGATTCTCTGCGAGCGGGGCATCCGAACTCATGAGGACCACGTTCGCAATACGCTCCCGCTGGCCACCGTGCCGGCGGTGAAGCGGGAATCGCATCTGCCCATCGTGGTCGATCCCGCCCACGGGACAGGCCGCGCCTACATGGTGCCGTCCATGGCCCGGGCCGCCATCGCCGCCGGAGCCGACGGCATCATGGTCGAAGTCCACTGCGATCCGCAGCACGCCTGGACGGACGGCGCCCAATCGCTCACGCTGGACGCCTTTGCCCAGATGATGCGAGAATGCCGAGCCGTCGCCGAGGCCGTCGGTCGGGAGCTGTGATTGGCAACTGTCAGCTGTCAGCTATCAGCTCTCAGCCGTCGGCTATGAGCCAACCGTCGGTCGCGATTGATCGGAGCAGTCCCGCAACCCCAAGAGAGTCCACGAGCCGGGTGCGGCCTTCCGCGCCCGGCCCGCGGAGCGATTGGCCTGGGGCCCGGGTTGATCCCAGAGGCGGGCTGCGACGCAAGCCGAATCGCGGCGGATCGGACCGGCGGGCTTGCGTCTTTTCTCGACGTGCGCGCGTACAATGACCCACAGATTCGCTTGATTCGAGCGGGTCCGGAGTTGCGCCCGCATGGATAGTGGACGACTGCCCATGGGAACGATCACACGCCTCGGCCGTCTCCGGCCGGCATCATTACACAATCACGTTTTGTTGTTGAGTTCACTGGCCGGCCTGCTGCTCGCCGGCTGCGCGTTACCCGAGCGGCAGCAACCGCTCGCTCGATCTTCCGAACAGCCTCTGGCCGAAGAGCAGCCCGCTGAGCGGCATCCGCAGGAAGAGCCAATAGCCGAAGGAAAAGCCAAGCCGGACCAGCCGGAGGTCGGGCCGGCCCAAGAGCAGGCTCTCGCGCCAACGGTAGAGGCCCCGAGCTCAGTATCGGGCAAGTATGCTCGCGACAGCGAGCGGATTGCCGCCGATCCCATCGCGTTTCTCCGCGAAGTCGCAGCTAAGACGGCTCAACTCGACGAGTATCGCATGACTTTCTACCGGCAGGAACGTCTGGGCATCCCGCCGCGTTTGGGACCGCTGGAGAAAATGCAGGCCACATTCCGGCAAGAGCCCTTCAGTGTTCGACTGGTCTGGAATGATGAGGAGATGCCCTATCACGAATCCGTGTATGTCGAGGGGCGCAACAAGGGCCAGGTCCTTGTCCGCGAGCGCAAAGGTGCCTTGCCTCTGCTCCCGCCCACCGTGCGCCGCGTCGATGTGGATCTGCCGGTGAAGATCGGCAAATCCAAGAATCCCATCACCGACTTCGGTCCGCGCCGGCTGCTGGAACGTACGCTCGCTCCCTTCGATGATCCGCAACTTGCCGCGATCACGACCGTTCGATACGAGGGGATCGTCGAGCTCGAACCGATGAATCGGCCGGCTCATCTCATTCGAATCGAGCGGTCTCAGACGCCCGGCATCGCCTACACGCGTCAGGATCTCTACTTTGATGCCGAGACCTTACTCCCGGCCGGAACCGATCTTTATCTTCCCAACAATGTTCTCGACGCCCGATACCGTTACGCCGACATCGACACCAACGTCGACCTGACCGACGAAGATTTCCGTCTGAGCAAAGACCATCCCGAGACGTAGCCGCAACCGAAATTTCGCTCTCACGTTCTTGCGTGGCGACTCGGCTGCCGCGCGCCGCTGCCGACGATTGTCACATCGTCCGGCTCATAGTTTAAAAAAAAAAAGACGCCCGACTCGTCGCAATACGAAGTCGAGCGTCTTTGGATAGCAATAAACAGTGTGTTGAGTGTTCGCCGGGTCACTCGATCGCTCTCGTGACCACGAGTTCCGCAGAACTCGTTGACAACGTGCTGACCTAAGAACCGCGGTTGATAGTAAGCTTTCGCCGAGCATAGCTCGCTACTTGCTCGCCGTGATTCATCTAGGTAATCCCCTAGAAAGGAGGTGATCCAGCCGCAGGTTCCCCTACGGCTACCTTGTTACGACTTAGTCCCAGTCACCGGGCTTTCCGTCGGCACAACCGAATTGTTGCGACTTCGGGAACTCCCAGCTCCCATGACTTGACGGGCGGTGTGTACAAGGCTCAGGAACTCATTCACCGCGCCATGGCTGATGCGCGATTACTAGCGATTCCGGCTTCATGAGGTCGGGTTGCAGACCTCAATCCGAACTGAGGGACGCTTTCTGCGATTTGCTCCACCTTACGGTCTTGCGTCGCTCTGTACGCCCCATTGTAGCACGTGTGACACCCTGGGCATAAAGGCCATGATGACTTGACGTCGTCCCCACCTTCCTCCGGCTTAACGCCGGCAGTCTCGCTAGAGTTCCCGGCATGACCCGCTGGCAACTAGCGACAAGGGTTTCGCTCGTTAAGGGACTTAACCCGACACTTCACAGCACGAGCTGACGACAGCCATGCAGCACCTGTCCACGTTTCACCCGAAGGCAGCCGGCTCCTGTTTCCAGGACGGCATCCGTGAATGTCAAACCCAGGTAAGGTTCTTCGCGTTGCTTCGAATTGATCCACATGCTCCACCGCTTGTGTGAGCCCCCGTCAATTCCTTTGAGTTTTAGCCTTGCGGCCGTACTCCCCAGGCGGCGCACTTAACGCTTTTGTTTCG
>JAKPHF010000060.1 GCA_029550525.1 Planctomycetota bacterium
GGGGGGGGGGCGGGCGTTTCGCCCGCCTCCGGGTCGGCCGAGCCGCCCGCTTCCAATAGCACCACCTTCCGATCAAAACCTCCCGGCCACAGCAATTCCGCATCTGCGACAATCTGCGAAATCTGCGGACAGAAAAACGAACTCGCAAACAGATGTACAAAAAGGAGCCATAATTACGTCCCTTAAGACGCCCTCACGAGTACCAGGTCGAACCGAACGAAAAGCGTGTTGTCCGCAGATTTCGCGGATTGGCACGGATTTGAAGAACAGAATACACCGTTCTTCTTGATGAGCGAGTGAAGGCCCCGGAGCACTCAGGGGGCGCGATTCGCCGTGGACGCGTCGGGTTCAGCGCGGCCAGTCGGTGCGGGTGAATCGGCCGTTCTTGCTGATGACCTTGCCGTCAGCTTCGATGACGCCCCCCGAGCGGAGGTCACAGACCATGTCCCAGTGCAGGCCGCTGGTGTTCTTGCCGCCGGTTTCCGGGTAGGCCGAGCCGACGGCGGCGTGGAACGTGCCGCCGATCTTCTCGTCGAAGAGGGTGTTCTTCGTGTACTCAGTGATGGCGTAGTTGGTGCCGATGGCGATCTCACCAAGGATGCGGGCACCCTTGTCCTGGTCGAGCATTTGGATGAGGAAGTCCTCGCCCTTGCTGGCGTAAGCGTCGACGACCTTGCCCGCCTTGAAGGTAAGGCGGATGTCGTGGACCTCGCGGCCGCCGTGGACGGCCGGGAAGCTGAAGACGACGGTGCCTTCGGTGGCATCCTCGATGGGGCCGGTGAACACTTCGCCGTCGGGGAAGTTTTCGTGGCCGTCGCAGTTGATCCAGCGGCGACCTCTCACGCCGACGCGCAGGTCCGTGCCGGCCGGCGTGCGGAAGCGGATTTCGCGAGTCTTGTTGAGATAATCGGCGAGCCGCTGTTGACGCTCGCTGATCTTGCGCCACTCGGCGGCGGGATCTTTGCGGTCCAGCAGACCGGCTCCGAAGACGAAGTCCTCGTACTGGGACAGCGAGCGCTCGGCATCCTGAGCGGCCGCTTCGCAGGGAAACTGCGTGCCCGTCCAGCGGAGCTTTCTCTTGCCCTTGAGGGCTGCCCGCTTCAGGAATGTCTCCATGATGGGTTTGCGGGCCTGGCTGGCCGCGGCCTGGCGCGCGGGATCGACACGGCTCATGGACTTCGTGTTGGCGTCGGCCCAGATGCCGATGGTGCAGTCGATGGTCTCGATCTCCTGCATGGCCAGTGGGTTGAGGAACGCCAACTGCTTGGGGCCGGCTTCGGCGAAGAAGATGTCGGTGCACTCGTCGTCCACCAGCCGCAACACCGGATGACCGCCCGCGCGCAGTACCTCGCGATAGACCGCCCGGATGAGGGGCAGCGCGACTGTCGAGCCGCTGATCCGGACGAGGTCGTCCTTCTTGACGGCGACGGAGTAGGTCACGAGGACGTTGGCGAGCTTGTCGAGTCGAGAGTCGCGCATGTGTGAGGTCCAGGGCATAGGGACTGGGGGCTGGGGACTGGTGAAATCCCGTTGCCCCGGGTTTCAGTTCTCCATCTACTCAGTTCACGTTTCCGCCATTATAGAAGGCCCCGGGCGAGCATGCCCGGGGCCTTTGGAAATATCGGCGTGTGAGGGATCGGATCAACACTCTTCGACAACATTGATGTCGAGGAATCGCGCGAGCCGCCGGGTGTCCGCCAGGTGGTTGCCGTAGAAGACAACGCGGTGCAGGCCGTGCGACCACTGCTCGAGCATTCGGCGGGCGTCGCGCACGCGGGTCGTGATCTGGGTACGGCAGCCGCGGTCGGAATCGGGCACGTCGATGATCTGGCCGGTGGAGACCAGCAACGTGTCCACGCCGTAGCTCTCGAACGGGCTGGCGGCCAACTGCGGTTTCTGTGGGACGTCGGGATCCACGCCGACGAGCTTGGCCATGGTGATCTTCTGGCCGATGCGCATCCTGGTCTGCAGCACAGCGCCCTTGTAGTCCTCCAGGTGCGAGCGGATGACGTAGGGCGCTGATTCGCCGGCCGGCCCGTCCATCTTGGTGGCAGCCACACAGTGGGCGTGGATGACCGTGTTGTTGGATGTGTCGATCACGGGGTCGGTCACGAAACCCGGCTTGCCGGTCAGGTGCAGGTAGATGAGCTGCGTCATGGTCGACAGTAGGTCGGCCTCGCACACGCCGGCCAGGCCAAGGTCGTTCAGACGCGCAAATCCCAGGCACGGGTAGGCCGGCATGGCCCTGGCCCCGAACAGGCCCAGGCAGTTGATGGTGATGGCGTGGGCCCGCTCGTCGGCCAGGACCTTCTGCATGGCCAGCGAGAGCCGGGCGGACTTGCTGATTTCTTCGCGGGAGGGTTCGACGATCTTTTGAGCGTTCTTGATCCACTGCTCCGCGTCGGCTTCCACGGCGGCAGCGTCCATGGCCTCGTATACCTCGACCAGTCGTTTGTGGTCAAACGGCACGATGGTGGTGCCGAACTTCTGCTTGACGGCCGTGACGTACTTCTCGGGGGCGGGATATCCGCCACCAACGTAGAGCACCTTGGTTTCCTTGAGGCGGTGGATGGCTCGGAACTGGCGGAAGGCCTCGGCGACGTCGTTGATGTTGCTCGAAGTAATGACATCGATCTTCTTGCCGGCTTTCATGAGGTCGGGGACGATGCACCACTCATGGCCGCTGTAGGGCGTGGCGAGCGAGATGGTGGGCACGCCGGTGTCGGCTAGCATGGCATACAGCTGGCTCGTGCCCATGGAGACCGGAACCACCAGAATGCCGTCGGCGCCCTTGTGTCGGGCGATCAACTGAGTGAGCGTGTCCGCGTCGGTGACATGGCGGTCCTCGATGAATTCGATGTCTTGCACGCCCGGCGCGGCGTCGATGCCCGCTCGCAGGTGTTTGATTTCAGCTTCGATGTCCAGATCGGGTTTCGGCCAGCCTGCTCGCTGGCCGATGAAGATTCGCAGGACGCGGGCTTTGGTAAACTTCGGGAGCGCGAAGTTCGCGCCGTCCGCGGCGACCGCGCGGTTTGCCCTCGCCAGTGCCGCCATTCCTGCCGCTGCCCCGACGAACTCTCTGCGTGAGATGCCCTGACTCATGAGTGGCTCCTGGTGCGTGTGCACCAAAACGTGAGATGATGATCGACAACAGGTTAATGATGGACAGGCCGTTTCGCAACTGGCCGGCACGTTGCGAGCTTCCTTCCATAGGCGCGACGATCACGGGAGGGATCGTGGTCGGCGATTTTGCCGGCTACGGCGCGTTGTCGGGCGGAACCGGCGGCAGGTCGTCACGTATAATGGTGCATTGACGCGGCCGTTGCGATGCCTCTACTGTACCGGCCTGATCGTTGGATGCCAGGAGAACGCTGTTGGAAAACGAACCACAAGCCGCGGTGGGAGCGGAGTGCGAATCCCCGACGCCTGCTCAGGCGCCCATGACGGCAACCGAGGCCTGGGCGAAGGGCAAGGAAATCTTTCTGCGCCTGGGGCCGGCCGGACCCATGGCGCTGATCGCCGCCTCGCTGCCGGCGATAGGGACGGCCATCCTGCTGGTGCTGCTGAAGAAGACGGAGATCGCTCCCTGGCTGCAGTCGCATGGGGCGGCGGGCATGGCCCTGTATATTGCGGGCTACGTCGTCTTGGCGGGGCTGGCGCTGTGCAATACGTATGCGCCGTCGCTGGTCGGAGGCTTTGCGTTCGGCGTGATGAAGGGTGGCGTAGGCGCGGTGGCGGGTGTCTCGCTGGCAGCGCTGGCGGCCTATGTCGGCATGCGGCGAATCTCCGGTGACCGCGTGACCACGCTGGTGGCCGAGCAGCCCAAGTGGAAAGCCGTCATGGACGCGCTCATCGGGCGCAGCTGGGCCCGGACGCTGGCCGTGGTCACGCTGGTGCGGTTCTCGAGCTCGCCGTTTGCCGTGACCAATCTGGTTTTCGCCGCCACACGAGTGCATCCGGTCATTTACATCATCGGAACCGTCGTGGGTATCGCGCCGCGGACGTTGGCGGCAGTTGCCATCGGCGCGAGCCTGTCGCAGTGGGACCCCAACGCCCGTAGCAAATGGCTGATCGTCGCCGGCATCGTGGTGACGTTGATCGTGTTGGGGATTCTCGGCAACATCGCCAACCAAGCGGTGCAGAAGGTCACGCAGAATCAGACGCGCAAACAACCGTGACCTGTTGATGATCGGCTATGTGCCGAGCGGCTCTCAAGTCGCCAGTTCGTGGCGGATCGCTTGTTCCAGGTCCGGATACTCGAACTGAAAACCCGCAGATTGAAGCTTGTCCGGCAGCACCCGAGCGCTGGCCAGCAGCGTTTCTTTCCCCATTTCGCCGAGGCTGAGTCGCACGGCCAGTGCGGGCATGGGCACGATGGTGGGGCGGTTGAGAATCTTCCCTATGACCTTGATAAGCTGGCGATTGGTGACGGGCTTGGGTGAGACGGCGTTGACCGGCCCGCTGAGGCCGTCGTTGGCGATCGCGAAGTCGATGGCTCGCAGGAGGTCGGAAAGGGCAATCCAACTGACCCATTGGTTGCCGGAGCCGATGGTTCCGCCCATGCCCATGTTGAAGATGGGCAGCATCTTGGCCATGGCACCACCGGCGGGCGAGAGCACCACGCCGATGCGCAGATTCACCACGCGAATGCCCGCCGCTCGGGCCGGCTCGGCAGCCGCTTCCCATTCCCGGCAGACGCCGGCCAGAAAGCCCTCGCCGGGCGGATCGTTTTCGGTGAGCACGGCCTCCCCTCGGTCGCCGTAGTAGCCGATGGCCGATGCGCAGACCAGCACGCGCGGGGGACGGCTCAGTTTCGCAGCCGCCTCGGCCAGAAGGCGGGTCGTCTCGACGCGGCTATCTCGGAGTCGCTGTTTGACAGCGGACGTCCAGCGGCTTTGGGCGATGTTCTCGCCCGATAAATGGACCATGGCATCGAAGCCTTCCAGTGCCGTCGCGTCGATCCGGCCGGCTGCCGGATCCCAGCGAATTTGGCGGGCGCCGGGCTCGGGTTCGCGACGTACCAGCTGAAACACCTCATGACCGGCCGTGCTGAGGTAGCCGCGCAATCGGGTTCCGATAAAACCCGATCCACCGCTGATCAGCACGCGCAGCGAGCGGTTCGAACGGGAGGGCTCGTTCGGGGCAGGCTGGGTATCCATTGGATTGCTCACGATCGTCACTCCTCGGGCGTACTTGATGATACGGTGTTCCGGGCACCCGAACCATTGGGTGGAGCATGGTCAGGCGCAACACGAGCCGGCGGCGACGACCGCAGGCGTATCCTCGCTGTTTAACACAAGATGCGTTCGCGGGCGGTCGATCTGGGTAGTGAGTCTCGCCGGGGGTGTTGCACGATGAGAAAGCCGCTCTGGATGCTGATCGCAACGTTCGCCTGGGTGCTTGCCGCCCCGCTGCCGGCCGTCGCCGTGCCTAAGGTGGACGTGGGGACGCATTATCTCCAGCCTGACACGCCGGGGCAGGTGGTGGAGATCTACGTCACCGGCGGCGACCTGGTCCAGGGAATCAACTTCTATGTCATGGTCGCCAACGGCGGACCTGAGATGGAAGAGTATGGCGAGATTGAGCCGGGCACAGGCATTCTGGGGCCGGCGATCACGGATTTGGACATTCTGACCGACACGATCTTCGACGGCAATAATACCGGCCGGTGGAATACCCCCGACCCGACATTGCGACAAGTGGCAATTGACGGGACCACTACGCTGTCGGGGCACGTGGTTGCCGAAGGACTCTTGGCCCGTGTGACACTAGACACGACAGGTTTTCATGAGGGCAATTTCTCTTTCAGTCTTTCCGCGTTCGGAGAGCAGACAGACTTTGCCGGTGTGCCCATCGACATCACCGACGGTTGGCTGATAATCGAGTCGGGGCAGACGCCGCCTCCGAATTGGAGACCTCCGACGGCGAACGCCGGACGGGATCGCCAGGTGGCGGGAGGTAGCGTCGTGGAACTGGCCGGCAGCGGCAGCAGCCCTGATGGGTTGCCGCTGACGTATAAATGGCGTCAGGTGGATGGCCCGCCCGTGGTGTTGACCGGATCGTCATCGCCGACGGCGACGTTCACGGCTCCTAATGGCGTCGTCAACACGGTCTTGAGGTTTGAGCTGACCGTCTCGGACGGCACGAATAGCGCGACCGACACGGTGGCCATCACAGTCAATGCAAACCAGACCACGTTCAAGGTCAATGCCGGTCCCGACCAGTCGGTCGCACCGGGAGCCGTGGTTCAACTCAACGCCACTGTAGAGTCGCCTACGCCGCTGACGCTCCACTACGAGTGGATCCAGATCGGCGGACCGACGGTGATCATCAGCGGGGCCAGCACGGCCAACGCAAGTTTCCAGGCCCCAGTCGGCGTAACCAACACGACGCTCGCGTTCGAGGTGCACGCGTTCGACGGTCGCTACGAGGCGGTTGACACCGTCAGCATTCATGTGGACGCGAGTGACGCCAAACCCACCGCCCACGCCGGTGAAGATCAGGCGGTAGCGGCGGGAGCGCACGTTCAACTGACCGGCAGCGCCATCGATCCGACCGGCTTGGGTGTGTCTTATCTATGGGTTCAGATCAGCGGCCCCCCGGTGGTACTCAGCAGTCATACCGTGGCCAATCCGACGTTCACGGCTCCGACGCGCGCCGTCGCCACGCGGTTGGAGTTCGAATTGCGAGTTACCGCCGGGCAGTTCACATCCATCGACACCGTGATGATTCATGTGGCCGCCGCTTCGAGACCGAATCCGCCTCCTCCGGAGGATCCCGACGACAAGCCGATCACGCCGTCGCCGGTTCAGCCGGAGCAATCCACTTGGCAGTTCCCGAACTGGACGACGTCCACCGCCATCGCGGTCGGCGCCGGCCTGCTCATCCTGGCGTTGCTGTTGTTGTGGATACTGCTGTGATCCGGATGTTCACGCATCTTCACAGGCACCCGCGTGAACCGGACTGACAGGTGCGAACTCAAGCGGTTCGGCTGCGTGCGAACTGCGCTCGCACTTCTTCCAGAAGGTCGCGATCCGGCAGACTGTAGGGGCGGAACTTCTCAAGGAGGCCCTGTTCCTCGCTGAAGAACAGCGCGCGGTAGAAGCCCAGGCGGTTGGCCAGCGGCGAATCGATGAGGTTGCTGGAGTCGGCGGCGCTCATCTGGAAGAGCACGCGATTGTCGAACTCGCGGAGGGTCTGCCGCTCGAATGTGCGTTCCACGGTGGCGGGCGTGTCAGCCCAGGCGATCACATGGATGCCGACGGCCGGCCCCTCGCGGAGGATCTCCGCGAACAGCTTGTCGGTGGCGGGCGGCTTGTCTTCCTCGCCGCTGTTGAACGAGAAGCTGAAGGCATCCTCGCTCTTGCGCAGCACGCGGTAACGTTGCAAGCCGTGTATCAACACGTAAATGGACGGATCGGCGGGCGTTCCCTCGGCCTGTCTCCGTCGAAGCTCGGTCGCCAGCTCCGTGATGCTGTCGGGCACGTTGCGATACTCGACGTGCTTGCACTCGTGAGGCAGAATCGCGGCGATCTGCTGGAGCATCTGCGGCGAATCGGGTGAACCGCCGTCGAGAATGACGAAGCGAGCGTCGCTTGGCGCGTGCTGGGCGGCCAGCCCGATCATTCCCGCGGACATGATGGCCAGCGATGCGTCATCACGTTGACCGATGAGCAATACATTCGCCCCACTGAGCCGGCGCAGGACGGCGGCGGTCGGATCTTTGATGGCCACCGCCTCGCCCAGCCAGAACATCGCTGCCTCTTGTGGCTTGCGACCGGCGGCGGACCGGTCGCAACCGTTTCGTAGCAGATCCATGAGCATGCGGTTGCGGCGGAGATCGGCCGGCGCATTGCCCTCGAACACGATGGTCTCGCCGACGTTCGCGCGCTCGCGAGCCAGTGCGGTTACGCGATCGAGATAGCCGTCCCGAGTCTCATCCGAGAGCCAGGCGGTCTGGAAAGGACTGTTGCCTTGCAGCAAACCGCCGGCGTCGTTGTAGATAGCCTCGCCGGGCCGGCTCAACAAGCGGGCGGCGGAGTTGCCGTCGTCGAGAATGAGCTGCGAATCCACTTCCGAGCACTGCAGGGCGATGCGGACGGCCATCTGGCCGATCGTGCTCCGGGCCAGGCCGGAGGTTCCGCCGAGCGTCTGCGAGCCGAGAATCACGTGGATGCCAAATGCACGGCCCTGTCGAACGAGGCGATCGAGCAGAATGGCCGCATCCTGGGCGATCTTGTCGTCCTCTGAAAAGAAGATTTGGAACTCATCCACGACCAGGAGCGTGCGGGGCATCTTACGGCCGGTGGCATCGCGGTAGGCGGGCAGATCCTGCACGCCGGCCGCGCGGAACAGCTCGCCGCGGTGGCTCATCTCGGCATCAAGTCGATGCAACACGCTCAGGCCGAACTCGCGGTCGGACTCGATGGCGATGGCCCGGGCGTGGGGCAGCTGGTGGGTGGCGTAGGTCTTGAACTCGACGCCTTTCTTAAAGTCGATGAGGTAGAACTCGACCTCATCGGGCGAATACCACAACACGAGGTTGGTGATGAGCACGTGCAGGAGCGTGGACTTGCCCGAGCCGGTCTTGCCGGCGATGAGCGCGTGCTGGGCGACGCCGCGGCCCAGCCGCAGTTCCTGCAAACGCACGGCGCCGGTGCGGCCGACGGGCACGCGGATCTCCTGACGACTGTCGGCGCTCCACAGCTGATCGGCAGGCGGCGTAATGAAGTCGAATGGCACCTCGACTCGCTTGGCACGGCCGGCGGCCTGGCCGACGCTGTGCATGAGCCGGGTAAGGCGGTCCTGATCCGGCGGCACGTCCAGTTGGAGCGGGAATCGTCGCAGGATGTCGTCCTGCCAGGCAAAGCCACCGCCATCGTCGTCGGCCACGTGCACGCTGCCGGTCTGCAGATCCTCGACGTGGCAGCCGGGAGGCAAAGGCAGACGCGTGTCCTGGGCGATGAGCGTGTAGACGCCGCAGCGCGGACCACTGCTGACGATGCTGGTCAGCCGGTGAATGGCTTCCTCGCTGAAGTTGGCAGGGAAATCGGCGATCACCAGGAAGCGGTACGGCTCGGCAAGTTCCCCCGCCTGCACGTTGTAGGCGTCGATGGTCTCGTATTCGTTGCGGAGGTACTTCTGGATGACGTTTTCCATGTGGGCGGTCAGGTCACCCAGTCGCTGCTCGATATGCACTTTTTCGGTCCAAATGCGTCCGCCGACGAGCGCGTCGTCGTAGTCGGCCAAGTGCATGAAGCCGGCGAAGTTCTCACCCAATCCGACAGGGTCGATGATGGTGAAGTGAACTCGGCCGGGCGGCAGCGACGTGAGCAGCCGCACCATGGCGGCCTGGAGGGCCGCGACCGCCGCCCCGCGCGTCTTGGAGCCGGCCTGCACGAACAGCGAGCCCCGATCGGGCAGTTCGAGGACGGCAGGGACGCGGATCGGCGATGAGCCCCATGCGGCAGCGGCTCCGTCGTTGTTCAGGGCGAGCCGCTGGCGGACGCACGGAGCCAACCGCGACATGTCGATACTCCATTCGCCGAAGCGGATGGCCGGCGTGAACTGCTTGTGGGGCCGCCAGTCTTGCCAGGAGGGATCGTCCCAGTCGGGAGCGGACTGCCGAAGGCGCGTTGCCTGTTCGATGAGCTGATGAATGCGGTCGAGGCCTTCACGCCACTTCTCGTCGAGGGCGTTGCGAGCGGCGGCGTGTTTGCGATCGAGGGCAGCGAGTTGCCTCGTTCGGCGATCGGCCAGCCGGGCGAGCCGATGTTCATAATCGCGCCGCAGGTCAGCGATGGCACGGTGGCCCTGCTCATCGATCTGGCCGACTTCGCTGTCGCGACGCTGCGAAAAATCCGCCTTGGCCTTGAGATACGTGTCTTCCAGCCTGGCCAACAGACCGGTGCGATGCTTTTCGAGCTCGGCGATCTGGCGTTCTTTGAGCGCTTCGATGCGACTGACTTCGGTGGCGCGCTTGTGGAGGGCTTTTTCGTTCAGATGATCGAACCGCTCGCGCTGGGTCTGAACGTGGCGGTCCACGGCAACCCGAGCCTCCTGCAGCGTGCGCTCGAGGTGACTCGCGCTTTCGCCCAGCCGTGCTTGCGCCAGCTTACTCAGCGTTCGCCAGCCGGCGACGGATATGACGATTCCCAGCGCACCGGCTACTGGACCAGTTACCAGGAACGAGAACGTTTCGGGGACCGCCAATGACAACGCGGCCGCAAGCGCCAACAGGCTGCCGCAAATCACGACGGCCAGGCCCACCGGGGCCAGTCCCGTCACCAGTCGCGGCAGCGTCATGCGCTCCAGGTGGTCCAACTGCTCGAGGCATTGGGCGTACAGCGCCTCCATGTGTTCGGCAGGTGACTCCTCGCTCGCCGGCTCGGTCGGCTCGGATGGACGCGCATCCGCCGCCGCAGCCGCGGGCCGATAGCCGAAGTGGTGGAGCAGCCAGTCAGCCCGCGCTTGCACGTTGTCCAGGCGGTGCATCAGTTTCGGGGCGTCGTTTTCGAACGTCTCCCGATCGCGCTGAATCTGTTCCCGCTCGGCCTCGCACACGCTCTCGGCCAGCCAGGCGTCCTGCTCAGCCTGCTTGCGGACCTCGCGCAAAGCGGTTTCGGTGTCGTCCGTTACTTTTTGGCAGCGTTTTCGGTACTCGAAGTCCAGCGTGGTTAACTGGGCTTCGTGTTGTGCCCGGGCTTGGGAGAGTTGCTCGCGCAGTTTGTCGCTTTGCTCGCGATCGGCAGAGCGATATTCCTCTTCGAGTCGCTCGATCAGCGTGCCATATTTCCGATCGAGCCGCTCGCGAGCCGATGCGTACTCTTTTTCGAGCCGGGCGTTCTCCGGCTCGGCGACCTCCGCCGACAACTCAATGAAAGCACGCAAGGCCTCACGCTGCAGCGCGAGCTGGTTCTTGCGGATGACGGAATCGAGTGTCGAAGCGGTTGGTTCGTGCATGGCTACTCGCAGTCGTGACGGAGGATGGTCAAAACCGTCTCCAGGTGAACCATGGCGTCGTGGGCGGCCCGCACGCGTGCGATGAGCGGCTCGACGAACTCGTCGCCGTACTTGCGGGCGGCCTCATCCTGCCAATAGCGACGGGTCTCGTCCCAAGCGATCCGGAAATCCTTCTCTGCCCGCTTGAGCCGATTGTGGGCGGAGTTCATGCTCACGAGTCGGTCTCCTGTGTGCTGCTCTCCGGTGGCGGCTCTTCGGTAGAGGCGTGACCGGACGATGCCGCCGGTGTATCCGGAGCCGGCTCGGTGGCCGGCGTACCGACACCCGTTCGAGCCATGGACGGCAGGCCTTCCGTTTCGGGGGCAGGCGCGGACGGCGGAGCCAGTGCCACATACGCTTCCAGCGATTCCGTCATGCGGTCGAGCCAAGCCAGGCCGTTGGCGACATCGACGTCCAGCGCGTGGTTGAGCGCCTGCAGCAATCCCTTGTATTCGAATACCTGCTCCTCGAGCTGGCGTATCCATCGTACGGTGTTGGCCGACTTGCGGTGTGCCTCTTCGAGGCGCCGCTGAGCGAGCGCGACGGCTTTTTCCTCGTCCACGCACGAAAGGCGTGCGCCCAACGTGCCGGCCTGCAGTTGTTTTTGCAGCAAAGCCATCTTGGCCAGCCGATGCTGCTCACCGCGCTTGCGGATTTCCGACTGCCAGTGGCGGCGGCGATCGTCGCTGAGCCACATGCCGTGCCGCTGGAGGTCGGCGTCGGCTTCGGCGAGCGCGCTTCGCGCAGCCTCGGCGAGCTTGCACACGGCGATGCGGAACGCCTTGAGGGCCTCAATGGATTGGACGTTGGCGCCGAGAGCCATGAGCGTGTTCCGTCAAGACAATGTGGGCACCACCCACGCCGTGCATCACCGGCCGGACCTGGTGCGGTTCGTCAGTGTTGCTGCAAGTAATTCTCCACGTGAGCCGCCTTTTTGGCGAGGAACTGCACGTGGACATCCGCGGATTCGAGGAAACGGTTGAGTGTCTTGACCGTCTGCTCGAATTCCTGGAAGAATCGCCGCTGTTCCTGGTCGCGCCAGGTTTTCTCCAGGCCCATCATCCGGGCGTGCAGCCCGGCCATGAGTCCCCGCAATTCGGTGCTGAAGCGGGCGAGATCCTGGGCAAATCGCCGCAGTTCGGACGGATCGACATTCGCCTGGGCCATGGTTGCTCCGTTCGGGTTGGGGTCGTCGCGTTGCTTTCGGTGCCGCACGCGGCACCGCTAAACGGACGCGACACCGCTAAACACTACGCATTCAACATCCCATCCTCTATCTCGATTTTACCGCCGTCCAGACCTCGTCATAGAGACGAGTGTGCGGGCCCATGTCCTCGAGATATTCCATGGTGCCCAACAGTTCTTCGTCCGGATAAATGGTTTTGTTCTCCCGATCCTCTTTATTGATCAGGGGTAACGACTCGGCATTGGGCGTGGCGTAGCGGTTGAAGTTGCTCAGCGCCGCCCCTGTCTGGGCGTCCAAAATCCAATCAATGAATTGGTAGGCGCCATCGAGATTGGGTGCGTGAGCGGGGATGGTCATGGCGTCCACCCAGATGATGGTGCCCTCGCGGGGCAGGATGAAATCGACGTTGGGGTCCTCTTCCGTCGCTCGAATGGCGTCGCCGCTGTAGACGATGGCCAGGACGGCGTCGCCGGAGACGACCTTGTTCTTGCCGCCGACCCCCGGCTCGAAGCCGAGCAGTTGGGGGCTCTTCTTGGTGGCGGCGAGCAGTTCGCCGGCCGCCCGCAACTCGCCGGGATCGGCCGTGTTGACCGACTTGCCCTGGTACTTCAGAGCCGCCGCCATCATGTCACGCATGGAGTCGATGAGCGTGAAACGACCGGGCTGACGAGCGGGATCGAAGATCATGGCCCAGGTGGGTTGCATGTCGGCGATCTTGTCCTTGCGGTACATGAGCCCCATGGTTCCCCACTGATAGGGCAGGCTGTACTTGCCTTCGGGGTCGTAGCTCGGCCGGGCAAATCGCTCCATGACGTTCTTGCTGTTGGGTATCCGCTCGCGATCGAGCGGCTGAATGAGGTTCAGCTTGGCCAGGACGGGAATGATGTGATCGGACGCGACAACGACGTCATACTGCTTCGTGCCGCCGGCCTGTTGGAGCTTGGCGACCATGTCCTCGGTGGCCTCGTATTCGTCGAGGCGCACCTCCAGGCCGGTCCGCTTCTGGAAGTCGGCCAGCATGGCGCGGTCAATGTACTCCGACCACATGAGCACGTTGACCTGGTTGCGAGGGGCGGGTTTCGAGCAGCCCAGGACCACGCCGCACAGCACGGTGAGTAAGACGAGCAGACGCATTCGACGCATCATTTGGACTCCTTGGCGAGCCAGGTCATTCGTTCCAGGCCCAGGACCAGCAGGACGGTGACGAGGAAGATCAACGTAGACAATGCGTGGATCTCGGGCGACAGTCCGCGGCGGAGCGAACCGTAGATCAGGATGGGCAAGGTCTGCGACTCGGGCCCGGCGGTGAAGAAGCTGATCACAAAGTCGTCGAGCGACAACGTGAAGGCGAGCATGGCTCCGGCGACGATGCCGGGCATGAGCAGGGGAATCATGACGCGGCGGAGCAGGCCGGGCGTGTCGGCATAGAGGTCGCGGGCGGCTTCCTCGATGTGTGGCCCGATGCTGGCCAGACGGCTCCGCACGACGAGGGCGACAAACGCGACCTGAAAGGTCACGTGGGCGACGATCATGGCGGGCAGGCCCAACTCGAACATGGGCGAGAGTACGCGGAGTACGCTGAAGGCCACTACGAGAGCGGCCGCGAAGATGATGTCCGGCGTGACGACGGGCAGGTAGACGGCCAGGTCCAGGTAGCGGCGGACCCATCGGGGCCAGGGGAATCGCGACATGCCGATGGCCAGCGCGGTCCCCAGCACGGTTGCGATCAGTGTGGAGATTGCCGCAAGGACAAGCGTGTTGCGAGCCGCTTCGAGCACGTGCTCGTTGCCGAACAGTCGAGTGTACCACGCGAACGTGAAGCCTCGCCAGGTAAAACCGTGTCGGCCCCTGTTCACCGAGGCGACGGCGACGGCCAACATCGGCACGTAGAGAAAAGCCAACGTGCCCAGAGCGAGCCACGTGATCCAGCGAGGCAGGCGGTGATTCATACCGGGTCCACCTCCCGTCCGCGCCTTCGTAGCAGGAACAGCCCCGCCAGCGTCAGCACCATCAGCACGAGGCTGACGGCAGCGCCGAAGGGCCAGTCGCGGCTGGAGCCGAACTGCATCTGGATGAGGTTGCCCACCAGCATGTAGTTGCCTCCACCCAACAGATCGGGCACGAGGAACACGCCCATGGCGGGGATGAACGTCAATACAATGGCCACGCTGAGCCCGGGAATCGTCTGGGGCAGGATGGCGTGGCTGAAGACGCGCAACTTGTTACCGTACAGATCGCGGGCCGCTTCGACGAGAGACCAGTCGAGCCGTTCGACGCTCGTGTAGAGCGGCAGCACGGCGAAGGGCAGAAAGCTGCTGATCATGCCGATGTAGACGGCGCCCGGGCCGGGATACAGCCCGGCGTCGCTCGGGATCAGGCCCAGCCAGGCGGCCAGCCGAGCCGGCGGCATGTCCTTGGACAGAACCAGCATCCAGGCATATGTGCGGATGACCAGGTTAGTGCAGAAGGGCACGATGACCAGTGCCAACCAGAGATAGCGCGTGCGCGGCGAGCGGGCGGCGACGAAGAAGGCCAGCGGATACGCCAGCACGATTGACAGTACGGTCGTGACCAAGGCCACGACGAAGCTGCGCCGCAGGATGATCAGGTAATAGTGCTCGGACAAACTCAGCGTGTCGAAGCCGGCCAGACGCCGGAAGTTGCCCAGCGACACCTGCCAGATGATCTGGCCATACTCGCCGCGTTGAGCAAAGCCCAAGGCCGCGAGCACCAGGCAGGGCAGCAGCAGGAACACGGTGAGCCAGCCCACGGGTATGGCGAGCAGCAATCCGCCGCGCAGCCACAGCCGCGGTTGCGTGGTCAGTTCGCCGTACCAGATGAGCAGTCGTCGCATGTTCCGTTCAGTCAAGGGCCAAGGGACAAAACGAGGGATTCGGTTCGCCCTGACGTTTACCGGCGTTGCTGTCCTTTCAATCCTCGAGGAGGATGAGATTCTCCGGCGGCAACTGGAGCCAGATCTCGTCACCCACGCGCAAGCCGGGCCGCACCGGCGTGCGGACGCGGAGCGGACCGGGCTCGACGAACAGGTCCATATGATCGCCGCGATAGACCCGTTCGCGGATGCGTCCGCGGATGCCGTTGCACTCAGGCCGCTGCTCGCACACGTGAATGCGCTCGGGTCGCAAAGCGATGGTGCCTTCGTGATCGGCGGGCCAGTCGGGCGGCGTTGCCGCGTGCAGCGAGCCGACGGCCGTGGCAAAACAACCGTTTCGCCAGGTGGCGGCCAGCAGGTTGGCCGAGCCGAGGAACTCAGCCACGAAACGGTTGACGGGCCGTTCGTAGACCTCGGCCGGCGTGCCGATCTGCTCGATCACCCCGTCGCGCATGACGATCACGCGGTCGGAGACGGTCATGGCTTCGTCCTGGTCGTGCGTGACCAGGATGAACGTCTTGCCCAACTGGCGCTGGAGCCGCCGCAGCTCGAGCTGGACCTCAGCTCGCAGCTTGGCATCCAGCGCGGACATGGGTTCGTCGAGCAGGAGCAGTTCGGGCTCGTTGACGAGTGCCCGGGCCAGAGCGACGCGCTGTTTCTGGCCACCCGAGAGCTGGTGGGGGTAACGAGAGGCGAATGCTTCCATTTGGAGCATGGCCAGAGCAGAGGTCACGCGCTGTGCGATCTGGGCCGCGTCGACCCGGCGCGATCGCAGACCGAAGGCGACGTTCTCGAACACGCTCAGATGCGGAAACAGGGCGTAGTTTTGAAAGACGGTGTTGACCGGCCGGCGATTGGCGGGCAGGTCGGTGATACGGCGGCCGGCAAGCCGGACCTCGCCCGCGTCGGCCCGTTCGAGCCCGGCGATGATCCGCAGGAGTGTGGTCTTGCCGCAGCCGGAGGGACCCAGGAGCGTCACGAACTCGCCCGCCTGGACGGCAAAGCCGATGTCTCGCAGCACGGACTGGCCGTCGAACGCCTTGCAGATGCCCTCGAGGGCCAGATCGCCCGAGTCGGCGGGCGGCTGGAGGGCGCTCGAGGTGTCGCCCGCAGCCGAGCGGCGGCGGACGCCGGTCGAGCCGCCGGTCAGCAGGCCGCCGATGGCCGCGAATACCAGTTGACCTGAACGCCTGAGCAAGGCTTGCTTCCCCATTGATCCGGGCACGGAATCCGTCCGTGACGTCGAATCAGAATAGGGAGAGTCCAGGCGTGCATCAAGCGAATTTCGGCTTACCATGCAGGCAGGTCGTCTGTACCACAACAGACGAGCCTCCTGTCGAGGAGGCAGCCACCGGTCTTCAAGCCTCATTCATCCCATCTGGTCTACGCCTGCCGGTCAACGAACTCGTCAGCACAGCCCTCGCCCACAACCGAAGGCGCCAAACACCTGACCGGTTGATAGCTGATGGCTGACAGCTTTTTCTTGGCTTTCACGGGAGAGGGGAAGAGTTCTGTAGAGCGGCGGATCGGGAGATTCGTACAAGGTTCGATAATCGCCATCATTCAAGCCTCATTCATCCCGCCGATCCGTGCAGCGGACGTTTGCACACAACCAGACCCACATTGTTGTAGTAATGCACGGCAGCGCATTCGCGCGGAGTTGCGGCTCGAGTGTTGTACCCTTGTAAAGAGCCGTATCGCGGAATGCACGCGCGAAGCGGGAGGTCAACCATGGAAACCGAAGTGGCAGGCTGCGCGGGAATTGGGCGGACTGGTGGGTGCGCCGCAACCCCATGTATCTGCTGAGTGCCGCATGTATGGCGGTAGGGGCTCGGCTGTACCTGGTGTCGCCGGGTACGCGAGCGGGTGACGTCGGAGTGGTCCTGCTCACGCTGGGGATTGTGCAGGCGTACGAGTGGGCGGTGGGCGGCGTACTGCTGACGCTGCATCGTTGGCAGCGCTCGCCCGAGGACAAGCCTTCGCTGTTGCTGGTGACGGCCCTGTTCTGGACGGGACCCATGGCGGCGACGGCGGAGATGACGGCGCATCGGCCGGTGTTCGGACTGATGTGTGCCGCCGGCGCTTGCGCGATCGCCCTGGCCGAGTTGGCCGTCGTGCATCGCATGCTCGGTTGGCGTTTCAGCCTCTCGGGTCGCGTGGCGGCGTCGGCGTGCGTGGTATTTCTGGCGGCCGCCCCGCCGCTGCTGCGAGTCCCCGACTCGGTCAGCGGCATGAACGAGGTTTTTCTGTACGCGTCGTGGTGGCTGCTGGCGGCCATCGGTCTGGCAGGGATCGCGGTCGTGCGGCATCACGCTCGCCACTGGCGGTCGCGCGGGAGGAACGAGGAAGTCGGGAGCGATGAGCGAGCATCCGTTCGGCCGTATCTGCACGAGTTTCATCTCGAGCTGGCCATGCTCGCGCTGGCGGTGGGGGCGACGGCGGCACACCTGCCGGGCATGAACTACACGTACTACGGTCAGCCGCTGCGCGATCCTATGGGATGCATCCTGGCCGCGGCCGCATTGGCCTGGTGGTTCGGATACCGGCGATTCGGTGAAGCGGGCCTGCTGCCCGCGGGGTCGGCGGCGATGGCCTGGGCGGCTGCAGCGTTTGTGGTTCTGGCCGCCTTCGCGCTCCTGGCCGCCGGTGCGGCGATCAGTTGGCGCAAGCACGCACTGCTCGCTGCGCGACCTCCTGTGGAGGCCGGCCTCACGGAGACGCTCGAGGCCGATTCAGTTGTATGAGCTCAACATGAGGAGACGGTGGCAGCGGAGGGTTTTCTCTGTAGCCTCCGTTTCCTCATGTCATGGCTTGTGGGTGGGAAAGGGTTCCTGATGAGGCAGGTCGGTGGATGATTGATTATAATTTCCTGGATGGACCCAGCTGAACGGAATGTGGAATCGATGCGGTTGTTTGCCAATCATTCGCGGAATTGGCGAGAGAACCTCTACGTCTACCCGGTGATCAGCCGGCGGGCGGGCGGTCTGTCGGTAGGCGTGAATCTCAACCCCGACAAGGCGTGCAACTTCGATTGCGTTTACTGCCAGGTGGATCGCACCGTGCCGCCGGTGGTGCGCAAGGTGGATCCGGCCATCCTGCGGGACGAGCTGGACCACATGGCGGCGCTGGCGGCGGGCGGCGAGCTGTTCGACGACGTGCAGTTCGGGCACGTGCCGGAGGCGCTTCGGCGTTGGAACGACATTGCCTTTTCCGGCGACGGCGAGCCGACCGCCTCGCCGCAGTTTCCGGCGGCGGTGGACATCGCCGCCGATATTCGTCACAAGTACAAGGCCGAGCAGGTCAAGCTCATCGTCATCACGGATTCAACGTATCTCACCCGACCGGCGGTCCGTGAGGCACTGCGCGTGCTGATTGCCAACAACGGCGAGATCTGGGCCAAGCTCGACGCGGGCACCGAGGAGTACTACCGGCTGGTCAACCGGCCGAACGTCCCCTTAAGTCACATCCTGCAAAACATTCGGGAAACTGCCCAGGCCTGGCCGGTGGTGATCCAGTCGCTGTGGATGAACGTGCGCAACTCACCGCCGCCGGAGACGGAGGTGGACGCCTTCGCGCACCGCTTGCGGGACATTCTGGAGGCTGGCGGCCGGTTCAAGCTGATTCAGATGCACACCATCGCCCGTCGGACGGCCGAGCCCTGGGTGAGCCCGCTGGACAAGGCGGTTCTGGATCGGTTAGCGGACCGGGTGCGGGCGGTGATCGACGTGCCCGTTCAGACGTTCGGCTCTCATTAGAAAATTCATAAAACGATTCAGTATTGGCTCGAGGCGAGTTCGCGGCGAATCGGCGCCTCCTGATCGCTTACGGTCAGTGCGTTTCGCTTATAGTCCGCCGGATGGAGAATTAGCGACACCTCTAGGACAACGCACGGGCCCGGATTATACTGGCGGGTCTATGAGGATCCTGGCCCTGGACCCATATCTTGGCGGAAGCCACACGGCATTCTTCCATGGCTGGACGGCGCGGAGCCGCCACCAGTGGGATCTGTTGGGCCTCGCGCCGGAGAAATCGAATCTGCGGATTCGTCAGGCCACCATCGGGCTGGCAGAAGAGGTCTCGCGGCGTTCGGCGGACGGACAGCGCTGGGATCTGGTCGTCTGCTCGGACATGCTGAACCTGGCCGAGTTTCGTGGGCTGGTGCCCGAGGCGGTCCGGCGCCTGCCGACGGTGGTTTATTTTTTCGAAAACCAACTGACGTGTCCGGTGCGGCGAGAGTCAGACCGGGATCTTCACTTCGTACTGTCAAACGTGACCACGGCGCTGGCCGCCGATCGCGTGTGGTTCAACTCGCATTTTCACCGCAACGATTTCCTCGAGGGGCTGGAGCGGTTCCTGCGTGAGATGCCGGAGGAACGACTGGCGGACGCGGTCGAGCGGATTCGGGCCAAGTCGTCGGTGTGGTATCCGGGCATCGACGGCGGCGCGCCTCGCGGGCCCCGGCCGCCCGGTCCCATGCGGGTGCTGTGGGTGGCCCGGTGGGAACACGACAAGAACCCCGAGACCTTTTTCCAGGCGCTCAAGGCGTTGAAGTGGACGGGCGCAGAGTTTCGGCTCAGCGTTCTCGGCCAGCGGTTCTTGGAGCATCCGCCGGCGTTTGATTGGGCTCGCCAGTATTTCTACTTCCACATTGATTGGTGGGGCTATCAACCGAATCGGCACGACTATGACGACGCTCTGGCCGAGGCCGACGTGGTGGTGTCCACGGCCAGTTACGAGTTTTTTGGAATCAGCACGGTCGAGGCCATCGCCGCCGGTGCCTACCCTCTGGTACCGGCTCGATTGGCGTTTCCGGAGATTCTCGGACCGGCCGACAGTCCGGAGGCCCGCGGCTTCTATTACCAGGGGGGCGCCCAGGGGCTCGCCGACCGCCTGGTCGTGCTGGCGGCCCGGACACGTCAGAACGATCTGTGGCAAGGCGATGCCGACAGGGCCCGGCGGATCGTCGCGAAATTCCACTGGGATCGGCTGGTCCCGCCCATGGACGAGGAATTGGAGGCGATTGGCCGCGGATCAGCGTAGCGGCCGCCGACTCGGCCTCGCGCGATGCTGCGACAGTCGCCGACCGGTAGGGAGGACGGGAGCACGATGGCGCGAAGAGTTTCCATGATGAAGGTACCGCACAAAATGTCGTTGTTGAAGTGCCAAATTCGTCTGGCTGCGGCAAAGTCGGGAGTTCGAGTGCAGGTTACGGCAGGGCCGGACAGCCCGCCGTTCGAACGCGTCCAGATCTGGCCGGAACGCAATCCGGAAGAGAGGACGCTCACGCTGGACGGAAAGGGCGGCTCGGTCACGACCGTGCTCAGGCTCGAGTCCGACGAAAACTTCTGGATCCAAATCTCATACGGACCGAGCAAGAAGGAACAGGTGCAGATTTTCTACGAGCGCAAGAAGCCGTTCGGGTTCAAAGCAGCCCAGGTGATCAACCCGATCAAGGCCAATTTGGGCGGATCGGTGCCTCGAATTCGTTCATGAATCTTTCGTCACGCCGGGGACGGTTCATCGCGCCCGCCGGCATCAACCGCGCTCACCGTCGGCGGTCTTTCCAGGCCCGGTTGGCGAGGTTTGGTTGACCGTCTCCGCACTCCTCGCGTACGCTGCTGATTCACGGGTGCTCTACAAACAGGACGTACGGCGATAGCCGCGGGAGGTTGTGATGCGCGCGAGGAGTTTTGGGCTGCGCGGCATGTTGGGACTGCTGGTGACGGTGAGCGCGAGTCCAGTGATGGCGAAGGATGCCGCCCGACCGGTCGGGTTCAACGAATGCAAGACCTTCTTCCAGACCAACAGCCGTTACGATCCGCGGATCGGCATCGCGACTGACGCGGTGGTCGTGCATCGTCACGGCGAGGCGCTCGAGTCGTTGCGGAAATCGATCGGGTCGTGGAAGGCGCAGGGCTTCGTGGTCGGACGCATGTTCTTCGCGGACTCGGACGCGACGAACGCCTACTGGAAAGGCAAGTGGGACGGCGTGCCACACGAGGATGAGGTCGAGCGCGACGCCAAGGGGAAAGTGGTGCTGTGCGCGGGTATTCGGCCCTACATGCTGCCGACCGAAGGCTGGATGCGTCATCTGGAGGAGATGACGCGCTTTTCCATCGAAGCCGGCGCCGACGCCATCCTGCCCGAAGAGCCGCTGGCGCACACGTTCACGGGTTACGAGGCGGCGTTCAAGCCGATGTTCGAAAAGCGGTTCGGCCTGCCGTGGCAGCCGGAGAGCGCATCACCCGAAGCCCACTTCCTCACCTGTCAGCTCAAGACCGAACTGTATCTGGAACTCGAGCAGCGACTGGCCCGGCTGACGCGTGAAGAGGCCCGACAGCGCGGACGGCGCATCGATTTCCTCATGCCGGTGCATCCGTTGTACAGCAACCGCGCGTCGAGACTGGTGGCGCCCATGGGCATGGGGCTGGACATGGAGGGGCTGGACGGTTACGTCGGGCAGGTCTGGACAGGGCCGGTGAACTGGTCGCTGGCCAACTACGGTTCGCCCGAAAAGTCGTTCTTCACTTCGGCCTACGCACTGTACGACTACTTTGCCGCTCTGACCGCGGGCACGGACAAGAAGATGTGGCTGCTGGCCGATCCCGTGGAGGATGATCCGAATCACCAGTGGTCGGAGTTCGAGGAGTGGTATCGTCACTGTCTGGTGGCCAAGCTGATGTTCGGCGGCGTGGACAGCTACGAAGTGATGCCCTGGCCGGACCGCATCTTCCTGCCTGGCCATCAAACCGGCGGCGGGACACCCGCTCCTGAGGCGTATCGGATCAGTCTGCTGTCGGCTATCCAGGTTCAGCAGGAAATCCCCGCGGTCGTTTCGACGGACGCGGCCGTGGGCTCGAAAATCGGGATCGCCTGCGCCGACACCGCACTCTGGGAGTCGCCGCAGGCCCCGGTCCTCGACGGTTTGTACGGTCTGATTTTGCCGTTGTTGCACGAGGGGATTCGGCCCACCATATCCGTCGCCGAGCGATGGACCGAGCCGGGCTATCTGGACCGGTTCCGGCTGCTGGTGCTGTCGTACGAGAACTTCAAGCCGCACGGTCCGGCGCAGAATGCGGCATTGGTGGCCTGGGTGAAATCGGGCGGCGTGCTGTTGGTGCTCGGTGGGGCGGGCGAGATGAAGGCCGAGCCGTTCTGGTGGACGCGGCTACAGCACGCGTCGCCGCTGGCGCATCTGTTGGCCGTGGCCGGCGTGACCGTCGTCGGCGATTCGGACGTGCCGCTGGGCAAGGGCCTGCTCATTCGCCGCTCGGTGTCGCCGAGGCACTTCGCCGCTCATCCGGGCGAGTACGTAGAGTTAATCTCGCGGGTGGCGTCCCGCGCGGTTCCGCCGGTGGCGATCGATCGCGAGAACTTCTCGATCGTGCGCGGCCCGTTCCGGATTGTGCACGCGCTGCGTCAGGCCGAGCGCATCGCGGGGCCGGTGGTGGACGTGTTCGATCCCGATTTGCCCGTGCTGGCCGAGGCGACCTTGCCGGCGGGCCAGAGCCGGATCTACCGCGACGTGAGCGAGCCGCTCAAGGGCCACCAGCCGGCGGTTCTGCATTGCACGCACCGGTTGATGGAGCAGCGGCATGAGAAGAGCCGATCGCGGCTCGTGCTGCGCGGACCGGCCGAGACGCCGGGCGTCGTCCGTTACTATCCGGGTGGCCGCTCGGTCCAAAGCGTGACGGCGGCCAGCGTGGCGGGCGAAAAGCTAGCCGTGGACGTCGCCAGACAAGACGAAACCCTCCGGCTGCGGTTCCCCAACGTCCCCGAAGGCGTGGTGATCGAGGTCACGCTTGGGGAATGATTGGCGGGCAACTGAGTCTCAATTGCACTCCTGCACCATTGTTTTCAATGCTGCTGTTCGCGGTTGACAGTCTGGACGGCTTGGGGGATTTAGCCCAGCAGTTGCGGTTTTCGACCCCTGCTTAGCCTCCGCCGCGGCAGTCAAGTCTGAGTGAGACAACTCATCAAAACCGGTTAAAGGCAGCGCCAGGGCCCGTCCGCGAGCCCTGGCGCTGCTATTTGTCGATCGGCATGGCGTTTGCAAAGAGCCGAAACGGCGCGCGGATTCACGACAGCGTCTCACAGCTGTTTCGCGCGCGACGCCGGCCGCCTGACCGATCACTCGGCGGCCTCCGGGCGGTTCTGTCTTCTGTGCGCGGTCAGGTCCGCCGGTCCGGGAAACGGAAGCAGTGTCTGTGATGCGGGCAATCTGTCTGCATCACCACCCCACTCCGGCGCGGAGTGGTTCAGATCGCGAGGTGACATGGTGACAGCCGTTGCAACCTCAACCCATTCCAGCTTTCTCAACGAGGTGGTCCGGGAGACGCCCTTCGGCGAGCGGGTCCGAAGCTGCATTCAGTGCGGAACCTGTGGTGGCTCGTGTCCGAACGGGGCCGAGATGCAGTACACGCCGCGAGGCATCATCAATCTGATCAATGCCGGGCAGCGGGAAAAGGTGCTCTCGGCCAACACGATGTGGCAGTGCGTCTCGTGCTACTTCTGCACGTCGCGTTGTCCGCACAACATCCCCATCACGGATGTCATGTATACGCTCAAGCGGATGGCCATCCGCGAGGGTTACGGGAAGGATTCGGACGCGCCGGCCTTGGCGAAGGCGTTCACGTATTACGTGGACAAGTACGGCCGGAGCTTCGAGATGGGCCTGGCCACGCGCTATCACCTGCTGAACCGGCCGATCGCGGCCATGAAGATGGGACCCATGGGCTTGTCCATGTTCAAGCGCGGCCGGATGGCCCTCACGCCCAGCAAGATTCGGAACATCGGTCAGCTACAGGCCATCATCAACAAAGCCAGAGAACTGGGAGGTGCGCGTTGAAATACGCATTCTACCCCGGATGTTCGCTCGAGGTGAACGCCGCCGCGTACGACGTGTCGGTCCGGGCGGTCTGCCAGGCGCTCGGCGTGGAGCTCGAGGAGCTGGATGACTGGAACTGCTGCGGGGCGACCGAGTACTTCAGTCAGGACGAGCTGACCGCGTGTGCCGTGATCGCCCGCAACCTGGCGATCACGAAGTGCGATCAGTTGACCGCTCCGTGTGCCGCCTGCTTCTTGAACCTCAAGAAGGTGGACACGCTCATGTCCGAGCATGCGGACATGAACGGCAAGATCAATGAGGCATTGGCGGCGGGCGGGTTGAGCTACAAGCCGGGCACGGTGCAGATTCGCCACCTGCTCGACGTCATCTACACGGACGTCGGCGAGGAACGAATTCGGGCCGCGGTGAAGAAGCCGTTGAACGGGTTGCGGGTGGCGCCCTACTACGGCTGCCAGGTGGTGCGACCGTTCGGTGGTTTTGATGATCCCGAGTATCCGACCAAGATGGACGAGCTGTTCACCTGGATCGGCGCGGAAGTGGTGGACTATCCGGTGAAGGGTCATTGCTGCGGTGGGCATATGACCCAGATCAGCGAGCCGGAAGCCTACGAGCTGATTCGCCGACTGCTGCACAGCGCGGATGAATACCAGGCCGACGTCATTGCCTGCCTGTGCCCCATGTGTCAGTTGAACCTGGACGCGTATCAGTCCGGCGTGAACGGGCACTTCGGCACGAACTACAACCTGCCCATTGTGTATTTCACGCAGTTGTTGGGGCTGGCGTTCGGGTTGGCGCCCAAGCAGTTGGGATTCGGCAAGGAGTTGGTGGCCGCCGAGCCGGTGATCGCGGCCAAGGTGGGAGTGTGAGCTGAGACACGACGCAGACGCCCGGCGACAGGGCGGATAGAAGCCCGCCGGGTCATGACAACTGATAGCTGACAGCGGAAAGCTGGCAGCGGACAACTGAATCGCTTGCAACGCTTTTCTGGCCAGCCATGCGTTTGGGAGGATGATCATGGCGGAGAAGGTGGGCGTATACATCTGCCATTGCGGTAGCAATATCGCGGGCACGGTGGACTGCGAGGCAGTCGCCAAGTGGGCCGGCGAGAACGTGGCCGACGTGGCGGTGGCCCGCGATTACAAGTTCATGTGTTCCTCGCTCGGTCAGGCCATGATCGAGGAGGACATCAAAACCAAGGGGTTGACGCGGGTGGTGGTGGCCGCCTGCTCGCCCCACCTGCACGAGAAGACCTTCCGGCGGGCCTGCACCAACGCGGGCCTGAATCCCTATCTCTTCCAGATGTGCAACATCCGCGAGCATGTCTCGTGGGTGCACACGGACAAGGCGGCGGCCACCGAGAAGGCCAAGTCGCTCGTGTCCGCGGCGGTGCATCGGGTGAAGATGCAGGAGCCGCTGGAGGCAATGCGCGTGCCCGTGAACAAGGCCACATTGGTGGTGGGCGGAGGCATCGCAGGTCTGCAGGCCACGCTGGAGCTGGCCGACGCCGGTTATCCGGTTTACCTCGTGGAGCGCGAGCCAAGCATCGGCGGGCATATGGCCCAATTCGACAAGACCTTCCCCACACTGGACTGTTCGGCGTGCATTCTCACGCCCAAGATGTCCGAAGCGGGCCAGCACGAGAACGTCACGCTCATCACCTACGCCGAGCTGGAAGAGGTGAGCGGCTCGGTGGGCAACTTCAAGGTGAAGATCCGCAAGCGGGCCAAGAGCATCATCGAGGACAAGTGCACGGGCTGCGGAGCCTGCGTGGAGAAGTGTCCGCGCAAGGTGGTGGACACCGAGTTCGAGGCCGGGCTGGGCTATCGCAAGGCCATTTATATGCCCTTCCCCCAGGCCGTGCCCAAGGTGCCGGTGATCGACCGCGAGAACTGCACCTTCTTCAAGACCGGCAAGTGCAAGGTCTGCGAGAAGATGTGCCAGCCCGGCGCGATCGACTACACGCAGCAGGATGAGATCATCGAGATCGAGGTCGGCAACATCATCCTGGCCACGGGCTGGAAGCTGTTCGATTGCAGAAAGATCCCGCAGTACGGCTACGGCCGGCTGGCCAACGTCTACACCAGCATGGAGTTCGAGCGGCTGTGCAACGCCGCCGGTCCGACCAACGGCAAGATCGTGCTCCGCGACGGCAAGACCGAGCCCAAGAGCGTGGCCATCGTCCATTGCGTGGGCAGCCGTGACAAGAACCACAACGAGTACTGCTCGGGCATCTGCTGCATGGCGGCGTTGAAGTTCGGCCACCTGGTTATGGAGAAGACCGGCGCCGAAGTGTACTCCTTCTACATCGACATGCGCACGAACCAAAAGATGTACGAGGAGTTCTACGGCCGGTTGCTCGAAGAGGGCATGCACTTCGTGCGCGGCAAGGTGGCTGAAATCACCGACGCCGCCCGCCAGCCGTCCGAGCAGGGCAAGCTCATTGTTCAGGTCGAAGACACGCTGATGGGCAAGCAGCGGCGGATTCCGGTGGACATGGTGATTCTCATGGGGGCGCTGGAACCGCAGGCGGACGCCAAGGAATTGGGACTCAAGTGCGGCATCTCGTGCAGCATGGCCGGCTGGTACACCGAGCGGCATCCCAAGCTCGACCCGGTGGCCACCATGACCGACGGCGTGTTTGTCGCCGGGGCCTGCCAGGGGGCCAAGGACATTCCGGCTTCGGTGGCCCAAGGCGCGGCGGCGGCCGCCCGCGTGATGGGCATGATCACCAAGGGCAGTGTCGAGATCGAGCCGGTGGTGGCCAGCATCGACGAAGAGCAATGCTCGGGCTGCCGGATCTGCAACAACATGTGCCCGTACAACGCCATCGACTACATCGAAGCTGAGGCGGTGAGTCGAATCAACACCGCCATGTGCAAAGGCTGCGGCACGTGCGTGGCAGCCTGCCCCGCGGGCGCGATCAGCGGGTCGCACTTCACCGACCGGCAGATTTTCGCCGAGATCGAAGGCGTGTTGTGGGACGCGAAGAACGGCGCCGGCGTCACGGTAGGGTAACGGCGGGAATGAATGACGAATGACGAAATCCGAATGTCGAAACAATGACGGATGATCGAAACCCGAATGGCGGCGTCTGTGTTCGGCCCGGGCATTCGGATTTCTGACTGCTTTCGTCGTTCGAGCTTCGACATTCGGCCTTCTGGAGCAGGGTATGAGCGACACGTTTGAACCGAAGATTGTCGGCTTTCTGTGCAACTGGTGCTCGTACCGGGCGGCCGACCTGGCGGGCATTTCGCGAGCCAAGCACGCCCCCAACGTGCGGATCATCCGGACGATGTGCAGCGGACGAGTCGATCCGGCGTTCGTGTTCAAGGCTCTGTCGATGGGGGCGGACGGCGTGATGATCGCAGGTTGCCATCCCGGCGAGTGCCACTACATCGAGCAGAACTACAAGACGATCCGGCGTTACGCCATGCTCAAGCACGCCTTGCGGCAGTTTGGCGTGGAGGAGGACCGGGTGCGTTTGATCTGGGCCTCGGCGGCCGAAGGTCAGCAGTTGGCCGACGCCATCAACCAGTTCGTGGCCGACGTCAAAAAGCTCGGCCCGTTGAACTGGCCCGGCCACTGGCAGGACGCCCAGGATCACACGGCGGCCCTGGAGGCAATCGCCCACGAGCACGCCGAGACGATGGAGGTGCCGGTATGAGTCAGAGCTCCCAGGCAACAGCGGTCAGCACGCAGCAGGACAAGGAACCGCCGGCAGCGGCCGGCGCGGCCAAAGGCAAGCTGGCCATCTATTGGGCGGCGTCGTGCGGCGGATGCGAAATCTCGATTCTCGGCATTCACGAGAAGATCCTCGAGGTGGACAAGGCGTTCGATATCGTGCTGTTCCCCTGCGGAGCGGACGGCAAGGTGCGCGACGTCGAGAAGATGCCGGACAAGAGCATCGACCTGTGCCTGTTCAACGGCGGCATCCGCACGAGCGAGAATGAGTACATGGCTCGGCTGTTGCGGGCCAAGAGCAAGGTGCTGATCGCCTTCGGCTCGTGCGCTTCGGAAGGTTGCATCCCTGGCCTGGCCAACGCGTGCAGCCGTCAGGACATCTTCAAGACGAACTACCACGACTCTCCGTCGCTCGATAACCCTGAGGGTGTCGAGCCGCAGACGGAAACGCAGGTGCCCGAAGGCAAGCTGCACCTGCCCGAGTTTTACGACACGCTGCGGACGCTCGATCAGACCGTCGAAGTGGACTATTACCTCCCGGGCTGCCCGCCGGAGTCGGACCGCATCTGGGAAGCTTTGGTGGCGGTCTTGGAAGGCAAGCTGCCGCCCAAGGGGTCGGTGATCGGGGCGGCGAGCACGGTGTGCGACACCTGCAAGCGCAAGCGGACGGAAAAGAAGATCACCGCCTTCAAGCGGACGTGGGAGATCATCCCCGACGAGGAGGCGTGTCTGCTCGAGCAGGGCCTGGTCTGTTGCGGACCGGCCACGCGGGCGGGCTGCGGCGGATTGTGCCCGCAGGTGAACTCGCCGTGTATCGGCTGCTATGGTCCGCCGGACGGCGCGCCGGATTTCGGGGCCCGGCTCATGAGTGCCCTGGCGTCGGTGATCGACTCGAACGACCCGGCCGAGTGCGATCGGATCATCCGCGAAGGGATTCCGGACGCCATCGGTACGTTCTACCGGTTCAGCCTGGCCGGCAGCCTCCTGCGGCGCACGGCGAAGGTGGCAAATTGAAGGAGACGCGGCGACGCGACGATGCGACGCGCGGCGATTACGGGCAGAGCACGGAAGATCAGAGTGTTTTCGAACCACAGCAGATGCGGAGACACAGAGAGGAAAACATCACATGTGAGCTTCTCGAGATAAATCCTCTCTGTGCCTCGGCGTCTCTGTGGTGAACAAAAAAGGTAACAGCTATGCCACGGATATCCATTGATCCGATCACGCGTCTGGAAGGGCACGGCAAGATCGACATCTTCCTCGACGACAACGGGGATGTAAAGAACGCGTACTTGCAGATCCCCGAACTGCGAGGTTTCGAGCGGTTTTGCGTGGGCCGGCCGGTGGAGGACTTGCCCAATCTGACGTCGCGGATCTGCGGCGTGTGCCCCGAGGCGCATCACATGGCCGGCACGAAGGCGCTGGACGCGGTGTTCCACGTCGATCCGCCGCCGACGGCCAAGAAGCTGCGCGAGCTGTTCTACAGCATCTTCTTCGCCACGGACCACACGACGCACTTTTACGCCCTGGGCGGCCCGGACTTCGTGGTCGGTCCCGACGCGCCGCCGGCCGAGCGAAACATCCTCGGTGTGGTCAAGAAGGTGGGCCTGGAGGTCGGCGGCAAGGTCATCAACATGCGCAAGACCGGCCACGACCTCATTCAGATGATGGGCGGCCGCCGCGTGCATCCGAACTGGGGCGTGCCGGGCGGCGTCAGCAAGGGCATCACCGAAGAGCAGCGCAAGATCATCGAGGAGAAAGGTCGCGAGGCCATCGAGTTCGCCAAGTTCTCGCTGAAGGTGTTCGACGATCTCGTGCTGGCCAACACCGACTACGTCAACCTGATCAAGTCCGACATGTACGCGCACAAGACGTACAACATGGGCATGGTGGATGCCCAGAACCGCGTCAATTTCTACGACGGCATGGTCCGGGTGACGTCGCCGAGCGGCAAAGAGCACGCCAAGTACAGCCCCGATCAGTATCGCGACTACGTGGCCGAGCACGTCGAACCCTGGAGCTACTTGAAGTTCCCGTATCTCAAGAAGGTCGGCTGGAAGGGTTTCGTGGACGGCGAGGATTCGGGTGTGTACAAGGCCACGCCGCTCAGCCGATGCAACGTGGCCGACGGCATGGCCACGCCGCTGGCTCAGAAGGAATGGGAGCGGATGTACAGCACGTTGGGCGGCCGACCCGTGCATCATACGCTCGCGACTCACTGGGCGCGGCTGATCGAGTTGCTGTACGCGACCGAACGCTGGGTCGAACTGGCAACCGACCCGCAGATCACGAGCAAGGAGTACCGCGTGTTGCCGACGGCCACGCCCACCGAGGGGGTCGGCTGCGTCGAGGCGCCGCGAGGCACGTTGACTCACCATTACGTGACGGATGAGCGCGGCATCGTGACTCGGTGCAACCTCATTGTGGGAACGACCAACAACAACGCCCCGATCAACATGTCCATCGCCAAGGCGGCCAAGGGCCTGATCAAGAAGGGCGTGGCACTGAAAGAGGCTCTGCTGAACAAGGTGGAGATGGCGTTTCGGGCGTACGATCCGTGCTTCGGCTGCGCGACCCACTTCCTGCCCGGGCAGATGCCCCTGGAAGTGCGGCTCCGCGACGAGCGCGGCGAGATCCTCGAGCGGCTCACGCAAAACCTGTAACCGACGTCTGTCTCCTATCCGTCGGACGCGAGCGCGTGCGAGCGGCGGGGTTCAACCCCGCCGATTCTTTTGGTGCCGAGGCGTGCGGTCCTCCCGAGATGTACTCTGTAAGCGGTGTAACTGAATCACTTGTGAATCTGCGAAAATCTGCATAATTTGCGGACAATTCGCAGGTGCCGGAAATACGACGCAACTACGGAGATGGGTGTACTCACGGAACAAGAGTGTCGTTCGAAGGCGTGAGGACGTTACAATCAGATCGTCAGTCGCGTGTGCGCTTTCTTGTCCGCAGATTTCGCAGATGGTCGGAGATTTGGAATAGGGCGCGGCGAGAAGGAAGGCAGACCGGCGGCGGCCGGCATCTCGGGCGAGCCGGAAAGGGCCACGAATGAAGACCTTGGTGATCGGCTTGGGTTCTCCACTGCTGTGCGACGACAGCGTCGGGCTGAAGGTCGCCCGGGAAGTCCGGCGACACGTGGCGGTCGGCGGCAGCGTCGAGGTGGAGGAGGACGTGCGGGGCGGGCTGCAGTTGATGGAACGGCTGGCCGGCTACGACCGGGCCATCATCGTGGACGCCATCCTGACCGGCGCGGCGCCGGGGACCATTCATCAGCTCACGCCCGACGACATTCCCACGCAACGCAGCGCTTCTCAGCATGATGTGAACCTGCCGACCGCTCTGGAGTTGGGCCGGCAACTGGGCGTCCATCTGCCTCAATCGAAGGATATCCTGCTTGTCGGGATCGAGGCTGACGATATCATGACATTCAGCGAAGAGTGTACGCCGCCGGTGGCAGCCGCCATCCCCAAAGCGGTCGATATCGTCTTGAATGCACTTCGAGAGCAAGGAGCCTGATCATGGTGTCGCCGGAACTGCTTCGTCGTTTTGCCATATTCAGCGGGGCTGACGAACCGACCCTCAAGCAAGTGGCCATGCTGAGCGAGGAGAAGACCGCCCGGGCCGGTGATGTGTTGTTCCGTGAGGGCGAGGATGCACGGTATCTGCACATCGTGGTCGAGGGCGAGGTGGATATTCAGTACGTGCTGGGCGATGGGTCTCATCAGACGGTGGACACGGTCGTCGCCGGCGACCCGCTGGTGTGGTCGTCGCTGGTTCCGCCTCATCAGACGCATTCGATGGGTGTGGCCCGCACCGCCGTCAAGCTGGTGGCCATCGACGCGGCCAGGCTTCGTGAGCTCATGCAAGCCAATCCCGCCCTGGGCTACCAGGTGATGAGCACGCTGGCCGGCGCCATCGCCCACCGGCTGCACGGAGCGCGGCTGCAGATCGCGGCCATGTAACGCCGTTGTCTTCGGTTAACAACCATGTCTGCACAGCAAGCATCTCTTGCGCGCCGGAGGCGGGTGAGACGTCCGCCCCGCCGCAACCACCAACACAGATCACCACGGGCCAAAGGACCACGGCATCCGACAACTGACCACGGCCCACTGACAACTGACAAACGACTACGGACGCCCCCATCCCCTACCGATAACTGCGATAGGACTGATTCGTCTTTCTCGTGTTATCGGACGGCCACATGCCGATCGCAACAGACATCAAGCGGGAGTTGTTTGCGGCCCTGTCGTGGCGCACGGAGGCGCGGGCGGCCGGCATGACGGCCGAACGCGGCGTGCGCATGCGCGACCGCGTGGGACATCTCATGCGGTGGGCCCGGGCCCATGACAGCCTGCCGGAGATCGAGAACCGCGCGGTCATTCTTTGCTTTCACGGCGTGGTGGCCCATCAGCCCGACCCCGACGTGGAATGCGAGCACGTGCACGTGGCTCGCTTCCGGCAGTTGCTGCGCGTTATTCGGCGGTCGTTTCATCCCCTCGCCCTGGCCGAGCTGGTGGATTGCATTCGTCAACGGGTGAGCCCGCCGCCCAAGAGCGTGGTGATCACATTCGACGACGGCTACGCCAACAACGCCGAAGTCGCGGCCGAGGAGCTGGATCGATTCCGCATGCCGTGGTCGGCGTTTCTGCCCGCTCAACTGATCGAAACCGGCACCTACCAGTGGATCGACGATGTGCGGCTGCTCGTGCATGGTGGCGGGGCACGATCGGTCTGCCTGCCCGGCGATGACGGCCCACTCACGTTGCATCTGGAGACCCGCGACGCTCGGCACGAAGCGGTGCGAGCGATTCACCAGCTGTGCCGGTACGTGCCCGATGACGTGCGTCGCGCTCGGCTGGCTCACTTGTACGCGGCTTTTCCTACCGGCCTTCTGGAGGAATTGCGGGCGCGCTATCGCTCGTTTGCCCCCATGACGTGGGAGCAGGCCCGCCAGTTGAAGTCCGCCGGTGTCGATGTGGGCAGCCACTCGCTCACGCACACCGCCTTGGGTCCGCAGTCGCCCGAGGCCATCCGTCACGAAGTGTTTGCGGCTCGCGCGTTGCTTCAGGCCCGCATCGGCGAGCACTGCCCGCACTTCTCGTATCCGTATGGACGGCGAGCCAGTCTTTCGCAGCAAACCGAGGCGGTCTTGTTCGAGGCAGGCTACAATTGTGCGCTGACCCTTGAACCGGACGTCGTGCGCTGCGACGAAGTCAACCTGTTGCAGTTGCCGCGTCTGATCGTCTCGCCGCTCATCGGGCGAATGGTTTTCAATCTCTGGCAGCGTTTTCTCCGGTGAAGTGCATGGCCGAGGCTCCGCAGGTGGAAGCGAAGAACGAGACTGCCGCGGCGATTCCGGCCGCGCGGCCGCGTCCCACCATTCGCCCGGTTGAACCGGACGACGCTCCGGCCATTCATAGTCTGCTGACCGCTAGCATTCCCGACGTACTGTCTGACCGTGAGCGTTGGCTGGCTCGCTGGCACTGGCAATACTGGAACAATCCCTACCGGCAAGGCCGGCCCGCCGGCTTCGTGCTCGCCGAGGGCGATCGCGTTCTCGGGCACTTGGGCGCGGTGTATCTGCCCATACGCGTGGGTCCGGCGCATCATACAGGCGTGATCGGAGCGGACTACGCGGTGAGCGAACAGGGGCTGGCTCGCGCGGGCGTGTTCGCGGCGCTGGAGCTGGCTCAGCGGTTGTTCACCGAGTGCGCCGACTGCCTGATTATGGCGACGACGGCTAACGAAAAGACGGGCGCGGTTTTCGGGCGGTTCGGCTGCCGGCCGGTGGAGTGGAGTCGCGAATTCTGGCGGGCCTCGACCAGTCTGCATCAACAGTTCCGCACGTGCTGCGGCGGCACCAGCCGCGTGCTGCGACGGGCGTTCAATACCCGATTCGGGCCGCTCCTGATGCGGGCGCTGGTTCGCGGCTACGGATCCCGCGGACGCGGGCCGGCGATTCCCATCCGCTACGGATGTTGGCTGGAGACGACCGTGCCGCAACTGGCTCGCGACCTGGGCCAACTCTGGGAGAACCTGTGGACGGCGGCACATCACGGCAAACGTCGCGGATCGGGCAAGGTCGTCCGCCGCGTCGCCGTGCATCGTTCGCAGGAGTACCTCGACTGGCGCTATGGGAGCCATCCCGAGCGCGATCACATTCGCGTGCTGGTGGTTCGCAACTCCGGCGGCCGCCCGCTGGGCGCAGCCATCGTCTTTCGTGAGCGGCGGGATGATCGGCACGTGGTCTATGTCGAGGATCTGCTCGTGCCTTCTCGCCGCCGGGACGTGGCGCGGACGCTCCTGTGTGCCGCCTTGCGGTTGGCCCATCAGGGCGGGGCGGAGTACCTGGTGACCAGCCCGGGCCATCGCGCCTTTCGCGATCTGTACTGGGAACTGGGCTTTGAAAGCCGCGCTCGCAACGCTCCTGCCGTGGTCATCGGCTCGGCGGAAAGCAACGCTTCCGACGGACCATCCCTTCCGGATGCAATCGAAGATCATTTCGAGTTTTGGCACGGCATGATGTTCTGATGGCCATTCCGAGGGGCGGGCATCTTGTCCGACTCGTAGATGGGCCAGATGTGCCCTTTCGCGCGAAACCGGTTGGGCGACGCCGGCGTTATTGCTCGCGCTTCGGTGCGAGCAGGCAGAGGTCGTCGATCCGCTCGGTCACATGGTACAGCTCGCGAATGGTGCGGGCCGGCGGGCCGAAGAACGATTCCGCCTCGTTGAAGACGGCAGCTTCGATGGCGTGCAAATCGCCGGATTCTCGCAGCCGTTCGGGAATGCGGGCCACGATAACTTTGGGCCGGCGATCGTGAATGGCTTGCATGTAATCGGCGAACATGTGGGCATAGATGCTCTGCATGCACAGCAGCTTGTAGACAGCCGGCCGGCGAGCGAAGTAGTAGATGCGGGCTTCGTGGAAGAGCGTCGCGATGGGCTCGTCTTCGCGGGTCAGTTCGCGAATGCGATCGGTGGCCTTTATGGTGGTCGCGTACGTCGGGCAGCTCAGCTTGTGTTTGGTGATGGATGTGTAGTGATCGGCCAGATTCGTCCCGGCCAGCACGTGCGGATGGGCGGTAACGAAGGACATCGTGGGCCACCACTGGCCGGCGATCAGGTACGCGATGCTGCCGAGGCAAAGCACTGGCCAGACGGGCCGAGATGCGCCTGATGCGGACATGGTGCTGAACGCGTCGACGATTTCCGTTGCCGCCAGATACGCCGCCAGGGCAAGCATGGGCGGCAGGTGATAGAGGAAGAACTGGCCTTGCAGAATCACTGCGGCGGTCACGGCCAGCAGCATGGCCGTCGTGAGCTGCCACGTCTCGCTCCGTTCGCGCCATTCCGTGCGGATCAGCGACGCGAACGCGGGAATCCACAAGCCGGAGAAACAGACGAGCACGTGTTGCCATCCGAGCCATTGCCGGCACGACAGGAGCAGGGTGAAAAGCATGCAGCCAATCGCCCACGTGCGGACCGGCTGAGACAGGACTCCTCGCGCACGTGTCTTACTTGCGACGACTAAACAAACCGCGAGTGCTGCAGCCCCGACCACGATGCCCGGCAGGATCGTCCGGATGAGCTTGGGGCCCTGTACGTAGCCGGGCATGTCGCGACGGCTGAGCACGCCCCAGCAAGCATCCCACGAGCCGGCATGAGCGATGAGCGCGACGCCCGCTGCTGCTGCGGCCAGAAATCCGAGGGTCAACAGGGCCACGGGATGCAGCGCTCGCAAGCCGCCGCGCCGGTGACGCCACGCCGCGGCAATCGTGTAGAGCCATACCGCGCCGAACGCCAGGCCCAAAGGCGGCTTGATGGAAAACACGAACAAGCCGAGCGCGCCGGCGGCAAAGAACCGCGTCTTGCACCATCGTGCGGAATTGCCGCGAATCACCAGGTGCAACATGAGCAGCAAGGGCAGAACGGCAAAACCCTCGCGCTGAGCGGTGTGGACGTAGCCCATCGAGTAGTAGCTCAGCGCGTACAGGCCGGCGGCGATCCATCCGACCGTGCGGCAACGCCCGTCGCGACCGGCTAGTCCGATCAGCGCCAGGAGTGTCAACGCCTGCCACCCGGCGTCAAAAAGTCGCAGGGCCACGGGGCTGGAGCCGACCAGACGCGTCGAGAGCCAGTGGATAGCCACGATGCCCGGCCCGTTCTGGTCCCACACGTCCACGTACAGCCGATCGCCCGCGATGACGCGTTCGGCCATGTACTGGTAGAGGGCTTGGTCGTAGCCGATGGGATCGAACAGGCTGCGGCTCAGCGAAAAGGCCCAGATGACGAGGACGCCAGCGGGCAGCACAACCGTACGGATTCGTTGGTGCACGGTGACGCCGCTGCACGGACGCGCTGCCAAGTCGATCGCCGGTGTGATAAAGCTCACGTCAGACACTGTCCCATAACTATCGGCTGATTTTTCCGCTTGCTTACGATAAATGGCCGCCAAACGATGCGGTTCGACGGTGTTCTGTGTCCGATAATACGCGCCAGATCACCGGACTACTTGCACGCATCATTCGGCCATCGGGTCGCATAACAGGACCGACGTCCCGCAGCGTCCGATAGATCGGGTGAGCCAATCGCCTTGGGGGGCGTGCGAGGACAAGCATCCGATGACGGAATCAAGACCTGGAAGCATGACTGCGTGCGCCGGCAGGTCGCGGGCCTCCGCCGGGCTTCGGGTCGTCGCGACGCGTCTGGCCATCGCGAGCACGGTAGTGCTCCTGTGGTCGGCTCCCCAACTGGCCAGCCAACTATCCGATCACAACCGGCACTACTTCATGTGGGAACGGGTGGACGCCGCGTGGCTGCTCCTTCCCATTCTGGTCTGGGCGTGTTTGGCCGTCCTCATCAGCTTGCTCGTGGACTGTAGTGGGAGGCTCTGGATCAAACGGGCCTTTCACAGCGTTTTTCTCTTGGTCTGCGGAGGCGGCGTCCTGACCGTCCTCGTGCATCACCTGGCGAAGCTCCGGCCGTATCGTAGCCCCCTCCTGGGCGTCGCCGAGCACTTCGGGTGGCTGGTGCTGGCCGTTCTCGCCGGTTACGCGTTGCGTCAGGATCGTTCGCGGATCGTGGGCATGGCCCGAACTGCCTGCCTGATCGGCTCACCTGCTACGCTGCTGTTCGCCATCCAGTTGGTCCTCGGCCCTTCGTATCCGCAGCGCATGGATTGTCTGCCCATCGCGAGCGACGGTTCTGGCCGAGCCGATGGCCTTCGCGTGCGCGCGGAAACGTTGGCACCGGACGTTCGGCTGGCGTCATCAGCATTGCCGCCGCGCGATGCCGCGGAAGCTCGGCCCAGTGTCTATTGGTTCATCTTCGACGAGTGGTCGTACGAGCGGACGTACCGCGGAAGCGATTGGCCCGATCGCTTCCCGAATCTGAATCGACTGTGCAGACAATCGGTCGTGTTTCACAACGCGCGGGCACAGGGCACGAGAACAGAAGTCTGTGTTCCCGCGATGCTCTACGGAAGCCAGCTCAGGCCTGTGTTCGAGCGGGGCCGGATGGGCTTCCGCAGCGGCGACGAACTGATCCCGGCAGACCGCCTTGAGAGCGTGCTGTCCAAAGCCGGAAAACTCGGCTACTACCGAGCCTTGGTCGGCTTCGGTCTGCCGTATTCGCAATGGGTGGGGCGAGATTTGGAGCTGTGCCGCTCGTATCGGTTTTTCCCTCACGCGCGGGGCTTGCCGGCGGCTTTGAAGGCTCACGCCACGCAGGTTGCCCAGCGATCGGCGGAACCGCTCATGAAGTATCTGGTGGAGCGCTGGCTCCAGGGGGCTCCATACATGCCCTACTACCGCCAGCTGCACATCGATATGCGCAAGGACGTCGAGTGGCTGTTGACGCAATCGCCGCCTCGGACGTTCGCCGTCATCCATTACATACTCCCGCACAAGCCGTATCTGTTCGACGCCCAGGGCAATGAGCTGCCCCTCAATCCTTCCATGACCGTAGAGACGGAGGAAGCCTACGAGCGTCATCTGTCCTGCATGGATATACGGCTGGGCGAGTTCCTCGACGCGCTGGACGCAAGCGGCCGATTGGACGAGTCGCTGATTATCGTGACGGCGGATCACGCATGGCGTGCCGATCCCTTACGACGCAGCGGCCTGCATCCGGTGGAGCACGTGCCGTTGATCGTGAAGCTCCCCCAGCGATCAGAGACGCTGGCCGTCCATTCGCCGTTTCCGATGCATCGCATCGCAGCGCTCATCGAGCATTGTTTGCGGGCAGAGCCGACAGCCCGCGGATTGGCAGCATGGGTTGAACAGTGCGGCAGCGAGTCGCCGGCAGCTTCCGGCCAGCCGGTCGCCCGGCTGGAGCACTGAGCCGGGTTGTACGGAGCCCAGGTCCGTTTTTACTTGATGGAGCCGGCCGGATCGCCGATGCAATGGGAAGGGGCGGAATACCGGTCGTTGCGTCGTCAACGAGACGAAGCTGGCTTTCAGCGGCTTACCGGCAGGAACCGCGCGCGGCCTGACGCCCATGTCGCGAAAGACGCGAAACATACGCAGCGGGGCAGTGCAAGCTGCTCCGCGTTTGTGATCCAAGGAAGGACCTGACCCGTGGCCATCGAGTGCTCAGTCGTCGTACCCTTGTGTAACGAAGAGCTGAATCTGCCGACGCTGCATGTGCGGCTGATGGCCACCATGCGCGGGCTGGTCATGCCTTACGAGATCATCTATGTCGACGACGGCAGTACCGATCGCACGGCCGAGATGATTCGCGAGCTGCATAAGCAGGATCCGTCGGTCAAGGCCGTGTTCCTCTCGCGGAACTTCGGGCACCAGGCGGCGTTGTGTGCGGGCCTGGAGGCGGCGACGGGCCGTGCGGTGGTGACCATCGACGGCGACCTGCAGGATCCGCCCGAGTTGATTCCCGCTCTGCTCGACAAGTGGAGCGAAGGTTACCAGATCGTCTACGCCCGCCGGCGCAAACGGCAGGAAGGCTTTTTCAAGCAATTCGCCTGTTTCTTGTTCTATCGCGTGCTTCGCGGCCTGGCCGAGGTGCCGATCCCGCTGGACACCGGCGATTTCGCGCTCATGGACCGCAGCGTGGTCGATCAACTGAACGCACTGCCCGAGCGGACGCGGTTTATTCGCGGCCTGCGGAGCTGGGTGGGTTTCAAGCAGGCTGACGTGCTCTATGATCGTGATCGTCGTCACGACGGTGAATCGAAGTATTCCTTCGCACGCCTGGCCCGGTTGGGGCTGGACGGCGTGTTCGCATTCTCCGAAGCGCCGCTCAAAGCCATCACCGCGCTGGGCATGCTCATCTGCGGCGCGGCCGGTCTCATTGCGCTTGCCAAAGTCTTCGGGTTGTCGAGTCTGGGCTGGTCGGCGGCGGCGATGATCGGACTGGCGGGCCTGCAATTGTTCAGCCTGGGCATCGTCGGTGAATACATCGCCCGTATTCATCATGAGGTGCGCGGTCGTCCGCTGTACATCACCCGCGAACGGTTAGGCTTCCGCCCGCCGCCGCGGCCGGTGCGGAACGTTCTGGAGTTTCTCCCGTCGCGTGAGACCGAGCGGCAAGAGCAATTGACCGCCGGTCGCTTGAGCGGGAGCTGGGACGATCCGATGTTCCAAACTCCGCCTGCGTAATCGAATCGTTTGTGTGGCGCACGCTCCCAGCGTGCACGTGCCGGCAGGCTGCCTGCGCCACAATGCCATCCCCGTACGCTGGACACGTACCTGCCGGCATCGGTGGGAAGAAGCGGGCGAGACGCTTGGAAACGCGGTGACCTGAAGCGGCAGGTGCGTCATTGGCAAGGAGCGCCGATTGGCTGGGTCCCACGCATTGCAAGCAATCATCCCGAAAAAGGATGCTCTTCGCCGGGTAGGCCGCGAGTTGCTGGCTGGCCTGGTGGTAACCTTTCTGCTTTTCGGCCCTTATCTGTCGCAGTTCCTGCGGGCCGGGCCTCACATCGAGCACATGATCAAGAGCCGCAACGCGCTGTGGTTCGTCTGGCAACCGCATGACGTGTTTGCGCTGTGGGGCTGCATGCTGTGTTTGGCGGGCTCGGCGGTCGCCGCCCGCGAAATCCTGCGGCGGTGGCAACGGGCGTGGCTGGTGCGTTGTTTCGATCACGTGTTCGTGGTGATGCTGGGGGCGGCCATTCTGACCAATCTGTGGTTCCATACGCAACGGCCGCACGGCTACCACATCGGCCAGTTCGGCATGGAGATGCAGACCGCCTGGCTGCTGCTGGTTGCCGTGGCGGGCTATTCACTGGCCTCGCCCGGCTCGCCGCTCGTCCGTTGGTGCACGCGGCTGTGTCAGATCGTGTCGCCGGCGATTCTGATCGTCACCTGGCAATTGTTGCAGTTACCCACGCTGGCTCAGCGGATGGATTCGCTCGCGCCGCCGGAGCATCCGAGCGAACATTGCACGCCGCAGTGTTTGAATGGCTCGCGGGCTCGGCTCACGCGCTCGGATGCGTCTTCCGGCCAAGTCGAGTGGACGTCCGCCACGGACCCTCTGGAGGCTGCGGATGGCCCGGTATACCTGTTCATCTTCGACGAATGGTCGTACCGGCGCACCTACGAGGCGGGCCGTTGCCGCGACACGCTGGCCAACATCGCCGAGATTTCGCAGCATTCGACCACGTTTCACGACGCCCATTCCGTCAGCAAGAGGACCCTGTACAGTATTCCGGGCATGTTGCGCGGCACGACGGATTTGGCCGAGATCCAGGATTTCCGGCCGGGCTTCGTCAGGGACGGCGTGTTCGTGCCGTGCACGGAGTACCCGAGCGTTTTCACCCGCGCGGGCTGTGCCGACTACCGCAAGATCATGCTCCAATGGGGCTTTGCCGTCAGCTTCTGGGTCGATGACGAGCTGGATGTGTCCCGCTCGTATTCGTGTTACCCGCGGGGAAACAACCCGGCCACCGACGCGGCGATTCACCTGTACAATGCCGCCTTCTACTGGACCGATCCGTGGACCACGCTGGTGTACGAGAAGCTGAAGGGACGCATCCTGGACGGGCACGCGCTCAGGATGTACGACGCGTTCCGCCGCGATACCAAGGAACTGATCCGTCATCAGCCGACTCGTTCGTTCGCGATCATTCACTACCCTATTCCTCACCCGCCGTACATCCTCAATCCCGACGGCAGCTATCGTGGCCGCAACTGGGAGGACAACAAATGCGGGAACGAGGAGGGCTATGAACGCAACCTGGCGTACTTGGATCGGCTGATCGGCGAGTTCGTCGCAGAGTTGAAAGCCACCGGCCGATACGACCAGTCGCTGCTGATCCTCACTTCCGACCATTCATGGAGACAGGACCCTGCCGTTAGCGATCCTACCACGGATCAGCTCACGCACGTCCCGTTGATCATCAAGCTGCCTGGCCAGAGCGAGCCGCGGCACATCAACGAGCGTTTCTCCCTGCACCGCCTGGGTGAACTCATCCGCCAGGCACGGCACGGCAACCTGCCTCCCTGGCCCGGGTCACGTGCACATCGCCCATGAGCGGATCGTCATCCTCGAATCGGCTAACCACAAAGGGCGCAGCGGATCACAGAGAGAATGCTGATATGCCCATCTCTGTGCTGCTCTGCAACCTCTGTGGTTAGCCTGACAGAACACACTCAAATCTCCACGTCCTCATCCGTGCCCGTCCGTGTCATCCGTGGACCAAGAGACCGTGGGAGGGAAAACGCTGATGTTACGCGGAGGCATCCGTGCGCAGCCGTGCCATCCGTGGTCTATTCTGTTCAGCGTTATCCGTCGTCAGTTCGACAGGGCGGCTGGCAGCGGTCCCGCAGGGCTGATGACCGGCGTTAGGGCATCCGTGGAGGCCGGCCGGCAGTAATTGGCGGGCTCGGGGCGGGCCAGGCAGAGGAGGGAGCTTCCGATCGGCAGCGGCAGCCGTCCGACGAGGTGGCTTTCGAATCCGAAGATGCCCCGCAATAGCCGGCACATCAGACCATTGGTGAAGTAACTGAAATCGCTGGTCGGCTTTGTTGGTGGACGCAGACTGCGGAGGGCACGGCGTACAAATCGCGTGGCCAGGATGGACGGAAACAGCAGCGTGTTGAAGTAGCTGACTGTTTGGCACACCAGGCCGGCCTTTCGGCACGCTTCGGCCAACTCACTCCGACGGTACCGCCGCAAGTGATGGTTGATCTCGTCGTGCTCGCTCCAGAGGATGGGCAGGGCCGGCACGGTGATCAGCACGTGGCCGTCCGGCCGGCAGACCCGTCTCATTTCGGCGAGGGCCGCGGCATCAACGTGCAGGTGCTCGAGGATGTCGAGCGCGCAGACCAGATCGAACGAGGCATCGGCGAACGGCAGTCGGGCGGCATCGCCCTGCACGAGTTCCCGCAATCCGCTGCACCGGCCATAGCTGAGGGCTTTCGCACTGTAATCCAGACCGACAACCCGTCCCCAGGTCGAAAAACGGCGTACCGACTCGCCCGGTCCGCAGCCGAGGTCCAGGATTCGCAACGACCGATTGCGGCCGACCGTCCGGTCGATCAGCCGGCCCACAATGGTCTGCCGAGCCTGAAACCACCAGTGCTCGCGCTCGATTCGACTATACTCGTCGTAATAATCGGGTTCCATGTGGCATCGTCCCCGAGCAAATCGTCATGCAAGAGCCAATTCCTGCCCGGCCAACACAGGTTGGCTGGTCTCCGTTCGTTCGTGTCCCTCTTCACGATGCCGACGTTCGACGGCCGCAGCCGACTCAGAGGCAGAAAGTGGCGGATTCACGAACCGCCGCTCGACGCAGCGGTAGAAAACATAACCGACGACCAGCGACATCAACACGCTGACCGGGATGACGCAATACAGACCTCGCGCCGGCGTCCAGAAGCCCAGCCGGAACATGCACGTGCGCGTCAGTTCGCAGACGGGCATATGCGTCAGGTAAAGGCTGTACGAGAAGCCGCCCACGGCTGATAGCGCCCGGCCTGCTCGCGTGTTCATGAGCGTGTCGTCGAAGGGCCGCAAGCGCAGGAGGATCAGGGCGACGCCCAAGGCGGCGGTCAGACCCCACCACGGATTCACGAACGGCCAGCTCGGGCCCTGATAGGGTGTCGCTTGTGTGGCAAACAGCAGGAGCAGACCGGCGGCCGCAACGTAGATGGCTAGATCGATCCTGCGCACCCAGGTCGGATCCTTCACGCGGTTCAATCGCCAGTAGACACCCACGCCGAAGGCAAACTCCCACCATCCGATATCCAGAAACGTGCCGCGCAGGTATCGCTGCCAGCCGCCGGCGACCGACATCAGCCAGACAACTGTCACGACGACGGTGATGCCGGCTAATGCCGGGAAGAACCGCCGCCGCGCAAGCAGGAGAGTGACGAAGCAGATCAGATAGAACTGCTCTTCGTAGCACAATGACCAGGTGACCACGTTTACGTATTTGGCACGACCCTGGTTAAGGTGGCACAGCCACGATTCGGAAAGCGTGAGGTTGCCGATCCACTGCGCGACACTTAACGAGGACAGATCGACGAACACGGACCGGCGGCGTTGCAACAGCGTAGGGTCGAACGCGCCTAGCGCGAGGATCAGCACGACCATGCAGGCCAGCATGATCCAGAACGGCGGGTAGATGCGACGGATTCGGCGCAGGATGAAGACGCGACCCGGCCGGGCGGACCGCCGGTGCGTATCGCAGGCGGCCGCGATGCAGTATCCGCTGACGACGAAGAAGACGGCCACGCCCAGGTAGCCGTGGCCCATGACGCGGTAGATGCCGGTCTTGGGATGCCCGAGCGCATCCGAAACGTAGGAAGCAGCGTGATAGATCACGACCGCCAGGCAGGCCAGGCCGCGCCAGGCGTCCAGCGATCGGTAGCGGGGCTGGAGCGGCGGCTCGATCGAGACGTCCGGGCTTTCGCGCGTCAAGGGCGTTCCCATCATGGTGAATTATCGGAACGCGGGAGCCCGCGGTCCGGTTCATTCTTCGGAGCGTTGAAAAAAGCCGGACATCCGGCCCGGTCGTGGACCGGCCGTCCGGTTACCGGACCTGCTTCGGCTGGAGCAGGCAGATGTCATCAATCTTCTCCGTCAGTCGATACTCCTCGCGAAGGCAGCGGGCCTCGGGGCCGAAAGTGGACTCGGCCTCGTCAAAGATCGCTTTCTCGATCGAGCTCAGATCCTCGCTGTCCCTTCCCGCGGCCGGTGTGCAGGCGAGAATCACTTTGGGTTTGTGTTCGCGTATCGCCCGCATCTGGGCTGGGTAGAAGTGCGCGTACAGGTCGATCACGTAAAAGAGCCGGTCGATCGATGGTCGCGCGCAGTAATACAGCAAACGGGAGTCCGCGGACAGCGACACGATCGGCTCGCCGGCAGGGGTCAACTCCTGCACTCGCCGAGCTACCCGCATGGTGGTGGCGTGGCGGGGAAATTTCCGCTTGTGCTTGGTCACGCGATCATAGTGTTCGTCGAGACTCCTCGCAGCCAGGACGTAAGGTTCGGTCGTGAAAGCGGTCATCTGATGCCACCACAGGCCGACACCCGTGTGCGTGACGGCAGCGAGGCAGATCGCCAACCAACCAGCGGATTGGCGTGAGTGCGTGACAAGAATATGCCAGCGGTCGGCGATTTCGATCGCGGCCAGGCCCGCCGCGCAGGCCAGCATCGGCATCGCCTGATACGGCGAGAACCGGCCTTGCATGACCAGAGCGACGAACGAGGCGACTCCCACCAGCATGAGGCCGCGCCACACGCGGGCTCGTCCAAACCAGGGAGCCTGGGCCAACGCACCCGCGGCGGGAAGCAGCAGGCCGAGCGACGGGACGACGATGTAGGTCCGCCAGCAATCCCAGCGGTAGGCTGTCATAAACACACAGTAGGCCACGATACCGACGGCCATCCAGTGCGTGTCCTTGAGGCAGGCTTTCCAGGCGCCATGACCGGCTGTACGGTAACTCCAGAAAGCCCGGGCGAAGCCCACGCCGGTGATGGCGAGTACGCCGACCGCGAGTTCAGGGGCAATCGATCGGATCAACCCCGGGCTGGTGACGTAGCCCTGCATGTCGGCCCGGATCAAGAGTCGCCACGTTTCTTTGAGGATGCCCAAATGTGCCAGGAGGACGGCCACGCCGGCCACGGCGATCAGGAATCCGACTGTCAGGCCGACAAAGCGTGCCCACGAAGCCGATGCGTGGTGGCGATCGCGACAGGCCTCGGCCAGTATCCAGCACCACAAAACGCCGTAGCACAATCCGAGCGGCGGCTTGATCATGAACGCCAGCAGACACATGACGCCCGCCGCGAAGTAAGCCGCGCCGGCAGTGAGACGCCCGTTGCGGCTTGATCCATGCACGATGGCATGCAGGGCCACAAGCAGCGGTAGTACGGCGAATCCCTCCCGCTGGCCCGTCTGCATGTACCCGTACCCGTAGTAGGCAAGCGAATAGAGCAATGCCGCCAGCAGACCGGTCGTCCAACTCCGGCTGTGACTGCGCACCAGCGCGGCCAGCGTCACGAGCGTCAGGACTTGCCAGCAGGCGTCGAACAGGCGGAAGGCGAAGGCGCTGTTGCCGAACAGCCGCGTGCTGATCCAGTGAATGGCGATGATGCCGGGCAGGTTCTGATCCCAGACGTCCACGTAGAGCGTCTGGCCGGCGATCACCCGGTCGGTCATGTACTGATAGAGGGCCTGATCAACGCCGAGCGGGTCGAACAGGCTGCGGCTCATCGAAACGGTCCATGCCGCGAGCAGAAGCCCGGACAGACATACTGTGGCCCAGTTCAGCCTCGCGCGAACTCGGTCCTGCGGGACCACAGCCAGGGCTGGAACGCACACGCTCATGGCATGTTTATCGGCGCCATGGACAGGCCGGTCGCGTTGCGCCCGTCAGGTTCGGGGATGATGGACCGGGCCGCTTCTCAACCTGGCCGAATGTCCATTTCTTGTGCGCGGTTATCGGACGGTTTTAGATGTCGCCGTGCTCGCGGGCCCACTGGATGCTCTTGGGGATCCCGGCGGTCAAGGGGGTTTGCGGGTCATAGCCCAGCAGTTCGCGGGCCTTGGAGATATCGGCGACGTAGCGCATGACTTCACCGGGCCGCGGCGGTTCGTAAGTCACCTTGGGCGCCTTGTTCAGGGCCAATGCGATGATGTTCACCGCGTCCACCAGCGTGCTGCCCTGGCCGTAAGCGACGTTGATGGTTTGGTTGCGGACTTTGCCCGAGACCAGGGCGTCGATGCCGCGGCACACGCCGTCGATGCAATCGTCCACGTACGTGAAATCGAAAACCTTCTGCTTGCCGTAGACGACGATGGGTTCGTCGCGGGCGATGCGACGGATGAACAGCGGCAGCACGCGTTCCATCCGGTCGAGGTCGTTGTCGAAGCGGCCGTATACGTTGCTGAAGCGGAAGACCAAGTAGGGCAGGCCGTAGCACTCGGCGTAGGAATAGATGAACGCTTCGCCGGCGATCTTGCTGGCCGAGTAGGGACTTTCGGCGACGACGAAGTCGGCGGCGGCCTCGTCGGTCACGTGCCGAATGATGTCGCCGTAGACTTCGCGCGAACTGCCGAAGATGAAGGGCAGACCGTTTCGCCGGGCATAGTCCAGGACGGCAAAACAGGTGGTCACGTTCTCCAACGCCCGATGAGGCGACTCGACCAGCTCGTACACCTTGGCGTGCGCGGCCAGGTGGACGACCACGTCGAACGGCCCCTTGGGGAAGTCCTCGGCTTTGGCGGTGAGCAGGTCGAGCGGGATGGTCTTGATCTTGTCGGTCCAGGTATTGGGGCGACGGTCGATTCCCACGACCTGGTCCCCTCGTTCCATCAAGGCCAGGCCCAGGTTGGTCCCGATCTGTCCGCTCGAGCCGGTAATGAGTACGCGCATGCTAGGAGTCCTTGTCGGGGCGTTTGGAGAACCGGGCCCCCGCCCGGAAGCTAAATGTCGCTACTATAACTAGTTGGCTGGCTGCCGTCTAAGGCGAATGGAACTTAACGCGCTACGAGGAGGCTCCGGGAAGTCGGAGAGTCTGTAAGGTTAAGCCCTACTGTAATGGGCGGTCGCACGGCCCGAGTTCCGGCCACTGGTCCGGAAGAGCACCCGCCCTGAAGTCGCAGGCGACGCCATCACGCGCCGGAGATGGCTCGGACGGGCATTTGCCTGGCAAAGGGCTTTTTGCTACACTGCCGAATTCTCGCAACCTCCCGGACGGGCGGCGTAGGCCCGGTTCGGATAGTGGCCGCGATGGCCGGCCCGGCTTCGGCGTGGTTTGGCCGAGCATGCCGGTGGGATTAGTCTTTCGGGAATTGAGTGGCATGGTTCGAATTCGACTGAAGCGCATGGGCCGCAAGCACAAGCCGTCATACCGGGTGACCGCGGTGGACAGCCGCCGCAGCCGTGACGGCATCACCCTGGAAGAGCTCGGCTATTACGATCCGGGCAACAAGAAGCCCGAGCTGCGGTGCAAGCTCAACCTGGAGCGGATTCAGTACTGGCTCGAGAAGGGGGCCCAGCCCAGCGAGACGGTTCGCGATCTGATCCGCAAGAGCCGGGCCGAGGCCGCCGCCAAGTAAGACGAGGGTCTTGTGCGGATTGACGTGCTGACGCTGTTCCCCGAGGCGCTCGAGCCGTACTTTGCGGCGAGCATCATCGGGCGGGCGCAAGCGGCCGGCATCGTCACCATCCGCTGTACGGACATTCGCGATTTTGCCCCGGGCCGGCACCAGAAGGTGGACGATCGGCCGTTCGGGGGCGGGCCGGGGATGGTCATGATGTGCTCGCCGGTCTTCGACGCGGTCGAGCATGTTGAGCGTGAGGATCCGACACCGGCCACACGGATTCTGCTGACGCCGCAGGGCGAGCCGTTTACGCAGGAGATCGCCCGGCAGTTGGCGAGCGAAAGCCGCCTGCTGCTGATCTGTGGCCACTACGAGGGGTTCGACGAACGGATTCGACTCGGGCTGCAACCTCGCGAAATCAGCATCGGCGACTACGTGCTTTCGGGCGGTGAACCCGCGGCCATGGTGGTTGTCGACGCAGTGGTGAGGCTGTTGCCCGGCGCCCTGGGGGATGAGGAGTCCACCGAGAACGAGTCGTTTTCGGAGGGCCTGCTGGAGTACCCACAATATACGCGGCCGCGCGAGTACCGCGGCATGTCGGTGCCGGAGATCGTCCTGTCGGGCGATCACGCCCGCATCGAGCGATGGCGGAAAATTCAGGCTTTGCGCCGCACGCGGGAGCGCCGGCCGGACCTGTTCGAGAAGATCATCAAAGCCCAGCCCGAGTTGTCGCGGCTGGTGGACGAAGGAGCTGATTAGTCATGATTCACCCACTCATCCAGGCGGTCGAGGACAGCGCCAAGGGCGAAAAGCTGGCCGACTTCCAGATTGGCGACACCGTGACCGTGTACGTGCGAATCGTCGAGGGCGACAAGAAGCGCGTGCAGCCCTACACCGGCGTCGTGATCGCACGGCGGGGCAGGGGCATGGGTGAAACCTTCACCGTCCGCCGGATCGTCAACAACGAAGGCGTGGAGCGCATTTTCCCAATGAACTCGCCCAAGATCGCCAAGATCGAGGTCGTTCGCTCGGGTCATGTGCGGCGGGCGAAGCTGTACTACCTCCGCGACCGCGTGGGCAAGGCCACCCGCGTCAAGGACAAGCGCCGACCGACGAGCAAGCAGGCCAAGGCCGCCGAGGCTGCCGCCGCCGAAGCCAAGAGCTGATTGGAGCCCGGCTCCCGACGGCGAACGGGCTGTCCCGGCCTCCGCGAGATGGGCGGGACGATAACTTGCGGTTCGCCGCGATAACTCGAGAACCGAATCGAGCCGCTGTGTTCGAGGACACGGCGGCTCGTTGCATTGGATGCTCGAGGCGGCGTAGACTGATCGCACTGGGGGGCGAGGGCGGCAGCCATGGACCTGCGGTCCATCCTGGGGCGATCGGGCGAGCGGCAGGCCGAGCGGTTTCTTCGCAAGCTGGGCTACCGAACGGTGGTTCGCAACTATCGCTGCCCGCATGGCGAGATCGATCTGGTGATGCTGGACGGGGCGACCGTGGTGTTCGTCGAGGTCAAGACGCGGACCGGCGACGAACACGCCGATCCCGAGGACGCGGTGAACCCGGGCAAGCGACAGCGGATGGGACGGGCGGCACGGCATTTTCTGCGTCGCACCGGTTCCGAGCATCGCGTCTGCCGATTCGATATCCTGGCCATCGTCCGGCGGCCCGACGGCTCTTCCCAGTTCGAACACTATATCCAGGCCTTCACGCCGGATGAGTGACTTGATGTCCATACCCGAACTGATCGACACGCACTGCCACTTGCTCTCGGGTGAGTTGGCTCGCCGAACGGACGACGTGATCGCCTCGGCCATCGAGGCCGGCGTGACGCGGATGGTGAACATCTCCTGCGCGGTGGCCGAGTGGGATGCCGCGTTGGCCTTGCAGCGACGATACGCGGGCCGACTATGGACGGCCACGGGCATCCACCCGCATGACGCGGCGGGGGCGACCGAGGCGGATTTCGAACGGCTGGCACAGACGTGGCGGTTGCCGGGCGTGGTCGGCGCCGGCGAGATGGGGCTGGACTACCACTACGACTTCAGCCCTCGGCCCGTGCAGCAGGCGGTGTTCGCCCGGCAATTGGAGATCGCGTCTTCGCTCGATCTGCCGATCGTCGTGCACTGCCGCGAGGCGCACGCCGACGTCGTGCGACTGCTGCTCAAGCAGGGCTATGCCGGTCGGAAGGTTGTCTTTCACTGTTTCAGCGGCACACGCGCGGAAGCGGCCGAGCTCTGGGGTCACGGCTGGTGGACGTCGTTCACGGGCACGATCACGTACAAAAAGAACATCGAACAGCAGCAGGTGTGTGCCGAAGCGGCACCGGATCAGATCTTTTTCGAAACCGACGCGCCGTACCTGTCGCCCGAGCCGGTGCGCAAGATGCGGCCGAACGAGCCGGGCAACATCATACACACCGTGCGATTCGCGGCTGCGCTGCGCGGCGAGACGTTCGAGCAACTGGCGGAGCGATCGACACGCAACGCCATGCGGTTCTTCAACCTCGATCCGAGTGAGTGACCTGCATGACGACTCACGAGGACAAAGCGAACGGTGTGCCTGGTCGCGAGTGGTTGAAGCTCTCGGACGATCAATTGCTGGCCCAGTGCGAGATTGACCTGTACCGAGCCAGCGGCCCCGGCGGCCAAAAACGCAACAAGACGTCGTCGGCGGTGCGCTTGCGGCACGGGCCGACGGGGTTGATCGTCACGGCGGTGGAGAGCCGATCACAGCATGAGAACAAGGCGCGGGCGGTTAAGCGCCTGCGGCAGGCCATCGCACTTCATCAGCGCAATCCGTTCGAGCCGGGCCAGCCTGCGCCGGAGTTCTACGCGGCCGCCCTTGCACGCGACCCCAGCCTCCACGTCAACCCGCGACACCCGCACTACTGCTTGATCGTCCAACATGTGCTCGATGTGCTGCATCATTATGGAGCGGCGGTGAGCGAGTCGGCCGCCGCGCTATCCGTCTCCACCGGCCAACTGATCCGGTTCCTCAAGGATGACCCGGACCTGTGGGAGCGAACCAATCAGATGCGGCAGGAGTTCGGCTTGCAGCGGCTGCGATGAGCATGGCCGGGCATGTCGCGGGGGGCGGGCATCTTGCCCACCTCTATGCGGTAGTGTCAATTATGGTGCACAATCTCAGTGTGTGCCCATCTGGCGTGCTGCGCCGTCTTGCCGCCCCGCAGGGGCGACGATTCGCAGTTGTGGCTGTGGGTCCGCGACCCAGGTCTGCGGCGGGCGAGACGCCCCCCTCCCGGTTGATTCGAAGCGGTTCCCGGCGTAGGCTGTTCGCCGACACGTCGTCACATTCAAGGAGAACCGCATGAGTCCAAGATTCAGCATCAGCCCCGAGGGGGAACAGTTTGCCCTGCCCACACCCGACGAATACGCAGCCGAGTTCGCCCGGCTCGAGCGGATCGTCGCCGAGCAGCGGGCTTCGGGCAAGGAGATCGTGGTCGTGGTCGGCGTCGGGTTTGTGGGGGCGGTGATGGCCGCCGTCATCGCCGACTCGCGCGACAAGAAGACGGGCAAGCACAACAAGTTCGTCATCGGCATGCAGCGGCCGAGCCCGCGCAGCTTCTGGAAGATTCCGTTGCTCAACCGCGGCCTCTCACCGGTCAAGGCCGAAGACCCCGAGGTGGACGAGCTGATCGGCCGTTGTGTCAAGGAGGTCAAGACACTGATCGCCACCTACACGCCGGAGGTGATGAAGCTCGCCGATGTCGTAGTGGTGGATGTGCAGTGCGATTACCTCAAGGAAGACCTGGGCAACCTCCGCACGGGCAAGGCGGACATGGCGGCACTGGAAAAGAGCATGGGCACCATCGGCGAGATGATTCCGCCGAACTGCCTGGTGCTGATCGAAACCACGGTGGCCCCGGGGACGACGGAGTATGTCGCGTATCCCATTCTCAAGCGAGAGTTCCAGAAGCGCGGCATCAGCAGCGATCCGCTGCTGGCCCACAGCTTCGAGCGCGTCATGCCGGGCCGGCAGTACGTCAGCAGCATCCGCGATTTCTGGCGGGTGTGCGCGGGCTGCAACGACGAGGCCCGTCGCCGCGTGGAAAAGTTTCTCACCGAAGTGCTCAACACCGAGAAGTTCCCGCTGACGGTGATGGATCGGCCGCTGGAGAGCGAGACGACCAAGATCGTCGAAAACAGCTTCCGGGCGACCATGCTGGCGTTTCTGCACGAATGGAGTCTGTTCGCCGAGCGCAACGGGGTCGATTTGATCAAAGTTGTCAACGCGATCAAAGTGCGACCCACGCACAACAACATCATTTTCCCCGGCCCGGGCATCGGCGGCTACTGTCTGCCCAAGGATGGCGGGCTGGGCATGTGGGCGTACAAGCACCTGATGGGCTTCGATGACGACATCTTCAAGATGACCGAGACGGCCATCAACACCAACGATACGCGGGCTCTGCATGTATGCGAGCTGGTGCGCGATGCGTTGCGCAACATGGGTAAGTACGTGGCGGCGTCCAAATGCGTGCTGCTAGGCGCAGCGTATCGCGAGGACGTGGGCGACACGCGGTACAGCGGCAGCGAGCTGGTGGTGCGCAAGCTGGCCGAGATGGGTGCGGAGCTTGCCGTGCACGATCCGTACGTGCAGCACTGGTGGGAACTGGAGGCGCAGGACACCTACCTGGGCGACCACAGTTGGAAGCGGTTCTTCCGCAATCAGGAGCATCTGGCCGACCTGCGGGTCGATCAGGATCTGGCCTCAGCGCTGAAGGACGCCGACGCGGTGATCTTCGCGGTGCGGCACCAGCCGTACCTCCGGCTATCGCCCGATGAGGTGGTGCAAATGACCGGCCGGCCGGCGGCCATCATCGATTGCTTCGGTATCCTTGACGATGCCAAAATCCGCCGGTATTTCGAGCTGGGTTGTGAGGTCAAGGGCCTGGGGCGCGGCCACGTCAAGCGGATCAAGGATTCGGTCAAGGCACAGGCGTGACGGATCCTCGCCGACAGTGCGGTGAGGCCCAGACGAAGGCAGGATGGCCGCCGATTCGCCACGTCGGACTGGTTGTCAAGACCGGCGGGGCCAGACCCCGCCGGTCGCGGCTATTATTGGATATGGTGACGGAAGAAATCACGCTCGAAGGGCACATTATTGATTCGCTCATCCTGTCCAAGGTGCTGGATGATATCCTCGCCTACGGGGCCGACTTTCGCATCACCGAGATGCGCGTGGGGCAGACCAAGGATGACCGGAGCTTCGCCCGGGTCGAGGTCTCGGCCGACTCGCCGTCCGCGCTGTCCGAGGTGATCTCTCGCATCGCCCGCCACGGAGCCATCGTCAAGACCGCCGAAGACGTGCGTCTCGTGCCCGCCGAGCAGGACGGCGTGTTCCCCGAAGGCTTCTATTCGACGACCAATCAACGAACGTGCGTGCGGTACCAGGGCAACTGGCACGACGTGCTCGATCAGGAGATGGATTGCGGCATCGTGTTCGACAAGGCCACCGGACAGTTCCGCTGCGTGCCGGTGGCCGACATCAAGGCCGGCGATTTGGTGGTGGTCGGATACCGCGGGGTGAAGGTCACGCCTGCGGCTCGCGGCCCCAAAGTGGGCGTGTTCGAGTTCATGTCGTCGGCCGTCTCCAGCGAGAAGCCCAAGAACGTCGCGATCAAGCAGATCGCCGACCGGATGCGGCAGGTGCGCGCATCCGACAAGAAGATCCTGCTCGTCGGCGGTCCGGCGATCGTTCACACCGGTTCGGCCCACCACGTGGTTCAACTGATCGAGAAGGGCTACATCGACGTGCTGTTTGCGGGCAACGCGCTGGCCGTTCACGACATCGAGCAGGCGTTGTACGGAACGTCGCTGGGCGTGTACATGGATCGAGCCATTCCCGCCGAGACCGGCCACGAGCATCATCTGCGGGCCATCAACACCATTCGCCGCTACGGCAGCATCCGCGCGGCGATCGAAGCCGGGGTGTTGACCACCGGCATCATGCACGCGGTGATCCGGCACGGCGTGGAGTTCGTGCTGGCCGGCTCCATTCGCGACGACGGTCCGCTGCCCGAAGTGATCACCGATACGCTGGTGGCGCAGGCAGCCATGCGGGCGCATGTCCGCTCTGTCGGCTTCGCCCTCATGATCGCCACCACGTTGCATTCAGTGGCCACCGGCAACCTGTTGCCCGCCGACGTGCCGGTCGTGTGCGTGGACATCAATCCCGCGGTGGCGACCAAGCTCGCCGACCGGGGCAGCTTCCAAACCGTCGGCCTGGTAACCGACGTTGAGCCCTTCCTCCGCGAGCTGCTGGCGGAGCTGGATCTGGCGTGATATGAGGGCAGGTTCTTCAGAAGCGGTACCAGCGGCGGAAGATCGATGTGGATCGTGTCCCTAACGATATGCTTGTTCACGCCAAAGTAGACGTGGACCAACACGTTTCGCATCTCGCGCATATCTTTCCACGGGATATGCGGTGTTCTGTCGGCGACAGCATCGGGCATGCAACGGGATGCCTCACCGATGAGTGCAAGGTTGTCGACGACGGCGTCGACGGTCTTGCGGTCAGCCGCCAAGCTCTCGAAATCCATGCCTGCCGTGTGTTCCTGGATAGCGGCGATCGCCTCCAGGAGGTCTTGAACCCGCAGCTGCCAAGCTCTAGGCGGCACGAATAGCCTCCCGCAGGATGTGGTCTCTCATCCCCGGCCGCAAGGCGGCGGGCGTAACCAGATCGACCTTCGTTCCGAGCAGTTCGGTCAAGAATCGCTGGAGCCGAATAAGCGCAAGAAGGCCAACGCGGGTACCGGGTGTGTACTCAACCAGGATATCGATATCGCTCTCGGCACCGGCCTGGTCCCGGGCGACCGACCCGAATATCGAGAGCTCCTGTGCGGAAAACTCGGCGAGCTTGTCCTTGTGGCCGCCAGGCGTTGGATCGCTCTTCTCGGGGCATGGCGATACTCCCAACGGTATCCATATGGTATGAAGACTCGTCAGCTCGCACAACATTTGCCGGGTCGGCATTATAATGCGGGTGACGTTATAGTGGGCAAACCTGACCAAAGGTGGTTCTGCCCGGAAGGACGAGATCATGCCCAGGCTGTTGATGTGTCCGCCGACGTATTTTGCCATCGAGTACGAGATCAATCCGTGGATGTCGCGGCTGCGGGGGGCCGACCCGAAGCTGGCCGAAGCGCAATGGACGCACCTGCGCGACGTGTTGCGTCGATGTGGGGCTGAAGTGGAGTTGGTCGAGCCGCGGCGCGGTCTGCCGGACCTGGTGTTCACGGCCAACGCCGGGCTGGTCGCGGGCGACCGGGTGATCCTCAGTCGGTTTCGCTTTCCCGTCCGCAGCGGCGAGGAGCCGGTCTTCCGCGACTGGTTCGCCACCCACGGGTTTACGGTCGAAGAGTTGCCGCCGGACGCCTTCTTCGAAGGCGCGGGCGATGCCTTGGAATGTGGCGAACATTTGTTCTGCGGCTACCACTTCCGAAGTGAAATCCGCTCGCACGATATCATCGCGCGTCTCCTGAATCGCCGCGTTCTCTCCCTGCAACTGGCTGATCCACGGTTCTACCATCTCGACACGTGCTTTTGTCCGCTCAGCGCGGGGCAGGCGATGTATTATCCCGGGGCGTTCGACGAGTATGCCCGGCGGGTGCTGGCCGCGCATATCAGCGATCTGATCGAGGTGAGCGAGCACGACGCGTTGCGGTTCGGTTGCAACGCCGTGTGCCTGGGCGAGCACGTGGTGGTACCGACCGGTTGCACACAACTGGTGGCGGATTTGTGCAGCCGCGGCTATCGCGTTCACCCGGTGAATCTGTCGGAGTACCTAAAGTCCGGCGGCGCGGCCAAATGCCTGACATTGCGCCTGGATTGACCGGTCTCACGCCCTGATTCCGAACCCGGCAGATGGGCTCACACATAGCTACCGGCGGAGATCTCCGCCCGGACCCACGGCTGTTCGTGAAGGAACTGATCGAGCGTCTTGAGATCCGGGCATTCCTGCCGCAGGGCCGGTATATCGACCTGATACCCCACGTCCTGGAACCAGCGATACATCCGAGCGGTTTCACGGGAGGTGGCCTGGGCGAACGTGTCCCAAGGGACTTGCACGTACTCGACCGGGCGTCCGAGAACTCGTGAAAAAGTCTCGGCGGTTTGCCGCATGGTCAACTCCTCGCCCGCCAGCTCGACCACGCGGCCGAGCCACCGGCCCGCGTTGCAGAACGCGAGTGTCGCCACAGCGCCGATGTCATCGGTGGCGATTTGCTGCAGCGGGCAGTCGGGATCGAGCGGTTGTGGCAGTGCCCCGTTGACGATGTGGCCGCGCACGGTTTCCCAGTTCTCCATGAAGAAGACCGGTCGCAGAATGGTGAACGGCAACCCCAGCTCGTGAATGCGCTGTTCGATGATCCACTTGCTGTCGAAGTGAGCCAGGCCGGTGCTTCGGTCGGCACTGGCGACCGAACTGTACACGAAGTGCTGCACGCCGGACGATCGGGCCACTTCCGCGACCAGCGTTCCTTGGGCGATCTCGGTGTCGAAACCCGCG
>JAKPHF010000064.1 GCA_029550525.1 Planctomycetota bacterium
AGCTGGCCCAGTCCGCCCAGAATTACTGGCGGCTGCTGAACGGATCACAATTCCTGGTGCACGTGCTCCAGGGCGTTCGGTTCATCGACGGGATCGCCGCCTGATCGCGGCCGATCCACAAGATTTGACAATAACTCGGTCGAAGACGTCAAGAGACTCTCACCCCGTTATCCTCCTTCGACTTCGTGCATCGGGAACGGCTTGTTCACCGCTTGTACGCTTCTGGGGTACGGACGGCGGCGGTGTGGTGGAGGCAGCCCGCCTGCACTGGGGACGCTGGAAGCGTGCACCACAATGGCATCGCCCACACGCTGGCTCAGTGGGGAAGGGGTTATGAGTGCGATCGCGCGTACTCGCCCATGGCGCGGAGGTTGGCGGGCGGTGTGTTGCGGGTGACTTCGCAGCCGGCGCCGACGATGAATCGCGGGCCGGCTTCGGCGTGGCATTGGGCGACGGCGGCGCGGACGCTGTCGGGCGTGCCGTCGCGCAGCGTGGTTACCGGGTTGATGTTACCCAGGAGCACTTGATCCGGGCCCATCTGTTCGCGGCCCTTGGCCATGGGCACCTTGAAATCCAGATCCACGATGTCGCAGCCCAGGCGACTGATGGCGGCAAGAATCGGTTTGGTGTTGCCGCAGATGTGCAAACGGACGCGCGTGCCCATGGCGTGCAGACCGTCCACGAGCTTCTTCTCGTACGGCCAGACCAACTCCTCGTAGAGCACGGGACCGACGAGCGACGCCGCCGCATCGCCCACGCCGATGATGTCCGCGCCGGCTTCCACCTGGGCGCGGGCGAATCGCAGCTCCATCTCGACCACGAATTCGAACAGGTCGCGCACGAACGACGGCGAGTCGATCAGATCCATCAGGATCGTGTTCAGTCCGCGCAGGTCGGCCGCTTCGGCAATCGGCCCCTCGATCCAGCCTTCGACGAACTTGCCATCGCCCACGCGCTGCTTGAGCAAGGCCACGCCCTTGACCCGATCGTGCATGCGGCCGCCGCCCAGCGGGTCGGGTATCTGCAACGTGAGCAGATCCTTCGGGTCGGCCAGCCGTGCGTGTTCTTCCACGATGGCCGGAGGCTGATCGTCGAAGAACGCGACGGTCGCGCCGCAGTCCGCCGCCTCGCGGGCCGGGTCGGAGATGACCGACACGTAATCGAAATCGAACTCCTCGGCCGTGCGGATCTGGCCCTCGGCCAGTACTCGGTAATCGGTCACGTACTCGCGATAGCTCCGGCCGATGCGATCGGCGGCAAACATCATGGTGATGGGCATGAAAGGCAGACAGTCGGTCGGCTGGCCCGACAGCATGGCCGAGATACGTTGTTTGCCGGTCATCAGTGCTTCCCTCATTTTGCGGTCGGGCCTGAGAATCAGGAGAGTTCCCGACCTGCTCGCATTATACCGCCGCTGGCTCGTTCCGCACGGGCGACAAGCATCTTCCAGAGCGAACGTCTCGCTCGTGGTGAGCGGGCAAGACCATGGTGGCAACCGCGCATGCGCGAACAGCTCAGTCCTGCCCTGAGGGCCGAAACCGCGAGCTTCGCCTACATATCACACACAGGGACTTTCGCTTTCCCGGGAAGAGGTGTTGCCATGCTCAAATCGTACTCGGGGCCACTGGCCGCATGCTTTGTGGTGGCGCTGATGCCGGGCTGGCCGGCGGAAGCCGCATGCGAGTTCGGCTGGAAAGGCGGCCGGGGAGTGCCCGGGATCAACGGCACGGTGCGGGCGATGGTCGTGCACGACGACGGAAGAGGGCCCGTCCTTTACGTCGGCGGCACGTTCACGGTTGCCGGCAGCGTCGAGGCTCGTAACATCGCGCGGTGGGACGGACGCGAATGGTCGGCGTTGGGAACCGGTACCGACGGGGCGGTCAACGCGCTGACCATCCACGGTGGGCATCTGGTGGTGGCCGGCGAGTTTCGCACCGCGGGAGGCGTCCGCGCGATCGGCGTGGCGTGGTGGGACGGCACGAACTGGGCCCCGTTGGGCGAGGGGCTGGATGAACTGGGCTTCGTTCGCATCAACGCCGCCGTCGTCTATCAGCAGCAACTCGTGATTGCGGGCGAATTCACGCATGCGCTGGGCATGCAGGTCAACCACATCGCACGGCTGGACGGCCCGTATTGGCGTCCGCTCGGTTCGGGCGTCACCGGCGGAGCCCACACGCGCGTGGAGGCGCTCGAGGTGTACGGCGGCCGACTCATCGCCGCGGGCGAGTTCGCCACCGCCGGTGGTATCGAGGCGATCAACGTCGCGGCCTGGGACGGTCAGGCTTGGGCCGCTCTCGATGCGGGCGTATCGGGCGTGGCATATGCCTGTGTTGTGCAGGGCAAGAATCTGATCGTCGGCGGCATGTTCACGGGCGCCGGCGGGCGGTCAGCGAGCTACATCGCGCGCTGGGACGGCACGGCTTGGTCACCGGTGGGGGCCGGCCTGCCGTATGCCGTGCGGACATTGCGCATCTTCAACAACCAACTCGTTGCGGGCGGGCATTTCACGCAGAACCTCGCCTCGTTTGACGGCACGTCGTGGGCATCAGTGGGCAACGGCATGGATGGCACGGTGTTGTGCAGCGCCGTCTACAAAGGGCGACTCATTGTCGGTGGCGAGTTCGGCAACGCGGGTGGCCAGTCCACTCCCGGCATCGCCGCCTGGGACGGCACGCAGTGGTCTGCCCTGACCACCGCGAAAGCCATGGTGATCTACACTTTGATCGAGTTCAACAAGGAGCTCTTTGCCGCAGGGACGCTGGACGGGGCCTATGTGGTCGCTCGCCGGGATTCGTCCACCTGGTTGCCCGTGGGGGGGGCGTTCAACGGTCCGGTGAAGACGCTCGCCGTCTTTCAAGGTCAACTGATCGCCGGCGGGCAGTTCAGCGAGGTAGGATCGGTTCAGGCGAACTGTCTGGCCGCCTGGAACGGAGCCGCATGGGTGTCACTGGGGGGCGGCATCAACATGGCGGACTACAGCACCATTAACGCGATGATCGTGTACGAAGACCGGTTGATCATCGGCGGAGACTTCATCTCGGCGGGAGGCGTGCCGGCCAGTTGCATCGCCAGGTGGAACGGCACGACTTGGTCGCCTCTGGGCAACGGGATGGACGGCGCTATCAATGCGCTGGCGGTGTGGGATGGGAAGCTTGTGGCGGCCGGTCAGTTCACGTTCGCCGGCTGGGTGAGTGCGAAGGGGGTTGCCGTCTGGTCGGGAGGCTTGTGGTCCGCCGTGGGTAACGGCGTGGAGGGCCCGATTTACGCCTTGGCGGTGTACCGCAACGAATTGATCGCGGCGGGCGGGTTCATCCTGGTTAACAATCCGCGGGTGGGGGGGATCGCACGCTTTGGCGGATCGCAGTGGCTGCCGCTCGAGGATCCGCCCAGTGGCGTGGTGTATTGCCTGGCCGCGTACCAGAACGTCTTGGTCGCCGGCGGCGAGTTCCTGTACATCGGCGGGAATTTCGTTCCGTATCTCGCCGCTTGGGATGGCGTGCGATGGTCAAGCCTGGGCGGCGGCGTCGACGGCCCCACGTATGCGATGGGCGTCCACGCTGGGCTGCTCGTCGTGAGTGGCGTGTTCACCAGGACGGACGACGTCGAATCAGCCGGACTGGCGTTCTGGGGCCCCGATGACACCACCGACACGGACGGCGACGGCATTGTGGATGTTTGCGATCCGTGTCCAGGCGAAGCGGGGGAGGATCTCGACGGCGACGGCGTGTGCGGCACCCACGACAACTGTCCTACCGTGTACAACCCGGCCCAGGCCGACGCCGACGGCGATGGGCTGGGCGATCTGTGCGATCCGTGCCCGTTCGATCCGGACAACGATTCCGACGGCGACGGCTTCTGCAACGAGTACGACAACTGTCCGGACGTGGCCAATCCCGATCAGGCGGACACGGACGGCGACACGCTGGGCGATGCCTGCGATCCGTGCCCGCTGGACGTGATGAATGATGCCGACCGTGACGGCATATGCGGCGACGTGGACAACTGCCCCAACGTGGCCAATCCGGATCAGACCGACACCGACGGCGACGGGCTGGGCGACGTGTGCGATCCGTGTCCGAACGGCGAGTGCCCGAAACCCAAGCCGCCCGAGCCGCCACCCGGGTCGCAACCCGAGGAGCCCGAGCCGGAACCCGAGCCACCGGCCTGCGGCGCCGGCCTGCCCGGGGGTGGTGTCGCATTAGTGGCACCTTGGTGGGGCGTTACGTGGTACATCCTGAGACGCAACCGGCGGAGAACGCCATCGTAGTGCATATCGAACGCGGACGAGGTAAAAAGACACCCGCCTCCCAGCACCACCGGCGGGAGGCGGGCATCACGATTACCACTCGAAATGGGAACTGAGTCCGCCACGAAGCGGCCGCTTCTTCTTGGGTTTGGGCTTCTCTTCGGGCTTGGGCGGTTCTTCCTTGGGCGCCGGCTTCATCGAGAGTGAAATCCGCTGGGCATTGCGGTCGATCTTCAGCACGCGGACCTCGACCTCCTGCCCTTCCTTGACCACATCGGACACGGAACGGACGCGGCGCTCGGACAGCTCGGAAATATGCACGAGCCCTTCGACGCCCGGCACGAGTTCCACGAACGCGCCGAACTCCATGATCTTCGAGACCTTTCCCTTGACGGTGGAGTTGACCGGGCATTGCCGCTCAACCACGTCCCAGGGGTTCTCCTCCATCTGCTTGAGGCCCAGCGAGATTCGCCGCTTGGACGCATCGGCCCGCAGCACGACGGTCTCGATCTCGCGGCCGAGTTCGAGCACTTCCGACGGATGATTGATCCGCTTGCTCCAGCTCATCTCGCTGATGGGCAGGAGCGCTTCGACGCCGTCTTCCAGCTCGACGAACGCTCCGAAATCGGCGAAGCGCAGGATGCGACCCTTCACGCGCGAGCCGGCGGGATACTTGGTTTCGACGTCCGCCCACGGATCGGGCTTGGCCTGTTTGAGGCCGAGTGAAACCTTGCCCGTGTTGCGGTCCACCTTGAGCACGCGGACCTCGAGTTCCTGGCCCGGCTGAACCAGTTCGTTGGGGTTGCGGACGCGGCCCCAGGTCATGTCGGTGACGTGCAGCAGGCCCTCGACGCCGCCGACGTCCACGAACGCGCCGAACTCGGTGATGCTGCTGACCGTGCCCTTGCGGAGTTCGCCTTCGACCAGCGCGTTGAGGGCTTCGGCCCGCTTCTCGCGACGCTCCTTGTCGATGACCTTGCGTCGGCTGACGATCAGATCGCGGGTCGTCGGATCGACCTGCGTCACCACGCAGCGCACGTGCTCGCCGATGAGCACCGAGATGTCCTTGATGCGGCGGACGTCCACCTGCGAGGCGGGCAGAAACGCCCGAGCTCCGCCGATGTCAATGTCCAGGCCGCCCTTGTTCATGCCCGTGACCACGCCTTCGATGATGTCACCGGGCTTGACCGAGTCCCAGAACGACGCCTCGTCGGCCTGTCGCTTGCTGAGCACGAGTCCGCCGCCCGTTTCGGTCTCATCGCGGACGATGATGACGCCGACCTCGTCGCCCGGCCGAGGCAACGGCTGACCGAGAAACTCCTCGATGGGCACAGCGCCTTGCTTGCCGCCTTCGACCTCGATGAGGATCTCCGATGCGGTCACCCGCTGCACCTTGCCCGTGGTCACCACCGGGCGGGGAGCCGGCGGAGCGGCAGGGGCGGTCGCTTCTTCGGCAGCCACGACCTGGTCGGTCGTGATGTCCTGGCCGGAGGATGCGGGATCGGTCTGGGCACCACTCTCGGCGACTGTCGCAGGCTCGCCGGCGGGCATCTGCTCGGGCGCGTTGCCCGGCTGTTCGGTCGGACCCGCTTCCGGGAACGCCTGGGGCTCGGTCGCGGGGGCCGGCTCGCTCGGCCGGTCCATGCCGGCAGGCTCGCTCGGATGCGCAGCCGCTGACGCTTGTTCCTCGGGGATACCGCTGTTGGGAACGTTGCTCATACCGATCTCGTTTGTTCGTGCCAAAACCAGATTCGAGACTACCGGGTTGAGAATTCGCCGCACGTCGTCAGTCGAACCGCCCGGCCAAAGCCATCATCTTGCCCCAACTCCCATGGGCCGGTCAACCCCTGCACCTTGGTTCGGGGCCGCCCGAGAGGCGGCCGGTTTTCGGACGGATCACGCGTGCCGCACCGCGAAACGGATGACAATCGCGTTGCCTCTCGTGGCTTCCTCGGATGCCGGTGGCGCCCACCCTCCGGACTCTTTTGCCAAATCCGAAAACACTTTCCACACCCGCTGACGCACCAAACGAAAACGCGGGCGGAACTCACGCCAGGGCCGGTTCTGACCGGGGTGTTTCGGCGACACGGCGGCGGCCGGCGCGATCTTCCATCAAGTTGTTGTAGATGCGCTCGAACTGATCTTCGAGTGAAAAAAACGCCTCTACCACGAGCGGATCGAACTGAGTACCACAGCCGGATCGCACCTCGCGGGCGGCTTCCGCATGCGTACGGGCAGCCTTGTATTCCCGGGCCGTGCGTATCGCGTCGTAGCTGTCGGCCAGGCACACGATCCGGGCACTCAGTGGAATCCGATCGCCCGCCAAGCCGCACGGGTAACCGGACCCATCGTATCGTTCGTGGTGATAGTGGGCAATTTCGACGGCCATTTTAAGGAAAGAGTCGTTTTGACCGTCCGGTGTGACCGATTGCAGCGTGGCCGCTCCGATGGTGGTGTGGTCGCGCATCACGGCCGACTCGGTTTCGGTCAACCGACCTTGCTTCAGCAGAATGCGGTCGGGTACCGCCACTTTCCCGATGTCGTGCAGGGGGGCGGCACGCCTCAGGTCCGACAAGAATTGACCGTCGATGCGGGGGCTGACCCGCGGGTCGCGGGCCAGTTGCCGTGCGAGGGCCACCGACAGTTCCCGCACGCGTTCGAGATGTTTGCCCGTCGAAGGGTGACGGTAATCGCTCAGCTTGGCCAGCGAAAAAATGATGGAGTCACGGGTGGCTTCGAGCTGGCGGCGAGTCCGCACGGCGTCAATCGCGAAAGCGGCAGCGCGGGCCAGCCGAGTCAGCGCCAGCACATCCTGCGGCTGATAGTCCAGCCCGTCGCGATGATCGGTCACGTTGAGCACGCCGAGCACATTTCCTTCGGCCGGATCACCGCAGACCAGGGGGACACTGATGAACTGCCCGTGCTGATAACCGTCTCGTCGCGGCCATGCCGTGTTGCCGTTGACGACCAACTCGCGGCGGGTGGCCATGACTCGGCCGGCCACCGGACTGGAAAGCGGCACTCGGCACTCTTGCCAGACGGCCGGATCGATGCCCACCGCATGACCGAAGCGCATCTCGTGAGCCTGTGAATCCACCAGTAACATGGACGCCCGCCCGCTGTTCGTGAGGCGAGCGGCGGTCTCGACCGATTGACGGCAGGCGGTTTCCGGGTCGCCGGTCAGGATCTGCTCGTAGAATTGGTGGAGCAGTGTCAAGTTGTCGATTTCCCGCCGCAGACGGGCCTGCACGCGCCGGGCTGTCTCCTGAGCGCGGCGGGTCCGGATGATGCGGTCGGCCCGGAGCCGGAACTCTCGGGCCTCGAACGGCAGGGTCAGATAATCGTCGGCACCGGCGTCGAGGGCCAGTTCGGTCGAACGGTGATTCTGTCCGGAAGCGAGCAGCAGGATGGGTGTATCGGACGTACGCGAATCGTCGCGAACTGCGCGTATCCGGGTGTGTGCATCATCAGCGTCCGGGGAAAGGGCTACGGCGAGCAGGTCGGGCCGCCGGCGCACGACCTGATCCAGGACGTCGTCGCCTACGCCCTCGACCACCCGGAATCCCGCCTCCCGGATGCGGTCGCGGCAGGGACTGCCGTATTCCCGGCAGTCGCCTACCATCAAGACCGTTCGCTGTGGAACTGCCATCAATGCACTCATGCGGAAGGCGGCCAACAACGGTCTAAGTCCGATGGACCGTTGCAGGCTCCCCTCCAGCTACACCTGCCGCGAACCGGATCAGTGAGATGCCCCTCCTTGCGGCATCCGGGAATGAGTATTCCCTGGTCCGTTCCTTTCCTGTATCGTTCGAATGGCCGAGCGAGGTGAGCGACAAACGCTGAAATCGCCGCCATTCGCCGGCAACTCCGGTTTTCTCGGACGTAGACCAAGAATGACTACGGCGATAAGGGGTCGTTCTCGGAAGGACCTTGGTTGGCGCCGTCAGCCGGATGCTGTGGACGCGGGTACCAGCGCACGCGAAGGCATTCCCTTGCGTCCCTTGTGCCGGCTGGCTTGCCACGGTCGGTTGGGTGAACTAACTTGGACACGATGGATCTGCTCGCAACCACATCATCGCATGCGACCTGGTACGGCAACCTGCACGAGGTGCTCGATTACCCCTGGATCATCTTCGTGCTCGTGCTGACCTCTTTGGTTCCGGGCTGGCTGATCGGAATCGAAAGAAGATCGCGAGGCAAACCGGTCGGCATCCGCACCGTGACGCTGATCTGTATGGGCAGCGCGATCTTCACGCTCGTTTCGATCCTGATCTCGCGGAAGGAAGGCGATGCCGACCCCGGGCGCATCGCCGCCCAGGTGGTCTCGGGCATCGGCTTTCTAGGAGCGGGGGCCATTCTGCACAGCAAGAACCGCGTGCGCGGGCTGACCACGGCGGCGACCATCTGGGTGGTGGCGGCCATCGGCGTGCTCATCGGCGCGGGCTACGCATTCCCCGCCGTCATCATATCCATCTTCGTGGTCGTGCTGTTACGTCTGCACTGGTACAGTCAGTTCTGGGGGCATGGCAAAAACGACGAGACCGGTCCAAGCCCGCCGACGAACTACGACTAACAGCTGTCAGCCGTCAGCTATCAGCTGTGAGCCAGTAGGTCTGCCTCACAGAGGTTTCTTCGCCAGCCCCCAGGCCCCAGTCCCTCCTCTGCGGCTCACAGCCCATAGCTCACAGCTCTTTCCTCATTACCCACTTGGCCAGCGACGAAGGGCGGCCGGAAACGGCGGTGAGCGTCTCATCCAGCAGTTCGAAGAGCGCGGCGGCGGAGGCCGAATCGAACTGCCGGCTACGCAGCGCGTCGAGGTTGGCGGCTCGGACGTAGTGACGGCCTGGAACGGTCGGCTCGCAATTACGACAGACCAGTCCGCCCTGGATCGGGGCGTAAAACGCTGCACGGCCGGGCGGAGCAGGGCGGTCGCACACCACGCAGCGCGTCAGGTCGGGCCACACGCCGGCGGCGAGCAGCAACGTACATTGATAGTCCACAACGGCCGGCAGTGCGGCTGCGCCCGAGGCCAGATTCTGCAGCAGGGCGGCCAGCGCGTCGAACAGCTCCGGATGCGGGTCGGCCTCCTCGGTCATGGTCGAGGTGATCTCGGCCGCATATTGCGCAGCGTACCAGGTGTGCAGATTGGATCGCAGTCCCAGATGAGCATCCACCTGCCTCCATTCGGTCAGAATCGACAACTCGCTTTCGCTCTGTGGGCGGACCAAGAAAACAACCTCGCCCTGCTCGAGCAGGTCGATGATCGTGGCCGCCTTGTTCTTGGTGGCCCGCTTGATGCCCTTGGCAATAAAGCGCCGCGACCCGTGCTCGCGGGTGAGGCAGGCCAGCACCTGGGACGTTTCAGAGTAGTCCAGGTGACGCAGCACGATGGCTTGGTCTTTGACGGGCGGCATGAGCTCTCGTTGCAAGTGAGCTGTAAGCTATGAGCCGTGAGCTGTGAGCCAGACATCTGCCTGGCAGCTCACAGCGAAAACTTACACGTGACTTACGAGGCAAAAAGCAGCGGACCTTGCTCCTGTGGCAAGGTCCGCTGCATTGTAGCCGATCGTTGCTCTGGAATCTTCGGGGGCGGGCATCTCGCCCGCCTGAATGCCGAGAAAGCAGTCATCCAGAGGAAGCAGGCGGGCAAGATGCCTGCCTCTCCAGGCGCGTCATCTTCGTGGTTCGCTCGCACCGGCGGGCACCGGCACCGGTACCGCGACCGGCTCGTCGTCGAACTCGACCGCCGTCGGATCGAACGGCTTACCGGGCACTTCGGTGTCCGGCGGCAGGTTCCGCCACCACAGGAAGTACAAGCCCACCAGCGAGGCCGCGAAGAGCGCGAAGGTCACGCCGAACGCTTTCCAAGTGCCGATGAGCGCCTGCATGGGCAACAGGAACAGGGTGATCTGCCACAACAGGGCGAAGGGCACCGAGACGATGTCGTAGAAGTGCTCGCGCTCCATGTTCCGGCGGACGTCGGGGTCGAGAGTCTTCTTCAGCGGTCCCCACAGACCGAACGGCCGCGTGGTGTGATAGAACCGTTTGACGAGCCGCGGATCGGTGGGTTCCGTGAGATACGTGCCGACGATGCACCCGATCAGGCCGATCCCGGTCACGACGAGGAATTCCACCCACGACGGCATGACCAGAATTCCCAGCGTGGCCAGGGCCCGATCCACGATGGCGCCGACCAGCCCGACGAACGTACCCACCACCACGCCGCCGGCGTTGAATCGCCACCAGTACAGCCGCAGCAGGCCTGGCATGGCCAGCCCGCCGCCGAGTCCCATGATGATCCAGTCCCAAATGTCGTTGATGCTGGAAGTCGTGTAAGCCATGCCGAAGCCGCCCGCGACCAGCAGTGTGCCGAAGCCATAGCTGGCCCACATCAACTCACGGTTACCCGCTTTGGGGCGGAAGAATGCTTGGTAAATATCCCGCGTGAACAACGCGACCGTGGTGTTCACCGTGGGCGAGAACGTGGACATGGCCGCCGCCACGAGGGAGATGATGAACAAGCCTCGCCAACCCATGGGCACGTTCATCGCGATCACCGCGGGAAGAATGCGTTCGGGATTGATCGTGCCCTCCCAGCTGATCATGTTGAGCCGGGAGACCCACTTGTCACCCAGCGTGCTCTTCAGCTCGGCCACCAGCGTGGGATACTTGTCCTGGTTGTGCACGATGTCGGCCAGCTTGTCTTCCCACCGGTTCTTGGGAATGACCTCCTTGACCGCTTTGTCTTGCTCCACCAGACGTTGCAGTTGCGGCTGCCAATCCGGGCCGAAGACTTTCACGAGCTTCTCAGCGGCTTCCGGATCGACGGCGGCCAGGTTGCCGGCGGCCGCTTTCTTCATCAGCCCTTCCCACTCGCCCCGGGGAATCTCCTCAGCAACCGTCGCCGCTCGCTCCAGGTCGAACGTTTGGTCGGGCTTGGCTTCGCTCAGGATGTGTCGCTTGATCGCAATCTCGCTCTGCTGGATCACCGACTGGTCGGGGAACAGATCCCGCATCAGGAACAGACCCAGCACGGCAAGGCCCATCATCATGGGCCAGCGGAAGGTCATCAGCCAGGTCCAGAAGAACGTCAACTTCGCGCATTCGCGCTCGTTGCGGGCTCCGAAATACCGTGGATCGGCTCCCGTGCCCATGCCGCCCAGGATGTTGCGAAGCAGGTAGAACATGGCGAATACGAACAGATACTTGTACTGCTCGTATCCCTTTGGCATGGGCGTCACGAAGCTCGGGACGCTGCTGGTCCATTGTTCCGCGCCGGTCACCTGGTAGGCCAGTTCGTCGAGATTGCCGTCATAACCGGCAACCGCTCCGACGGCCATGATGATGATCACGACCACACTCACCAGGATGATGCCGGACTGGAACAGGTCCGTGTAGACCACTCCGTAGAAGCCCGACATAAGCGTGTACAGTGTGGTCAACGCGACCATGGCCAGGGCACAAGTCTTGGGGCTGTAGGGCAGGAACATCGACAGGAACGTGCCGGCTCCCTGGATGAGGTAGGCCAGCATGGCCATGTTGAGCACCACGCCCCCGACGGCAGTGATCACACGGGCGGCCTGAGCCATCGACCCCCGGCCGTAGCGGTAAATGTACCATTCCGCGCCGGTCATGCAGTTGGAGCGGCGGTGCCACTTGCCCGTCCACAACATCATGAAGGCCAGCACGAGAACGGCTCCGCCCCGGAACTCGATGAACAATCCCCGCGGCCCCAGCATGTAGAGGAACGAGACGATGACCATGGTCCCGGTCATGTCCAGGAAGTTGGTCATGCCCGACACGCCCAAGGCCCACCAGGGCAGTTCCCGCCCGGCCAGGAAGTAGGCCTCGAGGTTCTCCGTTGCCTTGCGTTGGAGGTAAATGGCCATCACGACCAGAATGCCTGAATAGATGGCCATGACTGCGTAGTCGGCGAAGTTGAGATACTGCAAAGAACCGCCCTCCCGCAAAGCTGTGAGTTGTTCCGAATGCTTGGGCGGTAGTGTAGCGGATGGGGCCAGATGTGGGAAGATCGTCTCCGGGCCCGCCGCCGCGTTTTTTGTGTTCCCGGTTAAGGGGCCCTGCCTTCCTGGTTCGCGACCGTATTTCTTCTCATTCCGTCCTGCCTCGCCAGGGCTTGCTCGCTTGCTTTTCTCCCTCCCGTTGCAGCGGGACAAACCCTATCATTCGGCCATACAATACGCCTGAACCGCGGCAGGGGACTTTCCCTCTCGCATGGCTGCTGCCCCGCTGAAGGGGCGAATTTGTCGACAGGAAGGATGCCCATTGAAAATGAGCACAAGGATCGCACGCCCCGCGGCATGGGGTTGTCTAACGGCAGGAGTGGTCGCTTTGATTTCCACCGCAACGTTGCAGGCCCAGACCCCCGATGAATGGCAGTTCGAGGAAGGTACGCTGGACAACGGCCTGCGGGTCCTCACGCTCGAGGATCGTCGCTCACCGCTGGTGTCCGTCCAGGTCTGGTATCACGTGGGCAGCAAGGACGAGGATCCGCAGCGCCAGGGCTTCGCCCACATGTTCGAGCACATGATGTTCCGCGGAACCGACCGCATCGGCCCGCAGGATCATTTCCGATTCCTCAGCCGATTCGGGGCTCGGGTGAACGGTTATACGAGTTTCGACCAGACGGTTTATTATGAAACGCTCCCCTCGGCGCAGGTCGATCTGGCCCTGTGGCTGGAAGCCGAGCGGATGGGCCGCCTGAAGATCAACGAGGACTACTTCGCCGCCGAGCGGGAGGTGGTCAAAGAAGAGCGCCGCAAGAATTATCTGAACCGGCCGTTCGGCAAGCTCTATGAGACGCTCTACTCGGCCGCCTACCAGGTTCACCCGTATCGCTGGACGCCCATCGGCAACATGCCTCACCTGGACGCGGCCACCGTCGAGGAGTTGCAGCAGTTCTTCCAGACCTACTACGTGCCGAACAACGCCACCCTGGTGTTGGTCGGCGACATCGATCACGCGACGGCCATGGCCAAGGCGCGGCAGTACTTCGGTTCGATTCCTCGGCGGCCCGACCCGCCGCGCGTGACTATCGCCGAGCCGCCCATGACCGAACCCCGCGCCGTCGAGATCACCGACCGCGCGCCCTCGCCGTTGGTGCTGTTCGCCTACCACGCACCGAGCGACAACGATCCCGACGCACTGGCTCTCGATGTACTGGCCCGGATTCTGTCCAACGGCCAGAGCAGCCGGCTGTACCGCCATCTCGTGCAGGGCAAGGAACTGGCCGTCAGCGTGAATTGCTACAACTCGTCCAAAGAGCAGGCCGGGCTGTTCGTCCTGTCGGCCGTGCTCAAGCCGGACGTGTCGATCGATACCGGCCGCGAAGCCTTGCTCGACGAGATCGAGCAGCTTCTTACAAAGGGCATCGAGCCGAGCGAACTGGAGAAGGGACGCAACCAGGTGTTGGCCTCCTACGTTCGGGCGGCTGAGACGGTACAGGGCCGAGCCGATCAGCTCGGCTATGCCGCGGTGGTATTGAACGATCCTCACCGGGTGAACAGCGACCGCCGGCGGATTCGAACGCTGACCGCCGAGCAGGTGATGGCCGTCGCCCGGCGCGTGTTGCGCGAGTCGAATCGTGTGTCGATCACCGTACGGCCCGATCCGAATCTCGCACCGGTGGCCGAGGCGGCTGCCGACCAGTCGCCCAAGACCGAGGAGAAGGTGGTCGATCGGCCGCCGCCGCCCGAGATGCCGCTCGGCAAGCGGCCCGAGCCCGCCGAATTGCCGGCGCCGGTGCTCCGCACGTTGGCCAACGGCCTGCGGGTGGCGGTGTTCGCTGACGAGGCCGCGCCGTCGGTCTACGTCTCGCTGAACACGACGGCCGGAGCACGCAACGATCCGCCCGACATGGCCGGTCTGGCGTACTGCACGTTTAACACGCTGCGTCGTGGCACGGCTAGTCGCAGCGGCGATGAGATCGCCGAACTCCTCGACGCGCGAGCCATGTCGCTCAACGCCGGCGTGGGGCACGAGGATGCCGGTGTTCGGCTATGGACTTTGAGCGAGCATCTGGAGCTCGGCACGCAGATCCTGTCCGAGATCATCCAGACGCCGACGTTCCCCGAGAAGGAGGTGGCCAACTTCGTCCGCCGTGCCGCCGCCCAGCAGGCGATTAACGAGCGTGATCCGGGAACGCTCGCGGGCCGCGCCTTCGCTCGGGCCCTGTTCGGCGATCATTACCTGGCGCGTCCGACCGACGGCACGTCCGCGAGCCTCGAACGCGTCACCCGCGAGGCGGTGGTGGGCTTCCACAAGCGGTTCATCGCGCCCGATAACTCGACGCTGATCTTTGCCGGCAACGTCGCACCTGAAGCGGCTTTCGCGTTGGCCGAACGATGGTTTGGTAAGTGGGAAGGTCGCGCGGAGCAGGGCACGTGGCCCGAGCCGCCGGCGGCGCAGGCCACGCGCATTCTCCTGGTCGATCGGCCCGACGCCACGCAGAGCGAGATTCGCATCGGCCAGCGTGTACAACTGACGCGCAAAGACGCCGATTACGCCGCCGCGCGTCTGCTGATCCAGTTGTTCGGCGAGTCGTTCAGCGGCCGGCTCAACCGCACGCTGCGGATTCAGAAAGGGCTGACCTACGGCGCCCGCGGCACGTTCGATGTGAATGCGCAGGAGGCCTGCCTGCGTCTGAGCACGTTCACTCGCAACGATCGCACCGCTGCCGCGGTCGAGGCCGCCATCCAGGAGTTGACCGCGTTGGCGAGCGAGCCGGTGACCCATGAAGAGTTGGACAGCGCCCGCGACACGCTTGTCGGCAGCTTCCAAATGGGGCTGGAAACGCCGGGTCAAATCGCCGACCGCTGGTGGAATCTGCTCGTCTGGGGGCTGCCCGAGAACTGGTACACCGATTACCAGAAGGGCTTGATCTCCACGAGCGATCCCGCCGTTCTACGCAGCGCCGCGGAGCGGATTGATCCTTCGCGTCTGGTCATCGTCGTCGTGGGCAAGGCCGCGGACATCAAGGCCGATCTCGAGCGGATCGCCCCCGTCGAGGTGGTTAAAGAAGAACTGTGAGCTATGAGCTGTGCGCTGTGAGCCAGACATCTGGCTGATGGCTGATAGCTGACAGCTATGCACACGGTTCGCTCGGGCGCAGCGTGCGTCGAAGAATGCTCGCGACGCGAGTGCCGTGGGCGGCGAGTTGCCAGCCGGCATGGCGGTGAGGGTAGATCTGGGCGAGATGGCCGGTGCCGGGTAGCAGGACGGCGGCAAGGTAGCCCAGGCGGAAGCGCAGGCCGGGCGTGGTCAGGGCCGTGCACACCGTGTGCAGCACGGGCGCGCGGCCGGCCAGCGGGGCGGCGGCCACGGCCAGGCGATCCAGCGGACCGGCGAAGCCGTCGGTCGCTTCCACCGCCGCCCGAAGGAGGTCGTTACCTCCGAATGCCTCTAGCGTGGCCGTCAGGGCGCGGTGCACGGGCAGGGCGATTCGCCAGCGCCGGCACTGGGCAGCCAGACGATCGAGATCGATGCTCCCGCCGAAGCGGTCCAGCCAGCACTTGATGTCGTAAAGCCAGCGCAGTTGCGTCCCGCCGTGACAGGCCGCGTGCACGCAGAGATGAATCAACATGCTGTGCGGTCCGGGTACCCGCACGGTCAGCCCGGCGCAGCCGGCCTCCATGGTGCCGCTCCACAGCGCGCCTTCGGGCATGGTGCGGGCGTAGCGCAGGACGTGGAAGGGCCGGCAGTGCAGATCAATCTTCACCGGCGGATACGTCCCGGTGAAGTATTCACGCTCGCAATAGTACTTGGGATAGAAGTCCTCACGCAGCAGGTCCGCGCCGGGTCGGCAGCCCGCGTTGCGGAGAACCTTCTCAGCGGTCGAAACGTCTTCCGCGCGGATGAGCACATCGATGTCGGTCATGGGCCGCAAGCCCGGTTCGTAGAGCACGGCGTTAAGCGCCGCGCCCTTGAGCAGCAGGAAGGGCACCTTGGCGATCTGCAATCGGGCGAGCGCTTTGCGGACGCTTTCGAGTTGGTAGCTGTTGGCAGCGGCCACGTGCTCGCGGTAGGCCCGCATCTGCCGCGACGCCGAGACCGGCAGGTCGATGCCGTGCCGTTGCGCCGCCGCGTACAAGAAGGCTCCGACACCTGCGTCGCACGCCTCAGCGGCCACGTACTCCCACAGTCCGCTGCGGGCGACCTCGCGGAACGCGCCGGCCGGCTCGTCGCCCAGGCAGCGGCCGATCAGCGGCCAGACGGACGCCGGCGTCTGAGATGCCTGCGCGGGGTCGATCGGGCGTTTGCGCGTCATATCGTTTCCCCCCGCAGGGCCTGTTCGATCAACTCGCCCGTCCGGTTCAGATCTCCCGATCGCACGCGCACGCATCGGGCATGGCGGACCGTCTCCACAAGCACTTCCAGCCCCGGGCCGCGGAACTTCGTGAAGTTGAACGACGCCCGGACCAGCTCGAAAACCGCTTGCGCTCGCGAGATGCCTTCGACGGCCGGCTCCGCGTCGGGGCAATACTGCGGGAAGACGATCATGCGCACGGGGCAGGTCGAGCTCACCGCGTCAGGCCGGACCGCGAGCGGATCGAGCAGCGACACGGGTCCCTTGCTGCCCTTGTGCATCACGCGATCCAGGTCGAGGGGCAAGCCGAGCTTCAGTAGCGGCGCGAATGAACCGGACTTGATGCACAGCGCTTTGGGGTAGGGTTCGAGCAGCCGGGTGTCCGGATGGATGAGCGCGAACTCGTCCGACAGGTACGACCATCCGCGAGCGAGCAGCCCGGCGGCCAGCGTCGATTTTCCTTGCCCAGGAGCGCCGGCAAGGATCACGCCTTGTCCATCCAGCGACATGGTTGCCGCGTGGATCTGCAGATAGCCCGGCAGGAACCGGGCGACCAGGGCGTTCATCGTCCATTCCACGAAGGGCAGGACAGACTTCTCGCTGCGCAAGACACACTGTTCGCGCCCGTTCGTGCGGATGTGGATGTACCGCCGCAACGATCGCCACGAACGCTGCGGGCGCACTTCGATGCGAAAGCTGTCCACGGCCGGCGCGAACACCTGGTAGGGCTCGTAGAAGCGGTGAAAATCGTGAGCGAGGCCCGGTAACTCACTGTACAGACTCACGGGCACGGGACCGATGCGGTAGTGGCGTGTCACGCCCCGATCCGCGGCGCGCGCATGGATGTGTGTGCGTTCGCGAGCGAGTCCCAGCGTCGATGGGATCGAGATCTGCGTCATGCCGCCCTCAATTGCCCCCAATCCACCAAGCCGTTTCGCACGAGCCGGTCAAGCGCCGCCTCCAATTCTCGGATCAGCGTGTCCGTCTCGACGTCGGCAAAGTGCGCGGCGACCTTGTTCAGAAGTGCGGGCACCTTCGTGTGGCCGTCGCAGTGTTGCCAGATCAGATAGGCGGTCGCATTCAGGTAATGGACCGCGTGATGCGCGGGATCGTACAGCACGGCCTCGCCGTCCAGTTCGTGGCAGCACACGCTTGCCCGGCGAACCGGCAGGGCGTTGGGGTCGAACTGAACAGTTTCAGCTTCCATGCTGACAAGGGCGTCGCCGAACCTCACGGCTTCGTCAATTGGCTGCCTCCCGATGCACAGGCCGGCGTCGGGTGGAACAACAGGACGAGCGGCGCGGCATACGCCAGCTTGCGAGCCGAGCCCTGAAGAAAATCGCGCCGGCTGCGATCCGCGGCGGGCGTCTCGCTTGAAGCAGACGCGACGGGGGCCGGTGACCCGGACTCCGGCTGCGGCAATGGATCCTTACGCGCGTCCATCATGGCCTCGTGAGCGCCTGACCGCGCCGCCTGCAGGGCGGATCTGTCGCGGAAAGGGTTTCTCAGTGCGTGTTATCGGCCACGGCAGGGATGGCGTTCAGATAATTATGATGCGGAACGGGCTGGTGGGGAATTATCGGACAATGGAGAGAGGAGACAGAAGACAGCAGTCAGGAGACAGAGAAAGGATACCGCGTGGAGGTGCGTTTCCTAACTGTCTCCTGGCTTCTGCCTCCTGTATTCTCTTCTGTCTACTGCCACGGAAAATCGCTGGCGCGAACGAATTCCAGGCCGATCGACTTCTCCGTGAACAATGGCGAGCCGCCGTGGACGGCCCGAGCGGGCAGCCAGACCGTGCCCTGGTCCGGCGTCCAGATGCCCACCGCCATCCACAGCCCCGAGACCCAGCCGCTCGCGTCGGAGGGCTGGGCCCCGGGTTCCTTCGAGAGCATCACGCGGGCACCACCCGCGGAGAGATCCACGATCCGCGTGGTCACCAGCTCAGGCCCCTTGGGCCTCGAGACGAGCAGGTGCACGCTGCCCTCCACTTCGTGGCGGTAGTTCCGGCGCCGGGGCTCGAGCTTGATGCGCGACGGGGGCGGCGGGGGGAATCCGCGCAAGATGCGCTGCACTTCGCGGTGCACGGTCATGCCGAACAGTCCCCACGTCACTTCGGCCAGTTGATAGCGCCGCAGCCAATGGCGGACTTCCTCACAAGCCTGCTCGAGCGTGAGGATTTCGCTACTCGATTCGTCCGAGCGACAGCGATCCCGTTCGGCGGCCTCCGCTTCGTCGCCGTCGGCCGCGGCGCATTCCAGACCCACCTTGTATCCGCCGATGGTTTGCGTGCAGTGAACCAGCCGCATGCGTCCGACCCACGTGCCTCGGTCGGTGAACACCTCCACATCAAAGTGCTTGTGCGGCTCGAGCTTGCAGGGCACGGTCAGCCCCAGTCCTCGACAGGAGATGTCCCGCGAGCGGGCCGTGAACGCCGGCTCCCGTACGTTCTCGGCCCCGGTCACGAGTCGCAACCGCACGGGCAGAATCAGGTCCTGCCGGGGATGAGCCCGCTTGCCCGACCAGGTGTCGGAGTCACCGGCGGTTATCGGCCCGAATGCCTCCATGATGTGCGAGAGCATCTGCATGTCTGATACGTGAGTTTGGCTAGCCATGGCGCCTCCAAGGTGGACAGCGGTTCACTCCTGTTACTTACGATTGATAGTCCGGCGGAGCAAACCGGGATCAACGCTCAGGCCGGTTCGACGTTGGTCGATATACCCTTCGGGATGTCGTGCGCCTGATCGGGCATGGTCCAGGCGCGGCCGTGCCGCGTACCAATCTTTGTTGCCTACGTCGGGAGAGAAACGCATGCCGCAAGTCTTGCGAGTTTGTCTGTTCAATCGAGAAGTCCAACAATCGCTGCATCAGCCATTCCAGGATTTTCCGCACCTGCGGATCGTGGGCCAGGTGGCCAGCGCCGACGAGATGCTGGACTGGATCAGCCGGTTGAGCGTGGACCTCGCGGTGGTCAACCTGGATTCCGCCCAAGCCCTGGAAGTGGTGGAACAGATACGCCAGATGACGCCGCGCTGCGGAATCCTGGGGATCAGCCGCAGCAGCGATCCCAACGACATCATTCGAGCCATGCGGGCCGGCTGCAACCAGTACGTGCGCTGGCCGGTGGACACCAAGGATCTGCGAGAGGCTCTCGAGCAGATCACGATGCAGGTGACTCCGCGAAACGTCGGGGCCCGGCGCGTTTGCGTGCTCGGTGCTTCCGGGGGGAACGGATCGACGACCATCGCGTGCAACCTGGCCGTGGAACTGGCCGGCCTGAGCGGCGGCGACTGCGGTTTGGTCGATTTGAATCTGGAACTGGGCGACGTGGGCTGCCTGTTCGATGTCCAGCCGGTCTACTCCGTGGCTGACGTCTGCCGGGACAACATGGAGATCGACCGCTCCGTGTTGGAGAAAGCATTCCACCGGCTGAATTGCGGTGTGAGCATCCTGGTTCGGCCGCACAAGCTGGAGGAGGCGTACGAAGTCTCGCCCGAGGGCGTGGCCAACATGCTCAACGAGGCCCGCGCCCTGTTCCCGTTCCTGGTCGTGGATCTGCCTCGCTCGCTGGATCCGATCAGCGTGACGGCCCTGACCGATGCCGATCGTGTCCTGGTTGTCGCACAGTTGACCGTCGCGTCCATCCGCAACGCCACCCGCATTCACGAGTGGCTGCGCAAGATGGGCACGCCGGAAAACAACATCGGCATCGTGCTCAACCGGGCGTCGGCAGGCATCGGCCACATCAAGCCCGAGGACGTCGAAGCCCACTTCGGCAAGCCGGTGTTTGCCGCCATCCCCAACGACTATCACCGCGTACAGTCGTCGCTCGACGCGGGATACACCAAGGATGATGGACGCAATCCCGTGCAGGCGGCCATTCGCGAGATGGCTCGCAAGATCGCCAGCGACCTGGTGCAACAGGGTCCCGAGGAGGTGGAGCCGGCTCCGCTACTCAAACGCTTCTGGCGTCGGCGGGAGAAGGTCCCCGCAGGCGTGTGACAATCACTGACAGATCGGGGCGGACGTCTCGCTTGCAGACGTCCGCCCCCAATTTCGTAACCTGCCTCTCGCAGTCCTCTGGCTTACGCTTACAGCTTACAGGCTATAGCTTAGAGCTATTCTCCAGCACGATGCGATATCGCGCCTTGCCGGCCCGCAAGTGATCGAGGGCCTCGTTCACCTGCGACATGGGGAAGACCTCGGTGATGGGCATGATGCCGTGACGCGCGCAGAACTCGAGCATGGTGGCCATGACCGCCGGGCTGCCGGTAGGCGATCCGGAAATGACGCGCTGGCTGCCGATCAGCGAGAAGACTTCGACGGGCACCGGTTCGAGCACGGCACCCACGAAGTGCAGCCGGCCGCGCGGGGCCAGCGTGTGGATGATGGCCTTCCAGTCCAGCGGGACGTTCACGGTCACCATGATGAAATCCAGTGTGTGGGCGAGGCTCTTCATGCGGGCGGCGTCGCGTGAGTTTACCACGTGATGCGCGCCCATGCGCTCGATCTCCTCGCGCTTGGCGTCGCTGGAGGTGAACGCGTAGACCTCGCAGCCCCACTTGGACAGGAAGCGTACGGCCATGTGGCCCAGCCCGCCGATCCCGACCACGCCGACGCGGTCGGTGGGTTTGACGCCAGCCAGGAGCAGCGGCGAGAACACGGTGATCCCGCCGCACATGAGCGGGCCAGCCTTGGCGGGATCAAGCCCGTCGGGCAGCGGCACCGCCCACGGCCACTGCACGCGGACGCGGTCGGCGAATCCGCCGTGGCGATGTACGATGGTCCCTTCCGCGGCGGAGCACAAGTGCAGGTCGCCCGACAGGCACTGCCGACACGCCAGGCAACTGCCGGATGACCAGCCAATGCCGACTCTTTGACCTACCTGCACGCCCTTGGCCTGCGGTCCTGTTGCGACCACTTTCCCGATCACTTCATGCCCGGGCACGATGGGGTATTGCGTCATTCCCCAGTCGTTGTCCAGCATGGACAAGTCCGAATGGCAGATGCCGCAGTATTCGACGGCCACCTCCACCTGCTCCGGACCCAGCTCGCCCGCGTCGAACTCGAACCGTCGAAGCGGCTGGCCTTTGCCCGCCGCCGCGCAGCCTGTGAAAATGTGTGCCATCGGTTAGATCTCTCCTTGCCGCGCCGCCCACACTACGTCAGCCCTCAAGCCTCAGGTCTCAAGCCTTTCTCCCCAGCCCCCAATCCCTAAGCCCCAGCCTCCACCCTCATGCCTGCGGGGCGGGGCGGCCAAGAGCCTGCGAGGCTGCTTCAAGCCAGTGCCGAGCCTGCTCGCGGCGGCGGTCGTCCGTGATGCGCTCGAGCGCACGTTTGAGATGCTCTTCCGCCACCTCATACTGATGCAGATCGCGTGCGTAGATGATGCCCAGCAGCAGCTCGATTTGCGGTGCCTCCTGAGCCGACGGATACGTGGAGAGAAACTTCTCGTATGCCGCGGCCGCCTGGGGGAATCGCTCCGTGCTATAGAGCTGGTTAGCGATGTCGAGCTGCTGGTTGCGTCCGAGCACCTGGCGCGGATCCAGGTCGAGCAGCTTTTCGTACAGTCGAGCCGCCTCGGATCGGTTGCCCTCGTCGATGGTGCGGATGATCTCTTGTCGCAGTTGCGTGACCGGGTTGTTGTCATCGAGGGGGTCGGTCACGCGCACGCGAACGTCGTCGAACGACACCGGTCGGGCCACGCGGCCGAATTGAGCCCGGGCCTGAGCCTGCGGGGTGGACATGGCGCTCCGCAAGCTCTGCCGCTGGAACCAGCGTTTCCACAGGGCGATGATGTCGAACTGGTCGCGCGGCAACACGTGCAGGGCGAGCAGGACGGTGATGGTCAGGAATCCGAACGCATAGCCGGCCAGATGCGCATCGAACGCGACGTTCATGCCCGCCCCGAGCCGCGGGGCGATGATGTTGTCCCACATGATCATCTTGAAGACGATCATGATCATGCTGGGCAGCTCGAACGTGCCGATGAAGAACCACCAGTACAGCACGGTGATGCGGCTGCGCGGGAACATGGCCAGGTAGGCCGTGGTCACCGCGGCGATGGCTCCCGACGCGCCGACCATGGGCGAGTTGTGATTGAGCATGAAGCCGAGGGCTGCCGCTTCACCGCCCGCCAGGTAGAACAGCAGATAGGACAGATGGCCCATCTTGGCATTGACCGCGTTGCCGAACAGCCACAGGAACAGCATGTTCCCGCCCAGGTGGAACAGATCGGCGTGCAGGAATTGATAGGTGAAGAACTGAAACAGCCGCGGCTCGTCGCCCTGGAACACGCCCTGGCCGATCATCGCGGCCAACGCCGCGCTGCCCATGCGCGGGTTGGTCGCGACGTTCTGAACCATGAAGACGAACACGTTCAGACCGATCAGGCCATAGTTGACCCACGGCGTGCGGCGTACGGAAGTATCGGTCGCGATCGGAAGAAACATCCTGCTGGTCGATTCGCCTCGGCGTCAGGCCTGGCCGGCGGGCGGTTGCGTCGCCGCCGCTCGCAACTCATGGACCACCTGCACGAAGGCCGCCCGCAGCTCGTGCAGCGTGCCCTCGATGATCTTCTTCTCGTTCTCGTCGAGATTGTTCTGCGTCTTCTGCTGGAGGACTTCGAGCAGGTCGATGTAGTGCTTGGCCAGGGGCAGACTCGGCGGGATCGGCTGGCCGGTGGCAGGATCCTGGATGCCGCCCAGGCCGATGCTGACCTGCATGACGATCATCTGCACCAGCTCCAGGATGGACGGTTGCGGGATCTCCTGCTGGTGCTGAGCCTGCTCGCGGGCCTGACGCTCGGCCTCCTCTTTTTCACGGCGAGCCTGTTCCTTCCAATCGTCGTCCACAATGATGCGGGGTTTGTCGTCGGCCATGTTGTTCTCCACATTGAACTCTTTGATCTCGTGCCGACGGACGTTCACCGGCCGAGTTACGAGGTATTATACGGGATCCGCTCCACGGCGTCAGGTCCGTGCAGCCCGGGGGAGTGGGCCGGGCGTCTCGCCCGTCGGAAAAGCCTATCTCTTACGTCACACTGACGTCTGTGTTCCCTCAAGCCTCGGGCCTTTTCACAGTCTCGCGGAGGCTCCCGGCCAGCATCTCCAGCCGGCTGCGGGGCTGGAGGGCGTAGAAGAACTCGCGGCTGTCGGCGATGGCGTTACTGGCGAGTTGTCGGCCGATCCGCGCCGCAGCGGCGTCGAATTCCGCCGTCAGTTCCGGATGCATGGCACTCAACCGTTCGTTGATCTCGCGGATGCCGCGGAAGACCTCGCGCCGCTGCAGGGCAGGGGCGCGCGACGCACGCAACTCGGCCCCCTGAGCGATCAGCCGGTTCCGGGCCGCCAGCAGATCGGCGGGGACATCGGCGACGTATCGCTGCGGATTGAACCGCAAATCCCGCACACGCCGGCGAGCGGCCAGCAGGTCCGAGCGGCTCACGGCGAACCTGGGTAGTGGCAACCGCAAGGTGGCGCTCACGCACGCGTAGGGCGGCGGCTCGCAGCCGTAGTAACGCCGGAAGATTCCGTCGTTGATCCGGTCATATTTGGCGCCACCGATACCGTGCACGAACAGATTGCACAGCAGGAGGCGGGCCCATAGCGTCAGCGTCAGCGCCCGCGGCCGGATCACCCACGGCGCGAGACTGGCCAGCGCGGCTGCGGCGGATCGTGCCAGCTCGGTTCGGCTCAGCGTGCCCACGAGGTCTGGTCCGGCGAACAGATCCAGGGCATCGCCTCGCGAAGCGATCCATAGTCGCCGCCGCTGCTGGAGCGGCTGATAGATCCAGAAGGGGGCCTCGAGGCGGTCCTCCACCCGCTTGAGGTCGGGCAGTGGGCGATCGGGGCTGCGGACGCGCTGCTCGCGGCGATACTCGGCCAGGCTCGAGTTGTACTCGTGGGCGAAGCGTTCGAGGTTGAGCAGGATGTCGGCCACGAACGGCCCGTTGAAGGCGTCGCTGACGCGGATCTCCTGCAGATCGATCGCAAAGAGCCGATCCACGTGAGCCCGGCCCGCCAGGTGCTGTTCGACAAAGTCGCGCGGGCGAGCAGCCGAGGCGACGCCGCTCAGGTACTGGAACACGAGCGACGTATCGGCCAAGCGGCCACCGTCGGCCGGGGGGCCGCCATCGGCCAAGTGGCCGTCGTCGGCGATGGTGATGCCGGCCAGTGTGTCGGCGATCTGCCGCTGGATGGCATCGATCGCGGCCGGATTGAGAGGCGGCCGGCTCTCGTAGGCCGCGCCGGTCGTGCCGCGAAGCACAGGGATGATCTGCTGGTCGATGTACCCGTCCGGATCCGGATCGGGCAGCGTGAGCGCCGTGGTCCGGGGGGCGTCGTTGTCCACCACCAGATCGGCGCCGTGTGCGCCCAATCGCGAGGCGACCTCGGCCACGATCACATGCTTGGCCCACACACCCGGGTGCGCGAATTCGGGCTGATGCCCGCAGGCGATGACCGGCCCGGTGACCTTGGGCCCGAGCACGCGGGCGCGCGTGGCGTGGCGAACCTCCTCGATGGGCATGCCGGCCAGGCGCAGCGTGCATTCGTGCGGCTTGCGATGACGGATATCCTGCTCGATGAGGCCGGCCCAGAGCGCTGCCGCCGGTTCGATCAGCACCTCGCCGTCGCGACGAGGAGTTTGCAGGCGATCAAATCTCAGCATGGTTCTGTTTGCGACTCGCACTCAGCCGTCCCGGCGGTCGGGCCGGGGCAGCCGGAACACTCGCCCGCGGGCAGCGGCATCTGCTCGGCCAGGGCGTGAATGAGCACCTCGTAGTAATAGAGCAGACGCGCGGTCGGGTTGTCCAGCGAGTCGCCGAACTGGCGGTTGGGATCCTTGTAGATGAGGCTGACCGGGATCTCTCGTATCCGCAGGCCGAGGCGGGCCGCCTGCACCCACAGCTGCAGCGGCATGCCGTAGCCCGGAACGGTCAGGTTGAGCCGGGCCAACGCGGCCGTGCGGTAGGCCTTGAATCCGCAGAACGCGTCGGTGATGCCCAGCTTGAGGATCTCGTTGAGCAGGTCGGTGATGGTTTGGTTGATGGCTTTGCGGTCGGCCGGGGCTTGCGACTTGGCGCTGCTGGACTGCATGTAGCGCGAGCCGCTGATAATGTCGGCATCGTCGCGCCGGGCTTCGCGGATGAAGGCGGGAATGCGAGCCGGCTCGTGCTGCTCATCGCAGTCGATGGTGACCACCCAGTCGTAGCCGTGGTCGATGGCGTACTGGAACGCGTCGATCAGGCTCTGGCCGTAGCCCAGGTTGTGATGGTGCCGGATGCACTGGATGGACGGCGTGGCCGCCAGGAGTGACGGAGTTTCGTCGGTGGAGCCGTCGTCCACCACCAGGATGTCGGACGCGTACCGCCGGATGTTCCCGAGAACCTGCCGGACCGTTGCCGCCTCGTTGTAGATGGGTACTGCCACCAAAAACCGCATGCGCGCACTCCCCACCCTCGGCCGGCATCGGCCGAGGGTCCGTACATCTTAGGCGATTCAGCCCACAAAAACCCGCCCGGGCCGTCCTGGCCAGCCAGGTGCCGGGTGCCGAGACCGTCTCAGTCCGCCAGGCGCGTCGCCCGGATGCACAGCTTCACGACCACTCATCACACGGGCGCCCGGACCCGCCGGTTCGAAACCATGCCTCCCACGATCGGCGCCAGCCCCCGCGAGCGGCGAGGCTTGCCCCCGCCGACTCCTACCCACGCCCTGCGCAACCGAACGTAGATCAACCATTCTTGACCCATTCCTCGACCGGCGAAAGGCATGTTCGCTCCTCGCAGATCAGTGGCAACTCACGGGTCCGATCCGCAGCTTTGGGGACAAGGTCAATGCAGTATGTGTCAGGTTTGCGGTCACCGGCTTTCGCCACAAATCTCGAGTGCATTGATCCGGCATGTGTGATCACGTGCGGAGTGTGAATATCTACGACTCCGTCAGAGCGGGTTGGAACGCCCGCCCTTCGGTGTCCGTGCGGAGACTGGCTCCCGGGATGCATCACTGGCTTTCGCCCGCATTGCTTCCTGCGACACAATTCTCATGCTTGGCTGCGCATTGAAGATCCACAACACGCAGAAAAATGCTCCCAGTCTCTTGCGGGAATAACAATTGTGTGGTAAGTAGAAGTTTTAAACACGACACGCAGGCGTTTTAAACACGACACGCAGGCGTTTCGTGAGATCAGCGTCCGGCGCAGTTCATCGACTGTGGAGCCCATCTTGGTCTTGAGGTAGGAATCTGGGCCGTGCCGTGTGATGACAGATGTCGTGTTCGATGCTCGTTCCACTCTCCTCGCTCAGGCCCGGTTACTTCATCGCCCTTGATTATCGGACGCGCGGTCGTATGGCGGTCCAGGAAGCCGTTGCTCTGCAGATTCGCCGGAATGATCTCGAAATCGGTTGTGTTTCGCTTTTTCATGCTCTGCGGGACGGCGATCAGTCGCGTCTCATTCGCGGGCGGAGGAGGTTGTACATGACTTGGAAGGTGAAGCGCGGCCGCGGTTTCGTGCCGTTGGCGATGGGGGCGTTGGTGGGTTGGTGCCTGGCGGGCTGCGCCGGTGAGACCAAGCGTGTCGATCTGGATGCGCTGACCGAAGCCGAGGTCGGCACGGGTCTTTCCAGTCAGGACTTTCGGTCAGTGTGCGAACGAATGGCCCGTTCCATCGTGCAACTGCCGCAGATCCAAAACGCCACCACGCCGCCCAAGGTGGTGATCGCCGAGGTGCAGAACGAGACCGACGATCCGCTTCTGCGGGCCGACAATTTCACTCATAGGATCCGTACGCGTCTCATCGAGCACGCCGCGGGCAAAATCGTGTTCCTTGACCGTGATGACACCATGACGGAGAGGGTCAAGCAGGAAAATCGCGAAAAGGAGCGCGGCCTGATCGCAGGCGGTGCTCCCGGCGTGCGTGAGGGGGCCGATTACTTCCTCACCGGCCGAATCGAGAACATGCGGGCGGTCGCCGGCACGGGCGAAACCGGCTATTACCGACTCAGCTTCCGCCTGACTGATGCGGTGACCCAGGTCATCATCTGGGAACAGGACTACGAGGTGAAGAAGTTCTCCCGGCGTGGCAGCATTTACAAGTGATGAGGGGACATGGCATGCAAGGTGGTGCGGCCAAGACACGTGGAGCTTTCGCCACGGCATTCAGTCTGAGCCTGATCCTGGCGGTCGTATCGGGTTGCGGTCCGAGCCCGGAACAGATTCGGCTGAGGCGGGCGATGCACGAAATTCGACACGAACTACATCCGGATTACCGGGATGCTCTGGTGATCCTGGAGTCCAAGAGGACGAACCCCAATGACTTGAACGAAGCCGTCCTCTATGGAATGTGTCAAACTACAGTCGCCATCCTGGGCGGGGATTACACGACGGCCGAGCGGGCGACGTACGATAGCTTTGCCCTTGTCGAAAAGTACGAGAATCAGGATCGCGAAATACTGGCAGCCCTGGGCGACGAGGGCATCCGGTTCTTCCGCGGCGAGCCGCACGAGCGAGCCATGCTGTGGTACTACGCGGGGTTGGCTCGCTACGCGAGGGGCGAATACAACGAAGCTCGGATGTTCTTCTCCCAGGCGCTGCACGCGACGCGGACACGCGACGAGGACGCGAAGGATTTTCGCGAGGATTTTCAGCTGGGGTACTACTGGCTCGGCCGAGCTCTTTTGAAACGGGGCGAGGTCGACGATGCACGGGCTGCTTTCCAGCGGGCTGCCGTGGTCTTGCCACACTCGACCGAGGCGAAGGAGATCGAGCAGATCAAGGCCCGTCGGCGGAGGGAGTACGCCGATGAACTGAAGGCCGAGAAACTGGGGTACGAGAAGAACAGTCAGGGCGAGAGCCCGGTCCCGGGAATCGTGGATCTCTCTCAGGAGATCGCGCGGGCCGAGGCTCCTGCCACGCTGCCCGATGCTGCCCCTCAAAGCCCGGTGCTGCGGGCCACTGCGGACTTCAACGAGTTTCTGACGACCGATTACCAGGGCGAGGCCAATCTGGTGGTGATGATCGAAATGGGAACCGGTCCCTTCAAGTATGCCAAGGGACGCGATGCCGCGTTTGATCACATCGGCCGGTGCCCGTATCGCGAAGCCTCGGTGGAAGTGTACATCGACGGTCACCGTGCCGGCCCGGGATTCAAATTGCTGGATTCATACCACCAGGCGGTCACCCGCGGTGTGGAAACACGACGCGCCCGGCAGTGGGGCAAGGCGTTCGTGAAGGAGGTCATGAAAAGCGTGCCTGTCGGCAGTCTGGTGGCCGGTATGTGGAGCATCAAGGCGGACCTGAGGTACTGGCCGACGCTCGCCGGCGAGTACCACGCCTTTGCGGCTAAGGTGACGCCTGGTCCGCATACGCTGCATTTCCGGTTTTACGATGTCAATGACAAATATCTGCCTCGTTATGATCTCACCCGCCATTTCATCTGTGTTCCGGCGGATGGTGAACTGGTCATGACGGTGCATTCAGTGGAGAACCAGGACAATGCGTACTTGCTCACCGCGGCCCGGCCTGGTCAGTAAGAGCGGGCACCGCGTCCTTATCGGCATGGCATCGGCGATCCTGGGGCTGCTTATCGGCTGCGGACCCAAGCCGGCGCCGCCTTACGTTCCCGCGTATCCCTCTGCTCCCAAGCAGGCGCACTGCTTCGATGGCGTCCCGCACATAGCCGGGAGCAAGCCTTGGATTCTGGGGGGCACGTGCTGCTGCACGCCGAGCGATGAGCTGATGGAAAAGCTTCACGCCGACGGCATCTGCACCGATCTGGACGCCGAGGGCCTCCGGGCGCTTTATCACGAGCAGGGTATTCAATTGGCGACAGATCATTCCGGGTGCAACAACCTCTGCGAGTACGGGCCGCATGTCACTCGCGGCGGCAAGTGCATGGTCCCGCCGCGACCAGGGACGCGGAATTACCAAGAGGTGGTGACGGGGATCGTGTTTGTGCCGGCGAGCCAACCGAGCGGCAAGTAGACGGAGATCCGCTCGTGACAAGGAGTGTTCCATGAAAACCATACGTGGGGTGATGGGACTGGTGGCGCTGATGGGGCTGGTGACGGGCGGATGTGCCTCGACGGAGACCGTCGATGTTCATAACCGTGACTACCCGTACCAGCAGAAAGGCCGGCTCCAGTGGAACAGCAGCAACCTGAAATCGTTGCTCGAGGTGGAGAAGGCCGACGCGGATCGACTCGACAGCGGGCTGCTGCGGGTCCGGCTGGTGATCCGCAACAAGCATCGGGAGGACATCTTTGTTGACGTGCGGACGGTGTTCACGGACGAAAAGGGGTTCGAGAAGGAGAGGACGAACTGGGAACCCGTGTGCTGCACGGCTCGGACGCAGACGACGTACGAGGTGGTCAGCTTGAGCTCGCAGGTCAGCGATTATCAAGTCATCATTCGGGATCCCAAAGCCTCGCCGGAGGGATGACCGTGCTAAAGACAAACCGATACACCGGGAACATGTACCGGGCGGGGGTGGTCCTGGCGTGTGCGCTCATGGGTCTGACGGGTTGTTCGCAGACCGTTCAGGAGGAACTGCCGGGCCCGCCGCCTCCTCCGCCGCCGGCACCTGCAGCCCAGCAGTCGCAGACATACGACTACACGCACTCGGTGCGCACGCCGGCCCGTTCTCGCCTGACGCGCAAGTTTGTGGTGGCTTTGGTACGCTTCGGCGGCGACCGTGCCCCCGATGACCCCAGCGTACCATACGGTTCTGGCACGGCAGGCGCCCCTGCGGAAGGCAGCACCAACATCAACATTCATATCCAAAACGCGCCGGGCGATCAGTTGGTTTCGGCGGAACTCCCGTTGAGCATGAGTGCTCGCGATCGAGCGTTCCTGCAGAACAAGCTGATGGAATCGGGCAGCTTCGTCGTAGTGGAGCGAGAACGAATCCTTGACATCATTCGCGAGCTCAACTTTAACCAGACCCGTTACGTCAATCCCGCCACCGCTGTCGAGCCCGGCCAGCTGATGGGCGTACAGTACCTTATCGAGGCCTCGGTGGGCGAGAACTTGGACCTGACTTTGAAGGGCACCGAAGCACCGCCGCCTTCTTACAAAGATGGAAACCCAACGCTGATGGACCGGTTGTTCAAGCCGGGGCATGCGGACCAGTGGCGTCAGTTCCTCGCCTTGCGGAAACACCTTTACGAGCAAAGCAGGAGACAGCAAAAGCAGGAACTGAATCGTTGCGGCGTGTACCTGGCGATGTACAGCGTGCGGACGGGTGAAATGGTGGCCGATGCCTTTGGGCTCGGCAGCAACTCCCTCATGGCTATCGAGGATGCGGTAGAAGAACTCGTCCTTCAGTGCCAGCGCATTCCGAACCCACCGAGAATCGCCGCCATCGACAGAGATCGGGTGTTTCTCGATCTGGGAGAGGCTGACCGGGTAAAGCCGGGCCAAGTCTTCCGATACCTGACACCTGGGCGCGAGATCCGCAACGCGGCCGGGCAAACAATCGGCACCACGGACGAGGAGGGCGGCGAACTGGAGATCGTCAAGGTCGAACCGCTCATGTCGGTCGCGAGGGTGATTCGCAAGGTGGCCGATCCCGTGGTAGGCGGCGTCGTCGAACCACTGGAGTAGCAGGGAGCGTGCTTTCCCTGCGAACGCTCTGATGATTGGGTCTGTGGAAATCGACCGGGGCCATCTCTTGGGGTGGCCCCGGTCGATTGGGTTCTGGGGTGAGTTCCCACGTACGGACAGATCGTGGGCGTCGCACACCTACGCTGAAGACAGACGGCGGGGGCAAACCTCGCCGCTCGCCGGGGGCGTGCAGGGCCGGCGTGGCTGGGTGTTTTATATAAGTCGGGGGGGTGGCGCAGGCCGGCGGGTGGCTTTCCAACACTGCTTCCTTGCGGTATTCTGTAGCCTTTCAAACGCGGTCTGAGCGTGGTTCCGGGCCGTTCAAACAAGCGGCGAGTGCCGCAAGGAGTGGAGTCCATGGCCGAGTTCTTCCCGGGTATCGACAAGATCAAATACGAGGGGCCGGAGTCGAAGAATCCGCTGGCGTTCAAGCACTACAACGCGGACGAAAAGGTGGGCAACAAGACCATGGCCCAGCACCTGCGGTTTGCCGTGTGCTATTGGCACACGTTCAAAGGTCTGGGCAGTGACCCGTTCGGGCCCGGGACGATCATCCGCGAGTACAACAAGTCGAACGACCCCATGACCGTGGCCGAGATGACCATGGAGGCGGCGTTCGAGTTCTTCACCAAGCTGGGCGTGAGCTTCTGGTGCTTCCACGACCGGGACATCGCTCCCGAGGGCGAAAACCTCAAAGAGACCAATGAGCGGCTGGACAAGATCGTCGCCTTGGCCGATCGGCTCCAGAAGCAGACCGGCGTCAAGCTCCTGTGGGGCACGGCCAACCTGTTCTCGCACCGGCGGTACATGGCGGGGGCGGGCACGAACCCGTCGCCGGCCGTCTTCGCCTATGCCGGGGCCCAGGTGAAAAAGGCGCTGGAAATCACGCACGCACTCGGCGGGGCGGGCTACGTGTTCTGGGGCGGCCGCGAAGGCTACGAGACGCTGCTGAACACCGACATGAAGCGAGAGTTGGATCATCTGGCTCGGTTCTTCCACATGGCCGTCGAGTACAAGCAGAAGATTGGTTTCAAGGGGCAGTTCTACATCGAGCCCAAGCCCAAGGAGCCGACTAAGCACCAGTACGACTTTGACGCCGCGGCTTGCTACGCGTTCCTGCAGAAGTACGGCCTGGTCGATCACTTCAAGATGAACATCGAGGCCAACCACGCCACGCTGGCCGGGCACACGTTCCAGCACGAGCTGGAGTTCTGCCTGGCCAACGATCTGCTCGGCTCGATCGACGCCAACCGCGGCGACCCGCTGCTCGGCTGGGACACCGACCAGTTCCCGACCGATCTGTACGACTGCGTTATGGGCATGTACGTGCTGCTCCGCGGCGGCGGGTTCAAGACCGGCGGTCTGAACTTCGACGCCAAGGTCCGCCGCCAGTCGGTGGATCCGGAGGATCTGTTCCACGCCCACATCGGCGGCATGGACACGTTCGCCCGGGCGCTGAAGATCGCCCACCGGATGATCGCCGACCAGACGTTCGAGAACTTCATCAAGGAGCGGTACAAAGGCTGGGATTCGCCGTTCGGCAAGCAGATCGAGCAGGGCAAGGCCACTCTCGAGGATCTGGAGGCGCACACGCTCGAGCACGGCGAGCCGGCCGTGCAGTCCGGGCGCCAGGAGATGCTCGAAAACCTGCTGAACGACTACATCCGCTAGTCGCATCTCGAGCAGCAAGTCCGGGAGGCGGGTGTCTCGCCCGCCTCCCAACGACGTGGCTCCGGCCCTGAGTGGCGAATTTGTGTCACATGTCTGAGGCCTGAGGCTTGAGTCCTGAGTCCTGGGACTGCAGCGTTGTGGTGCAGGCATCCTGCCTGCACCGTGCACGCTGGAAGCGTGCACCACAACGCCTGCGCCACAGGCACCGTGAAGCCGGCTTTTTTCACGCCGGGGTGTGTACGGACGCCCGTCTCCCGAGACCCACCGTATCCGCGTATGAAGCGCAGTCCGGCTCACAAGGCGGGCAAGATGCCCGCCCCCCCGAAGACCATCGTCCGCACAGGGCGGCACAAGAGGGGCCCTAGCCCGCAGCCCCCAGGCCCCGGACCACACCATTCCATCCCAAAAGGCGGGCAGAATGCCCGCCCCCGCACGGCGGCTGTGCATGATGACGGTGAAATATCGCGGGGCGGGCACTTCGGTGACGCCGGTCGAGAGGCGGGGCAGCGCTGGCTGAATGTGCATAACGTGCGGAGATTACGTGCGTTTGGCAGCGTTGAGGATCGGCTGGCTCCTCAAGACTCGCTACTCGAGCGTCATGGCTTCGACGTGGCACGCATCTTGCATCGCATTTTCATGCAGAGACTCGCTCGGCTGCTTCGACGGTAGGGGCGAGTCGAAAATGGTGGACTTCCCGATCCGGATGAGCTTCGGGGCCGCGTTACACTGTGGATATCTGACTGGGCAAAACCCCTGAAGGTGGGGAAACGTATTAGATTCAAGATGAGACCCAAGGCGCGGAGCCGGTCTCTCAAGCCGAAACCAGCTCGTGCCGAGTCACCGAACTCCGTAACGGCATTGGAGGTGGGAGCATGACCCGCGAATTAGCTGACGGGACGATCGAATTTCGTTTCTACCGGCCGGGGGTCAGCCAACTCTGCCTGGCCGGCGACTTCAACGGCTGGAACACACGTAGCATGCCCATGATCGGCGAGCCGAACGGCTGGTGGGTGTACCGGCTGCGGCTGGCACCGGGCACCTATCAGTTCCGGTACTACGGGGACGGCCAGTGGTACACGGATTACGCCGCGTTCGGCGTGGAACGCGGCCCGTTCGGTTGGAACTCCGTGATCACGGTTCGAGCCGCCACTCGCAAGGCGGCTCGTCGCAAAGCAGACCGAACCGCAGCCTGACGACCCGTGTAGGTTTGGGGTTGCCCGCTGGGGTCTTTGCCGTCTGAATGGACCTTTGTTTGCGCCGGCTGGCTCGTCGTGCGGCGTCCAAGCGGTTGCGTGCCGTCCGGGGTGTGGCACGCGACCGATGGCGCCGAGCAAGCCGTAACTGCGGCAGACCGGGGCGGCGAGCTGCGCAAGCGGTGAATATCGGCCTGGCAGCCGCTCGGATTCGGTTCGTGGTGCCGATCGCTTGGTCGAGCTTGACGCGGCCCGACGCAGTCCTCACACTGGCCCGTGCGATCGGGGCACGGGCGTTAAGACGTTCTCCCTGTGCCGACTGGTCGCTTCCCGTTCCGACGGATCGGGCGGGATCTCGTGCCATTGTGCCGAGGACAACGTCTTGAACCGCAGAGCATTCCTGAAGTCCGGCGCGCTGACCTGGGCCGCCGTTCGCGCCGCCGCTGACACGCAAGTCCCCAACCTTTCCGAGAAATCCGTTCGCTTCGGCGTGGTCGGGCTGGGTAACCGTGGCCGTCACTTGCTCCGCCTGTTGATGGGATTTCCCGGCGTGCAGGTGCCGGCCATCTGCGACCTGAGCGAGAAGGCACTGGAGGCGGCGGCCGAGGTGGTCATTCGGGCGGGTGGTTCGCCGCCGGCGCGATACTCCAAAGCGCCGAACGACTACACGGCCATGCTTCGCCGGACGGACATCGACGCCGTCCTGATCGCCACACCGACCAAGTGGCACTGCCCCCAGGCCATCGCCGCCATGAACGCCGGCAAGCACGTGGGCAGCGAGGTGCCGGCCGGCTTCACGCTCGAGGAACTGTGGGAACTCGTGCGGACCAAGGAGCGGACCGGACGGCGGTACATCCTGCTCGAGAACTACCTGTACATGCGGCACAACATGATGGTGCTCGACATGGTGCGGCAGGGGTTGTTCGGCGAGCTCTACTATGCCGAGTGCAGCTACATCCACGATTGCCGATTCATGTTGTTCAAGCCCGACGGCTCGCTCGATTGGTGGGGCGAGTTCGCGCGGGACAGCTACGGCAGCGATTATCCGACGCACGCGTTGGGGCCGGTGAGCAAGTGGTTCGGCCTGAACGAGGGCGATCGGATGGAGTATTGCACGGCGATGATGAGCACGCCGCGCGTGCTGAAGGAGTATGCCGCTCGGAAGTTCGGCCCCGACAGTCCGCAGGCGAAGATTGATTTCGCAGTGGGCGATTACACCTCCGTGCTCATTCGGACCGCGTCGGGCAAGCTGATCCGCGTGGACTACGATGTGAACTCGCCGCGGCCGGAGTCGCATTTCTATCTCGCCCAGGGCACGCGGGGCGTGTACGACTCGCGGAAGGGCATCCACTTCGAAGGCGAAGGCGAGAAATGGACGCCGGCGGAAACGTATCTGACCCGCTACGATCACGAGTACTGGCGGACGGCAGGGGCGGCGGCTGAAGCCAGCGGGCATGGCGGCGGTGACTACTTCGTGATTCGCGACTTCGTCGAGATGGTGCGCGAAGATCGCGAGCCGTGGATCGACGTCTACGACGCGGCCAGCTGGAGTTCGATCTACCACTGCTCGCGGCAGTCGATCGACGGGCGCGGAGCGAGCGTGGATATCCCCGATTTCACGCAAGGCAAATGGAAGGATGCGTCCTGGCGGGCCGGGCAGTTGGGCCCGCTCAGGGCGTCACGCCGAGCGTGAACATAAGCAGCATGATTCCATCCTGCAGGCCGATGGGGAAGATGGTCTCGTCCAGCGGCGACGTGGTGAAGTCCTGATCGAGCAGGAAGCTGGAGGCAGTGCCGGTCGTGTCCATGAGGTCGTGCACGTTGGCCACGTGATTGAGGCCCAGGAGGTGGCCGATCTCGTGTGAGGCCACGTTGCCGATGGCGGTGCCCAGTTCCCGGGCGGTGAGCGTCCGTCCGAAGCGGAAGGGCTGGAACATCTCGGTATAGACGATCGCGTCGTCGCAGGGGTCCTGATTGTAGGGATCGATCTGTTGGGCCAGGCCGTAGGCCGTGGAACTGGTGCCTCCCAGTAACACGGTGGACCCCGCGCAGCCGTCGGGGATCGGATCGCGTCCGGTCACGAGGACGCTCAAGTTGAATCCGGCGAAGTTCTCCTCGATGGTGGCGACGATCTGGTCGAGCACGACCTGCGTCAGGCCCTGGTATCGCGGCGAGATGTCGCCGGTGTCGAACGGCCCGACGGTGTAGGTGTCGCCGGCGATGACCACGGAGCCGCCGTCCACGTCGAGCACGATGGTCTGCGGTCGAGTGGGGGGAACCGCTCCGCCGCGCGAGACGGTGATGGTCATGTCGTATGTGCCGGTGGTCGGGTTGAGCGGCGACGCGGCGATGGCGACATACAGCACCATCGTGTCTTCCCGGACCACATGGTTGACGAACGGGTCAAGCTGGTTCAGGTCGTTATTGCGATCGTCGTTCTCGTAAATGAGACGTCCGCCGCCGTCGAATAGGGCGACCATGGCGTCCAGTCTACTGGCGCCGGTGTTGACGTCCACGATGATGCGATCGCCGGCCAGGAACTCGCCCAGGTTGTACACATCGACGTCGCTGGCCAGGGGGATGGATCCGGCGATGCGGGCGGTCTGGTTGGCGTCGAGGGTGACGACGATGGCCTGGTCGAACGTGTCGTTCGGCTCGCCGGCGTTACCAGAGGGCGTGCCGGGGTCCGGCTCGAGCACGGGCGGGCAGCCGGCCAGGAGGCTCAGCAGGAACAGCCAAGGCAGAGCATACCGCCAGGAGCGACAAGGCGAGGAGTCCTCGGGCGGGTGTGAGTCCATGTATGCGCGTTCCAAGTCGAGATTGCGTTCGTGTCGGAGGCCGGGGGCCTTCTGCCGCTGTCTATGGGCCGGGTCCGCCGGGCTCTCGCTCCCCTGAGCGGGTGCTCCACATCAGATTAGCGTTCCCTATTCGTCCAAGCAACCGTCGCGGCAGCCTCGGCGAGGCGCCATGATGCAATCTCGCGGCGCTTGGGAGCCCGCCGCTGCCCAGCTTGCGCGCATAGTGGACCAGTTTGCCGAAAACGTGCGCAGGTCCGAATAACTGAACTTACGCGAATCCGCCGTCAGACGGCCGGCAGACGGGATCGAGCCGGTGCGCCCGCGGTACGGCGTTTGCCGGTGCATCACCCGTTCCCCTGGCCGGATTGTGGCAGGTCGGATGAGAGCGGCGTCGAGGGACTCGTCGCCAGGGCGTTGTCCGAGGTGAAATCATGTCAGGAATCCAGAACATATCGGTGCCGGATCGAGCGTCCACTCCCAAGGACTTCCTGGACTACTGCCGTCAGGTCGGCGCAGAGATGGTGGACCTCAAGTTCTGCGACATGTTGGGAACGTGGCAGCACTGCTCGTACCCGGTCGGGGAGTTCAACGAGAGCACGTTCAAGGACGGACTGGGATTTGACGGCTCGAGCATCCGCGGTTGGCAGGAGGTCAATGTGTCGGACATGCTGGCCATTCCGCAGGTTGAGACGGCCCGGCTGGATCCGTTCTTCCGCGAGCCGACGGTGAGCGTCCTGGCGGACATCTTCGATCCCATGACTCGCCAGGAGTACAGCAAGGATCCACGTCACGTGGCCAAACAGGCGGTCAAGTACCTCCAGTCCACCGGCATTGCCGACACGTGCTTCATCGGGCCGGAGCTGGAGTTTTTCATCTTCGACGAGGTTCGCTACGAGCAGAACCAGCACCGCGGGATGTACGAGATCGACTCGGTGGAAGGAGCCTGGAACACGGCACGGTTCGAGGAGCCGAACCTCGGGTACAAGCCGTCATTCAAGGGCGGCTACTTTCCGGTGAGCCCGACCGACACGTACCACGACCTGCGCGGCGAGATGGTGTACGAGATGATGAAGGTGGGCATCGAGGTGGAGGCCCATCATCACGAGGTCGGCACGGCCGGGCAGTCGGAGATCGACATGCGGTTCAAGCCGCTGCTGGAGATGGGCGACCAGATGATGTGGTTCAAGTACATCGCCCGCAACGTGGCCAAGCGGGCGGGCAAGACGGTGACGTTCATGCCCAAGCCGATCTTCCAGGACAACGGCAGCGGAATGCACACGCACGTGTCGCTGTGGAAGGACGGCAAACCCATGTTCGCGGGCGGCGAGTACGCGGGGCTGAGCGAGATGGCGTTGTACGCGATCGGCGGTCTGCTCAAGCATGCCCACGCGGTGTTGGCATTCGCTGCCCCGACGACCAACAGTTATCGCCGCCTCGTGCCGGGTTACGAAGCGCCGGTGAATCTGGCCTATTCGTCGCGAAACCGCTCGGCGGCGATCCGGATTCCTACGTATTCCGAGAGCCCCAAGGCCAAGCGGCTCGAATTCCGTTGTCCTGACCCGTCGTGTTGCGGCTATCTGACGTTCTCGGCGATCCTGATGGCCATGCTGGACGGGATCAAGAACAAGATCCATCCGGGCAAGCCGATGGACAAGAACATCTACGCCCTGCCGCCGGAGGAGCGGAAGGATATTCGCAACACGCCGGCTTCGCTGGGCGAGGCCATCGACGCGCTGCGAAAGGATCACGCATTTCTGATGGAAGGCGGCGTGTTCAGCGAGGATCTCATCGCGGCCTGGGTAGAGTGGAAGGAGACCAAAGAAGTGGACGAACTTCGCTTGCGGCCGCATCCCCACGAGTTCTTCCTCTATTATGACGCGTGAGAGTCAGTTGTCAGTGGCCAGTGGTCAGTTGTCGTTGGCCATTACTTGACCGTCTTGGCTTGAAGCCAAAAGAACAGATGATATATCTCGCTGGTGAACTCGTAGTTGCCGGATCCACGGTTCCGGTCTTTGCGAATGGCTCCCAGCTCCTCCATGCGGCGCAGGAAGTTGTCGAAGGATTTAACCGAAGATGTCCATCCGCTTGATGTGATTTCCCAGGAAATCCTTGATCCGGCCGAACCACGGCTGCGTGGCACTCTCCCGGACGAGCCGCTCAAACACTCGGTGGACCATTTCTTCAAGCGTATTCACGCCCCCGAGAAACACATGGATAGCCAGCACGCCGAGGTCTTTTTCCGCGGCCAGATCAACAAACCGGCAGATGGAGCTTTTCCCGACTCCGCGCTCGCCGGTGACGAATAGTCGCTCAATCGTATTCTGGCCGACCGATTTGCGGATGGCGCTCATCATGGTCTGGATTTCGTGAGACCGTCCGACAAAGAATTCGATCGGCACGGGCACCCCAGGCGTGAACGGGGAGTATTCCTTGACCATTGCGCTGCTCCCTCTCGGCGGCGTCCCGGGTCGCAGCCTCGCCGGTGAAGGTCAGAACTCCATGCCCACCGTGCGGGCTGGGCCTCGGGTATCGCACCCGGTCAGGCAGTCGTTTCCAGTATGAGCGGGCGGTTGGGCATCTCGGCACGCGGCGGTGGGGTGAGATGGCTGCCCGTTCAGGGCTGACGGGTTTGGAGCAGGTCGGCGATGGTGGGGGCGTCCTCGATGGCGGTGGCCACGCCCTTGCTGTCGAATCTGACGTTAAATGCGACTTGCTCGGAGAACATGTAGCTGAGGATGAAGCCGTTGGGGTATTGATTGGCCGCCAGGTTGCTCGCGACTTTGGCTGTGCTGAAAGCGACCGCCGGGCCGATTCGCTCTTGCTGGACCGTCCGGCCAGCGATCTTGCTCTTATAGATGCTGATCGTGTGGAGCTTGGGGTTCTCGCCGGCCACGGCGAGGACCTGCGTCCAGGTCATACCGGGCGTAATGGTCGCTTTGGCGTCGCGACCCTGTTTATCCGGATCGAACGAGTTGTAGCCGCCGAAGAAGTACAAGCCAGCCATGCCCAGCCCGATCGCGCCCAGCAGGACGATAATCGCTTTCATGAGTGCGGCTCCGATTCGAAGTGCACGGATCCAACGTGAGGTGCTGCTGAAGGGTATCACGCTCCCGGCGGGGCGGCAAGCGGGAGGTTGCCGGCTTTCGGAGGGTTGGCATCTCGTCCGCGCCCGAGACTGCCGTCCGCACGGACTCTTCCCCAGCCCCCAGTCCCTAGTCCCTAGGCCCGAGACTCGACTTGCACATGCTACACAGTCGCCGGCTCGAGCCGGTACTTGATCCGGCCGCCGACGATGGTGGTGACGGCGCGGCCGCGGACGGTCCAGCCGTCGAAGGGGCAATTGCGGCTCTTGGAGCGGAACTGACGCACGTCCACCGTCCATTCCATCTCGGGGTCGATTAGTGTCACGTCGGCGTCGGCGCCGGGGGCGAGCGTGCCCTTGGGCAACGACAGGACCGCCGCCGGCCGGACGGTGAGCCGCTCGATGAGGCTGACCCAGTCGATGAGGCCGGGCTCGATCAACGCCTTGATGTACAGCGGGATGGCCGTTTCCAGGCCGATGATCCCGAAGGGAGCGTCGAGAAACTCGAGGTCCTTGTCCTGCAGGGCGTGGGGGGCGTGATCGGTCACCAGGCAATCGATGGTGCCGTCGGCGACGCCCTGGCGGCAGGCCTCCACGTCATGCCGCGTCCGCAGCGGCGGGTTCATCTTGAAGTTCGTGTCGTACGTGCTGCACGATTCTTCGGTGAGCAGCAGGTGGTGGGGGCAGACCTCGCAGGTGACCGGCAGACCGGCCGCTTTCGCCTGGCGGACGAGTTCGACGGCTCGGGCGGTGGAGATGTGGCAGACGTGATAGCGGGCCCGGGTCTGCTCGACGAGCATGAGGTCGCGCTGGATCATCAGGTCTTCGGCCACGGGGTTCATGCCGGGCAGGCCCAAGCGGATGGCGGTCTTGCCGCCGTTCATGACGCCGCCGCGGACCAACGACTCGTCCTCGCAGTGCTGGAGGATGGGCTTGTCGAACATGCGGACGTACTGGAGGGCCCGGAACATGACGGCGGTGTTGTTGACGCCTCGGCCGTCGTCGGAGAAGCCGACCGCTCCCGCCCGAATCATCTGGCCCATTTCGGCCAGTTCCTCCCCTCGGCGGCCCTTGGTCACGGCGCCGATGGGGTAGACGTTGCAACTGCCCTCATGGTCGGTCTGGCGATAGATGAACTCGACGGCGGTCTCGTTGTCGATGGCCGGCTTGGTGTTCGGCATGCAGGCGACACTGGTGAACCCGCCGGCGACGGCTGCCGCGGTGCCGGTGGCAATGGTCTCGGCGCCCTCGTTACCGGGCTCGCGGAGGTGCACGTGGATGTCAATGAGCCCGGGGCAGACGATCAGGCCGCGGGCGTCTAGGACCTCGCCATCGGGGGCGGACAAACCATGGCCGATGCGGGCGACCTTGCCGTCGGCCAGAAGAACGTCGGCCACCATGTCGATGCCCGACGCGGGATCGATGACCCGGCCGGCTTTGATCAGGATCTTGCCATTCATCTTTGCGTTCTCATGCGTCCGGACGTCGGGCCCGGTGTCTCGCAGGTGGCGTGGGTCCGATCGGCGGATCCCTCCGGCTCACCGGAGCCGACACCCGCGTGTGAATCGGCGGGATTGTAACGCAAGCCGGCGGGCTTTGGCCATGGTCTCGGGACGCTCGTGCGTGGAGAGCGCAGCAGAACCTCTGGGCTTGCCGGGGTGAACGCGGGGCGCGCGTTCGCTTCCATGCGGGTTGGGGAGGCTGAACCCGGAGTGGGGTACTACAATCGCCTGTCCCGGAGCACGGTCCCGGGGCACGGTGGTTGGACATTCGGTGCTAGATGGGAGCGGCTCAGAGATGTCGGATTCGACCGCCGCGGCGGCCCGCGGCCAATCTCGAGAAATCCTCTACAACCCGTGGCTGCATGGTTTTGCGCTGGCGGTGATGCTCTTCACGTTCGTGCTGCTGCTGGCGGGCGGGAACGTGACCAGCAAGGCGGCGGGCATGGCCGTGCCCGACTGGCCGCTGTCCTTCCAGTCGATCAATCCCGAGGGCTGGACGACGAACATGGGCGGCAGCATCCCGGGCGTGCGGGATGAGCACGGCCATCGGCTGATCGGAGCGACGGTGGGCTTCCTGGTCACCGTGCTGGCGGTCTGGCTGGCTGCCCGCGATCCACGGCGATGGGTGAAGGTCATGGGCGTGGCGGCGTGGGTGGCTGTGGTCATCCAGGGCGTCATGGGCGGCCTGCGCGTGACCGAGAACTCGGTCGTGCTGGCGACCATCCACGGCTGCTTCGCCCAGGCGTTCTTCGTGCTGACGGTCGTGCTGGTGGTGGTGACGTCGCGGCAGTGGCTCGACGATGCTCGCCTGGCACCCAAGCCCGAGGGCGAGCCGCCTACGCCGTTCGAGAATGCCGCGCTGGCCTGGGCGACGGCCGGCTGCGTGCTGATCATCTACATTCAACTCGTGTTGGGCGCGATCCTACGTCATTTGGCCTGGACGTGGATTCCGCACATGGTCTGGGCGGTGATGGTGGGGTTGGCGCTCATGGCCGCCGCCCGGTACGTGTTTGAGCATCCCTATGCATCCCGGCGGCTGTCCGGCCCCATCGTGACCGCATTGGTCTTGTACTTTGTCCAGCTCGCCCTGGGGCTCATGACGCTCATCGTTATTTATCCCATGTGGTCCGAGGGCGTCCGCAACCCGCAGACGCTGGCCCAGGATTGGCTGCCGACGGCGCATCTGGCGGTGGGGGCGGCCATTCTGGGGTTGGCGGCATACCTGGCCGTCCGAGCAGGCGGCATTAGCCGGTGGTCACCGGGCGTCGAACGCACCGAAGCCGAAGGAGTTCCCGCATGAGCTGGCCGGGTTCGATCAGCGTCGCGGCCCGCCGCGGGAGCGTGGGTGATTACATCGAGCTGTGCAAGATCCGGCTCGTTTCGCTCGTGTTGTTCACGACCGGCGTCGGCTTCTTCGTCGGTTATCCCGGCGAGTTCACGCCCACGGCGGCGTGGCTCCTCATGCACACCATCATCGGCACGGCGCTGGTCGCCTGCGGTTCGATGGCGATCAACCAGGTCATGGAGCGCGACACCGACGCGCTCATGCGACGCACGTGTACGCGGCCCGTGCCGGACGGCCGGGTAGGCGTGGTCGAGGCGTGGGTGTTCGGCCTGACGCTGAACCTGCTGGGCGTCGGATATCTCCTGTTCGTGGTAAATGGCTTGGCGGCGGCGCTGGCGCTGCTCACCAGCGTGGTGTACGTGGCCGCCTACACGCCGCTCAAACGGATCAGCACGCTGAACACGATTGTGGGGGCGGTATCCGGGGCGATTCCGCCCATGATCGGATATGCCGCGGCCGAGGGCGAACTGGCACCGGCGGCATGGTCGCTGTTTGGCATCCTTTTCGTCTGGCAGGTGCCGCACTTCCTGGGCATCGCATGGATGTGCCGCGACGATTACGCCCGGGCCGGCCTCCAGATGTTGCCCGTGGTGGATGGCGACGGCAGGCTGACCTCACGGCAGATCGTGTTGTACAGCTTGCTCCTGCTGTTGGCCTCGCTGTTGCCTTCGCTGCTCATGGTGGCGGGGCCCGTGTACTTCAGCGCGGCGCTGGTGTTCGGCCTCGCTTTCGTCATCGTGGGCCTGCCGTTGATGGTCTCGCGCGATCAGCGTTCGGCGAGACAGGTGTTCCTGGCGTCGGTGATCTATCTGCCGCTGCTCTTGGTCTTCCTGATGGCGGACCGGCTCTAAGAACCACGGACGCGGCGATGGTGGGGGCAGGGGCTTGGGGACTGGGGCAGGCGAAGCGACTCAGCTTGTCCAATCTTGTGCGTTCGGTGGTGTTCCGGCATTGTGATGCAGGCTCCTGCATGCGCGTGCACGCTCTGGAAGCGTGCGCCACAAGGGGTTGACGGAAACGCGGCGGCGATATGGAACCTGGTGTGATTCTCGTCTCCGATTGGCTGGGGCGGCTCGACTATCGGGTCTTGCCCACAATCAACGCCTGTTTGAACGCTACCGCAGCGGTATTGATTATTCTGGGATTTCGAGCCATCCGTCGGCGCAACATACCGTTGCATCGCCGCTACATGCTCAGCGCGGTGCTGGTTTCCGCAGCCTTCCTCACCACGTACGTCTTGTATCACGTCATTCGGCAGATGCATGAAGGTGTGGGGCACACGCGGTTTTCCGGCCCGGCGGTGGTTCGGCCGTTCTATCTGGCATTGCTGTTTTCGCACCTGGTGCTGGCCATCGTGAATCTGCCCATGATTCTCGTCACGCTGGGCACCGGGCTTGCGGGTCGATACGCCCGGCATCGTCGGATTGCCCGCTGGGCGTGGCCCATCTGGCTGTACGTGTCCGTTACCGGCGTGCTGGTGTATCTCATCCTGTATCACCTCACCTGATTGTGTGGGCGGCCCTGCCCCAAACAGCGTGGGATTGCTTGGCTCCGATGGCAGCGGCAATCGGCCCGTCGTTATATTCAGACGCGACTGCGGTTCTTCGTACGCACTCGAGGGATGGGAGGAGAACAATGCGCTCCATGCTGCGTGTCCCGTTGGCGGTGTGTGCGGCTTGGCTGCTTGCGGTGGAGTTGCTGGCGCAGGTTTCCGCGGAACCGACTGTCAGCAAGGCGCCGATCAATCCCGATTTTCTCGAATACCGCAACTTGTTGGTGACCGGCCAAGCGCCGGCTGAGGAAGAGGGCAGGCGGGGGCGCCGGCCGTCGCCTGTCGATCTGTCGCACGCCCGTGGTCAGCGCGTGAGCGTACAGAATCGCGGGGCCTCGTTCGGCCCGCTACCCGCCGCATTTGACCTGCGGACCGTCCCGGACAAGCTGCCGCCCGTGCGCGACCAGGGTTCCTGCAACGACTGCTGGACATTTGCGACGTACGGTTCGCTCGAGTCGTGGTTGCGACCGGCCGAGACGCTGTGGGATTTCGCCGAGATGGACATGAACTGCTCGCACGGCTTCGACTGGCCCGCGTGCAGCGGCGGCAATCGCGACATGGCGGCGGCGTACCTGGCCCGCTGGGACGGCCCCGTGTCGGAGTCGTGTTACCCGCACGGCAACGTCTGCGCCAGCCCGCGGCCGAGTTGCACGCCGCAGAAGCGGCTGATGGAAGCGATCTTTCTGCCCGATCGTGCCGGGCCGCTCGACAACGCAAACATCAAAGAGGCGGTCATGACCTACGGGGCGGTGTACACGACCATGTTCTGGCGTGACGCTTCGTACCGCGGAAGCCCGCACTTCACGCATTACTACACGGGAGGCGCCATCGGCAATCACTCGGTGTGCATCGTGGGCTGGGACGACGATTTCGACCGCACGCGATTCGTGAGTCCCAATCCGCCGGGTAACGGGGCGTTCATCGTCCGCAACAGTTGGGGGGCCGCGTGGGGACAGGACGGCTACTGCTACGTCTCGTACTATGATTCGCGGATCGGGATCGAGAACGGTGTGTTCGTTCGCGCGGAGCCGGTCACCGATTACCCGCGCATCTACCAACACGATCCGTACGGCTGGATCTCAGGCGTCGGTTACGGCGGCAACACGGCGTGGGGCGCGAACATGTTCACCGCGGCGGCGACCGAGACGGTGCGCTTCGTGGGCTTCTACACGCCGGCCGTCGATTGCAGCTACGAGCTGTACGTGTACGTCAACTGTGCGGCCGGCGCACCTCGCAGCGGCCTGCTCGCCCGCACGGCCGTCGGGACGATCGCTCATATCGGCTATCACACCGTCGCCCTGACGCCGCCGGTGGACGTCATCGCCGGCCAGCGATTCTCGGTGGTCTTGAGGTTGACCAGCCCCGGCTACAACTATCCCATCTGCCTGGAGGGCCCGGTCTCGGGATATTGCAGCGCTGCATCGGCCAACCCCGGCGAGAGCTTCATCAGTCCGAACGGGAGCTATTGGGTGGACCTGACCAGTGCCTATCCGGAGGACAACGTCTGCCTCAAGGCGCTGGTCGGGCCGGACGATCCGGACGGCGACGGCGTATACGGCAGCCAGGATCAATGCCCGCATTCCGTGCCCGGCGCGGTAGTGGATGCCACCGGGTGTTCGAACGGCCCGGCCGATCTCGACCGCGACGGCGACGTGGATGCCACGGATCTGCAACTCTTCCTGTTGTGTGCGTCGGGACCACAGATACCGGCGCCAGCCGGTTGCGAGCGATCCCGTTTCGATGCCGACGCCGACGTGGACGTGATCGACTTCGCATATTTTCAACGATGCATCAGCGGCGAGAACCGTCCCTCCGACCACGGATGTGTGGAGTAGCTGTCAGCTGTCAGTGCTCAAGCCTCAAGTCTCAGGACTCAAGCCTCAATCCTATCGTCCCGGGCGCCAGGTCGTGTCGCCGGCGGTGCAGGGATGTATGGCGGCGGTGGTTTCGAGGGCGGTGATCCGCGGAATGATCTTGCGGTCCACGCCGAAACGGCGCAGGTAGAATCGGAACACGCCGACTTCGCCGGCCGACTCCGGGGGCGGCTTGACGAGTTCGACGTGGCCGTCGACGAAGACGGCATTGGTGCCCCAGCGGTGCATGGCCAGCGAGGCTCGCGGGGCACGGGTGACCGAGTCAGCCATCTTGCGGTACGTGGGCAGCGCCTTGCCGCCGGGCACGTCGAACCAGTCATAGCCGGTGAGCGACGGAGGCACTTGTCGGCGGACTTCTTCGATGTTCTCGCGGATTCCCTGGAGCGTCTGGAACGAATTATTGAGATCGACGATACCCCAGCTTTCTTCCACGGCCTCGGTCACGTAAATGGTCTCGCCGGGGAATGGCCATTCATCGATCTTGGTGACGCCCTCGACTTCGTACCAGGCACCCGATGTCGGGTTGGGTTGGCAGGGGTTGAGGTTTATGGGGCCGCGGCTGTCGATGGAGTTGACGACGTAGTCGAGGAAAGCGCCGCCGTACTCGCTGGATCGTTGCGGGCAACTGAACACCTCGAGCTTTTCGACGGGCACGCGGTTGAAGTTGGCGGCGTAGTTGTTCTTGTCGCCGAACATGCGGGCGACCATGCGCACCCAGTTGACCGGGCCGGTGCCGTCGGGTGATCCGTGCCGGGAGATGCCCCGCGGCACGCGCCCGCGGTGTTCGTTCGAGAACAGGTTCGCGGCCATGCCCATCTGCTTGACGGAGTTGCCGCAGACAGTCGCGCGGGCCTGGGACCGTGCGGCGGCGAGGCTCGGCAGCAGAATGGAAATGAGCAGCGCGATGATGGCCACGACGACCAGGACTTCGATCAGTGTGAATGCGGGAAACGTGGAACGGTTCGAATGTGTGCCAAAGCGCCAATCGGCATGTGTCGGCCGAAGGTCCGTACCCTCAGACATGTCTTTGTCCCTTGAGAAATGATCCGGTGGTCCAGGCAGGCCAACCTGTGAACCATTGTAGGATGATCGATATTGGCAGCAAGTTCCTCCCGCCTGGCCATGTTGGAGAGCGGGCCTTGACGAGGGGCCGGTCAGCCGCGTCGGGCTACCATCAGATACACCCTGACGCTGGTGGACGGCCAAGACTGCTACATGGCACCGGCGGCTTGTGACGGCACTTTTACGGCACTCCTCAGCGCGCCACGCCATTGAAACAATCGGTCTGGTTAGGGCTCTCGACAAAGGGAATAGCGATGCCAAAATGGGCCGCGCCACGTCTTTTCAAGCGGATTCGATTGTCGCCACGTCTGAGGCCTGAGGCTTGAGGGGGGGAATGCGGCCGAAACGGCGCCGGCTTGCTGGCTGACAGTCGATAGCCGAGAGCTTCTGGCTCAAAGCTCATAGCTCACAGCTCAGAGCTTCCCTATGCCACCCCAACGGTCAGGAGGCCGGGCATCCAGAAGCTGAACTTGCGGCGGCGGATGTTCTTGAAGCCGGCGTTGGTGAAGTATTCGTGGATCTTGGACCAGGGGGCGTGAAAGACTTCCTTTTCCACGTGGCCGATGATCACGTCGAACGCGACCCAGCCGATGATGTTGTCGCGAAAGCCATCGATGAGCATGAGGCGACCGCCGGGCCGCAGGACGCGCCGCATCTCGTGCACGACCTGCTGCTGATGCGGGTAGTGGTGGAATGAATTGCTGCAGGTCACCACGTCGAAGGACGCGTCGGCGAACGGCAGGTGCTGCGAGTCGGCGTTGACGTAGTGGAGCCGGTCGGCCACGCCGGCCTGCCGGGCCTTGTCGGCGGCGACGTGGCACATGGCCTCGGCGTAGTCGAGCCCGACCACCCGGGCGGGCAGGCTGGAGCCGGCCAGCATGGCGTTGAACGTGCCCGTGCCGCAGCCGATGTCGAGCAGGTCGAACGGTTCGGAATCGGCCCCGCGCCAGGCCAGCAGTTCCTCCAGGAACATGCGGTACGAGGGCTGGAACAGAAAGCGGTTCAGCAGCGAGCGATCGTACGTGCCCGCCCACGCTTCAAACTCGCTCTTGGCCCGGGCTTTCATGCTCTTGTCGCGGCTCATGACGGATGAGGATAGCGGTCGCGACCGCGAAAGGAAAGCAGGGTCACCTTTTTCCGCGCGGACGTTTGGGTATACTGGGCCCCGAAAAAGGGGGCCCAGCATGAGCGAAGTGGTCGGGCAGGATGTGGTATCAGACGGGTCGCAGCCTCGAGGCGGCGTGAACGTCTCGTCGCTGCTGATTCCGGTGATGATCGCGGTATTGGCGGTTCTGGCCAGCCGATTCCTGGAGTCGGAACCGTACCTGGGCGATACGGACACGTTCGAGAACTGGTGGTGCTTCGGGCAGCGCATCCTGCACGATGTGCTCCTGGCGGGGGCGGTGTTGAGCGTCGCGATCGTGGTCAGCGCGTTCGTGCCGCAGGTCGGGCTGTTCATCGAACGCGTGGTGCTCAGATCGAACCGGCGATGGTTCCTGGCGGTCACGGTGCTGTTCGCCTTTGCCAGTTCGGCGGTGCTCAGCCGCATTTCGCTGGGCGGCCTGCCTCACATCCAGGATGAAGTGGCCATGGTCTTCCAGGCCAAGGTGCTGGCGAGCGGCCGGCTGTTCGCCGACACACCGGCGCTGCCCGAGTTCTTCGATCACGAGTACATCCTGTTCGACGGTCCGCGGTGGTACGGCAAGTACTTCCTGGGGCCGTCGCTGGCCATGGTGCCGGGCGTGTGGATCGGGGCGGTCTGGCTGATCAGTCCGCTGCTCGGCGGGCTGACCGTGTTGCTGACGTTCTATCTGGGCCGTGACTTGCTGGGCGAGAAGGTAGCTCGTGTGGCGACCTTGCTGATGGCGGTCTCGCCGTTTCGGTTCAGCCTGTGCGGCATGATGATGGCCCACCCGGTGACATTGATGACGCTCACGCTGGGCGCGGTGGCGGTGGTGCGGGTGGTCCGGGACCCCAGCCGTTGGGGCTGGGCGGCGGTGGCGGGGACGGCCCTGGGCTATGCCGCCAACAGCCGGCCGTTGACGGCGGCCGTTCTGACCGCAGTGATGGGCGTGGCGGCCATGCTCGCGTTTCCGTGGCGACAATTACGGTGGCAGACGGTGGTCGCGTTCGCCCTGCCCATGGTGTTGGCGGTGGGTGTCTATCTGGGCTACAACCGGGCACTGACCGGCGACGCGAGGTTGTCGCCGTTCGTGAAGTGGTGTCCCAAGGACCGCTTGGGGTTCGGCGAGGATATCGGGCAGGAATACTGGCCCGACAAGGATCGCGGCAACTCATTCCGCAAGGCGCTCCTGCACAACACCTTCTTCAACCTCGACATGACGGCGGAGTACCTGACGGGCTTCGGTCCGTCCGCACTACTGCTGATGGCGGCGGGGCCGGTGTTGTGCAAACCGCGCAAGGTGGGCCTGACGCTCGCAGCGGCGGTGTTGGCGCTCATGGTGGCATACTTCTTCTACTTCACGCCGAGCGCTTTCGCGGGCCAGGCTCGGTACTGGTCGGAAGCGATGCCGGCCATGCTGTTGCTGGTGGCGGTGGGGCTGGGCGCAGTGCGTCAGACGGCTCCACAGTTCTGCCGGGCAATCGGGATCGCCGTGCCGGTGCGAACGGGGCGGGCGGCATGCTGGCTGGCACTGGGCGTGCTGCTGGCCTACGGCGTGCCCACGGGGTTCGGGCGAATTTGGGACGAACTGGACACGACGCTATGGACCCGAGCCACCCGTATCGGCCAGTTGGTGCACGAGGGCCGTATCGAGAACGCGGTGGTCTTCATGCAGTCCAAGCACTATCGGGACGGCAAGATCGACGCGAGGTGGGATGCCTACGGCGACGGCTTCGCGTACAACGATCCGGATTTGCGCAATTCGGTGGTATTTGCCCGCGATCTGGGCCCGCAGAAGAACGCTGAACTGATGAAGCTCTATCCGGGACGGGTTGCCTATTGGCTCGATCCGTACGCAGCTGACGACCTTCGTCTGATCCGCTGGGATGACATGACGACACGGCCGGCCGCAGACGCGGAAAGTCCTGGGAGCTAAGACCTGAGTCTTGAGTCCTGAGACCTGAGTGGGTATTTGTCGGGCCGTCTCCCGTTATAGTGGCTAATATAGGTCACTTTTGGGATTTATGTGCGTTCGGCGTTCGAGGTGTTTCCCCTCTATCGGGGCGAGCGTACGCGGCATGCTGGGGGCATGAGCGACAGTGCACTAAACTCGGCACTGGAATGCCAGGGTCGCGCAGTGCGAGGGAAACGGGTCGGCGACCGCCCGCTCAGGTCTCAGGTCTCAGGACTCCGGACTCAAGCCTCCGGTCTTTCTGCACCTTCACGGGTCATCTCCACCAGCCGGTCGATGATCGCCGCGCACATGGCCGGGTCGGGCAGGGGCAGATCGAGCAGCCGGTTGAGGCACAAGCCGTCGATAGCCAGCCGGACGATGGTGGCTGTTACCGGGTCGATGCCGTCCGCCTCCAACTGACGCTGCCATTCGGCAACCTTCGCACGCAGCGCCCGCAGTTGCTGAGGATCGTTGCGGACGGCAGCAAGCACGCCGGTGTAGCGGAGCGGGTCCTTCGGATAGCCTGATCTCGTTCGTACGTGCACGTATGCGCGGGTGAATGCTCCTCGGCGTTGCCCATCGCGAGCGACAGCTTGGGCCTGGGCGTCCTCACACTGGCGGACCCACCGATCGATCATGGCTTCGATGATGGCCGCCTTCGAAGGGAAGTGATACAGGACGCCTCCCTTACTGACTCCCGCTTCCCGGGCGACCGCCTCGATGGTACGGCCCCCGGGGCCATGCCGTAGCGAAATGCGTTCGGCCGCATCGAGCACCCGTTCGCGAATGGGCACATCCTCTCCGGGGATGCGGGGGGTAGGGGGAGTCACGGGATCACCTTCTTTCTCCCGGAAGTCGCGCGGGGCCGCCACTACGGTCGCGGCCCCTTTTCGCGAGCATATCGGGTCAAAAAGACGTCAGGTCACGGCAGCACACGCTTCCTCCGACAGCGCCACCCGCTTGGGCCGGTCGGCCCTGAACAGGCGCGACACGAGCACGAAGAACAGCGGGATGTAGAACAGGTCGATGAACGTTGCCGAGAGCATACCGCCGGTCACGGCGGTGCCGATGGCGTTCATGGCTCCGGCGCCGGCGCCGTTGGCTTTGGCCAGCGGGAGCACGCCGAAGAAGAACGCCAGCGAGGTCATGAGCACGGGACGCAATCGGGTTCGAGCCGCTCCGACGGTTGCCTCGATGAGCCCCTCGCCGCGGGCCATGCGTTCCTGGGCAAACTGGATGATGAGGATGGCATTCTTCGTGGTCAGACCGAGCGTGGTCAGAATGCCGATCTGGAAATATACGTCGTTGGACATGCCTCGGGCCCAGGTGGCGAGCGTCGCGCCCAGAGCACCGAGCGGCAGCATGAGGAGGTTGGCCAGGGGAATGGGCCAGCTCTCGTACAGGGCGGCCACGCACAGGAAGATGACCAGGATGGAGAAGGCGTAGAGCACAGGGCCTTGGGCGCTGGCCATTCGTTCCTGATACGACAAGCCGGTCCAGTCACACGCGATGCCGCGCGGCAGCTTGCGGACGATCTCCTCCATGGCGGCCATCGCTTCGCCCGAGCTTCTGCCGGGGGCAGGCTCGCCCAGGATGTTGAGCGCGGGGAAGCCGTTGTACCGCTCGAGCCGGGCCGGGCCGTACGTCCATCGGTACGAGGCGAAGGACGAGAAGGGCACCATCTTGCCGGCGTTGTTGCGGACGTAGTAGTTCTCGATGTCCTCGGGCAGCATGCGCCGGGAGGCTTCGGCCTGGACGAACACGCGTTTGACACGGCCGGCCTGGATGAAGTCGTTCACGTAGGCGCTGCCGAACGCGCTGGAGATCGTGTTGTGAATGGCGTTGATGGGCACGCCGAGTGCGCCAGCCTTCTCCCAGTCCACGTCGATCCGAAACTCGGGGACGTCCTCCATGCCGTTAGGTCGCACGGACGCCAGTCGCGGATCCTGCCGGGCCAGGGCGAGGAACTGGTTGCGGGCCTCCATGAACTTTTGATGGCCCAATCCGCCCTGATCGAGAAGCATGAAGTCCACGCCGGTGGCATTGCTGAGTTCGACGACGGCCGGCGGAGGGAACACGAACACCATGGCGTTTCGGATTTCGGCAGCGAAGGTCTGCATGGCCCGTCCGGCCACGGCCTTGACCTTCAAGTGCGGCTTGTCGCGGAGTTCCCACTGCTTGAGTTTGATGAAGGCCATGCCGTTGGACTGCGACCGGCCGGCAAAGCCGATACCGGAGATGGTCATGCAGGACTCGACGGCCTCGCTTTCCTTCTCCTGGAAGTAGCGCTGGATCTGGTTGGCGACTTCGCGAGTTTGTTCCAGCGTGGAGCCCACGGGTAGCGCGAACTGGGCCATGAGCATGCCCTGGTCTTCCTCGGGAACGTAGCCGGTCGGCAGCCGGTGGAACACGTATGCGACCACACCCACCAGCGCGAGGTAGACGAACAGGTAACGGAACTTCCGGGTGAACGAGCGTTCGACGATCCCCCCGTAGATGTCGCGCAGCCGGAAGAAGACCCGGTCGAAGAGTCGGAAGAATGGCCGGAGGAGGAAGATGGCGTTGTCCGAGGGCTGATGCCCGGCCTTGACCGGCTTGAGCAAGGATGCGCACAGAACGGGCGTCAGGATGAGGGCGACGACCACCGACAGCATCATGGACGCGATGATGGTCACGGAGAACTGGCGGTAGATGACGCCGGTCGATCCGCCGAAGAAGGCCATGGGGCCGAACACCGCCGACAGCACGAGGCCGATGCCGATCAGGGCGCTGGTGATCTCGTCCATGGATCGGGCGGTGGCTTCGCGCGGGGAAAGCCCTTCCTCACTCATGATGCGTTCGACGTTCTCCACCACCACGATGGCATCGTCCACGAGCAGACCGATGGCCAGCACCATGGCGAACATGGTGAGCATGTTGATGGAGAATCCGAACAGGGCGAGGACGGCGAACGTGCCCAGGAGCACGACAGGCACGGCGATCGTCGGGATCAGCGTGGCCCGGACGTTGCCCATGAACACGTACATGACGATGAACACGAGGATGATGGCTTCGAAAAGGGTCTTGACTACCTCTTTGATCGCGACCTTGACGAAGGGCGTCGTCTCATAGGGGTAGACGACCTTCATGCCGGGGGGGAAGAACTGGCTCAACTCCTCCAGCTTGGCCTTGACGGCGTTGGCGGTGTCAAGGGCGTTGGCGCCGGCCATCTGGCGGATGCCCATGCCCGCGGAGGGGGCGCCGTTGTAGTACGACTCGATGTCGTAGGAGTCGGTGCCGAGTTCCGCCCGGCCGACGTCGCCGATGCGGACGAGCGATCCGTCCGGGTTGACGCGGACGGGAATGGCGGCGAACTCTTCGGGGGTCTTGAGTAGACTCTGGACGATGATGGACGCGTTCAGCCGTTGGCCGGGCACGGCCGGGGCGCCGCCGAACTGTCCGGCGGAAATCTCGACGTTGTAGTGGGTCAGAGCGGTGATCACATCCTGGAAGGTGAGGTTGTATTCGGTCAGCCGGTCGGGATCGATCCAGATCCGCATGGCGTACTGCGACCCGAAGTTCTGCACCTCACCGACGCCCGGCACGCGGGCGAGGACCTTTTCCAGATTGGACTGCGCGTAGTCGCGCAAGTCGTATCCGTCCATGCTGCCGTCTTCGGAGATCAGGCCGACGATCATCAGATAGTTGCGCGTGGCCTTTCCGACGGTCACACCGCTGCGCTGGACCACCTCGGGCAGACTGGCCATGGCCAGTTGCAGCTTGTTCTGCACTTTGGACCAGGCGACGTCCGGATCCATTCCCGGCTCGAAGGTCAGCTCGAGGCGGCACCCGCCGGCCGAATCGCTGGTGGCGGACATGTACAGCATGCCTTCCAGACCGGTCATCTTCTGCTCGATGATCTGGGTCACGCTGTTCTCGACCGTTTCGGCCGACGCTCCCGGATAGAAGCAGGAGACGTAGATGGACGGCGGAGCGATGGGCGGGTACTGCGAGATCGGGAGGGTATAGATGGCCAGACCGCCCGCCACCATCATGATGATGGCGATGACCCACGCAAACACCGGGCGATCGAGGAAGAATTTCGACAACATGCGAGGCCTTTCGGAAGTCTCTCTTGCGTGCTACGACCGGCTGATCCGTCGTTCAGTTGGCACTACTCATGGGTGTGCAGCCGGAGCGGCGACGTCCGGTCGGCTGGCTGCCGCGGGCTTGCGCCCGCACTTGTCTCAGTTCTTTTGGGCGTCCGGCGACGCCGTGTGCAGAGCGGCCAGGTTTGCTTTCTCGGGCTCGGCCGTGAACGGAACGGCCTTGACCATCACGCCCGGGCGGACTCTCTGAGAGCCTTCGACGACAATGCGATCGCCGGCTTGCAGGCCCGAGGAAATCAGCCACTTGTCACCGATCGCACGCTCGGCGGTGAGGATCCGCTGTTCGATCTTGCCCTCGGCATCGATGACCAGGGCCACCGGCCGGCCCTTATGGTCCCGGGACACGCCCTGCTGGGGGGCCAGGATGGCCTGCTCGACGACTCCTTCCTCGATCACGGCCCGCACGTACATGCCCGGCAGCAGCGTGTGATCGGGGTTGGGGAAGACCATTCGCAGGATGAATGAGCCGGTGGAAGGATCGACGGTGACGTCGGGGAACTTCAGCGTGCCTTCCAGCGGGTAGGGCGTTCCGTCCTCCAGGAGCAGTTTGACGCGTGTTTCTTCCAACGCCCGGCCTTTGATCCGGCCCGCGGCAATGCTCCGCCGCAGGCGCAGGAGATTGGCGCTGGACTGGGGAGCATCGACGTAGATGGGGTCCAACTGCTGAATGGTGGCGAGAGGCGCCGCCTGGTGAGCAGAGACGAGCGCGCCGACGGTGACGTTCGATCGGCCGATGCGTCCGGTGATCGGCGCGGTGACCTTGGTGTATTCCAGGTTGATGCGGGCGGCCTCGACCGACGCCTTGCCGTAGGCGATGTCGGCGTTGGCCTGCTTAAGTGCGGCCAGTGCATCGTCGTATTCCTGCTGGCTGACGGCGTTGGCGGCCACCGCCTTCTCGTAACGGCTGACCCTCAGTTGGATGGACGGCAGGTTCGCCTCCGCTCGAGCCAGGGCGGCCACCGCAGTGTCGTACGCCGCCTGGTAGGGGGCAGGATCGATGTGGTACAGGACATCGCCTGCTTTCACGTCGCCGCCTTCCTCGAACAGTCGCTTCTGGATGATTCCGCCGACTTGGGGGCGGACCTCGGCGATGAGGAACGCGGCTGTACGCGCCGGCAGTTCCGTGGTGATGGTCACCGGTTCGGATTGCAGTTCGATGAAGGCGACTTCGGGTGGACCGGCCGGCCCCTGAGGAGCGCCACTGGTGGGTTTGTCGCAGCCGCTGAGGATCAGGCTAGTCCCGATAAGAGCGCCAGCGATCACGAACAGGATTCCATGTTGGATTCGCATACGATGCCTCTTGTTATCACTGGGAGTCGGGTGCGGCACCCGATCATCCGTTTGGTCAAACTCTGTCGTGCGGCAGGCCCAAGGCCCGCATCGCATCATCGGCGATTCGTCGCTCGAGCCCTTCCAGGTATGCCCGTGGAAACGTTTTGCATCCTAATCGCTCGAGAATCAAGTCAGCGTGGTCGGCGTGGTACACGGCAGGCCCGATGAGCACGTGGGACCAGAGGCACACGTCGTGCGTCGACCATTCCGGCCGGACACGCAGGACGAGCCGGGTGAGAGCCTCGAAAGACGGGTCCAGTACCTGCTCTCGCAGGAAGGCCCGCAGCGGGTTGTCGTGCTGAGCCACTTGGTAGAGCACGCGAGAGCACCAGCGGGGCCGATCTGGCGAAAAGATCGTCTCGATCAGATACTGGACGACGCGGCGTACTGCCGCGACCTGACCGGACACGGTGTCGAGCCGATCCTGGTAGGAGGCGATGACCTCGCTGAGAGAAGGCCCGGCCTGCGAACGGCAGGCGAAACGCAGCGTCTCTTTCAGCAAGCCTTCCTTGCTGCCAAAGTGGTAGTGGATCGCCCCGAGGTTCTCCCCCGCTCGCTCGGCAATGGCTCGGGTCGAGACGCGGCCCAGACCCCGTTCGTCGAGCAGTTCTCCTGCCGCATGGATCAGGGCTAAGCGGGTTCGTTCGCTGGTGGCGTAGATACCCATCTCCGAACACGACTCCTAACCGAATTTGTCCAATTATAAGTCATTTGACCAAAGTCAGTCAAGTGATGGAATTTCTCGCTGTCGCGGGGCGTGACAACGTTTTGGAGCACGCCGATCCAAGCGGGCTTGGACAGCGTCTCCAGTATTGGACGGATGCGGAGGGAATGTCTGTGTGTCTCGATATCGGGGGCGCGATCGCGGCCCGTCGGTCGTTGACAGTCCCGGGTCGAGGCGACACAATGAGAAGCTTTGCCGCTGAACGGGCCCGACTTGGTTCCTATGCCAAAACGCAACATCATCTGGATACTGGTCGCGGGCGTCGTGGCCCTCCTGCTGTGGAAGATCCCGGAGAGCGCGGTCCGGCGCGACGATCTGTACACCAAGTACGGTCCGCTGCTGGACGTGCGGGTGCAGGTCCTCAAGCACTACGTCGAGGGGGTCTCGGACGCCAAGCTGCTCAAGGGGGCGGTGGACGGGATGCTCAGCCATCTCGACCCCTATTGCGCCTACTTCGACCAGAAGGAATACGAGCAGTTCGACAAGCGGACCAAGGGGCAGTTCTACGGGATCGGCGTCGAGGTCACCCGTCTGCCCGGCGAGGGTCTGCTCATCGTTTCACCCATCGAGGGCAGTCCGGCGTTCCAGGCGGGGCTGCGGGCCGGCGACCGGATTACCGGTATCGACGGCTTGAAAACGGACAACATGCCGCTGGCCAAGGGCGTCGAGTTGATCAGCGGCAAGCCGGGCACGAGCGTACACCTCACGCTGTACCGACCATCCACGGAAGAGACGTTCAGCCGGACGGTCACCCGAGGCCTGATCACGGTGCGCACGGTGCGAGGCTGGGCTCGCAACGGCGAGTGGGACTGGGACTACCTGATCGACCCCGAGCATCGCATCGGCTACGTGCGAATCTCGGCGTTCGAGGGCCAGACGCCTGAGCAGTTCGACGAGGTCATCCGGGACCTGCTCGCCCGGCACCACATGCGTGGGCTCGTGCTGGACGTTCGCGACAATCCGGGCGGGCTGCTGCCCAAGGTGGTGAGCATCGTCGATCGCTTCGTGCGCGAAGGGCGGATCGTCAGCACCAAGCGTCGGGTCGGGCCGGAGCAGACGTACATCGCCACCGGCAAGGACCTGTACCCCGATTTCCCGATGGCCGTGCTGATCAACCGGGGCTCGGCCAGTGCGTCGGAGATTCTGGCCGGCGCGTTGCGCGATCACGGGCGGGCCACGCTGGTCGGCGAACGCACGTTCGGCAAGGGCAGCGTGCAGGAGCTGATCCCGCTGGAGAACGGCAATGGGGCCATCAAGCTGACTACCGCGTACTATTACCTGCCCAACGGCGAACGCATCCACGGCCACGGCGTGGCGCCGCACATCGTCGTCGATCTGACGCCCGAGGAAAAAAGCGCGATGCTCGAATCGCAAGTGGCGGTGTTCTCGACGAGCCTCACGCCGTCCACACAACCGTCCACGCAGCCCGCGACGGCCACGGCGCCCGACCCAACCGCGCGCGTCGAGATGCTGATCGACCGCCAGTTACAAGAGGCGCTGAAGGTGGTGCGCGAGCAGCTGGCCACACGGCCGGCGGAATGAAAGCTGTCACCTATCGGCTATCAGCTGTCAGCTTTCAGCTTTCAGCAGGATGTCCGGCTCACGGCCCACAGCCCACAGCTCATAGCTCAAAGCTCTATGGAAACAGACCCGGAGATTGTGGCCAGACTCGCACGGGAACGTGAAGACGAGAACTGGCGGTTCCGCACGTTCCTCAAGATGGCACCGTTGCGGGTGAGCGCCCGGGCCGATCGGCTGGCTGAGGCGTTCGGGCGGGAGGCCGAGGCCCGAATGGATTGCACGACTTGTGGCGCGTGCTGCCGCGACAATTGCGTGCCGGTCATTCCCGACGAGCAGGCGCGGCTGGCGGAACGGCTCGGAATGACGGTCGAGGCGTTTCGGCAGACATATGTCACTAAGGACGACGATGGCGAACCGGCCATCGACGCCACGCCCTGTCCGTTCCTCGAGGGCAACCGCTGCTCGGTCTACGAGGATCGGCCTGAGCCTTGCCGAGGTTATCCATACGTTGGTGGCAACCTGGTTTCGCGAATGGTCGGCATCATCGAGCGCGCCGGCACGTGCCCGATCGTGTTCGACATGCTCGAGCGAGTGAAAGACGCGATCGGATTCACCCGAATCATGCCTCGTTAAGCCCGCATGCGTGTCGAGCGTGTGAGCGACGGCTTTGTGGTGCAGGCATCCTGCCTGCACTGTGCACGCTGGAAGCGTGCACCACAACTTCCTGCACGCCACGCTGGCCGGCTATTGACCGGCACCCTCATGAGGGGAGAGAATCCCGGTCGGTGAACGCCTAGACGGGGCTTGCCGGAGGTGGTCATTCATTCGGTGAGCGCCTACACTGCTGCGCAATTGTTGGACTCGTTTCTCGTCGTTGATGGTTGGATCGTTGGTAGTCTGACGTTTCGATTCCCGCAAGCGTTGAAAGGATGCGAAAATGGCTCGTCACGTGAACCTGAAAGGCAATCCGATTGAGCTGGAAGGGCCGGAACTCAAGCCGGGCATGAAGGCGCCGGACGCCGTACTGAAAAAGACGCTGGTTGACACCTACAAGCTGAGCGAGGGGCAGGGCAAGGTTCGGTTGATCAGCGTGGTGCCCTCGCTGGACACACCGGTCTGTGCCCTGCAGACCAAACGCTTCAATCAGGAAGCGACCAGTCATCCCGACGTGCTGTTTTACACGGTAAGCGTCGATCTCCCGCCGGCTCAAGCGCGATTCTGCGGCGCGGAAGGCATCGATACGACCAAGCTCGTCGTTCTGAGCGACCACTACGACTGTGCGTTCGGACGGGCTTGGGGCACGCTCATCCCCGCCCTGCGGATCGAGTGCCGGGCGTTGTTCGTGGTCGATCGCGACGGCGTCATTCAGTATGCCGAGTACGTGCCGGAAGTGACGGATCATCCCAACTACGACGCGGCGCTCAAAGTGATTGCAGCGGTCACGCAGCGTTAGGAGTCAAAAGTCAGGAGCCAGCAGCCTGGAGGTATGCGCACCTGGTTCGCCCCGGATGGCACGCCGGTCTGTGGCCGGGGAAGATCAGCCTTTGATGGAGAGGAATTTGACGCAGGTCAATAGCCGTGCTCACGACCACGGCTATTGACCCGCGCCCTTTGAGGGCGAAACAGAATCGCTCGTGGTCGCCTCTCGGCTTACCACCTCCCATTTTGTATTTCTCGCTATGTACTGCCTTACCGCTGGCGGGTCCACTCGGGGCCGGCGTATTTCTCACGCAACTGGTGGGCGAGGGCCAGCTCGGCCGGCGACAGTTCGCCGGGCTGGACGTCGCCGCGGCTGATGGCTGCGGCGATGGCAGGCAAGTGGTCGTCGATGTTGAAGTCCGGCGCGTATTGGCGGACGGTCGCACAGGTCCACTGGTCGAAGCGGCAGTCGAGCACGAGCGAGCCGTGCTGAAGCACGGCCCCGGACGTGCGCCGCTGGGCGCTGCCGATGAGCTTTCGGCCCTCGACCAGCACATCGAAGCAACTGTGCCGTTCGAAGCAGAAGAATGGTCCGCGGTGCGAGGCGGCGTCGCCCTTGTCGGCGCATCCGCGCTGGATGGGCACGCCGTGCCTGGCCAACACGGCCGAGAACGCCGCATGCACGTGTTCGTAGAGGAAGTTGCAGCGCCCGCCGGCCACGAGCTCGTGATCCAGCGGGAGCGCGACCGAGTACGTTAGTTCCAGATCATGCAGAATGGCACCGCCGCCCGTCTGCCGCCGCACGACGGCCAGTTCGCCCGCCGGCGGGGCGAGACGCTCATAGTCCGCGTATTCCTGAAAGTAACCCAGCGAGATGGTCGGCTCGTTCCACCGGTAGAAGCGAATTGTCGGCGGCGACTCGCCCTTGCCCACGAGTGTCAGGATGGCCTCGTCTCGGGCCATATTTGTGGCACCGTCGAGTGGCGGGTCGAGAATGAGCCGCCACGTGGCAACGTGAGAAGGTGAGAAGGTGGGAACGGACATTTCAAGAGCTATAACCTATGAGCTGTGAGCGATGGGCCGACAGCTTCGTCGTCCTCACTTTCTGACGGTCTCGCCCTGCGGTGCAGGCGCCGGTGTGGCAGCGGCCGATTCCTCGTTCGCCGGTTTCCAACGCAGGTCGGGCTTCCTTGCCGCGGTGACCTCGTCGAGCCGATGCACGGGCATGGTCAGCGGGGCGTGATGCAGCAGCGCGGGCTTGTTCTTGGCTTCGTCGGCGATCTGCAGCATGGCGTCCGCGAAATGGTCGAGCGTCGCCAGCGACTCGCTCTCGGTCGGCTCGATCATGAGGCAGTGGGCCACGGGCCAGCTCATGGTCGGCGGATGGATGGAGAAGTCGATGAGCCGCTTGGCGACATCCAGCTCGGTCACGCCGCGATCGCGGAAGTCCGGCACGCAGATGAACTCGTGAGCGTACGGCGGGTCGAAGGGCATCTTGTACGCGTCCTTGAGCCGGGCGGCGAGGTAGTTGGCCGACAGCACGGCTTTTTCGCTCACGTTGCGCAGGCCATCGGGGCCAAGGGCGCGGATGTAGGTGTAGGCTCGCAGGAGCACGCCGATCTGGCCGTAGAACGAGCGTACGCGGCCGATGGAGTTCGGGCCGGGCGAAGCCCAGCCGTATGTGCCGTCCTCGTGTTGCACGACCTGTGGACCGGGCAGAAATCCGCGCAGCTTCTCGCAGACGGCGACGGGGCCGGCGCCGGGACCGCCGCAGCCGTGGGGCGTGCTGAACGTCTTGTGCGTGTTGTAGTGCATGACATCCACGCCGAAGTCGCCGGGCCGGGCGATACCCAGGATGGCGTTCATGTTGGCGCCGTCGAGATAGAGCAGGGCGCCCGCGTCGTGCAGGATGTCGGCAATCTCCTTGATCTGCGGATCGAACAGACCGGTGGTGTTAGGGTTGGTGATCATCAAGGCGGCGGTCTTGTCGTCGACCTTGGCCCGCAGGTCGTCGAGATCAACGTGGCCGTTGGGTTTGGAGGCGACGGTGAGCGTATGCCGTCCGCACATGGCGCAGCTGGCCGGATTGGTACCGTGGGCCGAGTCGGGCGTGAGCACTTTGGGGCGATCTTCCCCGCGGCTGCGGTGCCAGGCGGTGATGATCATCAAGCCGGTCATCTCGCCGTGGGCGCCCGCGCAAGGCTGGAGCGTCACCTCGGCCAGACCGGCAATCTCGGCCAGGAACACCCGCAGATGATAGAGCATCTCGAGCATGCCCTGGACGTCGGCGTCGGCCTGCAGCGGATGCAGGTTGATGAAGCCCGGCATGCTCGCGGCTCGCTCGTTGATTTTGGGGTTGTACTTCATGGTGCACGAGCCGAGCGGGTAGAAGTTGCCGTCCACGCTCAGCAGCCGATGGGCCAGCCGCGTGTAGTGGCGCACCAGATCCAGTTCGCCGACCTCCGGGAGGGGCGGTGGGGCGGCGGCCAGCAGCTCGCGGGGGATGACCTGCTCGGGGTCGACCGGCGGCACATCGGCGGGGGGCAGCGAGACGGCTGACAGGCCCGGCGTGCTTCGTTCGAAGATCAACGGCTCGGGCGGCACCAAACCCGCGCCGAGTAATTCGTCGCAGTTGATCGCGGACGGATCGTTGTGAGTATTCCCGGACATCGCTTGCTCCGAGTCAAACGCGGCGACGCCCATTGGGCGTTCTTGGGGACGTCGACGCGGCAAGAAAACAATGCTACAGCGGCTTGGCCCACCATTGGGCGAAGCTGTCGGGGTCGTGCAACTGGCCGCTCTGCAAATCGTGAATGAACACCGGGCCGAGCGCCTCGGCCAGGCCCGCCTGGATCTTCAAGAGATCCTTGGCTCCACAGTTGTTCTCGACGTGGATGACCTTGGGCTCGACGCGCATCCGGGCGTAGCTCAGACCGCTGCCCAGATAATCAATGGTGTCATCGGGACCGGGCTTGCATCCGGGCACCTTTAGCAGGGCGGCCCGCGCCGTAGCGGGGTCGATGCCGCCGGCCGATCTGGCGATCAACTGCTTGGCCGCCGCCGGCTCGACCGGAAACTTCGTCTCCGGCGGAAGCTTCATCGGTATCAACTCGATGTCGTAGCCCACTGTTGCGTCTCCCGATGGGAGTAAATGACGAAATCCGAATCACGAATGACGAATCAATGACGAAACCCGAAGCCCGATTGACGAACGGCAAACGCTCTTCGGGCGTCTTTCGTCATTCGTGCTTCGTCATTCGGATTTCATTCGTCATTCTGGTTTCGTCATTCGTCATTCCTGCGCTCATGCCTCATCCAACGCTTCAACCAGCGCATCAATCTCCTGCTTCGTGCGTTTCTCGGTGACCGCTACCAGGAACGTGTCGGCGAACTCATCGTACCAGCGGCTCAACTCGACGCCGGCCAGGATGCCCTTCGAGCGGCAATGCGCGATCACCTGCTGAACGTTCTTGCTCGTGCGAACGGCGAACTCCTTGAAGAACGGCGCGTCGAAGCGCAGTTCGAAACCGTCCAGTTTTGCGATTTGCGATGCCGCGTAATGGGCCTTGTCCAGACAAAGCGACGCGACCTTGGCCGCTCCACGCCGGCCGACGGCGCTGAGATAGATGGCCACGCGCAGCGCGAGCAATCCCTGGTTCGTGCAGATGTTGCTGGTCGCGCGTTCGCGGCGAATGTGCTGCTCGCGCGTCTGGAGCGTGAGGCAGTACGCCCGGCGGCCGCTACGGTCGGTGGTCGCGCCTACCAGCCGGCCGGGGATCTTGCGCATGAACTCGCTCCGGCAGCCCATGAACCCGAGGGATGGTCCGCCGTAACTCATGGGGATGCCCAGCGGTTGACCATCGCCGACCACGATGTCGGCTCCCAGTTCGCCCGGCGTTTTGAGCAGGGCACAACTGATGGGATCCACCGAGGCGATGACCACGGCACCGCGCTCGTGGGCGATGGCGGCCAGTCGGCCGAGAGACTCCACGCAGCCGAAGAAGTTGGGCGTCTGGATGAGCACGGCCGCCGTCTCGTCGTTGACCGCTCGTCGCAGATCCTCCACGTCGGTGCGCCCACCGACGGTCTGGATGGTGATCACGTCGAGGGGCAACTCGCGGAGATACGTGGCGAGCAGCGCCCGCGTGTCGGGGTGGACCGCCTGCGAGACCACCACACGTCGGCGGCCGGTGTGCGAGCGGGCCATGAGGATGGCCTCGGCGGCGGCCGTCGCGCCGTCGTAGAGCGAGGCGTTGGACACGTCCATACCGGTCAACTGGCAGATGAGCGTCTGGTATTCGTAGAACGCCTGCAGCGAACCCTGACTGGCTTCGGCCTGGTAGGGCGTGTAGGCGGTGACGAACTCGCTTTGATTCGCGAGGGCATCGACCACGGTCGGGATGAAGTGGTCGTACATGCCCGCGCCCAGAAAGCAGGTCAACTCGTCGCAAGTGCGGTTGGCCGAGGCCAGCCGGTCAAGTTCCCGCAGGAGCTCGATCTCGGTCAGAGCGGGGGGCAGACACAGCGGCCGATCGAGGTACGACTCGGCCGGGATGTTCTTGAACAGGTCGGCTATCCGCGACACACCGATTCGACTCAGCATGCGCTGCACGTCGTGATCGGTCAATTGGGTGTAGTTCATTCTCGTGATCCTGCACGAAACCGGTGGACCGCCCACGGATACAGGGAGATTTTATGCAGGAGCCGTCCGGGAAGCGAACGCGCCCGGTCGGCGGTCATGCTCGTGAACCGAGGACCATCCGCGGCACGCGTCTCCAGGCCGGTCACCCTTGGGCCAGCATGCGATCGTAGGCGTCGGCGTCCATCAGCTCATTGAGGGCGGCCAGATCGGACACGCGGACCTGAATCATCCAGCCCTCGCCGAACGAGTCGTTGTTGACCAGTTCGGGTTCGTTGGCCAGTCGCTCGTTGACCCGGACCACCTCGCCCGAGACCGACGAGATGAGGTCGCTGGTGGCTTTGACCGACTCGACCACGCCGAAAGGTTTGCCGGCGGTGATCTTCGTGCCGACGGCGGGCAGATCGACGAACGTGATGTCGGTCAGCTCGTCGGCAGCGAATTTGGAGATGCCGATGGTCACCAGGTCGCCTTCGGCGCGGAACCATTCGTGCGTCTTGCTGTACTTGCGGTCTTTGGGTGTGGCACTCACGTCGTGAAGCTCCTTTGACGGAATTTCAACTCAAAATCGTGGATCGCGCTCGCTAGATCCCCATACGAGCGGCGTTCACTTTTTCTCGAGACGGTAGAACGGGAGTTTGACCACGACGGCATCCGCGGGCTTGCCCGCCAAATCCACGACCAGCGACGTCCCCGGCTCGGCGTGTTCGGCATCCACGTAGGCCATGGCGATGCTCTTTTGCACCGTCGGGCCGAACGTGCCGCTGGTAACCTCGCCTACCGGTTTGCCGCTGTGTAAGACTGCGGCGTGCTGGCGGGCGATTCGTTTGCCGTCTAGTTCGAGGCCCACGAGTTTACGCCGCGGGCCCTGCTCGGCGACCTTTCGTAGAGCGTCGGCGCCGATGAAATCCTTGTTCAGTTCCACGCACCAACCCAGTCCGGCCGAGATGGTGTCGGTTTGTTCGTTGAGTTCATGGCCGTATAGCGGCATACCCGCTTCCAGCCGCAGCGTGTCGCGGGCGCCCAGGCCGGCCGGCTTGATCGCATCCTCGCTGTCGTCGTGGTTGCTGATCCAGCCGGCGGCGAGCGAGGCGACCATGGCGGGCAGGATGATCTCCACGCCGTCTTCGCCGGTGTAGCCACTGCGGAAGATCGTGTAGGGCACGAACATGTGCGTGCCGCTCAGGAAGCGGTACTTCTTCAACTCGCCGATCGGCATGGGCAGCTTGCGGCTGAGCCTCTCGACGGCCAGCGGACCCTGGATGGCGACCATCATGGTCGATTCGGTCTTGTCATCGATCTTGACGTCCGGGCCGTGCTGCCGAAGCCAGCTCAGGATTTTGGCCCGGTTGGCGCCGTTGCAGACCACCAGCCAGTGATCGGCGTACTTGGAGACGATGACGTCGTCGAGGATGCCGCCGTTCTCGTTGCAGACGTGGCTGTAGCGCGACTGGCCCACAGCGGCGTCGCCGAGCTGGCGAGTGCAGACGCGCTGCAGCAGCGCTTCTGCGCCGTCGCCGCGCAGCTCGAGCCGGCCCATGTGCGAGATGTCGAACACGGAGGCGGCCTTGCGCGTGTGCACGTGTTCTTCGACGATGCTCGTGTACAGCAGCGGGAGTTCCCATCCGGCGAATTCGACCATCCGCCCGCCGCGCTGCACGTGAAAATCGTAAAGTGGTGTTCGCAACACTGGATGAAGTTCCATTTGGGCGGTTGGCGGTCGGGGGAGACCCCTTCAACGTATTCGACCGGGCCCACCGCGGGTGTTCGTGTTTGTCCGGGTCAGACGTTCGTCAGCCTAGTCCTCACGCCAGTTATTGTCAAATCAGCACTTGCGCCAGTCTGGCCGGTTTCGACGCGGCGCGCCAGCCGGCTCCGAGCCGCTGGTTCACCTGTCGCTGCGTCCGGATTCGGACTCTGTGCCAATGACAGTACATTACATGATGATACCGGCGACACGGCAACCCGCTGGAATTCCCAGTCGGGCGGAGTTCGGATTGACAGGAGATAACGGAGGCAACGGAGACATGAGGTCTTGACTGTTCCTCATGTTCAGACTCTTCGCGATGCACGCCGAATCACTCGGACGTCCATGCGTCCGCGGCTCGCCCCTCAAGAGATTCAAACTGCGATGTGCTGCATCTCGCTCATCGCCTTCGCTTTCGGCCGCCGCCGGTGCTGCGGCCGCTGCGACCTCCGCGGGTTCGGCCGGAGCTTGCGCGGCGGGTGGAGGCTTGCGATCGGCCGCGGGAGCGGGTGGCGGGAATCACCTGTCGAACGCCGCGCTGCGACTTCTCCTTGCGGCTGCGGCGGAGGACTGGATGGCCGGCGTGCTCCAGTTCGCCATCGGGCAGGGCGAGGTCCAGATCGCGCATGGCCACATCCACGGCGGCAATCTGCACGCGGAGGGGATCGCCGATCTTGATGCATCGGCCGCTCCGCTGGCCGTAGACACAGCCGCCGCGCGGGTCGAGCTCCCACCAGTCGTCCGCGAGATCATCGAAGCGAAGCAAGCCGTCGATGAGATACTTGCGCAGTTGCACGAAGATACCCACATTGGTCACACCGGTGACGATGCCATCCTCGATCTCTCCCAGGCGGCCCGCGAGGAACTGCAGGATCTTGACCAGCCGCAACTCGCGTTCGGCGTCTTCGGCTCGTTGCTCGGTGTACGTGCAGCGTTTGCCGATGGCCACGAGCGTCTCTTCCGACGGCGCGGAGGCTCGCTGCTTGGCCGTGCGCAGCCGTCCGGCGAGGTGGTTGTCAAGCAGTCGATGAATGACCAGATCCGGGTAGCGGCGGATGGGCGAGGTGAAATGCGAGTAGGCGTTGCTGGCCAGAGCGTAATGCCCGATGCGCTTGGGCGAGTATTCGGCACGAGCCATGGACCGCAGCACGGCCAGATTGACGGCGAATGATTCGGGCTTGCCTTTCACGCCCGCGAGCAGGCGGATGAGGTCCTGGCGATCGGCGGTTTCGGGTAGCTTCTTGTCGAGCACGCCGAGGAAGCGCGAGAGCTTCTGCCGCGAATCGGGCGGCGGCTCGGGATGGATCCGCCGCAGGTGGGGCAGATTCAGGCTGGTCATCAGCTCGGCCACGGCCTCATTGGCCTCGACCATGAACATCTCGATGATAGTGTGAGCGAAACCCGACTCGGCCGGCTGGACGTCGGTCACCGTGCCGTCTTCGTCGAGCACCAGTTCGACCTCGGGCAAGTCGAGCACGATCATGCCGTTGTTCAGGCGCCGTTTCTGAATGAGCTTGGCGAGCCGATTCATGTCGCCCAGTAGCTTGACGACCGGGGCGGGGAATCCGTCAGTCTGGCCGTCGAGGATGGCGCCGGCCTGTCGATAGGTGAGGCGTTTGGAAGACTGAATGACCGTGTTGGCGAAGCGCGCCCGCAGGCGCCGGCCGGCGCGGTCGTACTCGATGAATGCGCTCTTGCACAATCGCGGCTCGCCTTCCTGCAGGCTGCACAGGCCGTTGCTGAGCACCTCGGGCAACATGGGGATGACATGGCGGGGCAGATAGACGCTGTTGCCGCGTTGTGCGGCCTCGGCGTCGAGCGATGTGTTGGGCCGGACGAAGTGCGAAACGTCAGCGATGTGCACACCCAGTTCATACCCGCCTCCCCGCAGCCGCGTGATGGAGATGGCATCGTCGAAGTCGCGGGCATCGTCGGGGTCGATGGTGATGATGGTCAGGCCGCGCAGGTCCTCGCGACGGGCCAATTCCTGTTCGAGGTTGTAGTCGCGGATGGCCCGGCGGGCATCCTCGAGCACGGGTTCGGCGAAGTGTTCCGGCAACTGGTATTGCCGGATGATGCTGAGCGTGTCGATGCCGGGATCGCCGCGCCGGCCGAGCACCTCGACGATGACACCACGGGCGGGCGTTCCGACTGAAGGGAACTGAGTCAGCTCGACCACGACCTGATCTCCGGCCCGGGCCCGCGTGGCCGAGACATCGCCCACCCAAATGGGCGCATGCAGGGCTGTGCCGTCGGGCAGGACGACCCATCCGGCTGTCTCCCGCACGAGTTCACCCACGAAGCGGCTCTGGCCACGCTGGACGATGTCCACGATCTCGCCTTCGACGCGGCTATCGTCGCCGCGCTTGCCGCGCCGGGTGATGCGGGCGGCAACGATGTCGCCGGTGATGGCGTTCAGGCTCGCGCCGGGGGGGATGAACAGGTCGCCGTGTTCGGTGGGATTCTCGGGCACGACAAACCCGAACCCGCGTTCGTGGCCCCGGTATCGCCCGATGATCAGGCCGGGAGCCTGGGGCAGCATGACCTGGTTGCGGCCACCCAGCACGACCCGGCCGGCCTTCATGAGCTGCTTGACCGCGGCACGGAACGCGTTCATCTCGCCGCTTTCCAGGCCCATGGAACGGGCCAGCTTGTTCAGTCGTTCGGGCCGGTATCGCCGATCGCTAAGGTGGCGGATGATCCTGCTGGAGATGTCTTCGGATTCGCGTGTCATCATGTGTCCCTCTGGAACGACTGTAGTGTCTCAGCCAACGTAAGGGTGCTTTGCCTGGATGGCAAGACCGACGATTCCCGGGGAGCAGGCATCCTGGCTGCACGTGCATGCTGGAGCCGTACGCCACAAGGCCGCTCAGGTGAACCGGCCCTAGAATCAAAATTAAGGGGTCTAGTAGGTTGCCGAGACGATGGCAAGCGGCAAGTTCAGTCTCGCCCGCGTCCGCCGGATCGCCATGGACCGCCTCGGATATGGCGAATTGCGGCCGGCTCAGGAGCAGGTGTTGCGTCTGTTGTCGGAGGGACACGACGTCCTGGCGGTAATGGCCACGGGCGCGGGCAAATCCGCGATCTATCAAATCGCGGCCCTGCTCTTGAAGGGGCCGACGGTCGTGGTGTCTCCTCTCATCGCGTTGCAGAAAGACCAGGTCGAGTCGATCCAGGCCAGCGAATTGCCGCCCGCCGCCGCCGTCAGCTCCGCGGTTCGGGCGAAGGCCAAGCGTGCAGCGTTCAAGAGCCTGCACGAGGGCCAGCTGGAGTTTCTGCTCCTGGCGCCGGAGCAATTGACTAACCCGGACATGCTGGCACGGCTTCGGCGGGCGCCACCCTCGCTGTTCGTGGTGGACGAGGCTCACTGCATCAGTCAGTGGGGTCACGATTTCCGACCCGACTACATGCGTCTGGGTTCGATCATCAAGGAGTTGAACCATCCGCGGGTGCTGGCCCTGACCGCGACGGCGTCTCCCGCGGTGCGGGGGGAGATTGTGGGACGACTGGGCATGCGCGACCCGCGGACGGTGGCCTGGGGTTTCGACCGGCCCAACATCCGGCTGGAGGTGGACGCGTGCGGCGATGAGGACGCAAAACGGCGCGATCTGCTGACCCGCATGCGCGAGCTGCCGCGGCCCGGCATCATTTACGTGGCCACCCGCCCGCACGCCGAGCAGCTGGCCGAATGGTTACGCGAGCATCACGTCAAGGCGCGGGGGTATCATGCGGGCATGAACGCTCGGGCTCGAACCGCCGCCCAGGATGAGTTCATGTCCGGCCGCGACCGGGTCATGGTGGCGACGAATGCGTTCGGCATGGGGGTGGACAAGCCGAACGTGCGGTTCGTGATTCATTACGACGCTCCCGACTCGCTGGACTCGTATTATCAGGAGATCGGCCGGGCCGGACGCGACGGGAAGCCCGCCCGGGCCATCCTCATGTTCCGGGCCCAGGATCTCGGACGGCGGCGGGCCCAATCCGGACGGGGCCGGCTGGCCGCCGATCAGGTCACATTATTGGCACAAGCGATTTGCGATCACAAGGATCCGGTGGCCAGCCGCACGCTCGCCGAGGAGACCGGTCTGCCCGAGGGGCGGATTCGCCGCATGCTGGACCGGCTGGAGGAGGTCGGCGTGGCCCGGATCCTGCCCACCGGTGAAGCGGTCGCCCTGGCGGACGAAGACGCCGGCGAGATGGCGGCCCGGGCCGTCGAAGAGCAGGAACTGTTCCGCAAGACCCGCCGCGACCAGGTGGATCTCATGCAGGACTACGCCGAAACGCACATCTGTCGCCGCAAGTACCTGCTGGGATATTTCGGCGAGGAGTTCGAGGGGCAGTGCGGCAATTGCGACAACTGCGACACGGGGCTGGCCGCCCGGGCTCGCGCCGCCGACGCGGACCTGCCGTTCCCGCTTCGCAGCCGGGTCGAGCATCCCAAATGGGGCCACGGCACAGTCATGCGCTACGACAACGGGGGGCACATGGTCGTGCTGTTCGAGAAGGCCGGCTATCGCGAGTTGTCGATCGACTTCGTGGTGAAGCGGTCGCTGCTGCGGCGGGTGACGTGAACAGCCCAAACGCAAGGGATGGCTCCGCTGGCGACGAAGCCATCCCTTGCCACCTGTCTCCCATGGAGATGAGGGTCTGCCCGGCGGCCAAGATCACTCAGCGCGCGATCGCCGCAAGCTTCGTCGGCTTGAACGGCCGGTGTCCGTGGTGCCGGACTCGCGCGTCTCGTCGCCGGCAGGGCGGGCCTGGACATCACCGGTCTGCGAATCGCGGGCCGGTTGGCTGGTGGCGAAATCTGCCGCTTCGCCGGCGGGGCGGCTGGTGGCGCCGACTCCGGCGAGCTGTCGCTGCTTGGACGAAGGAATGCGATTCAGCCGGTTCTTCAGCTCTTCGAACATGCTGACCACCGGCCGGTTCAACTCGGCCAGTTTCTTTTCACGGGCCGCGCTGTCCGCTAACTCACGGGCCTGTTCGTAATCGTGCCGATGGGCTTGCTCGTAGCTCGTGCGGCGGCTCAGGACCTCCCGCAACACGGACTGAGCGGTGGCCTGCTGGGCGGCGTCGAGCTGGAATTTGTTTATAAAATCGCGAACGTACTGCTCCCAGGGACCCACGGGGTTTTCGGGGATGGCGCCAGCGGTGCGTTCGGTCCGCTCGGTGACAATATTCTGTCCTTCTCCTCTGGTTCGGCCTTCGCCGCCGCGCCAGCGATCTTCGCCGCGCCGGCCGTCAAAGCCACGGCCCCATCGCCGCCGGCTACCGTCCTGGCCGTCCCCCTCGCCCGGCGGGGGGCCCCAGGAAGGCGCGCCGCCGTCGGGCCGGCCGGGGCCGGCTTCCCCTTCCTGCTCGCGCTCCCGGCGTCGCTCCTCCCAGCGCTGGCGCCATTCCTGCCGCCGCTGTTCGCGTTCGGCCTCTTCGATCTGGCGTCGAGCCCGGCCTCGCTCGACCTGATCGGCGGGCAGCATTTGCTCGACCTGGTCGGCCACGCGATCGTCGTTGAACAGGGGGGACTCTTGGCGGAGGGCCTCGAAACGCTGGCGCAGTTCGCGGCCGCGTTCTTCGTTGAATTGGCCGCTTTCGCGCATTTGCCACATTTCCTGCCGCAACGCCTGGAAATCCTGCCAGTGCTGCTCGGTGTACTCGCGCTGCTTGGTCTTCAACTCGTCGAGACGCTGGCGCACCTGCTGCTTCTGCTCGTCGGTGAGCTCGTACCGCTCGCTGTAACGCTCCATGTAGCGTTCAATCATGCCGTCATAGAATCGCTCCCGATCTTCCGGGGTCGGTTCGCGGGGCGGGCCGCCGCGGCCGAACCAGCCACCCTGCGGACCACCGCCGTCGCCAGGGCGGGCAGCGCCGGGACCGCGATCGCCGCGGTCGCCGAAGCGGCCAGCGCCGGGCCCACGATCGCCGCGGTCGCCGGGGCGGGCGGCACCCGGGCCGCGATCGCCGCGGTCTCCGCGCGGCGTTTGATTGGTGTCCGGGCGGCGCCTTTCGCGACGGGACTCCTGGGCCATCGCCGAAGCGCCGGCCAGGCCGATGATCAACAGACTGACGATTAACCTGCTTTTCCTGAACATCATGAATTCTCCCACTCGTTTTGCGGCAGAACTGCCATCTCACGGCTGAAAGCTGACAGCTGATAGCTTGTCCTGCCTCGCCTCATTGTTCGTTTCGATCTCGCCCGCGATCCTTGCCGGACGGGGTGAACGTCGGTCCGCGATCCGGGCCTCGACCGGACCCCGCTCCCCGATCCGGACGGTGCCGCCAATCAGGACGCCCGCGTTGAGATCGCTGACGCTCGAGCCATTTCTCATAGTCCGCCCGCTGTTCGGGGGTGAGAATCTGCTTGGTCTGTTCAACGGCGGCGGCGAACGCTTCTTTCCATTCGCGGTCCTGGGCATCCATCTGCTGTTTATAGTGGGCCAGGATCTCTTCATACTTGGCGCGATCCTCGGGTGGAATGAGTTCAAGGATCGCTTCGTCGCGCTGGCGGATCAGTTCGCGTCGCCGCTCCTCACGCTCCTGGCGGCCGCGGGAGGCCGTTTCCGACCAGATTCGGTGCATGGCTTCACGCTGCTCCGGCGTGAGCTTCAGTTCCGCGGCCAGCGGGCGATCCGAGCTGGGCTCAGGCTCTCTCGGTCGCAAGCCCACCACGAAGCCGGCCGCGAACGCGACCAGGAATCCGCAAGCAACCACCGCTTTCGTCATCTCAGTTCACCGCTCCGCGATTCCGCCAGGTCGTCGGCCATCCACTGAGCCACGGCCAGCAATTCGGTGTCCGCACTATCGTTCAGGTCGGCCGCATCGGTCGCGGCGGCGGCCTCCCAGATCAGAGGTTGCGATGCGTCGCCGATGGGCTGACTGGGCCAACTCACGACGGCCGCGATCAGGATGGCAGCGGCGGTCGCGGTGAACCATCCAGCCAGGCGCAGGACGGCGCGATCTTCCGACCACGGCATGCGGTCCCGCAACCGCGCGAGCGTCGTATCCGGCAAGGGTTGCCGCGGCGAGTCGTGGACGAGCCGCGAGATGGCCCGCAGATCGTCGAGTCGTTCGCGGCATTCAACGCACCCGTCGAGGTGGGCCTCGAACGCATGCCGGTCGATCGGCGACAGCTCGTCGTCGTGATACCTCTGCGCCTGGTGTGTCTCTGTGCAGTTCATGTCAACGCTCTGTGTACAATCGCTCACAAGTATCCTTTGAACCGCCGGCGTATCTCTTCGCGGGCCCGGTGCAAACGGGACTCGACCGTCCCTTGTGGTACGCCCAGCGTCTGGGCAATCTCCGCGTAGCTCATTCCCTCCAGTTCCCTCAGCACGATCACCGCTCGATGCTCGGGTGTCAGGCATTCCAGCATGGTGGTCAGGTCGAGCCGTGCATCGCAGTCGAGCGCCGTCCGGTTTCGATCGGGCACCTGAGGCGCATCGCTCCACGGGCCGGTCTGCTCCCGCCGTCTTCCGCGGGATCGTCGCATCATGCCGGCCCGCCGCACGAGAATTCGCACGAGCCACGTTCGCAACGACGCTTCGCCCCGGAATCGGCTGTTCAGCAGGCTCGCGAACGTCTCCTGAACCAGATCTTCGGCGTCGGCGGCGTTCCCGACCAGTGCGTGAGCAATGCCGTACAAATACCGGGCCTCGCGATCCACGAGCAGCCGGTACGCCGCCGCGTCGCCGCGGCCGATCCGTCGCACCAGTTCGAGTTCCTCAGACAAGCGATGCTTCCCACTCGGCACCGACCGCGCCGTCACAGATCGTGGCTCCTATACCGTTGCCGGAGAGCCCGGTTTTCTTCCCGAGCTACGGGCACTATTTTTAGCGGACCGCCGGACGAAGCGGGTGCGGGCACGATGGCGCATCCATAAGCCCACAACTGACAGGAGCTTATGCTTTGGCTCCCCGGTCCGCAATGCGCGCGGGCGGAACGGCGCCGGAGGATCGATCCGTTTCGACGGCGGGGCAGGGGTCTGCCGCTGCCCGACTATAATGGCTGGTTTGATGCCAAAACCGTTGCTGATCTGTACGAAGGTCACCTTGGATCGATGAACAAGCGTGCGGCGGGCCATCGACTGACGTTGCTCGGGCGGTTGCACGAGGAGATTCGGGTGTGTACGGCCTGCCGGCTGCACCGCACGCGCACGCATGCCGTGCCGGGCGAAGGCGGTCCGTCGAGCCGCCTCATGCTCATTGGCGAAGCGCCTGGGGCCAATGAGGATCTCCAGGGCAAGCCCTTCATCGGCCGGGCGGGACAGTTTCTCGACGCGTTGCTGGCCGCCAGCGGCTTGGTTCGATCGCACATCTACATCACGTCTGCGGTCAAGTGCCGCCCGCCGAACAATCGCACGCCCAAGGATGACGAGATGGCCACCTGCCGGTCGCTGTGGCTCGAGCGCCAGATCGAGCTGGTGGATCCCGATCTGATCGTGATCATGGGCAAGGCGCCGCTGCGCCAACTCTTCGGAGACAAGATGCAGACGCGGCTGTCCGATCTGCACGGGCAGATTCGCCTGCGGGAAGGGCGGCGCTATCTGCTCACATATCATCCCGCGGCCGCCATGCGTTTTCCCGTGGCGCGGCGGGCCATCCAGGAAGACTTCGCGAAGATCGCGGGTTTGCTCGCAAAGCCGGCCCGCTTGTGAGTGCCGCGCCGGGACAAACACAACAGGGCGGTGACGCGAACGTCACCGCCCTGTATTTGTCATTGACGCGCCGCGATCAAACGGTCCCTCGCGTCACGCAGCCGGCGAAACCTGAGCTCGGGGGCCGGGCAGGTTGATGATGCGCCAGGCCCCGTAAGCGGTGGCGGCCAGAATCAGCACGATGAGGGTGTACGACAGCCACGGCGTGTCGATGGCCGAGCTCAGTCCCAGCAGCGTGAGGGCGGCCAGGCCGAGGCTCACTGTCCACATGGTCCGCGGGTTGCGGAGCATGGGCGTCGCCACGGCGATCGTGCTGTACGTACCGCTGATGCAGCCAACGAGCATGGTGAACGCGAACGCGTGGATGCCGTCGCCGCCGAAGATGTACAGCACGAGCACGGTCAGCAACACGGTCAGCGTGGTGATGATCGTACGCGACATGGTCTCGTTGAGGCTGCGGTTGATCAGCTCGGACGAGATGGTCGCCAGCCGCCCGCGGTTCTCGCGGATACGGTCGAAGATGACGATGGTATCGTTGATCGAGAAACCGACGATGGTCATCAACGCGGCGATGACCGACAGGTCGATGCGGAAATCTTTCAAACCGAGCAGGTGTCCAATCGCGGTGTCGTGCAGGCTGTGACAGGCGATCACGGCGGCCAGAGCGACCGCGACGTCGTGGTACAACGCGATGATGCCGCACAGTCCGAAATCCGCCGCGCCGAACCGGACCCACAGATAGATCGCGATGGCGATCAGCGAGATGATGACCGCGATGACGGCCTTCATCGCCGCTTCACTCGCGACCTGCGGCGCAAATTGCGTGACGCGCTGGAGCGACCGGCTGGTGGCGAAGGCGGCTTCGGCGATCTGCCGCTCTTTCTCGGCCACCTGCGTGCGCCAGGTGACGTTGCTCTTGCCGTCGCTGGCGTACGGAATGGCCGGGTCGACCACGGCGATGGCCACCTTGCGGTACTTGTCGGTGCCGTCGGCCGCCTCGAGACCGATGACTGTGAAATCACGGAGCGAGGCGTCGAAGTCCGGCTGCAGGCGCATGTCCTTGAACCGCTGCCGGATCTCGCCCAGCGAGACGGCGGGGGTGATGTTGTCGAAGACCATGAGCACGCCGCCCTTGTACGGGGCGATGTTCTGGCCGGCCAAGCCGCCGGCCGCCTCGGCGCCGAGCACGTCGCCCAGCGTGTTGGCGGATAGCTCGATGGGATAGAGCCCGTCGGGAGCCCGGGTGTCGTCTGTCGCGAGCCGGGCTTCGATGGGCCGAGTCACGATCAGGATGTCCCGGGTGGGCACCATGATCGCCTCGGCGACCAGTTGCTTGTTGGTCTCAGTGGTGACCAGTTCAAAGGCGTTGCGGGTTTCGCCTTCGGCCGTGGTCTCCGCGACGAGCTGGACGCGGAGGTTACGCAGCCGGTCAGCGGCGTTGCGGACGTAGGCGCTCGTCTGGGCGAGCAGGCGTTTGACGTCCTCGGCACTCGTGACGCCTTCCTTCATCGCCCGCTCGGGGTTCAACTGGACTTCGACGCCGCCGGCCGCCGCAGGCTGCACGCTACCTTGGGTGAACAAGTCACCGAGCAGCAGGTCGCCGGCGCTGCCTTGTGAAACCAGCATGGCCTCGATCTGAGGCGTGGTCAGATCGCCGCCGGGCTGGATGAGGTACCGCGATTCGTCGAGCGCGGTCACCTGAGCCTTTTCCAGCAGATCCGCGGCTTTCGTCAGCCACGCCACGGCGCTGGTGCGCTCGCCGGAGCCGTTGGTGAGGATCTCCGCGAGTTGCTCATCCTTCATGTTGGGATCCTGGACTTCGACCTGCACGCTGGTGCCGCCGATGAACTCGATGTCGAGGATCTGGCTGGTGTCGAAGCGCAGGGTGGTCCAGGCAAAAAGCATGCCGCCGCCCACCACGATGGCCGAGCCTACCCAGAAGTAGTAGCGCTTGGACATCCAGTCCACCTTGGGAGCGGCCAGAAGCTTGAGCATGGGCATGCGGTTGGCCCGCTGATGACCGGTGACCTTGTAGATCACGCGGAACAGCCACAGCGTGACGAGGAGCACCACCGCCGTCGCAAAGACGATCAGGAAGAACTTGCCCAGGCCGACCAGGGCCGAGTCCTCGCGGAGATCCGGCGTGTTCAGCAGATAGCCCAGCCCCAGGAAGGCCCCGCCGAGCAGGGCGACCACGACGGTGGCGATGCCCACCTTGCGGGTCTCCTGCGGATCGAGGGTCGTCGGCAGCATGACGTTGAAGTACTGCCGGGTGACGAACAGGGCGGTGAACATGCTGATGCACAGACCGATGCCCAGTGTCTGGCCGAAGCCCTTGATTTCTTCGCTGCCCAGATAGGCCAGGATGACGGCGGTGATGATGGTGGTGACGTTCGAGTCGAGAATGGCGCTGAAAGCCTTCTCGTAACCGAGCCGCACGGCCATCCGCACGGACACCCCGCGCTGCAGTTCCTCGCGAATGCGCTCGTAGATGAGCACGTTGGCGTCGACGGCCATACCCAGGGTCAGGATCAGACCGGCGATGCCGGGCAAGGTGAACGTATTGCCCAAAAAGGCCATCACGCCGACGGTGATCACGAAGTTCATGAGCAGGGCGATGTTGGCGATGAACCCGCTGTAGCTGTAGTAGACAGCCATGAACAGCAGCGTGACCAGCAAGGCCACGGCGGTGGCGATGACGCCTTTTTCGCGGTTGGTCGCGCCCAGGCCCGGGCCGACGCTCTTTTCCTGCAGCGGCACTTCCTTGAGCCGGGCGGGCAGCACGCCGGCTTCCAGCGTGTTGACCAGGCTGGCCACCTCCTGCTGCGTGAAGCCGCCTCGGCCGCCGGTGATGATGCCGTTGGTGGTGATCTTGTCGTTGATGCTCGGAGCGGACACGACCTTGTCGTCAAGGAAGATGCCGAGCGGTCGCTTGAGGTTGTTGCCGGTCAACTCGCCGAAGCGGTTTCCGCCGCGGGTGTCGAGCATGAAGGCGACCGCCAACTGACCACTGCGATCGCGGTCGGGGCGGGCGGCCCGCAGCTTCCAACTGCCGTCACTGAGCAAACCCATGTCCGGCGTGGCGTGGGCCAGGACGTACTTGGTGCCCAGGTACTCGCTGACGATAAAGTTCGGGTTCTGTGTGATGGAGTTCTCGTCGGGCTTGTCGATCTCGAACCAGCGATAGTGATCGCCTTCCTGGGGACGGGGGCCGAACTTGGCCAGGGCGTCCAGGTACTTTTCGACCGGCTCTTGATACTGGGGCTGGGTGGCGAAGATGCGGCCCGTCGAGGGGTCACGTTCGGCGACGATACGGAACTCGAGCTTGCCGGCGCCCTTCAGCAGACGCATCAGGTCGGCCGGATCGTTGAGATAGCCCTTGTGCTTCGAATACGCTTCGTGACGCGCGATCAAGTCGGTAATCAGCGGCTCGAGATCCGGATGGTTCTTCTTGATCTCGGCCACGCGCTGCTTGCGCACGTCGCTGGTGCGATCGAGTTCGAGCACATCACCCAGGACGCGGGGATCGAGGTTGGTCTGCAGGAGCTGGTCGATGGTTTGGTTACGGCGTTCGAACAGCCGGTCGATCTCCTGGGCCTGCTCGGTGGTCAGTGACTCGGGCTGGGTGGCCGCGGCCGACAACTGTTGGTAGCGATCGGTGGTCTCGATCAGCGTCTGGAACAACGGCCGGCGGGACTCGATCACGATGGAGCGCGGCGTATCGGTGTCCTTCTCGGGGGGTAGATCGAACTTGATGAGCTTCTCGATGGCGGCCTCACGCTCCGCCGCGGGCAGGGCGACCGCGTTGACGATCTGGCTGCGGGTGATCTGCGTGTTGGCCAGCGCCTCGCGAGCGGCCTCGTACGCCTCGCGGGCCTCCCGCTGTCCCTTGGGCGGCAGGGGCATCTGGATCTCGAGGCGGTTCCGACCGATGGGACGCCAAATGAGGTTCCGGTTCCCACCCGGGTCCACACGCTGCTTGAGAATGTCCATCACGCGGGTGGACAGGTTGGTTTTGTCGATGTCGCCGGAGTCGTCAATCTCGAACAGCAGACTGTGCCCGCCGCCCAGGTCGATACCGGGCTTGAGTTTCTCCTCCGGGGGCAAGATGAAGCTGATCGACAACGCGACGATCGCGACGATCAATCCCAGTTTTAACCACAGGTCTTTTTCGCCCATTGGGGTCCTCTCACGATGAGTGTCTGAAAACGGTTCTTCCTATCGGCTCGGCGGGACGATGGGACCCGCCGGCAGGTTACGAGCAGGCCGATGCGGCCCGGTGATGGCGCAAACGGATAATCTGACCGTTGAAGCTCGCTCTTCGACAAGCGATCACGCACGGGCGGGTGGGGCGTGAGGGTATCGGCAGGTCAGCCACTCGCGGGCGTGTTCGTGCACACGGGCCGCATGCGACTGGAGATCCTGGCCCAGACCGGGCGAGGGTTTCCACGCGGCCGGGGTTGGCACCGCCAACATGGCCAGCAGATGCGAGCCGCTGCCCCCCGTCGGACGGGTGGGGGCGCTTCTCGAGACGTCCATCTGCGGAGCGGCCTGGAGCATCGGGCCCGGGTCACTCGGGACGGGCTTGGAATCGGTCGGCTGCGCCGGCGTGGCCGGGCCACGGCCCGGCTGACCGGGTCGAGCATCCTGGCCGGCGGCCGCATCAGGTGCGGTCGGCACCGAGTGGGGCAGAGCGGCCTCAGGCACCGGCTTGGACGGAGCCGCAGGCGCGGAGCTTCCGTCGGCAGGCAACGTGCTTGCCACCAGCGTGAGGCAGATAAAGACTCCCATTCGGATCCAGGCCATCGAGGCTCCCTGCGGTGAACAGCGTCGGATTTGTCGGCTCGACGCGATAAAGAACTCACATCATACCCGAAACCGCGTCGGCACAACAAGCTCATCGGCAATTCGGGAAGTGGTCTGCCGTAATTAGGTTATATGCAGAATTCCATCCCAAATGGTGCCCGTTACGGGACGAAAGCGCCACACCAGCGACTTTCTCCATTCGCGGCGCAAGATTGGGCTGGAGCGGACGTTGGGGCTTCCCTGCTCGCTCGCGGAAAGCGAATCTGCTAATGTTCTACCGTCCCGATGGGCGGGGCGGTTCAATCCGGGGTCCTGATATGTCGGATCACGTGCCAGAGTTGCCGCGGCTGCGGGCGGTCGAAGCGTTTCCGATCGAGCATGAGGGCGAGCAGATGATCCTGTTGCGGGACCCCTCGGGGCTGGCCGAGGCTCCGCTGGTGGTGTCGCCCGCCGGATTCTTCATCCTCACGTTCTTCGACGGCCGCCACAGCCTGGAACAGATCGCCGAGGCCTTCCAGGCCCAATTCGGCACCGCACTGCCGATCGAGCAGTTGCATGAGATGCTCGAGCAACTGGACCTGGGCCACTACCTGGACTCGCAACGGTTCGCGGCGTTCTACCAGGAGTTGGTGGATGCGTTTCGGGCCGCGCCGGCTCGCGTGTCGCGCGATGCCGAGTCGTTCGGGGCCGATGAGGACGGGCTCGGGCCGATGTTGGACCGGATGCTGGGCGATGGGGTGGCTGAGCCGGATCCGCGGAACGGGCGGCTGGTCGGGCTGATCGCGCCGCATCTGGACTACCCGCGCGGCGAGCCGTGTTACCTGGCGGCGTATCGCGTGTTGGCCGCCAACGGTCCGATCGAGCGGGCGGTCATCCTGGGGGCCAATCACTTCGGACGCGGCACGTCGGTGGTCGCGACCGGCAAGGACTTTCAAACACCGCTGGGACTGACGCGGACCGACCGGGCGTTCCTGGCCGAGCTGGAGCGGGCCTGTGGCGTCGATTTGTGCGAGCACGAGTTCGACCACGTCCGCGAGCATTCGGTCGAGCTGCAGTTGCTGATCCTCCAACGGCTGCTCGGGGCGGAGAACTTCGAGATAGTGCCGATATTATGTCCCGACCCCTGCGGACCCACGGGGACCGCGCCCTACGACGGTCGAGGTGTCGATCTGGAGGTGTTTGCCGAGGCGCTGGGCAAGCTGCTGCGCGATGCGGACAAACGGACCATCGTGATCGCCGGGGCTGATCTAAGTCACTTCGGGCGGCGGTTCGGCGATGATTGCGAGCTGGATCCGCCGTTTCTGGCCGAGATCGAGCGGAAGGATCGCGAATCACTGGGGGCGGTTGTGGCGGGGCGATGGGATCTGTTTCTCGAGGGCATTCGCGGCCGTAACAACGACACGCGGATCTGCAGCGCGGGCAGCATCTACACCCTCCGCAGGGCGCTGCCGGGTGCCCGGGCCGAGTTGCTGCGGTATCATCAGACCGTCGATCGAGACAGCGGCACGGCAGTCAGTTGCTCGGCCATGGCCTTATGGGAGTGATGGCATGGTGATGCAGGCATCCTGCCTGTAATTGTGCACGCTGGAAGCGTGCACCACGAAATGCCGAGGATCAAGGGACGACGATGCAAAGCGGACGTTCAGCATTCGAGGACCTCGTTTCGGGTCGCAAGCGAGGGATTGCGATGAGCCTGGCTCGTACGGGGCTGGGCGTGCTGTCGTTCGCGTACGAGCGGGGCATCCGGGTGCGCAATGCCTATTACGACACCTGGGCCATGCCGGTATGGCTCGACATTCCCGTCATCTCGGTGGGCAACCTGACCGTAGGGGGCACGGGCAAGACGCCCATGACCATCTGGCTGTGCGAGCGAATGCTGGCTTGCGGCCGCAAACCGGCGGTTCTGAGCCGCGGCTACAAGGCGACGCAGCATGCCGGAGCGGACGAACTGCTTCTGATTTCGCGGCGGGTGCCGCAGGCGGTGGCCATCGCCCATCCCGACCGGGCCCAGGCGGGCCGGCTGGCGATTGCCGAGTACCACGCCGGTGCGGCCATTCTCGATGACGGCTTCCAGCATCGCCGGCTCGGGCGTGATCTCGATCTCCTGTTGGTCGACGCGACTCGGCCGTTCGGCTATGGCTGGGTGCTGCCTCGCGGATTGCTCCGAGAACCCATCAGTTCCCTGCGCCGCGCGGATGCCATTATTGTGACGCGGTGCGACCAGGTTTCGCCCGAACAACTCGAGGCGATCGAAAAGGAGATTCGCGGCTGGGCGGCGAACGTGCCCCTGGTGCGAGCGGTGCATCGGTTCGCGGGTTTCGCCGATCTGGCGGGCCAACCGGCCGACGTGCCGACCGGGCCGGCTGCATGCTTCGCCGGCATCGCCCGGCCCGAGGCGTTCGTGCGGACGCTGACCGATATCGGCTGTCGCCCGGTGGACACAGCCTTCTACCCGGATCATTACGACTATTCGCGAGACGACGTTGATGCGCTGATGACGTGGGCGCGCGACCTGGGCGTGGAGTGCCTGTTCACGACCGAAAAGGACGCGGTGAAGCTGGCTCGGTTGCAGACCGACTGGCCCGTGCCGGTGTTCAGCGCGGTGGTGCACATGGAACTGCTCGACGACGGCGAGCGCGTGCTGGACGAGTTGATCGACCGCATGTTAAAGGAGCACGAGGAGCCGGCGTCCGACGATCAGACGCCGACGGCGGAGTAGTGCGGCAGCGTTGCGGGGCGGGCGGTGTGCCTGCGGCAGCGTGCCAGTTGAGGATCGGAAGATGAGCGAACCAGAGCCGGTGGATCTGTCCAGACTCAAACTGCATTCGGTACACGATCGCAAGCATATCTCGCAACTCGACGCGTTCGCGAGCGTGCGACAGGCAGGGGCGAGTTTTGCCGAATGGTTCGATTCGCTGCCGAACTTCTTGGGGGCCAGGAAGCTGCGGGCGGCGGTGGACGCCATCGTGGCGGCGCGGCAGGCCGGCAAGCCGGTGGTGTTCGCGATGGGCGGTCACGTGGTGAAGGTCGGCTGCGGGCCGTTGGTGATCGACCTCATGCGACGAGGCATCGTGACCGGTGTGGCCTGTAACGGAGCGACGGCCATCCACGATATCGAGATCGCCATGCTCGGAGCGACCAGCGAAGACGTCGGCGACACCATCCGCGACGGACGCTTCGGCATGGTGCGCGAGACGATGGAATACTTCAGCGAGGCGGCGAAGCGAGCCGCTCGCGACCGCCGGGGTTACGGCCGGGCCATCGGCGAGCTGGCCCTCGAGCGCAAGCTGCCGAACTGCGGCTACAGCATCCTGGCCACGGCGGCCGAACTCGGTCTGCCGGCGTGCGTGCATGTGGCGATCGGCACGGATACCGTACACATGTCGCCGCAGATGGACGGAGCCGCCCTGGGCACAGCCACCATGGACGACTTCCATCGGCTCTGCGCCATCGTACGGGATATGGGCGACGGCGGGGCGGGTACGTGCGGCGTGTGGTGCAACATCGGCTCGGCCGTCCTGCTGCCCGAGGTGTTCCTGAAAGCGGTGTCCGTGGCTCGCAATCTGGGGGCGGATCTCGACAACCTGACCACGGTGAACATGGACATGCTGCGACACTATCGTCCCGCGCAGAACGTGGTCGGCCGTCCGGTCGCTCCCGGGCGCGGTCACGACATTGCCGGACACCACGAGATCATGGTCCCGCTGCTTCGTCAGGCACTCATCGAAAGGCTCGGGACGCTCGTCCGCGACAAGTGAATGAGGAGAGCCATCAGCTATCAGCTATCAGATGTTGACTCTCAGCTCTCGGCCAGATGATTGGCCCCAAGCCCGCACCTATTCCGCGGCGGCCGCCTTCGATCGAACCAGCCGCCGGTAATTGCACGGCGTCATGCCCGCATAGGTGTGGAACACCTGGCTGAACCAGTCGGCGTTGGTGTGCCCACTCTCGAATGCGATGCGTTTGATCTGCCAGTCGGTGGTGGCCAGAAGCTTCTTGGCCAGTTGGATGCGACGGCTGGCGATGTAGCGGCTCATTCGCGTGCCCATCTGCTCGGAGAAGATGTGCGAGAGGTATGTCGAGTTGATCCCGAGCACGCGGGCGACGGTGGCCACGTTGGTGCGGGGGTCCGAGAGGTGTTCTTCGACGTATTCGATCGCTTTTTGCACCTGCGGATGAATACCGGTTCTCGCCGGGCGCCACCAGGTGGCCGCGGCTGCGAGTTTCGGCTTGGAGGCCGTGGATGCATCGGGCCCTGATGCGCTCTCGGCCACGATGTCGGCCAGCAACGTCGTGCGGTGCTGGAACGAGGCCCGGGGAAGGGTGCCCGGTTCGACCAGTTGAAACAGCGCCAGGGCCTTGCCGTCATAACGCAGCGGCACGAATGAAACGAGGTGACCTGCCGGGCAGGAGGCACTCTGAGGGGCTGAGGGGTCTGCTGCGCCGGCCTTCCACCGCACTCCGCATGTCTCTCGATCGCGACACTCTCGGCAGGTCGGGTGAACGCTGGGCACTTCCGCGCCGTTCACCCACATGCTCTCCTTTTTGCCATCGAGCCGGTGGACGGCTACCGGGATGGGGTAGGCTCGGTTGAAACGCCGAAAGACCCGTTCGCAGATAATCTCGAGCGGATCGCACGACGGCGCATTCTGCTGAATCGAGGCATGTGGGCGAACTTGCATACGCTCTCTTCTCATTCGCTGTGGTTAAGAATAAATCTGAGCTAAACAAAAGAAGATATTCTGCACGAATCCAACGGGCGTTCCGCGTGCACGGTACAGCCGATGTCGTTCAGGTCATCGACTGATGCTGACGATAAACAAAATACACTGAACGCGATGCCGCATCAACGCTTTTGGAAGCGAAAAATGCGAGGTTCTTTACGGGGCACATCGGTATCGGTATTCCTGCAGACGCAGAATCCGACGATCTTCCAGACGGAATATATAGCACAAAAAGTAAGAATCACAATGTCATTGATTCAGATTGCCACCCGACAGTTTTTCGGCGTGCCGTTAGCAGGACAATGAGGAGTTGTCGTCCGTGAAACGGCTCCGGAGAGGTGGGTATTTTGGTAGACGGTACGCTCAGGAAACGGTCAACCGGAGGCGCAGAAGGTTCAAGGCTGTTTTGGTCGTGCGGTCGCGGATTTCTTCCCGGTCGAGGGTCGAGCCCAGTCGTAACTGCAGCACGTCGCAGCCGTCGGCGTCGGCCAGGCCAACGTAAACGAGGCCCACGGGCTTTTCGGGAGTGCCGCCGGACGGTCCGGCGATGCCGGTGACGCTCAGGGCGTAGTCGCTGCCACTGCGTTCGCGGCAGGCGACCGCCATCGCTTCGGCGACGGGACGGCTGACCGCGCCGTGAGCGGCGATCAACTCGGCCGGGACGCCCAGGAGCCGGATCTTGGCTTCGTTGGCGTAGGTCACCACGCCTTCCAGGAAGCAGGCACTGCTGCCCGGCACGTCGGTGATTCGCTTGGCCACCAGGCCGCCCGTGCATGATTCAGCCGTCGAGAGCGTCTCGCCACGCGCGATCAACTCGCGCACGACTACGCTCCATAGCGTGTCGGCGTCCTGACCGTAGACGATATTTCCCAGCCGGGAGCGGATCTCGGCGGTCGTCTGCTCGAGCAGGGCTTCGGCCTCGGCGCGGCTTGCGCCGGCGGCGTGGATGCGGACGCCGATGACCGCCTGCTGGGCAGTCGTGCCGACAGTGGGGTTTCGGCCACGGGCCATGAGGTCGCGGATCCGCTCGCCCACCTCCGACTCACCGGCGCCGAACGTCTGGATGGTGCGGGCAAGGATCACCGCTCCATTCGTGTGGGCCTGTAGCCAGGGTAAAATGTCGCGGTCGTACATCACGCGCATTTCTCTTGGCACACCGGGCATGACGAACACCATCGCTCGGCCCACACGGGCGCGGATGCCCGGAGCCGTACCGCAGGTGTTTTCGATCGGCTCGCTGCCGGCGGGAAACATTGCCTGGACCCGATTGGCCTCCGGCATGGGACGCCCGCGTTCAGCGAAGAACGCTCGGATCTGCTCGAGATAGCGCTCCTCCAGCACCAGTTCGACACCCAGGACGGCAGCCAGCGCGTCGCGAGTGAGATCGTCGGCGGTAGGGCCGAGGCCGCCCGTGATGAGCACCAAGTCCGCCAACTCGGATGCGCGACGGATTTCCCGCACGAGCGGCTCCAGTTCGTCGGCCACCGTGGCATGCATGACGACCTGCACGCCGACTTCGGCCAACCGTCGCGACAGCCAGGCGCTGTTGGTGTCCACCGTCTGACCGAGCGTCAATTCGTTGCCCACGCTGAGGATGATCGCGTTCATGCCGACCAGCGTACTGGATGCAGCCTCGGGGATAAAGCGCAGCGCACAGTGCAGGGCGATCAACCCGTCAATCGCAGCATGCTCGGGTGCGCCGCCTCGAATTCGGTGGTTGGCGAACCTGTCGGGCCGGGTTATATTCACGCCGGAGTGAAAGGAGGGTCTTGCCATGTCGCCCCAAACCGGTTCGTGGCTCAGCCGTCTGGCGGAACGTTTCAGCAAGAAGGCGAACGGAGACAGCAAGGATGCGAACCTGCCGCGCGTGGGCGACGACGGTCTGCTCGTGGAGGGCGTCGAGATGCCGGACGATCTGAACGACGACGGCGACCCGGCCGCGGAAAAGACGGCCACGTCGCTGGTTCGGTGGGGCCGGCGCGACGCGGTGTTGAACCGGCTGCAGGAAGGTTATGACCGGCTCAACCAGGTCGTCGAGGAAATCCAGAAGCATCTGGCTCAGCAGGGCGAGCGTACCGACCGCATCTGCAACGCGCTGGAGCAGTTGGCGAGGTCGAGCGTGGACGCGGCCAGTCTGGGCCGGCACAACGCCGAGACGCTCGAGGCCATCGCCGGCCACATCGAAGCAGGCAACGCCCGCATGTCGCAGGTCGCCGAAGCGATCAACGAAATCCCCAAGGCCAGCCGGGCCCAGACCGAGGCAATCAACGGCATCCGCAAGCAGATGGAAATGTCGGCCGAGCAGAACCTCGTCACGTCGCAGACGATGGAGAAACTCAGCACGGCCATCACCACGCTGGGCGAGGTGAACACGACGCAGGCCGAGGCGCTGGCCCAGATGAACCGCAAGGCGGACGATCAGGCCGCGGAGTTGGGCAAGCTCATCGCGCGTCAGAACAAGCGGTTCATCATGCTGTTCGTGGTGACCATCGTTCTGGCTGCCGCTGCCATCACTGCCGTCATTCTCGGGTTGACGCTGCGATAGTGGCTCGGGCGAGAAGGACTCGCACGCAGAGCGTTTGCGCATCACCATCGTGCACAATAATCGGCACGACCAGCGGGCAGGATGCCCGCCCCCCCCTGAAAAGCACCATTACGGCCCCGTGACCAGGCAGTGATCCGGCGGAGCGGTTTCGGGGCCCGAGAAATAGCTCATGAACACCGTCACATCGTCGGTATCCACATCGTCATCGTCGTCCAGCCGGGCACGGCTGCAGGGTGGGTTCAGTCGTGGCACCTCGCTGGCGCTCAGGCAGACTTGGAGCCGGCCGAAGTCCTCCTGGTCCACATCGCCGTCGGAGTCCAGGTCTCCGAGGTAGGGCTGGGTCTGGAATCTCCAGATTTCCCCGATCACGGTGCCGTAGGCATCGCAGGGTGGGGACACACATGCGCAATGCGTCACGGGGACCACTTTTGATCCCGGCCGGTTGTCCCCCGGGACCGTGTACTATTGGCGAGTGGACACCGTCGCAGTTGGCATGGAATTCAACGTGCTAACATCATAGTGGCACGGGGCCTGCCGCTGGGCGAGCGGGTCCCGTAACTTGCCCCCATCTCATCCAGATTTCGAGACTCGGGCTTCGTTCGTCCTTCGGCATTCGGATTTCGGAATCCAACATGCCGCCCGGCGGTTCTTTGCTTCCGCTCGCGGGCGGAGGTACCATAAACAGTTTGTGTCTGGAGGTTTGTATATGGCCCTGGCGAGCGGAACATTATTCGGTCAGCGGTCGCACAGCGGTGTGCGGGCGGTCATGACCGGCCAGGTCGGCGTGGACAAGAAGCCCTTCATCGAACGAGTGGCGGAGATCGCCCGCAAGAACGGCCGAGAAGTGGTCGTCTGTCATGTGGGCGACATGATGTACAAGGAAGCGCCCGACGTCGTGCCGGGTCGCATCCTCGATCTGCCCCGCAACCGGCTCGACGGCTTGCGGCGGTCGGTGTTCAAGGACATCCTGCGGTTGGCGGAAAAGGCGCCCAATCTGCTGGTCAACACGCACGCGACGTTCCGCTGGCGCCATGGTTTGTTTCCCGCATTCGATCACGACCAGCTCGTCGAGCTGAACGCCGATCTGTACTTCACGCTGGTGGACAACGTCGATGCCGTCCACGAACGGCTCACCCGCGAACACGAAGTGGACCACACGCTCAAGGACATCCTCGTTTGGCGCGAGGAGGAGATCCTGGCCACGGAGGTGATGGCCCGGATCATTCGCGGCCACGGCAGCTATTACGTCATCGCGCGGGGCATCGAGCGGGACACCGCCGAAAGCGTCTACCGGCTCATGTTCGAGAGCCACCGGCGCAAGGTCTATCCGTCGTTCCCCATGACGCACGTGATGGACATGCCGGCCGTGCTGGCCGAGATCGACGCGTTCCGCGAGACGCTGGCCGAGCACTTCATCACGTTCGACCCTGGCGACTTGGACGAGAAGCGTCTGCTCATGGAGGCCGGCGCTGCCACACAGCGGGGCGAGAACAGCTTCAAGATCAAGGTGCACGGGCGGATGATGGAGTTTCGCGTGACGGACGTGACGTCGGTGGCCGGCGACATCGACGGACAGATCTACGCTCGCGACTTCAAGCTCATCGATCAGTCGGACATGATCGTCAGCTACGTGCCCGAACTGCCCGGCGGCAAGCCTGGCCTGTCCAGCGGCGTCGAGCGCGAGCTGCAGCACGCCTACGAGACCACGAAGGAAGTCTACGTCATCTGGAAGCCCAAGGTCGAGCCCTCGCCGTTCGTGACTCGCACCGCCAACGAGGTGTTCAACTCGGTGGAGTCCGCCCTGAAATATTTCCAGAAGAAAAAATACATCGAAGAGTTCCAACTGCGATTTGATCACACGCTGTCGGCACCGCGCGACCGCGGCCGGCACGGATGAGAGCAAAGCGGGCAACGCGGTGACTGAGGGGCCGGGGACGGGCGCTGAACTCGCCCACCGGCGATAAGCCCCTATGTTTTCTATGCTTCCCCAGTCCCCAGCCCCCAAACCCTTTATTAACGCCTTAGGAGTCGCACCATGACACCCGAATCACTGGCCGCCATGATTGACCACACGAACCTCAAGCCAGAGGCGGTGGCGGCGGCCATCGACCGCCTGTGTGAAGAGGCCTTGCGCTACGGCTTTGTGGCCGTGTGCGTGAATCCAATCTGGGTGGCGCGCTGCGCGCAGATGTTGGCGGGTTCCTCCGTCCGCGTGGCCAGCGTGATCGGCTTCCCGTTGGGGACCAGCCGCACGGAAACCAAGGTGGACGAGGCGCGGCGAGCCATCGACGACGGGGCGATGGAGATCGACATGGTGGCCCGGATCGGCGACCTCATCGCGGGTGATACGTCGATCGTGCGCGACGATATTGCGTCCGTGGTCGACGTCGTGCACGCCGCCTCGATCGAGCACGAGCTGAAGGTGATTCTCGAGACAGCCGTCCTCACACCCGACCAGATCATCGCGGGCTGCCGATGTGCCGCCGAAGCCCAGGCCGACTTCGTCAAGACCAGCACGGGCTTTCACCCGGCCGGCGGGGCCACCAGCGAGACCGTCCGTCTCCTGCATCGTTACGCCACGCCGCTGAAGGTCAAAGCGTCCGGCGGCATTCGCAGGCTGTCGTCCGCCCGAGCCATGATCGAGGCCGGCGCGTGTCGAATCGGCACGTCGTCGGGCCCGGCCATCATCGAGGAGTTGAAACAAGCGATGAGCTATTAGCCATGAGCTGTGAGCCGGAAAGGATAAGCGGTCGCCGGTCACGGAGGAATTAGATGGATTGTCGGCGCGTCTGGACGAGTATCGTTCTTTCGAGCTTGTGGCTGACGTCGGCCGCTTGGGCGGCAGAGCCAACGCGGGTAGGCGAGAGCCTGCTGTTCGAAGCGGAGGACTGGACCACGCCGCGTGAAGCCTGGTTGGCCGATCGCGACACGGAGGATCGGTGGAATCTCTGGAGCCAGAACGCGTCGGCCGGTTGGTCGGGTGGCGTCGTGCTACGTTCGCCAATCATTCGCGAGGATCGGGCGACGCCCGAGGCCGGAGCGCCGCCGCTGCACACACGGCTGGAAGGCATTCCCCCTGGCGTGTACGAGGTGGTGCTCAATCGCACCGGCCGCAAGCTGGCCGTCTCGCTCGACGGCAAGAACTGGCGGCCGACCGAATGCAACGCCGAGGACAACCTCGGCGTGTTCCGGATCGACGATGGCACATTCCAACTCTGGATCGACGACCGTTATTGCACGCCATCGAACATCGGCCCGGGCTACTACGACTACATCCGCCTCGACCCGTTCAAGCCGCCGACGCTGAGCCACTTCGAAGCATTCGCCGCGCCCGACAAGTCCGGCAACCCGGCCGGTTACGAGATCGTCTGGACATCGGATCGGCCGGTGCCCACGGGCATGCTGGAGATCGATTATGACGGCAGTTTTGAGCGGGTGATCATCGATCGCGACGGCTCGCCCAAGCTGCGCAATCATCGGCATCCCGTGCCCGCTTTCGCCTGGTCGATGCCGCGGATCAAGGTTCGTGTCGCCATCCCGTTCGCCAAAGACTTCGAGTGGACATCCGAGCCGGTCGAACTCACGTTGCCGCGCGGCACAACCAGACAGCAGGCGAAGCCATCCATTGACATTGCGCTTACGCCGGCCGGCCCGATCGTGCCCGAGCGGCCCATCCTGGCCGGCATCCCGTTCAGTCCCAGCGCATTGTGGAGAGTTGATGAACTCGTCGCAGTGGATCAGGCGGGCAATCTGCCGACGCAGAACACCGTGGCCGCTCGCTGGCCGGATGGCAGCGTGCGCTGGCTGTTCACGCGCGTTGCCGCCCGCAAGGAATCGACCGAGGTTCGGCTGGTCTCGGCACCCACTCCGTCCGGTAGCCGCTTTGCCGACGAGCAGTTGGCTTTAGTCGGGGAGGATGCGATCCGGTGGAACGATCGCTTGCTGGAGTGCGAATGGACACCGGAGCGCTTCGCGTTGTTCGATCGCGTTTCGCGACACGGTGGGCGTTCGATCACCGGCAAGCCCGAGTTGGGCAACGTCCGCGTGATCGACGGCAACGGCCGTGCGTGGGGACTCGGACGCCCCGAGCGCAGCGAATGGGAAGAGACCGGGCCCGTACGAACGGTGCTGCGGGTGGAAGGACACTTCGCCGCCGACAACGGCGAGAAGGGGCTCGCCTACCGACTTCGCTATTTCTTCACGGCCGGCTCGCCGCTGGTGCAGGTGCAGTTGACGCTCATCCATGATGTTGACGGCTCCGAGTTCCAGCGGATTCGGAGTCTCGCGTTTCGCATCCCTATCGCGGGTGAGGAACCGCTGCGCGGACAACTGCCGGGCGGCGAACCGGTCGATGTCACCGAGCCGGGCCGGCACGAGCTTTGGCAGCTCGATGCGAACCGGCTGCGCACCATCACGAACGGGCAGACGAGTGAGAAATCCGCGCGCTCGCCGGGCTGGGCGGTCGTGCAGCGGGGCGGCCAGGAAATCGCGCTGGCCGTGCGCGACTTCTGGCAGACGTGGCCCAAGTCGATCGCGCTCAAGCCTGACGGTCTGCACGTGCGGCTGCTGCCCGAACTGGGCAAAGACAAGTACGTCGCCAAGGACCTCATGGACTGGATGCGGCAGGGCTACGCGTTCGATGACGACGGGTGCTACCTGCTGCGTCGCGGCATGGCGCTGCGTCACGAGTTCTGGGTGCGTTTCGGTCAGGCGGGCGACGTGGTCGAACAGGGCGGGCCGGATGCGTGGGCCACGGGCGTGCTGAGCCTGCCGTATGCGGCGGTTGATCCCGAGCAGTACTGTCGGTCGGGTGCGTTCGGGCCGGTGCGTACAGCTGCCGCCGATAACCGACCCGAGTACGAAGCGCTGGTTGAGCGAAACGTCCGGGTGGTGCTCGATCTGCGTGAAAGCGCGGGCGAGTACGGCTGGATGAACTTCGGCGACTGGCACGGTGAGCGCACGTACAACTGGGGCAACAACGAGTACGACCTCAGTTGGACCATGGCGCTGCAGTTCGCCCGTACGGGGCGCTGGGACTACTTCGCGGTCGGCCGAGACATGGCCGTCCATCACGCGACCGTAGACACCATCCATGCGCCCATTGACGAGCGCATGCCCGGCCGCGTGTGGACGCACTGCGTGGGGCACGTGGGCGCGGGCGATCGAATGCCTTCGACCGGGCCCGCCGGCGGTCTGCTCGAGGCGTGGCTCAAGACCGACGTGTACAACCAGCACTTCTATCGCGGCATGGTGGACGCCAGCGGCCACATCTACCAGGAAGGCAATTTCGCGTACTACTTCCTCACCGGCGACCGCGACCTGCTCGAAAGGGCTGAGATGGTCTGCTCGGCCCAGGCCGCTTACCTGACGCCCACTTTTGATTTCCGCATCGAGCGCGGTGCCGGCTGGCCGCTTTCCAATGCGGTCGCGGCCTACGAGGCGACGGGCAATCCGTACTATCTGAACGCGGCCCGCATCTACGTCGAGCGCATCCTCGAAAAGCAGGACCCGGTGGGTGGCGGCTGGCTCCTCCCGCAGCCGCCCAGCGAGTGCGACGGCCAGACGGGCATCGGCGGCAAGGCGTTCGCCACCGGTATTCTGCTCTACGGATTGATGCGCTACGACCTCGTCGAGCCGCGGCCCGACGTGAAGGATTGCATCGTCAACGCGTGTCGCTGGCTGGTCGAGCAGACGTGGAACGACGAGAAGGCAGGCTTCCGCTACAAGACCGGCTGCGATCTGTATCGCGACGACGCAGGTAATGGTGCGGTCAACGCGTTATGCCTGCCCGGCCTGGCGTACGGGTATGAACTCAGCAGCGATGAGCGATTCCTGCACGTGCTGCATAAAGGCTACGCCATGATGTGCGCCTACACGGGAACCGATGGCAAACGGACCGGCATGGTCTGCCGGCAATCAGCATTTGCGCTGCCCACGTTGTCCGCGACCACCCGGCCGCATGCCGAATAGCCGACCGCTCGCGAGTGCGGAATTGGGTTAATAGGAGGCAACGGAGAAGCTTCTCTGTTATCTCCGTTGCCTCCTGTAAAAAATTCTTTCTTGATCGCTGCCCGTCCGTGCTATCCGTGGTCAAGAACAGACTTTCTCCTCCTGAGGCCGGCACGCCGGCCTCAGGAGGAGAAAAGAGAAAAAGATTGATGTATCGGTGCCTCGCTTTCCGGGGGCCTACGCCGCCCGGCTATTCACTTGCGCCCCGTCGGGGCGAAGACAGGCAGACGACGCCGTGCATGACGACTCGGTGACACAACGACGCGGTGACGCGGAGACGCGGCGAACGAGACGAAGGCACCGGCCGCGCGATAGCGTCGAGGCTTGGGGAGGGCGGTTCTGCGGGCGAGCTCGAATCTCGCCACCCAGCCCGCAGCCCTCAAGCCTCAGGTCTCAGGACTCAAGTCTTCTTCCCCAGCCCCCAGGCCCTAGTCTCCAGCCCCCTCTCTCACAGTCCCGCGAGGCGTTCAAACGCGCTCATGTCCTTGAGCCGATAGAGGATCTCGCCGGCCTTGGGCACCATGAGGATGCCTTCGGATTCGCGGTTGGCGTAATCGGCCGGGTTGATCGAATCGGGATCCATGTAGCCTAGGTTGATCTTGCGGCAACGGCTCTCGGGGATGCGGGTGGCCAACACGACGTTGACGCGGGGCTTCTCCACGCCGTTTTCGTACGTGCCCACGCCGCGCACGTGTGTGCTGTGGGCGATCACGCCCCAAGGATACCGGCTGAACTTGTCCCACTGTTTGACGAAGTAATCGCGGGTGTGATAGCCAATCTCGTCGAGCACCTTGCCGTGCGAGTACGACACCTCGTCGATGTGGGGGGCGTAGATGATGAGCGTGCCACCGTCGGCCACCGCGGGCTCCATCTTGTACATGCACTTGCCGGCTGTCCAGATGTCGTCGTACATCTTCGGCGCACAGCTGAGGATGGTCTTGTACGGCTTGTCGATGTACTTGATGTGCAGCGAACTGGATAGCTCGGTGGCCGCCTTCCACGCCTCGCGGACCGGGCCGGCGAACGCGCCGGCCACGTCGTCCTTATTCACCACGTAGCCGATGAGACTCCGCTCGCCCGGCACGAGGTCTGCCGCGGCCTCGATCGCCGCCCGGACGCGCGTCTCGCGCGTGCCGTTGACCACCGGGTTGGTCAGGAGCGCACCCACCCAGTGCGTGAAGTTGATCACCTCGGGAGCGGCGATGCCCGGGAAGAAATACTTGTGTCCGCCCGAGAAACCCACGACCTCGTGCGGGAACACCGGCCCGCAGATGATCACGTGGTCGTAGTCGAACACGAGCCGGTTGATCTTGACCGGCACCTCGATGCTGAGCATGCCGTTGGTCAACTCTTCGACTTGCTGGTGGCTGAGCGTGCCCACCTGCCGCAGGGCGGCCGGGTTGTTCCACTCGTGGTTGTGCACCCGCACGCTCGCGTACTTCGCCTCGCGTTCAGCCGGCGTGAGCTTCAGCAACTCGTTGATCTTCTCCTCGGGCATGGGCGGGTGCGTGCCCAGGGCGATCAGAAAGTCGATCTGCTTGGCCCGGCCCATGAGCGTGTCGGCGATGACGCGGAACCACGTTCCGGTGGGACCGCTCCGGGTATGGTCGGGAATGACGGCCAGGACGCGCTTGCCGTCCAGGCCGGTGGCGGAAACGTGGCGCTCGACCAGGTTGCGCATATCAGCTTCGGTCAGCGGGCCGGCGGGGTTCGTCTGCGAAATCAGCATGCGAGGCAACTCCTGCAAAGGACAGCAAATCAAGAGCCTCATTATAACGCGGGCGAATGTGGCTGCGAGGCGCGGGCCGGGCGGTGTCCAAGTCCGGAAAGGCGAATGACGAAATCTGAATGACGAAGGGGGACCGAATGGCGGAACATTTGGCTACCCAGCCACGGCGGATGGCTGTAAGCTGTCGGTGCCATGTCCTGGCGATTCCGCCGGGAGGCAGGGGTGCATATCGCGGAGAACGAAACCATGTTGCCAGGCTGGACACGGCTATTGTCGGTGGTGGTTCTCATGAGCACAGGGGGTGGCCTCGTGCAGGCCGCTGCGGCCAAGGCGAAGCCGGGGCAGCAACCAGCTCGGGCTGCGGCGGCGCACCGGTACGACCTGGTGATTCGCAACGGCCGGGTCATGGACGGCTCGGGTAATTCCTGGTTCTACGACGACGTCGGCGTGCGGAACGGGAAGATTGTCACCATCGGCCGGATCGCTCCCGGAGCAGGAACCAAGGAGATCGACGCGACGGGCCTGGTCGTGGCTCCCGGCTTCATCGATGTCCACACGCACGCGGACGAGGATCTGCACAAGCATCCCCGAGCGGAGAATTTTATCCGTGACGGCGTGACCACCATCGTCACTGGCAACTGCGGGAGCAGCGTGACGGATGTTCGCGGTTACTTTCACCAACTCGAGAAGAAAGGCGTGGCCGTCAATGTGGCCACACTGATCGGTCACAACTCCATCCTTCGCGCCGTCAAGGGAGATCGCGCGGACAAGCTGACCACCGCCCAGATGGACAAGGCCAAGCAGATGGTCCGGCAGGCCATGCTCGATGGCGCGGTGGGCATGTCCACTGGCTTGATCTATACGCCCGGCACGTACAGCGAGACCGAAGAGATCATCGAATTGCAGAAGGTGGCGGCAGAGTACGGCGGCATCTACGCCACACACATGCGCGACGAGGCTCGCGAGATTCTTGCCGCCATCGATGAGGCCTTGCGGGTCGGGCGCGAGTCGGGCAGCCGCGTCCAAATCTCGCATTTCAAGATGCCGACGGACGTGGCCCGGTCGATGGGCGGCAGCAAAGTGACGCTGGCGCGGGTGATGGAGGCGCGGGCTGCCGGTCAGGAGGTCTGGCTCGACCAGTATCCGTACACCGCGTCGAGCACGGGCATCGCCTCGCTGCTTCCGTCGTGGGTCCGCGAGGAGGGGAACGACCGGGCACGGCAGGTCTTGCAGGATCCCGCCTCGCTCGAACGCGTGCTGGCGGACATGCGGCAGTCGCACGAGATCGAACGGCAGCGGCGGGACATGTCGTACGCGGTGATCTCGTCGTGCAGCGCGTACCCGGAATACGTGGGCAAGAACATCAAGCAGATCGCCCAGATGATGAAGCGCCAGCGCGAGCAGGCCGCCGACGCTTCCGCGGGCGGCGGAGACGAACTGCCCGAGGTGACGTCGCGCGAGCAGTACCTGGCGATCATCGACATTTTCTTGAAGGGCGGCGCATCGTGCGTCTTCCACAGCTTCAGCGAGGAGCAGGTGGAGAACATCATGCGCCATCCGCTGACGGCCGTCTGTTCGGACAGCGGTGTGCGCGTGTTCGGTGAGGGCCAGCCGCACCCGCGGGGCTACGGGTCGAACAGCCGAGTGCTGGGGCGGTACGTCCGCGAACGCGGCGTGATCACGCTGGAGGAGGCCATCCGTAAGATGACCTCGATGCCGGCCCTGGCGTTCCGCTTCAAGGATCGCGGCTTACTGCGCGAGGGATTTTGGGCCGATATCACCATCTTCGATCCGCAGACCGTCGCCGATCAGGCAACGTTCGAGCAGCCGCACCAGTACGCCAAGGGCATCATCCACGTCATCGTCAACGGGCAGCCCGTGGTGGAGAACGAAGAAGTCACCGGCGCGCTGCCCGGCATGCCGTTGTACGGCCCCGGCCGCGTCGACAAATGACGCAATATTGTGGTGCAGGCATCCTGCCTGCACGTGTTTGCCGTGCAGGAGATCGACGTGGCTTCGCGCTGAAAGGGCGCGAAGTCAGTAGAGAGAGAGCGGCGCGGCTTCGCCCCGAAGGGGCGCGAAGTCAGTAGCCGTGGGCGTTCGGCCACGGACCGCTGGCTACCCAAAAAACATCTCCTTGTCAATCTGAGGGCGGTCGCCGCCCTCAGGTTGACAAGGGTAGCTAGTGCGGGGCCCGCACCGGCGGCTCACGCCGCCGGCTATTGACCGGCGCCCCTACGGGGCGAGAAGGTGCCGTACGCTGAACACGTACTCCTGCCTGCACATGCACGCTGGAAGCGTGCACCACAAGAAACGCGGACATCTACTCCTACTCGTACGCGTCGTCGCAGGTGGGGTTAGCCAGGACGTTCGCGCCGGACATGCAGTCCTGGAACGCGGTCACGTCGAACGTATCCACGTCGTTGTCACCGTCGATGTCGGCCGGTTCGCAACCGGGCGAGGGCGGAGCCCCCAGGATCGGTCCCAGGCAGCGTTGCAGGTACGCGAAGTCTTCCAGATCCACGTCGCTGTCGAGATCGAAGTCGGGCCGCACGCTCTTCACCGTTAGCGTCACGCTGAGCACCTGCGGGCTGTTGGCAGCACCAGGATCGGCGATGGTGATAGACGCGTGATGCGTGCCGATGGCCAGCGCGGCCGTCGAATAGGAGAGCGTGAGCGTCACGGCGTCGCCCGGGCCGGTGGAACTGCCGTTGGTTGGACTGACCGCCAGCCAAGCTTGATCGCTGCTCGCGGTGAAATGGACTGTGCCCACGCCGGTGTTGGCTACCGTGAACGTGTCGTCGGGCAGGTTCTGCGTGTAATCGACGGAACGCACCAGGGCCGACGTGCTCAAGCCGATGAGCGGTACCGTCGGCACGGTATAGGCGATCTCGTACAGCCGGCTCGGCGTACCCCACGATCCGAAGCAGCAAACCGTCTCCTGGTTGTATTCGAGCACGTACACCTTGCCGTTGTACGCGCAGAGCACGTCGACGACTCGGCCCAGGCCGCCGAGAAAGCGATTGGACGTGAACCCTCGGCCGGCCTCGTCAAGGCGAAGCGTGAGCACGTCAAAGCCGACTTCGGGCACGGGCTCGAGATTGCCGAAGCGAGCGACGAACGCCCGACCGTGAAACTCGGGCGGGAAGAGGATCGCGCCCGGATCCATGAGCGCCGGCTCGTAGAAGTCCAGGCCGTTGGGCGAGGAGTGCGGGTGGAAACCGTGGTAGGGGCCGCCGTCGGCGTAGCCGAGTTCGCCCGGTCCGGGCTTGCCGTCGGGACCATAGTTGGCCCAGGCAGGCGTGGTGGCCAGACCGTCCGGCAGCGGCGGGGGGCCGGGCGTGCCCACGCTCGTGCAGGTGTACGACGCGTCGCTGCCCGAAACGTCGCTGCCGTAGCGATACGGGAATCCGTAGTGTTGACCGGCTTCGAGCATGTTGAACTCGTCGGCGTAGTCGCAGCCGAGGTTCGGGCCGTTCTCGACGCCGAACAGCTTGCCGTCCATGCGGAAGGTGATGTCGAAGGAGTTGCGGATGCCCTCGCAGAACGTCTCGAGGCCGCTGCCGTCCAGGTTGCAGCGCAGGATGCGGGCATTGAGGCGGCCCTCGAAGATCTCCGCCGAGCCGTCGGAGAGGAAGCCGTAGTGCGACTCGGATCCGGAGTTGATGTAGAGCAGGCCGTCCGGACCGACGGCCACACCACCGACGCCATGGAACGTGCCGATCTGGAGCGGAGGCATGGTCACGATGGTCGAGAACGCGAACGCGTCGATGGCCGGATCGGGATGCGTGTCGATGCCCTTGATGATCTTGCCGAACTGCGTGGAGATGTAGAGATTGCCGGCGGGATCGAACGTGAGGCCTTGAGCGTTGTCCACCAGGTTGCCCAGGCCGGGCACGAGCGACGCGGTGATGGCGGGGCCGTCGGTTTCGATGCGGTAGAGCCGCGTGTTGGTCGCGGACGCTTCGTTGCTGATGGCGTAGATATGTCGACTGACCGGACTCTGCGCGATGGAGGTCATATTGCTGACCGGAAACGTGTATGTGCGACCGGTAAAACCGGCGGGCAGATCGGACATGGTGGCCGGCGGCGGCACGGCTCGGACCTCCAGATTGTCGAAGAGAACGCCCGTGAACGTGTTCGGGCCGACGTTGCCGGTCTTGAGAACGAGCGTCGCCTTGCTCGCGGCAGCCGTAAACGAGATCTGGTACTGCACTGGTGACGTGCGAGGAATCGGTCCGTCCCATGCCGGCCGGCCTGCGAACGTGTCGTTCTTGTAAAGAAGTATGGCATCGTTCACGCCGCCGGTCTCATCGACGCCGTCGACCGGTGTGCGGTCGGCGTTGATGACGAGTACCTCCGCCCACATGGCATCGGGCACGGCGGGCGCGCTGTGCCAATAGCCGGTGACGGTGACCACCCAACCGGGCGTGACGTCGAATTGTTGGTACGCGCCGCCGTTGATGTCCGACCCGGCCACGCTGAGCCGGCCCGTATCAACGGTCGCCGCAAAGTCGCTTTGCCCGTCGCGCTGAATCCAGACGGTCCAGCCGTTCAGTCCGTCGGCGAAGTCGCCGTTGGTCAGGAGGTTGGCGTGACTGCGAGCGGGCGCGATGGCCGCGGCTAGTGCGGCGAATACCACGAATGCGGGAAGCTTCATCCGTCTCTCCTCATCTGCGGTTCAAGTGGGGAAATGACCCGAGGCATTGTAGGACGGGTCAAACTCTGCCGACCGGCCGCCGCTTGGCGCCGCGATACAGGGCGCTGTCGCGAATACGCGAGACTCGGGTACAATGCCGCCGTGCGTCTTGGTCTGCATCAGCTTACAGGTTCCGGAGGTAGCGTATGGATCGCGAACGACGTAATGAGGTGAGCCGGCGGGATTTTCTGTGGCGGACGACGTCGGGGGCGGCGGTGCTGGGGGTCGGAGCCCTGGCCGCGCAGGCGTGGGCGGAGCAGGCGGCCCCTGCCGGCGACGCGGCGCAGTCAACGGCCAGGAAGCCGATTCTGCCGCACGGCAAGCTCGGGCGAACCGGCTATCCGGTGACGCTGGTGAGCTTCGGCGGCATTCTGCTCAAGGGCTCGGTGGGCACGCGCGTGCTCCAACTGGCCATCGACCGCGGGATCAATCTCGTGCATACGTCGGCAAGCTACGGCGGCGGGGCGAGCGTGGCCGCGTTCGGCGAACTGTTCAAAGCCGCCCCGGCGTATCGCGAGAAAGTCTTTCTCTGTCTCAAGAGCCTCAGGCCGGAGAAGGAGAGCGAGATCGACGACATGTTGCGCGCGCTGGGCGTCGAGAACGCGGATGCCGTCCTGACCGAGCTGCACTCGCCGGATCCCAAGCGCGTCGACGCCATTCGCCGGCAGCAGGACGCGCTGAAGAAGAAGGGGAAAGTGCGTCACACCGGGTTCGTCTGCCACGGCGACATGAACGATGTGCTCGAGCTCGTGCTCGATCAGCACAAGGATTACTTCGACGTCGCGCTGTTGGCGATGAAGCTGGTGCCCAACCCGGCGAATCGCGACAAAGCGGCGGCCGATGAAGCCGGTCAGCGCTTCCTGGCCAACCTCAAGGCGTTGCGCAAGGCGGGCGTCGGCATTCTATCTATGAAGAGCGGCGCCAAAGAGGCGGTCAAGAAAGGGGCCGCGGTCTACGGGCCGCATATCAAGGCCTATCTCGAGGCCGGGGCGGACAGCATGCTTACCAGCATGGACACGCTCGACCAGGTGGATATGGTCACGCGGCTGGAGCTGCGCAACCCGCACCTGACGCCCGACGAGCGCCGGGCGGCGGCCGAGTTCCACGACAGCCAGGCCGGCACGTGCCGCATGTGTGCCGCATGCAAGAAGGCCTGTCCGCAGGGCCTGCCGGTGAACGATCTCATGCGCTTCCGGATGTACGACGTGGATTACGGCCTGCATGAGCACGCGCGAACCGAATATGAGTCACTTGGCGTGGACTTCCGCCAGGCGGCCAGCCGCTGCGGCGATTGCACGGCTTGCGCGTCGGTTTGTCCGGTGAATCTGGCCGGGCCGACCACCGTGCGGGATACGGCCATCGCTCTCGGATGATCGCATCGCCGCTTTCCGCGGACGCCACCGACGCTCAGGTCCGAATACGGCGAACCACGGAGGGCACGGAGGAGCACAGAGGCAAGCCGCGCGGCGCTTTGCCTCTGTGATCCGCTGTGTCTTCCGTGCGTTTTGACCACGGATGTGCTCTTGTTCTTGCCCTGGTGAAGCGAGTCCGTAGACTCAGATCTCAAGCCTCAGGTCTCAAGCCTCAGGTCTCAAGTCTCAGGACTCAGGTCTCACATTCTTTCCCCCGTTTGACGGACGCTTGCGTGAAGCACGAGGCGGCCGGCGACCGGCGGCGAGGTCTTGATCGAAGAGTCGCTTGCGTCGCAGGATGTGGTGATAGTGCTGGGCGAAGCGGTGGGCTTCGTCGCGCACGCTCTGTAGGAGCCGCAGGGCCGGATTGTTGCGAGACAGCCGGATGGGCTTGCCGCGAGCCTGCGTGTAGATTTCCTCCTCGCGTTTGGCCAGCGAGATGACCATGGGCGGGCGAATCTCCAGCAGCTGGAACGCCTCCAGAGCCGCGTGCAACTGGCCCAGGCCGCCGTCGATGAGGATCACGTCGGGATAGAGTTCCTCGCCCTCGCTGGCCAGTCGATACCGTCGCAGGATGACCTCGCGGATCATGGCATAGTCGTCGATGCCCTCGACGGTCTTGATCTTGAACCGCCGATAGCCGGCCTTGAAGGGCTTGCCATCGATGAACGAGACCAGCGAGCCGCAGGAGTCCTCGCCCTGCAGGTTGGCGATGTCGATGCCTTCGATGGTTCGCGGTGGTGTGTCCATCTCCAGAATCTCCGCCAGCTTGGCGAGCCCCTGCGTGGGATCGATGTGAAACACCTCGGGCTGCACGTCTATATCGGGATCGCCCGACAGGCTCAGCGCTTCGAGGGCCTTGATCTCGTCGCGCAGCCGGGCGGCCTGCTCGAACTGCAGCTCCTTGGCGGCCTGCTCCATCTCCTTGCGCAGTTGCCGCAGGACCACGCTGCGCTTGGAGGCGAGGAACTTCTTGAGCCGGTCGATGTCCTTGCGGTACTCCTCCTTCGAGATGAGGTCGGCGCACGGTGCCGTGCATTGGCCGATGCTGTGCAGCAAGCAGGGTCGAAAGTGCCGCCGCTTGTCGTCGTCGGCCAGGATGGTCAGCTCGCAGGTGCGAAAGCGAAAGACCTTCTGCAGCGAGTTGACCGCATCGCGGAGGCCGGCGGCGCTGGTGAACGGGCCGTACAGCCGCGTGCCCTTGTGCCGCGGCTTGCGCGTGACGTACACGCCGGGAAAATCGTCGGAAGTGGTGATTTCCAGGTACGGAAAGGTCTTGTCGTCGCGCAGCCGCTCGTTGTAGGGCGGTTGGATGTCCTTGATCAGCCGGTTCTCCTGGAGCAGGGCGTCCACCTCGGTCTCGCAGTCGAGAAAGTCGAGGTCCACGACCTGGCCGATCATGCTGGCGATTTCCGGCCCGCGGGTTCGCAGGAGGTCGGCCGAGCTCTGGAAATAGCTGCTCACGCGGCTGCGGAGGTCTTTGCCCTTGCCGATGTAGAGCACGCGGCCCTGGGCATCCTTGAACAGGTAGACGCCAGGCGTCTTGGGCAGATTGCGGATCTTGTGCAGGAGAGGGTCGAGCCGTCCGGATTGGGCGGCCTCGGGCAGCGTTTCGACGAGTTCCGCATTCGAGGCGGGCAGCGTCTCCCGAGGCGTGTCGGCCGGTTGCGAACCGCGTGCGGCGGGGGCGCTGGCGCCGTTCTCACGGGGCCTCTCGTCGTCGGCTTGCTCCCGGTCTCCAATGGGCATATCGTTCTGGCTTGTGGGGTCGAACATCCTCATCGATTATAGCCGGAGGCGGTCCGACCCGGGGAGTGCCCGATTCGCACGGAAGACCAACGACGATGTCAACAATCACGTATCGAAGCGCTGGAGTGGATTACGATCCGCTGGATGCTTTCAAGCGGTACTGCCAGAAATCAGCGGGCACGACCGTCGGCAACCTCGCTCGCTTGGGCTTCGGTGAGCCTGCCGGCATCCGCGGCGAGACGGCATACCTGCTCGAAACCGACGATGCCTATCTGGCTCACGTCGAGGAAGGGCTGGGCACGAAAGTCCTGGTGGCCGACGCCATGTATCGGCTGACCGGCCAAAGCTTCTATCGCAACATCGCCATCGACAATATCGCCACCATCGCCAACGATCTGTGCGCCTGTGGCGCGTTGCCGGTGAGCATGGCCATGTTCGCCGCCGTCGGCGACACGGCGTATCTGGCCGACGCCCGGCGGTCGGAGGATCTCGCGGCCGGCTTCGCGGAGGGCTGCGAAGCGTGCGGCGCGGTGTGGGGCGGAGGCGAAACGCAGGTGCTCAAGGGGATCGTCTCGCCCGAAACCATGGTGCTGGGCGGTTCGGCGTTCGGTCAGATCCGCCCCAAGCATCTGCGGATCACCGGCGACGTGCGCGACGGCGATGCGATCGTCTGTCTGGCCAGCTCGGGCGTGCAGACCAACGGCCTGACGCTCTGCCGAGCGGTGGCCGAGCGGCTGCCCGAGGGATATCTGACCAAACTCTCCGACGGTCGCACGTACGGCGAGGCGTTGCTCGATGCCTCGATCATCTACGTGCGTTTCGTGGCTGAGTGCCAGTCGAGGAACATCCCGCTGCACTACGCCGTGCACGTGACGGGGCACGGCTGGCGCAAATTCATGCGGCTGGAAGCGCCGTTCGTGTACCGCATCAGCCGGATTCGCCCGCCGCAGCCGGTATTCGACTGCATCGCCAAGGCGGCGGGATTGGACCATCGCGAGGCCTACGGCACGTTCAACATGGGTGTTGGCTTTGCCGTGTATGTCGCCCCCGAGCACGCCGAGGCCGCCGTCGCCTGCGCCGGCGAATGCGGCTACGAGGCCTGGCTGGCGGGACGAGTGTGCCGCGAAGGCGACCGCAAAGCGGTCATCATCGAGCCGCTCGGTCTGGAGTTCGGGGCGGAAACGCTGGCCATCAGGTAGACCGTCACGCATATCAAAGGAGGAAGGGCATGGCAGGCACTCGCTGGTTCGTGGCGTCGGTATTGATGCTCGGCTGGGCCGCGATCGCCGGGCCCTCGGCGTTCGCCAAGTTGCCGGATCGCCCGAATATCCTCGTCGTTATGTCCGACGAGCACAACGTGAATGTCACGGGTTGCTACGGGAATCGGATTGTCCAGACGCCGAACATGGATCGGCTGGCCGCCCGCGGCATCACGTTTGACGCCGCCTACACGAACTCGCCCTTGTGCGTGCCTTGCCGGCTCTCGTTCACGGCCGGCAAGTACATCAGCCGAGTGGGGGCCTGGACCAACAGTTGTGAGTTGCCGAGCCCCGACTATCCGTCACTACCGCGGATCATGAACGCTGCCGGGTATGAATCGTTCCTGTGCGGCAAGATGCACTACGCTCACGACCGCCGCTACGGATTCACCGAGATCGGCGGCAACATGAACAAGAGCACGAAGAACGGCAGAGGCGGCCGTCGTGACTCCGCCGACCTGAAACCCACGGGTGAGCGATCGCGGCGTTTCGACGACTTCTACGCGGCCGACAACAGCACCGTGCTGAACCACGACCGGGCGGTGACGGCGGGAGCGGTCGAGTTCCTGCGGAACCGCAACGCCACCGACAAACCGTTCTTCCTGTTGGTCGGCTATCTGGCCCCGCACTTCCCGCTCATCGTGCCGCAGAAGTACTGGGACAACTACAAGGGCAAGGTGCCCATGCCCGTGATTCCGGCCGGCTACCTGGACTCGCTGCCTCGCAACTATCAGCATCTGCGGGTGGGTTTCAGTGTGACCGACGTGCCCGAGGCGGAGGTTCGCAAGGGACGCGAGTTGTATTACGGCCTGACGCAGTGGGTGGATGAGGAAATCGGCAAGGTGCTCGCGGCGCTGGAAGCGAGCGGCCTGGCTGACAACACCGTGGTCATCTACACGAGCGATCACGGCGAGAATATGGGCGAGCACGGTTTGTGGTGGAAAAACTCGATGTTTGACACATCGACCCGAATACCGCTGATCATCTCCTGGCCGAAGCGCTGGGCGGGTGGGCAGCGCCGAGCCCAGGCATGCTCGCTGGTCGATGTGGTCCAGACCATCGCCGAGCTCGGCGGGGCGACCGTACCCAGTGACTGGGACGGCGATTCCATGTGCGCGTGGATGGACGATGCCAACCACCGGTGGAAGGATCTGGTCGTCAGCGAGTATTACGCTCACAACATCGCGTCGGGCTACGCCATGATTCGCCACGGCGACTACAAGTATGTCTATCACACGCCCGCCGACGACAGACATCCGGCCGAGCGAGAACTCTACGACCTGAAGGCCGATCCGGGCGAGTTGAAGAACCTGGCGGCCGATCCCGGTCAGCAGGATCGCATCAAGACGCTGCATGCCATGCTCGTCAAGGAGCTGGGCGAAGATCCGGACAAGACCGAGCAACGGGCACGGGCTGAGCTGGCTCGCGGCTACACCAACGTTACTGCGGGCCCTTGAACCATGTGTTCTCTCACGCAAGTTGCCAGCGAGCGGCTCTCGCAACACTCGACGTGAAGAACGTTCGCTCCCGTCGAACTGAGTCCGCCGGGACAAGCTCGGCGGCTCGCTGGTTTGCACACATCGCCGCCAGACTCCACGCACGGCCATCAGTTGTAGTCGGCGCAGAGCGAGATGAGCGCGTCGCCGATCTGGTCGGCCTGGGCGTCGGTGACGTAGTCGGCGGCGTAGACGGCATTGACGTAGACGAGCCGTCCCAGCGTGACGGTCATGACGAACTCGCTGTTGATGCCCTGTTCATCGTTGGGCGACAGGGCCAGGTACCAGCCCTGGGCGCCGTCGCTGAGCGTTACGTAGGACTCGTTCAGAACGGTGAAGTCGCTGCTCTGGTTGAACGTGTCGAGCCAGGCTTGGCGGAATTCGGCGAGCGTCTTTTCGGCCACCGGCTTGAGCACCACGAGCGAGAACTCCGTCGGCGGCGTGGTGGCTCGCCAGGTCCAGGCGCGGTTCAGGTCGGCGGCGGGGTTGGTGGCACCCTGGCGAGGCTGGCCGGCGCCCGGTGGCGGGTTGAAGCCGACGTGGAAGGTCGGGTCGAAGTACTGCCGGCCGCAGATATTCCCGTTCCCGTTGTTCCCACCGGGATTGGGGCCCGTGCTGCCGCACATCTGGCCCGAGCACGCCGCCGCCACGAGCACTGTCAACAGAATCCGCTTCATCGCTACACTCTCCCGCCACGTTGTGGCCCTCGGCATTGTACCGCAATCGCCAGTCGCGGGCGACGCGAACCAGCGCCTGCGACCTCGGCCGGCGACGCTGGGCTTGCCCTCCGATTGGGCGGTGCGGCGGCCTGTATTCCAGCGGGGCGGGGGACTATACTGGCACATAGGGAAACGTTTTCTTTCGCGAGGACGAGATGCTGTTCCAGCCGCCATTGCCGCCTCAGTACGCCCGCATGACCGAGCGGGAGATGTTCGACCGCATTCGCGCCCACAAGGCCGCGTTCGGGCGGCGGCTGGTCATTCTCGGCCATCACTACCAGCAGGACGAAGTCATTCAGTTCGCCGACTTCACCGGCGACAGCCTGAAGCTCAGTCAGTTGGCGAGCAAGCAGCCCGACGCCGAGTACGTCGTGTTCTGCGGCGTGCATTTCATGGCCGAGTCGGCCGACATTCTGACCCGCGAGGACGTATCGGTCATCCTGCCCGACTTGTCCGCGGGCTGCAGCATGGCCGACATGGCCATGATCGAGCAGGTCGAGGACGCCTGGGACCGATTTGCCGAAGCCACGGACGCCAAGATCATCCCGATCACGTACGTGAACTCTACGGCGGACGTGAAGGCGTTTTGCGGCCGGAACGACGGCGCCTGTTGCACGAGTTCCAATGCCCGCCAGGTACTCGAGTACGCGCTGACGCAGGGCGACAAGGTGCTGTTCCTGCCCGATCAACACCTGGGCCGCAACACGGCGTACGCCATGGGCAATCCGCTCGAATCGATGGTCATCTACGATCCGCACGCGCCGAACGGCGGCCTGACCGACGCGCAGATCGCCGAGGCCAAGTTCATCCTCTGGAAGGGCCACTGCAGCGTGCACCAGCTGTTCACGGTCGAGCACTGCGAGCAGATCCGCAAGAACGATCCACAGGCGAAGATCATCGTGCATCCGGAGTGCCGCTGGGAGGTGGTGCAGCGGGCCGACCTGGCCGGCAGCACGGAGTACATTCTCAAGGTGCTGGACGAGGCGCCCGAGGGGACAAGCTGGGCCGTCGGCACGGAGGCACATCTGGTGAATCGGCTGGCCAACCGTTACGCCGGCCGGAAATACATCCGTTCGCTGGCCGGCATCCAGTGTCTGTGCACGACCATGTACCGCATTGACCTGCCGCACCTGACGTGGTCGCTCGACGAGCTCGCGGCGGGCCGCGTGGTCAATCGCATCAAGGTCCATCCGCAAACGCGTCAAGAAGCGCTGCTCGCGCTGCAGCGCATGCTCGACAACGTCAGCGCGACCCCGGTCTCGGCGAAATGAATGTAGCTGTCAGCCGTCAGCTATCAGCCAGATGTCTGTCTCATAGCTCATTCGTCATTCGGATTTCGTCATTCGTCATTCCCCCTCGAGGTGTGGCCTCAACTGCAGCTCCGCGGGCGCCGGCGGATTCTCGTGTTGATCGGGGTGGAACTTGGCGGGCACGAGGCACGAATCGCCCTCGACGATTCGCGGCTTGAGCAGGACGTTCTTGAAGCTCGGCTCGCGGGTCTGGGCGGCCTTGAAGAGTTTCTCAATGGCCAGCATGCCCACTTCGCGCCATGAGATGTCGATGGACGTGATCCGAGGCAGGCCCGGCGTCCTCCAAAGCGACGCGTCGCAGCCGATCACGTCGTAGTCGTCTCCCGGCGTGAGTCCCGCCCGCATGCCGCCGAGGATCGAGCCGACCGACGCCACCGAGTCGACCGCGAATATGCCATCCACGCTGACGCGCTCGAGCTGGCGAGCGATCAGGACCGCGGCCTCATGCTCGTCGATGCCCATGGGCAGACGGAGCGTGGCCGGGCGGACGCCGGCCTGCCGAGCCGCCTGCGTGAAGCCGTCCACGCGCAGCTTGTGGGCCTCGCTCATCTGCTGAAACCGGACGAGCATCCATTGGCGCCGCTTGCGGGCGGCCAGGAGCTTGCCGGCGATCTGTCCGACCGCGACATTGTCCACGTCGATGATGTTGCTCGGCCAGGCGGTCATCTCCGTGGGGAAGACCACCACGATCGGGTGGCCCAGTTGCAGGCGAGCCCACAGCAGATCTTCCAGGACGGCTCCGGGGGTGCGGACGATCGAGCCGAACACGCCCCCCTCGATCACGTTGGCGATTTTGGTGACGTCGGCATCGCTGGGATCGGCAGGGGCGGTCACCACGATGGGATGCACGCCGTGCTGTTCCGCACCGGCGTTGACGCCCTCCAGCAATGCACCCTCGAAACCCCAATGCTGCCAGCTCTCAGCTCCGGCCGGCGTCATCTCGCGCAGGACGAGGGCGAAAAAGGCCGTTGATCCGGCGGGCATGGCGCTGGCGAAGATGTTGCGACGATAGCCCAGCTTTTCCGCGGCCGCCCGGACCTTCTTGACGGTGTCGGGATGGAACTGCTCGACCCAGCCCGGCCGCTCCGACAGCACCAGTGAAACGGTGGCAGGGGAGACGCCGGCGTGTTCGGCGACGGTTTTGATGGTAATGCGCTTTAGTGGCTCTTTCATAAACCGGCTCCAGCCTCCTGGCGCATTTTAGCCGCCGGCGAAATCGAAATTGTTCTTGTTTTTGAACATTTCAACTCGCCCGGCGGGGAGCCGGTTCATGCGGTGGGCCACGAGAAACAGGGATGGTCCGCCGGAACGGCCGCGGCGAGCGGTCAGTGGCCGGGAATCAACTGGCGGAACATGAAGTACGCTGCGCCGACCAGGCACAAGCCGGCGTAGAAGAAGTCGGCGGTGAGCTTCTGTTTCATGTACAACACCGAAAACGCCGCAAAGACGCACATGGTGATGACTTCCTGCATGACCTTCAATTGGGCCAGCGAGAAGTACTGGTGGCCCAGCCGATTGGCCGGGACTTGCAGGCAGTACTCGAAGAACGCGACGCCCCAACTGAGGATCACCACAGCGAGGATCGGCTTGGAGCGGAAATCCTTCAGATGGCCGTACCAGGCGTAGGTCATGAAGATGTTGGACGCGATGAGCAGCGCGACCGGGTAGAACTTCTGCATGTGAGTGAGCGGCTCCTGCTTCACGCTTCCGGTGGCCGGCACACGCCGATCTGCACACCGGGACCCGCGTGGACCGTTTCGCGCGAAGCGAGTGATCGGGATAGTTGTATCAATTCCCGTGGTGCGATCAAGAGGGGGTAGCGGGGATCGGAATTCGTTCCGGTCGAGCCAGTTTCGTTGCGGAAAACACGGTTGGATGGGAGGGCGTCGGCGGCGAGATCACGTTCTCATTGGCCTCCATAGGGGATGCCGCCGGCTCCGACGGCATCCTCGCGGAGTTGAATGAGCACGCTTTGGGTGAGGGCTTCATCGATTGCCCGAAGCTCACGGGATTTGACCGATTGCTCGGCGGCCTGCCGCTGCTGGTTTGAGACTACCAGCAGAGCAGAGCCCATGATGAAAAGCAGGGCGAGAATCGCCACTGCCAACACGATGACCGAACCTCGTCGTCGTAAACGATCCATCGGTGTCTCCAGTGGATACTACGAACGGCCGAGTGGCTTGGATAGACCCTGTATCTCCTGATTCCAACAGGAGTAAACCCTCATTTGCGGTTCTTAAAGCAGAACTCCGAAACCGAGGATCTTTTTCGAACACAACGCGTTGCACGCGTTGGCGTCAGCGAGGAAGCGCGAGCGCGAACTCGGACGTGATTGAGTCTGGTTAAAGTGCCAGCTGAAGTGAGAACATGTCGCGCGGGCGACAATCGGTTACGCTTCACATTTGTATGCTGGACTTGTCGGCGATTGTCGGGTATAATGGATCTGGTTGGTTCGTCGATCGAGGCGCGCACGAGACGCTGTTACACATGTCCGCATTGCATAGCCTGTATCGTACTCCCACCATTCGGCCGGCTCGTCGGCCACTTTCAGAAGCGACCCATGAAAGAGAAACCTAGGGGTCGAGCATTGCCATCGACAGGAGATGAACGATGGGCAAGAAGTTGTATGTCGGGAACCTCAGCTACGACGTCAGCAGTTCGGATCTGGAAAAGCTGCTGGCCGAGTACGGGACCGTCCAGAGCGCCGAAGTGATCAGCGACCGGACGACTGGCCGAAGCAAAGGTTTCGGGTTTGTCGAGATGTCATCTGAAGAGGAGGCACAGGCTGCGATTGCGGCATTGAATGGTCAGCAACACGAAGGACGCGCTTTGACGGTGAACGAGGCCCGGCCTCGTGAGCCCAGAACCGGCGGGTTCGGTGGTGGGGGCGGCCGCGGAGGTCGTCCCGGTGACCGTGGCGGACGCGGCGGAAGCAGCCGTGGCAGCTACGGCGGCGGACGCGACCGCTACTGATCGCTGACCACAAGAATTCCACTATCACGCACCTAAAATCGAAGGCCGCTTTCGAGCGGCCTTCGCTGTTTTTACGAGGAAACAGAACGGGTCAGGAGGAGACAGTAGACAGGAGACTGGAGTCAGAAGCGGATTCTCGGCTTTCGTGCTCCTGGCTTCTGTCTCCTGTCTCCAGTCTCCTGCCTTCTTGCCTTCTGATTTCCCGCCGTTCATGACCGGCCTCGTCATCCGCCTCGGATAGCCAGCGCAAAATGTCCTCTTCGGTAGGAAATCGTTGGTGTTCGCGCTGCGGCGGAGCAGGCTGAGGAGCGGCAGGACGCGATGCATCGGGCTTGGATGCGGAAGGGAACCGATGGGAATCAGCTCGCGGATCCGTAATGCGGAACGTCGTGTTACATTTAACGCACCGGACCTTGCGACCCACGGCCTTGGCCGGCAGCTTGTATTTGGTCCCGCAGGATGGGCAGCGCACTCGCAGTTCTTCGTTGGCGGCCATTGAAACACCTCCGGCCGCTTCATCACCCCTCCCACTCGATTCTATGCGCTGGGATAGGCGAGGTCTATCGGCGATTCGTCAGACGTGCAACGCTCGGCTTTCCGGCGATTCCGAATGCGGGCCGCACAAGCGAAGGGGCGGCTGCACCGGCAACCCTGGCCGGATGGCCTTCGCGGAGTTGCCTCCTCGCCCATCGTATCACCTGGTTTCGTCGGCCAAAAAGGGATTCGACTTTCGTTCATTCTCGATCGTGGTGGTGGGACCGTGCCCGCAATGGACGATGGTATCGCCCGGCAGCGTCAAAAGGTGGGTGCGGATGTTCGACAGCAACCGCCGGTGATCGGAACCGGGGAAGTCGGTTCTTCCGATGCTGCCGGCAAACAAAGCGTCGCCAACGATGACGACGCCGGCTTCGGCGCAGTAAAGCGACCTGCCGCCCGGCGAATGTCCGGACGTGTCCAGAACCTGCCACTTCGTCGGTCCGAGCTGCAGCTCCATGCCCGGCTGAAGGTGCTCGGCGACGCGCGACATTACTCTGACATCCACGCCGAACGGAGCCGAAAGGTTCAACTCCGGATCGCGGAGCATGGGCTCGTCTTCGGCCGCGATCAACAGGGCGGCATCGGGGAACGCCGACTGAACCGCGTCGATGCCGGCAATATGATCGCCGTGCCCGTGCGTGACGATGATCTTTTCAACTTGTACGCGATGCTCGCGGGCGTAATCGATGAGCCGGTTCACGTGCGGGGAGAAGCTGGGATCGATGACCCAGCCCACCTGATCGCCGTCGGCCTGGGCGCAGACGAGAAACGAGTTCTCGCCGAACATCGGCTCAACGAATACCTTGATGCTGACCGGATGCGATTTCACGGAGTGGTCCTCCCATTAATGAGTGTCAGCAGGCGGTCGGCCCGCAGAGCGGCCGGTGTGTCCGGGTAGGAAGTCATGATCTGCCGGCAGACCTCGGCGGCGTCGGGCAGTCGATTCTGCGCCACCAGTCGTTGGGCTCGGGCGTACTCGGCCATGGCTTGGCGGGCCCGCTGGGCGGCAAGATGCTGCTCCACGCGTTCGCGGGTTGCCGGATCCGATTCCAGCCGTTCGCGTTTGGTCCGCGCTTGCATGCCGAGCCGGCTCATGCCGTACACCGACTCGACTCGCTTGAACAACTCGACAGCCTCGCCCGGACGATTGGCCGCTGCAAGACTGTCCGCCGACCGGACCATCTGGACGCCTTCCTGCTCCAGTCGCTCGATCACCTGCTTTGCCCGCTCGACTGTAGCCGGCGGGTGCCAGGCCGCCTGCGAGACGATCTGCTCGAGCCGTTCGACCGCCGGTCCGACCGGCTGGCCTCGCGCCGCGGCGTCGATCGTTGCTTCCGTTTGCTTCACGCACTGATCGAAGAACCAATCCATCGCCGCCTGGGCCACGTCCGGATCGAGTGTGTGTCCGATCGGGGGCCGGTACAACTCGACATTGGCTCCGGCCGCACGCAGGAAGTCCAACCCCGATCGCATCAACTCGTGATTGACGTCCTTCATGCCCACGGCGTAGAAGACGGGGATCAGCCGGCGCTCCCGGACTTGCTCGAGCGTCAGTCGGGGAGGCACGTAATTGGCCAGCGCCGCCGCCGCCGTCGCCGGGACTTTCTCATTGTAGAGCATTTGAAAAGTCATGACGCCGCCGGCCGAAAACCCCGCGAGGAGCACGCGGTTGGGATCGTGCCACAGACAATCACGAGCGTAATCGAATGTCGCCAGAATCCGGGGAACATCCTCCGAGGACCAGCCCTGACCGACGCCTTGGGGAGCGACGATGATGGTGGGCCAGCGCATGCGCCGTTGCCGCCAGAATTCCACCATCTGCTCGGCAGTATCGTCCGTGCCATGCAGACAGATCATCAAGGGCAGTCGCTGGCCCGGGGCGTAGCCGACGGGGCGGTGGACCCAACAGAAAGCGGATTGTCCGGGGATCTGCAGTTCGACCCGATCGGTGCCAGGCTCGGTTACCGGCCGGCAGCCCGCCGAAGCGCTCGCCGGCCGGCTCTGCGGGGCTACGGTAGTGGCAATTGAACCGGCATTCGCCGGACTGGTTGCCGCCCGACCGGCATTCGCCCACGCCGGCGCGAGCCATCCGGCCAGCCACGATCCGAGCGCCACAAGACCAGCCAGCCGCAAGGCTGTCTTCGCGATCTCCGCACAGGCGAAGCAACACGCCCTGCCCATCATGCGATTCCCGCAATCTCGCATTCGCCAACAGAAACGCCCACCGACATGCTGTCCGGTGGGCGTAAGCGTTCTCACGACAAAGCCAAGTCCGCCGGTTATCTCGCGGCCAGTTCCATCGGGGGCAGCGGCAGAACGCAGCGGAACCCGATGTTGTTCTGGTGGACGTCAGGTCTGGCACCAGCGCGGGTGTCCACGCGGCAACGTTCGATCGGATCAGCGAACGAGCCGCCTCGAATGACGCGTTCGTCGCCACGCAGCGGCCCCACGCGGGCTTCGCGAATGTCCTTGTCGAGCGGGTTGGGATAGTTGGAATCGCCGAACGGCTTGGGCCCGCGCTCCAGTCCGGTGGCGGGATCTTCCGCGCTCGGGTAGGCGTAACGGCCGGGATCGTAGTAATCGTCGCACCACTCCCAGACGTTGCCCGACATGTTGAACACGCCGAATGGGCTGACACCGGCGGCGAAGTTCATCACCGGCGCCGTGTAGCTGTAGCCGTCATAATCTTCCAGGCCGGTACGAGCGTTGCAAAGGAAGCGGGTGACCTCACTGACGTCCTCGTTCCCCCACGGATAGATGCGGCGATCGATACCGCGTGCCGCTGCTTCCCACTGGGCCTCGGTCGGCAGACACTTGCCCGCCCACTGAGCGTAGGCCAGCGCCTGTCGCCAGGAGACGTTCCGCACCGGATGGTTGTTGTTCAGACCGGGGATCCAATATTCCTTGTACTGGTCGAGATTGCAGGCCTTGGCCCCATGCCGCTTGGCCGAGCGGGCAAACTGATGGAACTGGCTGTTGGTGACCTCGTGGAGATCGATGTAGAAGTGGTTGACCACGACCGTGCGAGCCGGCACTTCGTCGACCTGGAGCCCGCCGCCCATGGTGAACTCCTGCGTGGGCACGTAGCACATGATCATGTTATCGCGCTCGCTGACGATGTAGCGCGGCCAGCCCATGTAATCGTCATCGGGGTTGCCCGTGCCGTAATGGCCCACGAGCGGAGCGAAGCCCTCGGGTAAAACCACGCCGTCGGGGAGCTCCGCATGATGATCGGCCAACGGACTGTGGTGGCTGCAGCCGACGGCCATCAAGATGACCAGTGACACCGCCGCTGCCCGTACTGCTCGCGATCCCTTTCCCGTCATCACGTTTCCTCCCTGATCGCCGCGCCGCGATCAGCCGCGTCAGGCGTTCCCGCGCATTACCCGATGATCCCAGTCGCTGACCCTATTACTGTTCGTATGCCACCAGTTCCTTGCGGGGGTCGCCCCAGTGCATGTGGCGGCCGCCGAGCCGCATGACCAGCAGCACTTCGCCGATCTCGTCGGCGGCGTCCACTGGGTCCCGATGGCACTCGACGATTTGCTCGGTTGCCACGACCATCATGCCTTCGCGGACGCAGACCCGGTCGGCGGCCAGAAGGGCGGTCAGGCGGGCGATCTTGGCCTCGAGGTCCTCGATTCGCTGCTTACGCCGCTGCTGCTCGGCTTCCCACTTAATGAACTCGCGATCCGTGCCCCAGAAGTTGGCGGCCGGGTCAGACACGTCGAGTCGGAAGTTGTAATAGGCATCACGGAAGCGAGCCTGTGCGTACTGCAGTTCGCGTTCGGCCACAGCCAGCTCCACCTGGGCGTCGGCCAGCTTGTGCTTGGCGCACTCCAGGTCGGCCACCACGAACACCTTCTCGACCACGTCACCCTGTTTCAGACGCTGCAGGTCCAGTTCGTCGATGGCGGTCCGGAAGGCTTCGCCCCGGAAGGGGAAGACCTCGTCGCCCATGGGCGTGATTCGCTGGTAGTAGGCCGACGGCAGAGCGATGGGCACAAACGCCCGGCGACGGAACATCCGGGCGATCTTGCTGTTGGCGTGCTGGACCTCGAGCTCGCCGTACACGCTCACGCCCGGCAGACCCTCGGCGGACACGTACTTGAATTCGTAACGTCCGGGGGCGAGGTTGAAGATGGCATCTTCGTCGGGAGCGAGCTCGAGTCGGTGCTCGAACGGGTTGGGTACGGCGATCTGATGGCTGCGAGTCGGACAGGCCCGGACGATGACGGTGGCGCCCGGAGGTGAGTAGAACTGGACTTGAGTCTTGCACTGGTCCGAGTAGCCCGTCTCGCGATGGTTGGAGCAACCTGTGCTCGCCATGACGGCCAGACCTGCGAGCCATGCTGTCGCAATGACGACACTCGACCGGTAGCGGCAGCCACTCTCTGCAGTTACCACATCTAAGCTCCTTCGTAGGGGATCATGAGCACCCAGCACCGCTCGACCAAACCGGTGTTCCAGGAGGCACTCCTATTCGGCAGGTTGCCGCGCTCTCGCCAGGGGCCGGACGCGCCGAGTCGGGCTTGTATCAACGGGTTCCACGCCTTGAACCCGTGAACCGGCGGAGGGCTGGTAACAATGTAGCCGTCCTCCCATCCCTGTCAACACCCAGACTTTACGGATTTCCGTACTGTCCGTCCAGAGGGGATACCCCAAAACTTGACGGGCCGCGGCTGTCCCTAGCGGCCCGTCCGGCTGTCATTACTCTTCCGAATCGCTGAGGCGTTCGATTTCCGCTCCCAACTGCCGCAGCCGCCGCTCGATCCGCTCGTAGCCCCGGTCGATGTGGTAGACCCGATTGATGCGGGTCTCACCCTTGGCGACCAAGCCGGCAAGGACCAGAGCCGCCGACGCCCGTAGGTCCGAGGCCATGATCGGGGCACCGATCAACCGCTTGACACCCTCGACGATGACCGTGGGCCCTTCCTTGCGGAGCTTGGCTCCCAGGCGGCTCAACTCGGCCACGTGCATGAAGCGGTCGGGGTAGATCTTCTCGGTGATGATGCTGTTGCCATCCGCCAGGCTCAGCAGGGCCATCATTTGGGCCTGTAGATCGGTCGGGAATCCGGGGTAGGGCTGTGACGTCACCTCGATGGGTTCCAGCCGGCGGGAGCTCGACACCACCACCTCGCCGTTCTCCCGTTCGATGTTGACGCCGACCTGCCGGAGCCGATCGACCACTGCCAGCAGATGTTCGAGCCGGCAGTTGCGGATTCGCAGTTCACCGTTGGTGATGGCTGCGGCGATGATGAACGTCCCGGCCTCGATGCGGTCGGGGATGATCGTGTACTCACAGCCTTTGAGTTCCTTGACGCCCTCAATGGTGATGCGGGGCGATCCGTGTCCGCTGATCCGGGCGCCGCAAGCGTTCAGGAAGTTGGCCAGGTCCACCACCTCCGGTTCGCAGGCGGCGGATTCGATCACGGTGGTGCCCTCAGCCAGCGTGGCCGCCATCATGATGTTGGCCGTGCCGGTCACGGTCGAGCCGAACGGCCCGCCGAGGAACAGTTCCGCGCCGCGCAGCCGCTTGGCCTTGAGGAACACATCGCCGCCCACGAGATCGGCGTCGGCTCCCAGACCCTGGAGCCCCTGGATGTGCAGGTTGATGGGGCGGTCGCCGATGGCGCAGCCGCCGGGCATGCTCACCTGCGATTTGTGACGCTTGGCGAGCAGGGGGCCCATGACGCAGACGCTCGCCCGCATCTTGCGGACCAGTTCGTAGTCCGCATGGCAGTTCATCTCGTCCTGCACCTTCAGTCGCAGCGCCCCGTCGCTGTCGCGCGAGGTGGCTACGCCGAGGTTGTTGAGAAGAACCTCCATGGTTCGCACGTCGGCCAGGTCGGGCACGCCGCGGAGCACGACCTCGCCTTCGCAGAGAATGGAGGCCGCCATGATGGGCAGGGCGGCGTTCTTGGCGCCGTTGATCTCGACCGTGCCGCGAAGCCGTTTGCCACCGTTGATCAGGAAGTAGTCCACGGGTCCGTCCCTCCTTGAATTGGTCCGTGAATCCGAATGATTGGTTCCTTTGGGCGTCCATCTTGCCCATAAAACCGCGTTCTGACAAGGGGGATCTTGCGCGGGGCAGGGGGAGGGCGCTGCGCCGCGGCGGGCCGATCCTCAGGCAGTCTCGGCCCGCCGGGGGCGAGGCGCCCGAGTCCCCTCAACGCAGGCCAGGACGCGCTTTTGCCCGGGGAGCAGTCTACCATTAGGACCGTTGGAGAACCGTTTACTTCAGAGGAGGACGCATGTTACTGGCTCATCCCTGGCATGAGGTTTCACCCGGTGAGAAGCTTCCCAGAGAGTTCATCTCGGTCATCGAGATCCCCAAAGGTTCGAGCGTCAAGTACGAACTGGACAAGAAGACCGGCCTGCTGAAACTGGATCGCATTCTCTACTCGGCGGTGCATTACCCGGCCAACTACGGGTTCATCCCGCAGACGCTGGCCGAGGACGACGACCCGCTGGACGTGCTCGTGCTGTGCCAGGAGGAGGTCCGGCCGCTCACGCTGGTGGCCTCGCGGGTGATCGGTCTGATGAGCATGGTCGACGCGGGCAAGCGCGACCACAAGATCGTGGCGGTGGCGGTGGACGACCCCGAGTTTTCCGACTTCCACGAGACTTCGGACCTGCCGGCCCACAAGCTCCGGATGCTCCGGCGTTTCTTCCAGGACTACAAGACGCTCGAGAAGAAGGCGGTAGAGGTGGAGGAGTTCCAGCCCGCCTCCGTGGCTGAGCCCATCATCGTGGATGCCCTCCAGCGGTATCACGCGGAGTACAAGCACATCCCGCGGCGCGTCGGGATCTGACCGCCACGGATTGGGACGGGGGCGGGCGTCCCGCTCGCCTCGAGTTGGGCGAGAGGGACGCCCGCACGCCGAACGCGCGTGCGGCAATCGTGCATTATAATTGCCACGATTATTTGGGGAGGCGGGCGAGACGCCCGCCCCCAAGGAACGCCGTTACGGGGTAACGCAGTTCGGGTCGGCGGCGGTAGATCCGTTCAGGCACAGCTGGAACTTGCCGTAGTCTTCCATGTCCACGTCGCCGTCGCGATTGGCGTCGAACTTCCCGCAGTCGGTCGAGCCTTGCGGATAGTCGATGCCTTCGCCCGAGAGGCAGCCGGCGAACAGACTCGCGTCCAGCTCGTTCACTTTCCCGTCGTCGTTGGCGTCGAACGTGAATATTCGTATCCCGTCAGACACGCCGGTCTCGCTGACCACGCCGGCCCCGTTGATGGCGCGAACCTCCCATATGTAAACGGCTCCCACCAGAAGCGGCAGGTTCGTCGCGGTCACGCTGGTGTCCGTGCCCGCATCCGTCCAGTCGCGCACGACCGGGCCGCCCGCCTGCACGATGCGATACTCGTACCGTGAGATGCCGGTCTCGTCGTCGGTGGCAGACCAACTGGCTTGCAGCGAGTTCCAACTGGAGGAGTAGTCGCCGGAGTCGGTGACCACGGGCACGGTTGGCGGCGTGGGGTCGGCCCCCTTGTAGACGAACTTGGCGGCGTCGGCGCTCACCAGAAGCGTGTCGGGCGTGTTATTGCCCAGTTCGACGTAGCCGTCCGTGCCCGGTGCGAAACGCAGGTTCTCGCCGATGAGGAACCAGCCGCCCTGGTTGGGTATTGAGCTGTTCTGATTCTGCACGCTGACGAGCTGTCCGTCGGCGTGCACGATCTTGTAGTGGGCGCCGGTCGTGCGGTTGGTTCCGAGTTGGTAGAAGACGTAGACGTCATAGACGCCCCAGCCCGGAATGTCCGGCGTCCAGCGGGCGGTGCGGGTGATGCTGGCTTCGCTCGTGTTGCCCGTGCCGGACGTGTAGAGGTAATTGGTTCCGATCTTCATCACATCGGCTAATGACCCGACGCTCCAGCCCGTGCCGCTGAAGCCGGGATCGAGGTTGTCGATGATGATCTCCTGGGCCGGATCGGCGGTCGAGAAAGTGACGTCGGCCGACTCGGCGATGCCGTACTGGTTGGTCGAGACGGCCTGACAATGGTACGTCGTGTTGGCGGACAGTCCGGTGATGGTGACCGCGTGCGAGGTCACACTGCCGGAGCTGAGCGGCGTTTGGTGGCCGTAGGCTTGGGTCAGCCCGTAGCGCACCCGGCTGGTGGCCGGGGCGTTGGTGGTCCAGGTGACAGTCGCACTGTTCGTGGTGATGCTGGTCACCTGGACGTTCGAGATCGTGGGCGGGCCGCTCGTCGTGAACGTGAAGTTGTCGCTGGTCGTCGTGCCGTTCTCGTTGGCCGAGATGAGGCGGAAGTTGTAGACGGTGTTGGCGGTCAGGCCGGAGAGCGTGACGGCGTGCGACGTCACGGGAGTGCTGTCCAGCGGCGTGAGGTAGCCGTAATCGGTGGTAGGGCCGTACTCCACTTGCGAACTGGCCGCCTGGTCCGTGGTCCAGGTGATGGTGGCGGAATCGGTATCGATATTGATGACGTTCACGTTGAAGATGGCGGGCGGCAGGTTGGTCGCACCCAGCTCAAGGTCGCGGATGTACATGTTGCCGGTGACCTGGCCGAGCTGGACGTTGACCGTGGCGATCGCGTCGGGGTAACCCGCCTTTCGGGCCGTGATCGTGTACGTCCCGACGGGCACATCGATGAACGCGTAGAATCCCGTACCGTCCACGTACATGGTGCGGCTTACCGGACCGCTGATGCTCACCGTGGCGTGGTCGGCCCATTCCCCGCTGCCGTGGTAGGTCACGGTGCCTGATATATGACCCTTGGTGGGGTTGGTTTTCCATGGCGCCACCGGAATCGTGTCGGGGGTGGGGGTGACCTCCTGCTTGAAGCGGGGGCTGAAGCCGGCCCAACTGCCGCCATTGTAGGGGACGCGGTATGAATAACCCGAGAAACCGTGGGCATAGTTGCCGGCGGGAGACGGCGTGCGGGTGAGCAATAACTGGGTCAGAGCGTTGTCCAGACTGTTCAGGTAGATGCCGGGGCCGATGATCATGTGCCGGTCGCCGGCACGGTCCTTGATGAAGTTGATCCAGCGGATGTAGTCGTTGGGCAGCGAGGCATGGTTGTAGTAGACCATGGGCACGCCGATGTCCATGATGCCCTCCTGCATCCAGGCGTCCCAATCGCTGTAGACATCGTAGTAGGGGCGGGTGGCCTGGAACGCCGAACGGGTCGACGACGACGGGGAGGGATTCCACGTGACGAACGAGCCCGAGTGCATCACGTGCGGCTTGGTGGCCTGGATCTTGGCGTAGACTCGCCGCACGAGGGCGGTCACCTGGTCGCGGCGCCACTGTTTGAACTGCTCGCTGCTCGAGGACGGCTTGCCCGTCAGCCCGTAGCGCGTGTTGTAGCGGGCGATGCTGGTGGGGTTATAGCCGTAGTTGTTGCCGGTGAAGCGGATGTAGTCCCAGTGAATGCCGTCGATGTCGAAATTGTTGACCAGGTCCATCGCCACGTTGGTCAGGTATTCCAGGCACTTGGGATGGCCGGGGTCGAAGCATCGCTCGCTGCTCCAGGCGCCGTTCGGGTCCTCGGTCGCCCAGTAATTCTCGGGATCGGACGGGTCGCTGTGCCGCGACCAGACGAGTCCGCCTTCGGTGGAGAAGGTGACCAACCAGCAGTGCACGTCGATTCGTTGCTTGCCGCCGGTGGTGTCGTGGGCGGCGTCGAGAATGGCTTGCAGAGCATTGAAGTTGGAGGGCGATAGGCCGCTCATGTACGGTTCCCCCATGCCCGACGGGTAGGCCACATCGGCGCGGCGGCGGACCTGGACGATGAGCGTGTTGCAATTGGCTTCGCGCAGGTCGCCCTTGGAGTTTGGATCGCCGGGCTTGCCGAGAAGCTTCTCGACCTCGGCCTTGGAGTGCATGCCGGCACCCCAGGCGTCCACCCACATGGCGCGGTACTCGGCGGCTTGGACGGCGGATAGTCCCACCAGGAACCCGGCGAACAGGCTTGAAACGAACGCGCTACGGACGGACCCTCCACCCCTGACGTGTGCCGGCATCATGACCCTCCGTTCTTTGTTGTCGGCGATGTGCCTGCCGTCTGCGAACTGCACTGCCCCCGTGGCGCGGCAATCGACCCGCAGAAACCGCCGGGAACGATTTTGCCCGATTCAGGGCTTGCCCTTCATGGGCACTTGCTTGCATAATTATAACAAAGGGCGAGGTGAGACTCTACGGGGAACCGGCGGGATTTCGACGGCCGCGATTCTCGGACCCGTGGCTGGGCCGGGTGCGTAACGCGCAGGTCGTTCCGGCGTCTGTACTGAGGCGAGTATCGCCATCTCGGCGTCTGGGACTACAACGCCCCTTTGCAGGCCCGTGCCGGTGAAATCGTGCGGGAAGTCTGCAGGCTTTGACGGCCGGAAAGCATGTGCGGGCGCCGCGGGTGCATGAGCCCCCGGTGACCTGCACGGAGCGACGCTGTCGGCTGCTTTCTGCGGAGTATTCCGGCACCACGTGTCGAAGAACGCTGCAGCGCTGGCGGCTGGTGTGAGCGGCGCGCGCGGCGAGATTGTGCGTGCAGGACGCTGAGCGTTGTGCGAGGGGAGGTCTGATGATCTCCGCGATCAAGTGTGGTTTGCCCTTTGAAGGTGCTCGTGTTACCTTCACGCCGTGCCGCGTTCCGCTGGAGAGGGTTGTGCGTGACCGTTGTCTGCCGCGCCAGATCGGCTGTTGTGTTTTTGTGTGCCGCGCTGGTGTGGGCCGGCTCCATCGGCTGCCGCCAGGACGATGCGCCGCCTCCGGCCGCGGCACCGCCGGTGGCGACGACCGCCCCGGCTTTCGACACGCCGTTGCCTCCATACACGAAGTATTTGGCCGGCTTGCGGATCTGTCTGGATCCGGGGCATGGAGGCGACGCGCATCGGCCGAACTATAAGCGCGGTCCAACCGGCTTGCGCGAAGCGGAAGTGAATCTGGCCGTCGCCCAGCATCTGCGGGACCTGCTCGAGGTCAGCGGTGCCTCCGTGATCATGACCCGCACGCAGGACGTGTGTCTGCACGCGGAGGACGAGGAGGATCTGCGGCTGCGGGCGGAACTTGCAAACCGCAGCGGTTGCGACTTGCTGGTGTCCATTCACCACAATGCGGGTCCGCCGCAGGCGAACTATTCGTCGGTCTGGTACCACGCCGACGTGGACCATAGTCCGGCGAGTCTGGACGTGGCCCGGTATGTGGCGACCGCATTGCTGGATGAGCTTCGGCTGCCCGACCAGTTGGGCGTTCCGGTCCTGAGCGACCAGCTCGTGTACCCGCGGAGCGGGTTTCGGCTTCTGCGGCTGGCCCGGGTGCCGGCGATCCTGTGTGAGCTGTCGTTTCACAGCAACCCGGAGCAGGAGACGCGGCTTCGCGATCCCAACTACCTCCGGCGGGAGGCGCGGGCGCTGTTCACCGGATTGGCTCGCTATGCGTTCGGCGGTGTGCCTCGGGTCCGACTGATCGAACCGGCGGACGGCGTCGTCAGTACGTCGGGGCAGGATCAAGTGGTGATCGAACTGGACGACGGACTGCGCTCGCGCAAGAGCTGGGGTTGGGAGCGACGGCTGATCCTCAAGGACAGCATCATCGTCCGGGTGGACGACACCAAGTGGCCGTACATGTTCGACGAGCAGTCGAACCGGGTGTCGTTGTATCTCCCGCGTCGTGCTCCGGGTTCGGTGCGGATCGGGATTCAGTTCGAGAACCTATTCAAGCACTCGAACACGCGGCCGTGGCTGACGTTGCAGGTCCGGCCCAGCCCATCTTAAGCATGGCGCGATTGTCGCCGGAGCGGCGGCAGGTGTTTACCAAGGTGAGAGGGTCATGAGCAGACTGACGGTTGTCCTGTCTTGCGGTCGTAAAGAACCGGCGCGGCTGGCCGCTCCGTTCACCGATTCGCCGCTGGTCGCGAAGGTGCTCGCCCTGGCTGCCGGCTCAGCGGTTTCGGGGCAAAACTCCATCGAGATCATTCCGACCGATCGCCCGACTTCCGGGGCTGCGTTACGGCAGGTGTTCGAGCGCGTTCGGACCGATTACGTGCTGTTCGTCGACACGGACACGGACGTACGGCTGGGGCAGTTTGCTCTCGAGCGGTTGCTCGACGTGGCGACTCAGACGAATGCCGGCCTGGTGTACGCCGATCATTGGGTGAGCTGCGACGGCACGACGACCGAAAAGCCGCTCGCCGATTGGCAACTGGGCAGCATTCGCGACGACTTCGCGTTCGGACCGCTGCGGCTCATCTCTACGGCGGCGGCCCGACAGGCTTTCGATGCGTATGGTCCCGCGGCCGACGTGCAGTGGGCCGGCCGCTACGACGTGCGACTGAAGCTGTCGATCAAGCATCCGATCGTGCGGTTGCCCGAATTCCTGTATACCGTCCTGGAATCCAAGGAGACGGCGGGAACCAACTCGCATTTTGCGTACGTCGATCCCAAGAACGCGGCCGTCCAGAAGGAAATGGAACTGGTTGCGACCGAGCACTTGCGGCGGATCGGCGCGTATCTGGAACCGGTCTTCGAGCCCATCCCGCTGCCCAAGATGCGGTTCGAGGTGGAAGCGAGCGTCGTCATTCCCGTGCGGAATCGCGAGAAGACCATCGCCGATGCGGTTAACAGCGTCTTGTCGCAGAAGACCTCGTTCCCGTTCAATCTTCTGGTCGTGGACAATCATTCGACGGATCGGACGACGGCAATCCTCAGGGAAATCGCCGCGCGCGATCCACGTCTGGTGCACATCATTCCCGAACGGCTGGACCTCGGTATCGGCGGCTGCTGGAACGAGGCGGTTTTCTCGCGTCAGTGCGGCAAATACGCCGTGCAACTCGATTCCGACGATTTGTACGCGGGGCCGGATACCCTCGAGCGGATCGTGGCCGAGTTCAAGCGCGGGCCGTACGCAGCCGTCATCGGCTCGTACAAGGTTGTCGATTTCAACCTGAACGACTTGCCGCCCGGGCTGATCGATCATCGGGAGTGGACTCGCGAAAACGGACGGAACAACGCCCTTCGAATCAACGGCCTCGGCGCCCCTCGAGCCTTCATGACCGAGTTGCTTCGGCAGAACCCGTTCCCCAATGTCAGCTATGGCGAAGATTACAGCGTGGCTATCCGCTTCTCGCGGCGGTACGAGATCGGTCGCATCTACGACTGCCTGTACCTCTGCCGGCGGTGGGAAGACAACACCGACGCCGCGCTGCCGGTGGCCAAGATCAACCAGTACAACACGTACAAGGATCGGCTGCGCACCATCGAGATTCTGGCCCGTCAGCAGATGAACGCCAACCGCTGAGCCGTTCCTCTGGTTCGCCGGGATCGCGGGAGGAAGGGTGGACTTAGTTTCTTTGCCGATAGCGCTCTCGGGAGATCATCACGGCGGCTGGATCACCCTCGGCGTACCCGTCTGATCTCCGACGGCAACCTGTCACGGCGCGGCTCCTCGGAACCAGGGATGCCGGTTCACCGCTGAAAAACGCCGCCGGCCGTCTGCGAATTCTTGGGACCGCGTCGGCAGATGATCCGACTAGAATGACAGTCGTGACCATCTCTCGGCGCATTTCGTTCCTGTTGTCCGCCCACCTGTACGTGGCCGCCTTCCTTTTGGTGGCCATGACCATCGTCCTGCGCTTGTCGGTGGGTGTTTCTTTTCGCGACCGGCCGTTGCTGCTGACGTTCGTAATTCCCATCCTGCTCAGCGCGTACATCGGCGGCCTCGGGCCAGGGTTGTGCGCCACCGGCTTGAGCGCAGTGGCCACGCTCTTTTGGCTCACGGGCCCGGTTCACGATCTGTCCGTGGTGCGAGCGGTTGACCTGTCCGAGTGGGGTGTCCTGCTCATCGTCGGAGTTCTCATCAGCACGCTCAGCGAGGGCCTTCATCGGGCGGTGGGCCGAGCTCAGGCCAGCCGGCAGGAGAACGTCGAGTTGCTGGCGCGGCAGCGCGCCGACGAAGCCCGACAGGCTGAAACGGAACGGTTCCGCAAACTCATCAATGCCGCTCCGATCGGGATCGTCTTCGGCACCGTAGACGGCGAGATCGTCTGGGCCAACGACGAATACCTGCGAATTCTGGGCTGCCAGCGAGAGGACGTGGCTGCGGGCCGGATGCGCTGGGACCAGCTGACGCCGGCGGAATGGTTGAAGGACGCTCGCGCGGCCATTGACGCACTGGGAACGCGGCAGACAGTCCGTTACGAGAAGGAATACACTCGGCAGGACGGCACGCGGATCCCGGTACTCGTCGGCCTGGTTCCGCATAACGGCATGCTGGCCGGTTTCGTGTTGGACCTGTCTCGCGAGAAGCGGGCGGAGCGGGAATTGAGGTTTTTCCGGCACTTCGTCGAGCACAGCATGGATCCACTGTACGCGCTCAGCCCGGCGGCCGGTTTCCGCTTCACGTACGTGAATGACGCCACGTGCCGGCACTTCGGCCGCGCTCGAGAGGAACTGCTCGGGATGAGCATTCCCGAATGGGACCCGCTGTTCCCCATCGAGCGATGCGAGCAGTTCCTGGAGGAGATCCGGCAGCGCCGATCGATCAATTTCGAGACCATCCATCGGCATGCCGACGGACACGAGATTCCCGTCGAGATTTCGGTCACGGTGATCGAGTATGAAGGCGAGGAACTGCTGGCCGGCTGGTTCAACGACATCACCGAACGCAAGCGGGTGGAACGCGATCTCCGCGAAAGCGAAGAAAAGTTCCGCACCTTGGCCGAGAACGCCCAGGCCGCGTTCGGCATCGTCCAGGGCGACCGCTTCGTTTATGCCAATCGCTACCTGGCGGAGGCGACGGGGTACAGCCTGGAAGAGATCACGTCCATGCCGTTCCTCGAGCTGGTGCATCCAGCCTTCCGTCAGATGCTGGGGGAGCGGGCGACTCAGCGGCAAAAGGGAGTGCCCGTGCCGAACATCTACGAGTTCGTCCTTGTGACCAAGGCGGGCGAGCCGCGGTGGATCGAGATGACCACCGGGCTGATTCAGTATCACGGCAAGCCGGCGGTGATCGGGGCCGGTTTTGACGTGACGGCCCGTAAGCGTGCCGAAGAGGCACTGCGGGCGAGCGAGGAACGACTGCGATTGGCCATCGAGAGCGCGCGCCTGTTCGCCTGGGAGTACGACGCTCGCACCCGCCGATGGAGTTGGACCAATCCCGAACCTTCCTGGGGACGACATGCTCGATCCGAAGCCGGCGAGGAAGAGTTCATGGGATCGGTCCATCCGGAGGACCGTGATCGCGTGCGCGAACTGTTCCAGCAGTCGCTCGATCCCGCCGGGCCGGGCCAGTACGCCGCGGAATTTCGTTTCCGCAGACCCGACGGCCAGTATCGCTGGCTGTCGGCTCGCGGCCGCACGTTCTTCGAAGACCGCGATGGAGTACGTGTTCCCGTCCGATCGCTCGGTGTGTCGATGGACACCACGGAGCAGAAAGAGTCACAGGAGATGCTGGCGGCGGCCAAAGAGCAGGCCGAGCAGGCCCGAACCATCGCCGAAGAGGCCAGCCGGGCCAAGGACCGGTTCCTGGCCGTGCTGTCGCACGAGTTGCGCACGCCGCTCACGCCGGTGCTGGCCGCCACCTCGATGCTTCAGCGCGATCGCCACCTCGATGGGCGGATGCGGGACGACCTCGAGATGATTCGCCGCAACGTCGAGCTGGAGGCCCGGCTCATCGACGACTTGCTCGATCTGACCCGTATCGTGCGAGGCAAGGTGGAACTGGACCGCCATCCGCTGGACGTGGTGACCGTCGTCCACCGCGCGGTGGAGGTTTGCCAGGCCGACCTTCATGCTCGCGGCCTGCACTTCAGCCTCGACCCGGGCAGCGGGCCGTACCTCGTCGATGGTGACGCCGGGCGGCTTCAACAGGTTTTCTGGAACCTGCTCAAGAACGCCATCAAGTTCACGCCGCACGGCGGGTGCGTGGGCGTGCGATGCGGAATGAGCGAGGGACGCGTGGTCGTGGAGGTCACGGACAGCGGCGTGGGCATCGATCCGGCCGACATGGAGCACATCTTCGACGCGTTCGCGCAGGCCGAAATGACGGCCCAGCGAAAGTTCGGCGGACTCGGCTTGGGCCTGGCCATCAGCAAGTCGCTCGTGGAATTGCACGGCGGCACGATTGAAGCCAGCAGCCCCGGTCCGGGCTGCGGCGCCACATTCCGCGTCGAACTGCCTGCGCTGGTGCGCGAGGGGGCCCGCTTGCGGCCGGCCTGGAGCCCGCCCGTGGCTGCTGCGACATCCTCGCCTTCACGCCGTATCCTGGTGGTGGAAGACCACGGCGACACGGCCGAGATGATCCAGCGCATCCTCGAGTCGGAAGGTCACCAGGTGGCCACGGCCGGCGACGTGGCCACGGCCGCTCGGTTGATCGACGAGCAACGTTTCGACCTCTTGCTCAGCGACCTGGGTTTGCCCGACGGCAGCGGCCTGGATCTGATTCGCCGGGTCCGCAGCGCGGGCCACATGATGCCGGCCATTGCCCTGAGTGGTTACGGCCAGGAGCAGGATCTGCAGCAGACTCGCCAGGCGGGCTTCACCTCGCATCTCGTCAAACCGGTGGATATGGACCGCTTGCTCGCGGCCGTGGAGGCCAATCTCTCACAACCCGCCGGATCGTGATATGTGACAGAGCTATCAGCTGTCAGGTATCAGCTGTGAGCTATCAGCCTGCATCTCATCGCTCACAGGTCTTGCACTGTGCGTGGTCTCAGGGCTAAAGTCCCCGCTATCGAAGACTACTCACAAACACATTGCCCGGTGGGCGGGAGGACTTCATGACTGAGCGGCCACTGACTCGACGCACCGTGCTCGGCGCTTCGCTTGCCGGGCTGTCGCTGGCTTCGAAGCTGCACGCAGTCGCAGCGACGAGCACCGCGCCTTCATCGAGCGGCCCGGCGTATGACGGTCCGGCTCACACGCTTGGCTTGTTCGACCGCACGCCACGCGAATTCGCCTTTAACGGCAGCACGCCGCAGGACGTGAAGAAGTGGCAGGAAGCGTTTCGGCCGCGCCTGCGCGAGTTGCTGGGCGTGACGTTCATGGAGCGGGAAATTCCCTTCGAGGGCCGCGCCGAGAAGGCCGAAACCGTTCGCAAGGAGGGTTACACACAGGAGAAGTGGTACCTGTGGACCGAACCGGACGTGCCGCTGCCCCTGTGGGTGCTCATCCCGGATCAACCGGCGGCTCGCCCGTATCCACTGGTCCTCACGCCGCACGGACATAATGAGCCGGAAATATACATCGGCGTGGCCAATGACGAGGCTGCTCGCAAATCCATCGCCGAGGGGCAACGTGACATTGCCGTGCAGGCCGTGCGTCAGGGATACCTGGCCGTGCTCCCCACCGCCCGCGGCTTCGGCGAGACCAAGCGGAGCGACGATCGCCATCTCAAAAAGATTCACTCCTGCCGCACGGAACTCATGCACCAAATGCTCTTCGGACGTACGCCTGTCGGATGTCGCGTATGGGACATCTCGCGCATCCTCGATTGGATCGGGAGGCGGTACGAGATAGATCCCAAGCGGATCGCGATCACGGGCAACAGCGGGGGCGGCACGACGAGCGTGTTCGCGCCGGCGTGCGAAGAGCGCATCACGGTGGCCGTGCCGAGTTGTTACTTTTGCACGTTCCGCGACTCCATCGGGTCAATCTACCATTGTGAGTGCAACTACGTGCCGGGCCTGCTGCGCTTGGGCGAGATGTGGGACGTCGCCGGCCTGATCGCGCCGCGACCGTTCCGCGCCATCGCCGGCCGGGAAGATCCCATCTTCCCCATCGATGCCGTGCACCGGTCCTACGAGCAGCTTCGGCGCATCTATCGTGCCGCTGGCGCCGAGGAGCAATGCACGCTCTACGTGGGCGACGGCGGCCATCGCTACTACAGCGACGGCGCCTGGCCCTTCATCCGCCAGGCGTTCGGACTCTGAGCGGATATGCCGCAGTGCTTTCAGGACGCCGACAGGAGCGTAGCAATTTTGGCCAGCGCCTCTGACACGGCCTCAGCAGGTGCTTGCGCGACGAACTGGACGTGCCTCGCCCGCCAATCGATGCTCCGGATTTGATCCGACAGGATTGCCCCGGTGATGTCGCCATGCGGGGGCAGGAGGACTTCGAAAGGATAGCCTTTCATCTGCCGGGTGACAGGACAGACCAGGCACAGGCCGGTCTTGCGATTGTAAGCCCGAGGAGAGAGAACGAGGGCGGGGCGGCGGCCGGCCTGTTCATGGCCTGACTGTGGCGAAAAGTTCAGGAATACCAGATCGCCCCGTTCAGGCACATAGTCCTTGCCGCTCACCATGCTTCTTTTCCTTGCGGCGTCCCGAAATCGATTTCCTCGTGGAGGTTCTTCTTCGAAACGCGCTTCAGCAGATCCTCCAGCGTGTATCTGGGAGCGGCCGGCGTGATAATGATCCGACCGGCTTCGGTCTTGATTTCGACCTGGGTGCCGGACTCGAGGCTAACTGCCTCGGCTACGGACCGGGGTATCCGCACGCCCAAGCTGTTACCCCATTTTCGGACGATACTCGTCATGCGACGTGCTCCTCATGGATGTATATACATTCATTATACCACATGGTTGACCGGTCTCGACGCGGGCGCCCGTCGTTGGCAGGACCGCGGCAATCGGCCGGGACCGCCGGTCCGGCGAGCATAGCGACTCGCCCATATTTTCAAGCATGCGGATTCTACGCTGCAGCGCAACATTCCTTGCTCACCTGCGACCACCCCTGTGTGGCCACCGGGTGGCCGACAAACGGTCTTGGATCGCAAGTTGTTGAAGCAAGGAGAGTTGCGATGATTCTCAAGACGATCAAGTATGGGGCGATGGTGGTAGGGGGGCTAACCCTGGTCGGAGGGCTGTTGTTCGGGACGGACGCGGTGAGCTACCTGCGGAGTTCCGCCCACAGCGTGCAGGTGGCGGTCAAGGACTCGGTGCCCATCGAGTTCGAACTGAAGCGAGCCCGCGACATGCTGGACCAGATCATTCCGGAGATGCACGCGAATGTCCGGATGATCGCCCAGGAAGAGGTGGAGGTGGCCGAGATCAAGGCGGATCTGGAGCAGGCCAACACCGCGTTGGTGGCCGAGCGGACGCGGATCGAGCGATTGCGGGACATGCTGAAGGTTCAACAGGCCACCTACAAGGTGGGAGGGCTGACCTACACTCGCGAGCAGGTCAAGGAAGAGCTCGCCCGACAGTTCGACCGCTATAAGGAAGCCGAGCTGGTGAAGGCAGGCAAAGAGCGTCTGCTGGAGAGCCGGCAGAAGGCACTGCAGGCGGCGATGGCCATGCTCGATCGCACGCGGTCGCAGAAGATGCGCCTCGAGGATCAGATTCAGTCGCTCGAAGGTCAGTATCGACTGATCAAGGCCGCCTCGGTCGGTTCGAAGCTGAACATCGACAACAGCAAGCTGGCCCAGACCGAACGGCTGATCGGCGAGGTGAAAAAGCGGCTCGACGTGGCCGAGCGCGTGCTCGCGCACGAGGCGAAATTCATCCAGCCCATGGCTATCGACACTATCAGCGAGCCCGACCTGATCGAGCAGGTGGACGAATACTTCTCGGGCAATCGGCCGGACGACACCGCCCCGGCACCGGTGATCGAGGATTCGCCGACCACACAACCGGCCGAGTCGCTTGTCCTGGCACCCAGGCGCTGACGGCGTGACGCGTCTCGCAGTTACCGGGGGTGACACCGCCGACTGCGAGATGGTAGGGCTGCGGCGGCTTGCGGCCGCTCGCTTTCCCGCGTCAGCGAGCCGACGCAGTCCTGCCAGCGCGTGAGTATAAAAGTGGCGGCGGATTGTAAGCGACGAGTGCAGGTCGACGGGTATACTGGTGTCCTGCAGCCCGCAGGACAGAGGGTCGATCCGTGTTGATCTTGCGAATGCGACAAGCTGAAACGGCCTTGCAGGACGGGCGGCTCGACGAGGCGTTCGATCTGGTGCGGGTGGAGGCCGTGCGGGCTCACCGGCGCGGCCAGGAACTGATCGGGCGGCTTGTGCGGGCACTGGCGGAACGAGGGCGCGGGCATCTGGTGGCGGGCCGGCTCTCGCAGGCCTCGGCCGACTGCGACAAGGCGATGCAACTGGGCGGGAACCTGCCCGAAGTGGCGGAACTGCGGACGGCGCTGGCTGAAGCAGTGGCCGAGCGGCAAGATCGGGATCGCCGCAAGGCCAACCTCATCGGAGTGATCCGCGATCACTTGCACAACGGACAGTTGTCGATGGGCGAGCGCTGGCTCGCTTCGTTGGAGGACACGGCTCGCGCCGAGGCGCTGCGAGCCGAACTCCAGGACCATCGCGGCGAACTCGAGCGAGCGTTGGTCCGCGCTGAGGAGGCCTTCAAGCATGAAGACTGGGCGGGGGCGGTCGAGTCCATCGTCCGGGCCGGCCGGCTCCATGCGGGCAACGCCCGGCAGTTGGAACTGTGCTCGCAAGTGGCCGGCACACTGGCTCAACGCGTGCGAACGGCGCTCATCCAGGGAAGACTCGATCAGGGACGCTTGCTCTTGCGAGTGGCCGCCCCCATTGCCGGCAAGTCGGTCGAGTTGATCGAGTTGGGCGGAGCGTTGGACTTGATCGGGCGCAGCGCGGTCGCGATCGAGGCGGGGCAGTGCCGTCGAGCCGTCGAACTGCTGCATCAGGCCCGGGTCATTGTGCCCCAGGCGGCCTGGCTCGAACAGGCGATCTCCGAAGCCGAGCGGGCCGCCGAATCGCTGGAGCGGCTGCGGAGCGGGCCGCTGGGCATGATGCTGGCGGCAAGCTCGAACGCATCGCCGGTGTCGCCGCCGCACTCGAACCCCGCAGCAGCGCCGACGGAGGTTATGCAACCGGGCGAGCCAAGGCCCCTGGCTCGTGGGAACGTGGATGCGGCATTCTGCAGTTCGGACTTGCCGCGCAAGTTCATGCTGCACGTGGATGGGATCGGCAGCTTTCTGGTGCTGCGGGATCGCAGCGTGACGCTGGGGGGGGCGGCCGGCTCGCGACCGGCGGACGTTCCGCTGCTGGTGGATGGCTCGGCGGGGCCGATCGTCATCGAGCGGGCGGACGAGGACTACTTCCTCAGTTGTGCCCGGCCGGTAGCGGTGAACAATCAGCCCGTGCAGCGCAAGCTGCTGGACAACGGCGATCGGATCGCCGTCTCAGCCAAGTGCCACGTACGCTTCGCGCTGCCCAACGCGGCCAGCACGTCGGCGCTCTTGAGCATCGCCGGGGGACGCATGCCCGGCACGGACGCCACGCGGGTGATCCTGCTCGATCGTTCGATGGTCATCGGCCCGGGCAGTGCCGCCCACGTTCGTGCGGATGACTTGTCCGGACCGCTCGTCCTCCACTTGCGGGACGGTCGGCTGTTCTGCAACACCGACCAGGAGGTCACGGTTGATGGCCGGCCGGTGGATCGGCAGGCCGGACTGCCGCTGGATGCACAGGTGCGGATCGGGCCGGTGTCCATGGTGATCCGGCCAACGTGACGGGGGGCCATGCGGTGCAGGCATCTTGCCTGCGGATGGTGATTGTGATGCAGGCAACTTGTCTGTCTCGGGCACGCTGGATGCGTGTATCACAGGCGCGGTCAACGGGATGAAGGCAATGGGCATGGCAACACTGAACCAGGGGTATCATTACAAGACCGGCGACCGGCCGCTGGAGGGGTTCACCATCCAACGGGGCGTGGGCCGGGGGGCGTTCGGCGAGGTCTACTACGCCCTCAGCGACAGCGGCCGCGAGGTGGCTCTCAAATCCGTGCTCGGTTACGAGCAGATCGAGCTGCGCGGCGTCAGCCAGTGCATGAACCTCAAGAGCCCCCACCTGGTCAGCATCTTCGACATCCGCCAGAACGAGCAGGGTCAGAGCTTCGTGATCATGGAGTACGTGGCCGGGCCCAGCCTGCGCGACCTGCTGAACGATTCGCCCAGCGGCCTGGGCGTGCAGAAGACCGCGTTCTTTCTCCGCGAGATCGGCAAGGGCCTGACCTACCTGCACGACCGCGGCATCGTCCACCGCGACCTCAAGCCGGGCAACATCTTTTACGAGGACGGCTACGTCAAGATCGGCGACTACGGCCTGAGCAAGGCCATCGCTCCCAGCCGGCACAGCGGCCAGACCATCACCGTCGGCACGGTCCATTATATGGCACCCGAGATCGGCCAGGGCCGCTACGACAAGAGCATCGACATCTACGCCCTGGGCGTGCTGGTGTTCGAGATGCTGACCGGGCACGTGCCCTTCTTCGGGACCTCGCACGGCGAGATCCTGATGAAGCACCTGATGGAGACACCCGACGTCAGCGGCATCGAGGAGCCCTTTGCCACGGTCATCAAGAAGGCCATGGCCAAGGACCCGAACGATCGTTACCAGTCGGTCCAGGAGATGGTGGAGGCGGTCTTCGGGGCCGAACATGTCGCACAGAGTGTCTCGGTGTTTCGACCCGAGTCGCTGAGTGTGGTGGCCGAGCGAGTCGCCCGCAAGGTAGTTACCACCGGACCCGGCTCATCGGCGGATCTGGCCAACGACTTGCGTGTCGATCGGCCGCATAGCGAACGGCCGGTTGATGACAATAGCGATATCTGGCTGAACTTCGGTCGCAAGATCGAAGAGGCCACCGGTTTTGTCCAGGGGGCCACGGGGCGAGTAGTCAGCGAACGCCGGCGGGCCGCAGAAGGGATGCACGGCAAGCAGGGCGCGGCCGACGATCAACCTCAGCCTTGGCATCTGATTCGCGAGCACCCCGGCGACCCCATGACCCGGCGGCAGCGCTGGTTGCTGGCGGTCGCCACCGCCGCCGTCATCGGTCTGGGGACGGCGTTTCTGAACCTGCGTGATGCGGATGCTGTCTTCCTCGCTGTTACCCTGGCGGCGTTGGGCGGAGCCGCCGGCATGACCATCGCTTATTGGCAGGTCATCGCCCGGCAGCCGGAGATATCTGGCGTCGCCCGGCGGCTGATCCTGGCCGTGCCCGGTTGTCTTGGCTTGTACCTGCTCGTGTCGTCCGCCTTGTTCCTGGGCTTCGCGCCCGGATCTCGAGTTGTCGGCACGTACGCCGCGGTTGGCGTGGCTTTCTTGCTGGTCCGGTGGGACAGAATAATGGCACCCAATCGGCGAGAGCGCGTCCTGCTGAGCCAGGTGCTGTTCGCGGGCAGCGTCGCCTTTGCGTTCTCCATCGTTTTCCAAGGGCTGCCCACGGTGGCCATGGGCATGATGGCCGGCGTAGCACTGGTGGCACAGATCGCCTCGCCTTACGTGCGGTCGGCGGCAAGTGCGACGACAGCCGAGGGCCACGGACGGCATCGACGAAGCTGGCCCGGCCGCGTACACTCGGGACCGCCGCCGTTGCCGGGAACGGCCGCGCCGGCGGCGCATTCCTGGGAACCCAGCCCGGCCGAGCAGCATCGCGGGCAAACGGTTGCACGCGGCCCACACGGGTTTGAGCCGGCAGGACAGCCTCCGATCGGCATCCGGGCCGTCTGGATGTGCCTGTTTATCGTCACGATGGGAATCGGGCTGTTCTGTGCCATTGCCGCCGGGTTCGCCCGCAGTTTCGAATTCGTCATGTTCGTGGGCGGAGCCGTGAGTTGTGGCGTGGCGGCATTGTCCTCACTGATACAGCTTCGCTCGCGCACGTTCTACGGCTGGTGGGGCAGCCTGGTCAGGCCGCTCCTGCTGACCGTGAGCCTGGGCGTGTCGATCCTCTCGGGGATCGGCCTCTCCGAAGCTCGCACCGGCTCAGACGAGGCGTTCGTACTGGCCTTTTTCACCGCGTTCCCCGCGGCTGTCTTCCTCGGTCTGCTGTTCGTGCCCAAGGACGTGTTCGGCCTGTCGTCCTCGCGGCCCGGACCGAAAACGCATGCGGGGGCGGACCGCGGGCCAGGCTCGGAACTGGATCGGTCCACTGGGATTCTCCTGACCTGCTTGGGGTTCATGGGCATCTTCGGCGTGCAGCGGTTCTACGTGGGCAAGATCGGCACCGGCCTGCTGTACTTTTTCACGGGCGGGTTGTTCCTGGTCGGTCAGATCTATGATCTGATCATGCTGCTCAACGGCGAGTTCACCGACCGGCAAGGTCGCCGATTGATCCACAACTGGTGGAGCGAGCCGGCGGTCGCCGGCGTTGCCCAGGCACAGGGCCGGGCTCCAGAGCGAGCTGTCGCCGGAGGTGCTCGCTTGGAGGATGGTCCGGTTCGTCAGGAGGAAGCCCGAGTGGAAGAAATCCCAGGTCCCGGGCCCGTGGACCAGGTGATGCAGCCAGTCCACAGCGCCGAGCCCGGTTCCACGCGGGGCGGAGGCGCGCGGTTCGTTCGCGAACCGCGTCGGACCAACCTCGTGTTGTCGACCTTGGCCTACGCCGTGCTCATCGTGGGCGTACTGATCGGCGGGGCGGCGGTGTTGCAGGTGCCGGCGTTCGTGGCCATCGGCTTTCCGGGTTTCGCCGATGAACTCAGCCGCGGCCTGGACTATCCGGCCTGGCCGTTGTTGTTCACCCGGATCGGCTTGGCGGTCGGCGCCATCATGCTCGTCATGGCGGCGTTCCTGATGGTCGTGGCCCGGCGGGACGCCGGCGCCGCCCATGTCGCTCGCTGCGTTCTGGGCATCATCGGCCTGTTCTGTACGGCTTCGATGTGCCGGATCATGCTCGAAGACATCCCGTGGCTCGAACTGGTGATGCAGAAGCGCAGCGTCGAGCAGATCGAAACGGCCTTGAATCGGGTGGACGCGTCGGCCGGATTCGCCGCACTCATCCTCCTGCTGATTTCCGGTGTTCTCGTGCTCTGGCCCGAGCATCGCAAGACCATTGCCGTGGACGGCAGTGTTCGTGAAGGAGTTGCCGCATGACCACGACCACGATTGCATTCCCTCCGCTCCTGCCGCTTCTCGCGCTTCTGATCGTCGGCGCGGTGCTGTTGATCAAGGGCGGCCGCAAGGTGCGTCTGGCCGTAGGTCTCGGCGTGCTGGCGGTGATCGCAGCGGCGGTCACCTTTTCTCTGGTGAGTGTTGCCGTCCGAACGCGGAGCACGCACGTGACGGATGTACTCACCCGCGGGATCGGGCCGAATGATACGTCCTTCGAGCGATTGGCGGAGACAGCCGAGGTCTACTACGTCTATGGGCAACCAGGCAACGCTTACGCTGTTCCACCCGAGCCTTTGCCCGAGCTGTGGAAGTCGGCGGCCGATCTGGAGATCTCCGCCGACCTGCACCCCTCGGCGGCAGCGGCGGCCGATGCGCTGGCGGTCGAAGTCCTCAAGATGAAGGATGCCCACTACCCGGACGTCGGCATCCGCCGAGTGCAGCTCTGGTCGCCGCCGGAACTCGGAAGCCAGGTCGTCTCGCGGATTCTGAGTCGCCTGCAGCGCAAGGTGCCGGACTGGATGGTCATGCTCCAGGCCGAACGGCCCACGACGCCTATCGAGTCCGAAGACGAATTTGCCGCTTCGTTGTGGCTGGAGGCGCCGACGCCGTTGACCAAGCAACGTGCGGCATGGGACACCAACCGCGAGGAAAAAGGTGGCATGCTGCAGATGCGATTGAGCTTCAAGGACGGCAGCACGCACCGCACCATCGTTTGCAGCACGGCCTTCGCCGACAAGCCCTGGCTGGAGAACATGTCGGAGTTCATTACCGCTCGGCCGCAGTACAAGTGGGTGGTGGGCTGGTCCGGCAACGTTACCGACCGGGCCCAGGCTTCGCGACAGGCCATCCGGGCGGCGGCGATTCAGATCCTGCCGGAAGTGGAAGCGAGGCTCCTGCCGGGAACCCAGGCGCAGCTCGGACCGCAGGGAGGGGCTGGTGCTCAACGGCTGCTGGCTACCATTGAAAAGCAAATCGCCGAAGGCGGCGACGTGCGCGACCGTTTCGTGCAGACGCTCACCGTCAAATCAGGCGGACGGGTTGTCCGCGAGGCCGTCCTGGTGCAGTCACCGAATGTGGTTACGCGGGCGGTGCAGGCTTGGCTGACGCAGGCACAGCAGCGAAGGCAGGTGGCTCGCCTCCAAACCGAGAGCTGGATCGGCCTGGTCGCCTCGGCTGCCGGGATGTGTCTGCTGGTGTGCGTGGTGGGCCTGGTTCTCAACGCTATCACGAAAGGGTATTATCGCGGACGGCTCCTGCTGGCAGGAGGTCTGCTCCTGATCCTGGGCGTGGTGGTCCTGCTGCGGATCCGGGCCATGCCTGCGAACGTGATCGTGTCCGGCCCGGCGTCCATTGACAATGTGATTGTGGACACAGACGTTCCGGTGGAGTACGGGTACATATATCGCTGAGCCCGGGAAGGTGGAATCGAAGGGAGAATGGCGAAACCAGGTCCGTTGATGCGACAGATTCTCGGCGCGTATCAGCTGCTCACGGGCGGCTTCGGAGCGTTGTACCATGCCGTGTTGATCGTGCGCGCGGGTGGGGCATCGCTCGGCGGGCTGGTTTTCGTCGGCTTGTTCGCGCTGGTAGCATACGCGGGCTACGCCCTCCTGAAAAACCGGTCCAACGGTCCAGAGTTGACGCTGGTGGCGCAGGCCCTGCAGTCGGTGCAGATTTCGAGCAGCTCGTTCGCGTATCGATTCGTGGCCGGCTTGGCGTTCTGGGTCACTCTGGGATCCACCGGCCTCGGAATCTCCGGCTTGGACTTCGGTGCGTTCTACCGGTGGATGACGGCCAGCACTTTCGGCACAACCCGTTCAGCCGCGCCGTTCACGGTCGGCATCAATTTGATCGCCGCTGCCATCGTCGTCTGGTTGCTTTACTGGTCCGGCAGCAAGAAAAAACGACGTTGATCCTTGCTTTGTCTTTCTGGCTCATAGCTCACAGTACATAGCTGATGGCTGTGAGCTGACAGCTGATAGCTTTCTTCGCCATGCTCACCGAGGCCGAGCAATATCTGTTGGAGCAAATCCGCTCCGGCAAGCAGGATGCGTGGTCGCAACTGGTTGACCGCTACCAGGGGCGGCTGCTCGCTTTTGCCCGCAGCAAGGTTCGCGACGGCGCCGAAGCCGAGGATCTTGTGCAGGACACCTTCGTGAGCTTCTTGCGGAGCCTCGACAATTTCCGCAGCCAAGCCAGTCTCGAGACCTACTTGTTCTCGATTCTTCGCCGCAAAATCATCGACTTGTATCGCGGCCGGCGGGTGAACGTCTGCCTGCTCCAGGACGGCCTGTCGCCCGACGGGGAGAGCGATCCGGGAAATCTTCCTCTGGCCGCCCCGGATCCGACGGCCAGTTGGTACGCTCGCCGTGACGAGGACCATGACCTCAAGCGGTCGGCGTTGGCCGCGGCACTGACTGATCTGATCGAAGGTTACAAACGCGAATTGAACTTCCGCGATCTGCAGATTGTCGAGATGCTCTTTTATTGTCAACTTCGCAACAAGGACATCAGCCAGACCGCGGGCGTGACCGTGAATCACGTGGCCGTCATCAAGCACCGTTGCCTCAACCAAATCCGCGAGCAGATTCTGCGACGCCTGCCGCGGCAGTCAGACGCGGCGGACCTGTTCACGGGTGCCGATGGACCCGTCCCGGAGGCCGCGGACTCCATGATTGCCGAAATCTGGCAGGAGCGGCGGTTGAGTTGCCCCAAGCGGAGCACGCTGGGGGCCTGGATGCTTGGCACGCTGGAACCGGCCTGGACGGATTACGTACGGTTTCACGTCGAGCGTCTCGGTTGCCGCTTCTGCCGGGCCAACCTCGACGACCTCGAGCAGCAGACTGCGACCGAGCCTGCGCAGACCTTTCGTGACCGCATCCTGCAGTCAACGATCGGTTTCCTGAAGAACTAGGAGGCAATCACGGTGACGTACACCTGAGGTGGGCGAGACGCCCGCCCCCAAGGTGAAGAAGTAGGAGGCAATCGCGGGTGACGTATTCGTGACTTCCCGCCTCCCGCCTCCTATCTTCCGGCTCCTGTCTCCCCCTCCTTGATTCGCTCGTGATTCGCATCGAGAATACCGGAAATGCCGCAACTTTTTGTGGCTCCCGGACGTCTCATATAGAGACGAGTACACCGTCCCTTTCAGGAAAACCCCCATGAACGAACGCGTCGTCGAAACCGAACTGGCTCGCGAGCGGGTGGAATCCTTCATTGAGCGGGTTCGGGCGATCCGTCAGAGCCTGCACCAGGTCGTGGTAGGGCAGGACGAAACTATCGATTTGCTCCTGGTTTGCGCGCTGACCGGCTCGCATGCCTTGTTGGTCGGCGTGCCGGGCCTGGCCAAGACGCTCATGGTCAAGGCGCTGGCGGCAGTGTTCCGCTGGAAGTTCAACCGGATCCAGTTCACGCCCGACCTCATGCCCTCGGACATCACCGGGTACGAACTCTTGGGGCGCGACGGCCAGCAATCGGCGCCGACGATGGTGTTCCGCCCGGGGCCGGTGTTCGCCAACCTGGTCCTGGCCGACGAGATCAACCGGGCGGCTCCCAAGACGCAGTCGGCGCTGCTGGAAGCCATGGCCGAGCGGCACGTGACGGTGGGTGGGCAGACGCATCCGCTGGAAGAACCGTTCTTGGTCGTGGCCACGCAGAACCCCATCGAGCAGGAAGGCACCTACCCGCTGCCCGAGGCTCAACTCGACCGATTCATGATGGAAATCCGGATCGGCTACCCCAGTCCACAGCAGGAAGAAGAGATCGTGCTGCGGACGACCAGCGGCACGCCGCCCATGCCCGAGCCTGTGTTCGATCGGGCGGCGTTCCTGGAACTACGTGACCTGGTCCTGGCCGTGCCGGCGCCGCGGAGCGTGGCGGCCTACACTGTTCGTTTGTGCGGGGCGAGCCGGCCGGGCGACGAGCGGGCGAGCAAATACGTCAACGATTACATCGCCTGGGGGGCCGGGCCTCGCGGCGCCCAGAACCTCATGTGGGCGGCCAAGGCCCGCGCGTTGCTCGACGGTCGCACCGCCCCCACGGTGGCCGACGTGCGCTCGGTGGTTCTGCCGGTGCTGCGGCATCGCCTGATCGTGAACCATCGCGCGGTGGGCGACGGCGTGACCGTCGAAAACGTGGTGAACCATCTGTTGGAGAGCGTGCCAGCCTGAGTGCGGCAGCCGTGCAGACGTCAGTGCAGCCGTCCGGTTCCGGACCACGAGGCTGCGGATTGGAAAGCGCAGCTTCCGACGGCGAAGAATGGTTTTGAATGTCACGATCCGCCGCCACCTCCCGTTTCCTTGATCTCCGCGCCATGGCAGCGCTGGAACACAAGCGGTTCGTCACGCGGCACCGCATCGAGGGCGCGTACAGCGGACGGCACCGCTCGCGCCAGCAGGGCGGGGCGGGCGAGTTCGTGGATTTCCGCGAGTACGTCGAGGGCGAGGACCTGCGGCGGCTGGACTGGAAGGTGCTCGCCCGAACGGGCCGGGCGTACGTGCGGCTGTACCAGGACGAGACGAATCTCATGTCGCTCCTGTGCATCGATGCCAGTGGTTCGATGCAGTTCGGCGGGAGCGGAACCGGGAAGCGCTCGCTCCGTGACAAGCTTCGAGGTGGTCAAGCCGTCGAATCGCCGGCGGCAACGGGCTCGAAACTCGAATACGCCCAGTACCTCGCCACGGCGCTGAGTCACGTGATCACCCGCCAGCAGGACCAGGTCGGCCTGGGACTGATCGCCGACGGGCTGCAAGCGTACGTGGAGCCGGGATCCACGCCCATGCACGCCGCTCGCGTGCAGGCGGAGATCGAGAACATCCGGACATATCCGCGCACGCGATTGGGCGACGGCCTGCGCGATCTGTTCAGCCGGGTCACCCGCCGGGGTGTGCTCATGTTCCTGAGCGACTTCCTCGTGGACGATCTCGAGGACACGTGGCGGGCCATTCGTCTGTTCCGGCATCGGCATTGGGAAGTCATCGTGTTGCATTTGGTCCATCCCGATGAGGAGCGGTTGCCATCGGGGCTGGCGTATCGTTTTGTGGGGATGGAGGGTGAAGGGCACGTGGACTGTTCGCCGGCGGATATCGCCCGCGAATATGCCGAGCGATTCGAGCATCACGCCGCCATGGTGCGGTCGCTGGCTCTGGCCGGCGGCTGTGACTACCGCCGCGTCTCGACGGCGGTCCCGTACTTACAGACATTGAGCGGCTTTTTGGTCGAGAGAAGTGGATGAGTGATTTGGGGTGCCCGGTGTAAAGCAGAGTTCTAACAGGAGGAAACGGAGGTAACGGAGAAGAGCAGGGCATCTTTTCTTTCTCTGTTGCCTCTGTTTCCTCCTGTTGAAATACCTTCGTTTGTTCTGGTTGAAAAGGCCTTGGTTTCGCGTATGCGGTGAGTGATGGCGTTTCTGCATCCATGGGCACTGGCGATCGGCGTGGCGGCGGTGGGCTTGCCGTTGTTCGTCCACTGGCTGACCCGTCCGCGCCCATACCGTCTGCCGCTCTCGACGTTGCGATTCGTGCGCGAGGCCATTCACCAGCGGCGAGCCATTCATCGCCTGCGCGACTGGCTCATCCTCTCGCTTCGGATGCTGGCCGTGCTTCTGCTCGCGTGGGCGTTCTCGCGTCCGCTGATGGGCGGCCGCGAATTGGCCGGCGGCGATCCGGCCGGCCAGGCGTCCCGCGTGGTCATCCTGGACGTGAGCCAGAGCATGGCGGCCGTGCAACGCGGCATCGAGACGTTCGAGCGGGCACGATCGGCGGCAGCCGAGCATCTGGCGGGCTCGCCGGGCCTGCGTGGCGGGCTCATCCTTGCCGGCGCCCAGCCGCATCGCGTGTTCGACAATCTCTCGACCAATCTTGCTGATTTGCGGAGCGAACTGGCTCAGGCCCGGCCCCGGCCGGAACGCTGCGACGCACAAAAGGCACTCATCGCCGCCGCCGATCTGCTTAGTCGTTCGGGCGGTCCGGAGCATCGGCGCGAACTCATCGTCATCACCGATCTGCAGGCGTCCAACTGGAGGACGGCGGATTTTTCCGTCCTGCCGTCGGACACGGTCATTCGGCTGGAGTCGGTGGCGCTCGAGGAAACGCCGGGCAATCTCGCCATCGTGCGGGCGGGGCCGGGCGGTCGGGCAGAACTGGGCCGTCCGGTGCGGCTCGAAGTGGAAGTGGCCAATTACTCCGACACGCCGCGCACGGCCAACGTGGATGTGACGCTCGGCAGCGCATCGTATCGGCTGGAAGGACTCTGCCCGGCAAACGGCAGCGTGGTGCTGACAGGCGACGCCGACCTGCAGGACGCGGGCTGGCAGAAGGGCGAGGCTCGATTGGTCGGCATCGACGACGCCATCGCGGCCGACAACGTGCGGCCGTTCGTGGTTGACGTGCGGCCGCAGCCGACGTTCGGCCTGGTGACGCGCGAGGAAGCCGACCGCCGCCCGTCGTCGAGCTACTACCTCGAACGAGCGCTGTCGCCGCAGTCAGCTCGTGAATCGGCGGCCGCTGAGCGAGTCGTGCGCATTCCGCCATCGCAAATTAACCGCGAAATGCTGGCGCCGGTGGATCTGATCGTGGTGGACCGGCCGGGCAAACTCGAAGCCGACGCCATCAATCTCATGACCGCGATGGTCGTGCGTGGCAAGCCCATGATCTACGTGGCGTCCGAACCTACCGATGCCGCCAACCTGGCCATGATCGCTCAGGCAGCTGGCGCGGACTTGAAGATGCCCGTGGAGTTCGCCGCGCCGGCCGCGCGGCAATCGCGGCGGTGGCTGTCGCTCGCGCGGTATCGGCGAGATCTGCCGCCGTTCAACATCTTCGGGCCACAGGTGGTCAACCTCGTCGAACCTTTGCGATTCACACGAGGGCTCGATACTCGCGTGGTCGACAGCGGTTTGCAGGACGACGTGTTGGCCGTGTACGGCGACGGGACGGCCGGCCTGGTGTGGACGGCGTGCGGGGCAGGTTCGCTGGCCGTGCTCAACGCGGACTTGGCCGAGTCGAACCTGCCACAGTCGGCGGCGTTCGTGCCGCTCCTGGGCGAGTTGGCGGGCAATCCACCGGCACGCAACGGGTCGAGCCACGCCCGGCATTGCGGCGAGCCGATGACGGTGTGGCTGCCGCCTGAAGCGGGCGCGGCACAAGGGCTTCAGATCGTGGGCGATTCGGGCGAGACGCAGGAGATGGGCGAACTCGTCGAAGAGCCCGCGGGCCTGGCGTGGCGCTGGTCGAGCGCGGGACCGCCCGGCGTGTACGAGGTGTTGCGGGACGGCCAGCCGGTGATGGCGGTGGCCACGGCCATTCCGCCCGAGGAGAGCGATTTGCGTGCCCTGCCATCGGCGGAAGTGGGCGACCGGCTGGCCGGCGGACGGAAGATCCACTACCGGTCGGTGACGGCCGGCTCGCGCAATCAGGACGATCTGTGGACGTGGATTGCCGTCGCGTGTGCGGCATTCATGCTGGTGGAGTTGGTGGCACTGAGGGCGTTCAGGACGTAGTCGAGTGCGCCGACGCATATCGGGCGTGGCGCTAGTGATCGTGTGAGCTCATGGGGCGTTTGACGGTTGAACCGCTGATTCCCGCGTCGCTGTGGCTGCTCCTGGCAGTCCTGGCGGTGCTGCTGCTGGCCTGGTATGCGGCGAGCCGTCCCGGCCGGATGGCCCGGCCGGTGTGGGTGCTCATCGTCTCGCTCATGGGCACGGGCCTGGCGCTCGTGTTGATCGTGCTGCTCAATCCCACGTGGATCGATCCGGTCGATCCGCCGCAGGGCAAGCCGCTGCTGACCATCGTGGTCGATGACTCGGCGAGCATGGCGGTCAAGGATGCCGGTGAGACCGGCACGCGCTTCGACATTGCCCGGCGGACGGCGAATCAGCTCGCCCGGGATCTTGCGGGACGCTTCGAGGTTCGGTTGCGGTCGTTTGCCGCCGAGGTAGCGCCGACTGAGACTAGCGAATTGGACGCTCGCAAGCCCGAGGGACCGCTGACCGATCTGACAGCGGCCGTGGCGGGCAGCGTCGAAGCCGATCGGCCGGCCGGCCAGGCCGTCGTTCTTATCAGTGACGGTATCCACAACGCGGGCGGGGGGACCCGCGAACTGCGGGCCGCTATCCGTGCCGCGCGGGCGGCCGGGGCGCCGGTCTACACGCACGCCCTCGGGCGGGCCGATGTTCCCGACGTCTTCGATCTGGAAGCCGAGATTCGCTCGCCACGGCAACTGGCATACGTGGGGCAGCAGGTGCCCATCACCGTGCGTGTGCGCGAGCGAGGTGGGCCGGGCGGCAACGTCGAAGTCACGCTCCTGCACGATGGACAGCCTGTCGAGACGCGGACGGTCACACTGCCGCCGAGCGGCGTGGCTGAAGCCGAGTTTAAGGTGGGTCGCGATGCCCCGGGCATATACCGCTACGAGGCCCGCGTTCAGCCTCGGCCGGGCGAACTGATCGCCATCAACAATACCGCCGTCCAGTTCCTGGAGGTGGTCAACGAGCCCATCCGCGTGCTCTTGCTGGAAGGCAAGCCCTACTGGGACGGCAAGTTCCTCATGCGCACGCTGGCCGCGGACCCGGTGGTCGCGCTGGACAGCGTGGTGCGGATGGCCGAGGGCCGATACCTCCGGCGAGCACTGGATCCTGTTCCCGCCACGCAGCCGGAAGCGGACAGTGCCCGTGACGAGCGCTGGAAGGTGATCCCCAGTGCGACCGACATCCTGGCCGATCCGCAGGCCCTGGAAGCCTATCAGATCGTGGTGCTCGGACGCGATACGCAACTGTTCTTGAACGACACCGCGCTGACCAACCTGCGGCGCTGGATCTCGCGTCAGGGCGGATCGCTCGTGTGCTACCGAGGTTCGCCGGCGGTGCAGATCGGGCGCAAACTTGCTCAGATCCTGCCCGTGGAGTGGGCAGAAGGCACGGAATCGCGCTTCCACGTGCAGTTGACCGAGGAAGGCGAGTCGCTGCGCTGGCTGGGCGATCTGGACGGCCGGCTCGACGGCGGAACGCTGGCCGCGTTGCCCACGCTGGCCACCGCTTCGCGTGTGCAGAAGCCGCGCCCGCTCGCCACCGTTTTGGCCACGGCGGGCAAGTCGTCGGACGGCCAGACCTGGCCCGTGATCACGAGTCAAAATTATGGCACGGGCAAGATTGTGGTAATCGAAGGGGCGGGCATGTGGCGGTGGGCGTTCCTGCCGCCGCAGCATCAGGAGCACGGAGCCGTCTACGGCACGCTCTGGCAGAGCCTCATGCGCTGGCTGGTCAGCGGGACCGCGTTGCGACCCGGTCAGGAAGTGGACCTGCGCTGCGACCGCGTGCTTTTCGAGTCGAGCGAGGTGGCGTGGGCCACGCTGCTTCTGAGCGAAACGGCTCTCGGCCGGGGTGTGCCGTCCGTGGAACTGTTCGTCGTCGGTGAGGACAACGCTATCGGCAGCTTCACGCCGAGCGCTGCCGGCGACGACCCCGGCGTGTTCCGCGTGAGCTTCGGCCCGTTGCCGCCCGGGCAGTACGAAGTTCGCGTGGCCGAGACGCCGGGCGTGGAATCGGTGGCTTGGGCGCTGCCGCCCTTCGCCCGGTTCGACGTGCGGGCGCCGGTGCGCGAGCAGCTGGAATTGGCGGCTCGCCCCGACCTCATGAGCCTGATCGCCCATGAGAGCGGCGGGGCGGTGCTGACGACGGGCTCGGCTCGCGAAGTGCTCGATGCGTTCGAGCAGTTCCGCCGGCAGACGCAGCCCGAGCGCGTCCGGAAGATCCCCGCGTGGGATCGTTGGTACGTGCTCGTTGGCGTCTTGGGCGTGTGGGCCACCGCTTGGGGCGTACGGCGAAGAGCCGGACTGATCTAGCAGGGGGGCGGGCAGACGCCCCGCCAAAGAGTGACGGCATTCGTGCAGCACTCGTAGTGAGTGCGGGCTGGCGTATGACGATGAACACGACTCAAATCGGCAACGCAATCTCGCAGGCGCAGGCCCGCGGCAGCCTGGCCCGATCGTTGCAACGATTCCGCGGCCGCGTGCTGGCCGTCGGCGCCGGTTCTGGGCTGGCCTGGGGCGTGGCCGGCGCCATCGCGTGCCTGATTGCCGGCACCTGGTCGGACCTGGTGTTCGAGTTGTCGCCGGCGCTGCGGATCGGCGTGCTCGCCGCCTCGGCGGGATTCGGCCTCTTGCTTTTTGTCCTCATCGTCGCGCGTGCATGGCAGGCGGGCCGGTCACAAACGCTGGCTCGCCGGCTGGATCACGTCGGTGGCACGGGCGGACAAATACTCACCGGCGTCGATCTCCTCGAAGACCCGCAGTCGAGGTCGCCGCTGGCCGGCGGCCTGGCGCACATGGCCATCGAGCGGGCAGCTTACCTGGCGGCCAAGGTGGCACCGCGGCAAGCCGCTCCGACCAAGCCGTTCGTGATCGCCTGCGGTGCATTGCTCATCGGTGTAGCGGTGATCGGCGGCGCGCTGCTGGCGGCCCGGTCCATGGTCGTGACCGAATACCTGCGCTTCTCCGATCCGTTCGGCGATCATCCGCCGTATTCGCGCGTATCGTTTGCCGTCGAGCCGGGCAACGGCCGCACGATTTACGGCGCCAGTCAGGAGATCCGCGTCATCACGTCCGGTCCTCCCGTCGATCGGCTCGAATTGGTGCTCTTGCCGCTCCAACCGGAATCGAACGATCCCGGCTCGAACACGAAACGGCGGGCAAGCGACAAGGCGAGTGGCGGCGAGGAAGTGCTGCCCATGTTCGGCGAGCCAGGCGGTGTGTGGCGGGCGACCATCGCGTCCGTGACCACGCCGCTGCGTTACTACGTGCGCTGCGATGCCGGCCGAAGTCATGGATTCTCGCTCGGCGTGATCACGCTGCCCCGTATCGAAGGTGTGCGCTTCCGCGTGACGCCGCCGGCGTACACCAATCGCGGTTCATACGAGGGCGGCCTGCCCCAGGGCGGTCTGTCCGGACTTCCGGGCACGACCGTGCAGATCTGGGCGAAAAGCAATCGGCCGCTCGCCGGTGGATCGCTGCGGCTTTCCTTCGGCAAGGCCGATTCGCCCGCAGCGACGTTGGAGATGGTTCCGAGCACGCCCGGCGAACACGAAGTGAGTGCGACGTTCGAGATTCGCGAGCCTGGACGCCTCGAGTTGCGCGTGCGCGACGTGGACGGCCAGGACTCGCAGGATACGTTCGCCACGGCCTTCACCGTGCGAGCCGACGAACGGCCTTTCGTGCGCGTGCTCGATCCGCCGCCGGTCTCGCTGGCCACGTGTGAAGCGGCGGTCCCGGTGGTGGTGGCGGCCGAGGATGACTACGGACTGGCGCGGCTCAGTCTGTACCGGAGTCTCAACGATTCGCGGGCGTTGCCGGTGGACCTGCCGCTGCCGACGTCACCCCCGGTGACACGGCAGAATCAGACCTCGGCGCTGGCGGTGCCCGCATACGGCTTGCGGCCGGGTGACGAGATCAAGCTGTTCGCCCGCGTCGAGGATAACGATCCGGCCGGGGCCAAGGGTGCGGAAAGTCCCATCGCCGTCGTGCGCATCATCTCGCAGGAGGAGTACGAGCAGTTGGTGCTGGCTCGCAAGGGCATCGAATTGCTCCGGGCCAAGTATGAACGGGCCCGCCGCCGGATGGAGGAGATCGGTCGGCAGATCGAAGAACTGCAGAAGGAGCTCGCCGCGGAGTCGGACGAAATACCGCTCTCGGATGAAGCGAAGAAGAAGCTGGCGGATCTGGCGGAGCGCATGAGGAAAGCATCGGAGGAGATCGCCCGATCGGCCGAGAGCAGTCTGCCGTTTGACATCGACACGAATATGAATGAGCACCTGAAGATCCTGGCCGCCAAGCTGGGCGAGGCCGCCGAAGCGGTGGATGAATTCGCCGACTCCGAGCCGAGTCCGACCGCCGGTGAAGCCAAGGAAGGGCTCGAAGCCATCCGCAAGTTCACGCAGGGCGAGAAGGAGCAGTACGAGGCGCAGACGACCAAACCGCTGGAATATCTGGCCAAGGTGTATCGGCTCATGCAGGATGAAGCCCGGTTCACGGCGCTCTACAAGCGGCAACTGGAGCTGGCCGACCGATTGGAGTCGCTGCGCGGCAACGACAGCGGCGAGGAAGCTGCCACTCGGGCTCGCATGCGCGAGTTGGAATCCGAGCAGTTCGCGATTCGCGAGGACTTGAAGAGGCTATTGCGAGATATCGAGAATCACGCGCAAGCCTTGCCCGACGATCCGGGGTTGGATCAACTCCGCGAGACCGCTTCCTCGTTTGCCGCCGCGCTGCGGGAGAGCGGGGCGGGCGAGGCCATGGCCGACGCCGAGGCTGGGCTGGCGGCGTTCTCGGGCACGCGCGGCGCGGAAGGGGCTCGCGAAGCCGAGCAGATTCTCAAACGGTTCGTCGGACAGTGCCAATCCATGGGACAAAGCGGCCAGGAGTGTCTGAAGTTCGCGCCGGGGCTCGGCGACAACCTCGGCAACTCCGTCGAGCAGTTGCTGGCCACGGCCGGCATGAGCACGGGGCCAGGGGTGTCAGGCACCGGCGGCGGCTACAGCGCACAGATGAGCACGCTGGAGAATGTCGGACTGTTCGGCCAGTTGCCGGCGCTGGGGGGCGGCGAGCTGGGCGATGAGGATGGCCCGGGCGGGCAGGCGGCTCTGGCCGGGCGCGGCGGGCATGAGGGCAATTTCGAAAGCGGCGAACCCGGCCGCGTCGATCCGCTCGAAGCACTGCGGGCTGCCGGTACGGGGCAGCATCTCGTGCCGCCCGAGTACCGCCAGCGCGTCGGGACGTATTTCGAGCGCATCGCCGATGAGATCGGCCAAGAGGAGCAGCGCTAGTGTGAGAAGGTGATGGTGCAGGCATCCTACATTGTGGTGCGGGCATCCTGCCTGCACATGTGCACGCTGGAAGCGTGCACCATGAGTTGTAGCATTTGAGGGTGAGCGAGTTATGCGTCTCACATACCTTTTGTCCGTAATCGTGGTCGGCTCGGTTTTTGCACAGACCGATGTGCCGGTTGCCACAAGGCCGGCCTCGACGGTTCAACTCGCCGCGTCGGTCAAACCGCCGACGACACGGCCCGCGTTCGTCGAGCCCAAGCAGGTCGGCGGCGAGCCCGACGGCATCGTGCAGATCGCCAACCTCGTCTATGCCGGGACCAAGTCCAGCCGCTGTTTCTCGGATCATTTCCTGGTCAAGGCGGAAAAGGAGTCGGCCATCTCCACCAGCCGGCGGTTTCATGCGGTCAAGCTCGGCTCGGACGATCTGTTCGACTTCCCCATGGTCATCATGACCGGCGAGGGCGAGTTCGTCCTCACCGAGCAGGAGCGCGAAAACCTCCGCAAGTATTGTGAGAACGGCGGCGTTGTGCTGGCCTCCGCGGGCTGCTCGTCGGAGCCGTGGGATCGCGCGTTTCGTCAGGAGATGGCCACCGTCTTTCCGGGCGCGTCGCTGGATCCGATCGGCATGGACCATCCCATCTTTCACATGGTGTACGAGATCCCCGTGTTGCGGGCGGCTCACGGCCAACCCCGACCGCTTGAAGCGGTTTCGTTCGGCGGGCGCTTGGCCATCATCTACTCGCGTGACGGTTTGAACGATACCGCTCATGCCCACGGTTGCTGCTGTTGCGGAGGCAACGAGATCACCAACGCGATCGAGGTGAATGTGAATATCCTGGCGTATGCGTTGATGTATTGAGGGCAGGGGCTGGGGACTGGGGGCCAGGGGCTGGCGAGGAGCGTCTCGGGGAGTGGGCGTCTTGCTCGCCTGAACGATCGGGTGTGGGGCCGTGAATAAGAGCATTGCACTCATCCTGTTGCTCGCGTGTGCTTCGGCGGTGGCGGATACGCCGACCTCCACGGCCGTCGCGCCGAACGCATCCGCTGCATCCGCCCCGGCGGGCGGAACGGCATCGGCGCCGAGTCAGGCTGTTGATTCGTTGCTGCCGTGGTCGACCGACTACGCCGCCGCGATCGCCCGGGCGAGGCAGCAGGGCCGGCCCATCCTCGTGCGGGCAGGGGCGGTCTGGTGCCGGTGGTGCAAGGAACTGGACAAGGAAATCGCTCAGCCTGAGGTCCAGGCCGAACTGCGACGGTGGGTGCTCATCGAGATCAACGTCGATCGGCCGCCCGCGGAAGCCCGGACGCTGGCGATCGGCCCGGTGCCGGCCCTGCGTATCCTCAGTTCGAGCGGGCGACTGGTCGATTCGCACGACGGCTACATGGAAGCCGCCGATCTTCTCAACTGGCTTCGTGACAAATATTCGTCTGCAGGACCGCCTCTATCGCCTGCGGTTAGCAGTTCCGGCGATTCGGCGGCCGTGATCCAGCAGCTCGTGAACGATCTCGACCGCCGCGATCCGGCCGTTCGCGAGGCGGCCATTCGCCGGCTGATCCTCGTGCCGGGCAAGGCGGCCGGCCCGCTGGTCGAAGCGCTGAAGAACGGCAACCTGGCCACCCGCCTGGGGGCGCTGGAGATTCTGCGGGAGTGGGGCGGGCCGACCGACGGCCTCGATCCGTGGGATCCCGAATCGTTCACCGACGCCCGGTTGGAGGCGTTGCAGGCGTGGGCAAAGCAGCCCGACAAGATCGTCGCTAGCCGTCCGGCCGAACTCAGCGACGCGCAACGCGAGCTCGTCCAGCGGGACGTCGCCCGCTTGCTGGCCGAGGATGTGTCGGCCGCCGAGGCCGAGGCTATCCGCGAGCGGCTTGCGCGGTACGGCGAACTGGTCCTGCCGAGCGTGTACGACGCTCTTCGGTTGGCTGCGTCCGATTCGGCTCGCGAGCGACTGACCTGCCTGCGCTATCGGCTGGTGGCCTCGGACAACCTCGTGTTCTCCTGGCCCGGCGGTTTGGAGCGGCTCTCGTCGATGGAAGTCGGCACGCGGCACGCCGCCGTCGATGAATTGGTGAGCCGATGCGGCGCGGCGGACGAACCGCTGTTGCTCGAATTGTTCAGCGATCCGGACGGTTTGGTGCGCGAGATCGCCTTGCGGGGGCTGCAGAAGGTCGGCGGTTCCCAGGTGAGCAGCGCGCTGATTCGCCTGCTTCAGGATCCCGAACCCAACGTGCGGGCGGCCGTGCTCAAGCAGATGGCCGAGTCGCCGTCGGCCAAGGTCGTGCAGCATATCGCCGAGTACGTGGTCACCGAACCCGACCCAGATCTGGTCGTGCACGCCATCCGCGTGTTGCGGGCGACCAAGGGCAAGGCGGCCGCCGAGTGCCTCATGACGCTGTTCAGGCATCCCAACTGGCAGGTGCGGGCTGAAGCGGTCGAGGCGTTGGGCGAGATCGTCAACGCGGGGTCGGAGTTGACCAGCAAGCTCAAGAAGGACGCCGGGGCGGCCTTGCTCGAAGTGCTCGACGACTCCGACGGATTTGTGGTGAGCGTCGCGGTCAAGGCCTTGGGCAATGCCGAGGTGTCGGACTCCGTCGATGCGCTGGCCCGGGCTGCGGACAAGCATCCGGAGCTCGCCGCGGATGTGCTGCGAATCCTGAACGAGAGCTATGTTCTGCGGACGAAAGCCATCCCGCACATGCGGCGGTTCTGCCGTCACGAGCAGGCAATCGTGCGGGCGGTGGCCATCACCGTCCTGTGCGAGGCGGCCCCCCACAACGTCGAGAAGGAGATGGTGGCCGCCCTGGGCGACCCGGCGAGCCGCGTGCGGATCGCTGCCGCCACGGCGCTGCTGGACCTCATGGAGTTGCATCGCCCGCAGCGCGACGATGACGCCGCCGTCCATCTGCAGGCGCACGAGGTAAGCGGCGGACTGCTCAGCAGCTTCTTCCGTGGTTTTCGTAAGAGTTCGAGCCGGACCGCTCCCGCCGATACGCAGCCCGCGGCCACGGCGCCGGCGGCTCTATCGACGCTGACCACGTTGCCGGAAGGCAGCGTCCTTGTGATAACCGTGGAGTCGCCGGGCACACAGCCCTCGACTTCGCAGCCGGTCGTCGCATCCGGCCCCGCACACGGATCCACGCCGCCGAAGGAACGATCGAAGCAGGAGCAATGGCTGGACGACTTCCGTTCCGGCAAAAAACGTCCCAAGTGGATGGACGCGACCATCCCGTTGCTCGAACCCATGTTGACCGCGGAGTCGCCCGAGGAGCGGTTGGCCGCGGCAATTGATCTGATTGCGTTGGGGCGCGACGACGTCGCGCTACCCGTGCTCCTGGCGGCTGTGAAGCTTCGGCCGGAACTGGCCGGGACCGCGGCGGGGGCGCTGCCCTGGTTGACCTGGGACCGGCGGCTGGCCGTGTTCGAAGAGCTGACGAAGCGGAGCGCCGGCCCCGCGGCGGTGATGCAAATCGCCCAGAAGATGTCGGTCTGGACCGACCCGCGGTCCGCCCAGCCGCTGTGGTCCATGCTGGGTGACGAAAGTATGACCGTGGTGAGTGCGGGCCGTATTCTTGATGCCTTGCGGCGGATCTATTTCGGCGACCACAGTTATCGCGCGTCGAGCGCGCCCGCCGATCAGCGCCGCCAGGCCATCGCCGACGCCGTGCCCCGAGCCCAGTCCGGTCCCGAGTTTCAGCGGCTGACCGCGCTGGCTCTGCTCCTAAGCGTGTCGCTCTCCGACGCTTCCGAGCAGGCCGAGGCGGTCATGGCCGACGCCGGCGCGAGCGCCGCCCTGCGCCGCGACGCGTTGCAGATCCGGCTGCTGAGCCAGACACGTACGGGGGCGCAGAAGCTGGCCGTCCAGATGCTCGCCGACAGCGATCCAGGCTTGCGAACCGTCGCTCTGGAGTTCCTGGCCGAAGGCCCAGACTCGCGACTTCGAAATGGAGGCATGTACCTCTACTTCCAGAACCCGGCCATCCAGACAGAGGTGGTGTCGTCCGGCCAGCCCATCCGTGTGACGGCTCCAGCCGACTTGAAGGCCGAGCTGCTCGTGCCGTTGCTGGGGGACCCCGATCCCCGCGCGGCCGCCCGCGCCGCCTACCTTCTGGCGACGCTGAAGGATTCGGCGGGGCTTGATACGCTGATTCGCTACTGGCGTGAGCAGGCTCGTGACGACCACGCCGTCCGGCGCATGGTGTACCGCGCCATCACCGCCCTCAATGACGACAGCCGGACAGCGGTGCTCGAGGAGGTTTACCGCACGTACGCCAAGGACGACTATTGGCTTCGCGATTTCTACTGGACCATCCGGAGCATGTCGGGACCGAACGTGCTGGCGCTGCGCAAGCAGATTCGCGACGAGGTGGGCATGGAATCGCTGCGGTAGGGCGGATGGTGATGCAGGCATCCTACCTGCGCGTGCACGCTGGAGTACGTGTTTAGCGTGCAAGAGATCGACGTGGCTCCGCCTCGAAGCGGCGGCGGTGAATAGCCGGGCGGCGTAAGCCCCCGGTTCACGCCGGTCCCAGAGATTTCGTTCTACCTTCCGGAAATAGCCCCGAAGGGGCGACAGAACGCCGTGTTGGCACAGGCGATTTCCCAGTTGATCCCATGCTTCGACTGGCGGGCCGATCCTGGTCGCAACTGTCGCCCCTTCGGGGCTTATAGTTTTCGGAGGGACCTCAAACGGGCTTATGCCCCTGCCTACTGACCTTGGCCCCTGCGGGGCGAACGCAAGACACACGCCGGACCAGGTACGACGCTACCGCCGATCAACCCGGCGAAAAAAAACGCTAAACACGTGCACGCTGGAAGCGTGCACCACAAAAAGCGAGCCGACGAGGGGAGTAGAGGCGGGCGAGACGCCCGCCCCCCGAAACCGATTCATCAGCCCGGCGCCTGCAGTTGCCGGCCGAACGCACGCTCGTACAGATCTACGACGCCGACCAGGGCGAACAGGACGATCACGCCGCCGGCCGGGGCCAGGCTGCGGGCCAGCGGCTCGACGAGCATGGCCATCAGCCAATGTGTCCCCAGCAGAATGAGGCCGGCGATCGCAGGCCATCGCCAGAAGGATTGCCGCAAGCAGACGACCGCGCCCCAGACCGCGGGCAGCATCACCGCCATCTGCACCGCGAACAGCGGCCGTTCGAAGTGACCGTCCGCCGTCGCGTACACCGTCCGCCAGGCCCGTCCGCTCAGCCAGCCGATCCACTGGAAGGGCGATCGCTTCACACTATCCGACAGCAGCGCCAACACCCGCCGGGGCGACAATTCGCTTGTGGCTCCCGTCGGGCCGACCTCGGCCGTCAGCGTCGGAGCCACGGGCGTGGATTCATCTTCCAAAACCCGCAACAGATCGGTCTGGAACTCGATCAACGGGTTGGCAGCGAGCGAATGTCGTACCAATTCCGCCGCCACTAGCATGGGTAATAGGAAGCCCAACCAGATCAGTGCGAAAGCCGGCCACGGCCGTCGCTGCGTCACACGGCCCGTCGCGAATAGCACCGGCACGCTCAGCACGAACGCGAGCCCCAGCGCGAGGCTCACGAACGTGGACGCGCCGGCCAGCAGCCCGGCGAGAAACGCCACTCGCCGGCGGCCCGAGCGGTACCACCACAGGATCACCGCCCAGGCGAATGGAACACACACCAGGCACAGCGTCAGCGGGCTGGGCCGCTGAGCCAGGAACCCGAAGAGCGGATGCCCCGCCCACAGCCCGCCACAGGCGATGGCCCAGGCGGGCCCGAGAAACTTGCGACCGACGGTGTACCAGCCCACGCTCGACAGGATGGTCAGCACGAGCAGAACGCTGAAGCTGACGCGCTCGGCGGGCACACCGAACACGTCCATTCGCTCGATGGATGAGGTGAACCACTCGTACGTTTGCCCGCTGGCCACCAGCGGCGACGGCGGCTCGATCACGATGTCGCCGGCTCGGGCCAGGAACTGCGCGTTCACGAGGTAGACCACGATCTGCACGCAGGTGGCCGCGATCAGCACGAGACTCACGCCCACGACGGGCTGATGGGTGATGGGGACGCGAGGAACTGGCGGCACTCCCAGGTCGGCGGCCGCAGTGAGCCGAACGGCGGCGTTGGATCGGGGCGTGGTCATGCCGGTGAGCGAACGTGGTTCTACCGACGGTCTACGCATCCGCGAGCGGCCGTGAGCCCACCGGCGCGGCCAAGGTACATGGCCCGCACCGCAGGGCGGTGGTCAACAGCTGCCGGCGCGAATCGCCGGTCGGGCTTCCGCGCTAAACACGTGCCGAGGCTATGGGCCAAGAGCCCGAAACCCAATCCCTCTCATCTTTGCCCCCTGATGCCGCCATCAGGAGGAAATGGAATGCTGGTCCCCGCTGCCGCCGGCGATTGCCTCTCAGACCTCCTGGATTTCCTTGCTCTTGCTGGCGACCAGGGCGTCCACCTGCTCCTCGTATTTCTTGGTGAGCTCCTGGATGGTCTCCTTGGACTTCTCGGCATCGTCTTCGGAGATGGCTTTTTCTTTCTCTTCGGCGTCGATCTTTTTGTTGGCGTCCCGCCGGATGTTGCGGATGGCGACCTTCTGGGCCTCGCCGAGCTTGCGGACCTGGCCCAGGAGTTGCTGCCGCCGCTCGCCCGAGAGGGGCGGGATGGGCAGCCGGATGGTCTTGCCGTCGCTCATCGGGGTGATGCCGAGCTCCGACGCGTGGATCGCCCGTTCGATGTCTTTGAGGACCGACGGGTCGTACGGCTTGATGAGCAGTTGGTTGCCCTCGGGCACCGAGATGCTCGCCAGCTCGCGCAGCGTCATGGTCGAGCCGTACGACTCGACGTTGACCTTCATGTGCTCGACGAGCCCCGGCGAGGCTCGCCCGCTGCGGATGGACCGCAACTCGTCCCGCAGGAACGCAACCGCCTTCTCCATCAGTTCTTCGCACTCAAATTCGATCTCTTCAGCCGACATAACGGGCTCTCCGGAAGCTGTGAACCAGGACCGCATTTTACGGCCAGCCTCCCGGGCAGGCAACCCGCCGGCGCGCCCCGCTCCCGCGGCTCCCCGTGATGCGGGAGCCGTGTGTCTGGCTCACAGCTCATGGCTCATATCTCACAGCCTATGGCTTACAGCTTTACGCCCAGCTTCCTCATGGCCTTGGCGGTCAGCGATTGGCGAATGGTGAAAAAGTCGATCCAGGGATCTTTTTTCAGTTTGTCGAGACGGGCGGGGAGATTGTCCACGCGGAAGGCATCAGCGGCGAGCTTGGGTGAGAGTTCGTTCCACGCGATCGGCGTGGAGACGGGAGCGCCGTGGCGCGCCCGGGTGGAGTAGGGGGCGACCGACGTGGCGCCGCGGCCATTGCGCAGGTAGTCGATGAAGATGCGGCCGTGACGCTTGGACTTGGCCATGTTGGCCACGTATTTGCCCGGCTCGGCACGGCTGATGGTCTGGGCGACGGCTTCGGTAGCGGCTTTGGTCTCGTCCCATCCGTGACGCCGCGTCACGGGCGCGACCACGTGCAGCCCTTTGCCGCCGGAAGTCTTGACGAAGCTGACCAGGCCGATGTCGTCGAGCACGTCGCGCACGCGGAGGGCCGCTTCGTTCACCTGTTCCCACGCGACGTCGGGCCCCGGGTCCAGATCGAACACCAGTCGATCGGGCTTCTCGACATCGTCGGCCCGGCTGCCCCACAGGTGAATCTCCAGCGCGCCGATCTGCACCAAACCGACGAGCCCGGCCAGGTCCTCGATCATGACCGTTTGTTGCGTACCACTGGATTCGCGGATGGACAAACCTTTGATGCTCTCGGGTAGGCTCTCGGTGACGTGTTTCTGGAAGAAGCACTTTTCGCTTCGTCCGCGCGGGCAACGCACGATGGCCAGCGGACGGTTCACGACGTGAGGCAGAATCCAGTCGGCGATGGATTCGTAGAATCGCGCAAGCTGCAACTTGGTGATGCCTTGCTCGGGGTACAGGACGCGGTCGGGGTTGGTCAGGCGGACGCCGGCGACCGTGAAGTTGGAGTTCGAACGGGCGGAGACGTTGGTTCGCCCGGAACGCTTTTCCTTGTGGGAAGGAGTCGGCGGGGTCAAGCCCCGCCGCTCGCTGTGGGACGGGGTGTTCGGCAGACTCGGTGCTTCGCGGATGACTTGACGTGCGGGCTTGTCCGTGCGAAGTCCCTGGAACGTCGGATGCCGCAAGACGCCGTCGGTCGTCCACTCGGTAAAGCCGACCTCGGCGACGAGCTCCGGGCGAATCCAGCTCACGTTTCGTCCCGCGGACCCCGGAGGCGGGTTGATCACTGGTGGCTTATCCACGCGCATGGCCGACATCCTGCGGTGCAGGTCGCGCAGGAGCTTTTCGTCGAAGCCCGTTCCCACGCGGCCGCAGTACACGAGCCGGCCATCGTCATAGTAGCCCAACAACAACGCGCCGAATCCTTGACGTGAGCCGGCCGGTCGCGTGTAGCCACACACGACGAACTCCTGCCTTCGCCCGCATTTGATCTTGAGCCAGTGCGACGAGCGTTTGCCCTCGTACGGGCTGTCGGCGCGTTTGCAGACGATGCCCTCCATGCCAAGTCGACAAGCGTTCTCGAGCACCGACCGGCCGTTGCCGCGGATGTGGTCGGAATAGCGGATCTCGGGGCCGATGCCCGAGCTGATCAGGATGTCATGCAACAGGCGTTTGCGTTCGATCAACGGTGAGCGGCTCAGGTCGTACCCCTCGCACCACGGCAGGTCGAACACGTAATAGACCAGTTCATGCGGTGTGCCCGAGATCGCCCCCTGCAGGGCTTGAAAGTCGCTGACGCCGGCCTGGTTGAGTGCCACTATTTCGCCGTCGAACACTGCTCGCTTGACGCCCAGGCGGGCGACTGCACGGCGAATCGCGGGGAATTTGCGTGTCCAGTCGTTACCGTTGCGGGTGATGAGCCGGACCTTGCCATCCTCGATCATGCACAGTAGACGATAACCGTCGAACTTGATCTCATGGAGCCATTCATCCCCTGGTGGTGGCTCCTTGACCAGCGTGGCCAGTTGTGGCCGGAGAGGCGTGGGGAACGCCGCTTTGCGCGATCTGGGCACACTCGATGGGCTCGGCTTGGCTCGCGGTGCCTTCAATTCGGCGGCTTTGGTAGAAGACTTTTCGCGCTGCCGGCGCGTTCGTGCGGTCCTTCCCACGGGCTCGGACGAATCCCACACGTCGGACGGGCTGCTGGCGATTTCGGACAGCGATCGACCCGTGGCCACGCTGAGCGGCGCCTCCTCGAGGACGTCGGGATCGTCGGGCGCGCGGGCGGTTTCGTCGTGCCGCTTGATGAGCAGCCAATTCTCTTTGCCGGAGCCATCGGGCTTGCCCATCCGAGTGAGCAGCCATGCACCCTGCAACTTTTCGCCATGCAACCGGAATTCGAGATGCCCGTGTTGGAGTCCTTGGGTCGGATCCTTCAACGGTTCCCATTCGCCGCGATCCCACAGCATGACCGTGCCGCCGCCGTACTGATCTTCGGGGATGGTGCCCTCGAACGAGCCGTACTCCAGCGGGTGATCTTCGACGTGGACGGCCAGACGCTTCTCGCCGGCCACCAGGCTCGGCCCTTTGGGCACGGCCCAACTCAGGAGCACGCCGTCATGTTCGAGGCGAAGATCGTAATGCAGGCGGCTCGCGTCATGCTTGTGGATGAGATACTGTCGGCCCGTGGGGCTCGAAGCGGGTTGGGGGCGAGGTTCCGGCGTCTTTTTGAAGTTCCGCTTGCGCTGATACTCCTTCAAACTCGGCATGAGAGTCAGCTCGCCCGTTTACGCTTTCCGGATTTGGCCCGGCCCTTGGCGGCAGGTTTGGTCGCGGGCTTGGCCGCGGACTTCGTAGTCTTGGCCGCCTTGGCGGGTTTGGATGCGGCCGTACCGCGGGTCTTCGCGGTGTTTTCGACGCTCTTCTTCAACAGGTCCATGATGTTGATCACACCAGTGTCGGTCTCCTTCGGCTCGGCGACGCCCGCTTCGGCCAGCGGTTGCGTCTCGCCTTTCTCTGCCTTTTCCTCGATCCACTGCATCAAGGCGTCCCGGTAATCGTCGTGATACTTGGCCGGTTCCCACGGGCCGCTCATGCTGGCCACCAGTCGCTGGGCCATCTCGATCTCTTTGGGGCTGATCTTGTAGTCCTCGAGTTTGCGTCCCGGGAAGTCATAATCCGAAACGTCGCGCAACTCGTCGTGGAAGCGTAACAGATTCAGCACGAGAGCGTCTCCCTCGACGAGCAGTGCGGCCAGGTATTGCCGCGTGCGAATCACGACCTTGGCAATGCCCGCCTTCTTGGTGCGCCGCAGCGTTTCCCGCAGGAGCACGTATCCTTTCTCGCCTTTCTTGCCCGGCACCAGGTAATACGGCTTGTCGAAGTACACATATTCGATCGAGCCGGCATCGACGAAATCCTCGATCTCGATGGTCCGGCTCGATTCGACCGCGGCTCGCTTGAAGTCCTCATCGCTGAGCAACACGTACTCGCCGTCGCGATACTCGTAACCCTTGACGATGTCGCCCCAGGGCACCTCCTCGCCCGTCTTTTCGTTCTTGCGCTCGTACTTGATTGGGGCCAGGTTGCGGCCGTCGAGCATGCGGAAGGGCATTTCCTTGCGGTTCTCGGCGGGGTACAACACCACCGGGACGTTGACGAGGCCGAAGGAGATGCTCCCGTTCCAGATGGGACGCGGCATGGTAGCCCACTCCGAAGCGATCCGGGGATCAGGGATTGCCCATCGATCCGAGCTGGCCGACCGAACCCGACCAACTGACAAAGAAATTTTACGTCCTGTACGGGCTCGTCGAATCGCCCGGCTTCGGGCGGTCGCGCCGTTTGGGAGACGTGCCCAGGCCTGAGCGATGACGATTCCCCAGGCGGATGGCAGGGCGAGAGCCGGTCTGGTCCGATCTGTTCCGTCCATCCTATAAGTGAATGAGGGATACCGGCTTCGAGGAGGCTTGATCATGCTCACGGAACTGATGGCGGATACGGCCACGCGTGTCAGCGAATGCACGGACGATGCCGTTAACTGGCGGTTGCGACATCAGACCGAAGCCAATATTCTGCACTGCGCGTTGAAGCCGGAGCACATTGACCGCCGGTTGCAGGAACTGGATCGCGAATGGGATATCGAGCGGGCCGTGGAGACTCACTGTGCCCTGGTGAGTCTGGCCGGGCTGGCCTTGGGCGTCAAGTGGCCCAAATGGCTGCTCCTGCCGGCGGTGGCTTGTTCGTTCATGTTGATGCACACGGCTTCGGGCTGGTATCCGCCCCTGCCCATCCTGCGTCGTCTCGGCGTGCGGACCGCCCGTGAGATCGAACAGGAGCGTCACGCTCTCAAGGCGATCCGCGGCGACTTTGACCGGGCCAGTGCAGCTGGGGACGAGGTGACCAAGGCTCGCCGGGCTATGGAAGCGGTGGACGTGTGAGCGGGGGGCGGGCAGCTTGCCCGCCTCATGGATAGGATAGCTATCCATCCATAGGCTGGGTGATGCAAAGGGAGTGGCGGACGATCCGTGCAACGTTTGCGGTTCCGACCTTATTGGTGAGCGTCGATTGATAGGCACGCACGGGTCCGAAGCGGGCTTAGATCCCAGGTTCCCGGTTCGGTGACAAGGAGCAATGTATGATCGGCTGGATTCTCCTGATCATCCTGGTTTTGTTGGTGCTCGGTGCGATTCCGGCTTGGCCGTACAGCCGGGATTGGGGTTACTATCCGAGCGGCGTGCTCGGGCTTCTCCTCCTGGTCCTGCTCGTGCTCATCTTGCTGGGCGTATTCCCGACCACCACTTGACCGCGCGATTGGCCCCACTATGCCGCACAGCCGCTACGCGCTGTATACATCGTCCGCCGCCGGGCGATGAAGGCGCAGCTCCAGACGCTGCGCCAACGGCCTCGACTTCATGACTATGATCGATGAAGAGGGGGATGAGCCGTCGGAGGGTGTGACGTGTCAGGCTTAAGCCACCAACTCCGGGAGGCTCTCCATGAAAGCGGTCGTATTCCATGATATCGGCGACGTTCGCCTGGATGATGTGCCGGAGCCCACACTCCGGGAACCCCACGATGCCATCGTGAGGATTACCGCAACGGCCATCTGCGGCACGGATCTGCACATGATCCGCGGCACGGTGGGTGAGATGGTCAGCGGCACGATTCTGGGGCACGAGGGCGTGGGCGTGGTGGAGGAAGTGGGCAGCGGCGTCCGCAACTTCAAACCGGGCGACCGCGTGGTGATCCCATCCACCATCGGTTGCGGCTACTGCTCATACTGCCGGGCAGGCTACTTCGCTCAGTGCGACAACGCCAATCCGAACGGCCTGCGAGCGGGGACCTGCTTCTACGGCGGGCCCAGAAGCACCGGTCCCATCGACGGCTTGCAGGCCGAATGGGCCCGTGTACCGTTCGCGAACGTCAATCTCGTGCGGTTGCCGGAGGAAGTGGACGACGATGATGCCATCCTCCTGTCCGACATTTTTCCCACCGGGTACTTCGGAGCCGAGCAGGCCGAGATCAAACCGGGCGACACGGTGGCGGTGTTCGGATGCGGCCCCGTCGGCCAGTTCGCGATTCTCAGCGCGCTGCTGATGGGAGCCGGCCGCGTGATCGCGGTCGATACCGTTCCCTGCCGCTTGCAGATGGCTCGGAACGTGGGGGCGGAGGTGGTTGATTTCAATCGCGAAGATCCAGTCGAAGCCATCCTGGAGCTGACCGGCGGCATCGGCGTGGATCGAGCCATCGACGCCGTGGGCGTGGACGCCATTCGGCCCAAGGGCGGGCCGGCAGCGGCGAAGAGCTTCCGGCAGCAGGACCATTTCCGGGCAGAACTGCAGCAGGTGGCGCCCATCACGCATCCGGACAACAGCGGACACTGGACGCCCGGTGATGCGCCATCGCAGGCGATCGAATGGGCGGTGGAAGCGTTGGCCAAGGCCGGGACGCTGTCGGTCATCGGGTTCTATCCCCCGACGATGGATTTCTTCCCGTTCGGGATGGCCCTGAGCAAGAACCTGACCCTCAATGCAGGTAACTGCAATCACCGCCGGTACATTCCTCACTTACTGGAACTCATCGAGTCCGGCGCGGTGAATCTCACTCCGTTCGTGACCAACCTGGAACCACTATCCACGGCCGTGGATGCCTATAAAGCATTTGACGAGAGGCAGACCGGCTGGATCAAGGTGGAACTGATTCCCGAGTTGTCTTTCGCCTGCACTCCTTGAAAACGGAGTTGCCTATGCAGGTGTTTCCCGGGGCCCATTACCCACTCGGAGCAACTTTCGACGGGGCGGGCACGAATTTCGCCGTCTTTTCCGAGGTGGCCGAGAAGGTCGATCTCTGTCTGTTCGATGACGACGGCAACGAGACATGCGTGCCGCTTCCGGAATGTACGGCCTATGTATGGCATGGGTATCTCCCCGAAGTCCTCCCCGGGCAGCGATACGGATACCGGGTGCACGGGCCATGGGACGCCAAGCAGGGTCACCGCTGCAATCCCGCCAAGCTGCTGCTCGACCCGTATGCCAAGGCTACCGCGGGCGACCTGCAGTGGGATGAAGCCTTGTTTGCCTACCGCTTCGGTGATCCGGACGGTCCACCCAGCGACGCCGACAGCGCGCCGTTCATGCTCAAGTCGGTGGTCATCAACCCGTTCTTCGACTGGAGTCGCGACCGATCGCCAGGCCACACGCTGCACGAAAGCGTGATTTACGAGGCCCATGTGAAGGGATTGACCAAGCTACATCCCGAGCTGCCCGAGGAATTGCGCGGCACGTACGCCGCCCTGGCCCACCCGGTGATGCTCGACTACTTCAAGGACTTGGGCATTACCGCCGTCGAATTGATGCCCGTCCACGAGTTCGTGCACGACAAGCATCTGGTCGAACAGGGTCGCCGCAATTATTGGGGATACAACTCGATCTGCTATTTCGCCCCGCATCACGAATACGCTTCCAACTCAGGCCCGGGCCATCAGGTGCAGGAATTCAAGGCCATGGTGCAGCGACTGCATGAAGCGGACATCGAGGTCATCCTGGACGTGGTGTACAACCACACCGCCGAGGGCAATCATCTGGGGCCGATGCTCTCGTTCAAGGGCCTCGACAACACGGCGTATTACCGGCTCATGCCCGACGATCATCGGTATTACATGGACTACACGGGGACGGGCAATACGCTCAACGTGCGTCATCCGCAGGTGCTGCAACTCATCATGGACTCGCTGCGGTACTGGGTGACCGAGATGCACGTGGACGGCTTCCGGTTCGACCTGGCGGCAGCGCTGGCCCGCGAACTGCACGATGTGGATCGGCTGAGCGCCTTCTTCGACATCATCCACCAGGACCCCATCGTCGGGCAGGTGAAGCTCATCGCCGAGCCCTGGGACATCGGCGAGGGCGGCTATCAGGTGGGCAACTTCCCGCCCCAGTGGTCGGAATGGAACGGACGGTATCGTGACGATGTCCGCGATTACTGGCGAGGCTGCGATCAGACTTTGGGCGAGTTCGCCAACCGGTTCACCGGCAGTTCCGATTTGTACGAGCGGACGGGGCGGCGGCCTCATGCCAGCGTGAACTTCGTGACCGCCCACGACGGCTTCACGCTCCGCGACCTGGTCTCGTACAACGAGAAGCACAACGAGGCCAACGGCGAGGACAATCGCGACGGCCACAACGACAACCGGTCGTGGAACTGCGGCGTGGAAGGCCCGACGGACGATCCGCACGTGCTGGCCCTGCGCCACCGGCAGAGCCGCAACTTCCTGGCGACATTGTTTCTCTCACAGGGGATCCCGATGCTCCTGCACGGCGATGAAATCGGCCGCACGCAGCAGGGCAACAACAACGCCTATTGCCAGGACAACGAGCTGTCGTGGGTGGACTGGGCCAACGCCGACGAGGAACTCCTGGAGTTCACGCGCAAGTTAATCCATTTTCGCCGGGAGCATCCGGTGTTCCGGCGGTGGAAGTGGTTCCACGGCCGGCCGATTCACGGCACCGGTGTGACCGACATCGCCTGGTACAAGCCGGACGGCAAGGAGATGAAGAAGGCCGATTGGCAGCACGGATACGCCAAATCGCTTCAGGTGTTTCTGGCCGGCGATCTGCGCAGCATCGACCAGCGCGGCCAGCCCATCATCGACAGCGACTTTCTCGTGCTGTTCAACGCGCATTACGAACCGATGGTGTTCACCATTCCCTCTCGCAAGCCGGGACGCACGTGGAAGAAGGTGTTCGACACGCAGGTGGTGGCCATTCCCGACAGCGCTCCGGTGTACCAGGAATCCGAGCAAATCTCGCTCGAGTCACGTTCCCTGGTGGTATTGCAGCATGTTGAGTAGCTCGACCAGGCTGCCATCCTCGACCTACCGCCTTCAGATGACGGCGGACTTCGGATTCGACGCCGCCGCGACCACGGCCGACTACCTGGCCCGCCTCGGGGTCAGCCATCTGTACCTGTCGCCGTATCTGCAGGCGGGCAAGGGCAGCACGCACGGCTACGACGTGGTCAACCACAAGCGGATGAACGTCGAGCTGGGAGGTGAAGCGGCGCATCGGCGATTTTGCGAGGTGTTGGCGGAAAAAGGCTTGGGGCAAGTGCTTGACATCGTGCCCAACCACATGGCCATCAGCGGGGAAGCCAACGACCTATGGTGGGACGTTTTGGAGAACGGGCGGGCCAGCCGCTATGCCACGTACTTCGATATTGACTGGGAGACGCCCGAGTCGAAGTCGAGAGGCAAGGTGCTCTTGCCCGTGCTGGGCGAGCACTACGGGCCGGCGGTCGAGAAGGGCGAGCTGCAGATCAAGCGCCAGGGCTGCGCGTTCACGGTTGTGTATTACGAGCATGCCACGCCGCTCGCCCCCGAGTCATTGCACGAAATTCTGGTGACGGGGGGCGAGCGTGCCGGCTGCGACTGGCTGGTGTTTCTGGCTGATTCGTTTGCCCGCCTTCCTGCTGAGTTCGATGCCGAGAGCGCGGAGCGGCGGCATCGCTTCAAAGTGCTTCTATTCGACCGGCTGGCTCGCCTGTTCGACGATCAGCCGCCCGTCGCAGCGGCCGTGGACGGCGTCATCAACGAAGTCAACACCGAGCCGGACGCCATGGATCGGCTGCTCAACGCCCAGCATTACCGCCTGGCCTACTGGCGGACGGCCGGACGCGAGCTGAACTATCGGCGCTTCTTCAACATCGACACGCTGGCCGGCATCGCCATCGAAAACGAAAAGGTCTTCAACGACACGCACACGCTGCTTCTGCGGTGGGTGCGGGAAGGTTGTCTCGACGGCTTGCGCATCGACCACATCGACGGACTCCGCAATCCGCGCGAATACCTGCAGCGGCTGGCCACGGCGGCGCCGGAACTGTGGATCCTGGTAGAGAAGATTCTGGCTCCCGGCGAAATGCTGCCTCGCGACTGGCCGGTGGCCGGCACGACGGGCTACGACTTTCTCAACGAGGTGGGCGGGCTGTTCGTGGACTCCCGAAACGAAGCCGCCATGACCGACGTCTATCGCGAGTTCACCGGTGTCCGCGATTCGTACGATGAGATCGTCCGCGACAGCAAGCACCTCATGCTCCGCGAGGCGTTCGGCGGCGAGTTGAACCGCTTGACCAACATGCTGGTCGAGATCACCGAGCGCCATCGGGCCTATCGCGATTACAACCGTCACGAACTGCACGAAGCCTTGCGTGAACTCATCGTGGCCATGCCGGTGTACCGCACGTATGGCCGAGCCGGCGACGCTTACGTCAGCGAGCAGGATCTTGCCGTTCTCAACGCCGCACTGAACGACGCCCGCGCTCGCAGACCCGATCTGGACGCAGGGTTGTGGCAATTCCTGTCCGATCTGCTCACGTTCAAAGTGCCGGGCGAACGTGAAGGTGACTTCGTGATGCGGTTTCAGCAGGTGTCCGGCCCGGTGATGGCCAAGGGCGTCGAGGACACCGCGTTCTATCGCTACTACCGGTTGGTCTCGCTCAACGAAGTGGGCGGCGATCCCGGTGTGTTCGGTCTTTCGGTCGAAGAGTTCCATCGCCGTTGCGGCGAGCGACAGCAGCGCTGGCCGGGGACCATGCTCACGACCGCCACGCACGACACCAAACGCGGCGAGGACACCCGTACGCGCATCAGCCTATTGTCGGAGATACCGGATCGATGGGCCGAGGCGGTGCGCCGCTGGGCCAGCATGAACGAGAAGCATCGTCGGGCCGCCGGTCCCGATCGCAACGACGAGTATCTGATCTATCAGACGCTGGTCGGAACGTGGCTCATCGAGATCGACCGTTTGGCTGATTACCTGCTCAAGGCGTTGCGCGAGTCGAAGGTCCACACCAACTGGGTGTATCCGGACACGGCCTACGAGGAGGCGGTGACCAACTTTGCCAAAGCCATCGTGCAAGATCGCGATTTCATTGACGATCTCGAACGATTCGTCGCGCCGCTTCGGCTTCCCGCGTACATCTCATCGCTATCACAGGCGCTGATCAAGTACACCGCACCAGGCGTGCCCGATTCGTACCAGGGCACGGAACTGTGGGACTTCAGCCTGGTGGACCCGGACAACCGCCGGCCTGTCGATTACACGCAACGCTGCCGAATGCTCGACGAAGTGGAGTCCATCGACGATCCGGCCCGATTGTGGGACTGCATGGAGACCGGCAAGCCGAAGTTGTTCCTGGCTCATCGCGTGCTGCAGTTTCGGCGCCGGCGGCCCGAGCTGTTCGGACCGGCGGGGGCTTATGAGCCGCTGGCGGTATCGGGGGCCAAACGCGATCACGCCGTGGCGTTCATGCGTGGTGGGGCGGCGGTGACCATCGCGCCGCGGCTAGTGCTCACGTTGGACGGCGACTGGGGCGATACGCACGTCGCGCTCCCGGCAGGCGAGTGGCGCAATATTTTCACGGGGCAAGCCGTGCGGGGTAAGGCGGTGCTGGGCGAGCTGATGCGCGCCTTTCCGGTCGTGTTGCTGGCAAAACAGGGGGAGCCGTCATGAGCGTCTTTCGAGTCTGGGCGCCGCGATCCCGGCGAGTCGAAGTGGAAATAGATGGCAGGACCGTCGCCATGCACGAAGCCGGCGCAGGTTGGTGGCAAGCCGACATCGCGCAGGCCGGACCGGGCATTGACTACGCGTTCCGGCTTGATGGCGGGCCGCCCATCCCCGATCCGCGCTCACCCTGGCAGCCTAACGGCCCGATGAAGCCGTCGCGCGTGCTGGATCATCACGCGTTTGCGTGGAGCGACCGCAACTGGCAATCGCGTCCGCTGTCGTCGGCGATCATCTACGAGTTGCACACCGGTACGTTCACACCCGAGGGTACGTTCGAGGCGATCATCGGCAAGCTCGACTACCTCAGCGATCTCGGCATCACGCACATCGAGTTGATGCCTATCAATGAGTTCGACGGCCATCGTGGCTGGGGATACGACGGCGTCGCCATCTTCGCGCCGTTTCACGGGTACGGCGGGCCGGTCGGACTCAAGCGACTGGTCGACGCCTGCCACGCCAAGGGCATCGGCGTCATCCTCGACGTCGTTTACAACCACTTCGGCCCGTCCGGTTGCTTCCTGGGCCAATTTGGACCGTACTTCACCGACCGTCACAAGACGCCCTGGGGCGAGGCGGTCAACTTCGATGGCCGCGACAGTGACGAGGTCCGCCGGTTCGTGATCGACAACGCCCTCATGTGGCTGCGCCATTACCATATGGACGGCCTGCGGCTGGACGGCATCCACGCCATCCTGGACAGCTCGGCCATGCATATTCTGGAGGAACTCGCGGAAGAGGTTCAGGAGCTGTCCACACGGCTCGGCCGGCACCTGTTCCTCATCGCCGAGAGCGACCTTAACGATCCGCGGGTGGTGCATTCGCGCGAGGTGGGCGGGTACGGCATCGACGCGCAGTGGAGCGACGATTTCCACCACACGCTGCACGTCACACTCACTGGCGAGCGGGTCGGCTACTATGCGGATTTCGACGGCCTGCCCGATCTGGCATACATCCTGCAACACGCGTTTCTGTACGACGGACGGTACTCGGTGTTCCGCGGCCGGCGCTACGGGCGGCCCACGCTCGGCTTGTCCGGTCACCGTTTCCTGGCCTACATGCAGAACCACGATCAGATCGGGAACCGGGCGCGCGGCGAGCGCATATCGCACCTGGTGAACCTCGATCGCGTGCGAATGGGCGCAGCCCTCGTGCTCACATCGCCCTTCGTGCCCATGATCTTCCAAGGCGAAGAGTGGGCTGCTGGTTCACCGTTTCAGTACTTCACCGGTTTCGAGGATCCCGAGCTGGGGCGCGCCGTTCGGGAAGGGCGCCGCAGCGAGTTCGCTTCGTTCGGCTGGAAGCCCGAGGATGTGCCGGACCCGCAATCGCCGGACACGTTCGCCCGCTCCAAACTCGACTGGGGCGAGCCGGGCCGAGAGCCGCACGCGTCCATGTTGCGCTGGTATCGCGACCTGATCGGCCTGCGGCGGCGCTGCGGCGAGTTGTCCAACGGGAACATGACAGCCACGCAGACCCGCTGCGACGAACGAGCGGGATGGCTCGCCGTACGCCGCGGACACGTCGCGCTAGCGTTCAATTTTTCCACACATCCGCTGACCGTGCCGTTGGGGCCGGGCAGCGCGACCCACGTCCTCTTGAGTTCCAAGCCCGACGTTCGGCTGGATGGGGATAGTGTTCACCTCCCGCCCGAGACGGTCGTGATGCTCGGGCCGCCGGGGTGAACGGTACGTTTGGAGGTAGCGAATGACTGCGGTTACAGAAGATATCATCTCCCGGGCACTGCCCGGCGCGACGGATCACGGGGAGGGCGTGGTCACGTTCGCCCTTTACGCCCCTCGCAAGAAAACGGTTCATCTCTCGGCGTCATTCAACGACTGGGATTGGCACGGCTGGCCGCTCGAGCAGCGTGAGGAAGGATTCTGGGTGGCCTCCGCGCAGTTGCCGCGCGGCAAGTGCGAGTACCAGTTCGTGGTGGACGGCTCGATCGTCATCTGCGATCCGTATGCTCAGGAGATCAACGTCGCGCCTGGCGAGGAGCCCCGGGCCGTCATCGACGTGGGCCGGCCCATCTACCAATGGGAGAACGAGCATTGGCAGCGGCCCAACCTACGCGACCTGATCGTTTACGAGATGCACGTGGGCGACTTCAGCCCCGAAGGCACGTTCCAGGGCGTGATCGATCGGCTCGATTATCTCCAGGACCTGGGCATCAACTGTATTGAGTTCATGCCGCTGTACGAGTCCGTGCCGCGAGCGTACTGGGGATACGAGCCCAACTACTTCCTGGCCGTCCGCAAGTCGTACGGCCCCATGGAAGACCTGCTGCGACTCATCGACGCGGCGCATGGTCGGGGCATCGCCGTGATCCTCGACATGGTGCTCAACCACACCGGCCACCATCATCCGTTCATGAAGCTGTATCCGTGGGACGAGAGCCCGTGGTACGGCAATCCCATCGGCGAGCCCAACCAGTTCGGGCTGCCCACACTCGACTTCACCAAGCCCGCCACCAATGCATTCGTTCGCGACGTGCAGGCGTACTGGCTGCGCGTGTTCCACATCGACGGGTTCCGCTACGACTATCTGGCAGGCTTGGGAGCGAACAAGGACGGGCAAGGCTTGCCCTATCTCATGCGAACCGCCCGTGACATTCGCCCGGAGGCTTATCTCTTCGGCGAGTGCATTCCCGAGGATCCCGACCTCACGCGTGACAGCGGCCTGAGCGGCGTGTGGCACACCCGCTTTCGCATCGCCATCGAGTGTTTGATCCGCGAGCGGGACGAAGAGCCTTACAAGTGGGATGACTTCGAGGCGACGGTGCGATCGTTCGACCCGACCACGCAGGGTTACCACTGCGGGTCGTTCATGCTCAACTATGGGGAGTGTCACGACGACATACGAATCATCCGCTCGTTACGCGACGAGATCGGCTTTCCCGAGGACGTCGCTTATCGCAAGTCGGCGCTGGCGGCCACCATCCTGATGACGGTACCCGGCGAGCCCATGCTTTGGCAGGGCCAGGAGTGGGGCGAAGCGACCGTCCGGCAACAGAAACCGAACAAGATCCACTGGGAAGTGCTCGAGACCGACGAGGGCCGATGCCTTCGCCAACATTACGCGGACATGGTGCGGTTGCGTCGTGAGCGGACCTCGACGCGCACGGACAACTTCGCGTTCGACCTGATCGACGCAGCACGCCGGGTGGTGGTGTATCACCGTTGGCTCGGCGATGCGGATCAAGTGCTCGTCGCAGCCAACTTCTCGCGGGAGAAACAGACGGTCACAATCGAGTTCCCTGCACATGGCCCGTGGCGCAACCGATCCACGCACGACCTGTTGAACGTAACCGGTAGCGTCGAACTCACGCTGGAACCCTATTGCGCGGTGGTTTTTACGTCCGGCGTGTCCTGACCGGCTTGCGCTGACTCGCGTCGTTGCGTGGCGGTGCAGCCGGTCAGTCTGGGTTGGGCCCTGAATCCGCGCTCGGCAGCGTTTTGAACGCGTCTCCGGTGCCCGCGTTGTTCCTTAGAATCGTCGTGGTGAGACGAAAAGCGGTCGGCGCCGTTGTGGTGCAGGCATCCTGCCTGCACGTGCACGCTGGAAGCGTGCACCACAATTTGTGGTGCGGGCGTCTTGCCTGCACATGTACGCTGGTACGCGACCACAAAACGCGTCTACGTCGCGGGCTCACGCGAGGAGAACGTAATGTCCATCGAAAGCGAAGAACTCCAATGGATGGAAGAAGAGCAGGCGGCGGCCGGGCCCGAACCGTCTTACGAGGAGATGGGCTACGGCGAAGCCGAGGTCAACGTCGGCATGGCCGAGCGGATTGGTTCCGTGATCGGGGGGGCGGCCATGCTCGGCGGGGGCGTGTACTTTGCGGCCAAGCGGCGTCCGATCGGCTCGGCGATCATGGGCCTGGCCGGGGGCCTGCTGCTCCAGCGGGGCATCACCGGCCACTGCCCGGCGTACAAGGCCATGAACATCGACACATCGGAGATCGGCGTCCCGCGAATGGGCCGTGCCATCTCCGTCGAGGAATCGGTGATCATCAACCGGCCGGCCGAGGAACTCTACGCCTTCTGGCGCGATTTCAAGAACCTGCCGCGGGTCATGCGTCATCTCGAGCGCGTGGACGTGGTGGACAGCCGCAAGTCTCGCTGGGTGGCCGAGGGACCGGGCGGGCAGTTGATCGAGTGGGAAGCCGAGATCACGCACGAGCGTCCCAACGAACTGATCGCCTGGGCGACGACGGAAAACGCTGCCGTGCCCAACCGGGGCAGTGTGCGCTTCCGCCGGGCCAGCGGCAATCGGGGCACGATCGTGGAAGTCATGCTCGAGTACCGTCCGCCGGCCGGGGCGCTCGGCGCGAGCATCGCCAAGCTGCTCGGCCGCGAACCGGGCCGAGAAATCCGCGACGATCTCCTCGCGTTCAAGGCGCGCATGGAAGCGGGTGAAGTTCCCACGGTCGAAGGCCAGCCGCGAGGGACCTGCGGCGCTGGGTTGTGACCGACTGCGCGATGTCCAAAGCGTGTCGCGTTCATGCGAGCACGTTCGCGCTGCAGGGAAGGGGAGGCGGACGGGAGGACAATCATGCGAGCGGTGACTTGGTGTGGCCGCCACAACGTCAGAGTCGAAAACGTTCCCGATCCGGGGATTCTCAACCCCCGCGACGCCATCATCAAAGTTCGGTTGACTGCGATCTGCGGATCGGACCTGCATCTGTACGACGGGTTCGTGCCGGCCATGAAGAAGGGCGACATTCTCGGCCACGAGTTCGCGGGTGAGGTCGTGGAGGTGGGGCGGGAGGTGAAGAATCTCAAGCCCGGCGATCGCGTGGTCGTGCCGTTCACGATCAGTTGCGGCCGATGCTGGTATTGCAGCACGCAGCAGTACTCGTTGTGCGACAACTCCAATCCCAAAGGTTGGATGACCGAAAAGCTGTTCGGCCAGCCCATGGCGGGCATCTACGGCTACTCGCATTTGATGGGCGGGTACGCGGGTGGCCAGGCTGAATACGTGCGCGTGCCGTTCGCCGACATCGGCCCGCTGAAGGTGCCCGATGATCTGACGGATGAGCAGTGCCTGTTCTTGTCCGACATCTTTCCCACCGGGTACCAGGCCGCGGAATACGGCGACATCCAGCGCGGCGACACGGTGGCGGTGTGGGGCTGCGGGCCGGTCGGACTGTTTGCCATTCGCAGTTGCTTCCTGCTCGGGGCCGAACGTGTGATCGGCATCGATCGCGTGCCCGAGCGTCTGGAATTGGCCCGCAAGTGCGGGGCCGAAGCCATCGATTATTCCGAGCAGAGCGTCTACGACCGGATCATGTTCCTGACCGGCGGACGGGGGGCGGACGTGTGCATCGACGCGGTCGGGCTCGAGGCTCACGGCACGTCGCCCGATGCGCTGTACGACCGGGTCAAGACCTCGTTGATGCTGACCACCGATCAGGGGCACGTGCTGCGCGAGATCGTGCATTGCTGCCGCAAAGGCGGCCACGTGTCGATCCCCGGCGTGTATGGCGGTTACGTGGACAAGTTCCCCATGGGAGCGGCCATGAACAAGTCGCTCACGTTTCGTATGGGCCAGACGCACGTGCAGAAGTACATGCGGCCGCTACTCGAGCGGATTCGTCGCGGCGAGATCGATCCGACGTTTGTGATCACGCACCGGTTGCCGCTGGATCAGGCGCCTGAGGCGTACCGCATGTTCCACGACAAGCGCGACCAGTGCATCAAGGTCGTTTTGAAACCGTGAACCCGCCGTTTTTCTGCCGGCCAGGTTCGGCAAGGAGTGTACCACCATGCAACATCCGACTCGGCGCGAGGTGATGACATCGGTTCCGGTGGCGGCTTGGCTGGGGGCGGGTCTGAGCGGCGCGGCGCTGGCACAGGTAAGCGTCGCCCCCGGACGCGAAGGGGAGCCCGAGCAGGGACCGGACGTTCGAGCTCCGGGCGGCATGCCCGGCGGCGGCCGAGGCGATGCTCGCGGGTCGCTCGTCCAGCGCATGCTCGCTCAGGCGTACCAGAACGATCAGTATCATCTTCCCGCGCTGCCTTACCCGTACGATGCGCTCGAGCCGCATATCGATGCCGAGACCATGAAGCTGCACCACGACCGGCATCATCAGAGCTATGTGGACGGGCTTAACCGGGCGATCAGTCACGAGAAACAGTTGCAGGCGGGGGCCGAGATCGACGCCGATCGGCTGGCCGGCATTCAGCGCGATCTGTCCTTCAACGCCGGCGGGCACCTGTTGCATACCGTCTTCTGGGCAGTCATGGGTAGCGGCCAGGATAACCGGCCCATGGGGCAGATCGCCGAAGCCATCAACGCTCAATTCGGCTCGTTTGACTCGTTCAGAAACCTGTTCACCAAGGTGGCCGTGGGCGTCAAGGGCAGCGGCTGGGCCGCCATGATGTACGAGCCCGTCGGCGATCGCCTGTTCATCTACCAGATCAACGAGCATGACGCCCACCTGGCGCCGGGAGCCATCCCGCTCCTGCCTTTGGACGTCTGGGAACACGCGTACTACCTCAAGTACGGTCCAGCCCGGGCCGAGTACGTGCAGGCCTGGTGGAACGTGGTCAACTGGAACGTCGTGGACGAATCGTTCCAGTGGATGCGTACTCGTCGGCAGGAAGCGGCCATCATGACCGCCGGCCGTTGACCGATCACGTTGCCCGTTTCCAGCGTGTACGTGTTTAGCGCACAAGGGATCGACGTGACTCTGCCCCGAAGGGGCGCGAAGTTAATGCGGGCCGCACCGGCGGCTCACGCCACCGGCTATTGACCGGCGCCCCTACGGGGCGAGAAGGTGTCGCACGCTAAACACGTACGCCAGCCTGCACGTGCGGGCAGGATGCCTGCACCACCATGCGTGGCTGCACCGTCCTTTGCGCCACTCCCCATGACAAAAACTTGAAACGCGGTATACTCCGCGGCAAAGCCGACGGCTGACAGCCGACCGCTGACGGCTGACATCTGATAGCTACTTGGGAGGTTTCATCTATGCGAGTTTTGGCGGTTAACGGCAGCCCGCGCGAACACGGCAACACGTACCTGATGCTCAAGCGAGTGTGTGATCGGCTGGCGGGAGCGGGCATGGAAATCGACGAGATCAACCTGCACCTCAAGAACATCGCCCCGTGCGGCGCGTGCATGATCTGCGTGCAGACCAAGGATGGCCAATGCCACGGCGAGAACGATGCTGCCAACGAGCTGATCGACCGCACCCGCCGGGCCGACATCATTCTGCTCGGCTCGCCCGTGTACTTCGGCTCACTGACCGGGCAGATGAAGGCCTACATGGATCGCGTGGGCTACGTCAGTCGCCAGGGCGACAACTTCCTGCGGCGCAAGATCGGCGCCGCCGTCGTGCCTGCCCGCCGGGCCGGCCAGTTGTTCACGTTCGCCGAGCTGAACATGTGGTTCCTGATCAACGGCATGATCGTGCCCGGCAGCAGCTACTGGAACATCGGGTTCGGTCGCCGCGAGGGTGAGGTGAGCGAGGACGCCGAGGCCATGGCCACGCTCGACGAGCTGGCGGAGAATATTCTCTGGCTGGCCGGGAAAGTGGGAGCCTGAGCCGGCAGCTGCTACTCAGATGAAACGAGGTGAGACGCCGGGAGACACTCCTACGCAGACGCGTCGCCGGATGACTATGCCGTGCCATGAGCTCGGCCTTAGTCGCCGCATTCAGGCCGGGCCGGTTCATCGGCTCCGCTGATGCAGCGCTGGAGGATGCCGAAGTCGGTCTGGTCGGTGTCGCCGTCCCCATCGAGATCGCCGATGTCGGGCTGTTCGCTCGCCAGGGCCGGTCCGCGCATGGTGCCGGCGAACGTTTCCAGGTCGTCGGCGTCCACGTCGCCGTCGTAGTCGAAGTCGCCTACGAGGCAGGGGACGGGGAACGTAAGGGCGTCCAGACCGAAGTTGGCGATGTGCTCGGTCGGCTGGAATGCGCTCACCAACGCGAGGTTCCGCGCTACCACCACGCCCGTGCTCGACAGCAGGTCGCCGTCGCTCACCCAACCGTAGCGTTCGTCCATGAAGCCGATGGTGGTGGAAAACCAGACTTCGCCGAACGGCCGCAATACGACGGCATCCAGACCGTAGTCCTGCGGCGTGGGAGCCGACACGGCGTTCTGAATCTTGAAGTTCTTCAGCAATTCGGCGTTCGTGCGAACCACGCGCCCGCTGAGCGACAGCAGATCGCCGTGTCCGACGTACCGGCCGAGGGCTCGGGAGAAGAACCCCTCGTCCGTCGAGAACACGATATCGCGGTTCGGCCCGCGATAGACCGCATCGAGTCCGTAGTTCATGTTCGACCGAGTCGCGGCGGGATCGAAGCGCCGGAGCAGATCCGCGTTGGTCATGACTATCTTGCCGGCATCCGACAGCAGGTCACCATGCGTCAGCCAGGTGGCGAGACTCTCGCTCCAGACCTGGCCAGCCGATGCCTTGAACGAGAACCACGTCTCGCCACCATGGACGAACAGAACCGCATCCAGGCCCAGGTCCGGCGTCGGCGGCATCACGCCCAGCTTGCCCATGAGCTGCCGGGCGGTCCGAACGACGTAGCCTCGCGCACTGAGCAGATCGCCGTCACTGATGTAGGCTGGCTTGGTCGCATCGGAACTCACTCGGCCGGGATGGAATCCGGCGGAGGTCGAGAACCAGACGTCGACCACCTGCGGCGGCATGGGCGTTTCGAACGCCTTGACGTGCACGGCCATGCTGCCGTCGGCGACGTTGCCGTTGTTCCCGTCAACCTTGAGCACACCCTGTGACAGCGAGCCCGAGATTCGCAGCGGCATGGGCACGGGCAGATTGCCGGGGGCGGCGGCGGAATTGGCCGCGATCAGATGCAACTCGAACGAAATCTTCCCCGTCAGCCAGTTCCAACTGCCGATGCCACGCACCCGCGGGTCCTGGATCATCCGCAGCGGTTCGTGGATCCCCGGCAGGTCGGGTTCGAAATCCATCGCCACCAAGTCGGCCCGATCCACTGAGAGCCCGACCATGCCCTCAAGGGCGATGACCGCCACGGACGGGTCGCCAAGGTGCAGCTGGATGACGCCGCCCATCCGCGACTCCGTGCTGTCCGTGAACAGGACCAGTTCGACGGAACTCTCCGCCGGATCAAGCACGAAGTTCGCGTGTCGCGGCAAGTGGGTGGGCGGAATCGGTAGGGACAGGTTTTCGGCGCGAACGGGACTCACGCCGGTCCCAAGCCATGTCGGAATCAAGGCATAAATAACCGCCAGGAAAAGTCGGTGCGCGAGCATGCCTCATCTCCTGCCACAGTCTGGATGTGAATGGACTTGGTGCGAGCGGACGGCGCGATGGAGGCCGTCTAATCCATTTTAACTCGGCGCAGTAACCATGCAATGGGTGGGCGGGGGCAGGGCGTTCTGGAATCAGACTTCACGGCTCAGGATGGAGCGGGCCAGGCGAACCAGCGTGGTGCGAGCCTCGTTTTCCGGCAGCACGTCCAGACGGGCGACCGCCGAGGTGACGTATTCACCCGCTCTGGCCATGGCGAATTCGATGCTGCCGGCCTCGTTGAGCAGGTCTGCGAGCGTTTGCCGGTCGGGATGCCCGGCTTGCAGAAGGTTCTGCACCCGCGCTTGAACGGCCGCGGGCGCTCGGGACAAGGCATGAATCACCGGCAGCGTCAGCTTCTGTTCTTCCGCGTCCCGGCCCAGCGTTTTGCCCATCTGCTCCTGCGAGCCCACCAGGTCCAGCACGTCGTCGGTGATCTGGAAGGCCATCCCTACCTCCACTCCGTACCGCTGGAGTTCGGCGACGACTGTCGGGGCGGCCCCAGCGTAATGGGCTCCCAGCAGGCACGCCGCCCCGGTCAGGGCGGCCGTCTTACGGCTGATGATCTCCAAGTACTGGTCGATGGTCAGCCGCCAGTTGCCGCGATGATGCACCTGCTGAAGCTCGCCCTCGCAGACGGTGTTGGTCGACGCGCCGATCTGCCGGCAGGCGAACGTGTCCACCGTGCTGCACAGGTGGAAGGCGTGGCTGATGAGATAGTCGCCGAACAGGACGGCCGCTTCGTTGCCCTGCAGCCGATTGATGGTCGGCTTGCGCCGCCGCAGGTCCGCCTCGTCGAGCACGTCATCGTGCACCAGCGTGGCCATGTGCACGATTTCGAGGACCGCCGCCAGCGTCAGGTGCTCGTCGGTCGTGGTTCCGCAGGCCTTGCCCGTCAACAGCAGGAGGGCGGGGCGAAGCATCTTGCCCCGGTAGCCCCGAACGTGCTCGCACAAATCGTTGACCACGGCCAAGTCGGAGAACAACTCGTCATCGATGATCCGACAGACCTTGGCCAGATCGTCGGCGATGGATTCGCACATGGAACCAATGACCGGCATAGACCCTCGCGACAGTTGCGGTGAATCCCTTCAGGGGGTGGATCAGCGCGCCTCTGATCCCCTTGGGGGCTCCACCGCCATTGTACTCGCCGCCCGGCCGGCGTGCGAGATCTTTCAGAACTTTTGAAAAACCGATAACGTCGCTTGCGGCCGGTGCCGGTCCCGATCCCGGTTGGCCGTGGGCGTGCATGATGGCGACCGCTGGCGGCAGGATGAGCTGCCGACCTACGATCTGCGAGCCGCCGCCACTGATGCGAACCCGGATCCGCGCGGCTCGGCCCAGGCGGCGGGGCCGGGCGAACCCATGCGGCAGATCGGGAGGTATCCGGTGACCCAACCACTGACGGAGCAGCAGATCGCGGAAAAGCTGCAGACACTCAACGGCTGGAAGCGCAACGACCTCGAGGGACAGCCGGGGATCATGAAGGTCTTTGCAACGGGGGACTTCCTGTCCGGCCTGGCCTTCGTGACGCGCGTGGCAGTCCTGGCCGAGAAGGCCAACCACCACCCCGACGTGGTTTTGACCTATCCCAAGGTTTCGGTGCGACTGACCACGCACGACGCGGCCGGCCTGACCGCCAAGGATTTCGAGCTGGCCGGCCAAATCGATACGCTGAAACCGTGATCTTGGGGGGGGCGGGCGTCTCGCCCGCCTATGCTTGGCGCGACGAAGCTGCTCCACCCGTATTCAGCTCGCGGCTCAAGATACCGTCCTCGCCGCCCCAGGCCCCAGTCCCCAGGCCCCAGCCCCTCGCCGCTTACCGCGCTGCCGGCTGGCCGCTGCCCGCCCGTTCGAACTCTTTTAGCGTGTTCTCCAGAATCGGCTTGAGGCGTTCGTCCTTGTTCACCTGCACGGCCTTGCGGGCCGCCTCGATGGCCTTTTCCCGCTGGCCCGTCTGGAAAAGGGCGCGAGCGTACGTATCCAGCGCGGTGGCGTCCTGGTCCTTCGTCTTCACGCGGGCGGCATCGGCGGCTTTGAGGGCGAGCGTGAGATCGCGCGGCTCGAGTTCGGGGGCGGCCATGATCGTCCAGGCGAACTCTTTCAGTTCGTCCGGGCCGGCCTCCTCGAGGATTTGCTTGGAAATCTGCTGCAATTGCTGCGTTTTTTCGGGCGACTTGTCCTGCTCGGCCGCCCGAAGCGTGCGGAAGTAGTCGTGCATCAGCTTGCGAGCCTTGTCGGCGGGCTGCTTATCGCTGGCCCGGTAGGCCGACTCGGCAGCGCGGCCGGCCAACTCCAGGTCGCGCCATTTGGTGCCCGGTACAAGCACGATGGCCGAAGCAAACTCGCTCAGCACGCTGGGGCTTCGAGCCGCTTTGGCGAGGACCGACTCGCCGACCTGGCGTGCCTGCAGTTCGATGCCCGCGCGTTCCTGCCGGTCGATGGTGGTGTTCCACCGCTCCAGCAGCTGGAAGTACTCGTCCATGGCCTTGAGGGCCGCCTCTTCGTCACGGGCCAGCTTGATGTCATACTTGCCGGCGACCATGCGCTCCAGCACGCTATCCAGGCCGGCTTGCGGATGGCCGTGCCAGGCGATCACTCCGCTCTTGTCGATGACGAAGGCGTGGGGAATACCTTCAATCTGGAAGGCGCCCATGTAGTTGCGGCTGGTCGCCTCCCGCCGATCGACAGCCACAACGTAATCCATCTTGGCGCCCATCTTCTCGACGAACGGCTTGACCACCGACGCCGGCTCATCCGAGATGCCGACGATCACGACTCCCTTGTCGCGGTACTTCTTCTGCAGTTCCGTCAGGTGAGGGATGCTCTCGAGGCAGGGCCCGCACCAGGTGGCCCAGAACTCGAGCACGTAGATGGTTTTGCCCTTGCCGGCAGCCAGATCCACCGGACCGTTCTTGATCCAACTGCCGATCTCCAGTGCCGGGGCCGGACTGCCGATCTCGGCCGCTCCGAGCGGCGCGAATGTCATGAGCACGCCGAGAGCACCCGTTAGCCACATTCGTACGTTTCGTCGCATCGATCGCTCCGTGTTGCGGTTTCGCGGCAATTGTCAGGTCCATTATGATACGTCGGCGCAACCGTCCGGCCCAATAGCGAGGGCTTCAACTCGGCGGCCGTGACACCCATGGTACATGGAACCGCCCCTGAAAGCATCACGCCGTTCCAGCTGCGCCTGTCACGCGGGCGAGCCGCGCACCGAGAGCGACGGTCCGCACCGTTCGCACGTGGTCGTCGAGGCGGTTTTCCGCGCCGTGCTGTTCACGGTCTAAACCCGTCTTTGCCTGAGGATCTCCTGGTGGTTTGACGAGGTCTCTTTCGCAAGCTTGATCGGCCGGCGGTGTATCACTACAGTTTGAAGCCGGTCCCGGTCGGCGTCGGTGCCGGCTCGGACGTTCGCACCGCCGGTTTTCCTTCGCCGAAGTCGAAGCGCGGATATCGCCCGGAACAGCCGGCCATTCCCTCATGGAAAGGTGTGCACTTGCGAATCGGAGAACTTCACCGGCAAGGTGGTCTGGTCGTCTCGTTCGAGCTGTTCCCCCCCAAGACGCCCGATCAGACGGCCAAACTGTTCGAGGAAGGTATCCCCGGCCTGCTGGAGCTCTCGCCGGCGTTCCTTACGTGCACCTACGGGGCGGGCGGGAGCACCAAGGACCAGACGCTGGAGATCGTCACCCGCATCCGGCGCGAGTTTGAGGTTGAGGCGGTCAGTCATCTGACCTGTGTGGGCGCCTCACGGGAGGAGATCGGGCAGTTCCTGGCCCAGGCCCGGTCCGGCGGGATCAGCAACATCGTGGCTCTGCGCGGCGACCCGCCTCGGGGAGACGAGACGTTCAAGCCGCACCCGGACGGCTTCAAGTATGCTCACGAGCTGGTCAGTTTCATCAAGCAGACCGGCGATTTCGACGTGGCCGTGGCCGGCTACCCCGAAGGACACCCGGAATGCCCGGATCGGCACCTGGATTGGCAACGACTGGCCGCCAAGGTGGCTGCCGGCGCCGACCTCGTCATCACGCAGTTGTTCTACAACCTGGCGGACTACTTCGAGTTCGAAGATTACCTGCGCGGCAGACTCAAAGTGAGTGTGCCCATCGTGGCGGGCATCCTGCCCATCCTCAGCAAGCAGCAGATCGAGAGGTTCTGCGGGCTTTGCGGCGCGCAGATTCCCCCTGACGTGCAAGCCAAGCTGGACCAGTACGCCGACGATCCGGCCTCCTGCCGTGCGTACGGCATCGAACTGGCGACGCGCATGTGCGAGAAACTCATCGCCCGCGGCGTGTCGGGTCTGCACTTCTACACACTCAACCGCACGGCCTCGACGGCGGCGGTGATGAAGAATCTAGGGCTCGTCAAGTGAGTTGGGGAAAGGCCATTACCGGTGGTTCATGCGCAGTGATTCTTTCGTCCTCTTGTTCGTTGGGGACGACCAGGAGCAACTGACCACTGACAACTGGCCACTGACCCAGTACACTACGCTCATGTTTGGGCCTCACCGTCCATCGCTGCCTGTCCGCCGATGGCTGCTCATCGGGTATTGGACGGTCATGTATTTCCTCACGCACTGGCCCGAGGTCGATCGCTTCCGTCTTCGGCCGGAGTGGCCCTTCCCTGGTTTTGACAAGGTGGTGCACGGGCTGCTCTATGCGGGCTGGGTCGTGGCATGGTGGTGGATGCTCTCGACGGGCGGGCGGCGTGTGAGTCGCTCGGCCATGGGCTGGCTCGCCGTCGGCGCTGCCGCCTACGGCATCTTCGACGAGATCACGCAAGCGATTGTCGGCCGGCAGCCGGATCTGCCCGATTTCGCCTTCGACATGCTGGGCGCTCTCGGTACGCTGGCCGTCCTGGCGGTCTGGCAGCGACGGAAAGATCGCCGGGAAGGACCGGGCCGTCCACTCGTTCCGCGCCAAGCCGCGCGGGCGAGCAGCGGCGTGTAATTGCCCAGCTCCCACGCACATTTCGATGGCTAGGTGCCCACTCGGCCGCACGAAGCGGCTCGCCGGGGCGTTCATTCCCCTATCTGCGCGCTTTGCGGTACAATTCGGCGCATGCGGGACGCTTCCAGGCAGAATGTGATCGTGCCCGGGACGGCGGTGATCGAGCGGGCGAATGTCGTTCCGGCCGGCCTGGCGGGGCAATGGTACGTGGCCCACACCAAGGCGCGTAACGAGAAGGCCCTGACCGAGGACCTCACCCGCATGGGCATTCCTTGCTACCTGCCGCTGGTGCAGCGGGAGACCCGCAGCCGCCGCACCCGCCGGATCTCCCGTAGCACCGTTCCCGTTTTTTCCGGCTACGTTTTCTTCAACGCCACGCCGGAGCAGCGCTACCAGTCGCTGACCACCAACCGGATCGCCCGTGTACTCGTGGTGCCCGACCAGGAGCGGTTCGTGGCCGAGTTGGAGCGGATCGCCCGGCTCATCGCGACGCAGAAGGGATTCCTGGTTGTCCACAAGATCGGCGTGGGTGACTGGGGGCGAATTGTCTCGGGGCCGTTGCAGGGCCTCGAAGGCGTGATTGTCCGCTGCGCGGCCCGCTGGCGGCTCAGCATGAACGTGACCATCCTCGGCCAGAGCGTCCAGGTGGATGTCGATCGACAGGACGTCGAGAAGATCGATCCGCCGGCGTGGGCGCTGAACGCGCGGACTTGAAATCCGCCGCCGCCGGCACGATCCGGCACGCCAATCGCGACCAATTGTCGACACGATTCCTTATTTCTGGTAAACAATGTGCTGAGGCACCAGGCGAGATAACGGACGAGTCGGTCCGTCCCGGCTTTTGTTCAAAGTTCGCTGAGTTCCCAGCTTGCAGAGGAGTCCTCGAGGTGAAGGCAGCACGTTCCAGCGGCAGCTTAATGGTCCTGTTCCTCTTGGCCGTCGGGCTCGCCAGCGGGGCGGCGCTGGCAGCCGCGGGTGGCGAACCGGTGGCGCTGACGCCGCGGCCCAAGCAGATCGCATGGTCAGCGGAACCGCCCGTGCCACTGGCGGCCGGTAAAGTGGCCATCGTGCTGGGCGAGCGTGCGATCGAGCCCGAGCGGCAGGCTGCCCGAATGCTGCGCGAACGCGTGGCTGTACGCTTCGGACATGAGTGGCCCGTGGTGACCGAGGATCACATTCCGGCCGGCGCGAATACGCTCGTGCTCCTGGGGCAGCGTTCGACGCACGCATTGCTCAATGCAGCATGTGAGAAGAACGGCATCCGGATCGACGGCGAAAACCCCGGCCACGACGGTTATGTCATTCATGTTCTCACCGACGGCACGCGGCGAATGGTCCTGGTGGGGGGCAGCAACGCGCGCGGCGTGATTTACGGGCAAGACACGCTTTTCCAGATGGTGGGGCGGCATGGGAACGAAGTCGTGCTGCGGCCGGCCACCGTTCGTGACTGGCCCACCGTGCCTTGGCGCGGGCGGCCACAAACACACTACAAACACTACCTCGAGCCGGGGGCCATGGATTGCTACATGACCTCGCGCATCAACTGGATCGACCTGCGCGAGAGTGTGTACGCGTTCGAGCCGGACAGCCCGCTCGAAAAGGACGTGCTCGAGCAGGTGATCGAGCTGGCGCACGCTCGCGACCTGGTGGTCTACGGCGCGGTCAACTGCGGCGTACCGGTCGCCAAACGGGAAGCCGTCCTGAAGATGTTCCGCGAGTTCATCGAGCTCGGCGTTGATGGCCTGACGCTTTCGTTCGACGACAAGGGGCCTGGCGAAGAGCCCGAGAGGATGGTGTGGGAAGTCCTCGAACTGGCCCGGGCTCACGGCATCGAGGGGCGGCGCATCGCGGTAGCTCCGCCCAAGGGCTCGTACCAGGAGATCGACACACCGTTCAACCGCAGACTCATCGCCATCCCCGGCATGGAGGAGGCGATGATCCTCTGGACGAGAGTGCCTTGTGCCGAGGACGCGGCGACTGCCGCGAGCATTGGTTTGGCCTGCAAGCCGGGCTGGTGGCATAACTGGACGCGTCCGGCGAGCGGCTTTACGCACATCGAATCCAACTCGCTCCACGTGGCGGGTCGCCGATCGTACATGCCTGTGCCCACCATGGCCGAGGGCTGGCACGCCCCGGGCTACGAGCAGCTTTCGGTCGGTGGGCCGTTCTGCGAGTCGGTCATGCCCTGGGGCGGCCAGGGCTGGGGGCAGTACTACATCGTGCCGGTGATCGGCTGGTGGGGCTGGGCGCCCGAGCAGCACGACTTCGACGCTACACGACGCCGTATATATGACATCGTGTACGGGCCGGAGCAGGTCGAGAACCTGCGGCGGTTCGACGACGGGCTGACCGAGGTCCGCAAGCTGTTCGCCTATCCGGTGGCGGGTTCGGAGTGGCTGCCACTGGGCCCGGCCCGGCTGAAACGGCTGGAGGAACGCGATAAGGCGCTGAGTCTGCTGGACGAACTCCAGCAACTCGCGGTGAAGATCGCGGCCTCGGCGGGGCGGGGTAGCTTGATCGCTCCCGAGGCCATGAACGAGTGGTATGTGGCAGCAATGCAAGACGAGATCGAGATCGGCCGAGCCGAGGCGACGGCGAACTACCCCGAGTACTGGTGGGCCGATCATCAGCGGGCGGTGCTGAACGCCGTGTACGACGGCGATACCGCGCGGGCGGATGCCGCCATCCAGGCCGTGCGGCCGCGATTGCTGGCGGATCTGGCCGTGATCGAAGAGAAGCTGGCGGGGCTGAGACTCACGCCGGCGTACGTGAGTTGGTGGCGCGAGGTGGCCGGCCTGGACGCCGCGGGCTGGGCCGAACGCATGGCCAAGCGGCGTCGCGAACTGGCGGCTCGCGTCTGGTGGTATGGTTACGCGGTGGAGAAGCTGGCCGACATGCTGGCCGGTGTGGACTCCCCGCCGCTGGGCCATGGCACGGGACGATGGGAGCGGCAGAATCTCGTGCTGGCCAGCGTCCTGCCCGACGAACGCGAGCAGTATTGGGGCGACTGGATGGCCGGCTTGTACCGCTCGGGCGAGCGAGAGGCGGCGGTGTTCGCGTTCCGCCATCGAACCGAGGGAGCGCCGGGAGCGTTCGCCGAACTGCCCGTCACGGTGCCGCTCACGGGCGACCGAAGCCGGCTCGGGCTGATGATCTTCTTGAGCAATGCGGACAAGGACACCATCGGCCTGCACCATGTGCCGAGGCGCTGGGCGGGGCATCGACGCATCCAGTTGCTGCACGACGGACAGGCGGTGTGGGAAGCCGACTTGGGCCTGCCGAGGCCCCAAGGCGAGTGGTTCGTGGTGCGCCTGCCGGAACTGCCGGCGGACCTGAACGAGCTCAAGCTGGCATTGCGCGTCGAAGATCTCCGGAAAACGAGGGCCCACGCGATCGCGTTCGTCGGGCCCATCCGGCTCGTGCAGTTGCCGGAGTGACGTAACACGATGGAAGCATGCACCACCAGGACGGATCGGAGGTGAGCATGGAGACACAAGAGTTTCGCGGGGCGCAGCGCCTCAGCATTGAGCAGTTGCAAGCGTGGGAGCGGTTGGGCTACGGCATGTTCATCCATTTCGGGATGAGCACGTACGTGAACCTCGAAGGCAAGGTGTTCTTCAAGCCCGACGGCAGTGACCCTCCTTCACGGTATAACCCCGACAAGCTCGACGTCGACCAATGGGTGAGCGTGGCTCGCGATGCCGGCATGACCTACGCGGTGCTGACGGCCAAGCACATCTCGGGCTTTTGTCTGTGGCCCAGCAAGCACACCGACTATACGGTCGCGAACAGCGGCAACCGCACGGACGTGGTCGAGGCGTTCGTGACCGCTTGCGAGCGGCGCGGCATCCGCCCGGGACTGTACTACAGCTCGTACGACAACCATCACCGCTTCGGCAGCCGCACGCGGTCGGACTTCCCGAGCAAGCAGGCCTACTTCGAGCTGGCCGCCAAGCGGCTGCCCTTCGGCAGCGAACGGCCCGACGGCCCCGACGAGGGCCGCATGATCTACACCACGTCGCTCTATCAGTCGTTCCAGACGGCGCAGATCACCGAACTGCTCACGCAGTACGGCCAGCTCCTGGAGATCTGGATCGATCATCCCGACGCTCTGGGCCGCGGCTACCGCACGTATCTCTACAACGAGATGGCCCGGCTGCAGCCGGAGATCGTGGTGATGATGAACAACGGCACGCCGTCGAGCGAGGAGTACGACGTCGACTACGCCTGGCCGTCGGATCTGATCGCCATGGAGCAGGGCGAAGTCACGGACAAGAAGTATCGAAAGATCCGCCATATCGAAGGCAAGGACTACTACATTCCCGGCGAGGTGTGCGATTCGATCGCCCCCATTCGTCAGGACTGGTTCCATCTGCCCGACGATCAACCCCGGCCCATGGAAGAGCTGGTTCGGCAATTCGATTGGTGCCGGCGGGGTGGGGCAAACTATCTGCTGAACGTGCCGCCGGACCGCAGCGGCCGGATCCCGACCGAGTTCATCACCACGCTTCAGGAACTGCGCAAGCTGATGGGCCTGTAGCGTATGCGGCTGACTTGGTATGTGTGAGGTGCAGGGGACAGGCGTCCCGCCCGCCGTCGAGGGGGCAAGAGGAGTTGTTCACCACACGAGCGATCGACGCGGTTTCGCTCTGAAAGGGCGCGAAGTCAGTAGCCGTGGGTGTGAGCTCACGGACCGCCCGAATTGGAGAGTTCATCCCCTGGTCAGCCGAGAGTGGCGAAGCCGCTCTCCGGTTGACAAGGGAAGAGGCTTAACGCGGTTCCCAAACCGGCGGTTCACGCCGCCGGCTATTGACTGCCGCCCCTGCGGGGCGAGAAGGACACGGACACCGGAAACGCACAGGCGACATGTAGTGTATTATAATTGTCACTATAATGTGAGGCGGGCAAGCTGCTCGTCCCGGAATGCCCGACCGTCAACCACTGACAACGGACCACTGACAACTGACAACTGACGGAGACCCCCATGTTCGGACTGAGTCCTATCGATCTGACCATGCTCGTGCTTTATCTGGTCGGCATCACCGGCCTGGGCTTGTGGATGGGGCACAAGATCCACAGCCAGGCCGACTATTTCGTGGGGGGGCGGCGGTTCGGCAAGGTCCTGGCCATCTTCACGTCGTTTGGAGCCGGCACGCACTCCGATCAGGCGGTGAGCGTGGTCTCGAAGACTTGCGCGTCGGGCATGTCCGGCATCTGGTATCAGTGGTGCTATTTGTTCGCCACGCCGTTTTATTGGTGGATCAATCCCATTTTCCGTCGTTGCCGAGCCCTGACCACGGGCGATTACTTCGAAGCTCGCTACAGCCGCGGCCTGGCCACGCTGTACGTGGTCGTGGGCTTCGCCAGCATGGCCGTGACCATCGGCCTGATGCTCAAGGGTTCGGGGGCGATCATCGCCGCCACCACCGGCTCGGCCGTCAGCGAGAATCAGGCCATCCTTTTCGTGACCTTCATGCTGATTCTCTACGGCGTGTTCGGCGGCTTCAGCGCGGCGGTGGTCACCGACTTCGTTCAGGGCTGCCTGACCATCGTGTTCTCGTTTCTGCTGTTGCCGTTTGCCATTTACAAGCTGGGCGGCTTCGAGGGGCTGCATGCCGCGGTGGCCAAGGCCACGGGCGAGCGAGCGGCCGAAATGTGGAGTCTCGTCGCGCCGGGTGAGATCGGCCTGTTCTACATCGTCATGCTCGTGATCAACGGCCTGGTCGGCTTCGCTCCGCAGCCGCACGTCATGCCCATTAACAACGCGGTCAAGACGGAGCGCGAAGCCCAGGTCGGCGGCGTGTACGGCGGGTTCATGAAGCGAGTCTGCACCGTGGCCTGGACCATGCTGGGTATGTGCGCCATCGCCATGTACCCCACGTGGAGCAAACCGGAGGAGTTTGACCAGGCGTTCGGGACCATGGCTCGTGATCTGCTGCCCCAGGTCATGCCCGGGCTGATCGGCATCTTCCTGGCTTCGCTCCTGGCGGCGGTGATGGCGGCGTGCGATGCGTTCATGATCACCTGCGCGGGCCTGTTCACGCAGAACATCTACAAGCCCTATCTCGCTCGCGGTCGCAGCAGTGCCCACTACATCAACGTGGGCCGGGTGACCGCCGCGATCACCGTCGGCGTCGGTGTCTATCTGGCCATGAGCTTCCCCAGCGTGGTCCGCGGCCTGGAGATCTTTTGGGAAATCACGCCCATGATGGGCATCGCCTTCTGGCTGGGGCTTTTCTGGCGGCGGGCGACCACGCCGGCGGCCTGGGCCTCCACGCTTCTGGCTTACGGTGTCCTCTATGTCAGTTGGCAGCCCTGGTTCGCCGAATGGGCGGCTGAGCACGCGAAGTTTCTCATGAATCCGGCCAAGCCCGACACCATCTACCTACCCATGCGGATGCTGGCCTGTCTGCTGACCGGCACCGTGGTCATGGTCGTGGTCAGCCTGGTCACGCGGCCCGAGGACAAGGAGAAGCTCGATCGGTTCTACGAGGTGATGCGGACGCCCGTCCAGCCCGGCGAGGTGATCGAGGCTCCCATGACGCTGCCGGTCGGGACGTTGCCTGCGCCGCAGAACAAGCTCATCAATCTGCCCAACTGGGAGATTCAGAAACCCACGCGACGGGGCATCATCGGCTTCTTCGTGGCCTGGATCCCCGTGGCGGCGCTCATCGGCATCGTGGTCGTCCTGGTGCGGATCGGAGCGTGAGCGGGCGGGGGGCGGGCGTCTCGCCCGCCTGCTCGCTGACGCCGGGCAAGACTCCCGATCTTGCTGAAATCGTGCCGATTAATAGGCACGACGATTTGAGGCGGGCAAGATGCCCGCCCCCCAGGTAACCCCGCAAGGAGGCTAGGATGCGCCTCATCAAGCTTATCATCATTGCGGCCTTGATCGGTGCATGCGCGACTGCCAAGGCCGCTGCCGCTCGGCCCGCGGAGACGGAACGTGGCCTGCGACTGCACGGCACGTTCATTCAGTACCAACCTTGGATGATGCAACTGGATGTTGTGGCGTGGGAACGCGAGCTGGAGGCAATGAGGCGGGCCGGCCTGCGGACGATCGTTATCCAGTGGCTCGCCCGCAACGACGGTACGTTCATGCCGGACCCGGCCGGCGGGCTCGATCCCACGGAAACCATTCTCACGTACGCCGACCGGCATGAGATGGAGGTCTTCCTCGGCCTATTTATGGATGACGGTTGGTGGAACTGGACGCCCGCGACCGGTCTGCCCGAACGGCTTGTCGCCCGCACACGAACGACCGCGGAGCAGGCGTGGGCTCGCTACGGCCGACACGCTTCGCTGGCGGGCTGGTACATCCCGCCCGAGCCGGCCGACTCTCTGGCCTCCGAGTGTATACCGGCGTTGCGAACCTTCCTTCGCGATACGAGCGACTTGTGCAAACGTCTGTCCGGCGGCAGAGCCGTGGCGTTCTCGCCGTTTCTGACCGGCCAGGCCGATCCACAACAGGTCGAGCGCACGTACGCGGATCTGCTGGCCGGTGCCGGCATCGACATCGTCCTATTGCAGGATGGCGTGGGGGCACGCAACTGGGATGCCACCGTTCATAGCCGAGTGGTGCCACTGTTTCGAGCTATGCGCGACGCGTGCCTGTCCGCAGGGGCGGGACTCTGGTCCGATGTCGAAATCTTCCACAACGAGAGCAACGATCCGGCCAAGCCGCGGTTTATTCCGTCGGATACGCAGCGGCTGGCCCGGCAACTGGCTGCGGAGGCCCCGTTTGTCGATCGTTTCATCGCATTCGACTGTTTTCACTACATGAGTCCGTACCGCGGTGAACGGCAACGTGCGTTCCACGAAGCTTATGTGCGGGACTTTGTCGATCGCGCGTTCTTCCCGATCCACGGTGCGGGCCTCATCGTCGATCCGAGCTTCGCGTACTATCGTGACCGTTCACCCGAAAGCATCGCCACCGAGATTCGAGCCAACGGCTACAGCGTCGTGCACTACATCGCCGAGCCGTCCGTGCGAGTGGACCGCCGGCTGGTCGATGCCTTTCATGATGCGGGCATCGGCGTGTGGTGTCAGGTATTCGGCAACGGAACTTACTCGAGCGGGCATCTGCCGCCGGAGTGGCGTCGCTGGAGCATGGTGACCCGCACGCACCTGGCCGGCGGCACGTTGCCGGGTTACGAGCGATTGTGCTTGAACAATGCCGAATACCGCGAATGGAAGAAGAAGGACCTGGCGGCCGCGATCAAGGCCGGCGGCTTCGACGGAATCGAAATTGCCGAGCCGTACTGGCCCGAGTATCCAGGGCCGGATTCGCCCGCGTACGCATGCTTCTGTGAGGCATGCCGGGAGGCGTTCACGCGCCGATATCCCGAGGAATCCGCGCTGCCGGATATTCTCGATGCCAACTCGCCGCGGTCGCCGAGCCGCAACCCCACGCTATGGAGCAAATGGCTGGCGTTTCGCCAGGCGTCGCACACGGCGTTTCTCGACGATTTGGTCAACGGTCCGGGCGGTCTGCGGCAGACGTGTCCCGGCGCGGCCGTCTGTGTATGGGGGCTGGCGCTGGTCGAACCGGACGGTGTGCAAAAGATCCGCGAGTATCACGGGCAGGATGCGGGCGAGGTGGCGGCCACGGTCAAGCCGGATGTCTACTGCTTCCAGACGCACTGGCCGGATTGGACTCGCGCCGACCTGCCGCCCGATTACGTCGAGGCGTACCTGCCGTTCATCCGGCAGCTCCGCGAGCACGCACCCGGCGTGCCGCTCATGATCCAGACGGACATCGGCTCGAACCGCGAAGCCATTCGCGACCGCACTTGGATCGAACGTTTCGAGCGGGTGTGCGAGGAGATGGGCGTCCCGAGCACCTGCTGCTACGAGTACTTCATCGGCGGGTGGACGTACCAGGAGCCGCCGCGAGTTGCCGCCGTTCGCCGGGCCCAGGGCAGGATTGGGGTGACGTTTACCCGTCGCATTGATCCGGCAACCGCCCGGCGGCCCGGGGCCTTCGAACTCGACGGGCAGCCCACGGTCGTCTTGGGCGTGGACGGCAGCCAAGTCCTGCTGCGGGATCCGGCGCCGGACGATCATACCCGGCTCACCGTCCGGCGGATTGGCGACGAAACGGGCCGTCGATTGTTGACAGAATATCCGCCCAGTATCCTTCCCGAGCAGTCCGTTACCCTCCCGGCTAACGCAAAGAAAATGTCCGCATTTGCCGAATGATGTATTGACAGTCGTTAACACATATGGCAGAATATGGTGGACAACTCGGCCGCCCCCATCCGGAGCCTTTCCGGGGCCGGCGCGTTTGGCAGGTCGAAAAGGAGACGCGGATGACTCTGGGAGGACACGGGCGAGTCCCGCAGACGGTCGGCGCCGGACGAACGAAAGGCTTCACGCTCATCGAAGTGCTCGTGGTGGTGGCCATCATCGCCTTGCTCATCGCGATCCTGTTGCCTTCGCTGCGCAAGGCCCGCGACCAGGCGAAAATTGCGGCTTGCCTGGGCAACCTGCATGGCTTCGGCCTGGCGTGCACGCAGTATACGCTCAGTTACAACTCGTACTACCCGCTGGTGCCCTACATCGGCACCAGCATCTATCCCGATCTGCCTTTTGCCGACGACAATCTCTTCGTGCTCTATTACACGAAGCTCACGCCGAACGTGAATTCCTACACTTGTCCGGCGACCACGCACAAGGTCCGCACTCCCAAGCGAATCGAGAAGGTCCCGGACAACGGCGGCATTCGCTTCAACATCTACTGCGATCCCGACAGCAACGAGGTGCGTAACGATTTCGAGTTCCACGCGCAGCTCGTAACGCAGCTCGTGAAGGACCCGGCCAACCGGGTGGTGGCCGTGAACAACTACGGGACCAGCTACGAATACTCCGGGTGGATCGAAGAGTGGGTGAATCCCGGTGCCCCACCCAACCAGCGGATCCCCAAGACGAAAACCGCGATCAACTGGTATCCCTTCAAACGGCAGGTCACCTACGACCATCAGCCCAAGAAAGTGGGCAACGTGAAGTTCGCATCACGGGAAATACTCATGAAGGACGCCGACGAAGGAGGCGACATGGGCGCGGTGGTCGGTGCGACGGGGACGGCCGTGAACAACATTCCCGAGCCATGGGACAATCACGGTAGGCTGGCGTCCAACGTGTTGTTCGTGGACGGTAGTGCCGTGTCGCGCAACGAAGCGTACTGGCACATCTATAAACGCGAACATCCCCAATAGCCGACGCCGCAGTGCCATCGGCAAACCCAGCTGATCGGCAAATCACGGATCAGAGTTCCATCTGCTCGATGAACAGAGCGACTTCTTCGTCCGTGAAGCCATCGTCGCGCGCTTTCTGGCGAAAAACTTCGTCGGCCGTCAGGATACAAGGCCCCCAGCGACCCCGCTGCGGCTTGGCTTTCTTGTACATCATCTGCAGCTGGGAAAAGCGAGCCTTGCCTTCGCGCCCTGCGAATGGAGACTTTGGCTTGATCATCATTGGATTATAGGCCGCGTTTCGCGCAGGGACCACGTAATCCGCATTGTAGGCACGTCGCAGGACAAATCCATCGACTGTTTGCGTTTTTTGCGAGCGGCCCATCAGGTCTTGCCCGGTTCACGAAGCTTCAGCCACGGCGGTAAAAAGGCGGTGGGGCGGAAGGAATTGGAGGGTGAGTTCCTTCCGCCCCAAGTGAGTGAGATGTGTGCGTCGCATTCGGCTCGGGACCGTCGTGGCCGCGGACACAGCTGCCTCCAGGGGCCCGTCGCGACCGTGACGGAATATTTCTTTGTCTCCATCTCGCCGCTTCAATCGTGCGGCTCGTCGCTCATATATGCCATTGGCGTGCCAAAGGAAAAGAAAGTGGGCCGCCGGCCCCACGCGATGAAGGACGAATCTCGTCAACCGATTGTCCTGACAGTACTTGCGGAACGCGGGCCAACGGACACTATCCGCGATCGGCATGGACAATCCGCATCTGCCTGGCTCCCGGGAGGCACCATCGTGCTGAGAAAATCATCGGGCGCGATCGGGTTCGCCGGTGAACTGTGCAGGCAAAGAGGGTGACGGATTACCTGCGCAATTCGGGTGCGAGTTTGTTGCGGTGGGTGGCGCAGCTCCTGACGCCGAGCGCTGCCCAGCTTGTGGGCTGTTCGCGGATGAGGCTGCCCGTCATCACATCGCGGGTCGGCCGGCCACTCGCAGACTACAATCGCCAGTCTCGCATTCGAGATTCACCGGAAAACAGGCAAATCCGCGCAGGCTGAAGCTTGCGGCTCGGTCGTGGTTCATTTCATGCGATCGCCCATGCGTGCACAGGAGGAATGAATGTTCACCGTCACTGCCGATCTGATGTTGCCCAGTACGATCACCGGTTCGTGGCCGCGCCCGCGATGGTTCGACGTCAGCATGTGGGGGCGATCACTCGACACGTGCATGCTCGACGTGCGTTGGCGGGAAAAGTTTCAGGATGCCCTGTCTGTGGTGGTCAGCGACCAGGAGCGGGCGGGCCTGGACATCCTGGGCCACGGCGACTTCCACGTGGACGAGGATATGGCCGGTCGGGCCTGGCACCACTATCCGCTCCAGCGATGGAGCGGCCTGGAGGGTGACCACCTCCAGCCCGAAGAAAACACCACGTCGTGGCTCAAGTATCCGCCGGGCACGCTCCTGCATGAGATCTACACCGCCTGGCGCTGGCCGCGGGTCGTGGACAAGATCGAGGCTCGCCCGCTGCACTACGCCAAGATCTGGCGCATGACACAGGCCCGGACCCGCAAGCCGATCAAGTTCGGCACGGTCTCCGCTCAGGTGATGGGCCTGTTCCTCGACATCCACACGAAAAAGTACAAGGACAAGCGCGAAGTCGTGTGGGACATGTCGGTGGCCATGAACAAGGAACTGCTCGCCCTGCGCGACGCGGGCTGCAAGTGTATCCAGGTGGAAGAGCCCACGTTGCACTTCCTGGCCGACAAGCATCCGCACGACAAAGAGTCGATCAACTTCATGATCGACTGCCTGAACCGCGAGCTGGAAGGGCTGGACGACGTCGAGATCTGGCTGCACACCTGCTGGGGCAATCCCAACATGCAGCGGGTCATGGAGAACAACTCGTACCGTAACTCGATCGAACTGTATCTCGAGCGGGCCAAGGGGGACGTGTGGACTATCGAGACGAAGGATAACGGTCAGCAGGATGTCCCGGCCTTCGAGCCGTTCAAGCACGAGCTCAAGAAAAAGATCGCCATCGGTGCGGTGTCGCACCGGTCGCTGCAGGCCGACCGGCCGGAGGAGGTGGCGAACGAGATCCGCAAGGCGCTGCGGTACATCCCTCCGGAGCGGCTGATCGTCTCCAGCGATTGCGGCTTCGGCCGACAGGGCTGCAACCGTGAGATCGCCTTCTACAAGGCCAGCGCGATCGCTCAGGGCTGCAACATCGTGCGCAAGGAGCTCGGCTTGCCGACCACGTACATTCCGGCGGCCGATCCCATGTTGCAGATCGACGTCAAGCCGCGGCTGGCCGATTCGTAATCGCTACGGCGCGGGTTTTCTCGAACAGGACGAGTTCGGCGGTCACGGGTAGCCGTCGCAGAACGTGTCGGCGGACCACACGCAGGCCGTTGCGCTGGGCGAGGTCGATGTACTCGGTGATGGTCGCCGGCTGCTTGGCCGGATCGTGCATGCCCAGCAAGTTGCGCAACGTCAGCTTCAGTCGCGTGCGCAGCCCCGGCGGGTAGCAGGAGAGCAGGACGTAGCGCCGGCTCACCCGCGCCAGCTCCTGCACGATGCGAGCCCGCACCGCCGGATCGGGAATGTGGTTGAGCAGCCGGTGGCAGAACACCACGTCCACACCGTCGTTGGGCAAAGCGATCTGCTCGGCGTGCGTCTGAAGGTACTCGTACTTGCCGTCGCCGAGATCTTCGCGGGCCACCTCGAGCATGAGCTGCGACGAGTCGGCCAGGATCACGCGGTCGGCGATCTGCGCGAACAAATCGCCGAGGCGGCCGGTGCCGCAGGGCAGATCGAGCGCCGTCGTGAGCCGGCCGAGGCTGCCCAGCATGTCTCTCAGAGCCGCCCGCTCCATCTGGTTCACGCGCGCGTGACGGCCTGTACGGTAACGGTCGCGATAGCGTTCGACCGCTTTGCGGTCCAGGAAACGTTCGACAAATTCCGCCTGTTGCGGTGCCTGATCAGCCATCGATCCTCCTATGGATCGCATGCATCATCCGGGTACGGCCGAGGACAGGCAAATCTCGACTCGAGCTCGTTGCCCATTCCGGGAAGTTGCATCCCCGAAGGAATACGCGCTGCAACGAAAGCCGCGTCCGCCGATTGGCGAACCTCACGCGAGGTCCGACGGAAGCTCGTAGCCCTTGCGGCGGGGACGGCTGACGTACATGTTCTGGTTGGCCTCGTCGTCGCCGATGAACTTCTCCGTTTGCGGATCCCACTTGAGCTTGCGGCCCAGGTCGCGGGCGATGTTGATGAGGTAGCACACCGTGGTCGAGCGGTGGGCGATCTCGATGTCCGCATTGGGCTTGTTCCGCGTGCGGATGCACTCGAAGAAGTTGTCGAAATGCCACACGCATTCGCCAGGCACGTTGGCCGGGAGCGTGGTGGGCTGCGCCTTGAGCAGTTCCGGAATGGTCGAGGTGAATGAGCCGCGCTTGATCTCGATCACACCCAGCTCGCCCACGAAGATGGCGCCGAGGTCGGCCAGGTCGCGCTTGGGGCCGTGGCACCGCAACAGCGTGCCGTTGGCGTACTTCATGGTGACCTTGGCGGTCGGGCCGCTGCCTTCGGGCCAGACTTCCACCGGGCCGGTCTCAGACGTGCCCAACGCGCACTGCACCTGGTCCAGCGCGTGTGTGCCCCAGCCGGTCACGCCGTAGGAGATCCCGCCGCCGTCGTAGTCGCGCCATCGCGCCCAGCCGCGGTGCAGTTCGGTGCGGTAGGGCCGCAGCTCGGTCTGATTGCACCACATGTCCCAGTCCAGTCCTTTGGGCATGGGCTCGGCGGGCTGGGGTTGCCAGGTTTCCGGCGCGATGAAGTTGAGCGTGATGACTTCGCGAATCTTGCCGATGGCGCCTTCGCGAACCAGCCGGCTGGCGTAAACGTTGCTGGGAATCGAACGCTGCTGCGTGCCGACCTGGAAGACCTTGTTGTACTTGCGGGCGGCCTTGACCAGCGTGCGGCCCTCGGCGATGGTCAGCGCCACGGGCTTTTCGGCGTACACGTCACAGCCGGCCTGCATGGCGTGAATGCAGATCAGGGCGCGAGCATGCGTGGTGGTGGCCACGAAGACGGCGTCGATCTTCTCCTTCTCCAGCAGCTTGCGGTAGTCCTGATAGCGGGCCCAGTTTTCCGAGCCGGGGACCAGCTTGGCCGCACCGTCCATGCGTTCGAGTTCGCAGTCAGCCACGGCGACGATGTCGGCATGATCCTTCAGGTTTTCGCCGGTCATGAGATGGCGGGCTCGGCCGCCGCAGCCGATGAACGCCACCTTCAGCCGATCGTTGGCTCCACGCCGGCCGGGAGCGGCGAGAACATGACTGGGAACGAAGTAGGGGGCCGCGAAGCCTGCCGCCGTCACGGCCGCCGAGTTGCGCAGAAAGTCACGTCGTTTCATGGCATAGTCCTCGCTGAAGGGGGCGTGAGCCGACCCATTAACCTTGTTGGCCGCTGGATGTGCGGCTGGAGGCTTATAGACTACACGCCGATTCCATCTGACACAACTACCACCTCGCGCCGGTGGCAAGGGGGCATTTACCCCCCGAAAATCGCCGCGCCAGCCGGCATCCGATCGCGATCTGTCCACGCGGGTCTGGCGTTGCTGCATGCGTCGGGGTTGCGTGCGACACGGCCTGAGCGCATCGCGCAGTCGGAGCAGAGAACGCCGGTCTCGAACGCGCCGTCGCTCGTGGACCGACAGTGGTCTTTGGAGGCATTGTTGCGGCTGTGTTCAGTCCGTGCGAAGGTTGCGCTTCCAACTCACCACTTGTCCACAATTTTCGCGCGCCTGCGTGGATAACTTTTTTTTTCAGAGCGCAAGTACCGCATGATTCGAACACTCGCCGAGCGGTGGCTCTCTGAGAGCGAAACTGAAGCCTGTTTTTCTATTGATTTCGCTCTGATTGGCCGATATTTTCCCCCCTCGTTGGAAGGGCAAATCCAGGCGACCGAGGGAAGCAACTACCCTCGCCCGGACCCAAGATTAACGACGCGATAGTCCACTTGTTTCCCAAGAGCGGGAAGGGAGCGACCCGTGTATCTTCCCCGTACGGATGCGGTCTCGCAAATTCTGGCGAAATTGGAGCAACGACTGGGCCCGCAGCGTTACAAGGTCTGGTTCAAGAACTCGACCCAGCTGATTCTCGCCGATGGGCACCTGCGAGTGAGTGCACCCAATGCGTTCATCTGCGGCTGGATCGAACGGCATTTCGCCGAGACCATCGCGGCCGTCGCCCAGGAGGTCACGGGCCGGGAGATTCAGGTCTCGTTCGCGGTCGAAACCAAGCTTCTGCACAGTCTGCGGAAGCGGCAGCTGGATTCGCAGGCTGAGTTCATTGCCAAGAATTCCGAGCGGGTGGTTCGGGAGTGCAGGCGGCAGGGACAGCCGATTCCCGCCCGCAAGCTCCGCGGCCGTTTTGCCGACCTGGTGGTCGGTCCGGCCAATCGCCTGGCGGTGTCGGTGGTCCGTTCGATCAGCGAGGGAACGGCCAACGCCTGCGGATGCGTGTTCGTTCACGGCGCCTCGGGTCTGGGCAAGACCCACCTGTTGCATGCGCTGGCCAACGAGTTGAATGAAAAGCGCCCGGATTGCCGCTGGGCTTACCTGACCGGCGACGAGTTCACCAACGCCTACGTGCTGGCCGTCCGCTCCAACAACATGGAGGCCTTCCGGCAGCGGTACCGGAATCTGGACGTGCTCATCGTCGACGACGTCCACTTCCTGGCCAGCAAGAAGGCGACGCAGGAGGAGTTCCTCCACACGTTCAACGCCATCGACGCGGCTCGCAAGCACGTGGTGCTGGCCTCGGACGCTCACCCGAAGCTGATCGGGCAGTTCAACGACCAACTGGTCAGCCGATTCGTTGCCGGCATGGTCGTGCGCGTCGAGGTGCCGGACTTCGATATGCGGTGTGAGATTCTCCGTCGGCGGGCGGCGGCCATCACGCCCAAGCCCGTGCCCGAGGACGTGATCGCATACATCGCTCAGAACCTCTCGGCCAACGTGCGCGAGCTGGAAGGGGCCTTGCTCAAGCTGGTCATGTATAGTACGGTTTCGCATCAGCCCCTGACATTGTCGTTGGCTCGCCAGGCCCTGTCCGAGCATTTGCACCGGACGCAGCGGGTTCTGGGATTGGAAGAAATTGATCAGACCGTGGCCATGTACTTCGGTCTGACACCGGCCGATCTCCATACGTCGCGAAAAACACGGACGATAGCGCTGGCGCGCGGAATTGCGATGTATCTCGCGAGGAAGCATACGGATATGAGCTTCCCGGAGATCGGCCGTTCTATGGGTAACAAGAACCACTCCACGGTCATCCTGGCCAATCGCCGGATCGAGCAGATGATCCAGGCCGACGAGGTCGCGCGGCGTCAAACGCCGGCCGGCATCCAGGAAGAGAAGATCAGCGACATCATCGCCAAGATCGAAAAGCAGTTGGGCAAGACGCCGAGTACGCCGGAGCGGCCGGAAGCTCAACCCGTGGGGGGCCGACTGACGTTTGTGGACGCCCCGGTCGACCACGAGGCGGCGCCCGCTCATCGGCCGTCGGCTCGGGCCGTGGGCTAGTCGACTTCACAGAGCGGTTTGCGACCCAGCCGGTGCATCGGGGCGGATGCACCGGCTGGGTTCTTCATTTCATCGCCGTTTACCGGCCCGCTATCAGGATGTCGCTCAGCGTCTGCGCACTCGGACCGTTTCCGCCGTTTTTTTGGGCAGCGATGGCGTCACTTGCTGGACTCTGTATCTCACGCTGCTTTCCGTAAATGTATTGTCGACAATAGTTTGTGATTCGCAGTTCGCTCCCGTCATCTCTGGCACGCCCCATGTACATGGTAGGGACAACCCTGACCTCCTGCCTGGGACAGGCAGGCTGGTGGGAAGGGTCTCGTACAAGCCCGATGCATGTCGGGCACTCTGGTCGGTGGGGACAAGGGCGCGTGGCCACTTGTTCACAGTGGACTGAAGGTGAAACAGGCGCACCTTCAGTCCTCCCACCGCCCGGAGGATCCGCGAGTCACAACCGGTTTGCGGCATCCGTCGCCGACCGGTTCTGCTTGCGGGTTTTACGAGACGGCATAATTCCGGCTTGATCTGATAGGTCGGCTCACTCGGTTGCGGACTACGGCGCCGTCGAAAATGAACGCGTCGAGTGAGCCAGTGGTTTCTTCTTCCGGAAACAGCAGGGTCGTTGCGATCCCCGTGGCGTGCTGTGTTCGGGGGCGAGTCTGGCCCCGGCGGCCAGGTCGAAGAGGATTTGTCTTACCGTTGAAAAGGAGTACGGAATGACACGATTGTTCAACTACTGCAAGTGGCTCTCGATGGCGGGCGTTCTGTTCTCGGGCAGTTGCCTGGCCGACAATTTCTGGTCCACGCTCCTGGGCGACACGGTGATCGCCGGTGCGACCGCGATCGTGGTGGACGCCGTTGTCACGGGTTTCCTACCCCAGTAAGCCCGGCGTGACGAGTTTCTCTGACGGCAAGAGGGTTTCCCTGCGCGGGCGGATTCGGCTTGCCGTGTTTCCTCCAGGAAGGAGGCAATTCTGATGACCACGAGATGCTCGATCTCGCATGCGGCCGGCCGGCGGTGGGTGTGTGCGGTCGTGCTGGGGAGCCTGTGCATCGCACTCTCACCGGCGGCGGCTTCGGGGCCGGCGGATTCATTCGGCAGCCCGGGAGTCATTACACTGGCTCAGGCGAAAGTGGACGAAGGCGCGGTCGCGGCCGAGGAGGCTCCACCCGCATCCGAGGCCCCGGTGGCCATGACCCGCGGCCAAGTGGAGACAGAGGAAGCGGTCGAGGAAAAGCCCTTCCCGATCAGCTTGGGGGTCTCCTATTACTTGCTGAGCGACTACGTCTTCCGCGGCATCAACTTCTCGGAGTATGCCGGTGAAGGCCGCGAGAAGCCGAACCACCAACTGACGGTGTCGGTGACCTGGGACAGCGGGGACTTCGGCCGCTTCGGGTTCGACACGTTCTTCGAGTGGTACGCCGCTCAGAAGAAGCTGAATCCCTACGGCGGGCAGAATCTCCAGGAAGCCGATTACTCGCTGCGCTGGAGCTACTACGTCGAGCCGATCGCCACCGATGCCACGCTCGGGTTTACGTTCTACACGTTCCCGAACCTGGCCAAGCTTCTGCGGACCGACCGGTCGCGCGGTAACAACAACAATGACCGCACGCAGGAGTGGTATCTCAAGCTGGATCACAACGACGCCTGGATGTGGAAGTGGCTGTTCCCCGAAAACGAGGACGGCGTCCTCAATCCGAGCTTCTTCCTGGCTCAGGACGTGGGCGTGGGCGCCGGCCACGTGTGGATGGAGATGGGTATCAGCCACGACTTTGAGGTGGTGGAGAATCTGACCATCACGCCCGGCTACCTGATCGCCATCGACGGCGGCGTCCTGCGACGCTACCTCGGCCGGTCGCACGCGGACACGTTCCGTCTGGCCTACGACCAGTGGTCCTTGAACGTGACGTATGATCTCACCAAGGTCCTGCATCTGCCCAAGTGGGCCGGTACGCTCAGCGTCAGCGGTCTGTTGTACTTCAACAACGCATTGGGCACTGCCGAGGACGACGGGAGCATCAACGACGAGTTCTACGGCGGCATGTCCGTCAACTGGGGCTGGGGCGGCTGATCGCGTCTTGCGGCACAAGCCGGCATGGCTTCAAGTCCAGACTCATACAACCGCACACGAAGAGGGCTGTCGATCGCAAAGATCGGCAGCCCTCTTGTGTTTTCCCACCCGCCCGGGGTTGTTCGCCCCGTGTACCACCCGAGCTGCCAACGTGCGGACACGGGCACTTCACCCCTCGCACTTCTTAGTTAGTTACAGGAGATGACGGAGGTAACGGAGAAGCACCATCTGTTACCTCCGTTGCCTCCTGTCAGCCTAATGCCGCACTGGCGAGAACCCTTTGAACACGGAGGGTCATTCGCATGGTGCCAGGGCGGCCTTGGAAGCTAAGCGGCGTGTAGTGCCGACCTTCGACGAAAATCCGGTTTGGTCTATCGCCATGCCTCTTCGCTGGCCCGATGCGCGAAAGTCAGGTTAGAATGCGCCCGCTTTGGACTGGATGCCAATCTCGTTCGCGAAAATCAGGATGGGCGGACGTTCTCCACCCGGCGATTGTGAACTGATGCGGGCCGGGACTGCGTTGCGGGGAGGTGCATGGTGCGGCGAATTGTTGCGTGGCTTGGCGGAGTGGTGCTGGTCGTCGGTCAGGCAGCGTGGGCTGCTCAGCCGGAGTTCAAGCCCAACTACGATGAGTCCAAGGTGCCCGCGTATGAGTTGCCGGATCCGCTGGTGACGCGCGACGGGCGGCCGGTGGCGGACGCGCGGACGTGGCGCGAGGTACGGCGGCCGGAGATTCTCGAGCTCTTCCGCACGCATGTGTACGGCCGGGCGCCCGGTCGGCCGGCGAAACTGACATTCGACGTTTTTGATTTGGACCGGGCCGTGGAACTGTTTCCGGCCACGGCCACACGACCCGCCGGCATTGCCCACGTTACCCGCAAGCAGGTGACTATCCGGCTGACCGGCCAGGCGGATGGCCCCTCCATCGATCTGCTGATGTATCTGCCCAACCTCGGGCGGCCCGTGCCCGTGTTCCTGCTGTTGAACTTCGCGGGGAATCACGCCGTCTGTACGGATCCGGGCATCCGGTTGTCGAGGAGCTGGATGCGGTCGAGCTATCCGGGCGTGGTGGACAACCGGGCGACCGAGGCGTCGCGAGGCAGTGCCGCGTCCCGATTCCCGCTCGATCAGATTCTCGCCCGCGGCTACGGCGTGGTCACCGCTTACTACGGCGACATCGATCCCGACTTTGACGACGGCTTCAAGAACGGCGTGCACGGGGCGTTCGATCGGCCCGACGCGCCGCGGCCGCCTGACGCCTGGGGCTCGATTGCGGCCTGGGCTTGGGGCTTGAGCAGGGCCATGGACTACCTGGAGACCGACCCGGACGTGGACAGCCGGCGCGTGGCCGTGCTGGGACACTCGCGGTTGGGCAAGACGGCCCTGTGGGCGGGGGCCCAGGACGAGCGGTTCGCCATGGTCATTTCCAACAACTCCGGCTGCGGCGGGGCGGCGCTCAGCCGACGCTGCTTCGGCGAAACCGTCACCCGGATCAACCAACACTTCCCGCACTGGTTCTGCGAAAACTTCAAGCGATACAACGACCGCGAGAGCGAGCTTCCGGTGGACCAGCATATGCTGATCGCGCTCATCGCCCCGCGGCCGGTCTACGTGGCCAGTGCCGAGGAAGATCGCTGGGCGGACCCCAAGGGCGAGTTCCTGTCCGCCCGTCACGCCGATCCGGTCTATCGACTGCTGGGGACGGACGGCATGGCGGTCTCCGACATGCCGGAGCTCGGCCAGCCGGTCATGAGCACCATCGGCTACCACATCCGCCCGGGCAAGCACGACCTTGCGCTCTACGACTGGCAGCGCTACGTGGATTTCGCGGACAAGCACCTGGGCAAGCGTTGAAACGTTGGCCCGGCCAGCCCGATACGCGGTGAAAACGGCATTGGGGGGCGTCCGTACGCTGGCTAGACGGCGTAGAATTGCCGAACCTGCGTGGTTCTATTGCGGGGCAGGACCTCAACGAATAGCATCACGGAAGCAGGACTGAACCGCGAGCAGGGATGCGTGCCTAGCGTGAAGCGACGACCCTCCGAAGCCAAGACTGCCGGCCGGTCAAACCCGGCCCGGGCGGCCCAGGTGAAAGCGGCCGTTTCCGCCGTTCCCGAGCCGTGGGGACGGACGCGCCTGCTTGCGCTGTGCCTGCTGAGTTTCCTGCTGAGCCTGCCGTTGTTCGCGCCCTGGTCGTTCTGGCCGTTCGGTTATGTGGTGTTCGTGCCGTGGCTGATCGCGCTCGGGACGGCGACTTCCGCCCGTTGGGCGTACTTCGACAGCTACCTGCTCGGGGCGGCGTTCTTCCTGTTCCACTTCCGCTGGCTGATCGAGACCACGCTGGAAGGGTACGTCGCAGCCTCGCTGTTGTATCTGGCGCTGGCGTTTCCGCTGGCGGCTTGGCCGATCCGGCATCTCTACCGAACGTGGCGCATCCGGCTGACGATTGCGTTTCCGGTGGTCTGGACCGCCGTCGAAATAGCCCGAACTTACAACCCGCTGGGCTTTCCGTGGTTCTTCCTCGGCCACAGCCAGATTCGAGCGCTGCCCATGGTGCAGATCGCCGACTTGGCCGGCGTCTATGGCGTGACGTTCGTGGTCGCGGCAGTGAATGGTCTGTTCGCCGACCTGGCGCTTCGTTACGTGCGGGTCTTCAAGAGCCCGGTTCCGGTCGATGGCACGCCTGGCACGCCCACTGAGTCCGCGCGGCGTCCCCGCCCGGGCATGGCGACGTGTGTGGCGCTTACGGGCGTCCTGCTCGTCGCGACGTTCGGCTACGGCCAGTATCGGCTCTCGCAAGAGACGATGAGCGACGGCCCGGTGGTGGCGGTGCTGCAGGGCGACTTCCTGCTGAAGGCTGACATCAACGATCCCGGGGCGGCCAGCGACGAAGTCAAAGAGCAGACCTACCTCGACCTCATGAGCCAGGCGCTGGCCGAGCGTCCGGACGTGGACCTGGTGGTTCTGCCGGAAACGCCCTGGTTCATGTATCTCAACCGCGAATTCCGGGAACACCGGCCGAGAATGGCGTTCTGGCACAAACGGTGGACGGCGATTACGCAAGAGACGGGCAAGAGCGTCCTCGTCGGCGCCATGTCCGAAGAACCGCAGCCCAAGGGCACGTATCCGCCGCAGCACCGGTACAACTCGGCGTTTCTGTACACACCGGGCGAGCCCGAGCCGCAGCGATACGACAAAGTCCACCTCGTGCCCTTCGGCGAGTACGTGCCGTTCCGCTACAGCCGCTATTTCCACTTCATCTACCGGTTCTTCGCGTTCGGGCCCTGGAACCCTTGGGGCAAGGACGGCTACGAGTACAGTCTGACACCGGGCCGCGAGTTCACGGTCATGAACCTGCCGCAGTCGACGTCAGGCCAAAACGGCCGATTCGGCGTGACCATTTGCTATGAGGACGTGATTCCGCGCATTTTCCGCAAGTTCGTGTACGATCACCGGGACGGCAAACGGCTCGACTTCATGCTGAACATCAGCAACGACGGCTGGTTCGGCCACGGCACGCAGCAGGCCCAGCACCTGGTCAACTGCGCGTTCCGAGCCATCGAAAACCGTGTGGGCGTGGCCCGCGCCGTCAACACCGGGATCAGCGGTTTCATCGATCCGGACGGAAGGTGGCGCGACCTTGTGCAGGATCCCGGCAGGCCGCTGCACGCGGGCAAGGCCGGCTACAGCGTGGCGCGCATGAGGCTCGACTCGAGAACGGCGCTTTACAGCCGCTGGGGCGATAGCTTCGGCGCGGTCTGCGCGGCATTGACGCTGGCGGCCATGGCCGACGGGATCAGGCGGTCCGTTCAGAACCGCCGGGCCCGCCGGAAGTCCGCGGCTTCGAAGCCGGGCTGAGATTCAGGGGATGGACGTACGCACCGGCACTTGCATGCGAGTGCGAGATCAGCAAGGAAGTAGGGGGAGAGGGATCTCACATGAGACAACCGCAGGTGTTCTCGAGGGCCGCAGCCCGAGTGTACTGGGTGCTGGCGATTCCCGTGATTGCTGCAGGCTGCGCGGTCGCGCCGCCGGACGACCAGTTGCGCGATCGAGCCACGCTCTGTCTCCATCGAGGCGTGCGCTTCCCGGAGAATCCGGCCGTTCGGGCCCAGAGCATCGAAGCTTGTGCGGAGGTCCTCGGCACATCGACGATCGACCTCATTCGCGAGGGGTTGCGCGACGAGCATCCCGGTGTGCGCTTCGCCGCCTGCCTGGCGCTGGGTAAACTGGCGGATGTCGATGCCGCCGACGCCATTCGGCCGCTCACCGAGGACGCCGATCCCCGCGTGCGCGTGGGTGCGTACTATGCCCTCGAGCGAATGGGCGACGCCTCATATCGGCGAGCCTGGGTGACGATCATGCGCGATTCGGCAGACGCGGAGGTGCGTCGTAACGCCGTCATGACGCTGGGCCTGCTCGAAGATCCGCGGACGCGGACGATGCTCAAGCGGGTGGCGGCGGAAGATCCCGACGACGGCGTTCGCTTGCAGGCCGTCGAAGCGCTGGCGGTACTGGGCGACTCCGACGCGGAAGGCGGCTTCATCCGCGACTCGTTCGGAGGCTTGGGCTATCGACAGCCTTTCGCGCTGCTGGCCCTGGGGCGCGTGCAGGGGCCGGACAGCGTGGCCGTGCTTCGTTCACGGTTGGCCAACGCACCGTACCTGGAGGCCCGGCTGGCTGCCGCGCGGGCTTTGGCCATGCACGGCCGAGATGACGGCCTGGACCTGGCACTCCGGTCGCTCAGCTGGAACAGTCCTAACCGCAATCTGCCCGACGATCCCGCCGAGAATCAGGTCATGCGCGTCCAGAGCATGGCGGCCATGGCGCTCGGCGACATGCGGCACCGGCGGGCGCTGGCCCCGTTGAACCAACTGATGGAGACCACGAACGATCCCCGGATTCAGGTGGCGGCAGCTCGGTCGATCCTCATGATTCTCGGTCCATCGGTGGCCGGAACGGAGGACCGCACCGCCCGCGCCGTTGTGGCAGGTGAACGGGTAAGGTGACGCAAACCGGCCGACGAGGGGGTTGATAGGTTGACGATCATGAAGTGGACGCCATTTGTGATTCTGGCCGGCGTAACCGTCGTGCTACAGATGTCGGCCACGCCGTATCTGGAGATCCAGTCGATTCGGCCGGACCTCATGTTCATCCTGGCCGCCCACTATGCGCTGTGGGGGCCGTGGCCCGATGCCGCCATCGCCGCTTGGATCCTGGGGCTCGTCGCCGACATGCAGAGCCTCGACCGGCTGGGCGTCCACGCCTTCAGCTTTGGACTGGCCGCCTGGGCCATCATGCGGGTGCGCATGGTGGTCTTCCGCGACCACGCGGCCACGCAGATCGTCATCACGCTGCTGTTCACGATCCTGATCCAAATCGGCGTGGCCCTCTATCGGCGGTGGGGGGGCAGCGGGTCTGGAGGCAGTATTCTCTGGCCAGCCATCTTGACGGGGTTCTATACGGCCATGTGTGCCCCGTATCTGCACTGGTTGCTGATCCGCATGAGCCGGTGGACGGGTCTCAAGGCAAACCGCGGGCTCCTGAGTCCGCAGGGATGAAGTGCAAGCTATCAGCTGTCAGCTGTCAGTTATGAGCTGTAAGCTGTAAGCTCTAAGCCAGAGAATGAGAAGGTGTGAACGAGTGCGCCTGGGGAGGGGGACTTCAGTTGGTCCCAACTGGCATGAGTCTGGCTCACAGCTCACAGCCCATAGCTCACAGCTTATAGCTTGGAGCCTATGGCTTTTTCCATGTTCGAACACCGTATCAAGCTGCTGCTGATGCTCTTCGCCTTGCCCGCCCTGGTGCTGGTCGGACGATTGTTTCAGCTGCAGGTGGTGCAGGCCTCGGCGTTTCGCGAGGAGACGCACGAGATGTTGCAACGACCTCCGCGGCAACTCGCGTGCTTGCGGGGGCGCATCTTCGATCGCGCGGGCAGACTGCTGGCCTACGACGACTCGGCATGGGACATCTCGGTGCACTACGCGGCCATCGTGAACGATCCCGCGGCTCGCCGGCGTATGTGCAAGCTCCTGAAGTTGCCCGCGGATGCGGTGACGGACGAGAGGATCGAGGAATCCTGGGAGCGAATCGCCCAACTGTCCGCCAAGTCGAGAGACGACCTTCGCAGGGAGGCTCAGCGCATCGAGAGGCTGGTCAAGCGGATCAAGAATGACGTGTCCGAAAAACGCGGGATGGAGATCCTCATCGAGGAGGAACTCTCAGCCCACCCGGTGGTGAGCGGGCTGGACCGCTCGCAACAGGTGGCCGCCCGCGTGGCCCTGTCCGAGTATCCCTGGATCGACATCACCGCGAGCCATCGGCGCGTCTACGACGGCGGGACGGCCATGAACCAGATCCTGGGGCAACTGGGGCGCGTCACGGCCGAAGCGCTGGCCGCCGATCCGTTCGCCGACGACCACCTGGCCAAGTACCAGTCGGACGACTTTATCGGGATTCTGGGCGTCGAACGGTTGGCCGAGAATTGGCTCCGCGGTCGGCGCGGCGAAGAATACAAGAACCGGTTGGGCCAGGAAGTCAAGCCCCCGGTCCAGCCGCGCGACGGGCGCGACGTGCAGTTGACTATCGACTTCGAGCTGCAAAAAGCGGTGTATGGCCAGTGGACGCTGTCGTCCATCGGCATGGGCGGAGCCGCGGTCATCCTCGACATTCCCACGCGAAACGTGCTGGCCATGGTGGGCTATCCCGCGGTGGATCCGCACGATCCCGACGATGTGCGGAGAAACATTGCCTTGCGGGACAATCCGCGTCGGCCGTTTCTGTTCCGGGCAGTCCGCGGGAACTACCATCCGGGCTCGATCGTCAAGCCCATGATCCTGGCCGCCGGCATGACGGAGCGGATTGTCGGACCGAACGACACGGTCAATTGCATCGGCCGTTTGTTCGAAAGCTATGGGGGGTGGGGCTGCGAGGGTATTCACCCGCACGTGTCGGCGGTGGAAGCGATCCAGAAGAGCTGTAACGTGTACTTCTATCGGCTGGGCCAGCAACTCGGCGTGGAGCGCGAAGCCAAATGGATGCAGATGTTCGGGCTGGGTCGGCCATCCGGCACGGGGTTGGTCGAGGATTTTCGCGGCCGGCTGCCGATGCGGAAAAACGACGGCGAGGCTCGGCTGGCGGCCATCGGTCAGGGCGAGATTGAACTGACGCCCATCCAGGCTGCCAATCTCATCGCCACCGTTGCGGATGGGAAGTTCCGCCCGGTGACCCTCTGGGCCAATAACCCCAATCCGCATCCGCCGGCCCACCCGCTGCCCGTCAGCCAGAGCACGTGGGAGACGGTGCGCGAGGGACTCTACCGTGCGGTGAACGTGCATGGCGGCACGGCCTACAAGAAGGCCGGTCACGTGGACTTCGGCCCGTACGTACTGATGGGCAAAACCGGCAGCGCCGAGACGGGGCCGCCCGAGTGGATCTACCCGATCACGCTGCCCGACGGGAAGCGCTACGAGGTTCGAGCACCCGACGCCCGCGCCGTTCGTCGGCTCTATCCGGATGCGCAGATCCATGATGAGAACAAGCGCTGCCCGCCGGAGTACGAGCAAACCCACAGTTGGTTCGTGGGTTATCTGGCACCGCGCGGCCGGTATAAGCAGCCCGTCGGTCCGGGGCCGGCGAGCGTGGCCATCGCGGTGATTGTCGAGCACGCCGGTCACGGCGGCGACGTGGCGGCTCCCATGGCGGCCGACATGCTACGAGCGTTTCTCCAGCTGCAGAACGGCGAATCCGCGGCCGGTGCGGCAGGGGGAGCGCCATGATCGGCGACCTCAAGATCAGCTCCCTCAAAATCAGCTCGCGCCACACCTGGGGTCTGCTCATCCCCGTGTGCGTGCTGTGCGGCCTGAGTCTGTTCAGTCTTCAGGGCCTGTTTTCGCCCGAGCCGGCGCGCGTGCCGGCGGGAGCGGCCGTCAAGCAGCTCGGGTTCATGATCGTCGGGCTCGTGCTGGCCGGCCTGACGATCGCGGTCAGTTATCAACGGCTGGGCCGGTTCGCGTATGCCCTCTTCGTGTTCTGTCTGGCCATTCTCCTCCTGTTGCAGCTGGACAAGCGGTTTGACCTGGCGTTCGTGCCGTGCCGCAACGGCTCGCGCCGTTGGATCGAGATCGGCTCCATCCAACTGCAACCGTCCGAATTGATGAAGATCGTCTACGTGCTCGCGCTGAGCTGGTATCTCCGGTATCGCAGCAACTATCGCACGTTTGCGGGGCTGGCCTCGCCGTTCTTCCTGACGCTCGTCCCGATGGGGCTGATCCTGGTTCAGCCCGACCTGGGTACGGTCTTGCTGTTTCTGCCCGTGCTGTTTGCGATGCTGTTCGCCGCGGGGGCCCGGGTCAAGCATCTGCTGATCATCATTCTGTTTGGCACGGCCTGTCTGCCGCTGTTCTGGATGCAGATCAAGCCGTACCAGAGGCTGCGGCTGGTGGGCATGGTCCTCCAGAACCCGAATATCCGCGCGTATTTCGAGAACAAGCCCGAACGGTGGGATTGGTTCCGTCCGCCGCGGACGACGCAGCGCGAATGGCGCACCGAACTCACGCAATGGAGCAAGCGGGCCGGCTTTCAGCTCGTGCACGGCAAGGCGGCCATCGGCAGCGGAGGCGTGCTCGGTCAGGGTTGGGCCAAAGGACCCTTCGTCGAACACGACTTCCTGTTGCCCGAGCGGGAAAACGACTTCATCTTCGCCATCATCACGCATCAGTGGGGATTCGTCGGCGGCCTGCTCGTGCTGTGTTGTTACGGCGTGATCCTGATCGTCGGCTACGATGTGGCCTTGAATACCAAGGATCCGTTCGGGCGTCTGGTGGCGGTGGGCATCACCACGCTCATCGGCGTGCAGGCGCTCACGAATTTGTGCATGACTGTCGGCATCGGGCCCATCACCGGCGTGACGCTCCCGTTCGTGAGCAAGGGCGGCAGCAGCCTCGTGTCGAGCTTCGTGTGCCTCGGTCTGTTGGTCAGCGTGGCCACCGACCGGCCCATCCTCATCGCCAAGACTCCCTTCCAATTCGACGACGCCGATGAGTGACAGTCCTTCGCAATCCCCCCCGAACGGGCAAGAAGTCAATGGTCGGCGGCATGAGCCTTCGCCATCCCGCCCTAAGAGAGCGTGAAGTCAACAGCGTGAGTCACAGTCTGCCCTGAAGAGGCGTGATGGCATTAGCCGGTAGCGTGAGTCACAACTCCGCCCTGAAAGGGCGTGAAGTCAATAGCCGTGGGCGTGAGCCCACGGACCGTCGGCTCTACCTAAAACATCGCTTGTCAACCGGAGGGCGGCGAAGCCGCCCTCCGGTTGACAAGGGTAGGTCTGACGCGGGGCCTGAACCGTAGGCTCACGCCTACGGCTACTCACCGCCGCCCCTTCGGGGCGAGGAGAGCCCATACATCGCCTCACGCTTTACCACCTTCGTGCAATATAATAGGCACGACGAGACGGGGGACAGATGTTTGTGCCCCAAAGAGGCCAACCGAACACCGCAATGGCTCACAGCTCATGGCCCACGGCTACTTGGCCAGCCAGCTGGCCAAGTCCTTGGCATAGTACGTAATCACCATGTCCGCGCCGGCGCGGACGATAGCGGTAGTGGCTTCGAGGGCGGCGCCCTTTTCGTCTATCCAGCCGTTGGCGGCGGCGGCTTTGATCATGCTGAACTCGCCGCTGACGTGGTAGGCGGCGGTGGGCATGCCGAAGGCCTGCTTGATGCGCCAGATGAGGTCCAGATAGTTCAGCGCCGGCTTGACCATGACGATATCAGCGCCTTCTTCGATATCGGCTGCCACCTCGCGCAGGGCCTCGTCGCCGTTGCCGATGTCCATCTGGTACGTCTTGCGGTCGCCGAACTGAGGCGGCGATTCGGCCGCGTCGCGGAAGGGACCGTAGTAGCTGCTGGCATACTTGGCCGAGTACGCCATGATGGGCGTGTTCGCAAAGCCGTTCTCGTCGAGGCCCGCCCGGATAGCGGCCACGCGGCCGTCCATCATGTCCGAGGGGGCGATGATGTCCGCACCGGCTTTGGCGTGCGAGACCGCTTCCCGCACGAGCAAATCGAGCGTGGCGTCGTTGTCCACGTCCTTGCGGCCTTGGCGATCGACGATGACGCCGCAGTGGCCATGATCGGTGTACTCGCACAGGCAGACGTCGGTAATCACCAGCAGATCCGGCAGGGCCTCCTTGATGGCGCGGACAGCCTGCTGCACGATACCATTGTCGGCGTAAGCCTCCGAGCCGACGGCATCTTTGCGCTCGGGGATGCCGAACAGCAGCACGGCCGGGAGGCCCAGTTCGGCAGCCGACTTGCACTCTTCCACCAGCGTGTCGACGGAGAGCTGGAACTGGCCCGGCATGGACTTGATCGGCTGGCGCACGTTGCGGCCCGGCCGCACGAACAGTGGATAGATCAACTGGTCCACGCTCAGCCGTGTTTCCCGCACCATGCGCCGCATGGCCGGGCTCGAACGCAAACGACGAAGTCTCGTTTTCGGAAAGGGCATGGTTATTCTTCCTCGTCTGCTCACCACAGAGGCCGCAGAGAGCACAGAGGGGACGTTCGACTCCTTTTTCTTCTGTCTCCCGGCCCCTGTCTCCTGTCTCAGGTAGCTCCAGTGCCAAAGCAGACTTATTGTAACAGGATATCAAATTCTCGACGATGCGACAGGATGGGAACTCGCGCGTCGGTCAGATCGCAGCACCTTCCTGTATGACGACCCAACGGATGAGATCGCGCGTGGTGAGAATCCCGGCGAGTCGGCCGTCGGCATCGATGACGGGCAGACAGGAGACCCGTTGCCGCATGAATAACCGGGCGGCTTCGGCGAGGGTGGCGTCGGGCTCGATGGAGATGAGCCGGCGGGTCATAAACTGGTGGATGCGCTTTTGCAGCGTGGCCAGATCCTGCGGCCGCTCGCTCATCCGCACGCCGACAAACGGGCTAAGTTGCCGCAGCAGATCGCGGTCGGACAGGACGCCGACGGGCTTGCCCTCTTCCATGACTACCAGGTGATGGAACCGTTTTTCGTGGAAGATTTGTCTGGCCTTCTGCAGCGTGTCGTCCATGCCGATGGTGATCACCTCGGTGGTCATGAGATCGCGGACTCGGCTTTTATGGGACATGCTGCGTTTTCTCCAGAATCGTGCCGGTCAGGATATCGGGCCGCATGTTTCCCGACTTCACATTGGCGTTTCGATGACCACTGGACATTCGTCGTGCATAGACGGGGGCTCGCCGCAAATGAATGCGCACAAAAAAAGGACAGGCCACCGAAATGGCCTGTCCTTCGGATTCTGCGTATGAGGGGCTGATCTCAGTAGCGACTACGTCCACCGCCGCCATAGCCGCCGCGTCCGCCGCCGCCACCACCATAACCGCCACGCCCGCCGCCGTAGCCACCGCTGCGCGGCTCGCGAGGCTTGGCCTCATTCACGGTCAGAGCACGCCCGTCCTGGCTGGTGCCGTTGAGCGCCTGGATTGCTGCCTGAGCTTCCTGGTCGGAACCCATCTCCACAAAACCGAAACCCTTACTGCGACCAGTCGAGCGGTCGGTGATGACCTCCGCGCTCTCAACGGTTCCATGCTGCGAGAACAGTGCCTCCAGCTGAGAACTCGTCGTCTCGTAGTTCAGGTTTCCCACATACAACTTTTTGCCCATCGTCAATCTCCTGTGCGAAGGGCTTCTTGACCCGCTCTTTCGCTTTCCGGGTCAACAAGGAAAGGGGCCGCCATTTCAGCCCGGACGGAAGGAAGGGCGATCGAGAGGACGTGGACGTACCAATCTCTTTCGACGAACCAACCGGCCACATCATACACGACGTGCTGTAACGAATCCAGTCACTTTGCAAAAAAGAACGGAGATTTCAGCAAATGTTCCGGGGCGATCCCTTTCGGGGCCGACGGACGGCTATTCGGCTGCAATCGTCGGAGTCAAAACGAACGCACGGGCGGTGTCCACCGTGCCCAGCTTCAGTGATGCTCGTCCGTCTGCGAAATCTGCCGAAAACTCGACGAGTTCACCATCCTTGACCTCGCGGATGCGGCATGGCTGCAGATGCCCGGGCAGGTCGATGCTCACCTCGACATCCTCAGCCGGGAAATGGAACGGATGGTGTGTCACCGTATTGAAGCCGATCTCGTGGCCTTTGTTCACGACCACGAGCACCATGGCTTGCGGCCCGCACAGGAGCATGCGAATCCAGACCTGCTCGTGCTTGGGCGGATTGGGCAGCGGGCAACCGATCGCCAGGTAGGGGGCCAGCACCGAGACGTCCCGGTTGATCCGCCCGACTTCCTCCCACAGCTCAGCGTTATCCGACAGAGCCAGGAACTTGCCACCCTCGGCCTCGATGCCGATGTCCGCGAAGTAGGCCAGACCGGCGATGCCGCTGCCCATGGCGTAGTAGGCCATCATGCGCTCTTCCTGTGGCGTGGGCGGCCGTGTGCTCCAGCGATGACCGCTGTTGGCCGTGGCCCAGATCACCGCGATGAGCGGATGCGGCGCGCAGGCGTCGCGAGCCACGGCCAGCGAGCATGGCACGCGCTCGAGTTGCTCGGCCGAAATGGGCACATACGGGTCGGTGGCCGTCAGATCGCCCAACTGGCCGTACACGTACCAGTTGGCAGGCTTATACGTGTTGTTCAAGAGCACCAGGTTGAGCGCGGCCGGATCGGCTGTTCGCTGCTGGCGAATGATGGGGATGACGGCCGACATGGCGTGCACACCGAGCCGATCCAGCAGCGGGAGTGTCTTGATCTTCAGCGCGTCATGCCCGTCGGGCTCGTCCATGTTGTAGTAGTACAACCGCCCGCTCTGCTCGGGCGTATGCGGCCGGCCCACGCCGGGACTGCCCACCTGGATGTAGTTGAGCCCCAGCTCGTGCAGCACGTCGAGCGAGGAGTGGGCCACGTACGTGTTGATGCCGTGTGCTTTCGCTTCCTCGGCTTCCTCTTTGCTGAGCGAGCCGAACAGCGCGATGGCGAAGTAGTGATCCCATGCTCGGATGGGTTGAACGATCCGATCGCCGCCGGCGAGCGAGATTTCGACCAGGTGATACGAGCCTGTTTCCCATGCCGGCGACAAGGGCACCTCCAGCAGCGATAGACCGCTGCCGAACGGTCCGTCGATGCGCCGGACGTTCGACGCCATTCGCCCATCCAGCACCACCTCGCGGACCTCGGGCACATCCCGGCTGTCGAGAGCGCGGAGATAGATGTAGACGCGGTCGATGCCGGACGAAAAAGCGATGCCTTCCGCCCGCACGCGCCGTGTGCTCAACGGGACAGTAACGTCAAACGGCTTGCCTGAATCGGGCTGAAACGTCAGTCGCACGTCGGTCCGCGGCAACGATCGGGGACGCACGATGCACTCCGTCCAGCCGCCGGCCGCAACCATTTCCGGCTCAACCCAGTGATAGATGACAGGCCCGGCTTTCTCGGCCGTGGTGGTCACCTCACCGACGGGTTTACCGTCCACGTGCGTCAGTTGCAGTCGCACGGCGGCGGTCGCGGCGTTCCGCAGGATTACATGCAGGCTGCCCGCGGGATGAAAATGTGTGGGGTAAAACTGCTCGTCGTGCTTCCAGCCTTCTTTCCAGACGAAGTCCTGCCAGACCTGCTTTTTCGCGAAAGGATTCGCATCAGGGCGCCACATGGCATCGACGGTCTGCCATTCGCCGAGTGCTGCGGCGGTTGAGAACAACACGACTGCTGCGGAACTTGTCAGATACTTCATCATCACGGCCACTGCGCTTTGGTGGAGCCATCGGGTTTGAATGTGTAGATCTTGGGATCGCCTTCGGTGGTCACACCGATCTCGACCAACTTCTTGCCGTCCGCGTTGTTGGTGATGAGGACGCCTTCGCCTTCGGTGGTCACGGCAATCCGTACCAGGTCGCGGCCGCGGCTGTTGCCCGTGGTGATCGTGCCCTCGCCGTTTTTGGTCACTCCCAGCGAAACGATCTTGTTTTCCTTCGCATCCAGCGTGGTGACCGTCCCCGTACCGCCGGCCGTCATGCCCAGCACGACCGCCGGCTTGCCATCGGCCGAGACGATCTCGATGCGATGGGCCCGGATGAGGTTGGCCACGTCCGTGCCGCCCGTTGTGGCCTGCCCCATGATCAAGGCACCTACGCCGGCCAGGAGCATGCTCGCGACGGCGAGTTTCAGCGTGCGGTTCTGACGTTCGAGTTTTTCAATCCGTTGTTCGAGAGTCATTCGGTCCTCCGTGCAACTGGAAGAAGACGGGATCGAAGCCGGCCCGACCGACGCTGGCGGGCCGGTCGCGCCGACGCTACATCAGACGGCGACCGGTTGCAAGTATGGCCGATCGTTCGCGCCGCTGCAGTCGCGACTATAATGAGCGGTCGTGGCGAATGAACAAATTCTCAAGGTTTGGATCGAGCCGGGCTGCATCGTCTGTGATGCCTGCCAGACCACCTGCCCGGAAGTTTTCGAGGTGCAGGCGGAATCCTGCGTGATTCGGCCTGAAGCGCTGGTGGCCGAGTTCCTCCGCGATAAAACGGACGCGATTCGGCTGGCGGCCGAGGAGTGTCCGGTCGAAGTGATTCGATTCGAGACAGGCCCCGCGCAAGGCTGACTCGCGACGTTCGACAATCGGACCAATTCGCTCCCATTTGGCACGCTTTCAGGACAATGTGCGATCTGCCCGCAAGCCCGGGCGATATCGCCCAGCACGCGGTCTGCGACGGAGCCTCCGGGCGCGCTGAACCGGCTGAAATCAGGCCCGGCAGGCCGTCTCCCTTGACGTGCGCGACTGGCACCGGTATTGCATTATGTTTTGCAGCCTCTCGGGGGCCGGGGTTCAGCTTCCAGGGGGCGAAAATAACCGTGCTCTAGCGAGAAGGAGAAAAATCGCATGGCAGTTACGAAGGTATGGCTCGAGCAGTCCGACTGCATTTCGTGTGAAGCGTGCGAGTCGAATTGCCCGGAAGTGTTTTCGATGGGCGACGGCGAGTGCAAGATTAAGGATGAGGCCAATGATCCGGCCTATCTCGCCCCCTTGAGCGACAAGATCAAGGAAGCGGCCGCGGCCTGCCCGGTTGAGTGCATCAAGTTCGAGGAAGCCTGAGCTCGCCTCGTCTGACAAGCCGCAGGCCTCGAGTGTCGGCGGCACCTACGCGTGACATATACACAGAGCCGGTTTCTGCGAAACCGGTGAACGCTGACCGGATGTGTTCTGCGTCGGACGCTCACCAGATTCACAGAAGTCGGCTCTGACGCATTTTTATGGCATCGCTGTTCGTTTTCTGTCGATACTTGATCCGGGCCGGCCAGCGGGTAAGTTGTCGGCGTGTCACGCGACGCTCATTCCAAACCCCGCAGTCCGCGCTTTCGCAGTCCGACGCCGCCGTCTTACGATGACGGGACGCCCATACCGGCCGAATGGGGTTTGCGCTGTCCGGCATGCGACTACAATCTCACCGGTCTATCCACGCGGCGCTGTCCTGAATGCGGTCGCATCTTCGATCCTCACGCGATCTGGGTGGCAAACAAGCACCGGGAGGCGGGCGTGGGAGCGCACGCTCCTGCGCAGGTCGTGTACGGCGTGACGATGTTGGCGCTCCTGGTGCTGTTGCCTGTGTTTCGAGACCGACTCTGGTCGCTGGTGCCGCTGGGGGTGTTGCCGGCCTGTGAACTGGCGGCGTTGTTCTTCAATTTTCGGCTCGCCGCGAGCCGGCCGTTTATCGTCGGTCTCGTGCTGGCCGTTTGTTTTTTCGTTCGGTTCTGCTGACGCCGCCGTATTCCTGATGCCCCCAATCCGAATCAAGACCTACGAGCGGCAACTGCATCTTTCGATCACCATTTTGGCCGTCTGGCGGGCAGCGTCCTCGGTGCCGAGGGATCGGATGACGGTCTGAAGATCGGCTTTCATCCGGGCCTGCCGCTCCGGACTGCCGAGGATCGCGAGCGCTTCGTCCACGATCGGACGGACCGACGTGTAATAGGGCATGAACTCGGGCACGATTCGCCGACCGGCCAGGATGTTGACCAGTGACAGATGAGGTGTGGTGATTAACCAGCGGCCCACCAGCCGATAGCCCCACTTGGAGCCGTTGTACATCACGATCATGGGCACACCGTGCCAGGCCACCTCCAGCGTGGCCGTACCCGACGCGCACAGAGCAAAGTCCGCGGCCGAGAGCACATCGGCGTTGCGGCCCACTTCCAGCCGCCATCGAACGGGGGCTCCTTCCAGGGCGGCGCGGATCATGGTCGCCGACGCCTCGTTGGCTGCCGCAAAGACGAAGCCAGCCGACGGATATGACTCAGCGATGGCTCGGGCGGCCTCGATTTGGCCGGGCAAGACCTCTTCGACCACGTGTCGCCGCGAGCCCGGCAGGCAGGCCACCAGCGGCCGGCCCAACGCGCGAAGCTGCTCCACGCTTTCGGCGGAACTTGACTCCCGGCTCAACTGCGTGATGAGCGGGTGGCCGACAAAGCGAGCGTCCACGCCGCGCTGGCGGAAGTACGCTTCTTCGAACGGCAGGATCACCGCCATCTGATCCACGCGGCGGCGGAGCTTGCGGATTCGCCAAGGCGCCCACGCCCACAATTGTGGGGCGATGTAATACAGCACCGGACAGCCCGCCGCCCGAATGTGCCTGGCCATGGGCAGATGCAAGGCGGGGGAGTCCACCACGATGGCCAAGTCCGGCCGTTGTTCCCGGACGAGTTGGCCGACCCGCCGGACCAGCCGAAACGCGTGTCCGGCCAGTCGAACCGCCCCCACGAGCATGGTGGCCCGGGCGGTGAAATCCTCGATGGACTCGCAGCCGGCCTTCTGCATGCCGGGGCCGGCCACGCCGAAGAAGCTCGCGTCCGGCCGCTCGGCTCGGATGGCGTGGATCAGCTCGGCGGCGTGGCGGTCGCCGCTCAGTTCGGCCGCCGAGATGAAGATCCGCAGCGGTCGCGAGGCGGTGCCGGCCACGTTGTTCGTCGGTTGGGTGTCTGTCTCAGCCACGCCGCGGACTCTACCGCCCGCAGCGGCCAGAGGCAACTGGGCAAGGGAGCGGTCGAAACGCCGGCGCGTCTGTCCCGGAGGGGCCCTGGTGGGCCGGGCGCTTCCGAGCCCCGGGGCGTGGGACATGACGCTGACGCACCCACGAGGTAACTTCCGACGCTTGGCAAGTAGCCGGTTGTTCGGTTATGATACCCGATTCCCGTATCGCCCGGGCCGAGGCATTGAGTCGGCGGGTGAGCTCGTCACGGTGGCGAGTGTGGGACCATTCAGCGCGGGCGGGCCGCGCGACCGGCGGTTCAGAGGGGCGACGCTCTCGCCGGAGTCAGACTGTCGTCAGTGGAGGTGTCGTTTGGCATCCGAGTTAGTCAAGAATCTGATCGAGTCCGGCGTTCATTTCGGTCATCGCGCGAGCCGGTGGAATCCCAAGATGCGGCCGTACATCTTCGGGAAGCGCAACCTCATCCACATCATCGACATCCGCGAGACCGTCAAGGGCCTGCTGCGGGCCCGGAAGTTCCTGGCCCAGGTCGCCGCCAAGGGCGATGACGTGTTGTTCGTGGGCACCAAGCGCCAGGCTCGGGCGGCGGTGATCAAGGCCGCCGAACGGACCAACATGCATTACGTGGCCGAGCGCTGGCTCGGTGGCACGCTGACCAACTTCCGTACCATCCGCTCGCGGCTGGCCCGCCTCGAAGAGCTGGAAGCCATCGAGCAGGAGGGCATGAGCAACTACAGCAAGAAGATGGTCTCCACGCTCACCCGCGAGCGCCGCAAGATCAAGCGGAACCTCGACGGCATCCGCAAGATGTCCAAGCTGCCCGGCGCGCTGGTCATCATCGACATCAAGCGCGAGCACATTGCGGCCCGTGAAGCCCGCAAACTGGGGATTCCGGTGGTCGCCCTGATCGACACGGATTCCGATCCGGATACCTGCGACATTCCGATTCCGGGCAACGATGACGCGATGCGGGCCATCGAGCTGATTTGCGATTCGATCGCCGAGGCGATCCTGGAAGGCTTGCGGGCACGGCCCAAAGAGGAGCCGGCGGCCCAGGCGCCGCGTCCGCAGCGGCGGTCGAGCCGGGCCACGGCCCGGGCCAGCGAGCAGCCCGAGTCGCCTGAGCCGGCCGCAAGCGAACAGCAGCCGGCGACGGACAGCGGTTCCGAGGCGGTCGCTTAGGCCGGATCCGCCGCGGGTCCTATGATTCGATGACAGCGTGAAAAGGAGTCTCTAAACCGATGGCGGAAATCACGGCAGAAATGGTCCGGAAGCTTCGGGAGCGCAGCGGGCTTCCGATGATGGATTGCAAGAAGGCGTTGACCGAAACGGGCGGCGACGAAGAGGCCGCGATGGAACTGCTCCGCAAGCGCGGGGCGGCGGCGGCCGAGAAGAAGGCCGGCCGAGCCACCGGCGAAGGCCGCATCGGTGCCTATGTGGACACCGCCAAGGGCGCCGGCGCTCTCGTGGAAGTGCTTTGCGAGACCGCTCCCGTGGCCAACAACCCGCTGTTCCGCGAACTGGCCGACAAGCTCGCCCGCCAGGCGGCGGCGACCGGCACGTCCGATGCGGCGGCTCTGCTCGAAGGCAAGCTGGTGGAAGACCCGAGCATGACCGGCCGCGACCTCCTGCACGACGTGCTCAATCGGCTTCGCGAGAACATCCAGGTCAACCGCGTGGTCTACCGGGCCGGCGGCGGCGTGGCCACCTACGTGCACCACACCGGCAAGATCGGCGTGATCGTGGTCACCGAGCAGGCGACCAGCAACACCGAGCTGCTCAACGACGTCTGCATGCACATTGCGGCCCTCCAGCCCGACGCTCTGACTCGCGAGCAGATCCCGGCCGCGACGGTGGAGAAGGAAAAGGAGATCGCCCGCGAGCAGATTCTCGCTTCCGGCAAGCCCGCGAACATGGTCGAGAAGATCCTCGAGGGCAAGATCAACCGCTGGTACAGCGAGCGCGTCCTGCTCGAGCAGCCGTTCGTCAAGGACGACAAGCAGACGGTGGCCAAGGTGCTCGAGGCTGCCAAGATCAAACTCACCGACTATGTCCGACTGCAGGTCGGATGCTGATCCCCAAAAGGCCGCGAACGCGGCCTTTTTTGTTGCCGAACAGCAAGGTCGGATGACGACAATAGCTCCGAACGGCGAATGACGAAACCCGAGTGGCGAATGACGAAACTCGAATGACGAATGACGAATTGAAGCCGAGCGTCTCGCGTTCGGGAAGCTGTCATTCGACATTCGGATTTCGTCATTCGTCCTTCGATATCGAGGGAGTGACCAGGTGGCGCAATCGCAATCCAAGTTCCGGCGGATTCAACTGAAGCTTAGTGGTGAAGGACTGGCCGGCCCGGGCGGCTCCGGGATCGGCGACGAGGCCCTGCAGCGCGTGGCCGGCGAAGTCAAGAGCGTCCACGAGCTGGGCGTGCAGATCGCGGTGACCATCGGAGGCGGCAACATCCTGCGGGGCGGGACGTTTGCCAGCCAGTCGCGCATCCCCGAGGCCACCGCACACTACATGGGCATGCTGGCCACGGTGATGAACGCCCTGGCTTTGCAGGAGATGCTCGAGTCCATGGGCGTGAACACGCGCGTAATGTCTTCCATCACCATCGCTTCGGTCGCCGAGCCCTTCGTGCGCCGCCGGTGCCTGCGACATCTGGAGAAAGGCCGCGTGGTGATTCTGGCCGCCGGTACGGGACGTCCTTTTGTCACCACGGATACCGCCGCCGCTTTGTCCGCCGCCGAGATTGGAGCCGACGCACTGTTCAAGGCCACGCAGGTGGATGGCGTTTACAGCGCCGACCCGAAGAAGAACCCGGAGGCGGAGTTCTATCCCACCCTCAGCTACGACCGCGTCATCAACGAGCGTCTCAAGGTCATGGACTTGAGCGCCGTGGACATGTGCCAGCGCAACAACATTCCCATCGTCGTGTTCAACCTGCACAAGCCCGGCAACATGAAGCGCATCGTCCTGGGCGAGCCGGTCGGGACCGTGATCGGGAAGTGAACAGCCACCGGCGGTACCGTTCGCCTCCACGGGGTTTGAAGGGGCGGTCGAAGCCCAGCCTGGCTGCTATACTGTCGCCGCAACGCCTGGAATCCGGTCTGCGTGGAGCCCACTATGGTCCCCGTCGCGGCTGAGCATCAGAATCGAACGCTCTTCGGTCATCCCACCGGTCTGTTCACGCTCTTCTTCGCCGAGATGTGGGAGCGTTTCAGCTTCTACGGCATGCGAGCCCTGCTGCTGCTGTACATGCTGAAGGGCTTCCTGCAGTTCTCCGACAGCAAGGCGTATGCCATCTATGGAGCCTACGGAACGCTGGTCTACGCCGCGCCGTTCATCGGCGGTTTGCTCGCCGACCGGGTGCTGGGGCCGCGGCGGGCGGTCATTCTGGGCGGGCTGCTCATGGCCGGCGGCCATCTGCTCATGGCCGTTCAGCATCAGGCTGCTTTCTTCCTGGCCCTGGCGCTGCTGATCAGCGGCAACGGCTTCTTCAAGCCCAACATCTCGACCATCGTGGGCGAGTTGTATCCGCAGGGGAGTCCCAAGAAGGACGCCGGCTTCACCATCTTCTATATGGGCATCAATCTCGGGGCCGCCTTGTCGCCCATGCTGTGCGCGTATCTCGCCCATCGCTACGGCTGGGAGGCGGGCTTCGGTCTGGCCACCGCGGGCATGCTCATCGGCGTGGCCATTTTCGCCGCTCCCACGCGACTCACGCAGATCCTGATTTTCATCGGCGCGCTCGGCGGATGCGTCTTGCTTCCGCTGAGTTCGGGCAGCCCCGTGCAGATGGCGTTCCGCATCTTTCTCACCATCGTGCTGGCCGGGGCGGGCACCGCCGCCATCGTTGCGCTCGGACGCGGTGGCCTGTCCAAGCAGGTGGGGCGGGCCCGCGATCCCGAACGCCTGCGAGTCCGCCTGGGCGGCGTCCTTCGCCTCGACGTCTCCGTTTACCTCATCGTGCTGGCCTGCGTCCCGCTGATCGCCGGACTGCTGTACTACACGCACGTCATCAAGTGGGTGCTCTATCCTGCCGGCGCCGTCGCGGTGGTCTACGTCTTCCACCAAGCCGTTCGCTGCGATCCAATCGATCGCCACCGCCTCTTCGTCATCATGATCCTGCTGGTGTTTTCGACGCTGTTTTGGGCGTTCTTCGAGCAGGCGGGGAGCTCGGTGAACAACTTCACCGATCGCAACGTCGATCGAGTTCTCGAGGCGCGGACGGTGAGCGCGGCCGACGTGGGGACCACGCTTCGGTTTCGAATCGCGCCGGCTCCCTCGGACCCCGAGGTCGCCCGACTTCCGCTGCTGACGCAGGAACAACTGGGCTATGAATTGTCGGGCCAGCCCTTTACGCTCACGCATCTCGAGCGCCTGCGATCCGAGGCCACGAGCTCCTCCCAGTCGAGCGACCGAGTTCTCGACTGGCCTGTGGACGAGAGCCACATCGGCATGGGGGTCGGCGGCGCCGAAATTCCCACCGCCGAATTCCAGGCTGTCAACCCGCTGTTCATTCTCCTGTTCGGACTGGCGTTCACGTCCTTGTGGGTGTTCCTGGGCAAACGCGGCCTGGAGCCGAGCACACCCGTAAAGTTCTCGCTCGGCCTGCTGCAGTTGGCCTTGGGGTTCACGCTGATGTGGTATGGAGCCCGCCACGCCAGCGACCGAGGCATGGTCGGCGTCGTCTGGCTGATTCTGGGCTACCTCTTCCAGACCACCGGCGAGTTATGCATCTCTCCGGTCGGCCTCTCGATGGTGACGAACCTGTCGCCCCGGCGGATGGTAAGCACGATGATGGGCGTCTGGTTCCTGGGGTCCGCCTTCTCACATTTCCTGGGTGGCCAGATCGCCAAGCTGACGGCCTTTGTCCACGAAGGAGAAGGCACCCTCACCGTTCCCCCGCCCGCCCAGACACTCAATCTGTACGCGGACGTTTTCGGGCTCATCGCCATCGCGGCGTTCGTCTGTGCGCTGATCTGCCTGGCGCTCTCGCCGCTGCTGACTCGCTGGATGCACCTGGACCTGGCCGGCGAGCCGGCCCAGGCGGCGTGAGAAGCCCCCACACGTGTTGGGGGGCGGGCATCTTGCCCATCTCAGAAAGCGGGTAAGACAATCAAAATCCCGTATCACTACCGCAAAGCCATATCCCGAAAACGGGCATGCCCTGCACAATAAAGGAGCATGCTCGGCTTGGACTTGGGGTTTCTTCGATCCCACAGAGTGAATTCACCCAGTCCGCGTAAATCCACTCCGCTCAGCTTCGGCTTTTACCCCACATTCGAGCGATAGTTATGCGTTGAAAAACCGATGAACATTCTTGCAGAGCAGGGCGCGGGGGGTGTTCCATGTCCATCCACCACACCGTGCGACCGCTGTCTTGGCGCGCTCAACGCCGCCCATGTTCTGGAACCTTGGAAGCCTGTGTTGGCCGTCCGAGCGAGGTGTGCGGATCGGCTGAGATCGCTATCAGGAGTGTGAATGTTCAAGACTCTGAAACTAGCAGCGAAAATCGGACTCGGGTTCGGGACGATGATCGTTTTGGCCATGGTGTTGTCCGGCTTCAGTTGGTCGGGCATGAACGGGATCGCCCGTCGCCTCGAACTGGAAAGCCGGACCGCTGACTGCAGCAAGCAGCTCGACCTGTGCGCACGATACCGGCACGAGGCGGCAACCGGCGCGCGGGACGCCGACGGAAAGACCGCGGCGGACAAGTTCCGAGAATCCTACACTTCATTCAAGACGCAGCTCGAGCAACTGGAGGCTCAGACCGGACTGAAGTCGTCCGATCGCGCTCTGATCAATGCGGCCAAGACGAAGGGAGGCGCCTACGCCGCGGCCTTCGAGCGACTGGTGGAAGCCGGGCGGGTCAAGCAGGAAGCCTTCGCCGCCTGGGCAAGAACCGGTGACACCGTGACCAGGACGCTCCGCGAAGTGCTCGAGAAAAAGATCGCCCCGGGCCTGGCTCGGGCGGAGGAATCGAACGACGCCGCCGAGATGGCCAGGTGGGCCCGGATCAACCGAGTGCTCAACGAGGAGTTTGTGGCTCAATTCCTCCTGCTTCGGGTGCGGGGCGTCTACCTGATCGCGACCAATGCGGACGAACAGTACACGCACTTGCGCGAGCAATTGGACGTGACGCGCCAGGGACTGACGAAATGGACACAGTTGGTAGGCGAAGATCCGGAACTCGCCGACGTGGCCCGGAGCCTGGCCCGGAACATTGACGAGTATGAGGCGGCGGGCGAGCGATATCGCCGCGGCATCCTGGAGGATCGCGCCAGCGTCGCGGAGATGCAGGCCATCGGCAACGATCTGGACGCAACCTTCAAGGAACTCTCGGCATCCATCACGCAGGCGGTCAAGCGCGAAGCGCTGACGACCAAGACGATCACGCTGGCCGTCACGTTCGGCGTACTGATCCTGGGCGTCGTCCTGTCGATGCTGATCACACGCAGCATCGTCAAGCCGATCAACCGGATCATCACCAGTCTCAACGAGGGAGCCGACCAGGTGAGCGCGGCGGCGACTCAGATCGCCGGCGCGTCGCAGTCGCTGGCCAACGGAGCCACCGAACAGGCCGCTTCGCTCGAAGAGACCAGCAGCGCCCTGCAGGAGGTCTCGGCCATGACCCGCACGAACGCGGCCAATGCCGGCAAGGCCAACGAACTCTCCGGGCAGGCCAGCAAGGCGGCTGCCGAGGGCGATCGGACGGTCAGCGAACTGAACGCGGCCATGTCCGCGATCAGCAGTTCGTCGGAGAAGATCAGTCGGATCATCAAGGTCATCGAGGAGATCGCGTTTCAGACCAACCTGCTGGCTCTCAATGCGGCGGTCGAAGCGGCGCGAGCCGGCGAACACGGCAAGGGCTTCGGCGTCGTGGCGGACGAGGTCCGCAACCTGGCCCAACGGGCGGCTCAGGCGGCCCGCGAAACCACCGGCCTCATCGAAGACTCGGTGCGGCGAGTCAAGGAAGGCACGCAGGTGGCGGACAACGTGGGCAAGTCGCTGGGGGCGATTGTCGCCGACGTCGCCAAGGTGACCGAGCTCATCAATAACATCGCGCGGGCGTCCGAGGAACAGGCCCAGGGCGTCGATCAGGTGGCCGCGGCCGTTGCTCAGATGGATCAGGTCACACAGAAGAACGCATCGGTGGCCGAGGAATCGGCGTCCGCCGCCGAGGAACTCGCCAGCCAGGCCGAGAGCGTCAAGAGCATGATCAACGAGATTGTCACGTTGATTGGCGGGGTTCGAGCGACCACGGCTCCGGCTCACACCGACGTCAAACAGACCCGGCTATCGGCACCGAAGCCGCAGGTTGCAGCAACTCCTGCCTCGGCGAAAACCGCCTTCGTGCCGCACACGAAGACGCCGGCCGGCAACGTCATGACCATGGATTTGGACATGGACGTGAGCCAGGATGCCGACCTGAAGGACTTCTGAAGATAGCTCTCGGCCATCAAGAATCGACCGACATCCGGCGATGCTATGACGCCCAGCCCCCGGCAAGAGCCTGCCGGGGGCTTTTTGTTCATCCGGGCCCGCATCGCACGTGGGCCTGTGTTACGGCGTGACAAATTTCACGCACACAGGGGTGGGGACCGGCACGGGCGATCCCGCGGGCTCGAGCCGGCCCGATTCCGACGCGATGCGGAATACCTGAAGCGTGTCCGACTTCTGGTTGGCCGCGATGAGCCACTGGCCGGCGGGATCGATGCCGAAGTTGCGAGGCGTTGCGCCGCTCGTGGATTGATGGCCGGCGGCGGTCAGCCGGCCGGTGGTCGGGTCGATGGTGAAGATGGCGATGCTGTCGTGGCCCCGGTTCGAACAGTACAGGAACTTGCCCGACGGATGCACGAGGATCTCGGCTGTCGTGTTGGGCTCCCGCCAATCTTCGGGAAGCGTGCCGATTACCTGCAGCTCGCTCAGCGTGCCGCGCTCGGCGTCGTACTTGAACGCGGTCACGGTACAACCCATCTCGTTGTTGACGTAGACATAGCGACCGCTCGGATGGAACGCCAGGTGTCGCGGGCCTGCGGCCGGGGCCATATGAGCCGACGGCGGATCATGCGGCCCGAGTGTGCCTTTCGACGCGTCGAAGCGGTAGATGAAGATGCGATCCAGACCCAGATCGGCGACGAAAGCAAAACGGCCCGCGGCATCGAGATGGACCGAGTGGGCGTGGGGCCCTTGCTGCCGTTTGGGGTCGGGGCCCGAGCCTTCGTGCTGAACCACCGAACGTGGCTCGGCCAATGAGCCGTCGGACGCGATGGGCAGCACGGCCGCACTGCCGGACGAGTAGTTGGCAACCAGTACGTGTCGGCCACTCGGATCGACGCACAGGTGACACGGTCCGCGCCCGCCGGACGGCTGGCGATTCAGCAGTTCGAGCTTACCCGTGGCGGCGTCCACCGCAAACGCGCTCACTCCTCCGTTCGCGTCCAGCTCGCCCACGGCGTACAGACGGCGATTGCCCGGCCCCAACGCCAGAAACGACGGGTTCGCTGTTTTCGCGGCCAGACCTTTCGGCTCCAATGCGCCCGAGACGCGGTCCAGTTCAAACAGGTAGATGCCCTCACTGGCCCCCGATGTGTACGTTCCGATGTAAACGCGGTATTTCCGCTCAGCCGGCGGTGGTGTCACATGCTCCTCCCGGTTCGCGCGTACAGTCTGGCCTTGCATGGCCGAGGTGAGCAGTGCGCACGAGATGATACCCATCACGCCGGCCGATCCTGACGGGGCACGTTTCATGCTGGAGCCTCCTTGGTGGATGAGACGGCCAGCATACAAGGAGAACGCTGCCCGGAGAAGTCGCCTGCCCCGAGAAGCCGGCCGGCGTTCGCCCTTCGAGGAAGTGCCGACCCTACAATCTGGGGACGGACCAGCGTCGGTGCACGATGGATTTGCTGCAGCCCACCGAGAACGGATTGTACTGCGAGCCGGGCGATTTCTACGTCGATCCCTGGCGGCCGGTGGAACGTGCGGTAATCACGCATGCTCACAGCGATCATGCTCGCAGCGGCAGCCGATCCTACCTGACCGCCTTGCCGGGCGTCGCCTTGCTACGGGAGCGATTGGGGCGGGACGCGAGCATTCGGGGGCTGCCGTACGGCGAATCCGTGGACATGAACGGCGTTCGCGTATCGCTGCATCCGGCCGGCCATCTACTCGGCTCGGCTCAGGTCCGCATCGAGCATCACGGCGAGGTGTGGGTGGTCAGCGGCGACTACAAGCTGCAGGCCGATCCGACCTGCGAGCCGTTCGAACCCGTTAAATGCCACGTGTTTCTGACCGAGTCCACATTCGGGCTCCCGATCTATCGCTGGCCCGCCCCCGAACGTGTGTTCGCCGAGATCAACGCGTGGTGGGCCGGCAATCAGCAGAACCAGCGAACTTCGATCCTCTTTGCGTATGCTCTCGGCAAGGCGCAGCGGCTGCTTGCGGGCGTCGACGCGGGGCTGGGGCCGATTGTGGTGCACGGAGCGGTGGCGAGGCTGGTCCCGGCGTACACGTCGGCGGGCGTGCAACTGCCCGAGGTCTATCAAGCCGAGCCGCAGTGGATTCAGGCGGTGCGCGGCCGGGGATTGGTGATCGCGCCGCCGTCCGCCATCGGGCATCCCTGGCTGCGCAAGTTCGGCCCGGCATCGACGGCGTTCGCGTCCGGCTGGATGCAGGTGCGCGGCGCCCGACGGTGGCGGAGTCTGGATCGAGGGTTCATCCTGTCGGATCACACCGACTGGGATGGTCTGATCTGTGCCGTGCACGACTGCGGGGCGGAGCGCGTGGGTGTGACGCACGGATTTGCCGCTCCGTTCGCACGCTGGCTGAACGAGCAGGGGCACGCCAGCTGGGTGGTGCCCACGCACTACGAGCCACAGGACGAGGAAGAGGCCGAGGTGCTGCCGTCGACGGCAGCACTGGAGTCTGCGTCGCCAGGGGCAGCGCCGCTGGAATCAGCGTCTGGCGTGGACATTGCCGTCGCGACAACAGAAGGCGGACGCGAGTAGCGCCATGCAGCGATTCACGAACATGTACTTCGAGCTCGACGCCACCAATCGCACGGGTGAGAAGGTCGAGATTCTCGAACGCTATTTCGTCGAAGCGCCGCCTCGCGACGCCGCGTGGGCTTTGCTGCTCTTTTCAGGCCAGAAGCTGATGCGAGCCACGTCGACGCGATACCTGCGCGAGTGGGTTTCGCAGGAGACGGGTTACCCGCCGTGGCTGGTGGACGAGTCGTATCACGTGGTGGGCGATTTATCCGAGACGTTGGCCTTGCTCCTGCCCGATCGCGGACACGGTACGCAACGGCCGCTTCACGAGCTGGTCGAGCACTTCCTGTTACCTCTATCCCGCCGGTCTGATGCTCTGCGCCGGGATCTGATCGTGGAGGCCTGGCGCGAGTTGGATGCTCACCAGCGATTCATCTTCCACAAGTTTTTGTCGGGCAGTTTTCGCGTGGGCGTTTCACGGCAACTGATCACGCGGGCGCTTGCCGGCGTGTCGGGCCTGCCCGCGAGTGTGATCGCCAGCCGGCTGGCCGGAGGCATCGAGCCCACGGAAGCGTACTACGAGCGACTGCTCGCTCATGACGAGGGCGAGGTGCAGGACTATCGACCCTATCCGTTCTTTCTCGCCCATCCGTTCGAGGGATCGCTGGAATCGCTCGGCGATTTGGACGGCTGGCAGATCGAGTACAAGTGGGACGGCATTCGTTCGCAATTGATCCATCGGCGGACGCGCACGTTGGTCTATTCGCGCGGCGAGGAGAACATCACCGACGCGTTCCCCGAAGTGCGCGAGGCGGGAGCGGCGTTGCCGGACGGCACGGTCCTGGACGGCGAGGTCCTGGCCTGGGAGGACGATCGACCCCTGCCGTTCGCTTTGCTTCAGCGGCGGCTCAACCGTAAGCACGAGCAGCCGCGGCTGTTTGCCGAGATTCCTGTCGTGTTCATGGCCTACGACCTGCTCGAACTGAACGGGCAGGATATTCGCGAACGACCGTTGGCCGAGCGGCGGGCGGAACTCGAGGCGCTGGTATCACAGATGGGGGATTCGACGCGCCTTAAGCTGTCGCCCATTGTGCGAGCGACACGTTGGGACGACATCGAGCGCTTGCGGCAGGAAAGCCGCGGCATGGGCGTCGAGGGCGTGATGATCAAAGGCAAGGCGTCGGCGTACGGCGTGGCCCGGCCGCGGGGGGGCTGGTGGAAGTACAAGGTGGACCCGCACGAGATCGACGCGGTGCTGATCGCCGCCCAGCCGGGCAGCGGCAAGCGGGCCAATCTGTTCACGGATTACACATTCGGCGTGTGGCGGGGCGAGGAGCTCGTGCCCGTGGCCAAGGCCTACAGCGGATTGACCGACGATGAAATTCGCGAGATCGATCGATTTGTCCGCCGCCATACATTGGCCAAGCACGGCCCGGTGCGCGTGGTTCAGCCGGTCCTCGTGTTTCAACTCGCGTTCGAGCGGGTGCAGGAGTCCACGCGACACAAGGCCGGTTTGGCCCTGCGTTTTCCGCGCATCGCCCGCTGGCGGCGGGACAAAACCGCCGCCGAGGCGGACACCGTCGAGTCGTTGCGCTCGCTGCTGAACGCGGAGGCGGTGGGGACGTAGGTCGTGGTCCGTTGTCCGTGGTCAGTGGTCAGGTCCGTGGTCCGTTTGTCAGTTGTTGAGCGCCGTCGTTTGCACCCTGCGGTACGAATGCCCGATTCGCCACCAACATCAGACGCCCCATTACTACCACTGACCAAAGGACCAAAGACCCGACCACTGACCACTGACTACTGGCTATTGACTACTGACTATGACCCCTCACACCTCCGAACATCCCGGTCACTGGCCCTCCGATCGCCTGCGACCTGCTCTGCAGTGGTTCGCCGCGCGGGGTTGGTCGCCGTTCGATTACCAGTGGGAGACCTGGCACGCTTACCTTTCGGGCAAGTCTGGCCTCGTGCATGCCCCGACTGGCATGGGCAAGACGTACGCCGCGTGGATGGGGCCGTTGGTCGAGAGCCGGGCGGAATCGACAGCAGCATCGCGCGGCCGGCCGGCATGCGCGGGGTTGGAAGTATTGTGGATCACGCCGCTGCGGGCGCTGGCGAATGATATCGCCGCTGCCCTGCAACGGCCGGTGGGGGAGATGGGCATACCGTGGACCGTCGAGGTCCGCACGGGCGACACGTCGCAGGCTGTCCGCCGGCGGCAACGCGAACGGCTGCCATCCGCTCTGGTCACCACCCCGGAAAGTTTGTCGCTCATCTTGTCCTATCCAGACAGCACCGACCGACTGCAAAACCTGCGCTGCGTGGTGGTGGACGAATGGCACGAGTTGATGGGCACCAAACGCGGTGTGCAGACGGAACTCGCGCTGGCACGCTTGCGCGGGATCGCACCGGGCATGCGGACGTGGGGCCTCTCAGCGACGGTCGGCAATCTTGATGAAGCCTTGCGCGTGCTTCTGGGGGAGACGACTGACAACAGAACTTGTAAGAGAGACGCACCCACCGGACGCCTGATTCGAGGACCGGCGAGCAAGCCCGTCGAGATCGTGACGCTCCTGCCCGAATCCGTGGAGCGCTTTCCGTGGGCGGGTCACATCGGGCTCCAACTCCTGCCCGCCGTGCTCGAACGGCTGGAACAGGCGCGGACAACGCTGTTGTTTACCAACACTCGGTCGCAGGCCGAGGTATGGTTCCAGCAGATCCAGCGGGCCCGGCCCGACTGGCTCGGCCAGATCACCGTTCATCACGGCTCGATCGACCGGCAACTGCGGACGCGCGTCGAAGCCATGGCCCGGGCCGGCACCATCCGGTGCGTGGTATGCACGTCCAGCCTCGATTTAGGCGTGGACTTCGCGCCGGTGGACCAGGTGATCCAGGTCGGCAGTCCCAAGGGGATCGCACGCTTGCTGCAGCGGGCCGGTCGGAGCGGGCATCAGCCCGGCAGGGTGAGCCGTATATATGGCGTCCCGACGCACGCCTTCGAATTGGTGGAATATGCCGCAGCGCGGGACGCCGTCCAGCGGCAGCGACCTGCGGACACGGACTCGTGCATTGAAGCTCGTGTGCCGTTGAAGCAATCGCTCGACGTGCTCGTGCAGCACTTGGTCACGGTGGCGGCGGGCGGCGGCTTTCGCGAGGCCGACCTGCTGGCCGAGGTGCGGCGGACGCACGCGTTTGCGGATTTGACGGATGACCAATGGCGTTGGGCGATGGACTTCGTCAGCCGAGGCGGGCCGACGCTGCGGGCCTACCCGCAGTACATGCGGGTGGCCGAACGCGACGGCCGATTCGTCGTGGCCAACCCGCGCGTGGCCCGGCTGCACCGGATGTCCATCGGCACGATCACCAGCGATGATTCATTGCGGGTGAAGGTGGTCCGCGGTGCGACGCTCGGCACGATCGAAGAGTCGTTCATCGCACGACTCCGGCCGGGCGACCGCTTCGTGTTCTCCGGTCATGTGGTCGAACTGGCGCGCGTGCGTGACATGACCGCGTGGGTGCGTCGTGCGGGCAAAAGCGGCGGGATCGTGCCGCGCTGGCAGGGCGGCCGCATGCCGCTCAGCAGCGAACTGAGCACGGCGGTGCGGCAGAAGCTCACCGAATACATTCGCGGCATCATCGACGGTCCCGAGATGCAAGCCATGGTGCCGCTCCTGGAACTCCAGCGGAAGTGGTCGCGCATCCCCGAGGAAGACGAACTGCTGGTCGAGCAGATTCACACCCGTGAGGGTCACCATACGTACGTGCACAGCTTCGAGGGCCGTCTGGTGCACGAGGGGCTGTCGCTGCTGTTCGCGCACCGGCTGACTCGCCAGGCTCCGCGGTCCATCAGCGTGAGCGCGAACGACTACGGCTTCGAACTGCTCTCGCCTGAGCCGTTGCTTGTGGACGAGTCGTTTTGGCGAGGGCTCACTCATACCACGGGGTTGCTCGAAGACCTGCTCGCCTGCTTGAACGACACCGAACTGGCCCGGCGACAGTTCCGCGATATCGCCCGAATCGCCGGCCTGGTGTTTCCGGGTTACCCCGGAGCGGCCAAGTCGGCCAGGCAGCTCCAGGCGTCCAGCGAGCTGTTCTACGATGTGTTCCGAGAGTTCGATCCGCACAACCTGCTGCTGGATCAGGCGCGGCGCGAAGTGCTGGAACAGCAGCTCGAGTTCGTACGGTTGCGGACGGCCGTGGAGCGGATGGGGCGGTGCCGGCGCGTGGTCGTATGGTGCGAACAGTTGACTCCGCTGGCGTTTCCGATCTGGGCCGACCGGCTCCGGGCGCAAAGCCTCACGTCGGAAAAGTGGTCGGATCGTATTGCGCGGATGATCGTCAGACTCGAGAAGAAGGCGGCTTCTGAGCCGGCGCATAGGGAGAGGCGATCCCAGCGCAACCGGAGGGTCCGTCGTGCAAGTTGAGTGGGGCGGCGAGCAACTCGAACTCTTGCCCGAACGGGCGCTGCATCATCCGCGGGCGTCGACACTGTTCATCGCTGATCCGCATTTCGGCAAAGCGGCATCGTTTCGCCAGCTCGGCGTCCCTGTCCCGGCTGGGACGACGAGTGCCGATCTGGATCGCCTCCAGGCCGTGCTCACTCGGACCGGCGCCCGGCGGCTGATCATCCTGGGGGACTTTCTTCACGCCCGTATGCGCGACGCCCAGCGAACACGGGCGGTCATGTCGGAATGGTGGAGCGGACGGACCGGCCTGGAGACCATCGTTGTGCGCGGCAACCACGACTGTCGAGCGGGAGATCCGCCGGCGCACTGGGGCATTCGCGTCGAGTCCGAGCCGTTCGACGACGGTCCGTTTCTCTGCTGTCATGAGCCGCGGCAGGTCGCCGGCCGATTCGTGTTGGCCGGCCATTATCATCCGGCCGTCATGCTCGAAGGTCCCGGTCGTTTTAGTATGCGCTTGCCGTGCTTTCGTTTGGGGCCGCGCACTGCCATCCTGCCCGCATTCGGCCGATTCACGGGGGCGAAAGCCTTTCGACCCCGGCCCGGGGAACGTATCTTTGCGGTCGGTCCGAACGAGGTGGTGCAAGTGAAGGTGATGCCCTAATGGTAGAGCGGGCGAGTCTGAGACCCGCCCGCTGTGGAAAGAACAGCAGCAGAACTCCACGGGCTTACCGTTGGCGCCGCATCAACACCGCACCCAACCCGAGCAGCAGGAGAGCGCTGGGCTCGGGCGTCTGCCACACATCGACGCGGTCGATAAGGACCTGGGCGTAGCCGTTGAGGAAGCCATCCACCTGGATGAAGATGGTCTCGTCAGCCTCCACGCAGGGCTGAACCAGTTCCAGCTGGGTCCAATCGCCCCAGTAGGGTTCCGTCCAGATGATGTTGGGCGAGGCGGGATCGGTTCCGCCGAACGGATCCTTGCCCAAACGCACCGTGAGGGCATTCGGCGCCGCGCTGAAATCCCAGTTGGAGCTGAGCATCCGGACCCACGCCTGGATGTGCTTCTCGCCGCCCTCGATGTACTCGTCATGGAATCGCTTGTAGATGCCGAAGCTGCGGCTACCGCCAGATCCTTCCTGCCAGCCGATGATGCCGTCTTTGTCCTCTTCGACTCGCCAAGTCGGATTGTACAGGTCAAACCCGTTGCCATCCGGGTTGCGTATGGTCACGTTGCCGTACGGAGTCCAGCCGTTCAGGTCTCCGTCCGGCAGGAAGTCATCCTCGATGTAGACGATGGCTCCAGGCACCGGAATCGCCCATGTCAGCGCGGGTGCCAGCAGTATCGCTGCCGCTCCCAGTCCCACCAAGAGTTTCATACGTCCTCCTCCTCAAAAGACCAGATGTGGTGCAGTCTTACCCGCCGAGGCGACGCCTCAGACCGGGGTTTCAACCGATCGAGCGATCGGACTCGAATTGCACGCAAACAGCAGGCACGGATACAGATGGGTGCCACCCATGAATGGGCACTGCCATTATGCCCGCCTTGTGGCAGGGTGGCAAGAAAAAAATATCGGTCCTGATTATTTTTGTAATGGTATCCCATTGTCTGTGCAGAAGTTGCGCGATCGACTGGGCGGCCGTTTACAGATGGTCGGTGTCTCGGGATACTGGGGAACATGACCAGCCGATCGCGTCGTGTCCGGGCTTACCTCCACTACCTCAAGCAGCCCATCCGCAACTTCTTGCCGTTGCTGGCGACGTTGGTCGCGCTGCTGTTGCTCGGAAGCATCTGCTTCCATCACGCGCTCCCCGAGCTGGACTACTCGGAAGCCTTGGTGGCCACGTACTTCCTGATCTTCGGCGAGCCGGTGCTCGGCGCCCCCAAGCACTGGCTGTTGCAACTGTTTCACATCGTTCTGCCGTTGCTCGGGCTGGTGGTCATCCTGGACGGTATCGTGCGGTTCAGCTATCACATTCTTCGCCGGGACGAGACGGGCCCGGAATGGACCAGTGCCATGTGTAAGACGCTGAATAAACACGTTGTTTTGTGCGGGCTGGGCAAGCTGGGGTTGCGGACGCTCCAGCAGCTGCTCATGCTGGGCGAGCAGGTGGCCGTGCTGGAGAAAGATCCGCAGTGCCCGAACCTGGCGTTTGCTCGCAAGCACGGCGTTCCCGTCCGGATCGGTCACAGCCGCGAGGAGGGTATTTTTGACGACCTCAACATCCGAGCGGCCAAGTCGATCATTTTGTGCACCAACGACGACCTGGCCAATCTGGAGATGGCCCTGGACGCCCGCAAGATTCACCCGGGCATCCGCGTGATCATGCGCATGTTCGACCAGGAACTGGCGGGCCGCCTCCGCGACACCATGGACATACCGCTGACGTTCAGTACGTCGGAGTTGGCGGCGCCGCTGTTTGCGACCAGTTCGTCGGACCATTCCATCATCAACTCGTTCTACATAGGCGATCGACTGATCGTCATCGCCAAGCTGACCATCCGGCCCGATTCGGAACTGGTCGGCAAGGCCGTTCGCGAGCTGGGCCGGGGCGAGCACGTGTTCGTGCTGTCGCACCTGAGCAACGGCAAGCCGGAACTCTTCCCGTCGGCGGAAAATGTCTTCGCTCCGGGCGATGAGATCACCGTGCAGACCGAGCCGGCCACGCTCAAGCGCTTGCACGTGATGAACCGCGACCCACAGGTGCTGTAACAGCTCTCAGCTCTCAGCTGTCAGCCTTCAGGTCTCAAGTCTCGGGTCTCAAGCCTTCTTCCGGTGCCGGTGGTTGAAGCATTGGCCCGGCGGGCCTAGCATGTGAGCGGACATCCCCGCGGTCGGGGTGCGTTCTCCACCGAAGGCGACGAGGTTCAACATGGCCGGTGAAATTGGTCGGCGGCAATTGCTGCGGCAGATCGGCGCAGGCGTGGCGGGCGGCGTGGTTGTGGGACATGCGCTGGGAGACGGCGGCGCGGCCAGCCGGCCCGCCTCGGAGACGGGGGCATCTGGTGCGAGTGCGGCCGTCGGAACGTTGCGCGACTTGCCGACACGGCGGCTGGGACGGGTGGGCATCGAGGTTCCGCCGCTCAGCTTCGGCACGGCGGCGATGGGGCACGCGTTCTATCAGGCCGAGCCGTTCGAGGAAGTCATGAACGCCGCTCTCGACGCCGGCGTGAAGTACGTCGATACCGCCCGCATCTACGACGTGGCCGAAGAACGGCTCAAGCCCATCCTGGCCCGCCGGCGCAAGGAAATATTCCTGGTGACCAAGACCTGGGCCAAGAGCAAGGACGCCTGCCTCAAGTCGCTCGACAAGAGCATGTCGCTCATGGGCGTGGATCAAGTGGACCTGTGCCATATTCACAACGTGGGCGACTACGAGCCGGAAGAAATCCTCGGTAAGGACGGCTGTCTGGCCGCACTGCTGGAGGCGAAGAAGCGCGGGCTCATCCGCTTCATCGGCTGCACGGGCCACTTCAAGCCGCACAAGTTCGCCGCGGTCATCGAGACCGGCGAGATCGACGTGGTCATGTGTGCCATGAACTTCGTCGATTGCCATACCTACAACTTCGAGCAAAAGGTCCTGCCCATTGCCCGCAAGCACAACTGCGGGATCGTGTGCATGAAGGTCTACGGCGGCGTGACCGGCAGTTGGGACGGCTACAAGAAGCGACGCCCGGGCCGGCTCGTGTCCGACGAACATCGTCAGGACGCGTTCGATTACGCGCTGAGCATTCCCGGTTTGGCCACGTGCGTGGTCGGTATCAAGACGCTGGAGGAATTGCGGCTGGCCATCCAGGCCGTGCGAAACTTCAAGCCGCTCGAGGGCGAACGCCGTCGCGCCGTCCTGGCCAAGGGCGCTGAGATGGCCAAGGAGTGGGGACCGCATCTTGGCGACGTGGCCTAGCGCCCCCCGGACAGCCAAGAATCTTTCGCCAGTCCCCAGCCCGCAGTCCCCGGCCCCGGACCAGTCTCCAGCCCCTGCTCCGCCTCACACATTGGGTGGCGGGTACGAAGCGCGGTAGGCCCGAATTGCCAACTCGTTGGCGGTCTTGTCGGGCGTCTGGAGCTCGGGATCCGAGTAGAACTCGAACGAGTTCGGATTGATGTACAGTTTGCGGCCCACGCGGTAGGCGATGTTGGCGGCCATGAGCGGGAAGCTGGCGGACTGGCCGGCCTCGATGGACGCAGACGGATCCTTGCGCGAGCGGATACACGCCGCAAACTCCTGCACGTGAGCGACGGTCAGCGGATCGGGCCCGGCGGCGGATTCACCCGCGGCCACCTCTCGCGAGCCGATGCCGAGGTAGGCCAGATCCTCAATCGGCGATTCCTCCCCGGCGGGCAGAAGGAGCAAACGGCGCCCGCTGAAATAGAGAGTCTTCTCGGTGCCCAGAATCTGCACGCCGCTGCGGGCAGGCAGGGGCCCGGTATGCCCTGTAAGCGGGGGCAGCGCCGCCGGACCGAAGCCGGCGTAGGCGTTGCTGAGCCGAAGCGAGTAGGCGTGCATAAATGTCCCGGTCGGCGAAGCGTATTCGAAGAGCGCTTCCAGCGTGTCGGGTGTCTCGCGGCCATCCGCGAGCCCCTGGTTGCCGCCGAAGGCCACCACGCTGCGCGGCACGCTCACGTTCATGGCCGCGTGGAGCAAATCCTGGAAATGAACGCCCCAGCAGGCCGCTTCGCCGCCGCCGTAATCCCAGCAGTGCTCGGGGTGTGCATAGCGCACTGGATTGAAGGGCCGTTCCGGAGCCGGGCCGAGCCAGCGGTCGTAATCGAGGCTCGGCGGGGGGGCTGCATCCGGTTGGGCGGTGATTGGTTCACTGCGAGCAAACGTCCAGGTCCGCGTCTGGGCGATACGGCCGAGATTGCCCGAGCGGACGATGCCCGCGCCTTCGGCGAACTTACGGGCCGCCCGCTGCTGCAGTCCGACCTGCACGACCCGCGAATACTTGCGGGCGACAAAGACCATCGCCTTGGCCTCGAGCGGCGTCAGACTGACCGGCGGTTCGAGGTAGACGTCCTTGCCGGCCGCGCAGGCGTGGAGCAATTGCGTGGCGTGCCAGTGATCGGGAGTGGCGATGATCACGCCGTTGATGTCCGCGTCGTCGAGCAGGTCGCGGTAGTCGCTGGTCACGCCCGGCCGTCGGCCCTGCAACTGCATCACCCGCTCAGCCGCTGCCGCCGAGCGCTCGGCGTCCACGTCGCACACCAGACTCACGGTCAGGCCGGGCACTTTGGCGGCCGCCTCGAGGAGTTGCAGGCCGCGCCGGCCGCAGCCGATCAGGCCGATGATCACGCGGTCCGACGGCGCGGGCTGCCCGGTCGATTGGGCGAGCGCGGGGCGCAGCACGCCAGCCGCCCCCGCTACGCCGGCGATGGCGGCGCTGGAGCGACCAAGGAATGAGCGACGGCTGAAGGAACCGGACGATCGTGCAAACGCTGTCTGGTCGGCTGTCACGCTGGACTCCTCGTCTCGACACGGCGGGAACCGCTCCCGCAAGCTCGCCAGTTTGGCACCAATCGCTCTTCCCGGCAAGCGGCCGCCATCTTCCAGTGTGCGGTTTCGGGTCACGGCTCAGGCGACGCCGACATTCGATGCCGGCTACTATGTTACGTTCCTCGTTGCGAGCAAGTCGGTTCTTTGGAGCCGTTCGGGCGAACGGATATACTCACGACCATGCACAAGAATTACATCCTGGATGCCAACATCCTGATTCATGACCCCAATTCGATTTTTCAGTTCGCGGACAATACCGTCATCATTCCGGTCGGCGTCATCAGCGAGATCGACCAGTTCAAGAAAGAACGGACGGATCGTGGTTACAGCGCTCGGGCGGTGGTGCGGCTGCTCGACTCGCTCCGCGACGAACGGCATAGCCTGGCTTCCGGTGTGCCGCTGAACAACGGCGGGACGCTCAAAGTCTTTTGCGATCCCGGCCGGGTGTTCGCGTCCAACCATGACGGCGCCGACGTCGAGATCTTGCGAGTCGCGCGGATGGTCCAGGAGGCCGAGCCGGACGTGCCGGTGATCGTCGTCACCAAGGATATCAACCTTCGCATCCGTGCCGACGCGGTGGGCGTGCGGGCCGAAGACTACGAGAGCGACCGCGTGGCGCTGGCCGACCTGTACAGCGGGCAGGTGGAGGTGGCGGCCTCGGCGGAACAGATCACTCAGTTCCATCAGGCCGGCCAACTCCCCGTCCCCGACGGGCTGCAGGTGACCGCCAACCAGTATGTCCTCTTACGGAACGCCGGCGAAGGGCCGTCCAGTGCGTTGGGCAAGATCGATGCGGACTGCTCGCGCATCGTGCCCATTTTGGAGAGTCGTGAAGGTTTGGGCGGCATCAAGCCGCGCAACAAGGAGCAGTATTTCGCGTTCGATGCGCTGCTGGACGACCGCATTCAACTGGTCACGCTCATGGGCAAGGCGGGCACGGGCAAGACGCTCCTGGCCATCGCCGCGGGCATGCACCTGACGTTGCGGCGAAAGCAGTATCGACATCTGCTGGTGTGTCGTCCCATCTTCCCCGTGGGACGCGATCTCGGCTTCCTGCCGGGGGACGTCGGGCAGAAGTTGGATCCATGGATGAAGCCAATCGTGGATGCGGTGGAGTACCTGCTGGATGCCGGTGGGCTGGTCCGCGGCCACGCCGACTGCCAGAGCCTCATGCAACAGGGCATGATCGAGATCCAACCGCTGACCTACATCCGCGGGCGCAGCATTTCCAAACGCTTCGTTGTCATCGACGAGGCGCAGAACCTCACGCCGCTGGAAGTCAAGACGGTCATCACGCGTATCGGCCAGGGGTCCAAGGTGGTCCTGACCGGCGACCCTTATCAGATTGATAACCCGTATGTGGACGCCGACAGCAACGGCTTCACGTATCTGGTTAATCGGTTCAAGTCGCAGCCCATCGCCGCGCACATCGAGCTGCGCAAGGGGGAGCGCAGCGAACTCGCCGAGTTGGCGGCGAATCTCCTCTAGCTATCAGCTGTCGCTCTCAGCTATCAGTTGTCGGCTGACGCGAGCGAGGCGCCCGCTCTCCGCGGTTGACAAGCCACGCACGACTGGGGTACGTACTTATCTTGCTGCACGCGGCCGACGCCCGTTCGGTCGCTTTGACCTGACCTGAGGCTCCGGAATGCTTCGCTCCTGCTGTGTCACGCTTGCCATTCCGCTCTTGGCCGCCGGGTTGCTCGTAGGCTGCTCGCCCGGGCCTCTCCTGGGGATCACCTCGCCTGACGCGATCGACAGCCGGCTTCTCGAGCTTCGCAATGCTTCACGAGGGTACGTCGTCATCCGAGTCACCGCGCCCGGCGTCGAGCCGCTGGTCACGCCCGTGTTGCCGCCTGGGGCAGAGGAAGTCTACGAGATGGCCGAGCGATTCGGCACGCTGTGTCCGGACGCCCTGCGATTCGAGATTGCCGCCTACGCGCGGGCCTTTCCGCAGGTCAGCCCGTTGGAGGATGAGACGGTGCTCGATCAGCCGTACGCATCGCTTGCCGTCGAATTGCTGCCCGGCCGGGACTACGGTTGCACGGTGGATCCGAGCTGGATCGATCTCGACGACACCATCGAGTGTCTCGTGCGGGAAGTGGATGAGCCGGCCCAGGCCATCGGCTTCCAGGTGGGTTGGATTGCGCCGCAGCGTCACGTGGGGAACGACTTGACCGATCCGCCCCGACCGGTGGTGCCGAGACTTTTCCCGTTGAACGGTCGTGTGGTCAACATCCACGCACAGCCGATCCCGAATGTCGAAATCCGGCTGCCTCAGTTGAACGCCAGTGTCTTCACCGACAGTCGAGGCCGCTTCAGTGTGCTTCGGCCGGCGGGCGTGTATCTGCTCGAACCCGTGCTGCCCGGAATCGAGATTTCACCGGCTTTCCGACTGTTCACGCACCTGGGGTCCGATCAGGTGCCCATCGAGTTCATCGCTCTGACCGAGACCGTTCCTGTGTTCCCGCCCCTGGGAGGAACGCCATGATGAATGAAGATGTGTGCCGTGGCGTCGCGCGGGCGTGGTCACGCCGCGCAAGATGCGCTTTCGTATGCGCGGGCTTGGTTGCGATGGTCGCGTGCGGCTGTCCCTACGCAGGGCTGCCGGAGGCGCTCACGCCTTACGATCTGGAGAACGATCCCGATGGCGACGGTTCGCTGGAGACGGCCCGGCCGCTGCAGTGGGTGTCGGACCAGGCGAAGGCCGTCGGCGGCATCTCCATCGATCCGGGCAATCTGCTGGCCATCCAGTCGTTTCTCGGCAGCGAGATCATCGGGCTGAACATGCCCCCGGCCAGCGAGGTGGACGTCTTTGCTCTGGGACCGCTGGAAGCCGGCGATCAGATCCGGGTCTCGGCCGAGTCGCTGGTCCAGCAGATTGTCAATCTCACGCCGTTGGCCCGGTCGGAGATGATTCGAAACACGACTTCCCAGGCCGTGTTCCTGGTCGATGCCTCGCGGGAAATCGTGGGCTATCCGGTGGCTGCCCCGGTCACCATCGACCGGCCGGACGACTACTTCATTGTCGTGCAATCGTTCGTCCCTGGCGATTACGTGTTGACCGTTCAGCGTCTGCGTGATGCGCCGCCTCGCCCGCCGCGACGCGGTGTCCTGCTCCTGCAATTCGAGGGCAGCGACTCGGATGTCACCTTTCTGGAAGACGGCCATTTGATCACCGTTCGCGATTTGCCTCCTTTCGATCTCGAGGAGGCTCGGCCGGACTTCGTGGGCCAGTCCGCTCGATTTCAGGAGACGCTGCGGCAATTTGTGGAGTCCATTTTCGCCGACTATGACGTTTTAGTGACACTCGATGCAGCGGAAGCGGAAGCCGCCGGGCACTACGACACGTTGGTGTTCACCGTGCCTTCGCCCTCCGACCTGGGCTTCTCCGAGTCCGGCAGCAGGACGCTGGGGATTGAACCCACCATCGACGTTGAAGATCAGGGCAACCAATTGGGAATCGTCTTCATCCAGGCTTACGAAGAGAGTCGGTATCTCGATTTCAACTCGTACGCGGCGTTCTGGAGTACGGTTGCCGCTCACGAGTACGGTCATGCCGTGGGGCTCTGGCACGTCGAACAGGGGTCCGGGTGCCTCATGGGACCCAGCCTGGGGGGACTGGCCGAGCCGCGTCGTCTGAAGCCGTTGCGGTCGGCCACGAAAGCCGAGGCCCACGGCCGACCGTCCCTTCAGCTCGTGCAAAATCCCGACCGCTACCTGGCCCGGGTCCTGGGGCGGCGAGACCCGGAGCGTGCGGAGGCGGTGCGGCAGGCCGCTCGAGCACTCCTGCCCGACTTTTCGGTCGAATGAGAGGTTGCCGTTCGCATGCGACACTGGTTCCTTTCGACTTCGTTGTTGCTGGCCGGTGTGGTGGCGTGCGTGTCGCCCGCGTCCGATCCGTCAGCGGCCGGCCCGCCCGAGCCGGTGGAGTTGGCTCGCATCGACGTCGGGAAGAACGTGCCCGTCGTGATGGCGAAGGATCTGGACGGCGACGGCCTGGACGAATTGATCGTGGCGGATCCGGCCGCGGGTAGCTATCCGCGCAGCGCCGCGGGAAGAGTCCGCGTGCTGTCTGCGCCCGTCACCTCCGGCGATTGGTCGGAACTGCCGGCGCTGCTCGTGCTGCGAGGCGAGCAGCCGTTCCGCCGCTTCGGATCGGCTCTGGCGGCGGTGGATTTGGACGGCGACGGCGTGAGCGACATCGCCTTGCGGGCCGAGACTTCACCGGAAGGCGAGGGCACCGTCTGCGTATTCAGCGGCACGCTGCGCGGCGACCGCGGGATGCCCTCGGCGGCGTATCTGACGCTCACCGGGCCGGCCACGCTCGGCCAGGGCATGGTCGCTGTCGACTACGACGGGAACGGCGTCGACGATCTCGTGGTGTCGTGCCCGCTTCGATCAGAAGTATACGTCGTGCTCGCCCCGCGCTCGGGCCACGTGCACCTGCCCCAAGACGCGGACGCTATTCTCGCGACCCAGTCGGGCTCGCTCGGTTGGACGCTGGCTGCCGGCGATTTCGACGGGGATGACGGCTTGGAACTGGCGGTAGCTGAGCCCGCGAGCGACACGATTTACGTGGCACCCGTCGGCTTGATGGGCCGGCAGGATATCGACGCGATCGCACGGGCGGTCATCCGGTCAGGCAGTGCCACGGATCATCTCGTGGGAGCCGACGCGCTGGAGCGCCCGGACGGCGGGGCATGGCTGTTCGTTCGATCCCGGCGCGTGGACGTGACCATGGCCGGCACGCTGTTACTGCTCGACGGCCCGCTGACGGGCGAGATGGACGTTCGCAGAGACGCATATATGTCGCTGGAGTACGCGGCGCCGGTGCTCGGCGCCTCTGCGGCCTGGATCCGACCCGGCGGCGATGATGGCGACTTCCTCGTCCTTGCGACGCCCGGCCGTTCGAACATTCCTTACAGCAATCTCAAGGGCGGCTTGTGGCTGCTGTCCGTGGACGGTCTGGGGCACGGCGTTCTGGATCCCCACGCCCTCGGTACCGTCGGCCGGCATCTCCCGCCTCAGCAGTTCGGTCTCGACTGGCTGGCCCGCGATCTGCTGATCGGCCGCCCGCTCGCGCCGAACACGACCCACCTGATCGCCACCGCCAACGGGGCCGTCGTGGTTCTGGGCTGGCCCGAGCCATGACTGAGCTTCCCCTCGTCACGAGCAGCGCCAAGACAACCAGTCCAACGTAACTCATGACCATTCCGCATCTTACGTTGTCTTGTGCCGCGAGATCCGGTCCAGCGGATCTTGACGCGCTCGCTATTGGACGTATACTGTATTGCGGTGTAATACGTCAGGCGCGGTGTACATATGAGCAGGCGATGGTTGAGTCTGATCCTCGCGACGAGCCTTCTGGCCTGGGCCAGCGGCTTCCTGCTCGATCTGCATCTGCACCACGAGGGCGAGGAACACGACTCGCAACACTGCGACGTCTGTCTGGTCCTGCTCGCCGGCTGTCGGGCGGTGGTGGACGAGCCCGATTCGGTCGCTCTGGCCGAGCCGGTTCAGTGGCCGGCAGCGCCGGCGTCCGTACAGGCGGCCCCGGCCCGATATGTTGACCGCGCCATCGCCCCCCGCGCACCTCCGGTCGGCTGATCGCTCCTGTTCCATCGTAGTCCCGTTGCGTTCTTCAACCGCAAGCTGAAGCGGTAAATGCCTTGCGCTGCGCATCACCGGCGCTGTCGGTGCATGCACGTGCATTGGAACGGAGAGATCCCATGCCCAAACGGCCTGATATGACGCAGGCTCGCGGCTTCACGCTCATTGAAGTGCTCGTGGTGGTCGCGATCATCGTTCTGTTAGTGTCGATTCTGCTGCCGTCACTGTCGACGGCCAGAAAACGGGCGCGCGGCTCGGTGTGCCTGAGCAACATGCGGCAACTGGGCGTCGCCTCGCACATGTACGCGAATGTCTGGAAGGGGGTACTCGTGGATTACGGGCTGGCCCACGACGACCATGTGCACGAGTCTGAGGACGAGTCCGAGGCCGAGTCCACGACCTGGGTCAACAGCCTCCGTCGCGAGTACGGCAACAAGCTGGTGACCCGCTGCCCGGAGGACGACAGTCCCTATTGGACCCAGCCTTACCCGGACACCGAAGAGAAGCGCCGCGTGAGCTACGGCGTTAACGAGTATCTCACCGGACGCATTGACGGTTACGAGCGATACCGGCGTCTGGAGGCTATCCGTCGGCCCGCGACCACCATCTTGTTCTGCGAAATGACGCGGAACGGCGAGTATGCCATCTCCGATCACGTTCACCCGGTCGACTGGGTTGTTAACCCGCGGGTCGAAGCTGCCAAGCAGATCGAACTGGCGCTTCACGTGGAGAAGTCCAACTACGTCTTCGCGGATAGCCACGCCGAGCCGCACAGGTTCGAGCAGACGTTCCACGTGAAAGGACAGCGGCGCGAAGGGGCCAAGCTGATCATCGACTGGGTCCACAACATGTACGACCCCACGCTGGCATACTGATGGGCCGGCGCGGTTCATCTGTATGGCGTGCAAGCAGGTTCGTCTCGAAGCTGCGGCGATCAACAGTCGACGGCGTAGTACATGTTTAACGTGCAAGAGATCGACGTGGCTCCGCCCCGAAGGGGCGTAGGTGAGAAGGGGCGTAGGTGAATAGCCGGGCGGCGTAAGCCCCCGGTTCACGCCGGCACCAGAAATTCCGTTCTACCCTCCGGAAAGAGCCCCGAAGGGGCGACAGAACGCCGTGCGGCACAAGCGATTGCCCAGTCGATCCCAAAGCTTCTGCTGGCGGGCCGATCCCGGTTGTAACTGTCGCCCCTTCGGGGCTGAGCGTTTTCGGAGGGACGCCCAACGGGGGCTCACGCTCCCGCCTATTGACCATCGCCCCTACGGGGCGAGATGGAGTCGGACGCTGAATGCGTACTACGCCCCCGTCTACTGACCTTCGCCCCTGCGGGGCGAGAAGGTGCCGCACGCTGAACACGTACTCGGGGCGAACGCAGGACACACGCCGGACCAAGTACGACGCTACCGGCGATCAAAAAACGGCGAAAAAACACAACCGCTAAACACGTACTGGGCGTGAGCCCACGGACCGCTGGCTCTCAGAAAACTATCCGCTGGCAGGATAAGGGGAGCGAAGCGGCCCTCAGCTTGCGTCGATCCGCTTGCGATGAACATGTACATCAGCCGGAGGTCTGGCTTATAGCCTATAGCCTATAGCTTTAATGGCTCACAGCTCACAGCTGTTTACTCAACTGTTCGAGCCGGGCGTATTGCGTCATGTCGAACTGCAGGGGCGTGAGGCTGATGTAGCGCTCCTCGATGGCGTCGAGATCGCTTTGGACGTTGGTCTTGGCTCCGGTGAAGTCTTCGCAAAGCAGCCAGTAATAATCGCGGCCGTCCGGGGCGCTGTGGCGGGCGAAGCGGTCTTCCATGACGCGGGTGGCCATGGGCACGACGCGAATTCCCCGCGGATCGCCGGGCGTGAGGTCGGGGACGTTGATATTGATCAGTTCACCGGGGGCCAGACCCAGGTCCAGCAACCTGCGGATGATGGGCAGGACCAATCGGGCCGCCCGTTGGAAATCACGAGTGTCTCCCTGCTTCAGCGAGACGGCAATCGCGGGGAAGCCGAGCAGGGCGCCCTCGGCTGCCGCGGCGACGGTGCCCGAGTAGAGCACGTTGATGGCGACGTTCGCTCCGTCGTTGATCCCGCTGACGACCAGATCGGGCGGCTCGGGCAGCAACTCGCGGACGGCCAGCTTGACGCAGTCGGCAGGGCGGCCCTCCACGCTGTAGCCGATGAACGCGTCCCGGACGTGGACCTTGCGAACCGCCACCGGTCCGTTCACGGTGATGCCGTGGGCGGCGGCCGACTGCGGTGAGTCGGGCGCGACTACGTGCACGGTGCCGAGCGAAGTCAATTCCTGACGCAGGGCGGCCAGACCCGGCGCGGTGATTCCATCGTCGTTGCTGAGGAGAATTTGCATAGGGGGGTCATTATAGCCCGCGCATCGCGGGGCGAGAATGCGAAGCAGGGCAGGGGTTGGGGGCGAGGGACTGGGGGCTGGGGAAAAACGGATGGGGGGCGGGCGTCTCGCCCGCCTCAAATCGCACTTGCCGGTCGTCGCTTACAGCAGGCGTCGCAGGAATGCGCGAGCATCGGTGTAGGTGGGCAGGCGATGGCGCGCCTGCGTCACCTTGTAGCCGACCTGGATGGCGCAGCCTTTGGGCAGGACTGCGGCGAACATGTCCTCGTCGGTACGGTCGTCGCCGAGCGCAACCGCCCGGCCCTCAAAATGCTCTCCGAGAATCCGGTGGACCGCCACTCCTTTGTTCACGCCCTGGAACCGCACTTCGACCACTTTGTCGCCCGGCAGCACTTGCAGCGGCAGATTGGCCAGCGTCTCCGTCAGGTGAGCCCGCAGCTCGTGAGCCTGAAACAGTCCGAAGTCCACGTCACAATTGCGATAGTGCCAGGCAATCGAGGTGGTCTTGGTCTCGACGAATGAGCCGGGCGTGCGTTCGGCAAAAGCGCCCATGATCTGGATGACCTGCTCGCGCCATTCGGTGTCCAACTCGGTGATCGCGGTCCACTCGCCCGCGGGCGAGCGAATCCAGTAGCCGTGCTCGGCGGACAGACCGATGGGCAGATGGGCGAACCATTTCTCCAGGTCGGCCCGCATGCGCCCGCTCATCAGGTAGACACGGATTCGCGGATGACGGCCCAGGGCTTCGAGCAACTCGTACAGGTCGGCGTCGGGTCCGGCCATCTCGGGGAAGGGGGCGAACGGCACGAGCGTACCGTCGTAGTCGAGGAACAACCAGATTGGGTCGGCCTCTCGCAGTTGGCCGACCAGCCGGTCGAGGGCGGGGCCGCGAAGGAGTAGCGGACGCGGAGTCTGCTCGGTCGAACCGACTTGCTCGAGGGCGTGCAGGAACGATCGACACCAGTCGTGCACGTCGCGTTCGAAGATTCGCTCGCGCATGGCTCGCATTCGCCGCTTCCGCTCGTCGGGCGCCATCTGCAGTGCCTGCTTGAACGCGGCGGCCATCTTGTCGAGATCGTAGGGATTGACGCGCAGCGCTTCGCCAAGCTCGGCGGCAGCCCCGGCGAACTCGCTCAGGATCAGGACGCCGTCCTCGTCGGTGCGGCTGGCGCAGAACTCCTTGGCCACCAGGTTCAGGCCGTCGCGCAGCGGCGTGACGGTCATGACGTCGGCCGCGCGATACAACGCGACCACTTCATCCCGCCGGAGTGAGCGGTACATGCTGTGGATGGGCACGGACGTCGGCGTGGCGAAGCGGCTGTTGATGCGTCCGAGCAACTCCTCGACCCGCCGTCGCAGCGTCTGGTACGACCCGATGGCGTCGCGGCTGGGCACCGCCACCTGCACGAGCCGAACCTGATCCTGCAATTCGGGCGAGGTCTCCAGAAGGCGTTCAAACGCAAGAAGCCGGCGGGGGATGCCTTTCGTGTAGTCCAGTCGATCGACGGCGACGAACAGCTTGCGGGGGTGCGGATCGTGGCGGATCTGCGCGGCCGCTTGCAGGACGTCGGGGTTGTCGGCCAGGGCGGCGAACTCGCGGGCGTCGATGCCCATCGGAAACGCCCCCAGGCGGACGCGCCGGCCTTCGAAATCCACGCTGTCCATCCGCGCTTCCACGCCCAGGAGGCGCAGAACGGAACTGGCAAAGTGCCGCATGTAGCTGTGCGTGTGGAAGCCGATCAAATCGGCCCCCAACAGGCCACGAAGCACCACCTCTCTCCAGGGCAGGATGCGAAACACCTCCGACGACGGCCACGGAATGTGCAGGAAGAAGCCGATCTTCGCATCGGGGATTTGATCCCGCAGCATGTGCGGCACGAGCATCAGGTGATAGTCGTGGACCCAGACGACGTCGCCCGGCTCGTAGGCGGACGCGAGCAGATCGGCTACTCGCTCGTTGACCTGGTGATACGCGTCGAAATCCTTGGAGTCGATGCTGACCTTGTCGATCTGGTAATGGCACAGCGGCCAGAAAACGCTGTTGGAAAAACCTTCATAGTAGCGGTGATATTCCTGCTCGGACAACTGCAGGGGCACGGTGCGCAGTTCGGCCAGCTTTCGCTCGACGTCGGCCCGCTGGACGGCGGTGAGTTTCGACATGTCGCCGGGCCAGCCGAACCACAAGCCATCGCCCTTTTGATGAGGACCCCACAGTCCGGTCGCCAGTCCGCCGGGGCTGGGTTTCACCGAGACGCGGCCTCTCTCCAGTTTGACGGTGACGGGCAGGCGATTGGAAGCGAGCAGCAGCCTGGACATACGTTCAATCTTAGGCGACAAACCCACGGGTGTCCAATTGGCACGACTTGTGCCTGCCGGCATGTGACAGTCGGCCGAAACCGATGAAGATGGGAATCCGCCACTCCAAGTTTGTGACTTAATTATGTCACTTGTGCGCGAGTGCGACTAGAGCGGGAACGATGTCGCCGGCTTTGCCGCGCAGGCAAATGTCACCTGTGCACGCATCCGGGCCGACCTCGATTACCGTGGCGCCTGCCGCGCGGGCTTGGGAGGGCAGCATGGCCGCGGGCATGACCGTGCGCGAGGTTCCGATGCTGAGAACACAGTCGCAGGCTTCGGCGGCCTCCATTGCCTGCGACCAGTCGGGCTCGGCCATGGCGTCGCCGAACAGGACGATCCGCGGCCGGTACGTGCCTCGCGGCCGCAGGCCGGCCATCGGTCGAATTGCCCAAGGCAGCAGGACGCTCCGCGCGGGTTGATCGGTCATTCGGCGCAGCCGGGCCACGATCGTCCGCAGATCGTCGCGGGTCAGCCGGCGGACGAGCTGGCCCGTGCGGTCCACCACTTCGAGCAGTGTGCCATGGACCTGCAGGACGCGGCTGCTGCCGGCCTCCTGGTGGAGCCCGTCGATATTCTGCGTGACGACCGTCACACGCGTGTGCTTTTCCAGCGCGGCCACGGCTGCATGGGCGGCGTTGGGGCGTGCCTCGGCGAGCGGTTCGAGCAGGGCAATCAGGAAGCGAGCCAACCGGCCGGGGGACTTGGCGGCCACGGCCATGATGCCCTGCCAGGTGGCGAACTGATCGGGCGGGAACTCCGTCCACAATCCGGCGGCGTCGCGGAACGTCGGGATGCCGCTTTCCGCCGAGATCCCCGCGCCGGTAAAGACCACCACGTGGCGCGCGCTGCGCAACCAGTCGGCGGCCTCTTTCAACCTGTCGCTATCCGTTTCGTCCGCCATGATCCCGCATGGCATACCCCAACCGGACATCGTTGGCAACCGCTTCGAGTGCCGGAGACGGCAAACCCGGTGAGACCAAACGGGACGCCCGGAGACGCGGTGAACGCGGTTTCACAGCGCCGTGCCATGCCCTCGTTGCCGAGCGGGCGTGTTGCTGCTACGCTGTGGACCGTGTGATCTTCGCCGTCGCGTCGATCATCCATTGACCATCGCGCCGGCCCGTGGATCAGACCGGTCAGGCTGGCAACAGAGGATTCGTGAGCCTATGGAGAGGAACTTCGTCACCATCGTTTCGGGGCTTCCGCGTTCGGGGACGTCGATGATGATGCGGATGATCGATGAGGGCGGCATCCCAGCGCTGACCGACAACATTCGCAAGCCCGACGTGGACAATCCCAAGGGCTACTACGAATTCGAGCCGGTCAAGAAAACCAAGCAGGATCCTTCCTGGCTCCAGCAGGCTCCCGGCAAGGTGGTCAAGATGGTCCATCTGCTGTTGCTGGACCTGCCCAAGAGCGGCTATGAGTACCGCGTGATTTTCATGCGGCGGCGCCTGGAGGAAGTCATCAAGTCGCAGAACGTCATGCTGGAGCACAAGGGCAAGGCCAATCAGACGCTGCGCGACGACCAGGTGATGGCCCTGTTCCGCCAGCAGATCAAGGAAGTCTGCGAGTACATGGACGCCAACCCGCAGTTCAAGTACCTGGAAGTGGATTACAACCAGCTGCTGGCTGACCCCACGCCGTGGGTCAAGAGCGTCTCGGAGTTCCTGGGCGGGCTGGACACCGCCAAGATGCTCGAAGTCGTCGATCCGTCGCTCTATCGCCAGCGGGTCTGACGGTGGCTCGCGACCAGAACTGAAGACGGACCGGCGGCGAACAGGTCCGATAGTTCCCCTGTCATAGCCCCTGGGACGCCGCCTTCATGTGCCACGGTGGTCGGCTCTCCGGCTGATGACCGCCTCACCGCACGCGCATGTATCGTATGCTCCTGGCTGATCCGGCCTCGCCGCCGGTAGTTGAGCAGGAGCTACGCATGGCGTCCGTCATTTCCGACCAGGATCTGCAGATGTTCCTCGGCTACTTCGAAGAGCCCGAGCCGGGCGTTCCCGTCGGCTGCACAGGCTGGTACCACTCCGCCGGCAAATTCCCGCTGCAGAGCCCGTCCCAGGTCTTCACGTTCGGCCCCGGTGTCCGCAGCCTGGTGAAGGACGACGTTGTCGGTCCCTTCGCCTGCCGGGACGAGGCGCTGAGCGACCTCCAGGAGTGCCTGGGTCGCTGATGCAATGGGGTGATGTGCCCCATTTTGCGTCCGTGGCCGGGTTCAAGCTTCCTCCCTGTTGCGATTGAGCCTCCAGGGTGTATATTGGCGTTAGCTCGCGCCTCATTTGTGCACATCGCGTGGGTTGCGTCAGCGGCATCCAATTCGTCGGGCTGGGCGGCGCCCTCCGTGTCCGGCGGGAAAGTTGACAAGGCTGCGGTCGTGGACACGCGGCCAAGCGAGGCGGGCATCCTGGCGTAATGGGGAGGCAGGAAGATGGCTTCAGGCAAGGACGCAAGAATCAAATCTGTGAGGATCACAGGCCGACAACTGGCTCGCTTCACCGCCACCGAAATGATCGGGGGCGTTTTGTGCCAGATTACGCTCGAGCGGGGTGAGGACGGCAACTATCACGAGGTGGACTGCCGGCCCGTCGGTGGCAGCCAAAAAGGCTCGTCGGGTACCCGCTGACAACCCGTGACGGCTGCACGCCTGGGGGGCAAAATCCAAGATCATCAAGAGCGAAGCCCGACCCAATTCAATCGGTTGTTCGCGGCACCAAACAAATTCACCGCAGAGATCCGGAGGCACAGAGAGAACCGTCCGCAGAGAACACCGAGAGCAACGAAGAGAGCTGATAGACCAGATGACGAAGCTGATCGTTGGCGCGGCGATCGACTTCGGTAATCCTTCCTTGGTGAATGGCCCCCATCTATCGATCCGTTCCGCCGATGAGCTTTCGCAGGTCCTCTACCGCTCGCTTGGTTTCGGTGGCCTGAGCTGACAATTCTTCGGCCGCACTGGCCGACTCCTGCGCCGTTGCCGCGTTGGATTGCGTCACCTGGTTCAACTCGCTGAGCGAGTTCTGAATGGCCTCCACGCCGCTGGCCTGTTCGCGACTGGCCGAAGCGATCTCGCCCACCAGGGCGACCACTTTCGCTACGCCGTCCTGCATGGTCTGGAGCGACGCATCCATTTCGGTCACCAGGCCGACTCCCTCGTCGGTGAGGGTAATAGAACCCTGGATCATCTCCGCCGTAGTTCGCGCCGCCTCCGCCGCCCGCATGGCCAAGGCCCGCACCTCCTCGGCCACGACGGCGAAACCCTTGCCTGCCTCACCGGCCCGAGCCGCTTCGACCGCGGCGTTCAGCGCGAGGAGGTTCGTCTGGAAGGCGATTTCGTCAATGGTTTTGACGATTCTGGCCGTCTGATCGGCTGCGCCTTTGATTTGGTTGATGGACCCGTTCAACCGGCGCATGACTTGTGTGCCTTCGTTCACCACACGCTGGGTTTCGCGCGAGAGATCATTGGCCTTGGAGGCATGCTCTGCGTTGCGATGCACCATGGAGGCCATCTCTTCTATGCCAATAGTGGTCTCCTGGATGCTCGCTGCGGCGCGTGAGGTTTGCTGGGCCAGCGACTGAGCCGCCCCCGAGACTTCCTTGGCGGCCAACCCTGTCTGTCCTGCGGCCGTGTCGAGCGAATCGGTGGTCTGAGCAACCGCGCGGATGACCCCGCGTGTCAGCCAGCCGGCCAGGACCGTGGACATGATCACGGCGAATACGCTCGCGCCGATGAACCAGACCGTGGCCCGGCTCAACTCAGCGGTCATGGCATCGGAGCTGGCGACGGCCTGTTTGCCGCTCTGTTCCAGTCCGCCTTTCAACCTGGCGATGCGATTCTCCAGCATCTCGCCCAGTCGGTCGATGGTGTTCCGCATGTCCGCGAAGGCTTGTTCCGCCGCCACCATCTGCTCGGCGCGGATTTCCTCATGCGGCTTGTTGGCGAGCACCTGTTCCACCACCCGGCGGCTGACCGGCTTCCAGTCGGCGTACTGCTGTTCAAACCGGGCGTACATGGCCTTCATCTCTCCGGTCAGGGCGTCCTTGGCTCGACCCATCCGCTCGATCACCTGCTCAATGTTCTCCGCGTTGGCCTTGTCGGCGGCGGCAACTTCCTCGCGCGAGGTGGCGGTCACGGCCTGACCCTGGGCCAGATACGCCTGGTAGGCGTCCCGGTCCGCGTTGAGCATCAACTCGCGAGCGGTCCGGAAGGCGACCGCCGCTTCCGGCGATGCCGCGGACTTTTCGGCGGCGTCCAGGAGGTCCTGCAACTGATCGATGGTGCTCCGCATGTCGTTGAACAGCTTGTCGCTGTCGGCATGCGCTTGACGCGCCTCCCGCACGCGCTGCGACAATTCCGACGAGAGCCGTGCTATCTCGAGGCTCCGCGCCCGCCAGGCTTCGAACTGCTGGTTGAACAGGTCGTGAGCCTGCTTCATGTCGGCATCAAAGGCGACGGCTGCGGCGTCCAGCCGTTCCTTGACCTGCTGCACGTTGGCCTCGAGATCCTTGACGAGCAGCTCGAGCTTGGCGGCATCGACGGTGCCGATGAGTCCCACCGACGCCTGCTCCGCCTGGTAGGCATCCCGATCGGCGTTCAGGAGGTTGGCGATCGAGTCGGCATACTCCTGCAGCTTGGGCATGTCGCGCGTGATGATGGGCAGCAGGACTTGCCGGGCATTGGTTCCGATGCGGTCGGAACTCCTGCCGAACATCCACACGCCGGTAACCCCCAGTGCCATGAGGCACAACAAGGGAATGCTGATCATGACCGCGATTCGGACGCGAATAGTCATCGACGTCTCCTGGAGAGGGATGCCTGAGAAAGGCCGCCGGCGCGCAGGCCATCAGCCCCCCAATACGTCATCGGCCGGATGGAATGGGGCCTTTTGCACCGGCGGCCTGGGAGATGTCCCACATTCGTGACTTGTAGGATTCGCCAAGTTTTTGGGGAGAACGCCCCCTCCGAAAAACGAGAGGTGCCGGTTGGTCCGGGGCCGCGACAGCCTCAAGGCGCGGCCACTTGCTACCTGCACCTTCCCGCTATGTGGAACCCGGGCAGCGACTGGACAGCCCGAGAAGGGTGGATTAGAAGGAGGCCAGCCAGGCAAAGCCGGCTGGCCCGGGGCTGGGGGCTGGGGCCTGGAGAGGACGGGAGTCTCGGCCGCCTCAGGCGGTGTAGCAGCTCGAGGCTACCGCCGGATGCGGACTGGGGCGGCGATTTGAGCGGGCTGGCCGGCAGGGAGGCTGATTCATGGCGGAAGCACTGACCATCGTCGCGATCGTGCTCATGGTCGTCGTGGCGGTTCTCCAGATCCTGTTGTTGCGGCGGCGGGTAGAGGTGGACTGGACGCCGGTCGAGCAGGGCCTCGCGGCGATCGAAAAAGCGCTGGAGCGGACGGAACGTGTGGTCCGCGACGAGATCGCCCGCAATCGCGAGGAGAACGCCGCAGGGGCCCGGCAATCGCGGGAGGAACTGTCCAACTCGCTGAAAGCCGTCGGCGACACGCTCAACCGGCAGCTGCTCGGACTGACGCAGGCCAACACGCTCAAGCTCGACCAGATGCGCGAGGCGGTCGAGCAACGGCTACAGCGAGTCCAGACCGACAGCGGTCAGCGGCTCGAACAGATGCGAATGCAGATGGCGGCGGATGCCAAGCAGACGCGAGAGGAAACCGCGGCCGCCCTCAAGGTCTTCAACGAGTCGCTCGGCGGGCAGATGGGCAAGCTCACCGAATCCAACGAAAAGAGACTGGAAGCCCTGCGCACGAGCGTGGAGGACAAGCTCAAGGCGATTCAACAGGACAACACGGCCAAGCTCGAGCAGATGCGGCAGACGGTGGACGAAAAGCTCCAGGGCACGCTGGAAAAGCGGCTGGGCGAGTCGTTCAAGCTGGTGAGCGAGCGGCTGGAGCAGGTGTACAAGGGCCTGGGCGAGATGCAAACCCTGGCCAGCGGCGTGGGCGACCTCAAGCGCGTGCTGACCAACGTGAAGACGCGCGGCACCTGGGGTGAGGTGCAACTGGCGGCGCTGCTGGAGGAGGTGCTCACACCGGATCAGTACGCCACCAACGTGGCCACGCGCGAAGGTTCGAGCGAGCGGGTGGAGTTTGCGATCAAACTGCCCGGCCGCGGCGAGAACCGCGACGAGGTTGTTTGGCTTCCGATCGACGCGAAGTTTCCCGTAGAAGACTATCAGCGGCTGGTCGAAGCCCAGGAGGCGGCCGACGCCGAGGCCGCGGAAGCAGCCGGCCGAGCTCTCGAAGCACGGGTCAAAGCGTGTGCGGCCGACATCTCCAACAAGTACCTCAACCCGCCGCACACCACGGATTTCGGCGTGTTGTTCCTGCCCACGGAGGGCCTGTTCGCCGAGGTGATACGACGACCTGGCCTGGCCGAGGCCATCCAGCGCGAGTGCCGAGTGATGATCGCCGGCCCGACTACGCTTTGGTCCATCCTCAACAGTCTGCAAATGGGCTTCCGCACGCTGGCCATCCAAAAACGGTCGAGCGAGGTGTGGACGCTCCTGGCCGCGGTCAAGACGGAGTTTGGCAAGTACGGCGACGTGCTGGCCCGCGTGCAGAAGAAATTGCAGGAGGCGTCGAACACGATCGATACGGCCGCGGTGCGGACCCGGGCCATCGAACGCAAGCTGCGCGGCGTGCAAGAACTGCCCGCCGCCGAGGCCCAGAACCTGCTCCTGCTGGGGCCGGCCACCGATGGCGAGATCATCGACGCCTGACCCCTGCACCACGCATTGCACTGATGTCATGGATCGAGAGTCGATCCCTCGTTGATTTGACTAACCACCAAGGGCACAGAGGAGCACACAGGTCAAAGGTCGGGTCTGCTCGTTCTTGTACTTCCGTTCATCCGCTGCTGTTCGCTTCCTGCGTTCATTGGATCGGCGGTTGTGTTTCGAAGTGGTCGAGGGCGATATCCGCGGGAGCATCCGTGGGGTCCAGACGGAGTTGGCGGATCGTGCCTGTCCAGGCGGCGTGTGCGGCGAGCGGAATCGTGTAGGTGTGCATGTTGCCGTCGGGGATGAGGTCGAACGAGACACAGCGTGCCGCGTCGAAGCTTCGCCGGTCGTCCGTTGACCAGTACAACTCGCCGCGCTTCCCGGCCGTCACGCTCATGGTCACGCGCACGGCGGTCACCGCATCGACCTGCAGATCGAGCACAGGCGGGCTGAGCAGGACGGGATCGCCGCCGACGGACCGGCAGCGCATGACGCCGCCCTCGAAGCGCACGTTCATCACATGGTTCGCAGGACGTAGCCACAATCCATGGCGGTCATCGAACGTCATCGAGAAGCCTCGCGTGATGTTCAGCGTCGCGAGATAGCGGCGGTAATACACATCGTTGATCTGATCGGCCGTGAGACTGGTCTCAAACGCCCGGATTTGATCCGTGGTGGGCACGAGGTGCGCACACGGTGGCGCGTCGGGGGCGAGTACGTCGCGGATGACGTCCAGATAGCCGAACCCGTACTGCGTGCCGGGCTCGGCAGCGCCGCCCTCGCCCCATTCGTTCCACGCTTCGACGAGAGCGAGGTTGAGCGTCTCATCCACGTAACGCGGCAACATTTCGATCATGGGCCGAACGGCCTGAGGCGTGTTGCCGACGGTGCGAATCGCCTGCCGGTTGGATCGCGGCGTGTCGTCCCAGCCGAGCCAGCCTGTGGGAATGAAGCCGAGCGACTGTGCTTTGGTCCGCCGTCGAGCCTCGGCCATGGCCTGCTCGTAACGCGGCACGATCCGCTCATAGGGCATGGACCTGGTGACGGGGTCCCACGGTACATCGCAAAAGCCGTATGCGTACGAGGTCACCGCGTCGAAACCGCCCAGGGCGTACCGCAGGACGTGCGGATTGTTGTGAACGGCCACGAAATACACACCGGCATGACCATACGTGCGGGCGATTTCCCGCATTCGGTCGAGTGCCTCGCGGCAGCCGTCCCAGCCGTCGTGCGCGTTGGCGATGCGCCAGGCCTGGTGAATGAGCACGACCGGCCGACCGTCCACCTTCAGGTAGCTCGGGTGGCCGGCGTAGCGCTCGCAGAGGGTGCGAATGAAGCTCTCGAGCGAGCGGTGCGAGAAGTCCAGCGGCTTGTACTCGGTGCATTGGCCTTCGTTGCACCAGTCGAGGCAGAACTTCATTAGATGGACGTGCTTGCTCGCGAGGAACCCTTTTTCGAGTGCGTCGTTGAGATAGCAGAAGCCCTGGTTGTAGTACCAATCGAAAACGAAGAACGAGATGCCGTGCTCAACCGCCCAGCGGATGTGCCAGTCAGCCACGTCCGGCCGGGCTTCGTCGTAGTAGCCCAGCAGCGGCTCGAAATAGTCCACCCTGCGCACGCCCCAGCCGCTGCGATCCCAGTCGAGCATAACCGGGAAGTAGTAGCAGCCCAATGTGAGGCGAGTCTTGACGGGTTGCGGCGCAGGCGGATTCGCTATCGCGGATTTCGAATGCGAGATGTCGTCGCGGCTGGAACTCGGAGATGCGGGACCCGAGCTCAGGGAATCGAGATCCGGAATGTCGGAATCCGCAAGCCTGGTCACGATGATGCGTGACATCTTACATGCGTTGCCGGGTTCGATGCCGGCGTGGACGGCCACGAAGCGGGCTTCGGCGGGCGCCCGGACGTCGGCCGTGTAAGGCTCGGGCTCAACGCCCACGAGCTGACCCGTCCACGAGTGGTCGTAACGGATGTGTCGGCGGTCGGCGTCGAACCATTCGATGGCCAACTTGTATCGCCCGTCGCCGGCGAGACGGGTGACGGCGGCCGAAAGACGATAGACCTGCCCCGGCTCGATCTCGAACGGCGGTGAGACGCCGCCGACCTCGCCGGGATACTCGCGCGAATCGAGAAGAACCTCGGGCTCGGCGCCCGGGGTTGGAACGATTTTCGCGTGAGCTGCCGGCGCCCACGAAATGGCTGGGCAGAGATCGCGCCCGACGGACGGATCGGCGTTGCCACGGCTGTGGGAAGCGAGGACGGTCAACGTTGCGAAGCCGCAAACGGCAATGATACATCGATTCATGCGGCAAAGCTTACGGCTTTTCGAGCGCGATCTCCAGGACGCCCTCGATGCGATCCACGTACGCGATCTGCAATTGCTGCAGAACTTCGGCGGGAATGTCCTCCTGGTCCTTGCGGTTCTCTTCAGGCAGGATCACTTGTGTGATGCCCGCACGGTGGGCGGCGAGGACTTTCTCCTTGACGCCGCCGATGGGCATGACGCGGCCGGTGAGTGAGATCTCGCCAGTCATAGCCACATCGGCGCGGCAGGGTCGATCGGTGAACAGCGACACGATGGCGGTGACCATGGCCGCACCGGCCGACGGGCCATCCTTGGGAATCGCACCCGCGGGAACGTGGATGTGCAGGTCGGAGTTCTTGATCGTCTCGGGATCGATGCCGAATTCGCCGGCCCGGCTACGGGCGATGCTGAAGGCGGCCTGGGCCGACTCTTTCATGACGTCGCCGAGCTGGCCGGTGAGCGTGAGCCGGCCGGAGCCGGGCATGCGGGCGGCCTCGATAAAGAGGATTTCGCCGCCGGTGGGGGTGAAGGCCATGCCGGTGGCCACGCCGGGAGCCGACGTGCGCCGCGCGGTTTCGTGCGTGAACCGTTCGACGCCGAGATACTCGCGAAGCTGCTCGGGGCCGACGGTGATCGGTTCGGGCGAGCCGTCCGATCCTGCGACTTTGGCGGCGATTCCGCGGAGCACGGCGCCGATCTGCCGCTCGAGTTCGCGGACGCCCGCTTCGCGCGTGTAGGCGTTCACGATCTGGACGATGGCGTCATCCGTGACGTCCACCTGATGGCCGGTCAGGCCGTTCTCGGCCAGTTGTCGCGGCACGAGATAGCGTCGGGCGATGAACCGCTTCTCCTGCGTGGTGTAGCCGGATAGCGTGATCAACTCCATGCGATCGCGGAGCGGCGCGGGAATGGCGTCGAGATAGTTGGCCGTGCCGATGAACATGACGTTCGACAAGTCGAAGGGCACATCCAGGTAGTTGTCCACGAACGTGCTGTTCTGGGCCGGGTCGAGCACTTCGAGCAGCGCGCTGGCAGGGTCGCCGCGGAAGTCCTGGCCGATCTTGTCCACCTCGTCGAGCATGAACAGCGGGTTGCGCGAGCCGGCCCGTCGGATCTCCTGAATGATGCGGCCGGGCATGGCGCCGATGTACGTGCGGCGGTGGCCGCGCAGCTGGGCCTCGTCGTGAATGCCGCCCAGCGACAGGCGGATGAACTTTCGCCCTAGCGCGCGGGCGATCGACTGACCCAGCGACGTCTTGCCCACGCCGGGTGGGCCGAGGAAGCACAGGATGGGCCCCTTGCCCGACGGGTTGAGCTTGCGGACGGCCAGGAACTCGAGGATCCGGCGCTTGATCTTGTCGAGGTCGTAGTGATCCTCGTCGAGAATGGCGCGGGCGCGGTCCAGATCGAGCTGATCTTCGGTCTGGACGGCCCAGGGCAACTCGCTGAGCCAGGTCAGATAGTCCACCGAGACCGAGTACTCGGGCGACGCCTGCGGAATCCGCGACATGCGAGCCAGTTCGCGATCGGCTTCCTTGCGGGCCTCGTCGGGCAGGTTGGCCTTCTCCAGACGCTCGCGGAGCTCGTCGATTTCGGCCTGGCGGGCATCGGTCTCGCCCAGTTCCTTCTGGATGGCCTTGAGCTGTTGCTGCAGGAAGTACTCGCGCTGTTGCTTGTCCATCTGCTCCCGGATCTGGCCCTGGATCTTGTTGGACAGCTCGAGTACTTCCAAATGCTGGGCGAGCAGCTTGTTGACTTTGCGGAGACGTTGATTGAGATCGAGCGTCTCCAGGATTTCCTGCCGCTCGGCGGTGCTCACGGGCAGATTGGCGGCGAGGAAGTCGGCCACGCCGCCGGCGGTGTCAATGTTGTTGAGGACGACCTGAGCCTCGTCGGGAATGTTGGGCGAAAGCTCGATGACCCGGCTGGCTGCGTTGCGGGCATTGGTGACCAGCGCTTCGATTTCCGGCGTGCGCTCGGTGCTGTCGTCATGGACTTCGATGCGGGCGGTCAGGAACGGGTCGCGGGCGATCACTTCGACGATGCCCATTCGAGCCAGTCCCTGGACGATGATGTTCATGCTCCCGTCAGGCATGCGAATGAGACGCAGAAGCATGCAGACGGTGCCCATGCGGTAGAGGTCGTCCGGGCCGGGATCCTGCGTCTCGGGCGACCGTTGGGTGATGACGCCCAGGAGCTTGTCGCCGCCGACGGCATGTTCGATGACGCGTTTGGATTTCTCCCGCTCGATCTGCAGAGGGACGATGGTGCCGGGGAAGGCGACCAGCTCGCGCATGGGCAGCAAGGGCAGCTCGGCGGGAATCTCAGGTCGGCCGTCCGGCGTGGAGCTGTGGCGGCCCGACGGTTGCGACGACGCGGGCGGTTCCTGGACGGCCTGCTCCTGCGTGGCCTCCCCGGTCGGTTCGGGCGTCGGCGGGTTTTCCGTTTCCTGGACGAGATCCGGCGTGGTGTTGTCGGGCTTATCGGGTGTCACGGACATTGCGGCTCACCTTTGCGGGCTACCTCTCATCCGGCCGGCTTTCACTCGGGATTGTGCTTGTCGACGGTGATCCAGAGGAAGCCTTGTTCCAATCGGGCGGCGGTGGTGTCGAGATCGGCTTGCGGAGGCAACTGGATGGCACGGAAGAACCGGCCCGAGTCGATCTCCATTCGCAGGATGCACTCGGGGCTCAGTTGCTCACAGGGAATGGGCACCGGCCGCTCGCCTTGGATGCGGATTTCGCGATCGACCACTTCGACCGTCACTTCCTCCTTGGCCAGCCCGGCCAGTTCCACGCAGATGTAGAAACGTTTGGCATCCGTATAGATGTTGACCGCCGGCTCCCAATTGGCCGATTGCGAGAACCGGTAGAACTGGCGGAAGGCCTGCCCCCGGCCGAACACCTGGTGGAAAGCCTCGAAAGAGTGTTCCGATGCCTGCAACTTGAATTTCATGATCCGCTCCGCCGGGCATTCGCCCGTTTTGTGCACGACACGCGTCGAAGCGGCCAAGGTCCGCGGCGGGGGTGAAGATCCCCGGTCTGCGGGCGCGCCGCTGCCTATCAGAATTTACGTCAGACGGCGGTGGATAGCAAAGACGGGGGCTGCCTACGGTGTGGGCCGTTCCGCGGCACGGAGCGACTTGAGAAAGCCCTGATATCGGGCAAGCCGCTCGTCGAACTGCGGGGGCGCGGGCAGAGGCGTTGGCACTCGCGTGTTGCGGCAGTGGCGGTCGTACAAAGCGTTGAACGTGGCGGCCTGCTCGTCCACGTGCGGGAGGTTCAAACCCGGACGGGCGTAGATGTAGCGGACCGGTTCGTCGTCGTGGCGGATGGTCGCAGCCAGCTCGAAATCGGGCAGGGTGTCGATTCGGTCGCGGTAGGCCGCGTCGGCGATGAGGACGTCGACCTCGGCGTGCATCTCCCGCACGAGCGGTGCGAGCATCTCGGGACGCAGATCGTAATCGGCCAGGACGGCGCGGCCGCAATAGTACTCGGCGACCGAGACCTCCATGCCGGTGTTGGTGTGGATGGTCATGACCACGGCCTCCGGGGGGACGTGGGCGCGGACGTAGTACCCGGCAGCCTTGATGCCGGTTTCCGGGCGAACCGATCCCCAGAAGGTCTTCAGGCCGGTCCAGCGTACGAATTGTGCCTCGTTCAGGCAGGCATCAGCCGAACCCACGCCCATATGGCACAGGGCCAGGGCGGCAGCGCAGGCGAAGGCGAGCCGGGCGACCGGGCGGGGCGACAGCCGCTGCAGCATCGCGCAAATCCAGATGGCCACAAGCACACCCGCGGCGTAGGCGGCCTCGATCATGTAAGCGCCCGGGTAGCCGACGCGGGTCCAATCCACCAGAAGCGTGAGTGGCAGCACGGCCGCCCAACTCCAGACGGCCAGCACGCGGTACCGCGGTGTCAACGTTGCCCAGATCAGTCCGGCCGCAGCCGACAGGGCGAACAGGTATCCGAAATGCGAAACCCACATGGAGGGCAGATCCAGGAACTGGGTGAACCGCCATCCGGTCGAGCCGGCGTCGTGCTTGTGCAGCAACCGACCCAACTGGCCGCCTCCGGTCCATCTCCAGGACATATATATGACAGCCAGGGCCAACACGCAGGGGATAATGAAGCCGAAGCCGAAACTGCGCCCCAAGGGCAGCGAGGCGGCGCGATGTCGCGGCGTCGCCGGAGAGGACGAAGCGTGCTGTCGCGTTCGCCGCCGGTCCCACCAGACGTACATGAGTGCGACGGGCAAGGCGAAGGCGAAACAGTTGCTCAGGCAGTGCAGAAGCAGGGCGGTGCCGCCGAGGAACAGCCAATAGGGCCGGTCTTCGTCGAGATAGGTCAGGATGGCCCATAGGGAGACGGTGCCGGTGAGCAGCCAGACGGTGTTGTAGCCCCACGCATAATGTGCGTCCGACACCAGCGTGGGGATGACCGAGCAGACCGCTGCGGCCAGGATCGCTTCGGACCGGCCGCCGCCCAGTCTGCGGACGAGGCCGAACGTGAACAGAATCTGAAGCACGCTCGCGGCGGCGATGGGGATGCGCAGCGCCGCTTCGTCGATGGGCAGGTGCAGGCGGCTCAGTAACTCGGCCCAGGTCCGCTGGAGGATCGGCAGCACCGGGCCGTAGTCATGGGCGAAGAACCATTTGATGCCGTAGTTGTGCTGGACGGCCCAGGCGATGGCCACCTGGTCCGAAGTCGCCATGATCGCTCCGAGGTTCCAGATCCGGATGGCCACGGCGACCGCGAGGACGGCCGCTGCGATCGTCCACGTGCGAATGTCCCGCCGGCCACGGCTACGCGGAGCGGTCAGCAACGCAGGAAGTTCACGAGCGGTCGGCAGGGCGGAAAGAGTGGCCATGGTCTGAAAAACCTCGCGATTTCGGGTCGTTGCCGGCCGGCGCGCAACATCCCTGCGCTCGCCGCCCCGGGCTCACGGGTCATATCGGACGGAGAAGATGGCATATTGAGCTTGGCCCTGCTCGGTTCGCCGATTCCGCTGCAATGCACGCGACACTGTGGTGTACACACCATTATGGTGCACGCTTCCCAGCGTGCACCGGTGCAGGCAGGATGCCCACACCACAATCTCGGGCGTGCACATGCCGGCGGGAGCCTGCACCACAACGCCTGTCTGGCTGAGGTGGTCGGGCGAAAGCGGCACGAAAGCGGCACTAGTTGTCGTGCGACCGGCCGGGCAGGGGGGCCAAAGCGTCGGGGTCCGACGAATCGTCCGCTGCGGGGCGGTGATACACCATGTAATGCGGGAAGGGAATCTCGATTCCCAGCTCGTCGAACCGGTTCTTGATGCGACGGAGCATCTCGCGTTTGACCATCCACTGACGCAGCGGCCGCGTTTTGATCATGAGGCGGACGATCACGGCCGACTCGCCGAGGTTGTCGACGCCCACCATCTCGGGGGCGTCGAGGACGAGCGGGCGAAAGACCGGATCCCGGTACAGCTCGTTGGCGACCTCCATCAGGGCAGCCATGACGCGATCGACCTGCTCCTTGTAGGCCACGCGGATGTCCAACACCGCCCGCGACCAGCCGTGCGTCATATTCGTGACGCTCTTGATCTCGCCGTGGGGAATGAAGTGGGCATTGCCCTCGATGTCGCGCAGCTTGGTCATGCGCAAGCTGATGTGTTCGACCATGCCGGAAATGTTACCAATCCTGATGACGTCGTTAATGGCGTACTGGTTTTCCAGCAGGATGATGAATCCGGAGAAGTAGTCTTTAATCAGGCTCTGAGCGCCGAACGCCACGGCCAAGCCCACCACACCGGCCGCTCCCAGCAGGGGGACGATATTGATGCCGACCTCGCTCAGGATCATGAGCATGCCGCCGATGACGATGGCCGTCGAGGCGAAATTGCGGAAGACGGCCGCGAGCGTCTTGGCCCGTGCCTCGCGTTCGGGCTCACCGCCGGCGTCGCCTCGGATCGTGATGAGCCGGACGATCCGTTGCTCGACGACCTTGGTCAACCAGAGCAGCACCATCATGGCCAGGCCGATGCCCGCCACGGGCGGGCCGTGCCGGATCAGCCATTGCAGGATGTTGAACAACGAGAACGGGTTCTGAAGGCGGCGCACCTCCTGCTCGGCCTCAGCAGCTTGGGAACGCTTGCGTTCGGCATCCTCCAGGGCGGTGATGTGCTCGGATTGCAGGTCGTCCAGTTCCGAGCGGAGCTCGCCGATCCGTTTTTCGATCTTGTTGACCTCAGCTTCGGCTTCGCCGGCGCGAGCCTCGGCGTCGTCCACCCGCGCCCACATGGCGCTGACCTGCTCGGTGGGAGCGCCGGTGGAGAGCAGCTTCTCGACGTGCTCGCGGACGCTGTTGTAGCTCTTGCGTGCGTTGACGGCCCGCTGGCGGGCGGTGTCGAGGAGACTTTCTTCGGTCTTGATATTATCCCGAACGGTGGCGATTCGCTCGGTGATGGACTGAAGCTGCTCGGCGGCCTTCTTGGCTTCCGTCTTCGTGACGTGGGCCTTCTGCTGGGCCTCGAGGAGTTCCTTGTTGTCGGGCAGCGCGGTTTGAGCGAGCGGCGGCGCTTCCGAGCCGGTCTGCGAAGCGGCAGGGCTAGCCGGAGCCGCCGGCGCCGGGACGCCCGGCACGGCGGGGACCTGGATGGTCGCCTGTGGGGGGGCCGGCTGGGCAGCCGGTGTGGGGCCGGCCTGCTCTTGTTCCGGTTTGACCTCGGTCGCCAGCGCCTCTGCCGGTTTCGACGTCGCCGTCTCGGGATTCCGCATGCGATTGAGGGCGGCCAAGTCCTGCTCAAGCTTCTTTTCCAGCAAAGCGAATTTCTGCTGTAGCGCGGCGCGTTCGGCGATGGCCAAGTCGAAGCGTTCCTTGGCCAGTTCGCGGGCCCGTTGGAGACCCGTCAGATCCGGAGCCTCACCGGCCGGACGGGAGGCGGCTTCCTGCTGGCGTTCCTCGAGCCGCTTGTCGAGGCGCATGAATGCTTCCTTGGCCTGGGCGTACTCGCTCTTGGGGTCGTCGAGATCCTTCTTGATCTCTTCGAGTTCCGCCTGGGTGTCCGCGATGGTCTTTTCCAGGCGCAAAATGCGTTCGGCCTGCGAGAGCTTGGCCTCGGCGGTGGTAGGGACGTTGTTTTGGGTGGACGCAGCGGCACTCGGTTCCGCGGCCGAGTCAGCCTGCACCGTGACGGGAAGGGTCAGGATGCAGCATGCCAATCCAAGCCGGAATAAAAGCAGACCCGTCGAGCGATTCATCAACTCTTCCTCCGCGCGTTCAGCGGCGTTCGGATGAAAAGGGAGTAGGCGGCATTGCAGGCCGCTCACGATATCCCCAGTACGACCCGAGTGCAACTGTGGTGCGGATACCGTCCGGTGTCACCGGCCGGGCTATAATTCCGCCGGTATTGAAATCGCGAGACTGAGGCTTTTTTGACGAGAATACATCATGCCCACTGCGGCCAGCACAACCTTTCGCGCCAACCGGCTCATCGACGCGACCAGTCCGTATCTCCTGCAGCACGCACACAACCCGGTGGATTGGTATCCCTGGGACAGCGAAGCGCTGGAGCGAGCACGGGCTGAGGATAAGCCGATTTTTCTCAGCATCGGCTACTCGGCCTGCCACTGGTGTCACGTGATGGAGCGCGAGAGCTTCGAGAACGCCGAGATCGCGGATCTGCTCAATCGCGACTTCATCTCCATCAAAGTGGACCGTGAGGAGCGCCCGGATCTGGACGACATCTACATGACGGCGACGGTGCTGTACAACCGGGGCCAGGGCGGCTGGCCCATGAGCGTGTTCCTCACGCCGGAGGGCAAGCCCTTCTACGCAGGCACGTACTTTCCGCCCGAGTCGCGGTGGGGCCGGCCGGGCTTCAAGGACATCCTGATTCAGATTGCCCGGTTGTGGCGCGAGCAGCGGTCACGGCTGGTGGAATCGGCGGAGACGCTCACGGCGGCAATTCGCCAGTACAGTGGACCGGCCAGCGACCCAGGCGGCATCCCGCATGAACTCGTTAGTCGCACCGCCCATCATCTGATCGAGGCGTTTGATCCCCACGACGGTGGCATGCTCAGCGGACCGACCAACAAGTTCCCGCCGTCAATGGCCATGACGCTCATGCTGCGCGAGTACCACCGGACTCGCTCGGCGGGCCGGCCGAATCCCACGCTGCTCGATCGCGTGGAGACGACGCTGCGGAAGATGGCGGCAGGCGGGATCTACGATCAACTCGGCGGCGGCATCGCCCGGTACAGCACCGATCCACAGTGGCTTGTGCCGCATTTCGAGAAGATGCTGTACGACCAGGCATTGGTCAGCGCGGCATACATCGAGGTTTCGCAGGTCACCGGCAAGCCGGAATACGCGGCGGTGGCCGCCGACATCTTCGAGTACGTGCTGCGGGACCTTCGGTCGCATGAGGGCGCGTTCTACTCGTCTCGCGACGCGGACAGCGAAGGCGCCGAGGGCAAGTACTACGTCTGGTCGAAAGCCGAGATCATGAACGTGCTCGGCCCGCGCGACGGCGCGTTGTTTTGCAGCTACTACGACGTGACCGAGGAGGGCAACTGGGAGGGCCGCAACATCCTGCACGTGTCGCGCGACCTCGACGTGGTGGCGAAGCTCAATCAGGTGGAGCCGGGAGAACTGCGGCGGAGTCTCGACGTGTCGCGTCGCAAACTCCTGGCGGCCCGGGCCCAGCGGGTGCCGCCAGGGCTGGACGACAAGATCCTGACGAGCTGGAACGCGCTGATGATCGCGTCACTCGCAATCGGCGGGCGAGTGATGGGCGAGCCGCGGTACGTACAGGCAGCCGTCCGGGCCGCGGACTTCATCCTCCGCGAAATGACCGCGGGCGGCCGACTCCTGAGGACTTACCGCCACGGCAAGGCTCACACGGGGGGCTACCTTGACGACCATGCCTTCTTCGTCGAAGCACTGCTCGAGCTGTATGCGGCCACCTTCGAGCCGCGCTGGCTCCTGGAGGCGATTCGGCTGAACGAGGAGACGCTGGCCCATTTCTGGGATGTCGACGGCGGCGGGTTCTTCCTGACCGCCGACGACGCCGAGCAGTTGGTGGTGCGGTCCAAGGACCTGCAGGATGGGGCGACTCCGGCCGGGAATTCGGTCGCTTTCTCGAATCTGGTTCGCCTGGCGGAGATCCTCGACCGCCAGGATCTGCGAGACCGGGCGGCCCGGATGCTTCAGGCGGTGGCAGGAACCGTCCAGCAGGCGCCATCCGCATTCGCCCGCCTGCTGACGGCCGTCGATCTGTACTATTCGCCGCCGACTGAAGTTGTGGTGGTCGGGCCGCTCAGCGATCCGGCGACGCAGGGATTGATCCAGGCGGCAAATCAGGGGTATGATCCCTACCGGCGCGTACTCTTGCTGGACATCACGCTCGATGCGGCGGATCTGCTGCGCGAGCGAGTTCCGCTGTTCGAGGGCAAGTTACCCGTGCAGGGTCAGCCGGCGGCGTATGTTTGCCGGAATCGGACTTGCGGCAGGCCGGCAACCTCGCCGGAAGAATTGCGCGATGCACTGACGATAAAGGAGTAGGGCCGCGTTCTTGCGGCAGAGCGGAATACCCCTGGGCAAGAGATCCGGCGGGGTTGAACCCCGTCGCTCGCGGTAGGTGCTTGACGCAGGGAAAGGAAGATCGTGGACAGAGTCATCCCGGTTGCCCGGACGTGCATGTGGATCGCCTGCGTCCTGCTGCAGGTCGTGCAGGGGGCCGACACCGCTTGGGGCCAAACTGCGACTCCGCAGGGTGCAGCGGCGCAGAGTGCGACGCCGATGGTGAGCGTGACGGAACCACCGTATCCGAAGAGCCGGCGGGTGCCCGAGGAGATGATGCGCCGCCGTCCACGCCAGGTCATCGCGCTGCCTTCCGAGCCGGGTGAATACGGTCAGGACAAATTGCAGCGGTCCGCCGGCGTTCTCGGGAAGCTTCCGCCGGATGTTCATCGCCTGCCCGAAGGCTACGTGGTGGCGGGACGACAGATGGCGGTCGAACGCCAGGCCGACTGGGTCGTCTGCTACCTGCCAGACGAGCGGCTGGCCAAGTTCTCGCTGAACGAGGCGGCGGGATGGCTGGGCGATTTGGATGCGGCTCGCCTCGGATCGGGGTTGGTGGCTGCCTGCCAGGCCCGGGAAATTTCCGTGGCTCCCGAGGCGCAGGTGATCGTGGAAGAGCCCGGGAAGCGTTGGCGCATCGCCGATCCGCGACGAACGTTGATCGTGGAGCGCGACCGGGACGGGCTGGCCGTGCGGGCCGCGTTGCCGCTGCGACTTTTGCCCAACAAGAGTCTGGCCATGCTCGAGGCGGTGCTCACCGGTTCGCAGCAGACGCCCAGCTTCGCGTTCACCGGTCTGGTGACCGAGTTCCAGGGAAACAACTACCTGCTCACCGAGCACTTGTCGCAAGTGATCACCGTGGCCGAGGAACCACCGAGCGAGACCGGCGGTGGTGATGCGTCGGCTGATTCGGCAGAGACGGACGCCACAGCGACGGCGCCGGCCGGCGATCCGCGGCCGGAGGAGATCATCAAGCAACTGCTTGAGCGCAAGCCTCGCCGGGCCGTTCCGCTTCGGCAGAATGTGCCGGCCGTCGCTCAGCAGGAACCGCCGCCGGTGCGTCCTGACGGTGAGGCCCGCGTCGAGCAGGTCTGGCCCGAGGAGACGCTGGTGGTGGATCAGCCGGGCCGCATCGTGCCCAGTGAGCAGTGGTGGATGTTTGCTTTCGAGGACAAGGGGCACCAGGCATCTCGCCGGCCGGTTCGATTGCTGCCCAACCGCATGCTCGAAAACGCCATCGCTCTGGCGGGCGACGAGTCCATGGGCGTCGTGCTCACGGTGAGCGGTGAGCTGACGGAATACCACGGAACCAATTACCTCCTGCTGCGCAAGGTGCTTGTCCAGCGGGACTGGGGAAACCTGAAATAATGGCACTGATGATGAGCGTTTCGGGCGTGCGGGGCGTGATCGGCGAGTCGATGACGCCCGTTTTGGCTGCCGAGTTGGGCTGTGCGTTCGGCACGTACCTGGGCGGTGGCAAAGTGGTGGTCGGCCGGGATACGCGGCCCAGCGGCCCGATGCTCCAGCGTGCTTTGGTGTCCGGGTTGTTGGCCACCGGGTGCGAGGTGGTCGAGTTGAACATCGCCTCGACGCCGGCGGTTGCGTTCATGGTGCGCCGGCACGGGGCAGCGGGCGGTGTGGTGATCACGGCCAGCCACAACCCGGTGATCTGGAACGGCATCAAGTTTCTGACCGACGAAGGGCTGGCACCGCCGCCCGACCGAGCGCAATCGATCTTCGAGACCTATCGCACCAAGGCGTTCAAACTGGCGGGTGTGGATGCTCTGCGTGCGCCGGCGGTCGACAAGAGCGCCGACGAGGCTCATGTGGAGGCGGCTCTGGGGATCATCTATCCGGATCAGATCGCGGAGAAGCGCTACCGCGTGGTGCTCGACAGCATCAACGGGGCGGGGAGCACTGAAGGCAAGCTCCTCCTGAGCCGGCTGGGATGCGAAGTGATCCACGTCAACGCCGAGCCGAACGGGCGATTCGCCCACACGCCCGAGCCGACGGCCGAGAACCTGACCAGCCTGTGCGAGGCCGTGCGCAAACACAAGGCGCACATCGGCTTCGCCCAGGATCCCGACGCCGATCGCCTGGCCATCGTGGACGAGCACGGCAACTACATTGGCGAGGAGTACACGCTGGCGTTGTGTGCCATGTACATGTTCAAGGCCCATCCGGGACCGATCGCTGCGAATCTGTCCACGTCGCGGATGGTGGATGACCTGGCGGCGGCGGCCGGCGGTCCCTGCCGCGTCGTGCGTTCGGCGGTGGGCGAAGCCAACGTGGTCGCCGCGATGCGAGCCAATGGCTGTCGCTTCGGCGGGGAGGGCAACGGTGGTGTCATCGATCCGCGGGTGGGGCCGGTTCGCGACAGCCTCGTCGGGATGGCGCTCACGCTGCAGCTCATGGCCATTCGCAATGCCGGCATCAGTCAATTGGTCGAGAAGATTCCTCGCTATGTGATGAGCAAGCAGAAGTTCGAATGCTCTTCCGACCGCATTGCCCGAGTGCTGGCGGCGGTTCGCTCGGCCTACGCCCAGGAGAAGATCAACGATATCGACGGCGTGCGGATCGACTTTGCGGAAGGTTGGGTTCACGTGCGCGGCTCGAACACCGAGCCCATCATTCGGATCATTGCCGAGGCGAAAACTCAGGCAGACTGCGATCGCCTCGTCGCCGACGTGCGGAGGATCGCGGACGGGGTGTGAGTCGCGCCGCTTCTCCGAGAACCGGTCATCGCAGAGCCGTGCCCATCCGAATCTGAGATATCCCGGGGATCTGCATCTCCGGGCGTTGGAGCCGTATCATTTCCCAGGATGTTGGATCGCTGGGAGTTGCAGTGGAAGGTAACGTTGCATGGGGTTCGCGAGCGTTGAAGAACAGTTGCAGGTCCTGACCCGAGGATGCGAGCGGATCGAGACGCTCGATGAACTGCGGGCCAAGCTGGAGCATTCGCGGCAGACGAACACGCCGTTGCGGGTGAAGCTGGGGCTGGATCCGACCGCCCCGGACATTCACCTGGGGCACACGGTGGTGCTGCGCAAGATGCGGCAGTTCCAGGATCTGGGGCACAAGGCGGTGCTGATCATTGGCGATTACACGGCCAAGATCGGCGACCCTTCAGGCCGAAGCAAGACCCGGCCCGTGCTGGACAACGAGAGCATCGCTCGCAACGCCAAGACCTATTTCGAGCAGGCCGGCAAGGTTCTGGACACCACCGCGGACAAGCTGGAGATTCGCCACAATAGCGAGTGGCTCGAGCCCATGCGCTTCGCCGACGTGCTCAAGCTGGCCGGCCAGATGACCGTCGGCCAGATGCTCAAACGCGAGGACTTCGCCAACCGCTTCAAATCGGAGACGCCCATCGGCGTGCACGAGTTCCTGTATCCGCTCATGCAGGGCTGGGATAGCGTGTGCATCCGCGCGGACGTGGAGCTGGGTGGCACGGACCAGACGTTCAACAATCTGGTCGGCCGCGACCTGCAGCGCAACGCCGGCCAGAAGCCGCAGATCGTGATGGTCATGCCCATCCTCGTGGGACTCGACGGGCACGAGAAGATGAGCAAGTCGCTGGGCAATTATGTGGGCGTAACCGAAACGCCACACGACCTGTTCGGCAAGCTCATGAGCGTGCCCGACCATTGCATGGCGAACTATTTCACGCTGCTCACGTCCATTCCGGAGCCCGAGATTCGGACGCTGGTGGATCCGGCCCGCACGCATCCCATGGAAGCGAAGAAGCGGCTGGCTTTGGAAGTGACGGCGTCGTTCCACTCACGCGAACAGGCCGAACGGGCTCGCGGCGAGTGGGAGGCGATTCACCAGAAGAGTGCCGGCGCGGGCGGACTGGTCGTGCCCGCCGACACGCCGACGGTTACGGTGGGGCGGGAACTGCGTGAAGCCAACGGTGAAATCCTGAAATTGAAACTGATCGTGCACTGCGGGTTCGCGGCGAGCAACAACGAAGCTCGCCGGCTGATCGGCGAGCGAGGGATTCAGCTCAACGGCCAGGTGATCGAGGATCCGACGGGTACGATCGCGATCAAGAGCGGCGACATTCTGCAACGCGGCAAGCGCAAGTTTGCCCGCCTGCAGGTGGACTGAGGTGTCGCGGTGGAGCATGCCATGAAACTGCCTGAACTCGAGAGCCCCGAACGCTATGCGGGCTTGTACGTGTTTGATTTCGGCGACCAGACCGCGGTGGGTTACACGGCCGAGGAGATCGCCGTCCTGCTCGAGTCGGAGCGGTACAAAGACGGCAAGGTTTACCGCATCCACCGAGCGTTGCCCGACGGCACGATGGAACTTCAGGGCGTGCCGCGGGAAAGATTCCTCAGCGAAGAGGGCATGTTCTTCTACCGTCGGGATCTGGATTCCGCGCGGAACGATTTCGCCGAGCTGGACGATCTGGCCCGGCGCGTGGCGCCGCCGTGCCGGATGAAGCTGCAGTTGGCCCGTCTGGCGCCCGCCGGAAGTGATGTGGCCGGGCAGTCACAGGCGACGGGCGAGACGTACATGACGGTGCTGATCTATCCGGCTGAGTACACGCATGACGTGTCGAAATGGCTGAGCGACGCCGACTTCCGGGGCGGCGACTACGTCGAGGGCGGAATCAGCCTGGTGACGAACTATTACGAGATGAGGGCGACGGTGCTCGAGCGGCGGCAACTCTGGCCCGCCACCGGCATGTCCCGCCCGGCCGAGGAAGTGCTGGCCACGACGCACCTGGCGATTCAGCGCCGCCTGGCGGGGTGATCGCCATCCCGAAACCGGCCCGATGGCGTACAATAGGGCAGGTGCGGCGATGGAATTCATCGGCGAAGTCATTGAGGTCCAGACCGAAGGGGTGGTCAAGCGGCCGGCCCGGTTCCGCTGGCGCGGCCACGACTACCAGATCACCCGCATTCTCCACAGTTGGCACGACTATTCCATGCCCACGGGTTTTCGGCATCCCAAGTGGACCATGCGCCGTCACCGCAACTGCTACATCGTCGAGACGGACACGCACGAGCGGTTCGAGATCTACTTCGACCGCGGCAAGAAGCGGCCTGACTGGGTGTTGCTCAAGCACCTGGGTGCCGTACCGGTCGTGCATTAGGCCACTGCGCAACCGTTGCCCGCAAGAAGGAATTTGCCATAGAGACTCAGAGACAGCAGAGAGAACGGCTTGGTCAAAACAATCAGAACAAGCCGTCAGCTCTGAGTTGTAGCCAAACGGGCGGCTCATCGCTGCTGTGCGCAAAATCTTGGCACTTGCGAAGAGCACAAGCAGTCCCAAGGCTGTTTGCATATAGTCCGGTTCTTGAGAGGGATCGCGTGCACGCCGGTCCACATTTCCCTGCGTGCCTCGCCCGCTTGTGGCGTATACGTCACTCGTCCTCTTGGCCCCGTAAGGGGCAACGGTCAATAGCCGGGTGGCGTAAGCCCCCGGTAGGCGGCGAGGGGCCATTCGCTTCATTCCTTTTGTTTCATGGAGCCCCGACCGGGGCGACAGACGCCAACTCGGCGTCGAGACACGGTTGATGTCGCTCGCCAGTGCGTTGGAGCACGCCTGCATTACTCGCTTATCGGCTGGGAACTGTCGCCCCGTTCGGGGCTGACCATTGTCTATCACAATGAACCGGGGGCTGACGCGCCCGGCTATTGACTACCGCCCGCAAGCGGGCCGGTATGGAACATGCACTCGTGCATTACCGCGTTGCCGCTCATGGAACCGGACAGGCCGGTTGCGTAGCCGGCACGTAGATGATCCGCGTGGGCTGCGTGGGCAGGTACGCGTTGCGAGCGGGGATGTCGAGCCGATTGAACGGCTTGTAATCCTGGATCGCACCGACGCGGGCGATGCGAAGACTCTTGCGCAAAATGCCCTTGCCGCTGGCCGTGCTGTCGCTGAAGCGGCCCTGACCGTAGCCCACTCCCTTGGTTCCCGACAGGTTTGAAGAGAAGTATTTCAAGCCGACGATTTTGCCCTTCTTCTTCTCGCCGCGCCCGTCGTCAGCCTTCGCTTGCGCTTCGGACTCCGGCTCGCGAATCCAGTCGATGAAGACGACGGAATGCCCACCGGGCGGTGTGGTGCTGTAGCTGAGGAAATCGCCGGGCTTGGCGTCTTCGAAGTCTTCGATCGCCCGGCCCAGGCCGTAGGACGTGATGGCTCGCTGCTCACAGTCGCCGGGGCCTTCGATGTACCACAGCTGGAGCATGTTGAACAGATCGTTGAACGTCATGCCGTTGAAGTCATCGGGATCCAGTCCCTTCTGGATGTTCCGCAGCTTCATGGCCCGGATGAAGATTTCGAACGTCAGCCCGCAGCAGTAACTGCATCGCGAACCGTCGGGATAGGCTTTGGCCACGACCATGCCCTTGTACCACATGTCCTGCGTGACGCCGTTGTACAGATCGTACTCGCGGGGCGTCCAGCCGCAGTGGTAGGGGTACGAACCGTCGAGCGGATAAGCGTCGATGACGCGCAGGACGTAGGGATTGAGCGAGCCCTCTTCGTCGTCCTGGATGATCTCCTCGCGGGCCATGGCCTTTTGGAGATGCTTGTCCACGGGCGAAAAGCCGCGCTCGTCCACGGGATAGACGCGGGGCGTATAGGTGTACCGGCGAGGCGGGGGCTTGGCGGCGGAGGCGGGCTGGGTGGTTGATGAGTCGGTCGCAGGGGCCGGCTCCAGCGTCGTGTCGACCGGCGAAGCGGCGGCGTCCGACCGGCTGGACGGGTGAGCTGCCGCACCGGTCGAGAGACTTTGGCAGCCCGCGAATGCCGTCAGAATGCCTATTCCGGCCAGGATACCCAAGACATGCCTCGAGTTCATGATGGCCTCCGAATAAGGGGGTTGCTGACACGGATTCAGACTTGCCTTATACTCCCTCTCCTGTCGCCGTCGCAAGCGGTTTTTCGTGTGGCAGAGTCGAAAGTGTCGCCCCCGCAGCATCTCCGCCAGGAAGGAGGCCTGAAGTGAGCAATCCGTCCGTCGAAAAAGCGTACCAACTCGCCAAAGAGCGCTATGCCGAGCTCGGTGTCGATACCGACAAGGCCATGGCCGCCCTGAAGCGGATCCCGGTGTCTCTGCATTGCTGGCAGGGGGATGACGTGGGCGGATTCGAGTCCGCCATGGGGCTGAGCGGCGGCATCCAGGCCACCGGCAACTACCCCGGCAAGGCCCGCACGCCCGACGAACTCCGTGCCGATCTGGATTTGGCGTACAGCCTGATCCCCGGCAAGCACCGCCTGAACCTGCACGCCATCTACCTGGACGCCGGCAAGAAGGTCGAGCGCAACGCCATTAAGCCCGAGCACTTCGCGAGCTGGATCGACTGGGCCAAGGGCAAGCTGCACGGCATGGACTTCAACCCGACGTACTTCTCGCATCCCAAGGCCGCCGACGGTTTCACGCTGTCGCATCAGGATGAGGGGATCCGCAAGTACTGGATCGAGCACGGCATCGCCTGCCGCAAGATCGGCGAGGCGTTCGGCAAGCAACTGGGCACGACGTGCGTGACCAACTTCTGGATTCCCGACGGCTACAAGGACATGGTGGTGGACAAGAAGGCCCCGCGGGAACGGCTGGTCCAGTCGCTGGACGCCATCTTCGCCGAGAAGATCGATCCGAAGTACAACCTGGACGCCGTGGAAGGCAAGCTGTTCGGCATCGGGGCCGAGAGCTACACCGTCGGCTCGCACGATTTCTACCTGGCCTACGCGGTGTCGCGCGGTGTGCTGCTCACGCTGGACGCGGGCCACTTCCACCCGACGGAGGTGATCTCGCAGAAGCTGTCGGCGGTATTGTGCTTCGCCAAAGAACTGCTCTTGCACGTCAGCCGGCCCGTGCGCTGGGACAGCGATCACGTGGTGATCCTGGACGATGAGCTGTACGCCATCGCCCAGGAGATCGTCCGCAACGGCTACACGGACAAGGTCCACATCGGCCTGGACTACTTCGACGCCAGCATCAACCGCGTGGCGGCCTGGGTGATCGGGACGCGGAACATGATCAAGGCGCTGCTGGCCGCTCTGCTGGAGCCGACGGACCGGCTGCGTCAGTACGAGACCAGCGGCGACTTCACTTCGCGGTTGGCCATGCTGGAGGAGGTCAAGACGCTGCCGTTCGGTGCAGTGTGGGATTACTACTGCCTGCAGTCCGGCGTGCCCGTCGGGCCCGACTGGCTGGCCAAGGTCAAGGAGTACGAGGCCAACGTCCTGAGCAAGCGCTGAGCATTGTTCACCACGGAGGCACGGAGGGCACGGAGAAATGCTGGACGAGCATGAACCATGTCCAAGCTTCTGTGGGAAGGGCTCACTGATCGGATCATCGGCGCGGCCATCGACGTGCACAAGGAGCTGGGGCCTGGCTTGCTCGAGTCGGCATATGAAGAGTGACTTTGTCGTGAACTGGACTGGGCAGAAATCAGCTGCAGGCGTCAAGTCGAAGTGCCGGTACGTTACAAGGGTCAGGCAATCGACGTTAATTACCGCATTGACGTCCTGGTCGAAGACAGAGTACTGCTCGAACTGAGGGCGGTTGAGACGCTGCTCCCGCTCCATGAGGCACAACTGCTCACGTACATGAAGCTGAGCGGCATGCGGGTGGGCCTGCCATCAACTTCAACACGACGGTCCTTGTCGAGGGTGTTCGCAGACGTGTGCTTTGACAACCGGCTACGGAGGCTTCTCCGTGCCCTCCGTGTCTCCGTGGTGAAAACTCTGGAGGTTTGATATCGTGATTGCAGGTCCCATTCTCGGCGTGTTGTATCACTCCATCGGCGGCTTCGCTTCGGGCAGCTTTTATATTCCCTACCGCAAGGTGAAGAACTGGGCGTGGGAGGTGTACTGGCTGGCGGGCGGCGTTTTCTCGTGGATCATCGCTCCGGCGTTCTTTGCCTGGGCGGTCGCCCGGGCGGCCGGCGTGGATCTGCTGCCGATTCTGCAGGAGGGCCTGCGGGAGCATCGCACGGCCATGATCTGGGCGTACATCTTCGGGGCCATGTGGGGAGTCGGCGGGCTGACGTTCGGCCTGACCATGCGCTACCTGGGCATGTCGCTGGGCATGGCGGTGGCGCTGGGCTTCTGCGCGTTCTTCGGCACGCTCGTGCCGCCGCTGCTGGGCATGGTGGTCGGCTTCGGCTGGTTCGGCGGGCTGGAACAATACCTGCCACCGATCTACGACCAGAATTTCCTCGATTTGCTCAAGAGCCCCTCGGGCCTGGTCACGCTTGCCGGCCTGGGCGTCTGCCTGGCCGGCATCGCCCTGTGCGGCAAGGCCGGCATGAGCAAGGAACGTGAACTGCCCGAAGAGGACAAGAAGGCGACCATTGCCGAGTTCAGCTACGTCAAGGGCATGTGGGTGGCGGTGTTCTCGGGGATCATGAGCGCGTGCATGGCGTTCGCGATCAAGTCGGGCGATCCCATGGGCGCGATCGCGCAGGCCAAGGGTGTCTCCGACGTGTTCAAGAACACGCCCGTGCTCATCGTGGTGTTGCTGGGCGGGTTCACCACGAACTTCATCTGGTGCATGATCCTGTGCGCCATGAACGGCTCGTTCAGCCACTTCTTCAGCGGGCGGGGAGCGTCGATCACGAGCAACTACTTCTTCTCGGCCCTGGCCGGCACGACCTGGTACCTGCAGTTCTTCTTCTACAGCATGGGCACGACCAAGATGGGCAAATATGACTTCGCCAGTTGGACACTGCACATGGCGACCATCATCATCTTCTCTAACATGTGGGGCCTCATTCTGCAGGAGTGGAAGGGCACCAGCCGGCGAACGCACAATCTGATCCGGCTGGGCATCATCGTGCTCATCGCTTCGACGGTGATCGTGGGCGGCGGTACGTACATGAAGACGGCGGAGATGGCCGCGACGGCGCCCGCGCATTGAGCGGAGGCCGTCAGATGGGCGTCGACCAGCGTTAGGAGCGTACGCTGGTCGGCAAGGTCAGTGGCGCGACAGATAGCCCACACGGACACGATAAGGAAAAGGATCCCACAGGAGAGAAGGGAGGCAACGGAGAGGCATCTCCGTTGCCTCCCTCGCTTCTCGTCAGCCTACCCTCGTCGGAAGTATCAGTGGAGCGCTGCTGAGCGGCAGGGTTGCCGGTCTTATGTGTACTCGCGGGCTCGATTGCCCGGGCAGCTCAAGGAACGTCCGAGACGCTCAGAGAGCGTCATCCTCGGCGCGCGGAGGCCACGGAGAAGACGGCTGCGAGTCGGCCCGCTGCAGATTGTGCGGTGGACAACCATCGACTTGCTGGGTTCGCCGCTGACGCTGCCCCGCAAGGGGCAGCGGTCAGTAGCCGGGCGGCGTCAGCTCCCGGTTGGCGACGTGGCTCCGTTCGCTTCCTTCCTTTCGTCTCATGGAGCCCCGATAGGGGCGAGAGATGCAACGCGGCGTTCGATCACAAGCTATGGAGGGCTCTCAGCTGTCACTAGGCTGGCCGGTGTCTAGCTCACAGCTCACAGCTCACAGCTCATAGCTTAGAGCTCACAGCTTGTCACGTTACCGCGACGTGGGCGCGGCGGGATTCGTAGGCTTCGCAGACGGTGCGAAAGACCTGGTCCACGGTGATCTGCTGCATGCAGAGGTTGTTGCGGCAGGCGGACAGGCGGTTGTTGTAAGCGTTCACGCAGGGGCTGCAGGCAAGGCCCGCCCACAGGATGTGGCTGCGCGGCGAGCGGACGCCGAAGGCGGCGGGTGTCTCGGGCCCGAAAAGCGTCACTACATCGATGCCGGTCAGGCTCGCGAAATGAGCGGGGCCGCTGTCGTTGGTGATCAGCACTTCAGCTAGATTGTAGAGTGCCATGAGCTCGGACATGCTGGTGCGGCCGGCCATGTTCACGCAGCGATCCGATCCGACCGAACGGGCGAGCTCGGCCACCGGCCCGGCTTCCGACGGCGCGCCGGTGAACGCGATATTGAGCTCGGGATACTGACGCAGCAGCCGGCGGGCCAGTTCGAGATAGCGCTCCTGCGGCCACTTGCGCAGGGGCAGCAGATCGCTGCAGTTGGCGTTCAGCAGGATCAGCGGTGTGACGTCATCTTTTCCCAGGAGTTCGCGCAGCGTGCGCCGGACGGAAGCGGTGTCGGCGTCGCTCGCCCGGAACGAACCGGGCGCGTTCGACGATCCCTGTTCGCTTGGCAGCATGGCGTCCGGCTCTTTCTTGAATCGCAGGTTGAGTGCCGGCAACGTATCCGGATCGGCGGTGATGGCCTCGACTTGCATGAGGAAGATGTCACCCGCGTGCAGGTGCGAGTTGAACGAAAGCCGATGGGTCATGAGGTCGCCTCGATAGGGGCCGCCACCAGCGAATCCGTGGAAGCCGACGCGCCGGCGAGCGCCGCTCAGGTAGCTGAGGACAGCCGACGAGCGGGCGAAGAACTCGAAATCGACGGCGGTGTCGATCTTCTCGCGTCGCATACGGGCGAGAGCACGGAGCGTGTCCCCGGCAAACCGCACGAGACCCTTGGTGCGGATGGCGATGACATTCTCGGGCGGGATGAGACGCATGAAGTCCAGGATGGGGCGGTTTTCCTCAAAGACGAGGAAGAAAACATTCTCCGCACCGACCATTTGGATGGCACGGCGCAGAGCGGGGCCGGCCAGTACGGTGGCGCCTTGCTCGGCCAACTTGACGATGACAATACGGCGAGGCGGGCCGGCCGGTGTTCGTCCGCGCAGGAGCGTGGCCGCTCGCCGCAGTTGCGTGAGCACCCAGCATGTGGGAACGCCCAGCCAACAGTCCAGGCGTCGCATGGTGTTGATGTTCATGGCATCCTGCCTTCGAGAGCGGGTTTACTTCCGCTTTTCGCGAATCTCCAATCTCACACTTGAATGTGTTCGAGGACGGTCATCTCCTCTTCCGAGGCGGGCAAGATGCCCGCTCCCCAGGCCCCAGCCCCCAGCCCCCGTTTCTCAAGCCTCAAGCCTCAGGTCTCAAGCCTATTCCTTCACATTCGTTATCACCATCCAATCGCTGTCCTTCTTGGCTTCGTCGGGGGCGAAGCCGATAACGCGAGCAAGGTTGCCCATGCCCGCCATCTTGGCCAGGCCGTATTCGTCACGGTCGAGGATGAGATACACCGGCTTGGGCGATTCGAGCAACGATCGGGCTCGATCCATCACCATGCTCCGCAGATTGTCGTGGCTCTTGGTGCGATCGACAAATAGATTGACGATCTCGGCCGGTTGGATCATCTGCTTGGTGTAGCGAGCATAATAGAAGCTCAGTCGCGAATCCTGGCGTCGGCTGACCCAGTACACGTCGGCGTCGTCAGGAACACCGTTGTCCTCGAGAACCTGGTGAAGCGCGGTCACCTTGCCGATGTTGTTCATCGCCTGGCCGCAGAAGAACCACGAGGCCATGAATGCCAGCACGGACGTGGTTGCCGTCAGGCCGAAGGCGACCCAGGCGCGACCCAGCACAAACGCCAATCCGGCCAGGAGAAGCAGCACGAGTGTGCCGGCCGCGATGATAGTGAGGGCCATCGCCAGGTCCGGCATTTCGCGGCGGAGGAAGAAGTAGCCGCCGATAAGACCGCCGACGCCGGCGAGAGCCAGGATCGGCAGGAGCACGCGACCGGGCCGTATCCATCGTTGCGGCTCAGCGTAGAATCGCTCGGCCACTACGCCCAGCAGGAGCACGAGGGCGGGGATCATCGGGGCCACGTAATAGGGCTTCTTGAACTCGATGAGCGACATGACGACCGCGCCGATCAACGCCCACAGCCCCGCGTACAACAGGGCGGACCGTTCGCGGGCGTACTTGCGCAGCCACGGCGCCGCGGCAGCCTCGAACACCATGAACACCCACGGCAGGACCATGCCGGCGATCCTCGGCACGTAGTAAAAGATGCCGCGCGGCCGTGTGTCATCGTACTTGCCCTGAACCCGCTGCATGTACTGCCAGTTCCACAGATTCCAGGCGTGCGGGTGCTCGCGGCCCACGAGGTACATCCAGGGCACGAAGCACAGGGCGAACACCACCAGGCCGGGGAGAATGTACAGCTCCTTGAAGGCTTGGATGGTGCGCCGGCCGATGCCGGGATTGCCGAAGAGGTCCGCCAGTGCCAGCGTCCAACCCTGGCCGTACGCGCGAAGGGCTGCCTTACCGGATCCCGGACTGCGCTGGAGGAGGATGCTCCAGGCCTGTTGCGTGCCCTGGGCGACGAACGACAGGGGACGGTCGAGATACCACCAGGCGGCGATCGGAAGGGCGACCATGACCAGCGGGAACGGTCCCTTGGCCATCATGCCCATGCCGAGCGCGACATAATAGAAAAAAAAGTGCAAGCGCCGCTTGTTCGAGCCCAAGGGCTGGTTGACGCCGATCCAGAAGTGGAAGTGGGCCCACACGCAGCAGAACGTGAGCAGCATCTCCACCGTGGCATTGGGGGCATACAGGAGGAAGAACAGGCTGGAGGCGCCCACGACGGCGGTGACGCGTCCCACGCGAGGACTGAACATGAACGCGGCCAGTTTCCACAGGAGCAAGACCGTACCAAACGCAGCCAGCGCCGACGGCAGACGGGCGATGAACGTGGTAACCGGCAGGCCCGTGTTCGGGTCGTGGGGTAACACGTACGACAGACCGGCGATGATCCAGTAGGGCAGTGGCGGCTTGCGGACGTAGGGCTCACCCAGGTAGTGCGGCACGAGCCAGTTGCCGGTCATGCGCATGTCGCGGGCGCATTGGGCCACCAGTGCCTCGTGGTCACCCATCTTGGGCCCGCCGGTCACGGGCACCAGCGTGGCCACGAAGACGAATAGGAGAATGACCAAGTCCAATCCCCACCGTCGACTTGTGGCAGCCGGATGCTCTGGATGCGTCCCCACCTCGTCGGCGGGACTGCTGGTCGTCACATTCATGGGCAGACTCCGTTCATTACCGTCTGCGTTCGGTTTACGCATTCGTCCGTGTCGTAACGGGCTCAGGGAGCCCGGGGCCGTGCACCCCTGCGCGTTGGGGGGCCGCCGGATGTCGCGAGCATGCTACGGGAACTCGCCCGCAGCGCCAACGATGGCCGCCGGCAGCAAGGGGTGCCAAGGCCGGGCGAATCCGGTTGTGCCCGGACCGATAAACGGCGTTGGCGCACCGGTGGAGGACGCTACGCCCGATATTTCGGAGCGGACTGGACTTCTGAACGGCATTCGTGCCGGCAGTTGCCGAGTCACGGACGGACAAAGCCAGATTCCTGGCGCAAAACGCCCCGCTTCATGGTACAATTCTGTTGACAGAACTGCCGTAATACTGTGGTCAGAGCCACCTGGGGCCGCCGAGGCCGTGGAGGGAGAGCAGTGCGCGAACGTCGCTTCTTTGTCCTGGGCACACTCGTCGTCGCCGGACTGGCCGGTGCCGTTTCCGAACGGACGGCGTGGGGCCAGCGTCCGCTGGGCATCGACGTCTCCAAGTGGCAGCCCACGGTCGATTGGAACCAGGTGTACGCCTCGGGCCGGGTGTTCGCCTTCATCAAGGCGACCGAAGCCTGGGATTACACCGATCCGCTCCTGGCCACGCACACGGCCAACGCCCACGCGGCGGGAATGCTCATCGGCGTATACCATTTTGCCCGGCCGGACCTGGGCCGCACGGGGACGGAGGAAGCCAACTGGTTCGTTTCCAGAGCCGGTGCGTACATGGGGCCGGGCTATCTGCCGCCGGTCCTGGATCTCGAGCGGACGGCAGGGGGCCTGGGGACGTGGGCGCACGACTTCTGCAACCGGGTCTATCAGCTCAAAGGCGTGCGGCCGCTGATCTATACCAACTGGAGCATCGCCAACTCGCATCTCAACAGCAGCCACACGGTGTGGGACTTGTGGCACGCCAATCCGACCGACGGCGATCCCCAAATCGGGAATCCTTCGGTTCCCCACTGGCCAACGTGGACGTTCTGGCAGTACAGTTGGACCGGCTCGGTGCCGGGCATCCCGGGCAACTGCGACCTGGACGTCTTCAACGGTACGCACGAACAACTGCTCGCCTACGTGACGCCGGGCGGCAACCGTCCACCCAAGATCGCGATCCATCCGGCCAACAGCGAAGTGGCATTCGGAGAGTCGGCCATCTTCACGGTCGCGGCTACGGGGGGAACGCCGCTGAGCTACCAGTGGCAGAAGAATCAGGTCGATCTCTCTGATGGTGGCAACGTTGCCGGCGCACGCTCGGCTACGCTGGTGATCTCCAACTGCACCGCGAGCGACGTGGCCAATTACCGCTGCGTGGTGACCAACGCCAACGGCTCGGCCACGACCAATGCCGCCATCCTGACGATTGGATCGCTACCGACGGTGTACATCGTCGAGAGCCGCGCGGGTGGGCAGCATTACTCCAATTACTCCGAGACGGGCGTATGGTCCGACGCCACAGCCAAAAGCACGGCCGATGGTTGTACCCCGGGCATCGGCAGCCGATGGTGCACGATTTCCAATGCGCCGGCGACCGCGGTCTTTCGCTTCACGCCGGCGATCGGCGGTACTTGGGAGGTCTTCACCACCAACTGCAACACGAACAACAGCGGCAATCCGCTCATTCACCGCGTGACCCACGTCGGCGGGACGACGGCCGTTGCGGTCTGCCAGAACTCCAGTTGCACGAACAACGCCATCAACAAGTGGTACTCGCTGGGGCAATACCGCTTGAACGCCGGAACGCAGTACACGGTCACGCTGGACGGTTCGACAACCGGCGGCTCACTGCCGAGCGGGAACGCGGGCCGGTCCGATGCCGTCAAATGGGTTCTGATCTACCAACCGGGCGATTTCGACGGCGACACCGACGTGGATCAGGACGACTTCGCCATTCTGCAGACTTGCCTGGGGAAATGGAACGTGTCAGGCGATCCGGTGTGTGGACTGACCGACCTCGACGGGAACGGAGTGGTTGCCACTCGCGACGTGGATCTGTTCAGCAATTGCATGTCCGGCCCGGAAAACCCCGCGCGTCCTGACTGCCTGACCAACCCGTGAGGCCAAGGCTGCTCACGGAACGCCAATTAGAGGACTGACGACCAGGACCCTCATTTTGACCCTCGTAGATCTTTTCTCGATCATCATCCACGTAGTGGTCGGCAGGGAGCGTGGCTGCCCACTCGTGCATGCCCGTGAGGAATCGATCTCAGGCTGCGGGGCCATCAGCGGCGGGTTCGCCTGAATTCGCAGCTAATTTCTCCTGGATGGCTTCCAGGACGAGAGTCGTCGGGTCCTTGCCCTTGGCGGCCCCGTGGAGGAAGAGCTACTCCAGCCGACGAGGCGGGCGAGACGCCCGCCCCCCAGCTTGACGTGCTGCCGGCCGGCCTCGATTATCAGCTGCGATGTCGTGCACCGAGTCCTCAAATCGAGCGGACGATCATGCGCGCTCGCGCGAGCCGAAGCGTCGAGTGCGTATGCTCGTGATCGCGGGTGCGTTCGTGCTTTTGCCGACCATCATTCTGGCCGGGGCGTGGCGGCTGGGTGGCGCGTCGGCGCTCGAAGACGACTTGCTGTACTACTTGCCGATCCGGGCCTACATCGGCGAGCGCGTCGCGGCTGGCGAGTTTCCTTTGTGGAACCCGCTGGTGGGCATGGGCACGAGCATCGCCGCCGATCCGCAGAGCGGCTTGTGGTACCCGCCGACGTATCTGTTCGCGGTCTTGCCGGCACGGGTCGCGTACCCGCTCAACATCATCCTGCACTTCGCGCTAGCCGGCTGGGGGATGTACCGGTTTCTGCGGGCGAGCGGTCGCGATTGGCAGGCCACGTTTCTGGGGGCGCTGGCGTTCGAGTTCTGCGGCTTCCTGGTCGCCCATCGCGTGCATCTGACCATGCTTCAGGCGGTGGCGTGGATTCCGTGGATCCTTTTTGGTTGGCGGCGGTTCGCGGACACCGGGCGGTATCGCCACTTCGCCCTCGCATCGCTGGCGTTCGGACTGCAGATGTTGGTGCAGCACACGCAGATCTCGATCATGACGGCGATTATCGTCACCGGTTACGTCATGATCGTGTTACTGCCGGTCCGCACTTCGCTGTGGTGGCGATACCCGTTGGGCATGACGCTCGGGGCGGGAATCGGGGCGGTGCAAACGCTGCCCACACTGGCTCAACTGGGAGCGAGCGGCCGAGGCGTCGCGACGTTCAGCACCTTCGTTGAAAACTCGTGGGTGCCTTCGTCGGCGGTGATGATGCTCTTTCCGCTGTTCTTCGGAAACCGCACGCCGAACCTCGGGACGCAACCCTGGTGGGGGCTCTCGCATTTCTGCGAGCAGTTCGCGTACGGATCGATCGCGGTGCTGGTCTTGAGCGTAGCGTCCTATTCGCTGCTCACCGCGTCACCGCGTCGCCGCGTCGCCGCGTCATCCGGCCCTCAACAGAACGAAGATTCCGGGCAAGCGGTTCAGCGCGAGGTCAGATTCTGGTGGGCTGCCTGCGGCGTAGCGCTATTGATCGCTCTCGGTCAGCTCACGCCGCTGAGCCGGCTGTTGTTCGAAGTGCCCGTGTATCGCAACCTTCGTGTGCCGGCTCGATGGATTTTGGTCTGGTCGCTGGCCATGCCCATCCTGGCCTCGGCGGTGATCACGACCCTTCGGCAGGGCGGGCCGGCCGGTGAGCGGGCGAGCCGAGCGCTGCGTTTTGCCGGTACGCGGGTGCTGCCGGCAGCCGTGTTGCTGTGCGTGTTGTTAGTCGGCGTCGCTCGCTGGCAGGTGGCGGCGCTGGAAGCGGCATACGGACAACATTGGGGAGTGCCGGCAGTCTTGCAGGGGCTCCGGACGGCGGTTCGCTGGGACAATCCGGCCATCTGGTGGCCTCTCGCCGTGATGGTGGCGAGTATCGTCGTGCTGCTTCGCTGGGCGCGCCGGCCGGACCGCCGTTCGCCGGTGCCGGTCATCGTGGTGATGCTGGTGGATTTGGCGAGCGTGGCCGGTGTGGTTGATATCGATCAGAACACGTACTCGTGCGATCAAGTTTCGGCCGCGCCGTCGCTGGTCAAGGCAATTCGTGAACTCCAACCCCAGCCGGGCCACCGGTTGCTTGTCCCCCGGTACCAGGCCGACTACCATCGCCCGCTCGAGGTGTTGTGGCCGGAGACCAATGTTCGGCACGGTATTGAGACGTTCAACACGTACGGTCCGTTCTGGCCCAAGGCGAACCGGTTGCTGTTGCGGTTCATGCCGTGGGGCTCGAGCGAGGCCATGCTCGAGCTGCTGCGGAACCGGGAGCTGTGTGCGGCGCTAGGCGTGCGATTCATCGCGGCTCGCACGGCCGAGGAGCATGCCATCGTGGCCGCCGCCCGCGCTCCGGCCGTGGATGCGCCGCCCATGGCCATCGCCGGCACGCGGGATTGGTGCGACGTGCGGGCAGGCACGGACCTGCGCTGGCCCGTGCGGGTAGACGTGCCGGGCATCTACGAGCTGCAGTTGCAGGCTCGGCCCGGCGCCGACGTGGCGAGCCAATGGTTCGTCCGATTGGAGACGCCCGAGTTCGACCAGGTGGGCTTTGCGCGACGGCTTGAGCCGGTGGATCTCTGCGAGGGGGAGCGTACGCTGCGGTTCTTGTTCGTCTGTCCGAAACCGGCGGGGGAACTCTTCGTACGCGTGAAATCGGAACGCGGCCACGCCGTCAGCGTTAAAGACGCCTTGTTTCGACAGGTGGCCGAGATAGGTCCGCCGGATGAGACCGCCGCTGAGAGTTCCGGGCTCGAGTTGAGGACGGTGACGCCGGACGGCGTGAGCCTCTTCGAGTGTCGGCAAGCCGTCCCTCTGCTGCGGGTCGTGCAGACCGCCCATCCGGTGGCCGATGTAAACTCCGCCGTGGCCTGGCTATGGAGCCAGCCACCGATTAGCCCGGAGTCCGAAGCGATCTTCGAGTGGAAGAGCGACTGGGGCACGCCGCCTCAATTGGCCAGCGGCGGCATCGTCGAATGGGAGAGAAAGACCGCCGGCCAGGTCGAGGCGAAGGTAAACTGCCAGTCCGACTCGCTGCTGGTCTTCAACGAGTCGTTTGATCCAGGCTGGCGGGCCGAGGTCGATGGTGTCCCCACCCGCATCCATCGGGTGAACGCGGTCGTTCAGGGCGTCATCGTACCACAAGGGTTGTCCAAGGTTTCCTTTCGGTATCACCCTCCGGGGTTTGTGGCGGGATTGCTGGTTTCCGGCTTCTCGCTGGCGGTCCTGGCCGTCGGGGGGTTCGCCAAGCCGCGATTCATCGCGTCTAGACCTGCTGCGGAAGAAAAGCAGGCGTCACGCTCCGCGGGTTGCCGATAGACGGCGAGCGGGTTTTTGCGGCCGGGTGACTCGGAACTGACAGGATCGGGTCACCGCGGACGTCATTATCTCGAGAGCGGAGGTCCGCCCGCGGTAGTCCCCGGTGGGCCAGGACCGCTAAGCTATGGATACGCCGGCTTGGACAAGGCGATGATGACAGGACCGCAGGAGCCGGCGGGATCCCGGGTTGCAACAAGGAGAAATCCAATGAATCGGTACAGACGTGGATGGCCGTACCTTCTCGTCGTGGTTCTGCTGAGCGGTACGACGGCTTGGGCGCAAGCGGCCCGGCAAGGGGAGCGTCAGGAGCCGGCGGTGGAGCCGCCTCCGAGCGAGCAGACCATCAATATCCTGCAGGCCATGTCGGAGGCGTTCCGCCGCGTGGCCAGCAGAGTCAAGCCGGCGGTGGTCCAGATTGAAGCGACCGTCGGGCCGGACGAGACGGACCAGCCGCAGCGGCGGCCACAAATCGACCCCCGGCAATTGCCTGAGCCGTTCCGAGAGTTCTTTGAGGAGTTCGACGGTCTGCCGCAACGGCCCACGCCGCAGTATGGGCGGGGCAGCGGCGTGATCATCGATGCCGAGCAAGGTTTCATACTGACCAATAGTCACGTGGTCGGCGGCGACGAACAGCGCTCCGCCCAGCAGCGAAGCACACGGCGTAAGTCCGATCCCAAGCGGGTGCGGCTGGACGTGACGCTCGACAACGGCCGCAAGGTCCAGGCTGTCATCGTGGGCCAGGATCCCAAGACCGATATCGCTCTGATTCGCATCCGCGAGGCAGACCTGGAACATCTCAAGGCCTCGGGCGTGAAGCTCCAGGCACTGCCGATTGGTGATAGCTCCAAGGTGGAGGTCGGCGATTGGGTGCTGGCCATCGGGGCGCCGTTCGGCATGGCTCAGTCCGTCACGCAGGGGATTATCTCCGCCACCGGACGCAGCAACGTCGGCATCGTCGATATCGAGGACTTCATTCAGACCGACGCTGCCATCAATCCGGGTAACAGCGGCGGCCCGCTGGTCAACATGCGGGGCGAACTCATCGGCATCAATACCGCCATCGCGACCAGTGGCCTGACTCGCGGCTACATGGGCATCGGGTTCGCCATCCCGAGCGAGATGGTCATGCAGGTGCTGCCGGATCTGAAGGAAGGGCGCGAGATCGTTCGCGGTTATCTGGGCGTGGCCATCATCGGGCTGGATCAGCGGCCGGGGCTGGCTCGCACGTTCGGCCTGGAAGAAGACCGCGGCATTCTGATCGAGGAGATTCGGCCCAACAGCCCGGCCAGCAAGGCGGGGCTCAAGCCCGAAGACGTGATCTTGGCCGTGGGCGATCGGCAGATTCAGACGGTGAATGAATTGCAAAACTTGGTGGCACGCACCCGGCCGGGCGAGACGCTGGACCTGATCGTCTGGCGAGACAACAAGAAGATCACCATTCCGGTCGAGATCGAAAAGCAGCCTGAGGACTTTTACACCACTCGCACGTGGCAGCGCAACGGACGGGCCCCGGAAGGTGAGGACGAATCGCAGGGCACTGCCATCGAGTCCGTCGGCATGACCGTGGCTCGCATGACGCCGGAACTGGCCAAGCGCTACGGCTGGGAGTATGACGAGGTCAAGAACCAGATCGTCGTCACCGAGGTGGACCCGCTGGGCGAGGCTGGTGCACTGCGAATTTCGGAGGGGGACATCATCGTCAGCGTTCAAGGTGAAGCGGTCAAGAGCCCGGTCGCTCTGAGGAAGGCGCTGAGCTCCGAAGCTCTGAAATCCGGCGTTCGCCTCCGCGTCCGCACACCTCAAGGCACGCGCACGCTACTCCTCGAGGTGGCCCCGTAGGCCGGTTTCCGCCCGGCGTTGCGTACCTTGAGCACCTAAAGATGCGGCGGGGCTCAAGCCTCGCCGCTCGTGGAATGAGATCGACCTGTCCCCGTCCGGCGTTTCGCGTCGGGCGGGGCCTTTTTATCGTTTCTTGCCTTTGAGGAAGTTGTCCAGCTTTTCGAACATGCTGTTGCGCAGATCGGGCGAACTGTCGAGAAAGCTCAGCATGGCGGCCGCGACGACCTTCTCCTTGACGTACCCGGATTTGGAACACTCCCGGTCGAACGCGGAGACCAGCTTGTTAGGCAGGTAATAAGACCGTTTGGGCTTTTCCATCGCAATTGCTTCCTCTGTTCCCAGGACACAGCCGGTCTCGCGGGCCCGACTCCCGCTCGAGGACCGAACCCCGGCGGCGGAAGGCGGGCTTGCCGAAGCGCGTTCGCAACGGCTCGGCGAGGACCGCTTATCCTATTATCCTATTGAGATTCCCGCGCGGGTCAACGGCAGAATTGAATCCATCCCACAGCCTTTCCCACGGGCCGGCGGGGCGCGACTGACGTCGCACAGCCGGGCTCCCGGAAGGCCGGCCGACGCGCATATTATGTCGCCAGCCGAGGCGACTGTCCACCGTCTTTCCGCGTTGACACGAGGGGGCCACCGACTATAATCGCCGCGACTTCAAGTACTGTGGCGAGGATGGTTTGCTGGCGCGCGAGCCGTCCCGGACCTGAGCGGTCCCATCCATTCGGACCGCTTGATCGCCCCGAGGTTCCGTCTTGTACACTGTCGATCGTTTCTTTCTGGGGCTACTGTGTGTTGCCGCATTCATTACCGCGCCGGCCCGGTCTCAAGTGGCGCCGTTGGTGCCGCTCGGTGAGCCCGAGCCCGAAGAACCTCTGCTCCCGGCGGGGATCACCCGCACCAAACCGGAAGCGTACGGCCAGTACGCGCACGTCTGGTCGCTGGAGGACGGGACACACGTCATCCAGTACTACGGTGACTTCTCGCTACACCTGGGGGCCCGCCGTCTGACCAGTCGCGACGCCGTCATCTGGATGCAGCGGACGGCGTGGAAGGATCTGGAATACTTTCACTACGACGTGTTTCTCTCGACCGAGGCCAACGTTCGCGATGCCGCGGGCACGGTGACCAGTGGTCCCACGTTGTTCGTCACGTTCAACAGCTTCGAGCCGCCCGAACTGGAGATGGATAGCAGCACAAGTGAGCCGTCGACGCGGTCGACGCTATACGAGGAAGCGTCGCGCGTGCGGCAGCAAGTGCTGGCCGGGCGTCCCGCCGATGCTGGCCCGGATCCGTTGCAAGTGGTCAATCCGGATGCCGAGACGCGCGAGCCGCGGCCCGAGCCACGTCCCATCGTGCGATATCGTTCCGAGGGCGACATCATCATCGACGAGCGCGCCGGCACGATCACCATTCCGAGCAAGGTCTATCTCTCGCAAGGTCTGATCGAGACGGGTGAATTCTCCGAGATGCGAGCCGACGCCGCGGTGATCTTCCTCTCCCGCCGGCCGGAGGCGGAGGAGAAAGCCGAACCGGAAGATGTGCTGGCTCCCGAGGAGCCTCAGCGGACACCCGGAACGTCGGGGCCGGGTGGGGCCTTCGGCACGCTCGGCGGCGAGGGGCAGCCTCCCGTGGCCGGCGTTTACCTGCGAGGCGACGTGGTCCTGACCCGCGGCGAGCAGATGGTTCGCGCTTCGGAACTCTACTACGACCTGGAGAACGATCGAGCTCTCATCCTCGACGCGGTCGTGCGGGTGACCGTTCCCGGGCAGGACATTCCGCTTTACGTGCGGGCCGAGCAGGTGCGCCAACTGTCGAGCACAGAGTTCATGGCCCGCAAGGCCCGCGTCAGCACGAGCGAGTTCTCAACGCCGCACGTGCACCTGGGGGCGGAGAAGATCTACTTGACCGATGCGACGCCTCGTGGTGAGGCCGGTGAGGTCATCGGTCTGGAGGCGGGGCGCTATCGCGCCGAAAACGTCACTCTGAATCTCGAGGGCGTGCCGCTGGCCTATTGGCCCTACGCGACCGGCGATTTCCGCCGGGAAGAGGTCGCGCTGCGATCGGCGCGGGTGGCCTATAGCGACGACTTTGGCATGTCGGTCCAGTCGCGGTGGTTCCTGTTCAATCTGCTGGGCGTCGAGCGGCCCAAAGGCATCGAAGCCTTGCTGATCACCGACTACTTCAGCAAGCGCGGGCCGGCTGTCGGTATGGACGTCGATTACGAGGACGAGAACTCGTTCGGTCTGTTCCGCGGCTACTACATCCACGACCACGGGACGGACGATCTCGGCGCGTACCGCGACGGCAGCTTCCCCAATGAAAACCGCGGCCGAATCACCTGGCGGCACCGCGAGTACCTCAGCGAGGACAAGAGCTGGCAGCTCACGCTCGAAGGATCCTACCTCAGCGACGCCAACTTCCTCGAGGAATACTTCTACCGGGAATTCGAGGAGGGCAAGGAACAGGAGACGCTGGCGTATCTCAAGAAACAACAGGACAACTGGGCGTTCACGCTGCTCGCCCAGTGGCGCATCGTGGACTTCCTGACGCAGACCGAGCATCTGCCCGACGCGGCGTTCCGCTGGATCGGCCAGCCGCTGGGCGAGATCGCCAACTACTACAGCGAGTCGCACGCCGGTCTGGTCCGTCGCCGGGTGGACGACCGCCGTTTCTTCGAAGATAACCGCTGGACCACCAACGACGTGGACACTCACGTCACGGTTCGGACCACCACGCGTAACGAGGTGGATTTTCCGATCACGCTGGGCAACGCCCAGGTGGTGCCGTTCGCGATGGCCAACACGGGGTATTGGGACGCCAGTGCCCGCAAGGGTGCCACCGGGCGAGCGTTCGGCATGCTCGGCGTCCGCTCGGGCACGCAGTTCTGGCGCGTGTTCGAGAACGTCGCCTCACGTCTGCTCGACGTGTACGGCCTGAGGCACGTGATCAAGCCCGAAGTGGTCGCCTGGCTCAGCGCGAGCAACATCGACAGCCTGGATCTGTATCAGTTCGACCGCGGCATCGAGGATATCGACGATTTCTACGGCACCTCGCTGGCCTTGCGGCAGCGCTGGCAGACCAAACGCGGCGGGCCGGGCAACTGGCGGATCGTTGATTGGATCAAGCTGGACGTCGAGCTCAATCTCTTCGGCAATTCGCCCAAGTACACCGATCCTATCGGACGGTTCTACGATTACCGTCCGGAAAATAGCAATGCCCGCAACCATGTGCGGACGGACTTCTCGTTCCGCTTGAGCGATACCGCCACGCTGCTGGCTGACTCCAACTGGGATCTCAACGACGGCAAGCTGGACCTGTTCAACGTGTCCTACGCCGTCGAGTACACGCCGCGGTTCTCATACGTGCTGGGCTACCGGCGCATCGCCGACACGGATTCGAACCTGATCGGCCTGGGCACCAACTACGAATTCAACAGCAAGTACCGCATGGCCTTCCGCGGCTACTACGACATCGAACGCAGCAAGATGGAGACGTTCGACGTCACCATCGTGCGCCGCTGGCCGCGTTGGTTCACGGCGGTCACTTTCGGCCTGGACAACATCGAGGAAGACATTCACATCAGCTTTTCGATCTGGCCCGAGGGCGCGCCGCGGCTGGCCCTGGGCTCCCGCAAGTACACCAGCCTGGCTCAGACCACGGCCATCCGCGCCGCCGACGAAGATTGACGGATCTGGCGGCCTCAGTTCGGCGGAGTCCGGACACCCCGCGCGAGCAGGCGCATGCGCCATGGCAAGAGAGTTCCCGGGGAATGAACAGCTCACAGCTCGCAACTCATAGCCGAGAGCTCAATGCGAACTGACGAGAAAGTGAGACGGCGGGGACAAAGCCCCGCCGCTCGCCGGGGATGCCAGAGATCGGTCTGTGAACCAGAGGGGGGGTGAACACGGGGATCGGGCTTCGCGTGAGGAGAACCCCCCTCGTCGGGCTCAGAGCTCATAGCTCACAGCTCATAGCTCATCTTCACAGATGCCAGGGCGCGCGATACTCCGCGCGACCGAGGAGTTTGTTGGCCTCGGCGTCGTCAACGATGGTTTCGCTCGCGCCGTCCCATCGGATGCGGCGGCCGACGCGGTAGCTGATGTTGGCCAGGTGGCCGACGATCGAGCTCAAGTGGCCGGCCTCGGCGTGGGCGGCCGGCTGTTTGCGGCTGCGCATGCAGTCGAAGAAGTTGCGCTTGTGATCCCAGATGGGCGTGTCGCCGCTTTCGGTGTAGAGCGGCTTGCGAAGCGTGCGGTCACGATCGTGATACATGGCGAAGCCGCGGCGGTTGATCTGCAGGAGCTTGTCGGCGCCGAAGAATTCGATGCCGTGGTCCATGTCGTCGTGGGGCCGCCAGCCGTTACCGTGCCGCAGCGTGTACGTCATGGTGTAGTTCGGGCCCTCGAAGGCGGCTACCGCAGTGTCGGGCGTCTCGCGGTCGTCCTTCCACACGTGGTTGCCGCCGATGGTTGCCACGCTCTTGATCTCAGGGCCCATGGCCCAGGTCACCACGTCGAACAAGTGGATGGCCCACTCGCTCATCATGCCTCCACCGTACTCCCAGAAGAAGTAGTGCGTGCCGTGGAAGCGCAGCGGGTTGAATCGCCGCTTGGGGGCCGGCCCGAGCCACATGTCGTAGTCCACGCCCGGAGGCACCTCGTCGGTGTCCTCGGCGTGGCCGATGGTGCTGTACATCTCGTACGTGTTCCAGGCGTTCCAGACGTGGATCATGTTGATGGGGCCGATCTCGCCGGCCTTGATCCGCTCGACAGCATTGATCCAGTGCCGGCTCGTACGCTGCTGCACGCCGACCTGCACGACGCGCTTGTTCTCGCGAGCGGCTTCCACGAGGGCGCGGCCTTCCTTGATGTTGTGGCAGATGGGCTTTTCGACGTAGACGTCCTTGCCCGCTCGGCACGCCCAGATGGCGGCGATGCCGTGCCAGTGGCCGGGAGTGGCCACGAGCACACCGTCGATGGATTTGTCGTCCAGAATGTGGCGGAAGTCCTTGGTCGCCCGCACGTCGCCGCCGACGAGCTTGGCCGCGGCGTCGAGCCGGCTCTGGTCCACGTCGCAGACGGCGGCCACGCGAATGTCGTCCATCTTCACCGTTTCGTGAAGGTGGGCCATGCCCTGGCCGCCGCAGCCGATCCAGGCCATGGTGATCTTTTCGTTGGCGCCGGGCGTGTTTGTTGCCGAGCGGGCGGTGCGAGCCACGGCCAGGCCACCGACGCCGGCTGCCGCTGTTCGGACGAACGTTCTGCGCGAAAACGATTGGTGCTTCATGGGCATGCTCCTCGAAGATTGATGGATGAATCATAAGCGATGCGCTCGCCCAGCGGAAGGCCGCCGAGAAGAAGCTCCGAGCTATGGGCTGTGAGCCATGAGCCGAACAAAGCGAGGGGGGCCGGGGAATGTCTGCGGCGCTCGTTTTGGCTGGCTTAATTTGCCAGATCGCGTAGAATCGGCGGTATGAACCCAGCGTTGAGGCGATACGAACGGCAAATCACGCGGACGGTGGCGATCGATTACTGGCTTTATTTACCGCGCGACTACGAGCGCGAATCGCAGCCCTGGCCCCTGATGCTGTTCCTGCACGGCCGGGGCGAGCGGGGCGACCTCGAGCGGGCCAAGAAGCACGGGCCGCCCAAGCGGGTGGCCGAGGGCACGGACTTTCCGTTCCTGATCGTGGCGCCGTGCTGCCCGGCTGACGAGTGGTGGCAGCCCGACGTGCTCGAGCTGCTGCTCGAGGAGATCTGCGCGAGCTATCGCGTCGATCCCGATCGCGTCTACGGCACGGGCCTGAGCATGGGCGGCTTCGGCATCTGGGCGACGGCCATTACCTACCCGCGGCGGTTTGCCGCCATCGCTCCCATCTGCGGCGGCGGCTCACCGTACATGGCTGAGCGCATCGCACATCTACCGACGTGGGTATTTCACGGCGCCAAGGATCCCATCGTACCGCTGTACGAGTCGCAGCGGATGGTCGATGCTCTCAAGAGCGTCGGCGGCGACGTGCGGTTCACGGTCTATCCCGACGGCGAGCACGATGTCTGGACGCGGGCGTACAATAATCCCGAATTGTACGACTGGATGCTCGCCCAGCGGCGACGGTAACCCAAGCGGCGCCGCGTAAGACGCCCCTTCGAAGCGTGCACCAAACTCGGCACGCGGCGCGGGGGGTGGGGGGCAGGCGTCTCGCCCGCCTTTACGACTGGCCGCGCCATCGATTCACAGACGGACGAGATGATCGTTCCCCGAGAGTGATATCGAAGGCGGGCAAGATGCCCGCCCCCCGAGAACAGAGGCGGGCAAGATGTCCGCCCCCCGGTCCTCCTTGCGTCCCGCCCGAGGCGGGATTAGGTTGTCTGGCGCAATTCTTCACGACAGATCAAGTCAGGAGGTCTGATGCTCACCATTCGCACATTGCGGGGCAGCGATCTGCCGGCCGTGCTTTCCATCTGGAATCGGGCGCTGTTGCGGGATCCCATCAACATGAGTCGGTTCGTCGCCAACGTGTCGGGTGATCCGGACTACTGGCCGGGCGAGGACTCGGGTTTCTTCGTGGCCGAGCAGGGCGGCGAAGTGGCCGGCTTTCTGCGAGCCATCGTGCGCCGCACGAGCAACGACAGGCTGGGACTCGAGCCCGACCTCGGCTGGATCCCCGTGATGGCCGTCGATCCCGAGCATCAGCGCGGCGGCGTGGGAACCGCGCTCATGAATGCCGCGTTGAACTGGTTCCGCAAGCACGAACGCAAGCGCATCTGGGTGTGCGGCAACAGCGGCTCGGCACCGGGCTATGCATTTCCCGGCGTGGACATGGACGCTTATCCGGGCGGCCTGGCGCTGTTTCGCAAGGCGGGTTTCCGCGTCGATCGCGAAGCGGAAGGCATGAGTCGCGAGATTGTGCGGTTCGATCTGGACGCATATCAGCGCGAAGCGTGGAGTGTCGGTGCGGACGTCAAGATCGAGACGCTCACGCCCGAACGGGTGGACGACTTCATCGCGTTTCTTGCGGCATCGTTTCCGGGCGACTGGAACACGGCCGCGCGAGCCAAGATTCGGGCCGGCTTGCTGCATGAGGTGCTCGTCGCACGCGTGGGCGATCGGGTCGTCGGCTACTGCCAATGGGAGGGCGAGCATTTCGGTCCGTTCGGCGTGGGGGCCGAGTACCGCGGCAAGCGGGTGGGGGCCAAGCTATTCGTCGAAGCGGTCAAGCGTATTCGTGAGGCCGACGGCCGGACGGTCTGGTTCAACTGGGCCGAGACTGACGCCGCCCGGTTTTATCGCCGATTCGGCCTGGAAGCCACACGGCGTTTCGCGATTCTCGTGAAGGATCTGTGAATGCGGCCAGTTGTCCGTGGTCAGTGGTCCGTGGTTGGGCCAGTGGTCCTTTGGTCAGTGGTGTGACAGTGTGGGCCACAGACCCGAAACACCGAGCGGCACTTCGTTGTTCGGAGGTTTTCTCGTCATTCGGATTTCGACATTCGTCCTTGTTGCACTTCCCATGCTCCTCGACTCACTCATCGTCGCCGCGTACTTCGTTGCCGTGTTCGCCGCGGGCGCATTGCTGGCTCGCCGATTGGCCCGGCGGGCGGCCGCATCAGACTTCATCACCGGCGGCCGCACGTTCACCTGGAAGCAGACCGGTTTGACCCTGCTCGCATTTGCCGTCGATCCGACGTACATGGGCATGGCTGGCGTGGGCTTCCTGTGGGGCATGTACTTGTCGCAGTGGATCGGCGTGCATATCTGGCTGACCAGTTGGGTGGCCGCCATGTTCCTCGTGCCGATTTATTGGCGGACGCGGATCGTCACCACGCCGGAGTACCTCGAGCAACGTTTCAACCCACAGTGCCGGGCGCTCTTCTCCGTGCTCATGGCCGCCATCCTGGTGATCATCCTCACCAGTGCGATGTACCTCGGCGGCCTGCTGGTCACGACGCTCCTGGGCTGGCCGCTCTGGCTCAGCGTGGGCGTCATCGCGGTGGTGTGCACGTTCTACGTCATTGTGGGCGGCCTGCGGACGGTCCTGACGCTGGACGTCTACCAGGGCGTGTTCCTTCTTGCGACGGTGCTCGTGGTGACCTGGCGCGTGCTCTCGAGAGTCGGCGGACTGCGCGGCCTGGCCGCGCTCGACGTACCGGGCAACGCCGGCGTGCCCATCGGAAGCATGGTGCCGCCGATGGATACCGACCTGTACTCCACGACGCTGTTCGCCGGTCCGGCCATTCTGGTCTGGGCGACGGTGGCGGGCCTGTCGTGGATCGCCTGCAACTTCGGCATGGTCCAGCGGCTGCTCGCTTCGCGGAGCGAGCGAGACGCCCAAAAGAGTCTGCTCTTTCTGGCCGTGCTGGCCAACATCGCCTGCTTCGCCACGTTCGCCGTGGGCGCGGCGATGCGAAGCCTTTACCCGGACATCATGGCGGACAAGGCGTTCATGAAGGTGATGCTGGAGATGTTCCCGCACGGCATGCGGGGGCTGCTGGTGGCGGGCATGATGGCGGCGCTGTTGTCGTCGGCCGACGGCTTGCTTACTGCCTCCAGCACGCTGATCACGCAGGACATCTATCTGCGTTTCCTGCGTCCGGGGGCCAGCGAAGCTCAGGTCAAGACGGTGACGCGAGCCCTCGAAGTGGTCGCCATGGTGCTGGCCCTGTGCCTGATCCCTGTGGCCATAAGCCGCGAATCGGCAGTGACGTTCGTCCAGGAGTTCTTCGGCGACCTGATGGGCGTGGTGGTCGCGCTGTATCTCGTGGGCGTGTTCTCGCGGCGGGCGACGGCTCGGGCGGCTTTTTTCGTCATGATCACGGCCATCGCATTGGCGGTCGGGATGCACATCGGCAGCAGCATGAATTTTGCGTATCGAGGGGCGCTGTCGTTCGCGTACGCCGTCGCGGCTACGCTCGTGCTGAGCCGGTTCGAACGTCCGCCGGCGGCCGCGCAGCTCACGAACCTGACCGTCCACACGCTGGAGGACGTGCAGGGACCGTGGGTCGGCCTGCACGCGTGGCCCGGCCTGTGGAAGTGGGCGCTGACCATCGCCGCGGGCTGGTTCGCCTTTACGGCGGCATGGGAGTGGTATGGGAGGACGCACTGAGGCAGGGGAAGAACGACGCGGAGACGCGGTGACGCGGGGAAAGAAAGAAGACGAGATTGAGGATGCGAAGTATGAGCGACAAGAAACTGCACATTTTGGCCATCGGGGCCCATATCGGCGATGCGGAGATCACAGCCGGGTTGTTGGTGACCAAGTATGCGGCGGCGGGTCACCGGGCGACCATCCTGCACCTGACCGCGGGCGAGAAGGGCAACCCGCGCATGGATCACAACGCGTATCGCGATCAGCGGATCGAGGAAGCCAACGCGGCCGCCGCCAAGATGGGAGCTTCCGAGTGCATCGTCCTCGACCATCCCGACGGCGAACTGCACGCCAATCGCAGAACCATTGACCAGATGTGCGATCTCATCCGCCATCTCAAGCCCGATATCGTGCTCACGCACTGGCGCGGCTCGTTTCACCGTGACCACCGTGCGGCCTACGACATCACCATGGAAGGTGGCTTTCTGGCCGCCTTGCCCGGCATTCAGCGCGAGGAGCCCGCGCACCTGATTCGCGGGCTCTATTACCTCGAGAACTGGGAAGATATGGAGGACTATCACCCCGACCTGTGGGTGGATGTCTCCGACGTGTTCGACCGTTGGGTGGACGCCTGTCGTGAGCATCAACTCCTGCGCGGGGAAATCTCGTTCAATTATCTGCATTACTACAGCGGCCTGGCCGCCAAACGCGGCGCGGAAGTCGGCGTCAAGTATGCCGTCACCGTTAGCCTGCCGCCCATCAGCCGCAAGCGCAAAGTGGACTTCTTCCCCATCGACAGCGAGCCGGTGCTGATCTTTTGAGAACGACTCCTTTTGCGAGACTACTCCGGACGGCTGGCTGGTGGCTCGGGCCGGTAGCGCACGATGGAAAGGGGCCAGGTGGCAAAGATTTCACGGCGATCCACCTCGCGCATGCCAGACAGGATGAGATGTTCGGGCGCATCGGGCCCCGACGTGCGGATGCCCGCCCACCAGACGATCCAGATGCTGAAGTCGTCGCCGTACCGCTCGCGGTGAGCGCGAAGTTTGGACGCGAACCGTTCCGGCCACTCCCGCGGGTTGGCGATGGCAAGCCGATGCCGCATGGGCTTGCCACGGTAGGCGTCGAACTCATCCAAGAGTTGGTCCGCCGCGATCGTGTCCATCAAGTAATAGACCGTGTTCTCCTTGTACCAGCGGGGCGTGCTATACACCAGATCGTTCGGTGAAATGTTTGAACGCATCCAGCCGAACAGTTCCTCGGCCGGCGGTCGTCGCGGCGGTCCGGCCTGAGCCTGCCACACCCAACTAGCCGCCCATAGTGCGGCCATGACCACCACCGTCACGGCGCACACCGGGCGAGCCCACGAAACTCGGCTGCTGGCCGCCGCGGCGCCGAGACCGAGGACCACCGGCGTCCAGGCGGGCAGGAGCGTGCGATCCAGCATATTGGGAAGCGTCAGCAGGCCGGAGACGTACATCGCGGCGAGAAACGCGGCCAGGGCGGCAGCGAAAGCCGCCACCGGTCGCCGTGTCCGTTCATCCGTTAGTCCCAGCGCCGTCAGCAAGGCCGACCCCAGTAGTACGACCCGCTCCGCGGCAAAACTCAGCCAAGTCGCCCAGGTCGTCTGTTCGCTCAGGGACCAGGTCCTCAGTACATCCAATCCGAAAAAGCGTTCCGCGATATACCGAGCTCGGTTGAGCGTGATCGGCGGTACCCACCAGGCATCCAGCGCCGTTGTCTGATGGAAGTTCGACCAGTAGCGGGCGAACCAGACCAGCGGCAAGATGAGCAGAACCCACAAGGCGAGCGGGCCGACATGGGCTACGTCACGCCAACGGCCGCCCGCTCGGATGAGCAGATACAGCACGACGGCGGGAAACACGAACACGCCCGCCATGTGGCTGTGGGCGGTCATCGCACCGAACACCGCCAAAGCGAACAGCCATGGTCGCGGCGACTTGGCCGCCAGACTGCGTTCGACCGCCCAGAAGCACAACGCCGTCAAGAGCGTCAGCAGAGCGTAGCTGCGGATTTCCTGGCTGAAGTGGATGGGCATGTGCGAGAAGGCCGCCAACAGCCCAGCCGGCCACCATGCGCGGGGATGGATGAGCCGGGCCGTCCGCATGATCACGTCCACCCAAGCTGTCCCCAACAGCACCGGCAATAGCCGAAGGAACCATTCCTCGCGGCTGATGGTGGCCCACGCCTTGAACAGCAGGAACCCCAGTGGGGGGGTATCTTCGATTCGCGGCAGCCGCAACATCAGATCCAGCCAGCCACCGTAGGTGTGGATAATGGTGGTTGCCTCGTCGCGCCAGACCTCGGTTGTGGTGATGCCCAGCAGCCGCCAGACCAAAGCGAGCACCAGAATCCCGGCCCAGCCGGCATGGGCGGCCAGGAACGGAGGCGTCTGTCGTGTGACGGCTTGCACGCTCGACGCGGACGGGACCGGTGGTTCTTCACTGCGGTGCTCGGCTTGCGGAGTCTCTCGGGACATCCCCTCGTTTTACGGTCCGCTCGCACGTGATGCAACGAGCCCGTATAATGTGAAAACCCTGGAACAGGACTGACGCTCGAGGGCGGGGCTGATGTGGCTCGCCCCTGTGCTCATACCGGCGTGTTCTGCTCGCCGCCGGCTTCGCGATACGACACCCTTGACTTGACAGACAGGTGAGCATGCCTCCCCAGGATTGGACGAAGGTTATTTCCGCTGCGGTGGTTCCGGCTGCGATCATCTCGGCCTGTGCGCTGTTGTGCCTGGCCCTGTATAACCGGCTGGCTTCCATGGTTTCGCGTTTGCGCGGCTTTCAGCGCGAGCGACTGGCCGAGTACGAGGAGTATGCCGAGCATGTGCGCTGCGGCGAGCGGCAGAGCACGCTGGAACACCACCAGCAGCTGCTGAACATGCTCGACGTGCAGACCAAACGTGTGTACCGGCGGGCCCGCATCATGCGCCGATCCATACTTTGTTTGCTGGCCGCGATCGCCTCGTTGACGCTGTGTTCATTGACCACCGGCGTTTCCCTGCTCGTGCCGGGGCTCAACGGCGGGGCACGTGTCCTGGCCGTGGGGCTCTTCCTCGGAGGCATGGGGCTGATGTTCATCGGCGTCGTGCTGGCCGGCGTGGAACTCTGGGGCTCGCTCGAGCCCGTACAGTTGGAGAGCCAGTTCGTCGGTCGGTTGACCCGCGAGTTGGAGTCGGAGTTGCTCAAGGACGAGGGAGCGGTGCCTGTCAACGGACACCGCCGCGATACCTCGGAGCGTGACTGAGGGGCTGGAGGTACCCGGTTCGATGCTGGTTCCCAATCGGCTGCTGTTCCGGTTCGAGTTTCCCCTGCACTATCGGCCGTCGCCGAAAATTGACGGCGACTTGTCCGACTGGTCCGACCAGTATCTTCTGCCCGACGTGAGCTCGCTGGACGGGCAACCTTCGTTCGCTCGCATCTGGATGGGATGGAACGAGTCGGGGCTGTTTCTGGCCTGTCGCGTCGAGGGCCGAAAGGGGCCGTTCCGCTGCGATCCGCGGCAGTTCTGGAAGGGCGACAATCTTCGCTTGTGTACCGACATGCGCGACACCCGCGACAACAAGCGGGCGACGCGCTATTGTCAGCAGTTCTACTTCCTGCCCGCCGGCGGGGGGGCGCAGGGCCAGTCTCCGGTCGCCGGTGCGGCCAGGGTCCCGCGAGCCACCGAGAACGCTCCGGCAGTGGACAACCGGCTGATTCAGGTTGCCGGCAAGCGGACGGCTCACGAGTATACGCTTGAAGGGTACGTGCCGGCCGAGGCACTGGCGGGCTTCGACCCGATCGAGCATCGCCGCATCGGACTCTACACCATGCTCGAGGATCTGGAGCTCGGCCAGCAGTACCTCACCGTGAGCGACGACCTCAATTGGCACATCGACCCCAGCACCTGGGCCACCGCCGTCCTCACGCGCGACTGAGCGAGCGGGTGTCGGGACATCCAGAGCCGCTCGAGACGCCGGGCTTGACCCGGCGGACTCAGTTCGACTGGATTGGGGCGTCGACGCCATCAGATGCAGGCGCGACGGTCGCGACGTGCACGGGGTAATGAACCCGCGCAGAGCTCATACCACCCGGCGTGGACCAGCAGCCATCCAACTGGCATGACCGCGGCGCAGACTCTACTATACGCCTCGGCGCAGGGACGCCGACCGTGATATTGGAAATCCGTGCCGCGTATCGAGCTCGTGTTGAGGTTCAGGGATGGGCAGCCGGAGGATCACGAACAAGCTGGGATTGCTGGATGTGTTGCGCCACGCGAGCTTCGCGGGCCTGGTCCTGAGGGACTTGATGGTCGCCCCGGGCCATCGACGGCTGCATTCCACCGGCGAGCATCTGCAGGCCGTCATGGATTGGCTCTGCCGGGCCCAGGACGCCTCAGTTCAGGGAGGCATGTCCAGCGGCTACTCGTGGCTCGACGGCTGGCAGGGGCCTTACCCCGAGACCACCGGCTATGTCATTCCCACGTTTCTCGAGTTCGCCCGCGTCAGCGGCCAGACCGAGTTCGTCGAGCGGGCCCGCCGCATGGCCGACTGGGAAATCGAGATCCAGCTGCCTTCCGGCGCCGTGAGGGGCGGCATCGGCGTCAACGAATACCCCATCGTCTTCAATACCGGGCAGATGATCCTGGGGTGGACGGCCATGTACCGTCACGGCTCGGATCCCAAGTATCTCCAGGCCGCTCGCCGTGCGGCGGATTGGCTCGTGTCCGTGCAGGATGAGGACGGCAAGTGGTCCCGGCACGAGTATAACTCCATTCCGCACGCGTATCACACTCGCGTCGCCTGGCCCATGTTGGAGGTTTTCGCTCTGCGCGGCGAATCGGCCCACCGTGAGGCGGCGGTGCGAAACATCGAGTGGGTGCTAAGCCTCGTACAGGAGAACGGCTGGATCCGCGAGATGGCCTTCAAACGGACGGAGTGGCCGTATACTCACACCATCGCGTACACACTGCGCGGGCTGCACGAGTGTGCCCGGCTGCTCGACGGCCCCATCGTGTCCCGCATCGACGCCGTCGTGCGGCGGGCCTGCGAAACGCTGCTCATGAAATACGAGTGCCGCAAACGCGACCCTCGCGGGGCTCCGGAGTATCTCGCCGGCACGTTCGACGACCAATGGCGGCCGGCGGCCCGATACTGTTGCCTGACCGGCTGCGCGCAACTGGCCATCCTGTTCATCAAGCGATTCCAACTCGACGGAGATCCACGTTTGCTGAACGCGGCACTCAAGCTGATCGACCAGGTCCGGGCGACGCAATCGCTGCGGGCCATCAACCCGGGGATTCGCGGGGCGGTGGCCGGCTCGTATCCCATCTGGGGCGGATACATCCGGTATGGATACCCCAACTGGGCGGCCAAGTTCCTGGCCGATGCCCTCATGCTCTCGGAGCAGGTGCTCGCCCGCTTGCGACAGGAGGCGGCCACATGAGTGCGGACTTTCGCGTGGGGATCGTCGCCACCGCCAACACCAATCCGTACGCCACGACGATGGCAGCCCGGCTCATGAGCCAGGGGCTGGGGCCGCATTGCATCATTCTGGCCAGCGAGTCGGCGGCCCGGAGAGCCCTGGCATACGCTCGCGTCGCCGGCGTGCGCGCCATGTTGGGAAAGATCGTCCAACACTACCGGCCGGGCGCTCTGCCCGATCCGAACGCCCGCTCGTATCTGCGTGATTACGCCGCTCGGCATGACCTGGCGGACTGGGATACGCCGCTGTCCATCCTGGCCGCCAAGAATCGGATCGCGCTGGCTCGGGTGGCTAGTCTGCACGATGAGCAAGCCGTCGCTTGCGTGCGGGACCATCGCCTTGACGTGCTGATCAATGCCGCCGGCGTCATCTTCAAGCCACCGCTGCTGGAAGCGCCGCGAATCGGCATGCTCAACGCTCACATGGGCCGGCTGCCCGAGTTTCGCGGCATGAACGTGCTGGAATGGAGCCTGTGGTTCGGCCAGCCGCCCGGCATCACCATCCATTTCGTGACTCCCGGCATCGACTTGGGCGACATCCTCGAATTCCGGCCCATTCCCGTTGGTGCGGATGACACCGTAGCCAGCCTGCGAGCCAAGTCCTACGCGATCATGGTCGAGGCCATGGTCGACGCCGTCGCCTCGTTGCGGGACGGCCGAGCCGTCCGCACACCCCAGACTCGCGAGCACGGCCGGCAATATTTCGTCATGCATCCCAGGCTTCTGGCTATTGTCGAGCAACGACTGCGGGCGATGAAATCTCGCGCCACCTGAGAGGGTGGTCAAAGCTGTGGGCTATGAGCTGTGAGCTCTGAGCCGGTCGTGGCAGCGTTGTTCTTCATCCGTCGAAACGCGAGGTACGGTTGGGCGGCGGATGCGCGCGCCAGCTCGCTCAGAGCGTGAGGATCAGTCGGTGCCCAGTTTGAGAAATTTGCGCCACGCGCGGTCTTGTTGATCCCACCAGTCGGCGCCGGCCGGCTGACTGGTAGGGGCCTCGCCGGCGTGGGCGAAGGGATCCGGCGTCTCTTCCAGCCACTTGTTCCAGGCGTTCGCATCGTATTGATGCGACTGGCCGGTGAGGGCGATGAGCGAGCGTTCGGCCGAGTCGGCGATCATGAAATCGGGATTCCGCAGCGAGCGGATGAGCGGGGCGAACACGCGGCGGTCGCGAAACTCGCCCAACGCCTTCGTCGAGACGATGCGCACATTGCGGCTGGGGTCCGATCGCTGCAACTGGATGTATAGCTCGCACGCGGCGGACTCCTGCTCGGGCGACAGCAGCCGTTTCCGTTGCATTTCGTGCAAGGCCCGGGCTGCCTCCCACCGCACGTCGTCGTCGCCGGGCAGGGCCCGAGCTTCGGCGGGTTGAGACGCCGCCGGATTGGCGGTCAGGATGGCCAACAGGGGGGCGACCGGCCGGGCATCGTTGTAACGAGCCAGCGTACGGATGGCGATGCATCGCACCTGCGACAAGGGATCGGTTCGGGCCACCGCATCGAGCACGTGAAACGCGTCGTCGCTGGCCCAGTAGCTGCTTTCCGCGATTCGCACCACCGCCTCGCGTCGCAGATCGCCGTTGGTGGACTCCAGAGCGGTGCTGAAGTTCTCTTCCGGCGTGCGGTGCTGCCACTTTCGTTTGTCTGCCTCGGAGCAGCCGACGGCGAGGATGAGAAGGAAAGAAAAAGATGACGCGGTGACGCGGCGACACGGCGACGCGGAGAAAGGAGCGCGCGACGGCTGACCACTTCTGGCTGACAGCTGATAGCTGATAGCTGATAGCTCCTTTTCACTTCGCTGGATGCAGCGTGTGCTCATGGAAGAATTGCTCCGGCGAGACCCAGGTCACCTCGCGAATGGGCTGGCCGAGAAAACGCCCGCCCACCTCGCGGAAGCGTTGGGGATTGTCGCTCACGTAGCAGTGCAGCTTACCGTGACCGGTTCGCGTGGTCAGGGCGTTCATCTCGGTCAGCAGCGTCCGGGCGGCGGCGGCCGTGGCGTCGGCGGAATCGACCACCGTCGCAGCGGGCATCAGGTCGGCGACGGCGGGGGCCACCAGCGGATAATGCGTGCATCCCAGCAGGATCACGGCCGGATCGAGTCGCTTGACCGTTTCGAGGTACTCGGCCAACAGCCGCCGCAGGATGTCGTCGTCCGACGAGCGACCCTCCTCGATGAGCGAGACGAGGCTCGGGCATTGTCGCTGGATCACCGGGATGTTGGGATCGAGCGCGTGAATGGCCCGTGGGTAGGCCTCGGAGGCCACGGTTGCTTCCGTGGCGAGAACCGCGATGCCGCGGCCCGCACTGCGCTCCACAGCCGCGACCGCTCCCGGCTTCACCACGCCCAGGAGCGGAACGGGCATCCGGGGGATGAGGTCATCCAGGGCCAGGGCACTGGCCGTGTTGCACGCCACGATGATCAGCTTGGGGTTGAACCGCAGGAGGAAATCGCAGTTTTGGACCGCGAATTGCAGGACCGTCTTGGAGGTCTTGGTTCCGTAGGGGACCCGGGCGGTGTCGCCGAAGTAGACCAGCGTTTCGCCCGGCAGATGCTGTTGTAGTGATCGGACGACCGTCAGCCCGCCCAGCCCGGAATCGAAAACGGCAATCGGTTGGTCGCTCATTTCGCTCTTCCCTGAGCACCGGCGGTGTGATGGATGAGCGCAGACCGGAGCCCTGCGCGGGAGCCCGTCCGCCGTCCGCCGGCCAGCTCCGTTCCCTGTGTGTTCATGGTATGGCGTTTGTCGCCGAGTTCAAGAGCGTTTCGGGACGAATTTGCGGCAAAATCCCGCTGGCTTGAGTTTGCTCCAGCTCTGGGATAGATTGCCGAAACCCACCGCGCTCGCGGTGGACTGCCCCGACATGCGCCGGGGGTGGGCGAATGTTCCCAAGCACGGAGTGAGTGACATGGCAAATCCCAGCACGGTGGTGAGCAAGAATATCGGATCCATCCTCGATTCCGCATTGGACGCGGGTAAGGGCCTGCTCCGGCTGACCCCCAACTGGGTCCCGCGCAGCTTCCTGCACCCCGGGCGCCGCATCAAGCTGCATCCCGATGACTACTACGCTTATGGTGCCCACCGTGGCGGCATCGACGAGCGCTGGTTCGCCAGCACGACCGAGGCCGACAACGAAGGCCGCGTGCACGACGAAGGCTTGAGCTATATCAAGTTCGAGGGCAAGCGGTTCCTGCTCCGCGACGCCGTGGCCGAGGCGGGGGCCCGGCTGATCGGCAAGAAGATGTACGACGAGTACAAGCGGTGGCCGGTCTACTCCAAGTTCTTCGACAACATGGGGCCCATTCCGCACCACATGCACCAGATGCCTGAGCACGCCGCGAAGGTCGGTCAGGAAGGCAAGCCCGAGGCGTATTACTTCCCGCCCCAGCTCAACAACGTGGACAATGCCTTCGCGTACACGTTCATGGGCCTCGAGCCCGGCACGACCAAGGACGACGTCCGGCGCTGCCTGGAAAACTGGGACAAGGGTGACAACGGCATCACCTATCTGTCGCGGGCCTACCGGCTCAAGCGGGGCACGGGCTGGCTCATCCCGGCCGGCGTCCTGCACGCGCCCGGCTCGCTCTGCACTTACGAGCCGCAGTGGGGCTCCGACGTCTTCGGCATGTTCCAGAACCTGGTCGAAGGTCGCTATGTGCCCTGGGATCTGCTGGTCAAGAACGTGCCCGCGGACAAGCACAAGGATCTGGACTACATCATCAGTATGCTCGACTGGGAGAAGAACGTCGATACGCACTTCGTCCAGAGCAACTTCCTCGAGCCTATCGTGGACAAGAACAACAGCGGTCCGGGCTATACCGACAAGTGGATCACCTACGGCAAGATCGACGGCAAGCAGTTGTTCAGTGCGAAGGAGCTCACGGTCGAGCCGGGCGTCAAGTGCACCATCAAGGATCCCGGAGCGAGCGGCTGGATCACCGTCCAGGGCAAGGGCACCGTCAACGGTCTGGCGATCCAGACGCCGGTCTGCATCCGTTTCGGCGAGGAGCCCGATGACGAGCTGTTCATCACGTACGACGCGGCTCGGGCCGGCCTGACTATCGAGAATACCGGCAGCGAACCTCTGGTCAGCCTGCGGTACTTCGGTCCCGACACGCACGAAAGCGTGCCCAACGTCGGCGACGCCCGAAAGAACTAATCGCGAACGCAGCGAACGGCGGGGCCCCGAGCCCCGCCGTTTTGCTAATGACGAATGACGAAATCCGAATGTCGAATGAATGACGAATGACGAGATCTCAAAGTTGAATCGACGACGAATAGCGGAATCCGAGTGGCGCGGATGAGATGACAGATGAATTGCCGATGCATGATGGCTCTGCCGGGAAGAGTCGTCCCGATGAGGTGAAAAAGCGGTACGACCTGGAAGAGCGCACGTCTCGCTTCGGCGAGGCGATCATCGGATTCGCTCGGCACGTGCTGATCGATGCGGCGACGGAACCGCTGGTCCGCCAGCTTGTTCGCGCCGGTACGAGCATCGGTGCGAATTATTGCGAGGCGGATGATGCTGGTTCGAAAAAAGAGTTTCAATATCGCATCAGCGTATGTAAGCGTGAGTCTCGCGAGAGCAAGTACTAACTCCGGATGATTGCGGCGGCGGTTCCCGCTCTCAAAGAGGAGGCCAGGCGGCACTGGATCAAAGCCAAGGAGTTGAATCTGATCTTCGGCAAGATTTGCAGGCACCGAGGTGCGAAAGGCTAACCGTCGGCAGACAGATATTCGGCATTCGGATTTTGGGCTTCATTCGTCATTCGGATTTCGACATTCGAGATTCTCTGGGGAGCGTCTGATGAGCGATAAGAATCCAAACAACTGGCCGAAGTTGCACAACGCCGCCTGGCCGGGGCTGGTCGGCAAGGGTCCGGACTCCGAGCCGCCGATCGATTTGGAGACGATGTTGAATTTGACCGCCGCTGCTGAGGTGGACGGCGTCAAGTTCGACGGCATCGACCTGTTTTTGTTCGATCCGCATATCAGCATCGATTCGAGCGATGACGATCTGAAGCGGCTGGCGGACCAGATCCGCTCGAAGGGCCTGGTGGTCGGGTCGGTGGTGGCGCCGGTCTGGCCCCCGACCGGCGGCGGGTCGGCCATGGGCGACGCGAGCGAACGCCAGCGGTTCTGCGAGCAAGTTCGCAAGGCCTGCCGGATCGCCCGGAAACTGCGCGAACTGGGCGTGCGGCCGTACGGTGTGGTGCGGATCGACTCGGCCTGCGGTGTGGACGCGTGGTACGCCGATCCGGCCGGCAACCAGAAACGCATCGCCGAGACGTTCCGCCAAGCCTGCACGATCGCGGAGGACTTCGGCGAGAAGCTGGCCGCCGAAGGCGAAATCTGTTGGGGCGGCATGCACAGTTGCAAGCGGATGGTCGAGCTCTTGGAAATGGTCGATCGCCCGAACACGTTGGGCTTCCAGGCCGACATGGCGCACACGCTGCACTATCTCATCGGCACGAACGCGCCCGAGGACCGAATCCTGCCGGAAGGCTTCCAGTGGGGCGACGAGGCCGTCTTCGCCGAAGCGTACAAGAAGATGACTGATGCCCTGCGGCCGTACACCATCGACTTCCACGTCGCGCAGAACGATGCGACGGTTAAAGGTAGCGGCTCGCACGACAAGACGGGCCGGCATTGTCTGGCTGACGATCCGAACGGCAAGCTCAACATCCCGCGCGAGGCCGGCTACTGGCTGCGCGACGCGTCGGGTCAGCTCACTCGCAAGATGCGTCACCTGTGCTGGGACGGCTGCATGTTCCCCAACGAGGTTATGTACAAGCCGCAGACCTGGAACAACATTTTGGCGGCCATGGTGGCGGTTCGTAATGCTCACGGATGGAGCGAGTGATCATCCGGGTCACACGCTCCTGTCAAGCTGAGGGCGGCTTCGCCGCCCTCAGCTTGACAGGGGATAGATTTTTCGGAGTCAGCGGTCCGTGGGTTCACGCCCACGGTACTAACTTCGCGCCCCTTCGGGGCGGAGCCGCGCCGATCTCTGCTGTCTTCGCGCCCGTTGAGGGCGGAGCCACGTCGATCTCGTGCACGCCAAACGCGTACTGAACCCCGCCGCTCGCACGCGCTGGGACCATTCGCGCGCGGGGATCCTCCTGCCACTCGCACACGCCACACCGTGAGGGTCATTTGAAGTAGGACGGGTAGACACGGGGGTGCTGCTTGCGCCGCTGGTAGGCCCGGGCCAATTCGAGAAAGATTTCCAGGTCGTGCTCGACGTTGACGTTCGTGCCGTCGAAGTACGAGCTACGGATGGGCAGGCCGCCGTGGTTGGCGCTGATGGCCGGATAGACGGCCTCGCAGATGATGCCGTTCATGCACGTGAACGGGCTGATGTCGATGACGCCGTCCACACCCTTGCTATGCATGAAGATGGTCTGGCCGGCGCTGAGCACCATTTCGCCGAGCGAGCCCTCGGCGGGCAGGTAGGGGCGGGCCAGCTCCAGCACGTGAGCGATGTCGTGGGCTTCGTCGTAGCCGGCCAGGTCCTCGGCCAGCGGCGCCCGCAGCCCGTGCGAATAGCGCTTCTGGAACTTGGCCTTGAGCTTGAACTTCAAGTAGGGCAGGCTGAACCGGCCGTACTGTTGGGTGAGCTTGTTCCGCTGGTTCCAGTTGCTGTACCAGACCCACTCGGAAAACTCGGACATCCAGCACTCGCCGCCCAGCCGTTCGATGCATTGCAGCGTGCCGAGGTTGGCGAAGTCGTTCAGTCGGCAGAAGATCTCACCGACCACGCCGATAAGCGGACGGCCCTTCACGTAGTTCGCGGGGATGGCCCGGAAGCGGTCGCGCATCTGCTCGACCAGCCCGACCAATTGCTTGTAACGCTGGCCGAACGACACCTCCTGCTGCGAGACGACGTCCGCGAACTCGTGCACGGTCGTGCGATAGGCTCGCTCGGTGTCGCCGGGCGTGATTTCGTAGGGGCGGGTCTTGTACAGGAACTTGGTCACCAGGTCGCCGCAGGTGACGGCCACCCACATGGTCCGCATGAGCTCGCCGGCGTGCTCGGCAAATCCGTCGTACGAGTTGCCGCTGGACGGCGAGAAGATGAGCACGTCGCCGTAGCCCAGGTTGCGCAGTTCCTGTTTGAGATACTCGACGTATTGACCGAATCGGCAGGGCCCGTGCGAAGTGGCCATGAAGAAGGCCGCCTTGGCAGGGTCGAACCCCGGCTGCCGACAAATCTTGAGAAAATCGCCCAGCGTGATCTTGTGGGGCAGGCACTCTTCGCCGCTGGCGTGCCTCCCGCCCAGCACGAGTGTCTCGTTATCGGAATCCGGGGTGATGGTTGCGTCGATGCCGATAGACCGGAAGGCCGCGGCAATGAGCCGGCCGCCGGCGTAGGCCATCTGAGGAACGTAGAGCGTGCGGCCGGCCAGACCGCCGCCATTCTTTCGTTTCGCTGTCAAACCCAGCCCCATTTACAACTGCCCTGCTCGGGTGCGGCACGTGTCACGCCCGGCGGAATTGTAGTGCGGACGTTCCACCGCGAGTTCAGGCCGGCTCGAAGCCTGCACCACAAACCGCGGTGAGGATAACGCAAATCGCCCGCCGGGTACAAGTCGGACGGCTGGACCGGTCAGCGGGGGTGGCCACCCCATTAACTAAATTGTTGCTTATCGCTCGCCGCAGGCCGGGCCCGATAAGATCCCGCGTCCGGAAAGGCTGCGCGGCCGAGATGATGATATCGGGCCCGTTCCATGTCGTGATCGCCGCCGGCCGGACAAAGGGTTTTTGCTCATCAATAACTTACTCCTCAAGCTCATCGGTCCGATGTGGCTTTCGAGCGCGCCTCTCTCTTTGGTTTTTCGCCGGACGCGCCAAGGGCCGGAAAATATGTGTCTGCGAGAATCGGGAACCACACGAAGTTCGATCAGATGGCCGCTGCGGCTTCCGCGCCCGTGGGCCCTTCTGCTGGTCGTGTTTGCGCCCGCGTGCCTTCCGCAGGTCGAGGAACTCACGATCAACGTGGAAGCCGACCGCGTCAGAATCAGTGCACCGGACACCTCCAGTCGTGACGATCAACTCACCGCTGTTCACTCGAACATCACCGGCGGCCTCGAGCCGTACACCATCCGGTGGGTCGTCAAGGACCCCATGGGGCAGAATCGAACCGAGTTGCTTGACGATCCCCACTCGCCGGATCCCGTATTTCGACCCGGTCCTCTTATCGGACCGTACCTGCTGGTTTGCACCGTCACGGACTCGCGACTGACCATCGTCAGCGATTCGACCATCATCTACGTCAGCCAGGATCTGAGCCTCACGCTTAGCGTCGATCGCAAGGAGGTACCCAACGGCGGAGGGCCCAACGGCCAGATAAATGTCACCAGCGAGGTCTGGGGTGGCGCCGCGCCTTACACCTACGAGTGGAGCGTTACCGGACCCGATGGCGAGCCGAGCAACGAGCGCCTCTCCGGCGATGCTCACGCCACCCGCTTGTTCACCAGCGGGTACGAGCTGGGAACCTACCGGATCACCTGTAAGGTCATCGACGCCACTGGGGCGATCGCGGTGCAGACGACCGAGGTCATCGTCAACCATCTGCTGTCGATCAACGTGTCTTCCGACCGGCCAATGGTCGTACCCGGAGGCGGGGCTTCCGGACGCGCGAAGCTCGAGGCCGAGGTGTCCGGCGGCAAGGCACCGTATACCTACTCGTGGGTTGTGTTGGGGCCGGACGGTAAAGAGGGCGATTGGCTCGACGACCCGACTATCGTGAATCCGCAGTTCACGAGTCCTTCCCAGCCCGGTACCTACCGCGTGATGTGCACCGCCGTCGATGCCCGCGGGCAGCAAGTGGTCGGCTCCATGCTGATCGTGGTCAGCCAGCAGTTGTCGGTGAGCGTGCTTACGAATCGGCAGCGCGTCTCACCCGACGGCGGCGTTAGCGGCAGGGCGTTGCTTTCGGCCCTGGTCACCGGCGGAGCCGCGCCGTGCACGTATCACTGGACGGTGCTGGACGCGCTGGGCAACGACGCCTCCGACCTGATCGACAACGCCAACATCGCCAATCCGACGTTCACCAGTAGCGGTGTTCCCGGTACGTATCAGTTCATCTGTCGCGTGACCGACTCCGTGGGCCAGATCGCTACTGATTCGCTCGAAATCTCCGTGGGCCAACAGGTGGTCGCCAGCTTGACTGTGACGTCCTCTCGATCGGCGGCTGAGGGCGGCTCCATCGGCTCGAACTCCGAGTGGGTGGCCAGCGGCGGTGGGCCCAACGGCCAGGCCACCATCACCGCCGAAGCGATCGGTGGCACGCCTCCCTACACTTACTTCTGGACCATCGTCGGACCCGACGGTAATCCCGCCGACGACCGGCTTAGCGTCGCCTCGCCCAAGAGTCGCTTCTTCCACAGTTCCAACGTGCTCGGCACGTACCGGGTCACCTGCACGATCACCGACGCTACGGGCATGGCTTCGAGCGACTCGGTCAAGATCGCCGTCTACAGTCACCTGAGTCTCGAACTGATCACTAATCGCTACCAGCTGCCCGCGTACGGCGGGCCCGACGGCAGCTGCCAACTCCAGGCGGTGACCGTCGGTGGTACCGCGCCCTTCACGTACGACTGGTCAGTCACTGCGGCCGACGGGACGATGGACAATTCAATGCTCGACGATCCGCATCGCGCCGATCCGACGTTCACCAGCGGTCTTATGAGCGGTATCCATCGGATCAAGTGCGTCGTGCGCGATTCGCTGGGCCAGACTGCCGAGGGCACACTGCTGTTGACCATCGGTCAGCCCGTCACGCTGGACGTCAGATGCGATCACACGGACGTGCTTGCCGGCGGAGGCCAGGCAAAGTTGGAGGCGGATGCCCGCGGTGGAATCCCACCTTACCGGTACCAGTGGACGGTGACCAATCCGCAGGGCGACGTGGAAAACGAGCGGCTGGACGATACCGAGATCGCCAACCCGACGTTCACCAGCTCGCTGACCACCGGCACGTACAACTTCACCTGTATGGTGACGGATTCCGCCGGCTACGTTGCGGTCCTTTCGACCAACCTCGTGGTGGGCGGCGGCCTCGACCAGGGGCTGTCGGTCTCGATCTCCAGCGACCGGCAGGGATTGCCCGCGTCCGGTGGCCAGGCGGCGCTGTTTGCCGCGGTGCTGGGCGGCGTGCCTCCGGTGAGCTTCGAGTGGGTGGTGGAGGGGCCGGATGGTGATGTCACCGCCACCGCGCTGGACAATGCCACCATTACAACACCGATCTTCACCGCGCCGGCCACGCCGGGCACGTATCGGATCAGATGCTCGGTGCTGGATTCGGTGCTCAAGCGATTCACGGACACGCTGCACATCTACGTGGGCATGCCGCTCACGCTGGATGTGGCGACTGAGAAATCGAGCCTTCCGACGGCGGGCGAGCAGACCATACTGACCGCAACGCCGCACGGCGGCGAGTCTCCCTATACGTATGCCTGGACGGCTGTGGATCCGGGCGGGAACGACGCCGCAGCCGCGTTGAGCGATGCGACTATTGCCACTCCGACGTTCACCGCGCCGGCGACGCCGGGTACGTACCAGTTTACCTGCACGGTCACGGACGCGGCGGGCGCGACGGCCATCTCGTCCGTTCAGGTCTACGTGGGCATGTCGCTGTCGGTCGATGTGACCACCGTCAAGCAGAGCCTGCCGAGTGGTCAGACGACGGCCATGAATGCGGCTGCGCAAGGCGGACTTCCCGCCTACACCTACGCGTGGACGGTGCTGGATCCGAGCGGAACGGACGTCGCCGCGACGGTGTTGAGCGGGGTCGACGTGGCTGCCCCGCTGTTCACCGCGCCCGCGGCGGCCGGCACGTACCGCGTGACCTGCACCGTGGCCGATTCGGCCAATGAAACTGCCGTCCAGTCGGTACACGTTCACGTGGGCATGCCGCTCACGCTGGACGTTCGCACCGACCAGCTCGGCATTCCGGCCACGGGTGGCCAGGCCATATTGACCGCGACGGCCAACGGCGGCGTGTCGCCGTACACCTACGCCTGGACGGCTGCCGATCCCAACAACGACGATGCGGCTGCTGCGCTGGACGACCTGAGCATCGCTGCGCCGACGTTCACCGCGCCGGTGACGCCCGGCACGTACTGGTTCACCTGTACGGTCACCGATGCTGCCGGCACGACTGCGATGGGGTCCGTCCAGGTCTACGTGGGCATGAATCTGTCGCTCGACGTGACCGCGACCCGCCAGAGCCTGCCTTCCGGTCAGACCAGCGAATTGAGCGCGTCGGCCCAGGGCGGCATACCGGGCTACACGTATGCGTGGAGCGTGCTGGATCCTGACGGCGCGGATGTTTCCGCCACTGCGCTGAGCGCCGTTGACGTGGCTGACCCGACGTTCACGGCACCCACCGATGCGGGCACGTATCGCATCACCTGTACGGTAACCGATTCGGCCAACGAAACGCTCACCCATTCGATTCACCTGTACGTTGGCATGCCGCTCACACTCGACGTGAGCACGGATAGACAGGGCATTCCAGCCACCGGTGGCGAGGCGGTGCTGACCGCCATCGCCAATGGCGGCGTCTCACCCTACACGTACGCGTGGACGGCACTGGATCCGAGCAACGGCGATGCTGCCGCCACGCTCAGCGACACCACAGTCGCGGCTCCGACGTTTACCGCGCCGGCGACGGCGGGCACGTATCGCTTTGCCTGCACGGTCACTGATGCGGCGGGTACTACGGCGATCTCCTCCGTGCAGATCTATGTGGGCATGGGGCTGTCGCTTGATGTGACCGCGAGCAAGCAGAGCCTGCCGAGTGGTCAGACGACCGCTCTCAACGCCGTGGCGCAGGGCGGCATTCCGGGCTACACGTATGCCTGGAGCGTATTGGACCCCAGCGGAGCCGACGCTTCTGCCGCCTTGAGCGAACTGGACGTCGCGGCGCCGACGTTCACCGGGCCCGCCGATGCGGGCACGTATCGCATCACGTGCACGGTGACCGATTCGGCCAACGAAACCATCGCCCGCTCGATTCACCTGTACGTGGGCATGCCGCTCACACTCGATGTGCAGACCGACAAGCTGGGCATTCCGGCCACCGGCGGTCAGGCGGTGCTGACTGCGACGGCTAACGGCGGCGTGTCGCCCTACACCTACGCGTGGACGGCACTGGATCCGAGCAGCGGCGATGCTGCCGCCACACTGAGCGACACAGCGGTGGCTACTCCGACGTTCACCGCGCCGGCGACGGCGGGCACGTATCGCTTTACCTGCACGGTGACTGACGCGGCCGGCACGACGGCGGTCTCCTCGATTCAGATTTACGTGGGTATGGGCCTGTCGCTCGACGTGACGGCGACCAAGCAGAGTCTGCCCAGCGGCCAAGCGACAGCTCTCAACGCGTCGGCTCAGGGCGGCATACCCGGCTACACGTACGCCTGGAGTGTGCTCGATCCTGGTGGCGCGGATGTCTCCGCCACGGCGCTCAGCGCCGTTGATGTGGCGAGCCCGACGTTCACCGCGCCGGCCGATGCGGGAACGTATCGCATCACCTGCACGGTGACCGATTCGGCCAACGAGACGATCACACGGTCGATCTTGGTCTATGTGGGCATGCCGCTCACGCTCGATGTGCAGACTGACAAGCTGGGCGTGCCGGCCACCGGCGGCGAGGCAGTACTGACCGCGACCGTCAACGGTGGCGTATCGCCCTACACGTACGCATGGATGGCACTGGATCCGAGCAACAGCGATGCGGCCGCGACGCTGAGCGACGCGGCGGTTGCCGCCCCGACATTCACCGCGCCGGCGACGGCAGGCACGTATCGCTTCACCTGCACGGTCACCGATGCCGCCGGCACGACCGCGGTCTCGTCCGTGCAGGTATACGTGGGCATGGGCCTGTCGCTTGATGTGACCGCGACCAAGCAGAGCCTGCCCAGTGGTCAAACGACGGCGCTCAACGCGTCGGCCAAGGGAGGCATTCCGGGCTACACATACGCCTGGAGCGTGCTGGACCCGAGTGGAGCGGATGTCACTGCCACCACATTGAGTGCGGCCGACGTCGCTACTCCGACGTTCATCGCACCCGCCACGGCCGGCACGTATCGCATCGCCTGCATGGTGACCGACGCTGCGAACGAAACCATCGCACGCTCGATCCTGCTCTATGTGGGCATGCCGCTCACGCTGGATGTGCGCACCGACAAGCTCAGCATTCCAGCTGCCGGCGGCCAAGCCACATTGACCGCGATGGTCAACGGTGGTGTGTCACCCTACACCTACGCCTGGACGGCACTGGACCCGACCAATGGTGATGCGGCCGCGACGCTCAGCAATGTGGCTGTTTCAACGCCGACGTTTACCGCGCCGGCCACGCCGGGTACGTATCGCTTCACATGCACCGTCACTGACGCTGCCGGCACGACGGCAGTCTCCTCGATCCAGATCTACGTCGGCATGAACCTCTCGCTTGACGTGACCACGGTCAAGCAGAGCCTGCCCAGCGGTCAAACGACAACACTCAACGCGGCAGTGCAGGGTGGTATCCCCGGCCATACGTATGCCTGGAGCGTGCTCGATCCTGGCGGCACCGATGCTTCCGCCGCCTTGAGCGAGGTTGATGTCGCCGCGCCGACGTTCACCGCGCCGGCGACCGCAGGCACGTACCGCGTCAGTTGCACTGTGACCGACTCGGCCAACGAGACGGTCACGCAGTCGATCCACGTCTACGTGGGCATGCCGCTCACGCTGGATGTCCGCACGGACCGGGTCCACATCCCGGCTGCCGGCGGGCAGGCGGCGTTGATGGCTGTGCCCAACGGTGGCGCCACGCCGTACACGTACGAGTGGACGGCAACCGATCCCTCCAACGGCGACGCGGCTGCCTACCTGGACGACACCACCTCGGCGACGCCGACGTTCACCGCGCCGGCCGCCGTTGGCACGTATCGATTCACCTGCACCGTCACGGATGCTTCGGGCACCACCGTCGCCGCGACAGTTGAAGTGACCGTCGGTATGGGCCTCTACGTGGTCCTGACGACGACGAAGCAGAGTCTGCCGTCTGGCCAGACTGCTGAGCTACAGGCTGCTCCTCAGGGCGGCGCGCCTGGATACACCTACGCGTGGAGCGTTCTCGATCCGAGCGGGGCGGACGTGTCGGCGACAACGTTGAACGCGATCGATGTCGCCAACCCGACGTTCACCGCGCCGGCGACGGCGGGCACCTACCGCGTCACCTGCACCGTCACCGATGTCGATGACAGCACGTTCACAGGCTCGCTCCATCTCTATGTGGGCATGCCGCTCACGCTGGATGTGCGCGCGAACAGACTGGGCATCCCGGCCACCGGAGACCAGGCGACGCTGAACGCTATCGTCAATGGCGGCGTGTCGCCATTCACCTACGCGTGGACCGCGACGGACCCGAGCGGCGGCGACGCGAGTGCTTCGCTCAGCAGCACCACCACTGCCGCTTCGACGTTCACCGCGCCGGCGACGCCGGGCACGTATCGATTCGCTTGCACGGTCACCGATGCGGCTGGAACGACCGCGATTGCGTCCGTCCGGATCTACGTGGGTATGAATCTGTCGCTCGATGTGACCGCGACCAAACAGAGCTTGCCCAGCGGCCAAACGACCGCGCTGAACGCGGCGGCACAGGGCGGCATCCCCGCATATTCCTACGCGTGGACCATCCTCGATCCGAGCGGGGCGGATGTGTCGGCCGCGACGCTGAGCGCGACCAACGTCGTCGACCCGGTCTTCACTGCGCCCGCCGATGCGGGCACGTATCGCATCACGTGCACGGTGACCGATTCGGCCAACGAAACCATCACCCGCTCGATCCACCTGTACGTGGGCATGCCGCTCACACTCGATGTGCAGACCGACAAGCTGGGCATTCCGGCCACCGGCGGTCAGGCGGTGCTGACTGCGACGGCTAACGGCGGCGTGTCGCCCTACACGTACGCATGGACGGCACTGGATCCGAGCAACGGCGATGCGACTGCCACGCTAAGCGACGCGGCGGTTGCCGCTCCGACGTTCACTGCGCCAGCGACGGCAGGCACGTATCGCTTTACCTGCACGGTGACTGACGCGGCCGGTGCGACGGCGATCTCGTCCGTACAGGTACACGTGGGAATGGGCCTGTCGCTTGATGTGACCGCGACCAAGCAGAGCCTGCCCAGTGGTCAAACGACGGCTCTCAACGCCGCGGTACAGGGCGGTATTCCCGGCTACACTTACGCCTGGAGCGTGTTGAACCCGAGTGGGGCGGATGTCACTGCCACCACATTGAGCGCAGCCAACGTCGCTACTCCGACGTTTACCGCGCCGGCGACGGTAGGCACGTATCGTATCGCCTGCACGGTCACCGATGCCGCGAACGAGACCATCACGCGCTCGATCCTGCTCTATGTGGGCATGCCGCTCACGCTGGACGTGCGCACCGACAAGCTCAGCATTCCGGCTGCCGGCGGCCAAGCCACATTGAGCGCGATGGTCAACGGTGGTGTGTCACCATACACCTATGCTTGGACCGCACTGGACCCGAGCAACGGTGATGCAGCCGCCACACTGAGCAACGTGGCTGTTTCAACGCCGACGTTCACCGCGCCGGCCACGCCGGGTACGTATCGCTTCGCCTGCACGGTCACCGATGCTGCCGGCACGACGGCAATCTCGTCCGTTCAGGTTTACGTCGGCATGAACCTGTCGCTGAGCGTCACCACCGTCAAGCAGAGCCTGCCGGCGGGCCAGACGACGGCTCTCAACGCGGCGGCGCAGGGCGGCATCCCCGGCTATACCTACGCGTGGACGGCACTGGACCCCAGCGGTGCGGACGTGTCGGCCGCGACCTTGAGCGCCACGAACGTCGCCAACCCGGTGTTCACCGCACCGGACACGCCGGGCACGTATCGGCTGAGCTGCACGGTCACTGACGCGGCCAACGAGACGGTCACGCAGTCGATCCACGTCTACGTGGGCATGCCGCTCACGCTGGACGTCCGCACGAACAAGCTGGGCATCCCCGCGGCCGGCGGCCAGGCAGTCCTGACCGCGACGGTGAATGGCGGCGTATCGCCCTACACCTACGCGTGGACGGCCACCGATCCGAGCAACGGCAACGCCGCCGCCACACTGAGCGGCACGGCGGTCGCCAGCCCCACGTTCACCGCGCCGGCCACGCCGGGTACGTATCGATTCGCCTGCACGGTGACCGATGCTGCCGGCACGACGGCGATCTCGTCCGTCCAGATCTACGTGGGCATGAATCTGTCGCTCGACGTGATGGCCACGAAGCAGAGTCTGCCCAGCACCAAGACCACCGCACTGAGCGCCTCGGCCCAGGGCGGGATCCCCGGCTACACGTACGCCTGGAGTGTGTTGGATCCCGCCGGCGCTGATGCTTCGGCCGCGCTGAGCTCGACCAGCGTTGCCGACCCCACGTTCACCGCACCGGCTACGCCCGGCACGTATCGACTCACGTGCACGGTGACCGACTTGGCCGGCGAGACCGTTTCGCGCTCGATTCACGTTCAGGTGGGCATGCCGCTCACACTCGACGTGCGCACCAACAAGCTGGGCATCCCCGCGACGGGCGGCCAAGCCACGTTGACCGCCAACGCCAACGGCGGCGTGTCGCCCTACACCTACGCGTGGACGGCCACCGATCCGAGCAACGGCAACGCCGCCGCCACACTGAGCAGCACGACGGTTGCCAGCCCCACGTTCACCGCGCCGGCCGCGCCGGGCACCTACCGGTTCACCTGCACGGTCACGGATGCGGCCGGCACGACGTCCGTCGCCTCGGTGCAGATCTACGTGGGCATGAAGCTTTCGCTCAACCTCACCACGGTCAAGCAAAGCCTGCCTGCCGGCCAGACGACCGCGCTGAACGCCGTCGTCCAGGGCGGCATCCCCGGCTACACGTACGCTTGGACCGTCCTGGATCCGACCGGCTCCAATGTCACTGCCGGCACATTGAGTGCGAGCAACGTGGCCAATCCGACGTTCACCGCACCTGCGGCGGCGGGCACCTACCGCGCGACTTGCATCGTCACCGATTCGGCCAACGAGACCGTAGCGCAGACGATTCACATCTACGCCGGTCAGCCGTTGTCCATTGACGTGACCGCGCGCTATTCGAGCATCCCGGCCGCCACGGGCCAGACGCTTCTCGATGTAAGCGTCATCGGCGGCGTGTCACCGTACACCTACGCCTGGACGGCCGTCGACCAGACCGGTGCGAATGCCACCGCGGCCATCAACGACCCGACCGCTGCCGCGCCTATGTTTACGGCGCCGGCCAGCCCCGGCAACTATCGGATCACCTGCACCGTCACCGACGCGTCGGGTGCCAGCAGCATCGATTCCTGCACGGTGATGGTGGGCATGCCCTTGTCGGTTTACACGCTGGCCACTCGGGCCAGCATGGTGGCCGGTCGAACGGCGACGCTCTCTGCAACCGCTTCGGGCGGATGGGGGCCCTACACGTACGCCTGGGTCGTGACCAACCCCAGTGGGGCGGTGGTGACCGGCGCCACGTTGAACGACGCCACGATAGCGTCGCCGACTTTCACCGCGCCCGCCACCCCCGGCACCTATCGCGTGACCTGCACCGTCACCGATAGCCGGTCGGCAACGGCGGTGTCGTCGATGCACCTGGTTGTGGGCATGCCTTTGTCGGTCGATGTGACCGCCACCAAGGTGAGCATCGTCAGCGGGGCAACGTCCACACTTTCGGCCAACGCCGCCGGCGGCGCATCGCCCTATACGTATGCCTGGTCGGTCAAGGACAGCAGCGGGGCGGATGCCTCGGCGGCGCTGAGCAATACCACGGTCGCTAGCCCCGTCTTCACCGGGCCGGCGACGCCGGGAACGTACACCGTCAGTTGCACCGTCACCGACCAGGACGGCTACACGTTCACGGACTCCATCGCCATTGTCGTGGGCATGCCATTGTCGGCCACCGTGGCCACCAACAAGAGCACGCTCACCGCGGCCGAGACAGCCACGCTGGCCGTCGTGGCCAACGGCGGGATTCCCACCCACACGTATGCCTGGACGGTGCGTAACTCGGCGTGGGCCGACGTCACGGCCACCACGCTGAACGATGCGACCGCGCAGATGCCGACGTTTACCGCGCCCTACGCCAGCGGCACCTACGTTGCCAGCTGCACGGTCACCGACGCCGCGGGCGCCACCTTTACCGCGGTCGTGCATCTGCAGGTCACGACGAAATCGTTCACACTGACCGCGCCGGCCGCGGCCGACGATCCGACCAACCCAACGTCGGTCATGGCTTCGACGCCGTTGACCAACGTGAATATGGTCCTCACTCCCGATGTGGACGTGCCGCAGTACGCTCGTAACCTGCGGGTCCGCGTGACCGACCCCGATGCGTCGGTCACGGGTTCGTTCTTCATCGTCGTCGAGGGGATCGGTCCTGACGGACACTATCAGAGCGAGTTCTTCCCGTTCACTGCGCCAGGCGCCGCCGGAGCCACCGTAGAGGGGACCAAACCCTTCGCCCGCGTCGAAATCGTCCGGTGGGCACGCAACGGTACCAACGGTACGAGTCCCGGCGGCGGCGACGAACGCGTCAGCATCGGCGTCGGGAACATCTTCGGCCTGCCGCACACGATCGCGTCGGCTTCCGCGGTCAAGCGGGTCGTTCGACTGCCCGCCACCACGCTGGCCACGCCGGCCGATTACACGGTCATCGCCACCCCCGGCCGCCAGGGCGTCAGCTTCACGAACCCGGCCAACCGCCCCAACGGCTTCCGCAGCTACGAGATCTACTACGATCCGCAGTGACGCCGGCCGAGAGGCCAATTCGTCCGTTCGTGGCAGCCGGAATGGATCTCGACTGAGTGCCGATCGATGGAGTCTGTGCTGAGGGAGACTTACAGGGGCGGTGTCGCTCCGGAAATGATTAGGCTATAATGTGTACTGCCCGAAGGGGGCGAATTGGGTTCGACCGGGTTACAAGAGGTCGAGGCCGCGTGTCCAGGTTGTCAGGAGGCCTGGTTAAACACCTGACGAAACCATTAAATGCCAACTCTTCGCAGTTGCGCATGGCCGCCTAATTAGGCGACCCGTCCCGGCGGCGACGCCTGCTAGCTGCTCGGGGCGACGATTAGCAGGCTGGTCCGCTCGGGTTGGCACCGTGACGAGCGGGCGAGATACTCACGGAGCTGGGCCGTCGCAAGCCTGTCGATGGGCGTGGGACGGTCGAGATTCAATACACCGACTACACACGTAGAAACCTCGGCTGAAGTACCACGGGACGGGGGTTCGATTCCCCCCGCCTCCATT